>CAVTVW010000009.1:0-163163 GCA_963738255.1 uncultured Methanocellaceae archaeon | reverse complement strand
GAGGCGGGTCACGTTATCGATAAAGTGCCTGGCGGTCTCATCGTCGTACGTCTTTACGATACGGTCGACGATCTTACCGCTGAATGCGCCGATGGCCTTCTCGTCGATGGTGCCGCATTTCAGCACGCCCTCGCGGATGACCACGTATGCGTCCTTCTCGCATTCCTCTTTCTTACATGAGTCACAGTTCTCACAGATCTTGGCCTTGTAGTTCATCTCAAGGTCCTTCGGCAAAATTAAGCTGAAGATCTGCTTACCGGTCCAGTAATTCACGCCTTCCTTTTTGACTGCGGGTTCCGGCAGCTCATGGATACCGACCTTTCTCGATACGTCAAGCGCCTCGTTCTCTGTGAACAGGCTGTAGCCCTTGGTCAATAAGAATATGCCTGAGATGTGGTCGTGCAGGCCGCCGATGATGGGGCCGCCGAACCTGGGGGACAGGATGTTCTGCTGGACAAGCATGAGGATCCTGGCTTCTGCCATGGCCTCCACATTCTGGGGGACATGTAAGTTCATCTCATCACCATCAAAGTCGGCGTTATAGGGTGCGCAAACGGCCGGGTTGAGCCTGAATGTCTTATCCGGCATCACTTTTACGAAGTGGCCCATAATGCTCATCCTGTGCAGCGAAGGCTGACGGTTGAACAGTACGATGTCGCCGTTTTTCAGCTGACGGTCGATCTTCCATCCGACTTCCAGTGCATCGGCCAGTTCGCCTGCGTTCTTGTCGGTGACCTTCAGTCTGCGTCCATCCGGACGCTTAACGTAATTTGCACCGGGGTGGTTATCAGAACCACGCCTAACGAATTCCTTCGCCACTTCTAAGTTGAAGGCTGTGACCGTCATGGGAACGGTCATTTCCTTAGCGATCTTTAATGGTACGCCGACCTCGTTGATACTCAGGTTAGGCTCGGGGGAGATGACGGTACGAGCGCTGAAGTTGACACGCTTACCCGACAATGATCCCCTGAAACGGCCTTCCTTACCCTTGAGACGCTGCGACAGCGTCTTTAGGGGACGACCGCTCCTGTGCCTTGCCGGCGGGACGCCTGATACGGCGTTGTCTATGTATGTGGTAACGTGGTACTGTAACAGTTCCCACAAGTCTTCGATAATTAATTGGGGTGCGCCAGCATCGCGGTTCTCCTGGAAACGCTGGTTGATACGGATGATATCCACGAGCTTGTGGGTCAGGTCATCTTCCGATCGCTGGCCGCTTTCAAGCGTGATCGACGGGCGGACCGTGACAGGAGGCACCGGCAATACGGTGAGCACCATCCACTCGGGCCTCGCGTTCTTCGGGTCCATGCCGAACACCATGATATCCTCGTCCGGGATCATCTCGAGCCTGTCGCGCACATCGGTCGGCATTAGCTTGTGGCCGTCCTCGATGTAGCCGGTGGGCTTCTCGAACTTGATCTCTTTCTGCTCTTCTCCGCAATACGGGCAGGTGGACGATTTTCCTTCCTTGAAGACATTCTTGACGATCTCGTCGACCGGCTGGCCCAGCCGGATGTTCGTCTGGATCTGCCGGAGATACTCAGTCTTGGCTTTCTCGTCGAGCATGAGGCGACCGCACTTCTTGCAGGTCGTCATGAGGATCTTTCTTAATAAGCGGGCAAAGCCCACGTGTATGACGGGGGCCGCAAGCTCGATGTGGCCGAAGTGGCCCGGACATTCGCCCGGCCTTCCGCCGCAGGTCCTGCATCGCAGGCCGGGGTCAATGACGCCCAGCCTCGGGTCCATCAGTCCCATATCTATGGGATAGCCGTCATCGTCGTACGTATCGGCCGTGATGACCTTGGTAACACTCATTTTCCTGATCTCGGCAGGAGATAATAAACCGAACTTTATTTTCTTGATTCTTTTTGGGGCGGTCATGATAAATACTCCTTAGACTGCATCCTCGAGCTCGAGCCTCGGCGCGATGCCGAGTGCCTTCATTTCGTCAAGCAGAAGCTTGAACGCGTAACTCATCTCTACCTTGTAGATATTGGTGTCCGCACCGCAATTCGGACAGTAGATGAGCTTCCTCTTCTTGTCCTCAGTCGCGACCATGCCGCAATTGTTGCAAACGTACTCGAACACCTTATCAGATTCATCCAGTAAGCGCTCTTTCAGAGCCATGGCGGCACCGTGGCCGATCATGACATCTCTTTCCATTTCTCCGAACCTCAGACCGCCTTCCCTTGCACGGCCTTCCGTCGGCTGTCTCGTTAGGACCTGCACTGGGCCTCTTGACCTCGCGTGCATCTTGGACGATACCATGTGGTACAGCTTCTGGTAAAGAATTACACCAACGAACACGTCCGCAAGGATCCTCTGGCCGGTGATGCCATCGTAGAAGATCTCCTTGCCCGTGTGCGAGTAGCCGTACTTCTTGAATTCCGAGCGAAGCTCATCCTCGGTCTCGTTGTTGAATGCGGTGCCGTCGACGAACCTGCCTTCGAGGCAGCCGACCTTACCGCCGATCGTCTCGAGCACGTGCCCGATGGTCATACGAGACGGGATTGCATGAGGGTTGATCACAAGGTCAGGGATCATGCCGTTCTCGGTGAAGGGCATATCCTCCTGCTGTGCGATCAAGCCAATGACACCCTTCTGGCCGTGCCTGGATGCGAACTTGTCACCCAATTCCGGTACTCTGAGGTCACGGGTGCGCACTTTTCCAAGCCTGCTGCCGTTCTGCGTCTCTGTCAATATGACGGTATCCACGATACCTTTCTCGTTACTTCGCATCGTGACGGATGTCTCTCTCCTCTTTAGCGGAGTGATGCCGCCCAGGTCCGTCGGCTCCTCAAGGAACCTCGGGGGGCTGGTCTTTCCGATCAGCACGTCATTCGGGCCGACTTCAGTCTCGGGATTGACGAGGCCGTCTTCGTCCAGCATGGCGTAAAACTCTGATTCTCTGGCGCCACGGATCTCGGCGTCGGGAACCTCGAACGAGTCTTCCTGTCCGCCGGGGTATCTGCGTTCTTCACCCTCGGTTGTCCTGAAGAAGTGAGATCTTCCGACACCGCGCTCGATGGAGCCCTTGTTGAACACTAGCGCATCTTCAATGTTGTAGCCTTCATAGGATAATACGGCTACGACGAAGTTCTGGCCCGCAGGCCTCCCGTTGGCGTTCACGGCCTCTTCGGGCTGTGTCCCAACGAGACCGCGCTGCGTGTAGTGTAAGTAGTGGCCCCTGGTGTCCGGCCTTAGCTTCATGTTCGCAGTCGAGACGCCGAGAGACTGCTTGACCATGCCCGCACCCATCGTCACTCTTGGCGATGCATTGTGCTCCGGGTAGGGGATCATGCCTGCTGCGATGCCTAATATCAGAGACGGCTCCAGCTCCAGGTGGGTGTTTTCTTTGACTAGCTGCGACTCGTCGATCGCTATGAACGTGTTCTCTTCTTCCTCGGCATCGATGTACTCGATGAGACCGCGCTTGATAAGATCTTCAAAGGACAGCTCGCCGTGTCTCATTTGCTCGATGTCGTCACCGGTGACCATGGGCTTGCCGTTCTTTACAACTATCAACGGTCTTCTCGCCCTGCCCATGTCGGTGTTTATGATCACTTCATTAGTGAGCTTGTGATACGCAACGTTGATCTGGTTAGAGATGATTCCCTGCCTTCTCTTTTCGCGTATGTTCTCTACCAGCTCAACAGGGCTCTCGTGGGTCCCCACGAGCGCGCCGTTCACGAATATTCTGGATTTCATGATTATACTGCCCTCCACAGTGGCTGTACTCCCGTTTCAAGCAGGATCTTCTTTATCGATTCGTTATCCTCGACTCCCGTCGAAAGCTCCACGGACATGGCGAAGTTCTTCACCAGGCCACAATTGGGGCCTTCAGGCGTCTCCGAAGGACAGATGCGGCCCCACTGGGTCGCATGCAAGTCACGAGCCTCGAAGTGAGGCTGAGCGCGGCTTAAAGGCGATATCACACGGCGCAGGTGAGATAACATGGCCATGTAGTCGATACGGTCCAGTAACTGCGAGACGCCGGTCCTGCCGCCGACCCAGTTTCCGGTGGCGAGCGGGTGAATGAGCCTCTCGGTCAACACATCGGAACGCACGGCTGTGATCATGTACAGTTCACGGTTACGCATGTTGGCGCGCTCGAGCTGGTACTTGATATCACGGGTCAGGCGGTTGAAGGATACACGGAACAGGTCTTCCATCAGGTCGCCTGCGAGTTTTAGTCTTTTATTTGCGTAGTGGTCCTTATCATCCGATGACCTCCTCCTTAACGCGAGCTCACAGCAGGCTTCCGCCATCCTTCCCAGGAAGTAAGCCTTGTTGATGCGCGACTCTTTTAATCTATCGTCGTTCTCGCCGATCCGCTCGAAGTTCTCCGGGTTCAGGTGAGGCAGTAAGTAACGGTCTATTACGTAGTGAGCACGCTTCATCTGATAGTCGCGAGCCTGGCCGGCTGCGACACGCTTGCCGATCTTTTCCATCGCCGAATCGACTGTGTCGGCTTCGGCTTCGTCCAGGTTCTCCAGCATGAACTTCTGGATCTCGGGGTCTTCAGAGACGGCGTTGATGATGTCCTGGTCGGTCTCAAGCCCGAGCGCCCTCATGAGCATGACTAAATTAAGCCTGCCCGAGATGGACGGGAATGAGACTTCTAATATAGATTTACGGCCACGCTCGACGATGACGAGGGCACGGTACCCGCGGCGCTGCGAGAATACCTTGGAGACCTCGATCTGGTCACCGTAGCGGTCATCGAACTCGACCATGATCTTGTTCGGTGCTAGATCTTCTAACGTCATCAGGACACGCTCGGTACCGTTGATGACGAAGTATCCGCCCGGGTCCATCGGGTCTTCACCGTTCTTGACCCAATCTTCGGCCCCTAGCTTTGCGAGGTTACACTTATTACAGCCGATCATGATGGGCATCTGGCCGACATTGACCTCGATGGCCTCTTCTTCGACTTCACCGCGCACGATGCTCATTTCCAGGAAGATCTCCGCTGCATAGGAGATGTTACGGAGACGGGCTTCCGTCGGGAACAATGGCTCTACCGAACCGTCAGCTTCACGCACGACCGGGTTCCCCACCCGGATCTTGCCAAGCTTGACTTTTACCGGCTCGATGTTCCGCTCGACGTCCTCGATGTCCGTCTCGATAAATCCCTGCTCGTCAATGACTTTTTGCAGGCCCTGGTCCAGAAAAACGTTAAATGAATCAATATGATGCTGTGCGATCTTTTTGCGGGTGAAATACGCCTTACTTAATTCTCTACGGTCTAACAAACTAGGATCCCCTCTCGTTATTATTCCATGACTAACCTGTACGATATAGCCTGTCCAGCGGTCAGGCTTTTTCTGACGATCTTGAGCACGTCACCGGGATTGGCCTCGATCTGCTTCACGACGACGTCAGAGGTCTTGATCTTCGGCAATTGTCCCCTGGTGATCTTGTAGCGCGTTAAAACTTCCTGAACTTGTTCTTCGTTTAAAATGATATGTTCCGGCACCAGCTGATGTTCCAATACATTGAATTTCTTGGTCAATTTGCCTTCCTCCAGTTAAAAAACAGTCCCATAATGGGGTGAGCGGGCTCGAGGGGATTTGAACCCCTGACAGCCTGGTTAAAAGCCAGGCGCTCTACCTAACTGAGCTACGAGCCCTTTGTCCGGCCCCATTGATACGGTACACAGGGCCATTTATTTTATGATCGGCATGCATCGAGGGAACTTGCTGCGGCGCTCACCATACAGTTATAGAACCAATCTCTGACGGTCTCTTAAAATCGTGTCAATTGCACTTATAGTTTTCCGTCGATTAATTTTATATTGATGACATGGCACAAGTGAATGTTTATATATTTGCATGCCACAGAAATCATTTCGTAATTATATATCTAGAGAGAGAAAGGGATATATAAGCCTTATTGAAAAGGGTTATCTTTCGTAAAAAAGGTTTTATGGCCCCTTTTTTCATTCTCATTAAATATTTGGCATAACGGAGGAAAAAGACATTCAGATAAAGTTTTGTGGTGCATCGCGTGAAGTAGGCCGTTCGGCATTTATGATCAATGACCAGGTGCTTCTGGATTACGGTATCAAGCCATCGGATCCGCCCGAGTACCCCCAGGGTAACCCGAAGCCTGAGACGGTGGTCGTCTCTCACGGCCATTTAGACCATTGCGGCGTCGTCCCGAATTTAATGGACATCAAGCCGACTGTCCTCTGTACACCGCCGACAAAGCACCTGACAAAGCTGCTGGCGGAAGACACGCTGGAGATCGCGGAGAAAGGCCACATGGCGCCCTTCGACCCTCACGACATGCAGCTGCTCCTGAAATATACCCGGGAGATCGATTATTTAGACGCGTACGAGACGAAAGACTATACGATCACACTGTTCGATGCGGGCCACATACCGGGCAGCGCTCTTACGTATGTAGAATATGGCGACGACACTCTGCTGTACACGGGTGACATCAAGAACTCGGATACGCAGTTGTTAAAAGGATCAAAGATCCACTACCCGGACGCGAAGACGCTGATGATCGAGAGTACGTACTTCGGCAGGGACCACATGGACAGGAAGCAGATGGAAACGAAGTTCATCGAGTCCATCAGGCACACCCTGGATATCGGCGGCAATGCGATCATACCGTGCTTTGCCATCGGCCGGACGCAGGAGATCCTTTTGATATTGAAGGAATACGGCATCCGCTGCTACGTGGACGGCATGGGCACCGAAGTGACGGACATTTTCCTGAGCGACCCCGAATACGTAAGGGACCCCGGAAGGCTCAGGTCCGCATACGGCAACGCAAAAAGAGTGCAGCCGGGCGCGAGAAAGAGCGTACTACGTGAACCGTCCGTGGTCGTCACTACGGCGGGCATGCTCAACGGCGGGCCGGTATTGTCGTATTTGAAGCAGATGTACAACGACCCGAAGAGTAAGCTGATATTGACAGGATACCAGGTCGAAGGCACGAACGGAAAGAACGCGCTGCTGACCAATACGGTGGAAGTCGACGGAGAAATGCTGAAGCTGGGATGCAAGCTCGAACAATATAGCTTCTCGGCACACAGCGGCGATACAGAGCTAAAAGCGATCGTCAAGCATATGTGCGACAAAGGGACGGAGCATGTGTTCTGCGTGCACGGGGACAATACACTTGGTTTCGCGGACTGGATATCCAAGGAAATTGGCGTGAAGGCGTACGCGCCAAAGCTTGGAGAAGAGTATTTCGTATAATCTGAGGAAAGATTTGCTGATAATATTTTATAGGTAAATCTTTTCTATACTATTTTTTACACGCATAAATGTCAGACCAATAGTAATTACCTCTCTCGTTTTATGTAAATATCTTAGATCTGCCATTCATAAAAAAATATAAAAATAGTTAAGTACTTTAGGGGATTTGTTAAGTAAACATGGACGATGGAATTCTACAGAATGTCGCTCTACAGATTGTCGCTTTTTCTTTAGTCATAGTGATAATTCTGGCGAATATAGTAGAATCCATATGGGTTGCTTTGCGTCACAAAAAACAAATCGTGAGAACTAATAGGCTGGCAGCATCGATGATAGGAACTATTGCCGGCTTAATTAGTGCACTTCATGGTTATGGTGAGATCCTTCATGGCAATAATAAGGTCACAGGCTTACTATTTGAAGCTAATACAGGAAGATCGTTATTAAATGTGCCTTCGGATCAATGGACAGGCTGGATTGCAATGACAATAATTCCCAATCTTTTAGTAACAGGAATAGTTGTCATTATATTTTCAATTATTTTTATTATATGGTCTACGGTATTTATTAACCGGAAAAATGGCGGCATAGTTTTAATTATATTAGCCATTGTGATGATACTGATAGGAGGCGGATTTATGCCCGCGGTTTTGGGCATTATCGCTGGTATTTTTGGTATTCGGATTAAACGAGATATATCAGTTTAATAAAAAATTATACAAGTGAATTTCAATGGAAAAACAAAGGTAAATAGAGTTTAAGAATGTCTTTCAATATTGCATGCTATAACAAAAATGGAAGAAGTTAGATCCGAAATAGCTCATCACGAAAAAATATAGATAAAATGCCGATTTATAGCTGAAAGCGATCGTCGAACATATGTGTGATAAAGGGACGGACCATTTGTCCTGGGTGCATTGGGACAATTTGATCGGATTAATGTCTGGCAAAAGCCGGTCATTCCATGAGTAAGAATTCAGTTTTAAAACCGATTATAATTAGATAAAAAATAGCCAGCCTGCCCGGATCCTTCCGGGCAAAGGCCATTTTCGCCTAGCTGCAATCACCAGTTAAAAACTAATGGCCAGTAGACGACGACATTGGATACTAGTTGTTAGTCAGCGATTGATTACGCGCTTTATCTCATCTGATGCGGGACATAAACGTAATTAGGGTTAATGTTGATCGAGTATGTGCCCACCGGGTCTGCGCCCTGGAAGATATGCACACCGAAAGTTGGCCCATAGAACGGAGCGATGGTCAATGTCGTGTTATTGTACATTAACGGCGAGCTGGTAACTGCGGTAACGCTTGAGCTGCCAATACAAAATAGAGCAACCGACAGTAATAATAATATTGTTAAATATTTCGTTACAGACTTCATATAAATACCTCCACATTTTGCATCAGGAAATAAAGCACTTTTAAAGAAGGCATCAATCCTGATGACTACTTATGATAATATGAACATATTATAAAGATTACGATAAAGAATTAATATTTGTCGAAAATTACAAATAAATCGGATATATTTGATAATGTGATGTAAATTGTTAGATAATTAATATCGGAGCGCGTTGAGGCCATATTTTTTATGTTTTCACGAGGTTACTCAATAGCTTTTTATCACCACGCAGATATTTTATAAATACATTTATTTATGGTTGCAGCTTATACGCTTATTTTATGGAGGGTTATTTATTAACAAGAATAGTTTATTTGTGATTTCTATATTAATGATCACGCTTTTAGCGGTAGTGTTGAGCGGTTGTACTTCTTCGAGCTCTACGGCGTCACCTACGGCAAGTACGTCGACGACAACAACAGCGGCAACAATAGCGGCAACGACAACGGCCACTAGCGGTAAAGATCCATCCGGAGCACCGGTCGTGGCGGTCAATGGACAGACGACGACAATATCAGGCTCCCAGGGCGGAGACTTTAACGTCGCCATGACAAAAGGCGGATATCTCTTTACGGTCCAGACCAAGGACAGCAATTTAGAATTTGATTGGTCCGGCAACGAATACTTACGGCAGGACCCGTCTCTCCAGACATCGGGATGGTATGTGGAAACCGAAGTCAAATCATGGAGCTCAGACAGCCAGGCACCGTTTAGCATTAAAGCCAATGGACCATATACCATAACTATTACAAAGCTGCCCACGGGCACGCCCGTAACACCCCCGCAGACGTATACAGGTAAGGGCGAACAAGCGTTGGGCCCGATCACGTTGAAGGCTGGATCTGCGAGCTTTAATATAAAGGGGCCGGGCACCGGGGAGTCGGCTTTCTCGCTGCAATTGAAGGATGGGACCACAGGTAGCATTATCAGTGTCATCGATACAAATGCAAATGCAGTCATATCATCAGGTGATGTGACCGTGGATGCCACCCAGAAGACTTACCAGTCCCAGAAGACGATCACCATACCTGCTGCAGGAGATTACTACATACAGGCATTTACAAGCGGGAACGATGGCTGGGAAATCAGCGTAAGCCAATAAACTGGCAAGGGTGAATTACCCGAAAAACGTTTTTTTATTTTATTTCTTTAATCGTATTCGAATAGGCGCAGATATGGATCAAAGACATCGATCAACACTGATAATATCACCTGTGCCAGCGTCGACGTTTATCCAATATCTGTGTCCATCATAAGATTGGTGATCACCGTTAATGTCATGAGTCGTCGCAGGGATCTCATCTATGATGACATTCCATGCCTGACGCTGGGTGAAATTGTTATCCAGGTCGAACTGCTGGCTAGCTGTAATGTCAATTATGGTCGCATTAAAAGCAGTATCTCCAAAAGCTGGTTCAGCGATGAAAGACATATCGAAGGTCCGGTTGTCCGTCAGGTAAGCATGGAGATCGCCCGTGTCATAGTTGCCGAGCCGGGATAGGGCGATTGAGATCGCCTGTTCCTGGCTGATCGTGTGATCAAGGAGAGCCGGCACCGGAAGATCCGCGCCCCAGTAGTACGTGACTTTGCCCGAATCTGCATCGACTACGACATTTGCCATATTAAACGTCTGCACGCCGTCGATATATTCGTTCCAGATAACAGCATAGTCCTTGCCGCCAGCACCGTGGTCTTCCAGCACGGAATCGGTAAGTGTCATGTTCTTCATCGAGTCAAAGCCCTTGTAATGATTACGGACATATTCGGTCGCAATTGATCTTGCTTCATCCATGCCGATAGAAACGTTCGGGTCGGGAGAATCATTTGTAGACGCTGATAAGACCTGCCCTGTCATCGGATTAACGCTGAAAAAGTTTTGTCCTGATCTCATATTGTATATAATGCCAAAATAAGCTGACGTATTGCCTAGATAGGTGACGTCCATAGAAGAATCATTGGCGAATGATCGGACAAGGTTGGCGGCTTCCTCGACACTCATCGGCCCTTTACGTAGTTCATAGGCGAACGGATATGCCAGTTTTGATACATTTAACGGCGCATACAACATTTCCGGGGTAATGTTATTGCCCCTAAACTCAGCATTAGTTGATGTATTTTCATAAAGGGTCTGATGCCCGCGTATTTGACCCGGCGACATGCTAATGATCAGTAAAATTACGGCAACGATGAGCATCAGAAGCAATCCGCCCATAAATAAAATATCTCGGCGCACGGTACACCAGCGATCCTTAAGGACTGATGAAAATTAGCTTATACCGGTATATAAACACCCTATAACAATCCGTAAACTCAATATTAGTCTAGCGAGAAAACGGACGGGTTTCTTATTTATGTATATAATAAAAAGAGGCTATCCTGAAAGCGATCGTGAAGCATATGTGCGACAAGGTCGCAGGGCATATGTTTTATGGGCATGGGGACAACACGGTCGGTTTCGCCGAATGGATCACGAAGGAGATAGGGGTAAAGGCGTACGCGCCGAAGCTCGGGGAAGAGTATTTCGTATAATGTAAAATAGCCATGTCGGTAGGTTAAGAACTGACACGGCTTACCTATTTTTATCCTGCTGGAAAAACCCAGCTATATTGCCAGAAAATAATTTACCTTTCTACCATTGGCAGCATAACGACGAACCTGGCGCCTTTCGTATAGTCGCCCGGCACTCGGTCCTCGACCCATACTTTCCCGTGATAATAGTCTACCAGCGTTCTGACCAGATATAGACCGAAGCCTCTTCGTCCGGTCTTTTCTCCGACTTCGATCTCCTTTATGGTCATGAAAAGCTTTTTCTTCAGATCATCGGGGATTCCAGGCCCGGCATCGGCGACGGTAATTTGGTAATATCCAAGTCCTTCCAGGGTCACGCGATCAACGGTAATATCGACGGTCACCGGCCCTGAGGAATGCCGGACAGCATTAGCTACGAGGTTATCGAACACGTCCTCCAGCAGGTCGCCAGACCTGACAATACAGTTCTCGCATGGAGTATAATTGATGGTAACGCGCTTATTCAGCACGCTTGAATACCGGGATTTCACCGTTGATAAAATTTTACATACATCTATGTCTTTCCAGGGAACCTTGCCTGCCTGTAGCTGGGTGAGCTTTTTCACGTCGCTGATCATCCTGGAACTGCGATTGATGACCTCGATCGAATTATCGATAAGCGCTTTATCGATCTCTCCCGATTCCCGCATGATGTCTATCATCTCCAGGTAGCCCATCAGAGCCTGGTTCATATTTGTAATATCGTGACTCATCAGGTCCAGGTACAGTTCGGCCTGGCGTTTCGATCTGGCCAGCTCCTCTTCTGCCCGCTTGCGTTCAGTGATGTCCATAATGGTCCCGAATATACGGGCGACTTTGCCCGATTCGTCAAGTGCGAACTCACCATCGAGCCGGGTCCAGCGGATCGAGCCATCCGGTCTGACAATACGGACTTCATATCCGCCGGTGTATTCGTGTTTATTAAACATATCATCGAGGTGCTTATTAACCGTCTTCCGGTCATCGGGGTATACGAATTGTATGTAGGCTTCCAGAGATGGCTTTACTTCGCCAGGCCTTATGCCCAGGATACGATACAATTCGTCTGACCATTCGTCCGTTTTATGAATAAGGTCCCAGTTATAGCTACCGAGATGGGCGATTTCCTGGGACTTAGCGAGATGGGCTTCACTCTTTCGCAGGGCTTCTTCTGCCCGATTGCGCTCGGTAATGTCGAGCAGGGTCACCACCCCCGCCGGCTTTCCCAGGTACAACATGAGGCCGACGGATAGCAAGACCCATCTAGCTTCGCCGCTCTTCGTGAAAATCATCGTCTCGTACTGGGAGGGCTCAGGCTCGCCATGCTGCCTACGGAGGGCGCGTTTCAGGACCATTGCCTTGTAATCAGGGTGGATGATGTCGATGAGTTTCATCATAAGAAGCTCGTCCTTAGGATACCCGGTGATCCGCTCGGCAGCCGGATTAACCGATACGATCCGCTCACCCTGGTATACGACAATCGCGGCAGCGGAGGATTCCGCCAGAGCACGGAAACGCTCCTCGCTTTCCCGGAGCGCTTCTTCCGCTTGCTTACGCACTGTAATGTCACGGCTGCTGGATCGGCGGCCGAGCCATTCCCCGTTATCTCCATATACTGGCTGGCAGACGTGAGCGATCCAGCGCGTCTCGCCGCCCGCCGTCACGATGCGGTAGTCGATACCGCTGCTGCCGGCACCCTGAATGAGATGATCCTCCAGGTGGTGCTCGTACGCAGCCTTATCATCCGGGTGTACCAGCTTCAGCAGCAGCCCCGGGTCCCGGTAAAACTCGTTCGGGCCATGGCCGGTGACCCGCTCGCAGGAGGGCGAAACATATAAGAAATCCCCGGTCGGGCCAATCCAGCACTCCCAATCATAGGTGAAGTCGGCCACCAGCCGGAACTTCTCCTCGCTCTCCCGGAGCGCCTCCTCTGCACGCTTGCGCTCAGTGATGTCCCGGGCGACCACGACCAGATAGTCCTTATTGCGAAAAGTGACCCGCCGCATGTTCATCTCATAAGGTGCAAGATCACCGCTGCCTTTTCGAAGCATGGCTTCCAGTATAAGCGATTCCGTTTCTCCGGAAACTATTCGCTTTAGGTCTTCCGTATGGCCCGGTGCCAGGTCGAATAGGGTCATCGCAAGGCATTCCCGGGCCGTATAGCCGAGCTGCTTGCACGCGGCCTTGCTTACATCGATGAATCTTCCGGACGGCGATTCGATCAAAAAAATGGCGTCGTTACTCTGGTCCAGGAGGGCCTTATACTTCTCCAGGTCCGCGAGCTTCTCCTGGAGCTCCGGGTAGTAACTCTTACGGAAAGACTCCTCCCCGAGGCCGATGATCTTTTCACGTAACTCCTCGAGGCCTTTCTCTGGCTCGTTATAGTGCTTCCTCGAATATTGCGATGGCATCTTCAAGCCTCACGGTGCGCGGGTTTGTCACCACGCAGACGTCCTTCATTGTTCTCCTGGCGAGCTCGGGGATATCTTCTTTTGTTACGCCTAACTGTCCGAGTGTCTCCCTGATCCCGGCTTCCGTCAGGAAATATTTGATCATGTCGATAAGGACTTTCTTTTTTTCTTTACGGCTCACTCCCTCCAGTTTCATGCCCATCGCTTCGGCGATCTTATCGTAGCAATGCGGCACCGTATCGTAGTTGAACTCCACGACGTAAGGTAGGAGCAATGCATTGCTCTCTCCGTGAGGGATATCGCAAAAGCCGCCCAGGCTGTGCGCCATGGCGTGCATGAGCCCCAGGCTCGCGTTCGAAAAGGCCAGGCCGGTTTCCATGCTGCCTTCCATCATCAGGCCTCTATGCTCCATATTCCCGGGCTCGCGGATCGCCGGAATCAGGTGCCCGGATATTCGGTGTATACCGCTCAATGCGAATATGTCCGTGATCAGGGAACTGGCATTCGAGACATATGCCTCGACACCGTGGGTGAATGCGTCTACGCCCGTGTGTGCCGTCAGGTCAGGGGGCATCGTTACTGTGGTATTGGGATCGATCAGCGACACTTCCGGGACGAGTTTCTTGCTAACAATGGTCTCTTTCGTCTTATTCCTCACATCCGTGATGACCGCGAACTGAGAGACGTCAGCCGACGCGCCGCCCGTCGTCGGGACACAGATGAGCGGAGGCCCCGGTTTCGGGATACGGTCCACACCCACGAACTCCAGTATATGTTTCCTGTTAGCGCTAACGATGCCTATGCCTTTCGCGCAATCTGTCGGGCTGCCGCCGCCCACGGACACGATCACGTTACAGCCTTCATTTTTATAGAACTCGGCGCCCTGCATCACCTCTTCCGCACGCGGGTTCGGCGTGACGTCCGAAAAGATCGCGTATTCTAGTCCCTCCTTCTTAAGGCTATCGACCACCTTTCCTGTCCACCCTAGCTGAATGATATGCTTGCCAGTGACAACGAGCACTTTCATCGCGCCGAAATTCTTAGCATAACGGCCCACCAGCTCTAATGCCCCAGCCCCGAATACAATTTCGGGCGATACAAACTTTCGCAACTGCAGCCAGTGAAAGTCCTTATTCATAGTATGCATAATCCGCGCCACACAAATAAAAATATAGCTACATTTATATAATAATGTTACATAATGACAGCTTTTAGGTCTCGGATGATCGCATAAAGGACAATTGTGGCGTGAATGACTAAGCGGTTCTATGTAGTCTACAGTTGATGATGAAATAAAGTCGTTAATATATGTAATGAAATTAAGTGTCAACAGCAGACCGCTATTCCAAATAAGTACAAATAAATATTTTCATGCGACGACAAGCCAAAGCACGGTGAAAACAATAATAATATAAACTATCAATAATTTATTTATCATATACTCCTTTATCTAAAATCGTCGCAAGATGCTAATGCACTGCTCGTTGTCTATGGATCCGGCCGACTTCTTGACAGAAATATTTGATATTTTCCGTAGCGATCTGTAATCTACGTCTAACTTCTTCATCCTTTAGTGCCGTATCTATCGCGTCTCGCATTTCCCGTTTGTGCTTATTTATCAAGTCGAGGCTATATTCCAGCTCATCTAACTCGACATATCCTCTACTGGTATTATCCTGAATATGATATCACCAATACTCTATCTTTGATGGTGGAAGTTAATCCTTTGTAAAATCATATGCGAAATTTCTAGATCTCTGTGTCAATATATTTAAACGCATCTTCACTTAACTGTCGGCCCTTTCGTCGCATCGAAGCGAAGGCGGGCGCCCAAAACTCTACGAGCCATCAACAGACTGTCGGAGGCATTTTCAATTATCTCTCTTTGCTCCCAGTCATATCTGTATTCTCATCGTGTGCCTACGCTAAGCCGCAGAAGGCTTTTTTATCGATCTAGTAATTGGATTTATACCAAAAAATGACATATGCCATACAATTTTCATTCGAAAAATTAAGCTCTATGGGCAACCTGTTTGAGGCTCTTAAAGCATAAGAACATCAGTAGGAGCATTAATAAAATTAAACCCAGTAAGAATATGCCATTCATGTATATCCATAATAATATTGAAAATACGTAGCAATATATGATTAAAATATGATCCTCCGTTACGGACCGTTTTAATGTATTTTCGGTATAGCCATCAGGCTTTTTATTACTTAGGGATGAATTATTCAATATTTTTTTCATATTCGTATATAAAGCCAATATGAAGCCAAGCGGCACAAACCCTAATATGAGGGCAAAGGCTCCTATTTCATAGAACCATATGAATAGGACTAAGAAGACTAAAACTACGATATTAGCTACCTGTACATATCGGCGGCCTGCAATAAGCTTGCCTGATATATCAACACGATTGGAAAGCACCCGGTTCAGTGAATTATAGCTAACAATAAAGATGACCAGCGATAGGACTATGATCCATATTAACCCCTCAGTATATACCCCGCCGATATTGAAAGATATGACCCTAGCAAGAATGAGACCGATTATACCCACAATATCCAATACGATATCTAAACGCTCGTCCATTATGAAATCCCTTGGCAAACTATTATCATAATTATTGTTATTATAGGTTGTGTAATATGCGAAAATAACGCTGTGTTCACTGTGTCGCTGTGGTCCCAGACATCGCGTCATATATCAATGGGCATCGAAGCGAAGGCGAGCATGTTGACGCATGAGTAACAAAAAAATGAATATCGTTATATCTTTTAACCAGTGAAATTACGCGTTTTTATATGCAGCCCGGTATCATAATTCGTTAAATTAGGCAGCGTTGTAATACTAAGGACTTTTTTAGTGGTCAGATCCACAAGGACCGTATAGCCAGGAGTCGTAGTTTTATCAGGATTAACCGTATATGTGTCTATGTTGACCAACATTAATTTATCAGTAGTATTTCGACCGATGTTCTCAGATGGCGATTCGTAAGCAAAAGGAGTATAATGGCCAGTGCTATGAGAAGATGCATCCTTGATTAATGGATCGCTCATAGCGATATTAATAGCTTCAGTAATATCCGGATTGACCGGTGCTTTAGGGCTTGTTACCGAGGTTAACATAAACATAAAAACGCATATAATGGTTATACCTAGGACGAATAAACATATTCCCCGAGTAATATAATAACTTGACTTTAATAACCAGGTTGGCTCGTTCCAGGGCCTCGGATCAATTGCAGTCTTCAGCTCGTTCTCTTTTTTATCCATATTAGCTATGTAATAATCGTAAACAATTCTGGCTTCTTCCATCGTCAATTCGCTCATTGGCACCTGTATGAAGCTGGAAACAAAATTGAACGTAACAACATCTTTGTCTGATATAAACACGTCATATATGCGCGAGGGATCAAATCTTGGTGCGCCAGGCTTAAATTTACCATCTATCAATAAATTTGTAAGCTTGACAAACGGATCGATCATTGCATTATAATCAATTGCTTAGTATTTAAAATTATATTGGGTACATAGATATTAAAAAGGTGTTCTTAATTATCTCCGTATACATAGCCCATTATTCTTAGTGCATTAGCATGATCATACTCGCGCCAGATACTCGCATATTAAAAGTCACAATATTCCCCGTAGTTTCGACACATATTCACATAGCGATCAGCCATATCCCAGATCGAAGCGTAGGCGGGTAAGCTGAAGATATTTATTATTTTTACCAGGCCACGGTAGTTTATTATTTCTCCAGTATCTCGCGCTTTTTATCTTCAAATTCCTGATCCGTGATCATACCATATTTCCGCTGAGATTGCAATGAGCGTAATTTATTAGCAATATCCGTATTCTGCAATTTTGCCGGAAGTTCCATTCTTTGGCTGACGCTGGACCCTGAAGTTGTAGGCTTATTAGACGGCTTTCCCTGCACATAAAAAATTACAAATAAAGCGCCTATGATGATCAAGACTAAAAATGCAAATATGACGATCGCGGTCAGGAGAAGTTTATCCGTGTCGCTTAGCACCACGGCTGGTTTTTGTACATCTACGGGTGATATGGTCACTGTCGGTTTTTGCACGACGGTCGGTGATATCGATACTGTTGGCGACACGGTCGGAGTAGGCGATGTCGAAACAATCGGTAATACAGAAACAGATAGTGGTGTAGGCACAGCCGGAGGTATTGTAGGTATAGCCGGAGGTAGTTCGGGCATATCTGGTTGTGCTATTTGTGCTGGCGTAACAGGCACTGATGGCACGACAGATACAATCGGACTTTGTACGGCTGTCGGTGATGCGGTTCCAGTGGCAGTTCCGCTGACGAGGATATCAATAGCATCTATCGGAGTCCATGCCGGCGAATATCCATCGGCGGACAGCCAGATGATAGGTAACAGACTATTATGCTGTGCCTCCCATACCTGAGTGGAATTCAGGTCTGCCAGATCGTTTCCATCGCCCCATACGTCATGGCCCGCATGCCAATCGGTCGCGGAAGCGACCTGATCGCCGGTCATTTCACAAGAGAATGCAAAAATAATATGATAAACGCCGGGCTCCTGAGGTGCTGTTATATCGACGGAGGTACTTTTGGTGGAATCGCCCACGGGCAGCGAGCTATAAATGAGCCACCAGCTGCTGGTCTTATCGCCCCAGGATGGCGTCCCGATCAGAGGTGCGACCCAGCCAGCCGGGAACGCATTATGTGCTGATAATGTCACAGATCCGTTTATTTCTTGTCCGGGAGATACTATGATTGTATGATTTTCCGTGATCTTTGAGAAGTCGCCCGTGCCGGAAATAATATGTAAATTATTGATATCGCCAGAACTTGATCGGGCTGGCAGTATAAACACATTTAGAGAAGTAACTAATAATGCAACACAAAGAAATGACAATATTTTCAAAGATAATATCTTTTGAATACCCTTACCCCCTATGAAACATTATTTTGTCCCTAAAATCGTTCATATAGTGATTGTCATATTATGTATTAATATATTAGCGATTACAGTGGGATAATCATAAAAACGGGCATTAAAAATTATTGCGTTTAAGGGGTATGTTATGGAAGAAAATAAGCAGGTAATAAAAAGAGGAATGTCCGATGATACGAGAGTACGCTTCAAATTCCTTATTTCGAACATCATACCGTTAATGGTTTTCGGCGTGATCCTTTTTGTGTCATCAGGCCGTACGGACTGGATATTCGCATGGGCAGTTCTAGGAACAGGACTGGCATATATACTAGCCGTGATCTTCATCATAAACCCTTCATTGCTTAATGAGCGTATAGAAAACCCCAGTAATAAGGGAGGGACTAAAAAATGGGACATGGCCATACTCAATGCCATCAATCTATTCTTACTGCTATCGGCGCTTGTCGCCGGGCTGAGTATGCGCTTCGGCTGGCCCGGACATGCCCCGCTATTTGTTCAGGTGGCAGGTACTGCATTATTTATTACTGGCTATACCATCTTTTTTTGGGCGATGGTGAGTAATGACTTTTTCTCTATGATCGTAAGAATTCAGGAAGACAGAGGCCATACGGTTACTAATAGCGGGCCATACAGGCGTATACGCCACCCGGGCTATCTCGGGATGATCGTCTACTCCCTGGCTATGCCATTGATGCTGGGATCTTTCTGGGCTTTAGCCCCGGTAGCCATCAGCATCATGCTCCTCATCATACGCACGAGCCTGGAGGACAAGGCATTACAGAAAGAGCTGACTGGCTATAAAGAGTATATGCAATATGTACAATACCGCCTGTTTCCGGGTATATGGTAGACCCGGATCCCCTATTACAAATAACTCTTTTCGATAATCAGAACTGTCTTGTTGTTCCGGATATTGCTACAAAATTATCATCTTAAAATTGCATAAATGTCATAAATTTTAAATAGAATAATATGTAAATTATTAAAAACAAGCGGTTACTATATTTTGGGGGTATGAGTGTGGAAGAAAAAGACGGCACAGTGGATATTATCATCAGTTCGCTAAGATATCCATTCACGAACATAGGTTCGATCATCATAGGCGGTATCGTATTCCTCTTCAGCTTTATCCTGATCGGCATACCATTTATTCTCGGCTACTGGGTCCGCATCGGCCGCGAGACCCTTAAACACAATGAAACAATGCCGGCCTGGAATGACTTTGAGGGGTTGCTAAGTGACGGTTTTAGAGCATTTATTATCAGCATTATATATGGTGTAATGATATTTATCGTTGAGATCATATATTTTATAGCCATACTCGCTGTTGACCTTGGACTTCACAATAATCCAGCAGGCTCCATTTTAAGGATCGTTTTATACATGATATTCCTGGTCGCCACTTTCCCGCTAACAACACTATTGTATATTTCATATATGATCCTGGCCGACACATCGGATCTAAGTAAAGCGATCGACCCCAGAAATGGCCTGAAAATATTTTTGGATCACCCGAAAAATTTCATCATCGCATTTATTGTAAATCTAATAGTTCAACTAATGATACTGGTGCCAATAATGCTTATTTTCTGGCTCGCGATCCATCAGATATATTGTATCTGCCTGATCGTTCTCGCTCTGCCGTGGATGCTTTTTATTATGACATGTATAGGATACCACATCTTTGCACGGTATTATCGCCGCGTTGTTTATGATGAGGCATCGGTGCAAAAGGATGGTAATGTGCCGCTACCATAAACATTTAAAAAAGATTTAAAAAATGATCGAATCCATTAACACGATCAAGTCCAATATACAATAATCGATTAATAATTAGTTCGTTTGTATATATCGTATCTCTCACGCTATAAACCAACTAATATTCGCATTTCGGAAAGAAGTCGGGCACGTCCTGTATATGCGAATATTCGCCGGGCCACCTGAAAGCTCTTTTAACAGAATTACTTTTTATTCAAATAATTATTCAATGACTTGAACCCTGTCTGCATGACCTCGGAATGGGATTTCCCCAGATTAATGAAGGGTGCTATGAGAACGAACATCAATCTTTTAGGCCGTATGTTTATCCAGTAAAATCGTATCCTCGTCTTTCCGTCCACAGGCTCGAATGTCCATTTCCCATTTCCTGCGAAGTCACCGCCGTACTCAATATCGATCAACTGGCCATCCACGATCCTGGTTAATTTCCAGGTAAACCTTGCGTTCCCGGTACGGTGAACCCTTATATCGCTGATCATACCCTCTTTACCGGATGTAGTATTTCCTATGACGTTAGTTTCTACATCGGGCATCCACCAGTGCGTGACTCCTGCACACTCATCCAGAATCGCTTTACAGACGACCGCAGGCGGGGCATCAATGATCGCTTCATCTACGACATTGAATATTGGCATAAGGATAAAACAGAGTTAACCCTATTTAAAAATTGTTGCTAGACGATACATTATTAGTCAAAGGATTGGTGTGCGATCACTCATGATCAAGCAATAAAAGTCTTCACCATGCCGACGGAGGCTTTACCTAAAACAATCTTCATTATCTTCGTATGATTCGCGCGCTTCATGAGAAACGTTGTTCGTGTGCTCAATCATTTTAGCGACCTTAGCCTCCTAGTATTCTTGTGCATCTACGATCAATCTGTCGCAGCAGGCTTTATCTAAGGCATCGCCGTATTTGCCTTGCCGCCATCGTCCCGACACATCTTCGCTTAATAGACAGCCCGTTCGTAGTTTCGAAGAGACGATGGGAAATTTCTACGATATCGTTCCACCTGGTAAAAAATAGACGGGCTGCTTTAGCCCGCATTTCTCATATTATATCCTTGCTCATAATCCATATTGCAATAGCGGGACTGCCAAAAATATTCTACCACCAAATAGGAACACGACGATTGCCAGGACTACGAAGATTTTTACGAGCCATTTTGCGATCTGCATGCTAAATCCGGCAATGCCTCTCGCTCCTAGAATATAGGCTACGAGTGCAAAGATCCGGAACAATACTGCTAAGTATAATTATAATGCAAGTCCATTTTGAATATCGGTTATATGATCGCATCTATGGATCATTATCGATAGTTTCGTGATAAGAGATCCCTGGATTGGTACAGGCAAATATATGCCAACGGAATATGTGCTAGAAAATCATATGCATTTTGTAACATGTTTTGAAAAATCATATTTTATTGGCATACATTTTGATAAAATATATCTTGTAGCGGCATAGAGATGATAAAACGTGTATTGCAGAGCGTCGGCTTGATACTTTACAAAAAGCGGCTGGAAAGATAAAAATATGCTTTAATGGATAAAAACATATAAAACAATCTATAATATATTCTTTATTGTGGGATGGATCGGATTGTGTAGTAAAATATGACGGACATGTTGTCCGTCATGATCAAACGATCACCTTACCCATTACCCTCAACATCACCTTCTGGTGATGACTCTCAAATAATGGCGGTGAAACTCACCGCCTAATACCCTCAATAATTACCCTTAAAAACGATATTACCCTCCAACCCAATAGGTTCGGATCACGATTTTTTATATGTTTTTGCTTATGAACGCAATATATTATGCTAACTGGTATAGGTTCTGTCAAGTCCCTGGTTGATAGTAAAATAAAGTCATCGATGCAACGCAATGAAATATTGTATCAACCAGGGACTTGACAGAACATTAACAAATGCTTAAAAATTATCATCATCAACCTGGATTCAAAGAATAACTGATTAAAAAAGATTTATCAGACCGATAGCAATATCAGTCACCATAGATGAATTAGCTTGCTCAAACGATTAAAGGATGTCATCGTCCGGTGTTATGGTGTTAAGGCTCTCGCTCTCAATTACCGGTGTAATAGAATCGCCGATCTCATCTTCGTCTTCTCTACTTATCTTATTCTTTTCGGGTATTATTACGCCTGGCCTTTGTTTTTTGGAATAGCAATAATAATGGGCGAACGTATCCATGTCGTTAATTACGACCAATTCACGGTTATGTATGATCAAAGAAAGTGCAGCCAAAAAGTCATACTCCCGAAACACCATAATATCTGCCGGGAACATATAGCCACATGCGATAAATCAGCAGTATATATGCCAGAAACCAAGCTTTAGGCATTTAAAACCATGATCTGGCCATATCCTGGTCATGGCCACATAATAAATACGATTCGCATACAGCGATTTGATCTACCCCATTATCCCGGATGAAAGTCAATTATTCTACGTTATGCCGATCCTTTGCCTGTTGGTCATTTTCTCTGTTTTCTAACCTTCAGTTCAAACTTGGCTCGTTTCTTCATTAGGGCGGTTATCATACGCTCGCGATCATTAACGAAAACCGTAGTCCCCTCGTCTTGATCGATGATTTTCTGTAGTATAAAGTCAGGCACTTTCCCATTCGCAGGGTAGCCGAGACTTTTATGAAACGATGCCATTTTGCTTGTATGCCCGATCTGTGTCCATCGCGTCATCTAAACCTCATATTAATATTGCATATAATCAATTGAGCTATCTTATCTATCCAGCATCCTCATCATTAATTTTACATTCAAGATCATGGCTTTATTTTTCGTCACCATGGCGTTGAGAGGCTCATCAGGCAGAGGCGGAATGTAAAAGCATTCACTATCATCGATGATGAGTACGAAGGTATTATCAAAGTTCAGGTTATTCAAAGCTTCGACCATAGTTTGTTTTTTATTAGGCCGGCCTGCGGCTTCCATGTCCGCAATAATGTTCAGAGCCTGGCTTTTTTTAATAGTTCGAATATCTGCCCTGTTCTTCTTAAAAACGAGCTCCAATCGTTTTTGAATCGAATTGTCATTGGATAATATCTTTATCTCAAAGCTAAGGTTAGTACGGGCTTTTTTTTCAAGGATATCGAGATATTTTCCCGACGTACCGCAGTATATCTTTTCTCTGGCATTATCCAGCATTTCTATTATTTTAGACTCAAAGCTTTTACTCTCTAAAGTGTACCACAGTGGAGTCGACGGATTATCTTTTTTATATTCATTTTCGAGGTCGTGAAGGAAATATAATGCTTTTTCCCTATGGTTTCGAAGCGCAGCCATTATCAGATCCAAGGCGACCTCCGGCGGTATAGCCTGGTAGGTGGCGGGCTTAGGGTTTGTCAGCATGATGAGCCCGCGTTCTTCCAGAGAACGAGTGCCAGCATATATGCTTGGTTTTGTCAGGCTTAAAAATTCCAGCAAGTCTTTTATTTCCGCCTTGCCGAGCAGTACGATGGCGGTATATATTCTCGCCTCGGACTCTAGAAGACCGAGCCCGGTCAATGCGTCGATCAATTGCTTTGGTATCTGAACCATGCGGATGCCTCTATCAGGATATTTAGTAAAGTTATTCTTTACTATATCCAAACATATATATAGCGTTTGGGTTTTAACTCGTTAATATAGTAAAATAATAGTATACTGGAGTGAAAGAAAAATGACATCCGATAAAAGTGGGAAGGTTACGGGGCCGAGGGAAATTGTCGATAATTATTGGCATACGATCAATGCCCATGATTTCGATAGGATCTCGACTCTACTGGCCCCGGAGTTCGTTGCCTACAATCATCTCAACAAGAGCACCGCAGCAAGTAAAGATAATTTCGAGACGGAGGGATAATATGATCAATACGACAGATAATAAAAATAAAAGAAGAATCTCCCCGGGTATCGCCATAGCCGCGATCCTGATGATCCTTTTCGGCCTGGCGGAAGTCGTGACAGGCTTCACTCACCAGTTCTTTGGCATCACCACGGCCGACACCTCGATTTTCACCTACGCAGCAACTGCCATCGGCGGCTTCTATGTCCTGGCCGGCCTGCTCATCCTGACCATGAAAAAATGGGCGGCAGCGCTTGCCATTGTGTTGTTGGGCGCCGATATCATCGGACGCATCACACTCGTAATGTTCGGCCTCTATCCCCTCGATTCTTTCGAGCAGATCTTTGCCATTGTCATGGGCACGATCATCGCAGCCATCTTCGCCATCTACATTGGATGGAGGTGGAGATCATTCAGGTGATCGGCCCTATTTCACTTCGGCTCTTGTCGTTTCAATTCCTGGTACTACCCGGTTCGCCATGAACTTGCGTATATAATCAGCGATGATCTCGCCGTCTTCTTCGAGTGCAAAGTGCCCCGTATCGAGCAAATGGAAATCCAGGTTATTTAAATCCCGCTTATACGGATAAGCGCCTTCCGCGGGGAAGATCTTATCATTTTTACCCCATACGATCAGTGTCGGTGGCTGATGATCGCGGAAGTATGCCTGCCATTTCGGATACAGGGGAGGATTAGTACCATAGCTGTAGAACAGCTCAAGGTGTATCAGATCGTTCCCTGGACGGCTCATGAAAAACATATCCATGTTCCATGTATCGGGACTGATAGATCCCGTGTTTCTTACGCCGTCCGTATACTGCCATTTCGTGGCGTCCATCGTCAGGAGCTTACGCATAGCTACCTCATTTTCCGGCGAGCGATCTTTCCAGTAAGCTCTGAAAGTGTCCCAGAACTCGGGGAGCCCCTCGACATAGGCGTTACCATTCTGAATAATGAGTGATTCCACCTTTTCCGGGTGTTTAGCCGCGATGCGAAAACCCACAGGAGCGCCATAGTCCATCACGTAGAGACTATATTTCTCTAAGCCCAGATTTTGTATAAATTTATCGATGACGTTGGCAAGGTTGTCAAAACTATATTCAAATTCATTGACACCCGGCATCGAACTGTTGCCATACCCCGGATAGTCGGGAGCAACAAGATAAAATTGATCGGCCAGCTCCGGGATCAAATTCCTGAACATATGCGAGGAAGTGGGGAAGCCGTGAAGCAATACGATCGCTGGAGAGTCTTTAAAGCCGGCTTCCCGATAGAATATGTCGAGGCCGTCGACTTTCATAGTTTTGTAAATAAGCATATCAGCACCACTTTTCACTAATTATCTTCTCATGGATAATGGATCGCGCTATTTTAAACAATCAGGGTTTCTATAAAAATAATTGAACATAATGCCCATCAAGGGTGTCAATATGTTGATGTATCTCTATGCTTATTCGCTTTACCGCATTTTGACATATCAATACGAAGGCGAACAAATTGTTAAAGGAAATAATATATTTAGATTCTAACGTTTTATGGATAAATAGACCAGCGCAATGCGCTTTATTTATAGACCTGTCAGTTGTATTATAACTTTATGTATGCTAAACATACGCTTATATACTCATAACCCCCTTTATATACTAAATATAATTATTAAAAATATTAAAAAATTATTATTTTTATTAATTAGTTGGAGTAGTATTTATGGAGTTAGAAATTCAAAAACAAAACGCTGAACAAGTAGTAATAAAGTCTATTTTCTTTAGAGGGGAGTGATCCGATGGATGGTCTTATCGGATTAGCTGTATTGTTCCTCATACTAGCGTTGGTCGCTTATATCTTTGGTGCGAGGGGCATCGCAGGGTTCAGCATGGAAATAGCAAAGTGGCTGGTCATTATCTTTGTGATCCTCGCTATCGTCGCGTTCGTTTTCGGCGGCACGATTTTCCTACCAGGGATGCTGCTCCTGGCACATTGATGCCGATACAGAGGGTAAAAACGTCATAAATAGATGACGAATAAATGAACGAGCGTCTCTCCCATGGATAACTATAGACTGAGTTATCCGGGCGCTCAAAGATCATAATGAAGAACTGATAACAAATTGTTCGGTATCTTCAAGAGTTTTACTATAGATTTATGGAGTGAGATTAAATGAGAAATGAAAAAACCATCGCGCCAATAGGCTTCGGCTGGATATTGGCGGCCTTCGGGGTAGTAGACCTGGTAGCTTTATTGGTGTGCTCGATCCTGTTGGTAGTAGTAATTATAAACATCCATTAGAGAGACAGCAGGGGGCGGCTATCGCCTCATTATTTTATGGCGTTCGCTAATATATTTGAAATGGTATTTTTAAATTTATGTTCCGTCGCACGAATGGACACAATAAACAGTTTTCCGGTTTATCTCCGGTTCCATCCTGCACTATGCTACCCCATTTCCGGTGTGCACATGGCCCATACATGAAAGACATTGGCGGATGTGCCCGATATTACATAAAACATAATATTATATACTCATAATGCCCGTATATACTAAATATAATTTTAAAATTATTAATAATATTTTATATTTTTTAATTAAATGAAGGAATATTTATGGAATTTAAAATTCAAAAAATAAATACTGAACAATTACAATCACGTATTAAGAGAGACAGGCCTTATGTGCTTGTTGACGTTCGAGATAAGGAAGCCTTTATGAAAGGCCACATACCCGGGGCCTCTAACATGTTTGACGGCGAGCTCATGCCCATAGTAAAAAGTTTAGATAAAGGTACGGACATCATTCTCTATGGTCCGGGTATTACCGGCCAGACAAAGCTCTGTGACGATGCAGCGGAACAATTCATGAGCTTAGGGTCCAAGTACGTCTACGCTTATGATGACGGCCTCAAAGGATGGACCACTGCGGGAAACCGTGTCGACAAGCCTGTTCAAAAGATAAAGTGAACGGCACCTATTATTATTGTATCGGCGCTTTTATTTTTAAATGATCCATAAGCCGTAATACGATTTTTTCGATCTTAAGACCTCGCGGGGCGAGCGTTTTAAGGGGATGATCCAGGATATAGCGCAATTACCGCGAATGGTGATCATATTTAATTTAGATCTTATTACGCCGCGAACAGTTCTATTGCGATAAGATCTGTACAGGGTCAAAAATGTTCTCAACAAAATACAATAGTTCCCAGATCAAGGAAGCCATTTTGAAAATAGTAAAAGAGGAAAAAGTAGTACAATTCGAAAAAGTACGAACACATGTCAGAAAGTATGTTTCGTATCAGGATAAAAATATTATAAAAATGAATATCATGATCTTAAAAAATGAGAATAAGATCGGTATTGGGGTTACTCTAAAACCGATGGGTGAACGTAGCGGAATATTTGTTAAGGTTTTATACGAATTATAGGGAAGCACTCGTGGCCTATGTGTAGTTCGTGCGCTTGATCATCTTCGAAGACTTAGCGGCTTGATCTTCGCGCACTTCCGCAAGCAACATATGACCAGATACGATCAATAAAAAGTAGCCGTGTTGCCATGGCCAAATAAGGTCACATTAGTTTTCCGGAATCTTAATAAATTGTTCCATGACCCTGTGGGTTGTCAATATCGTGTTGGTTGCCATAACACCGTCAATTGACGCAATGTTCGTAATAATATCCCGTAACTTTTCAACATTATTCGTCCTCAGCTTTAAGAGGAGATCGAATGGTGCAAGCGTCTCATGTATTTCCAGTACAAAAGGCATACGAGAGAGATTCATTAATACCTCATCTTTTTTATTGCCCATTAATGCGTCTCTCTGAAGCTCGATGCCTACAAATGCTATTGTTTTTAGATCTAATAATTCCGGGTCAAACACGATCGTAAATCGTTCAATGATCTTGTTTTCTTTTAGAACACAAATACGCTTATGCACAGTGGAAGCCGATACACCGAGATCTTTTCCGATGTCCGCAAGTGAAGAGCTTGAATCCTGCGAGAGCCGCTCGATGATCCTCATATCGATAACATCTAGATCCTTAACTGATTTATATGCCATAGCCATCCATTGTTTATATTATCGTTTTTACTTGAAAGCGTTAGTCTCATAAAACACGAATTATATGATAAAATACACGAAAGTTGTCAATAAATTGAAAAATCGTATTATCAATAGACCGAACTTTGAATATTATTTCTATAGCATTTTCAACTTTCTTATTAGCATAAAACATAAAAACATATGTATGGCAGTATGGTGCAGTATAGTTTGTTAATTACAGCATCGTATTATAGCCCAATTTAAATTAGTTAATTTTATATATCACGCCCATTCGGAAATATTAAAAAAGGAGGGTATAATCGTTTTTGGAGGGTAATATCGTTTTTACGGGTAATTATTGAGGGTAGTGCGACGGTGTCATCACCGCCGCCGTTTGAGCCATCACCAGGAAGGTGATGGTTGAGGGTAATGGGAAAGATGATCATTAGATCATGACGGACATGGTGTCCGTCATTTTATTTTTCTGCACAATCCGTTCCATCCCACAATAAGAAATATACTATAGATTGTTTTATATGTTTTTATATAATTACGCATATTTTAATCTTTCCAGCCGCTTTTTATAGAGTATCAAGCCGACGCTCTGCAATACACGTTTTATCTTATTTATGCCGCTGTAAGATATATTTTATCAAAATGTATGACGATAAAATATGATTTTTCAAAACATGTTACAAATTGCATATGATTTTCTAGCACATGTGCCGCCGAAATATAAAAGCCGGCGCCAATCCAGGAATCACTCATAACGAAACCATCAAGTATCATATGTAATCGCTAATGCTACAAAATATACTCGAAAAGAAGAGGATGAAAACGAAGACCGCGAAAGAGATCTTCGAAAACTTTTATGTATTGCTCAAACGAGCCTGAGTCATGGAAATAGTAGTTTGCCAATGATCAGGATGATCGGCCAGAGTATGAATTCAGCATCCGCAAGCGCATAAGAAATGATGCGGAGATCCCTGTTATCGAGTATCTCGGCCTTTTTTATGTAATAATAGTCGTAAAGGCAGAAAGCGATCAGCGAAAGGCCGTATACTGGAATTAGCCCGACATATACGCCTGCGATCAATGGTATAACGGCGATGAGGTTCATTGCATGCAGATATTTTAGGGTTTGTTCTTTACCCAATAGGACAGGTAACGTTTTTAATCCCCGCACCCCATCGCCAACCAGGTCTTTTAGATCAAAGAATGTCGCATTTGTTATACCCTTTAAAAAGATAAAGGCGAATATTAATAGGAAAAACGAGTTGTCATTAAATGAATAATAGATGGGAAGTATGAAAGCTCCGGCGGATGCCCATACCAGAGAGACATAAACACTTTTAAAAACCGGGACTTTTTTAGTTAAGCGTTTAAGAATTAATGTATACAGGATCCCGCTCACGATCAAAATAAGAATATACACCATTAGTCGATAGTCTGCATATAATATCAGAAGCAGGCTTAAAAGTCCGATATATGACCCGATGATGGCCGGAAATAACCCTCGTTTTGCCGTGAGATAGATAGTCCGCTCGGGATTCGTGCTCAGGTCGGACTCTAGCTCTCCATAGTAATTGTAGCTGTAGACAATGAGGGGTAACAAAAACGAGATGAGTAATATCGGCAGGCTTACGGGCATATTGAGCAGGATGGATTCGGATAGTATGAATGCAGGACATCCTAGCGATGTTAAGTACCCACCGTAAAATAACGCGTTCTGTATGGACGTTAATTTTGGAAATACATAGTCCATGCTAATGATCTTAGTAATGCTACCCCCCTCCCACCTGTATTCTTGCTATTAACGAAAATATATGATAATGAATGCCTATTTGTTGATCACACCGATCCTGGGCGCGTTGCCGACTTTAAGAGATTCTAGCTGTTCGTTTACGCTGGCCAGCTCGCTGTCTAAAAAGGCCTTTAGCTTAATGAGGATCCTCCGGCGATCTTCAGCGTCGAGATTACGTACGATATCCCTGCCCTTGTTTGTAAGCAGGACAGAAATGTTGTCCGGGTTGATAATATCTTTAGCCACCAGCAGCGTTGAGGTAAAAGCATCAATGAACGACTCGAAATCTCTTTCAGTCTCCGCCAGGAACGCTATACCTTTTTCCGATATCTGGTAGACTCGTTTTGATCGCTCCCCATTCATATCCTCATGCGATGCAATGTAGCCAGCTTCCTCCAGGTCGTTTAGAAGTTTATACACCGCTGAATGTGAAGGCCTCCATCGGCCTTCGGTATGTTTCTCGATCTCTTGTGCGAGTACATATCCATGCTTGGGCGTGTAACTGATCAGCATGAGCAAGAGCAAATTAAGGCTTGCCTTGCTAGGGTTTTCAAAGAATGATGGTATATCAGCAGGCATAGACGCAAATATATATCTCAATAATATATATTTATTCAGAACATATTCTAAAAAAGAATATCCATAGCGATTTTTTAAGCATCTTTAAGATACATAATAGCCCGGCTATTAGCAGTAATCGAACCTTATCGCACATGGATCAGGCCGACGTGGGCGTTTATTAAAAGAAGTCTTTGTTGGCTACATGGTGTTCGTGTACCTCATGCGAACCTTTACTGGCTCTTTTGATCATTTTATCGGATCTATTTGCTTAGTCTTCATGTGCTTTCTCGATAAACCTGCCGACGGAGGCTTTATCTACGAGCTCTCAAGGACATGGTAATTATTGTAGTGGAAAGAAATTAAGGTATTAGGAAGCTTATGCTTCGAGCGCTCAAGGCTTCAATGTCCCCATATCCAGGCATAACCTGGCCCGATTGTAGTCCTTTTGGCCTCCGCTAAGAGAAGGCTAGCACGTCGGATATAGAGCGACAGATATAAATCCTTAAAAGTATAACATGTATTACAAGTATTACAAGTTATACAAGACAAGGAGACTTACAATGGCACGATATGAACGGCCGATGCCTGTTGAAAACGCATCAGGCATCGATAACAATTATAGAAAATTTGTCCATAATCCTACAAAGATCTTAAAAAACCATGTCAAAGAAGGCATGGTCGTCCTGGAGTTAGGTTGTGGCCCGGGGTTCTTCACGCCGAAAATCGCAAAGATGGTCGGTCCATCGGGTAAAGTCATTGCGGCAGACCTGCAGGATGGAATGCTTCAAATAGTACGCGAGAAGATCGACGGAATGGATATCAAAGAAAGAGTTGAACTGCACAAATGTGAAGAGGAGAAGATAGGGCTCTCTGAAAAAGTTGACCTGGTCCTGGCTTTTCTCATGATGCATGAGGTGGCGGACAAAAGAAAAACTTTAGCTGAGATCAAGTCGATACTAAAGCCGGACGGAAGGCTCTATGTCCTGGAGATGATCATGCATCCGCCTAAGAGTAACTTTGAAGAAACAATCGATATAGCCCATGAGTTAGGTTTCAAAGTAGCGGAGAAACCCAGCTTCTTGCTGAGCAGGGCAGTGATCTTTGAATCGGGGGATAAAAAATGAGCCATAAGAAACATTTTGGAAACCATAAAAAACACTTTTTTAGCAGTGTTAAAGTCGGCATAAAAGGCCAGATCGTGATACCGAACGAGGTCAGGACCATGTTTGACATAAAACCAGGAGATACGCTCATTCTAGTTGCTGAAGAAGACAATGGGATAGGGATCGTAAAGGATTCCATGATGCACAAATTCACGCATACCATTCTGGAAAAATTCGGCATGGCAAATAAACAAGAAGATATGGATGAGCCGGACGAATAGAACATGTAATTATAGGCCTTCAGGGCTTAGACGAGATGGTGAACGCAATGATTTTCGAACATTCACCCGAATAATTTGCACTATCAATAACAACAGGAATCAAAAAATTTACCGATATCCGGAAAATATAAAAAATGGATATTCGCCCGGATCATTCCGGGCAAAGACATTTAGATGTCACCGGTAAAAGATTATCCCCATTGTTTTAAATCAGCCACTCCATGAGGGGTTGCCGCAGTCAAATATACAGAGCCAGCATACATTTCGGAGGGCATGGACAGTTCGTATGAGTTATATCTGTAATATACACCATAATTGCCGAATGTTACATTATCGATCTCGTAATTACCATTATTATCGGTTGTCGTAATATACGAGCCAATGAGTTTGTGAACTGGCATAATGCCGAGGAACATGGTATCCGATTTAACCTGCATCGGATCAGAGAGATAAACAGTGGCATAGTCGGAGTTCAATCCATACTTATAATTGAGTATGTGGCCGGTAACGATTCCTGATGTCAATGGGGTAGGAACGTTTATAGTGTATGTACCCATCGGGTCAGCGCCGGGGAAGATCCTTACGCCGAAGATAGAATCGAACAACGGCGCGAAGGTCTGGATCGTATAATTCGACGGTATTGGCGTCGGTGTAGCGCTAGCATCAGCCGCGATAACATTCGAGCTACCGATATATGCCATTAATGGCATAACAGCTGCAAGTAATAATACTATTACTAAATATTTCATTATAGACTTCATTTTTATACCTCGTTCTATTACAGGAGTATGATAGTACTTTGAAGAAAGTACCAGTCCAGCAAATTATTGATGATTATATAAGGATATGATAAACATTACTATACAAAGCTATTTTTCATAGATATTTTCAATAATATACGATTATTTTCGTAATATTATTCGTTTTAAGGAACAATATGTTCTCCATCCTTATGATAATATTGAATTAGTTTGTAAATCGGGGTAAAAGCCACATAATAGGGATAGGTTTATATTTGATTTTTACAACTCACCTATAATGAAAAATATCACCGTGGAGAACGATCAGATCACTTATGCCGCATTCCTTCGAGGCATCAATGTCGGCGGAAACACGCTGATAAAAATGGAAGATCTGCGAAAAGCGTTTGAATCATACGGCTATCGTGATGTGAAAACCTTATTAGCGAGCGGTAACGTACTTTTTGAAGTGCCTCGGGAAAATACATCGGTTCTTTCACAAAAAATCGCAATGAAATTACAAGAGTCGTTCGGGCACGAGATATTAGTTATGGTATGCTCGATAGCTGATCTTCGTGAACTGGAAGCCCGGCAGCCTTTTAAAGGTATAGAAGTCGCCCCTAAGACGCGATTGTTCGTTACGTTCATTTCAGAAAAGATAAAAAATAGAGATATATCTAGCCGCTCGGTGCACGAAGGTTTTCAAATATTAAGTGTCTCAGATGGAACAGTATGTAGTGTTTTATATGAACAACCAGGAATAGGAGCGGCGGAATTGATGAGTGTGATTGAAAAAGAATTTGGAAAGAAGGTCACGACTCGATCATGGAACACGATAACCAGGCTTTTGAAAATTAGTAACAAATAAAAAATTTATTATTGCTATTTGCAATCGAAAAAGTGTATTAATAAAATAGTGTAATAGCCGATGGTTGACTTGATCAACGCATCGGCCATTATTGAAATGCCGCCATACATCGGTGGAGAAGATACTGGCGGCACAAGTTCAGATTATTTTTTCTGAAAGGGATATCGACCCGCTGGCTCAACATTCGGAGTCTCTGAATCTATAGTTTTCGAACGTCCCTTGTTAGCGGGTATTGCATTATCCATATAAGTGCTTGCACATCGTATCAACGCACTTATCTATCCGATAATAGGATATTAGTAAACATATGATAAAGATTTCGATTTTAAAGGCACAAAATAATAATATATACTAAAATATCGAATATATTAATGAATATTTGAAAAAATTTGAACAATGTTTTCGTCATATTGTTACTGATTGGGAAATATAATGTCGCTACTACCATTATTAATATAGTGTATTTTTTCATTGTTGAACTAAATAAAAAGTAAATATTTAAAAGATCGCTGATAATTCGAACATTTTTACACGGATTTAAGGCTGATGTAAATATTATATACTTTCTTTCCGATCCTTTAGTCGTAAAATTATTATTCGAGTATAAATTTATCCTTTCAGAGTTGCTCGTTATACCAGTTGTCATATAAAAAATAATTCTTGTGCTTATGGGATTTCATGCGTTCGTGTTCCATGGTAACCGTAGTTATACGAATCATATAATTAACAAACATCAACGAAAAAAGTACAAGAACTAAAAAATTAAAAAAATAAGATCCTTATGTATTATTTTTACCCCCCAAATCGGATAAATATCGTCACAATCGGTCGACTCTAATTAGAGCTGACTTATTTGACGAAAATAGTATATATCACATTTTCTACTTATAATTTTCGTTTAACGAAAATTTATTAATAATATCGATAATATAATGTTTATATCCAACTATAGTTCTCTATGATAAAATAAATATTAAAAAATAATTGATGTCGGCATATTAAAAAGTTGCTACGATGCATCTATTGCCCAAATTATATTTGATATTGATCAGAAATATAATTTTATCCGGGAAAATCGTGCAATTCCTTTAGCATTTCGGAAGTATCAGTTTCGTTCTCGACCTGGAAAAATTCTTGCAATTTCTTAACCACTTGTCCATCGAGGATAAAATTATCAATTGTCTTATATTTATTTAATAACAAGCTAATTTTAATATTAGGGTACCTGGTGACAAGGTAGTTTTTACAATAAACCGCGGCATCCTGGTCTGATGTAGCTCTTCCGACGATTATCGCCATGGTCTTATCGCCAAAACAATGGTATACATCCTGCAGGATAATACAGCCGGAGATCATAGGAGTGACCACGATGTCGCCCATCTTTGAGTAATATTCATCTGCCATTAATACATGTTTTTTCTCGATCTCGAGCAGCTGCTCTTCATTTTCGGCCTCGGCCAGTATAATGAATTCAGTACCGAACCCGGCCATTTTCCAGTTCGGGACAATAGTATACCGGTTAATTAGCCCATTTTGATGCATTGTCCGTGTATGGTAAGATACGGAATTTCCATCTTTAAATTTCAGTGTTTTAGCAAGTTCGGCATTCGTGGTCTTGCTATCAGATAATAAAAGCAGCAGGATAGACATATCAGTTTCATCCAGATGTGAAGCTTCTGATAATATCTTCGCAAGTTTGGTAATTTTGTTTGGAGTCATATTGCTGTGATTTCCAGATTCAATTAATTGCTCATATGAAAAACTTTTTGTTCCCCGGAGTTAAATTTTAAGTTGAGAAATTTCTCGTCGTTTTTAACATATGCCAGTCTTTAAAGTTTACTTAATAATCTGATAATTATTCGTATGACAAGTCAACTATAAAAAAATTTTGATTTAAAGCCAGGGAAAAATCGCCTACATCGCAAGGGCAAAGTATCATCGTGTAAAACAGATCGATCATAATTAACGTTTCATTTAGATACCCATATTTACCAGAATATACGCGACGGATCGCTAGATCGTGATTTAGGCTAATCTTCTCAAATATTATTTTTCCGGAGAAAAAAACATGTTTAATACCGTTAAAGCCTCTATGTCGGCGCCGTGTGACGGGTGGAAACGTTTTGCACCGCCATCGGCCAGCTTTTTCAGGCACTGCTCAATGGTCTCGGGGGCTCCGGTAAACAAGCTGGCGAGAAAATCTCCTGTCGCGCAATCCCCGTTACTGGCGAGGACTGACAGTGAGCCGCCAGTGTGCCCGGGCGTGGTGAGCGCATACGCGTCGATCCCGTAGTTGCGGAGACTTGTATCAGATTGGACGACTACATCGGCTTTTATCGCCTCAAATTTTGGCCCCGGGGCACGTGTCGTCGGTGAAAGATCCATGCCGGGAGAGTTCTCTCCTTTTTCAAGAAATACTGAATCTGGCCATCCCGCCATGACCGGCACGTTCAACGCTGCTTTCAGTGCGCTTGTGCTGCCGCAGTGATCCCAGTGCACGTGGGTGATCACTATGATGCTTACCTGTTCGCGAGGGATGCCCGCAGACTTTAGCGCCCTGAGGATGTTTCGCTCATTACCGGGACCGCCGGTATCGACTATCGCTGTCCGGTCTCCTTTGACAAAAAAGACGCGAGAGTTACCGTCGATCTTTGCATCGATCACCTGGCTCATATATCGTAGGATATGGCTGCGATCATAAAATCATTTCTACCATGTCGATGCTGGCAACTTGTATATAGATCCAGTGCAACGCAATATCTATAAAAAGTGGAACGTTGACTGTGTGAATGAAGATGAGATCCATGGCTGAGGGACAACCGTATTTTGTGATCCTGCTGATCCTGTCGATCGTGTCAAATTTTATGATCCCGATCAGGACGGTCATTTATGCCCCGTATACGTATTTTGGGATAGTGATCATCGGCGTTGGGATAGTCATGGACCTCTGGAGCAGCGAATTATTTGTGAAGAATGAAACGACAGTATCGCCCTATGGATCTCCTACGTCGCTCGTAACTTCGGGCCCTTTTCGAATAAGCCGTAATCCTATGTATCTTGGAATGGCCGCCATCCTGCTAGGTATCGCGGTATTTCTGGGAACACTGGTTACATTTGCATTCCCGGTCATATTCATAATGATAATACAAACTCGGCTCATTCCTGAAGAAGAACGGAAGCTAGAAAATATATTCGGAGAACAATACAGGGATTATATAATGAAAGTGCGAAAGTGGATATGACCCGTATGGTACAGCTCAGTTCTGTTATACTTTCTTCCGGTCAAAAGCTACCATGGATAAAATAAAAAAATAATGGAGTAAAAGGTATACACCATTATTTTTAAAAGATACTTGAAATGATCGAGCCGATAAAACCTGCGATCTGGTCTATTATACCTGAATTAGTATGTTGTACGGACAGATCGGCTGCATGATCTGTTGATATGTCTGTCGTGGTCGGTGTCGGGGTTGTCGTATCGTTAACCGGCAGCGCCGTCGGTGTATCTGTCACCGTTGGCCTGGGCGTCACGACACAGATATTTTTATTGCCGAGTACCATATCTACCCTGACCGATTCTCCGGATCCCACGATGAACGGCTCCGAATAGGCTTTGTTGCCACAATTATCGGACGCATATAGCTTGTATTCTGCTTTGCTGGTACTATTGACGTTCAAGAGCTGGTAGAACCCGTCATTATCGGTATATGTGTAGCTGTATACAACGTTCGGGTCAGCGGAGCTGACGATCGCTATATACGCTCCATGGATAGGGTTCGAGCTTTCATTTAAAATGACCGCTCCATTTACTGCGCCGGGGGTCATTCCAGGACCCATAGGCGGATATGGCGAATGAGCTCCGATTGATGGTACCGGCGTGGCCGTGGGACAATTGTCCGGGCACGAGGTCGGTGTTGCTGCTCCGCCGGGCACAACTGTAACACCCGGCATCGTTAGAGTGATGGATTTATCTTCATCTTTACTGAGAGTAAAAGTACCGGAATCTACCGAGTGCTGGACACATTGCAATAAGCCATTGGAGCTCTCGACGCTGATCTCGTCACCGCCATAAGTTGCATGCACTTTATAAGTGAGCCCGTTTACAATGGGGCTGGCAGTAAACTGGAATTGTCCATTCGAGTTTGTGTTATCACTGACATATGTGTTGCCACTTGAGCCGTTTTGGATTGAGACGGTCGCCCCAGGAAGCGGGGTCTTGCCATCTGATGCATATACCGTTACTGATATACTGCTGCCACTTGGCCCCGGATAATTACAGGCAAGTGCCGGCGAAATAAGGAACAGCGATGCGATCAATAACGTCGCTATTACCACACGATTACTACTCATACGATTACACCTCAATAATTAAATAACGATAAAACCGATTATATAATTATTTCTATGTAGAATTTATCAAAAGAATAATAATTTGACAAAACACCCCAAATAAAGTTAAATCGTTCTTTTATTAAAAAATAATTTATATAAAAGTAGTTTTTCATTTCCTGTAACTTTTCGATGTATTAAAGATCTCGAAAATTTTCACGTCTACTTCTTTCGCTTGATCTCGGAGACGTCACGGGCCACGCCGCGATACCCCTGATATTCCCCATTTTCATCTAATATCGGAGCGCCGCTGAGCTCGGCGATGATCTCTCGCTTGTCTGCACGCACAAATGTAAAGATGATCCGTCTAAACGTCTTTCTCATAGCCACGATCGGCATGACGGCTTTCGAGAACGATTCGGCCATTTCCGGTGACATGACGGCCGTCGGGCTCTTTCCGACGATATCATCGCGTTTCAGCCCCAGCGACTCATACAGCTGGGGATTTACATAAGTGATGACCAGGTTCTTATCAACCTCCCAGATGCCATCGTTGACGAGCTCGACGAGGGTTCGATATGTCTCCCCGGCTCTGCGCAGCTCCTCTTCGACCTGCTTGCGCTCTGTGATATCATAGAATACCATGACGTTATAATTGCCCAGCCAGGAGATTGATGTAATAATGATACGGGTCGAGCCGTCTTTACACTGCACTTTCGCTTCTTTTGTCCTCACGCTTACATTGTCTTTATGTAAGCCCTCCATATCCTTCGCCCAGTTCTTCAGTATATAGTTCCTGTACTCCGCATCGGGGAAAGCGAGAAGGAACCATTCGCGTGCGCCCGGTATTTCCTCGATCGTATAGCCGAATGTTTCCGTGAACTTTTTGTTTTGGTACACGGTCTTTTGGCTCTTGCCATCTGCGATCACCATCGGGACTGGCGACATGTCAAATATTTTTTTCAGCCAGCCCTCTCGCTCCAGCAGCGCTTCCTCGGCTATTTTACGTTCGGTGATGTCCCTGGCGATCGTACAGATCATATTGCCTTTCTCAGACGTGATGGGCGAATAGTTGAATAATACGACCCGTTTTTCCTTATCAGGCCTGGTATAGGTCAGCTCAAAAGAGCTTCTCCCGAAGGGAGATACGCCCGTACGGACATATTCCAGTATGAATTTTTTAAGATTTTGTAATCCTTTATCGGTCCGATAGTCAGAGTTATTTTCACCTGTAACATGAGGAATTAGATCAGTTTCCCATACTTTTTTACCGATAGTACTATCCGATTTGATCCCCGTGATCGCTTCAACTCCCTTGCTACACTCGATAACCGTCCCATCATGATCGATCAGCATGATGCCGTCCAGGGACTGCTCGATAACGCTCCTGAATTTTTCTTCGCTTTCGCGTATGGCATGCTCGATACGTTTCCTATCGGTGATATCCTCTATGAGGATCGTCACACCCTTTTCACCTTCATCAAAAACGATCGGGATGAGCTTGACGTTAAAGTAATTGATGATGCCATTCCGCTCATACTGCGTCTCGACCACGCATTCTTTACCCTCGATCGCCTCTTTTATCCGGGGGATAAAGGATGGCTTGAACGTGGAAGGGAATGCGAATATCTGGATTTGTTTATACAATATCTCTTCGCGGCTCATGCCCGCGAACTCCAGGAACCGGTCGTTTACATTGATGATGTTAAGGTTTTTATCGAGTACGATAATGAAATCAGAAGACAGGCTCAGCATTGCCGATATTGGCATGCGCTGGGATAAAAAATATACTTTAGAGGGACCCCATTCTTTTAAGTCCACATAGCCTGTTAACACGAGCATATCAAGATACTTGGCGGCAGTGACCCGGTTCAAGCCTAGCTCCTTAGCTATCTCGGTCACGTTCATCCCCCGGGGATTCTTCCGCAATAGCTCTTTTATCTCTGCCAGCTCTTTTTTTGCGAATTCCATATAATGCCTTTTGCCAGATTGTCGATTATAGAAACTATTCTAATGGTATAAAAATAATACTTAATCCGAGCTTCATCCTGCCCGGAAATTTATTCACGGTAGCACGACAGTCGGTAGTCTAATAATATCAATAATATATAATATATTCAGTAGCATATTTATACATAAATATGTAATGTCATATCGGGGTTGTGTTAGTTTTGGATCTGACAGCCAGAGATATTGTGGGAAAGATCGTAATAGTGCTCATATTGTCCGGTGTCATGAGTATTTCGATCATAGGGCTTTTCACAGGATCTTCGTGTGCAAGCCTCGGAATTCCATCGGCTGCGACGATCGTGATGCATGACCCTGATGACATTTCGCAAGCATTCATTTCTACAGATCCTATAGCTACCACGTCGCATTCCACCAATATGTCAGATGCTGATCCGATCATAAAATATAGCGCGATCAGCGATAAGGAAAATGCGCTTGGCCAGCATCCGGTCCTGCTGGAGAACTCCACTGCCCATGACCCATCATATGGAGAGTTGTTGAATTTCTTAAAAAATGACGATACGGTGAAAAACAAATATGTCAGCCCGAACTTCACCTGCGCGGATTTTGCCCAGGAGCTACAGAACCATGCCGAAAGCGACGGCATTCGTTGTGGCTTTGCCGGTATAAGCTTTCTCAATTCAAAGTACGGGCATGCCATGGATGTGTTTGATACGACGGATAAAGGGCTAGTATATGTGGACACGACCAGCGGTGAGGTCCATATCTCGAAAAATATCCATCCCGGCGCACGATATGATAACATGGGGATCATATCCGATGTGACAAATTATTGGTGATGTGTCGCCCACAGGTAAATGTATCTATGCAGAGATCCACAACGAATTGGAAACCAGGAATGGGCCATTGATGCATTTGCAAAAATGTTATACCGTCAGGAATACTATAGTATCATGAGGCTCACCGTATGAAGAAAGTCGCAGTCAGCGAATATCAGCTAGAGAAGGTAAGGAAGGCCATGAAGAGTAGCGGCCTTGACCCGGACGGGCTCAACGATTCGGATGTCGTGGATCAGGCCATGACTGTCGCCGCGTTTTATTTCGCCGGCGACGAGGAAGAAGAATAGTCCTGCATATTTTTATTATCTCACTGCCTGCTATCTCGCCAGGTTCATAAATAGGGCTTTCCATAGTCGTATGAGCCCATTTCACGCTCGAGGTCGCGCTTCATCATGATATATTTATCAATCATCAGGTTACTGAGGAATATTTTTAGCTCCGGCAGGCTCTTGAAGTTCGGAGTTGCAGTCACCTGAGTATATTTAGATTCGGGTGTCACCTGATCAGTGATATCCACTGCGGCATATTCGCCCTCGGGAAGCTGGTATACAAGATAATCCCCGATCCGGTACACTACCTTGTACTTTGTCTCCGCCTCGAAGATGTTCTCGATGAGCTCTCTCATGTATTTTAAGATCGTGCTCTCGATATCGACCGCTTGTTGGATTGTCATATATGCTAGGCGTTTTTATCCCATAATAAATAAAATTCGGAGTAATATAAAAAACCAATGTTCGAATTACTCCATTATTTGATAGGATGCCTATGTAAAGTTCATCTTTTTGTTTTACACATGATCAGTCTTCACTGTACATCGACTTCAGGTTATCATGCATAGCTTTCATTAGCACTGGTGCGGACATTTCCGGCATGACGATCTCGACATATGCGGCGGTCGTGATATCGCCCAGTTCCGCTATTATGTGATCCAGCGCGCCACATGTGGCAGCCTTCCCGATCAGCCATCCGTTGCAGCCAAGCCCTTCCGGCAGCTTTTCGTACTGCCACTTAGCGATGTCATTGTAGTAGTAATCGGACCTCTTTGCCAGCAATCTTTCGATCAGATAGCCATTATTATTTAGCACGAAAATTATTGGTTTAAGGCTATAGCGGTCGAACTGACTGATCTCCTGGGCTGTCATCTGGTGCGAGCCTTCGCCGGTTATCAATATCGTCCGATTGTCTGGAGTGGCCAGCGTTGCACCGAAGGATGCGGGCGTGGCCCAGCCAATTGCTCCCCAGAGCGTCTGGTTATGGAACGTAGCGCCTTTCGGCAAGAGTGCCGGCAGCAGGCCAAATGTACAGGTACCCGTCTCCGAAACTATGATATCGCCTGGCTTAAAAAATTTCTCAAGGCTCGCATATAAATAATCGGCCGATATAGAGTCGTCGCTGCTTACCTGAGGAACGACTATAGGCTTAGCTTTTGGCCCGCGGACATCTTTGCGCTTGGGAATTTTTTTAACGATCTCCGCCAGGACGTCGGCCATTTTGATGTCGCTGTAATCGGCATAGCCGATGTGGACGTTGTTGAGCATGATATTGATGATGCGGGATTTATCCAGCTTTGCCGTGAACCCGCCCGTATTGAAATCCGAGGGTATCGTCCCTATGGCAAGTATGCAGTCACAGGTCTCCACGAACTCCGCAATGTCCGGATACATGAGCTGCCCGTTATAAAGGCCCAGGTAGGACGGATTTGTCTCATCAAGCACGGATTTATCCATTGCCATGGTCACATATGGTAATCCGGAAGCGTCGACCACGGCGGTCGCCAATTCTCTAAAGCCGTAGCGCTGGACGAAAATTCCGGGAAGGATACAGGCAGCCCTTGCATTCGATACCTTGTCGATAATGGTGGATACGGCTTCTTCCAGCGCCTTCGGGTCGCTTTTTTTAGGTGAGATCTCGGGCGAAAGTGACGGGATGATATGCGCATTCACATAGTCCCCTGGAACAGCTATATAGACCGGCCTGTGGCATTCCAGTGCCATTGCGATCACCCGCTCCGTCTCCGAAATACAATTTTCCGGGGTCAACATCGTCTTTGCACATACGACAGGCGTAGCCATCGCCATGAATAAGTCGAACTCGCCGTTGCCTAGCGTATGGTGCACGATCGCGTGTTTATTCTGGGTGGATGTATTAGGCATCCCGACGATATGAAAAACTAGATTATGCTCCGCATAGGAGCCGGCTACCCCGCACATCGCCGACAGCTCGCCCACGCCAAATGTCGTACATAGCGCCGACATGCCTTTGATGCGGGCATAGCCGTCGGCGGCATATGCGGCGTTCAGCTCGTTACAGCAGCCGACCCAGCGTAGCTCTTGATCGTTACAGATCGCATCGTTGATGGGAAATGCATAATCGCCGGGCACGCCGAAAATGTCTTTTATGCCGAGCTGCTTTAAACGATCGAGAAGATACTGTATGACGGTATGAGTCATGATGGCGTCACCTGACGATCTGAGCCTTCATTCGTGCCACGGTCAACTCCGGCTCTGTCATATGCTTGTTTTATTCTCGTTTTATATCTCTTTAATCCACGGCAAATTCATTGTTTAAGCTTTAAAACGACCGATATCATGTTTCTGACACTACCGGGCAAAGAATGTATATTTAAATAAGGTGATTTTTAATCGTTAACGTAAGTCGCAGGCGAAAATGTGGAGTGCCCGACAATAGATAAATTGATTGATATATGAGTGTATATATCATCGGTATTTTTAATGGCTGAAGTAAGATTGATCCGATATGGTGAGCTGGAAGAATTGCTAGAGCTCTACAGACAGCTACACCCGGATGACCCTCTCGTTGAATGTGATTCTGATACGAGGCAGTCCTGGGATGAAATATTCAATGACAAAAACCAGTTTTATCTGGTTCTTGAAGAAGACGGGAAAATCGTCTCTTCCTGCACCCTGGCGATCATAAAGAATCTTACTAGAGGCCTGCGCCCCTATGGAATAATCGAGAACGTCATTACGCGCCAGGAATATAGAAAACAGGGCTGTGGCACGAAAGTGCTACACAAAGCAGTCGATATGGCAAAAGAGAAAAATTGCTATAAGGTCATGCTCCTGACAAGTGCAAAAGATGAAGCTACGCTAAGCTTTTATGAAAATGCCGGGTTTAAGAAAGGGATTAAGACAGGTTTCATCATATATACCTAGGATCAGCGTTTTATTGGATATATAAGGCCCTGTACGGCGAATATGCTACTATTTTGAGTAGCTGAGAAAACAGGCAATAATGGTAACGAAATATATTTAATATTGTCCCTTCGATTTGTATGTATGAAAAATATCGTCATAGATGAGCTGAAACTTAAAAATATCATCTATAACGGTTATCAAATTTTAAAGCCGCTAATATTTTTAGCATTTCTTGCCTTTGTGATAGGTGATCTGCTATCGACATACCTGGCATTACGATATGGAAATAATTTAAATGAAGGAAATTATGGTACTGCGGTTTTGATCAGTCGGTTTGGCCTGTTAGGTTATGCGTTCTCGTTCATCGAGAAAACGATTTTCTTAGCTATTCTTACACTACTGGCTATTTTTTATGTAGTGAAATATAATCAAATGGCCCGGTTTGTCCTGTATGGTTTTATTGTATGCGGGCTATACCTGACGCTTTCCAATTTAACCGTACTTTTATTTAGCTTTCCCTTGATACCGCCGATGGTGGATCAATCGCTATGGGCAAATGATAGCTGGTTCTATATCATCATGGGCCTGGTGACGATCGGCTGTCTGATCGACATATCTAAGGAATATAAAAAATAGATCTTCGGCGGGTATATCACTGTTTGTTACCGCTAGCTCACTTTCTTCAATTTTTTCAGTACGATATTAAATACCAGATGCGCCGCCAGGAGTATTACAAAGGGTATCCAGAGGACTTCGTGCCATTTGAATGAAGCGGCCTTACCCAGAAAGCCGAGTGTCAATGGGGTCACAATGTTGGAATTTCCTATGCCGAAGCCCGTGAGTAAAAATAGCAGCGTCACCACGAGAAGGCTCCATGCGATCGCTTGTTTAATTACGTGTAAGTCCATTTGAGCACCGTCACGAGAAAAAACTCTTAGTCAGGTCGCCATTATTCGAATATCCATTGCTTTCCCAGTATCCTGTATAATCCTTATCGGACAGCTCGATCCTGGTGACCCACTTGATCCATTTGTATCCCCATTTTTCGGCTGCTACCAGGCGAGACGGGTATCCGTGTTGTTCCGTCAGCAGGATATTGTTCACCTTATAGGCTAGCATGAAATCCTGATTCTGTATATCCTCGATGCCAAAGGACGTCGAGTCGCCGTCCTGCGCGTAAAAGATCACGGTCTTGGCGCCAGGTTTTATTCCCGCCTGGCCGAGAATGTCCTTCACGCCGACGCCTTCCCATAGGGCGGTAGCGTCCCAGCCTTCCACGCAATGAAGAGTGACGACTTTTTGGTATGAGGCCATGGCAGTGAGATCCTGGTAAGAGTAAGTTTTTGCATTATCGACAAGCCCGGATATCGAAACGGTATAGTTGTCCGCGTTTATGTGCTGCGTGCCGTGGATGGAGTTCTCCCGGAAGCTTTTGATCGAGTCGAGCTTTTGTCCGTTATATTCCGTCGCTTCGGTGCCCGGCGGGGGCGTGGCCGAGGAATTGCCTGAAGGCGTGGCCGAGGAATTACTCGAAGCCGTGACCGTTGGCGTGACCGGTGCAGCGCAACCTGCGATGGAAACACCTGCCAGACCGATGCCGGCGGCTGCGCCGAACTTTAGCAGTGAACGCCTGGACATCCTGTTTTCAATGACCCGGTTGAGCATTTTATCGTGAGATATGAAAAGACCCTCCAATGGTTGTTAATAGCCTTAATAATGGTTGATTACAAATAGCTTCTCCGCCGATATTGATCGTAAATTAAACAACAGCTGTGGAAATTATCGCATCTTGCATATCGAAGTGATCCACTCAAAATAATTATGGGCATAAACATCCGTAATTCATCGATCTGACCTATGATTGCGCAGTCAATATTAGCTCACTCGAGCAGAGCCCTCAAGTTCCGTGGAATGATATCCAGTAGTTCCAGCAGGTCCCATTCCTCAAGCTTTTTGAGCAGGGTAGCGGGCAACTGGTCGCGAGAAGTTCCCTCCATCAGGAGTGTCGTCTCATCCGACGAGAACTCCGGCCCCTCTTCGATCAGTCCCGTGTAATCAACATTCTCAGGGCAGACTTTTTGGCAGATCATGCACCCGACCAGGCAGTTGTGCCATGATGCGTTTATCCAGTCCGGAAACGGGATTTCGCCTGGCTTCTCGTTATGGTAGGTGATACATTTTTCCGCGAATAGTAAAAAACGATCGAGGTCTATCGCACGGGTAGGGCATTTATACGTGCATGCCATGCACTCCTCGCAACGCTGCATCACCGTCATATCGCGCCATTCGTCCTTACCACTAATGGGCATATCCGAATAGAACGCGGACAGCCTGAAAAAGCTCCCCATGCCTTCAACATAGGTAATATTATTCCTGCCATAGGCTGCAAGCCCGCTGCGCACTGCGAGTAGCTTATTTGGCAGCCTGGCCGGCGTAATATGATACCCCTCCGGCTCGAGTATCTCCGCAAGGATCTCGCCGGCGCGCTTATCCGTTTCGGCACCATGTAGATACGTGGGCGGTACGATGACCGGCCTGGACTTTCCGCCATAGTTGAAAATGATACGCACCTGGGGCTGTCTTGAGGCTACCACGATCAGAGACTTCGCCTCAGGTAGATCCTCGGGAGGGCTATAGCTGAATTTACTCAGGTATGTCTGGTAAAACGCTTCATCTAATACACCGTCACGATGGCTTTTCTCCAGGTTTTCCCGCAGCTCGGAAACATGTTCTATGGATACGACGCGCGCTGCGCATCCGCGCTCTTCCAGTTTTTTATATAGCTCAGTTTTTAGCAAGGCCCTGTCCCCATAAAAATTCCTGTTTCAATAATTATTTAGCAGCCTGATATTATATTATATTGATGCCCCTGCCTAATTCTTACGATCTCAACCCGGATCGGATCGATACTGTGGCGGAACTTAAAAAGATCGCCGCAGCGAAAGGGCTGCCTCAGATCAGAGGAAATGCGGTGCAGGATATTTATCGGATCTATAAAAACATGAAAGAAAAGCATTTCTTTCATGATGTTTTCGGGAAGTTCGGCAATACAGAGGTCGCGAAATGGAAGATCGCCTATACTTCCGACGTATTTGACGCGTATCTCTGGGATGGCGAGATATTTTTTATCATAGAGATCTCCCATGAGGCGATCGCATCATTTCTTGACGATGGATTCGCGATCATTAAGATAAAGGAATGGCTCATCGAGTCATATAAAAAAGCAGTGAGCGACATGAGACTATCCCCCAACGCCAATAAGATCCTCATATGGGATTATGCGTTCACTCGCACAGGCTCGCCCCTGCCTGATGACCTGTTGATCCTGCCATTCTATAGCGAGGAACTTGCGTCCGGCGTTCCGGCAGTGATCCTTGCGATCGTCAAGACAATGTGATCACCATATATCTGATCATTATTGTACGATATTTTATTTATATTAATATATTTATTTTAAATATGCTCAAGACAGATTGCCCTTGCCCGAAGGCGAGCTGTGAAAGACATGGCGACTGCGATGCCTGTAATGACTTTAATGATGCTATGGGAAAAATGCCGTTTTGTGAACGGCTTCCGGTCCTTTCCGCACCACAGGGACGCTAAACTTATTTATGATAGTTCATCACTCAGCCATTTGAATGCCTTACATGAGTTTTGGCAGTAGTCTTCCGGTCCGCCCCATGTACCTGCGATATTCGTCCCCGAACTTTTCGATCAGCATCCTCTCTTCCCGGGTCATGCGATTTGCAATGGCGGGGCCATCATCGGCAATGAAAATATCAAGATAAGCCAGTTGGACGTGATCATGCACAGGCCTATGACGCTGAGGAATACCGCAGCATACATCGGGTGCCTGATCCAGCGATAGGGACCGCAGGTGACCAGTGTCTGGTATTCCCTGACCCGGAGAGTCGAGCTGAAATTCAGGCCGAGTGTCTTGTGTACCCACGTGAGCATCAATAATGATGCAAGCATCACCAGCGTACCGCCCCACTGGAACCACTCCGGCAGGCTAAGAGAAGACCACTGTACCAGGCCGGGTATCGCGAACCAGGCTGCGAAGACGATGGCATAAGGAATTCTCATGATCGTCCTGAAAGCGGGTAAAATACCTTCCAGATGAGAAGGCTTTTCGTTTATCGTGCCCGTTTTCGTGCGATAGTATGCCCTGATCATGATAAAAAGGGCAAAATAGCTCAATAGAATGAGCCGTAGCACTACTCCCTCGTCCATACTACCCCCGATTTTATGGGCAGTTCACAGGCTTACCAATGCCCTGATCTGCTCGTTGAAATACCCAATGAATGTAATTATAGGGATGTATGAAAAAATTACCAAAAAATAATGCTACAAATGGCAATTTGACCAAATGATTTCACAGCCGCTCCAGCCGGCCAGTGGCCGACCCCTTATTGATATTGATTGACAGGATAAACAGTCAGGAGAGGCGCCTGTTTCTTTGACACCTTGATGCTTTGATAAAGCATTACTATATAGATCATATCAAAAACGGCGCATGAGACTCCCAGGTACAGGATAAAGACGTTAGCGAAAAACATGTAGAAATAAATGGTTGGCGCCATCGTGCCGATGCATTTGAACACGGCGATGACCATCGACTGGCCTTCCGGGTTCCCCCTTTTGGCCAGCATATCGATGAACAGCACCGACATCATAAGGTTTGAGATGAAAGCCGCATACATGCCGATGTAATCTGAGAGCTCCAGTGATATCAATAGCACGAACAGGAACGAAACTCCAAGGCCTAAAATGCTCCAGGGCAGGAACCATTTCTTATCGATGCCTTTCGGGAAATATTTCCTGCCATAAAGGAGATAGGTGCCGAATATTAAAGCGTCGAACGAAAACCAGATGATATTGATCACGAGCTCCAGGGTTGAATCGATCGGATGCAGGATAGGCATGATAAATGCAAAGATGAACTCCCAGGAAATATTAAAGAATAATGCGAACGCGGGCATACAGTATGTTTTTTCACGAAATCCCGTGTAGATCATGGCAAGATAAGCAATACTCCAGCATATTCCCCAGAGTAGCATTAGCCCATAATCGATTACAGGATCAACCATGATATCATACCTTATCCAGTGTAGTGTTTACAGGTTTATCGGTTACAATATATTAAAGATACGGTTATCACAATCTGGCATGATTAAAAAAGCGTACGACAGTGTCTTATATTATAAACCACATGTTAGCCCGACAAGAGAAATATAAATAGCTGGAGTGTAAAGTCTTACGTGAGACTTATTTACGATGACTAAATCTGCACCAATTGACGGGAAGAAGCTCTTGAAGCTTCTTGAAAAATTAGGCTATGCGAACAAGACCACTAAGGGAACTTATATGGTTTTTGAGAGACCGGGAAATGTCAAGAACCTTATGATACGCCAGCTGAGTGAGCTGACCCCCGCGTTATTGAATGAGATACTCATAAAAGTTTCCGACCAGACGGACGTTCCCATAGAGAATTTAAAAAATATGATGAACGAGCCGTGATCTCAACAAGAACCGGTGTGCCCGCATTGAAGGGCACGAGCCCTATACCGGCAATATCACTATTAGTGTAAGATGATGCGTGATCAGACATCAAAAAACAGTCACTTATTTTTCGCACACGCCTCAGTGTTCCTGTCTATTTACTTTACAAACACGTGATTAAAAATACGCTATGATCGGTTATTATCTATTTTGTATTTCTTCATCCACGACGATTTACGCTTAATTATTATCAAACAATTATTATTATTATTATTATTATTTTTTTATAGTAAATACAAAAATAGTTGATTTTCATTACCTGGCCTATTTTTTCGATGTGTATGTCTAATATCCAATGATACATTAGGCATAGTACGTTTCAGTTTTGATTTTGTGCCGGTTGTGCATTAGAGTCGCTCGTTCCTGTTTTAAGGCAGTGCATTCATGCGTTTGTCCTTTAATCATGCATTCATGATTTTGAGCATTAACTGTGTTATAGAGCTTTCATGCATTTGTGAAAAAAACTAAAAAAAGTTTCATGTGTTCATGGATTTTCATGTGTTTGTGTTCTGGAGCTGATCCCATGTGCGCATGTCGCTTTATAATGTACTAACAGTATCTTCTGGAGCTTATTCCATGTGCTAGAGCCGCACAATAAAAACTATAATACAAAAATACAGTAGAGTCATTTTTTCTTTTGTTCCAGTATGACCTGTCGTGGTAAAAACCCGAATTTTTCATAAAACCCGAATGCATCCTCGTTCCCGGCCGCCACCGCGACTCGTCTGACTGTAGCATGCTGCCCATCCATCCAGGCCAGCGCCCGTTCCATGAATGCACTGCCTATGCCAGCCGACCTGTGATCCGGATCAATGAATATAGAGTCGATCTCGCCTTCGTTCTCTTTAATGGTGCTGACACAATACCCCACATTTCTGCCCGTATCATGATCTTTAGCGATGTCCACCCGAAGGAGTCCGCCCCTGGATTTATTGAGCAGGTCGGTTCTGCGCTTTTCGAAGGTGAAATTATCGTAGATATCCTTAAAATGCGTGGACCTCGCCCTATGGTGCAGGACAAGATGCTCCCATAGCGGCCGGATCTGGTCGAGCCCTTCCGCGCCGGTCTCGATATAATCGATGGTTACCATGATACTCTTAAAATATGTAATATGCCGCATATATTTAGTTACTGCCGGCCCTGACAGATGGCGCCATTTTCCGGGATAAGCTCTTTCGCTATGGCACTGATTATGGATCGTGGGGATATCATGCACGCGACCACAGCGCAAGAAAAGATCAGCACCGGCGGACTATGCCATATAGCCATAGACGTCACAGATCCGGGAAAGTCAGCAAAATTTTACACGGAGATGTTCAACCTGGAGGTGGCAGGACGCTCGGATAAATACATACAACTGAAGACTCCCGGCGGCAGGGACAGCTTTTTCCTGTTCCAGGCGGACAGGCCGGTAAACCTGAAAGCGACAGGGCTTACGCATATGCATTTCGGTTTTCGGATCGACGAGAAAAACTTCGATCGGGCGATGGAGTACATAAAAAAGAATGATATCACGGTACATCATAATCCGGCCAGGGGGCCCGGACGCTATGTTTACATAGAGGACCCCGACGGCTACGTGATACAGCTCGAGCCGGGTGATTGCGACTAAAGAGTGAATAAAGAAATTTCACGAAATATGTGCGGACATACCTGTGGTAAACAGATGTCTATCAGGACTTTTAGCGTCTCTTTGTCTTGATGTTTCCATACGTCCTTACCTGGTTCTGGATGTCCATCACCCAGCCGAGCATGATCCGTTCTTTAGCGGGTGGGACTTTACCGGCGGTTATGGCGTCGCCGAAGACTTCGATCGTGTCCTGTACCTTGAGGAACTTTTTTTTCGCAAGGCAAAAGTCGATGTATATCGGGTACACGTCATCATTAAGGGCGTATAGCTCCTTAATCGGTTTCAACTTTTCCTTGAGCTCGGCAATCACTTCTTCCCTGTTGCCGTTTGAAAGCCCCTTGATCAGGTAGGTGAAAACAGTCGCGGCGGTCTCTTCTTCTTCAAGTTTTTCCATGGTCGGTCTTCCCGGCAGTTATGATTATGGCTGCTATTATAATGTTTTTGGATCCGTATCAGGTATGTAATCTTATATCCACTGTAGTGTTGTTCATGTACGTTTTCTGAGTCGTATCATTCATCAATACACCGAGGTCACTATCCGTGGCCACGACCGTATATGGCGTGTTCGGAAGCAGGCTTATGCGGTAATATCCGGAATTATCTACGACTATGGAGCGTGAATCATTCATATCGTTGAACGTCAGCGTAATGCCCGGGCTGAGGAAATTATTCAGGTAAACGTGCCCGTATATCGTCGCTTTTCCCGTTCCGTTCAGGCTCGATGAATTTCCCGGATTGGCGGGTATTACAGTCTGGTTATCTGCCGCGTATGGACGAACATATGGAGTATGGTCGAAGATCTGGAACAGTAGCTCCACCTTATCTGTACTATTGAAATGATAGCGGCTCAGGTTCAGGATGACCTCCACTTTATCATTATGGCTCATCATCGAGCCGACGTGGCTTGTGTTAACCCATTTTATGGAGCTATTGCCATACCGCCAAATTTTCATATACGTGAGATTACCATTGATCCTGATCGAGACGTTTAGCGCTACCATGTCGATCGGCGTGCCATTATCCGATAGCTGGAAATATGCGTAGCACGTCTGGTTGGCCGCGTCAAGGTCATAGCTGTAAAGCTTCAGCGGTGTCGAAATGTTATCTGAAACTCTCGGCGAACTCGTGTGCGGCGGGCTCAATATCGGTAAGGCGAATTGTGCAAGGGCAAACACGATCACTACGATCGCGATGACGGCCAGGAGGGATATGGCCAGTGTCCTGAGATTCTTGATCAGAAATGATCTCTGGATCTCCTCTCCGGATTTCTCCATATACCGGTATAGCTTATCGGAGTTTGCATATTTGAACGTACTGCCGCAGACATGGCATTTACAGGTGACGTCGCCCACTTTTATTAGATTGAGAAATGGTACTGGAAGTGTGACTAGTTCCCTGTGGAACTCTAAGTCGGATGGTTGATGACAGTTCGGACACGTCATACCAATGATTGTGAGCAGTTCGTCCGTTTTTACCATTTTATCCCTACCGGAACCAATGATTGTACATTACAAAGCCTATGATATAAAAGTTAAGTTACAAATAAGTAATAGTAGAAAATTAGTATTGTAAAAAATTAAAAAATGGGGAAATAATATCCCGCATTATTTGATCGGTTCGAGCATATGGAGGTTATTATACATAGTGATCAGCTTATCCAGGCTCGTATGATACTGTGTCTTCGCGGCTTCCATCGCCTTGTTGTTATCTGTCACGGTCTTATATTCCGTGCTACTCTTGTCCAGGAATTGCAGACAGGAGTTACCCGATGAGATGGCATCGCCACATAGCGAGTCAAATGCCGTGACTTTTTGTCTGTACCCTATCACGTAGTTGTACTTGAGCTTCTCCAGTGCAGATGCGGAGTCATATTTATCCAGGTCTGCTTTCGCTGCCGTGACCTTGTTCATCTTACTGGTATAATCACTTGCAGCCGACTGTTCACCATATTTATTGGCAATGTCGGCTTTTAACTTATCATATGATGCCTGTGCCTTGCCCATGCCGTCCTTAAGCGCATTCTCGTTCTGAGCAATACCCGCATATTCGGCACTCTGGGGATCACAGTATTGCTGGTACGTATGGCCTGCGTCGATGGCATCTTTGCATCTGGCGTCATAATCGTTCATAAGTAGTTTATAGCCGCCGACATACGAGCTGTAATCGTCCATGGAGTTTATTTTCGTGCTACTCCCGAATTTAGTCATATTATCATAGGCAGTCGAGGTGGCGTTCAATGCGTCTTTATATGTATTGAGCGCGTCGAGCTTTGCCTTATATGTCTCGACTCTGGCAACCATCTGCTGATAATTGCTTTCGAGCCCTGTGATATCGTTCTTGAAGGCGTCGAGGTCGGAAGTGACGCTCCGGTATTCATCGCTCGTATTGTCAAGTTGAAGCAAATATGTATCGCCGGCTTTGACCGTATCATTATATTGATGCCAAGTATCGTTGATCGAGGCCTGGTATTGGTCCAGCCATCGCTGGTAGTCGTCCAGGGTGCTGTTATTGTCTGGCTGCGCCATAGTTCGTACCTCGCCGACCTGCTGCTTGAGGTCGTTGACTTTCGCATGATAGAAGTCAGCGGCGCCGGACATGGCAGTTCCCATGTGGCCCGTGTCCACAGCAGTCTTCGTTCCCGTACATCCGGCTATCATAAGCATCGTCAGGATTATGGCGATCCACAATAAAAGCTTGACTTTGAACATAAGTTTGGCACCTCAACCATTTATACGGTAGATTATAGCATTAGTTATTCTACGATTTATATATAAATATAACCCAAGGAATAAATCGCCATATGTCGGGCTGATGTACGATAGCTTATGCACCTAAATATTGCTTATGAAAAATTTATGACGTCCGCCACCTAAAACATCGCAGCTTTGTCTAATAGATACCGGCAGTTCCGTGTTTATGTGCTCATCGTTTGATGTGCTGCCTGTCCTGTGGCATAGCACGAAGACACGAAACTTTTTTTTTAGATTTGTATGCGGAAACACGAACTGCGCTAGAGCACTGTTAAACTATGAAAACTCGAAAGCGCTATTAAGTGAATTATATTCGACTAAGCGGTAAGTATATTTACAATTAATTGATACTATAAAAGAAGTAAAAAAACGATGGTGACGATTTTGAAGGAGTTCCTAATAACAAAAGAAGTTAAGGATTTTATAAAAGAACAAGATAGCGACTTCAGAGTCTGTACCTTCTGCGGCGGACCAGTCATGTTGCCCACTTCGGTAAGGAAGCCCAAGCCAAGCGACATTAAAGTCCCGGTCGACAATCACTTCCTGTACATCTCGGCCAACCAGGCCCGCTACATCGACGTCATCGACTCCAGCATGCTGGCGTCGTACCCTAATTAAGCCGAAGACCACGAAAGCGTTTTATCGCAAAGACCTCAAAGTCGACACGAAACTCACAAGCGCCTAGTGTCCGTAATTTAATAGTACTATTTTTACATATTTGACGTGTTTTAGAGCTTTTAGTCAGTTAATAGGGATTTAGTGCATTTCGAGTTTTAATCGTGCTCTAGATTTTTAGGTATCTTAGTGTAAACACTAAAAAATTTTCGTGTCTTCGTGCTACTGTATGGACCGATAACAAACCAAACTACAAACAAACGCTCACAACACAAACAGGGAACTACTGACTTTGTGATTATTAATATTCGTGTGCTTAATCAAGCTTCGCGTGCCTGCCTTTAGTGTACTTGATATTCTTTGAGGCATGCCAAAGGATAATGTAAAAAAGAAAAAAAGAAAAAGGTTTCTAGCGTCGAAACCTTTTTCTTACGATATTGCCGGCTCTTTGAGCTTGTCCCCGCCGGTTTCCGGGACTATGGTCGCTGGTATGGTGAAGAAGAACGTCGTACCTTTGCCCAGCTCCGATTCTACCCATATACGGCCGCCGTGGCGCTCCACGACCTTCTTAGAGATGGCCAGTCCGATACCGTTACCCTTGTAGGTCGCAGCGCTGTTCAGGCGGTGGAAGATGATGAACAGCTTATCGAAGTACTTCGGGTCGATGCCGATACCATTATCCGCCACCCTGAACACCCACTCGTCGCCCTTTTTCTCCGCGCCGAGGTGTATTTCGGGCACCACGCCCTCTTTCCTGAACTTGAGTGCATTGCTCGACAGGTTCTGGAAGACATGCATGATCTGGGTGAAGTCCGACATCACGACCGGCATTGGGTCGTGCGTCATCTTGGCACCGCTCTCCTCGATGGCGACAGTCAGGTTGTTCTCCACCTGGTTCACTACCTCCTCCAGGTTGGTCGGCACCAGCGGCTTGTCCTTGCTGCCTACCCGCGAGAACTCCAGCAGGTCGACGATCATCTGCCTCATGCGGGCCGTCCCGTCGGTGGCGAACTTGATGTATTCGTCAGCGCGGGGGTCCAGCTTGCCCTTATAGCGCTTTTCGATCAGCTGGACGTACTGGTTCACCATGCGGAGTGGCTCCTGCAGGTCATGGGAGGCGATGTATGCGAACTGCTCGAGCTGCTCGTTGGAGCTCTTGAGCTCGAAGCGCTCCTTGTCAAGGGTGCACTCCGTCTTCTTGCGCTCCTCGATCTCCTTCTGCATCAGCTCGTTGGCCTGGACGATCTGGGCGGTCCTCTCGGTGACCTTCGCTTCCAGATTTTCCCGGGCCTTGACGATCTCTAGCTCGGCCTTCTTTCTTTCGGTGATGTCCTGGATGATGCCGTTGATCGACTTGATCTTGCCGTTGCTGTCCCTATCGATGCTGTCACACGTGTAGCTCACGTAGCGCAGGTCGCCGTCCAGCGTGGCGATGCGGAAGTCGCCGTTGAAAGGCTTTCCTTCGTTGATGGCCCCGTCTATGACCGCTTTGATCCTTTCCTTATCTTCCTGTGCAGCGTGGTATATGACCCAGTGCATGGTGGGCTTGAAGTCCTTTGGCTCGTAGCCATAGATCCGGAAGACCTCGTCCGACCAGGTAAAGAACTTATTGCCAACGTCCAGCGTCCAGTTGCCGACGTGAGAGACCTGTTGCGCCCTCGCCAGGATGTCCGCGTTCCGCTTGAACTCGTCTTCCTGGTTCTTTCTATCCGTGACATCCTGGATGATGCCGAAGAGGTGCTTCGGGTTGCCTACCTCGTCTCTCCTGCAGCGGTCCGCCACCCAGTTCACATAACGTACCGTCCCGTCCGGCCGCATGACGCGCATGTCGATGTAGAACAGCTTGTTCTCGCAGAGCGCCATGTTGACCGATTTGCGGAAGAGTTTCTTGTCCTCGGGGTGGACGTGCGTACCCAGCCAGTCCATGCTCGGCTGGAATTCCTGCGGGTTGTGGCCGAAGATGCGGAAGACCTCGTCCGACCAGTTGAAGTTGTTGTTCCTGAGGTCGAGGGCCCAGTTGCCGACGTGAGCGATCTGCTGCGCCCGATTCAACACGGCTTCCTTCTTCCTGACTTCCTCCATGACCACCTTTCGATCGGTGATGTCCTGGAGTATGCCGAAAAGCCTCTTGGGCTTGCCTTCCTTGTCGCGGACACACTTATCGGCAAGGGTGTTGATGTGCCGGATAGAGCCGTCAGGCCTGACGATCTTTATGTCGATGTTGAAGTACTTATTCTCGTTGAAGGCCGCATCAACCGCCTTCTTATAGGCTTCCTTGTCCGACTTGTGCACGCGCTCCATGAGCCAGTCCATGGTGGGCTCGAATTCCTGCGGGTTGTGGCCGAAGATCCTGTATAGCTCATCTGACCAGGTGAACGTGTTCTTCTTCAAGTCCCAGGCCCAGTTGCCCATGTGTGCAATACTTTGCGCCCGGTTCAGGATCATCTTTTCTTTCTTGATCTCCAGTCCCTCGAGCTTACGCTCGTTAATATCCTGCAAGATGCCGAAAAGCCTCTTAGGCTTGCCATCCTTGTCGCGAATACACTTATCAGCGAGGGTATTGATGTACCGGATGGAACCGTCGGGCCTGATGATCCGTACATCGATGTTAAAGTACTTGTTCTCGTTGAAAGCGGCATCCACAGCCTTCTTATAGGCTTCCCGGTCGTCAGGGTGAATGCTCAGCATGAGCCAGTCCATGGTGGGCTCGAATGCCTGCGGGTTATGGCCGAAGATCCTGTATAGCTCGTCTGACCAGGTGAACGTGTTCTTCTTCAAGTCCCAGGCCCAGTTGCCCAGATGGGCAATACTTTGCGCCCGGTTCAGGATCATCTTTTCTTTCTTGATCTCCAGTCCCTCGAGCTTACGCTCATTGATATCCTGCAAGATTCCAAAAAGCCTCTTAGGCTTACCTTCCTTGTCGCGAATACACTTATCGGCAAGAGTGTTAATATACCGGATAGAACCGTCGGGTCGGACGATCCGTACATCGATGTTAAAGTACTTATTCTCGTTGAAAGCGGCATCCACGGCCTTCTTATAGGCTTCCCGGTCGTCCGGATGGATGCTCGACATGAGCCAATCCATAGTGGGCTCAAATTCCTGCGGGTTACGGCCGAAGATCCTAAACAGTTCATCAGACCAGGTGAACGTGTTAGTTCTCAGGTCCCAGGCCCAGTTGCCCAAATGAGCAATACTCTGCGCCCGGTTCAGGATCACCTTTTCTTTCTTGATCTCCAGTGCCTCGAGCTTACGCTCGTTAATATCCTGTAGAATGCCGAAAAGCCTCTTGGGCTTACCTTCCTTGTCCCGGATACACTTATCAGCGAGGGTATTGATATACCGGATAGAACCATCGGGCCTGATAATCCGTACATCGATGTTAAAGTACTTGTTCTCGTTGAAAGCGGCATCCACAGCCTTCTGGTACATCTCCCGGTCATCCGGATGAATGCTCGACATGAGCCAATCCATAGTGGGCTCAAATTCCTGCGGGTTACGGCCGAAGATCCTAAACAGTTCATCAGACCACTTGAACGTGTTAGTCCTAAGGTCCCAGGCCCAGTTGCCCAAATGAGCAATACTCTGCGCCCGATTCAGGATCACCTTTTCTTTCTTGACCTCCAGTCCCTCGAGCTTACGCTCGTTAATATCCTGCAAGATTCCAAAAAGCCTCTTAGGCTTGCCTTCCTTGTCCCGGATACACTTATCGGCAAGGGTGTTAATATACCGAATAGAACCGTCGGGTCGGACGATCCGTACGTCAATATTGAAATACTTATTCTCATTGAAAGCGGCATCCACAGCCTTCTGGTACATCTCCCGGTCATCCGGATGAATGCTCGACATGAGCCAATCCATAGTGGGCACGAATTCCTGCGGGTTACGGCCAAAGATCCTAAACAATTCATCAGACCAGGTGAACGTGTTGGTCCTAAGGTCCCAGGCCCAGTTGCCCAGGTGAGCGATACTCTGCGCCCGGTTGAGAATGGCGTGCTCCTTTTTGACCGCCTGTTCCTCGAGCTTGCGCTCGGTGACATCCTGGAAGATACCGAAGATCTTCTTGGGCTTGCCATCCTTGTCCCGAATACAATTGTCCGCCATGCAATTTATGTACCGGATGGAGTTGTCTGGTCGGACGATCTTTATGTCTATGTTGAAGAACTTATTCTCCGCCAGTGCGCCACGGACGGATGACTGGAACAGGTCCCTGTCCGCCTCGTGGATATGCTCATAGAGCCAGTCCCTGGTCGGCTGGAAATCCTTCGGCTCATACCCGAACATGCGGAACATCTCGTCGGACCACTGGTATTCGTTGGTCTGGAGGTTCCAGGCCCAGGTACCAATGTGGGCGATGCTCTGCGCCCGGTTCAGGATCGCGGCGTTCTTCTTGAACTCCATCTCGGAGTTCTTGCGCTCGGTGATCTCCTGGATGATGGTGTATGGTACCTTCGTGCCATCGCCCGCTTCCTTAAAGACGGGCGTGCAGCTCACATATTTCGCCGAACCGTCAGCGGAGACGACTCGGGCCTCGAAGCTCGGAACTTCGCCGTTTTTACCGTCGATGTTCTCCCCGAGCGCCTTCGCTGCCTTTTCCCGGTCATCCTGGTGGATGAGCGCCAGAAGCGCGTCAAGGGCCAGCGTCTTCTCATTCTGGGCCAGTCCCAGTATGTTGCATGCCTCTTCCGAGCAGGCCGCGTTCTGTGTGCCAGGCTCCCATGCTAGATAGCCGACATGTGCAATCTTCTGAATGCTGGCGGCCAGCCCGTCATCGCATTCCGCAGACACGTCCCGAGCCTGCCGGGACTTTTCCCCTTCGTTTTGCTTTTTCAATGATCTTTTGTTTTCCATATCAATCACCATTCTTTAAGTGCTTGCCTTTTTCTGATCGGTTATTATATCGTCGAGAACCTTCAGGTAATGTTGCTCATCGCTCTTTTCAGTGGATATCATATGTCCGGATTGCTTGATGGCTTCCGCGATCTCCTCGTTTTTCATGCCGAGCGCCTTACATTTATTGTAAAAGATATTGTAGGGGATCTTGCCCGGATAGGTCTTGCGGAGAGACGTAAGGATGATGTACGCCTTTTTATTCATGTATTTGATTTCTTTGTAGCTGACGAGAGCCGCAAGGTAATCCTCAAACACCTTTCTGGCATACATTTGTTCTTCAATCGAAAGCCCGGCCGCCTTGCACTTATCCATGAATGCCAGCTCCGGGATGTTATCGCCGTAGAGGCCCACCGCTTCGTCGAGGACACTTTTCACTCTGGCATTGATCTCTTTAATGCTGGGCTTAGCTTCCGTTTCCGCCTTCTTCGCTTTGGGCGTTCCTGCAAGCATCTCATTGTGCTTTGAGAGAAGATGCCTTGTATAGATCTTTTCAAGGTTTCCGATATCATCCTTGGACATGCCGAACTGCGAACATTTGGTCTGGAGTACCGCTATGGGTATCGTGTCAGGATATTCGGCCTTTATGGCATAGAACAGCTTTAACAGGCGGTTTTCGATGCCCATCGCATCGGTCTTTGCCGCCAGCTCCTTAAGCTTTTCCTGGGCGGGGATGACGATCTGCCATACACTTTCCGAATACCGGATATCGTCAATGTTAAGGCCTTCTTCCAGGCACTTCCCGTAGAATTGTGAAGTGGATAAGCTGGTGCTGTACTTCTCTTTCAAGTAATTGTATATGATCACGAGAAGGAGCTTTGCATATTCGTCGTCGTTATAAACCTGTATCTGGAAAAGGCCTCTGTTATTCTGCGTAGCCTCCTCCATCTCTGCTTTTGAAACCCCATGCTCTATACATTCCTGATAGAACATGTTGTATGGTATTTTTCCGGGGCAGGAAGCTTTCAGAGCCTTAATGATCTCCGGGACCTGGCTTGCCCGAACGACGACAGGTTCGACAGGAACTATCTTAGATTCAAGGATATCAAACAGGCTGGCGCCGCTAATGATCAGCCCGGATGACGACATCTTATCGTAGATGTTCTCTAACACCAGGTTAAGATACTGGTTGACCTGCCGATCACCGCGACGCATCTCTATTAACTTTAGTGATTTTTCACTAAGTTCAACTGAGGCCATTTTTATCACCATTTTTAATTATTAAGATTTTTCACATTAGAACTTAGAATGCGCTGATCCTAGTTCTCCAGACCATCATCCTTATGGTTGACGACTACGAGCCAGTAGTTCTCGATTGACAGGAGAGAGCTGATGAATTTCTCGAAATCCAGGGGTTTAGTGATATAGCAATTAACGTCGTTCTCATAGCCGGTCATCATGTCTTTTTCCGCTTCCGAGGAGGTGAGTATCGCTACGGGTATGTTCATTAGAGCGGCATCTTTCTTCATCTCTATGAGGACTTCGAGTCCGGTCATTTTGGGCATATTTATGTCCAGTATGACAAAGTCCGGGCGGGGTGCAAGTCCGCCTGCCACCTTTTGCTTGAGATAGTTTATCGCTTCTTCGCCATCCCAGGTAACGTTCAGGTGGTTCAGTACTTTTCCATCTTTTAAAGATTCAATAAATAGACGGACGTCTCCAGGATTATCATCTGCCAGTAATATTTCCAAGGGTTTTAACGGTTGTGTCGCCATTGTTTAGATCTCCATTTTTACGGTTTTGCCCCATTTAAATCTAATATTTCATTTTTATCGTTAATACCAAAATTATATCTTTATCAATAATTTTGGTTGTTATTGAATGATGGTGTCTGAAAGAGAGATTTGCATTTTATGCATATGAAAACCTCAATGCAGATAGGGATCGAAGAATGAGAGTTTTTCGAAATATTTTTCGAATTTTTCTCATTTTGAATCGTATATTAGTGTCGATTCGCTTCTATCCTTTACCCATTATAAACCATAATCAGAAGATTTGTGTATATAACACTTTTCGTTTTAATCAAAAAATACAAGTATAAATCACGTTATGTAGAAGGTATATCACAATTTGTTCTATAACGGTATATATTTGTTCTTAGTAGAAACAATTAAATGAGATAAAAAAATCAATGAAAATAATATTGGTATATATAGAAAATATTATCTACCATGTTATTGAGGGAAATTTTCAAACATTAACATTTATGCGTAAGGTCGTGTAAAGGTTAACCCGGTTGGTTCCGTTAAACTTTTTGTTATTTATTGCCGACATCGGACGTTACATATCTAAACCCGATTAAATAAGACTCCGTAAAAGCGACACAGTAAGAATATATTGAATGATGCGAAATGGTAGTTATGATGAACGCGGAAAACCCAAAACTCGAAAAAGCATACTTCGCCGCAGGTTGTTTCTGGCATGTTGAGGATGCATTCATGCACGTGCCGGGTGTCGTGGCAACCGCTGTGGGCTTCATGGGAGGGCATATGGAAAATCCCACCTATAAGGAGGTCTGCACGGACAGGACGGGCCATGCGGAAACAACTGAGGTCGTCTACGACCCTTCGAAAGTCACATACGATCAGCTGCTCGACATTTTCTGGAGCCATCACGATCCGACTACGCTAAACAGGCAAGGCCCTGACTCCGGCTCGCAATACCGTTCTGCCATATTTTACTTGAATCGCGAGCAGGAAGAAAAGGCGAGGGCGTCAAAGGAAAGCTTACAAAAGTCCGGGAAGTTCGCTAAGCCTATAGTGACGGAAATCATCCCGGCCAAGACGTTCTATAAGGCGGAGGAATATCACCAGCAGTACTTCGAAAAGACAGGGCAGAGAAGCTGCGGTATCTGAGATCCATGATAGATTGATCCTGTTATGATCAGTAGAATAGTTGCCAGTTGAACAGGAATATAGATCCATTCAAAGGCATATCCAGATAATATCGGTGTATTAAATGAGTAAAACTTTAGCCCCACTCCTGCTGATCATCATAACGCTGGTTTTTTGTATATCCGTATGCGGGTGCTCGGCTATACCATCACTTACACCTTCGCCATACTCAGGCCCAGTGCACAGCGATGAGTCCTCCCCGATATCTTCAACTCAGAATGTGGATATCGTCCGATCCGGGGATACGATCACCGCCTCAGGCACATATCCATATAATATAAACACCAGGAATGACCCGTTCTTGCTAAAAGAAGGCAACGCCACCGTGACAATTAATTTACAGGGCAATGGGTTCGGATGCAGCATCGGCTTAAACTATAAGGCGCCGGGCTCGCAAAATTATAATTTGATCCAGCTATATGTAATGGACGAGAACCGCCTGGCACAGGTCTCAAAAACAGTCATGATACCATATACCGGCGACTATTATCTCACCGTGAACTGGGCGGATCGCTGGGCTGTGACCATAGCACAGTGACAGGATCACATGTTAAAGGATGACAGGCTTGCCTGCCCGGCTTTTTCTAACGTGTTAAAAAAATTATCCGATGCGAAAGCTGCAGCTTCATCGGGTAAATTTTGAACAGGCTTTTCGCGCTTTGAGGCGGACATCTCATTGATCAATATCAGAGCCTTCTTTACTGCGGTACAGACCTGCGCGTTATCGTTCGCCAGCAATGCCTCCAGATGAGGGATCGCAGGCTTTCCTATCTCGCCCAGCGCTGAGCACGCAGCTTCCCTGACGGACGCATTCCGATCGTTCAGCGATCGTATCAGAGGCTCGACTGCTTTCTGGCTTCTCGAGCGCCCTAGAGCTTTAACGGCCTCCTGCCTCACACGCGCACTTTCGTCATCCATGACCATGATGAAGGGTGTAATAGTACGGAGGGGTTTTAGAAGGCTTAAAGCGCTCTCCGCTTCACGCCTGACCACGGGTTCCCTGTCCTTTAACGCGCATAATAAGTACATTGCAGCTTTTTCGTCGCCTATGGCGCCAAGCGCGCGTATGGCCTCTCGCCTTACACCGCCGTCGGCGTCTTCTATGGCGCTGATCAGCGCCCCTATCGCACGCTTATCACCGATACGGCCAAGGGCCTGAGCTGCGGACCTCCGTATGCTTTCATTATCCATGCGCATCGCACGCGACAGTGCCTTGACGGCCCTGCGGTCGCCGATCCGCCCCAAAGCAGTGATCGCTTCTATGCGTATGTCGTAGTCTTCATCGTCGAGAGCGCAGATGAGGGACTTGATGACCTTGTTGTACTCGATCGTCTTCAGGGCGTCGTATGCAGAACGCCTGACGTATATGCTTTTATCTAGTAGCGCGTGCGTGAGCGCGTCGACAAGGTCATCATCATACTTGCGGGAGGGGTTCTCAAGTATGTAGTCTGCTATGGCCAGGGATACATACATGCGTACGTAAAAGCTGTCGTCTTTCATGGCTTTCACCAGGTATGGCATGGCTTTCACGCCAATCTCCCTGAGGGCGACGTATGCGGTTTCACGTATCTCGTATTCTTCATCTTTTAACGCTTGCAGTAATAGAGGGACAGTACGCTCGTCGTGAAGCTTCCCGAGCTTGTCGACAGCACTAAGACGGTCGTGATGATCGCCTGCGTCCACGCCTTTTTTGAGATTTTCCAGATTGCTCGCATTCGCGGCCATAGTTTACGTTCCTATCGCTTAGTCTTATACTATATGAGACACTAACGCACTTCTGTATAACAAGCTTCAGCCCATTAAAAGCAATAATTCGCCAATAAATCGCTGAAATAACGGCAAGAGAAACATTTTTAATATATATAACGATAAATATAACATATATCAAAATTTAAAGCGATACTCATATCGGACGAGCTATTCTTGTATTTTAGGATAAAGTGCAGGATATCAAAATGCCTCTGCCAATAAAAAAGAGGGGCCATAAAGGCCCGGCTTGCTCATTTTTTCTTAAATGCCAGGAAGTATACTGCGCCGGCGGCCACACCTGCAATGCATAATACGGCAATTGCTATGGGCACGCTTGAGCTGCTCCCGGAGTTTGGCACTGCCGTCGGAGTTGCTGCCGCTGCGGCCGTGGGGGTCACCGTATTCGCGCCGGGCCCGGGCGTCGGCACCATCGTCGGCTTTGGCGTGGGCGATATCCAGGGCGCCGTCGTCGGTGTTATGTCCGATGGCACATATATGTTGATCACCGTGACCGGAGGCTTTGAAGTGCCTGGCGGCTGGGAAGCATTAGTCTTCAGTAATAAAGCATAAAAGCCGCTGCCATTATACGCCGTGCCGGCAGCCACACAAGTCCCGTCCGTGGCTCGCTGCGCGCTGAAGCCCATGCAGCTGCCTAGAACGCCATAGACGCCGTTCCACTGTACCGTGCCGTCTGACGAGGTTTTTATCAGAAGCAGGCTGTCCACGCCGGTCGATATATTATGGTTTTGCCCGGCCAGGATAAATCCGTCGCTGACCTTTGTCACCGACTTTGCATACCATTCATTACCGCTGCCATAGTACGTGCGATTCCATTTCTCGTTCCCGCTGGCGTCTATCTTCAGCAGGTATGCCGAATGTATGCTGCCGTCTAAGATGGCTCCGGCGATCTCGTAGCCATCGCTGTCTTTCGCAATGGAGTACGTACTGGCAGAGTGGGCACTCCCGTAAGTCTTACTCCACTGCATGGCGCCTCCCGAGTCGGTTTTTACCACGTAGGCGCTGCTGCCGTTGGACACGGATGTACCGGCGATCACATATCCGCCATCGTCACTGCATTGGACAGAATAGCCCGTGTTTGCGGAACCCTGTACGCCATAAGTATTGCTCCACTGGAAGGCTCCGTTAGCGTCGGTCTTGATCAGTAATACATACGCGTTTGTGCCACTGTTGGATTCTCCGGCGATCACATATCCGCCGTCTGCTGCCTGCCGGACATCGAATCCCTTTTCGGTGCCCGTGCCGCCATATGTCTTACTCCACAGCAGTGTACCACTTGCATCTGCCTTTATTAATAATGCGTCGGAGCCATTGGAGATACCCGCGACCACATATCCGCCGTCATTAGCTATGATCAGAGACATCCCGAATTCACTGGCTGTCCCGCCATAGGTCTTGCTCCACTGTACCGTGCCCTGGGCATCGGTCTTAACCAGTAAGACATTCTCGCTACCGTTGACGACGGCTGTGCCCGCAATGACATATCCACCGTCAGAGGTCAGCCTGAGTGTCGTACCGGAGCCGTTGGAAACGTAGGTTTTCGCCCAGTCAACGCCTGGCTGCCATGAAAGTGCCGGTTGCGAAGCTAGCAAGATTGAAAAGATCGCTATCATGGCAAGTGTCGTCATTACGACCGTTTTTCCAGCATTACCACCCATTATGACATTCCTCGCTACCAGAAATGAGGAGGGGCTGACTATTTAAGCGTTATCTCATGAACGATTAATCGCCCTGCGTTAAGCGTGTTTTAGTGATATGAAAAGAGAATCCTGATGGCCGGGTGGAAAGCCCGGCCATTAATTGTTTGGGGTTGGGATGTTGAACGTACAGGATGGTCGATATCGCAGCCCGGCCCTGAATCGTGTAGGGCGTGTGCGATATTTTAGTACTATACCCTAATATCATGCAAGTGCTTATATATCCTGACCAAGAGCATGTTGAAAGTAATCGCAGAAAAAACAAAAAAATGGCCTGAGCACAGTGTATCGCTACATAAATATTTTCGGCTCCTGATTTATTAATACAGGCTTGCTAACAATATCACCGGCACGTAAAAGGTTTTCCCATTCACGCCCTAGTGACCATTCCCTTCAGGAGCTAGATTTATTTAGTAAGCGGTATAGAGAATAGTATCTTTTAGAGGTTACATCGATGCTTGCCGGGGAATTTGACACGCTTTCCGAGGCCTGGTTCTGGGCGGTAGGAGAGATATACGGAAGAGGACAGCTTGTCGATACGGAGTATGGCATGAAGGCGAAGATGATCAACGGCATGCTCCTTGAAATAAGGAACCCGGTCCAGGTATGGCATAAGAAGGACCCGTTCTGCAGCCCTGACCGCATTCAATTCTACAAGCAGCAGTTCAAGCGGGAGTCGGCTGGCAGGCATGGCTTCGAGTACACATACATCGATCGTATGGTAAACTACGAGGGCTTCGACCAGCTGAAATGGATGAGCGAACAGCTGAAAAATTACCGCTACGAGTCAAAGCGCATACAGGCGATCACGTGGATGCCTAAAGTTGATTGTATGAAAAAAGAGGATCAGCCGTGCTTCCAGCGCATATGGGTCTTCCCGCACAAAAATCACAGGCTGGACGTCCATATTCACTATCGCTCGTGGGACATGTTCAAGGCCTTCGAGGCAAACCTCATGGCATTCCAGGAACTCGTGAAGGACGAGCTCATCGGCCCGACTGATTTCTCGCTGGGCACTTTACGATGCATAGGCGATAACGTTCACATCTACGAGGACGATTTCCAGGCTGTAGAGCAAGTACTAAAAAAATAACATGAATTATCATTTTTCGGCTTTTTTCAGACCCGGGCAGCCAGGGCTGTACATGGAACATGAATTTGAAATATTTAATAAAAAAGATAACGGGGCAGTTTATCTGCGCCCGTATTTTCTGTACATGAAGAACAGTCCAACCAGCACTATGACGATGAGGCCGCCGCCGATATACGGTATGTACGATTGCGTCGTTATAGTGATCCTGAACGTATCATCGGACGCCGCTTCCTGATCACTCTTAACGGTGACGACAACGCTATAGTCGCTCGCTACGATGTTACCGGGCGACTGTACGCTCAAGTAAAACGTCTGCGTTTTACCGGCCAGGAGCGTGCTTGTCGAGTTCGGCGCTGACGTGACTACCCAGCCGGAGGGCGCAGATACCGACGCGTACACATTCGTGAGCGTAGCCGTACCTGTGTTGGTCACGTATATCGGGATCTTGATCGTGTTACCCGCGGTAGAGCTATACTGGAGCTGATCGTATTGCACACTCATGCCCGTGCCGCTCTTTAGCTGCAGCGTCAGGTTCTTTGAGATGGCCAGGCCGTCCGCAGTGGTGACCACTGCCGTAAAGTTGTATGTCCCGGCAGTCGCTGTGTAAGGTGGCACGATTTCTAGCACGATGCTCTGAGTGGTCGAAGCCGGCACGATGGTCTCTGCCATCTCATCCGTACTGCTCCGTGAGCTCAGGTATGCATAGTACCAGTTCTCATTCGGCAGACCCGTCAAAGAGAGCTTATAGTCATTATCCTGCGCCTGTAAGTTATCGAGAGTGATATCGTAGTAAGCTTTAGAGCCTACATAGGATATGACCGTGCTGACCTTGGGTGATACCGAGACACTCTCATTCACGCTAGTGATGTCCACGCTTACGCTCATGCTGGCGTCGCCTGTGCTCACGATGAACGTTTGTGTGCCGATCGATGCGGTATATGGCGCTTGTACGACAAAGTTAACAGTCTTCGACTGCGACTGTGGAACGGTCACCTGGAATATGCTCTTACTGCCAAGCTCGTAGCTCAACCCCCATCCGGAAGCACCCGAAGCGGACAGCGTGTATATCCGATCGCCATCGTTATTATTAGTGATCGTGATCGGGAACGACACCGAATCGCCTGCCAGCGCGGTCTGGCCTGGCGTCTCCGAGGTCAACGATGTGCCTGTGGAAGTTGTCGTCGTGGTCGACGGCGTTGATAGTGTTACCAGTGCCTCCCATGTTCCATCGCTTTTCTGCGTGATCTGGCCTACTAGTATGACCAGCTGATCATAATAATACACAGACTGACCGACAGGTAAATTCGTATCAGCCATTTGATAGTTAGTGCTCACTATCTTCGCATGTAGTGTTCCCTCGCCAGTGAAATAGAACGTTACATAACATCCATTGGCCTGGCTTCCGGACACTAGACTGCCATTCTCTACCGTACCGGAAAATAGTGTTGAAGAGCTGCTTGCAGCCAGGGCAGGGGCCTGTAAAGCCCCTGTTACTGCCAAGCATATCAACAGTACCTGCAGTACTGATAGGATTACTTGTTTTACGCTCATTTTACTTCCACCTTACAAAATTGACATAAGTTATCTTACGTCCATCCTTATAAACTTGGCATATGACAGCGCAAAACCACCGATGATCATGACGATCAACGCGAGTGCCTGCGGCAATACCGATGGCAGTGTGTTGCCTAAGGTATTACTGGTGGCGCTGCTCTGGCCTCCGATCGTGAACCTGCCCGCGATGTTTGAATCGGTTGTTAGCGGGGTCGACTGGCGATCCACGACGACGTTGATGATGCCGGTGAAGTCCTGTGTCGGAGAGAGCAGGTCTACGGCTTCGGTGACCTGGTTACGCGTATTCCAGTAGCTGGTATACGCAGGATTGATGGACATTGTCATGGTTCTATTCGAAGCCCCGCCGCCCTGCTGGCCATTACCGCCTGCATAGTTGATATACGTGGCACCGCTGTTTGAAGAGCTGCTGCTCGAACCGCTTACACCAGCCGACGGCAGGGTCATCTGAGGCGCAGACCCCATTACAATACCCAGAATCGAGCCGGTGAACGTGGGCAGCAGCGTAGAGAACATTACAACGCCGATCGCAATGAGGACGGCCAGAGTAGAGTTTCTCGATATGGTCGAGGCTGCCATGGCGATCGCAAGGAACGCGATACAGAACAATACCATGGCAAGGAAGAATACGATCAGCCGCAGCAGGTCATCGCCCGTAGGAACCAGGCCGCTGAAGAGCAGGATCGCAAGCGCTACCACGAACGTCGCAGCCAGTGCGACGACCAGTATTGCCGATGAACCCAGTATTTTGCCGTTGATGACCGAGTCCCTGAACGTAGGCCGGGACAGGAGCAATTTCAGGCTGCCGGTCTCTTTCTCCTTCGAGATCAGGTCAAATCCGACGGCGATCGCGAGCAGCCATCCGATCGTGGTGAAGGTGCTGCCGAAGCTCTCGAAGACGAGCAGCATGGACGGCATTGACGCCGCCGCTCTCGCGCCAAATCCGGTCGAGTTAGTGCTTACGCGTGACAGCATGTTGTTGTAATCCGTGACCTGCGTGTTATAAGAGCTTATACCTGATATGATCGCCGCTATACACATAAGTACCAGTGCGGCGAATATGATGAGGAAACGCTTGCTCATCAAATAATCCTTGAATTCTTTTGTCGCTACGATAAATTCCGTTTTCATGTTAAGCCCCCTTATATACGGATTCGAGGAATACTTCCTCAAGTGTACGCTCATGCAAGCTCAGTTCACGTATGTGCATGCCCTGCCGGTTGAGCTCGTCGGAGATCAGGTCACTGATATCCTCGCTGGCATGTATCACAGCGCCGCCATCATTATATGTGGCGTTCACGATTCGAGAGTCCGCTATTTTCGGCATAGTGCCTTTGACCCTTACGGTGATCGTGACCGCGTCTTTACCCTGCATGGTCATACGCACCTCGTCAGGCGTGCCGTTCGCGATGATCTTCCCTTTTGAGATGATGCCGATAGTTTTGCACACCTGGCGCACTTCCTCTAATATATGTGAGGAGAAAAACACAGTCTTTCCCTTTGCGGACATATCTTTAATAGCGTCCCTGATGCAGAGCATTCCCTGCGGGTCAAGGCCGGCAGAGGGCTCATCCATGAATATTACTTCGGGGTCGTTCAACAGTGCAGACGCGAGCCCGAGCCGCTGGCGCATACCCTTGGAGTAGCTCTCGGTCTTCTTTTCAACACCCTTGAGACCCACGTACTCGAGTAATTCCTTGATCCGCTTATCCGCATCTGCTGAGGGTATGCCATAAAACTCGGAGAAATACTTCAAGTTCTGCCTGGCGTTCAGGTTGTCGTAGAAACCAAGACCGTCAGGCATATAACCGATGATCCTCTTGACTTCCAGCGGGTGCTGGATCACGTCGATATCATTGATGAAACACTTGCCCGAAGTCGGCTCGATCAGCCCGACCATCATTCCCATGGTCGTGGACTTTCCAGAGCCGTTGGGGCCGAGGAATCCGAAAACATCCCCTTTTTTAATATTTAGTGAAACGGTATCTACAGCTTTAACACCGTCATATTCTTTTGTTAGATTCTCTGTCCTGATCATTTTGCCAGGCCTCCATTTTGCTTCTAGGCGAACATAGAACAGCAGTATATAAATCATTTCTCGCTCAATCGTCCAACTATCAAGCCACAGTTTAATGATCCGGCCATAAGGATTATATAATGGCCATTTTGAACATTTTTGATAGGCGGCTATTTTTATCCATTTATTTTTAATCGTTGGATGATATAGCCAAAACGTATAAATAGCCATATAATTGCTTATTATACTGATGCTAATGTTTAGGAAGAGTTGCGTTGTCATATTAGTAGTCCTGCTACTGGCATCGCTGACCATTGGATCTATAGATCCGATCGGCTCCAGTGTAAGCCTCGCGAATGACAGTACGGCAGGAACTCTGTACGAAAAAGACCCGGTCATGATGTTTCATGACTGGAACAGAGTAGATGACCATAACAATACTTTTGTGACCCTGGACATGAGGGACAGCCAGATAACGCAGGATGATCTGTACATGTTCATGCTCAACCATAAGCATGAGATGATCAGGAACAGCGATAATGGCTTCATCAGGGGAAATATGACCTTGCATACGCCCGGACAACAAGATCGCTCGTACCAGGTTGAATGGGTTAAGGCTTCGCAGGCTGGCTTGATCGACGGCCTGGTCATGGCGAGCTTTGTAGCGGATATGAGGATACCGATGCCGCCACCTGAAGCTGATTTTCAGGGCCCGGCGGGCCTGCTCACCTTCCATAGCATGATCAATATCTCAAGCCCGATCCTGTCGCAGCCGACGACAATGGCAGTACAGGACAATGGATATAATAGTCAGATCAGCCAGGGCGAGACGGTATGGCATCAGCAGGAGATCACGGGCAGATCTACAACACTGAACGTGAGCTTAAAATGGCAGACGGCAAACGACAGCCTGAGGCTCATGATATACACACCTGACGGCCATGTGCTGGGGCCATATTATGATAGCTATGATGGCAAGTTGAATAACGAGATCAACCTGACAGTCAGTAATCCGGATGGTATCACATCCGGCAGCTGGTCTTTTAAAGTGACCGGCACAAACGTGACCAGCCAGGAAGGCTATTATCTAAGGGCATGGTGATATAATGCGATTTAAGCATGTGCTTGCGGCAGGGATCCTGATCCTGACCGCGATCATACTGGTATTTCTGCTTGCTACAGGGCCTCTTTTCTCAGGACCCGGTAACTATGTGGTCACGCCAGGTATTAGCGGGCAGGCGGGCGATATATCGGCAAATAATGCGCCGGTAGTTTCCTACTGGAGCCTTCCGCTCTGGATACAGGTGGCTTCGGTCTTCGATGGTATCTTGCTATTGATAGGCATGATCGGTTGTTTGCCCTTTGTCGTCAATAAGATCCAGAACGTGCTCGATAACGGCAACCGGCTCAAGATCTTTAATTACGTGCTCGATAACCCCGGATGCACGCAGGCTGAGATCACTGACCGTCAAAACATGAAAAATGGCACAGTGAAATATCACGTCCAGATGCTCCAGCTTCAAGGTAAGATCATACTGAAGCGCATGGGTAAGTTCACACGCATCTTCAGGAATGGGCCGGGTAACGACATCGAGAAAGTCATCATTACTTATCTGAAGAACGACACGAGCAGGAATTTACTGCACGCCATCATGGAAAAGCCGGGTGTCACGAACCAGATGCTCGCCGATCAGTTCTTACTGGATAAAAGCAGTGTGCACTGGCACATGGAGCGGTTCCTGAAGGACGAGCTCGTGCGGTTCGAGCAGGACGGCAAGTTCAAGCATTATTACCTTACACCCGATATCAGCAAGGCCATAAACAATATGCCGATTTGATCTTTTTTTAAATTTGATACTGTGTTGAAGATTTTTTGTTCGTTTGTTGTCTGTCCATACAGTAGCACTAAAAATCAAAAAATCATGCGCGGGGAAGTTGTACGACGAAGACGCTACCTTTTGTCGGATCGCCTTTCACCCTGTCTTCGACCCAGATCCTGCCCCGGTATTTGTCGACGATCACGCTTACAATGGATAGCCCCAGTCCCGCCCCTTTTGTTGTCTTTGTCATTCGCTCGAAGATGGAGCGTTTTTTATCGTCGGGTACGCCGACTCCGTTGTCTGCGATTTTGATGATCCAGTATGCGCAGCCATGCTCGATGGTCTCGGATGCGTCCACTTCAATGATCTTTTGATCGTGGGGATCGTGCTTGACGGCGTTCTCCAGGATGTGGCGGAAGATCTCATGCACATAATCATCGGCCATTATGAAGCGACTTTCTTTATTCACCGACTCGCTAAAACTAATACTGGATTCAGGCGATGATTTTTTAACAGTCTCCGCATCCTGCCTTAAGATCTCGCCCAGGTCCATCCTCTTTAGCTCCTTACCGGCGAACTGGCGGATCATGCGCACCTTCTTGATGTTATCGATCAGCCGGTTGCTGCCTGTGACGCCTTTTTGTGCTTTTTCCAGATATGCAGTATCCTCGGCGCTCAGCCTGTCGGACAGCTGTAAAAGCTCGATATATCCCCCGGTGATCTGGTTGAAATTACGGATATCATGGCTCATCAGGTCAACATAAAAATCCGCTTCGTTCCTGGCTGACTTGATACCTTCGATATACCGCTGGCGATTTGTTACATCCACCGCGACAAGCACTGCTCCGCAGCCGGCTCCGGAAGCATCTTTCAAGGGGGAGGCAATAAGGTCAAAAAATCGATCTTCGGCGCCTTCGACCTTGCTTTCAAAACGATAGCCGTACATATTTAACGAGTTTCCGGAGATCGTTTCTATCAGCATCAGGATGACCTTTTCGTCCGACATGATATGCGAAAATTCAATACCTTCGGAAAGCGGCCCGCTTAAAAAAGTGCTGAGCTGCTCTGCCATAACACCGTTGAAACGAATCACTTTCATGTTCTCGTCAACGATCAGCACGCCTATGGGCATATTATCGATGATGTCCGGCTTTCCGCTTATGTCATCCAAGGTATCACCTTGCATATAATATAATCCTCGTCCTATTTTAGTGTTTTTAAAGAACTTCGATATACACCCGGCTTGAAGGATTGTGGTGCCATACGTTTAATAGACGGTTTAAATCCCCGCATGGTAAGCAATTAACCAAAAGTTATATATGTTATATCGGACATCGATATACATGCTGAGTATCGGACACCGATATATCGGCATCTGATATATGATAGACGAAGCGATGAACAACGAGATGCGCAAAGGGTTTCTAAAGATGATCATCCTGAAGATGATCAACGATACGCCAATGCATGGATATGATATTATCCATAAGATCGAGGAGAACACCCACGGTCACTGGGAGCCGAGCCCGGGCTCTATTTATCCGGCGCTTGAGTTCCTGATGTCACGGGGCTACATCACAATGGAAGAGATCGATCGTAAAAAGGTGTACTCGATAACGTCTGAAGGCAAGGAAGTCATCCTGCATCTTAAGAAGAAAAGACAAGAAATGATGATAGAATTTAACAATCTACTTGGCGATTTACCGGAGAAAAAACCATGACAGAGAATTACGCTATAGAGGTACAAGGCCTAACGAAGAAGTTTGGTACTTTTACCGCTGTTGACAATATTTCGTTTAACGTAAATGATAGAGAGATTTTCGGATTTTTAGGCCCTAATGGTGCCGGCAAGAGCACGACGATCAGGATGCTGTGCACGCTTGCGAGGCCGACGGCCGGGGACGCGAAGGTCAACGGCTATGACCTTCTGAAACAGCCGGACAATGTCAGGGCGAGCATCGGGCTCGTCGCCGAAAAAATGATCATGTATGACCAGTTAACGGCTGCGGAGAACCTGCGGTTCTTCGGGAACCTGTACCAGATGCCCAAGCAAAAGATAGAGACCAGGATCGATGAGCTGCTTAAGCTTGTCGACATGACGGACTGGAAAAATGCCCAGATCAAGAAGTTCTCGACCGGCATGCGCCAGCGCATCAACGTCATACGGGCACTGCTCACCGAGCCCAAGGTCATATTCATGGATGAGCCCACATTAGGCCTGGACCCTCAGACGACGCTCTCCATCAGGGACTTAATAAGGGACATAAACAAGAAAGGCACGACCGTCATACTCACGACACACGCAATGATAGAAGCCGAGGCTCTCAGCAACCGTATCGCGATCATAGACCACGGCAAGATCATTGCGCTCGACACGCCGGGAAACCTCAAGAAGCTTGTAAAAGAAGCCGATATGACCGTGCTGACCGTACGGGTACCGAATCTTACTCCGTCACTGGTCGGCAAGATACAGAAGCTGGAATGCGTGGCTGCTGTCGATCAACCGGATGCGTACGACTTGAAGATCAGCGCAAAAGGAAACGAGGGAGTCGACAAGATCCTCGATGCGATACGGCAGGACGGAGGCACGATCACGACGATCAACACCAACGAGCCGACACTGGAGGACGTGTTCTTATCTGTAACGGGTAAGGCGATGCGTGACCATGCAAATGAAAAGGCCCCTGCAAGCGGCATGCGCCGTGGGCCGTTTAGTGCGCCAAAGGCGAGGGTGAGGTGAGACCATGGGAATCATAAAAGGCTTACAAGACAGTTACCGCATCGCAATAAAGGACCTGATGGAATTCGAGCGTAACCGCATCGGGCTGATGTTCCTGTTCCTCATGCCGTTCTTCATGCTCCTCATGACCGGGTTCATCTTCCCGACAGGCAGCTCTTACTCGAACATACCTGTTGCTATGGTCGACCTCGATCACAGCAACGCCAGCGTGCAATTCTTCACGCAGCTGGAAGCCATGAACAACATGACGACTCCGAATCCGATGATCCTTCAATCGGCGGCAAGCATAGATGATGCGACGACACTGGTCCGACAAGGGCAGATATACGGCGCGATCATTATTCCACAGGGATTCTCAAGCGACATTGCGCAAAGAAAACAAACCAATGTTACGGTGTTATCTGATAACAGTATCCCGCAGGTATCGATGGTCATGCAGGGCATCGGCTCGCAGGTTGTCAGCAGGCTTGGTTCGTTTAGTAGTATAGCCCAGGTGCAGATGCTGAGCCTCGAGGCAAATAAGACAGTGAACCCGCAGGCAGTCATCACGCCTTACGTGCCGGTATCACAAGGAACGGTCCCGGGCAACTTGAACTACTTTGACTTCATCGCTCCAGGTCTCTTAATGATGATCGTGATGATGGGGGCCATGACAGGCATACCAAGAGCCATCTCGCATGAAAAGGAGATAGGTACGTTCGACGGCATACTGGCCGCGCCAGTCAGCGAGATGTCTATCATATTCGGTAAGACTATCGCGCAAACGGTGCGTGGTTTCATTCAGGGCATTGTCGTCATTATCATCGCTGTATTGATCTTCGGCGTGAGCATCCAGGAAGGGAGCCTGTTGCTAGCATTCGTGCTGCTGTTCCTGGGCACCTTCAGCTTCATCGGCGTGGGGATATTACTGACGTCGCTGGCGAACAATGAGGAGACCGCGACGATCCTCATGACAGTGCTGCAGTTCCCGATGATGTTCCTGACGGGCGTGTTCTTCCCGATACAGCAGATGCCGTGGTTCATGCAAGACATATCCAAGGCTCTGCCGCTGACGTATGCTATCACGGCCATGCGAAAAGTAATGATCCTGAACGCAGGGATCACGGACATCCTGCCCGAATTGATCATACTGGTCGTCTTCGGAGCCGTCATGCTCGCGATCGCCATACCGGTGTTCAGAAGGTCGATGACGAGGTAGAGGTAGAGAAAAGAGTGATGTACTTAGCGGGTCGACCCCCGGCCTGATGGCCGGGCTACTCGGCTTTTCGGGTGCTTCGCTGTCAGGGCCGGGCTCGCACCCTCGGCCGAAAGGCGCTTCGCGCTTTCGGCCTCCGCAAGCCCTAAGCGACGTGGCCATAAAAGGCCACGTCCATTACCCTGCCAGCTACGCATCGGCCTTCGGCCGACTGATGCCCGAAACGCCTCGACGACCGCTTTTTGTTTTTAGGATATTAGATGATGAGACGACGTGTCAAAAAGTGACGCAGGAAGACCATCATGAGTTATGAAGTATCAATAGTGAAATGTGATTCTTACGACGAAGCCGAAGTACGTAAAGCCATCGAAGCGAGCCTGGCACCTCTCGGAGGGCTGGGTAGCGTCGTTAAGAAAGGTAATCGAGTACTGATCAAGCTAAACCTGTTATCCTCAAAGCCGCCCGAAGCGGCCGTAACGACGCATCCGTCCGTGGTCAAAGCGGTCGTAAAAATGGTGCAGGAGCTTGGAGCCACGCCGATCGTCGGTGACTCTCCGGGCGGCGGAAGCAGCGTTAACTCGTATAAGGCGCTAATAGAAAAGACCGGCATACAGAAAGTCGTCGAAGAGACGGGCTGCGAGCTGGTAAGGTTTGACAGTGCGGATACGCAGGTATCTTCAGACAGGGCGAGGACGTTCAAGCAGTTTAAGATCGCCAAAGCGGTGACAGATGCAGACGTGATCATAGGCCTGCCAAAAATGAAAACTCACGGCCTCGCGCTGTTCACCGGCGCAGTGAAGCTGAGCTACGGGTTTATCCCTGGCATGACGAAGGTGGAATACCATTTACATGCTTCTAAAGACCCGAGTCTCTTTGCGGAATTCTTGATTGATTTGCATGAGACATGCCGGCCCGCCATTAACATCATGGATGCCGTCATCGGCATGGAGGGCAACGGGCCGTCGAACGGCGACCCACGAAAGATAGGGCTGATCATGTCTAGTAAGAGCAGTACGGCACTCGATTATGTGGCCACGACGATCGCCGGCTTCGATCCGATGGTAGTACCGACGGTGAAACAGGCATGCGAAAGAGGCCTCGGGCCGAAAAGCCTGGGAGATGTTATGATATTCGGCGAGAAGGTCGAGCCGCTGATCATCAAGGACTTCAAGAAGACGACGACAGCCCGATCGTTCGAAGGCCCGGCATTTCTGATGGGCGGCTTGAAGAGCCTGATGGCATATAAGCCCCGTATCGATGCGGCAAAATGCAAGAAATGCGGCGAATGCGCAAAGGACTGCCCGCCTAAAGCGATAAAATTCACGAAAGGCTCGGTTCCGTCCATTGATAATAATAAATGCATACGCTGCTATTGCTGCCAGGAACTATGCCCGGCAGGCGCCGTGTACATACACACGCCACTGCTGCGGAAGATGATCCGCAGATAGCGATGGTGATCCCATGACCGAAATAATCCCTGGAATATATATGGTAGATGGCATCAGAGGATGCCATGTCTACGTGATCGTTGACAATAGTATTACACTTATAGATACAGGTATGAGTGGCAGTGATAAGGCCATTTTAAAGACGATTCAAGAGCTTGGATTTGGCCCATCGGATGTTAAACGCATCATAATTACGCACAGCCATCTGGACCACGTCGGTGGACTTCGTGCGATGCGAGATTCCACGAAGGCGACGGTGATGGCCGGTGAGGCGGACTCCGATGTGATCGAGGGCAAGAAATCGATGACGGTCCCGAAAATGCGCTTCCCTCTTTGGCTAGTCGGACCCCTGCTCCTGCGTATATTCAAGAGTGATCCGGCACCGGTGGACCGGAGGCTTAAGGATGGCGATATGATACCGGTCCTGGGCGGCCTCGTGGTTGTCGGTTTACCGGGACACAGCCCTGGCAACATTGGGCTTTACTGCCCGTCGCAGAAGCTGCTGTTTTCCAGTGATACGCTACGAATGAAGGGCGATGAGTTCATCAAGCCGCTGAATTATGACGCGGAAAAAGCCGCGTCGCTGGGGTCCATAAAGAAAATGGGATCGCTGGACTATGAGATCATGCTCTCGGGCCACAATAAGCCGATCATGACAGGAGCCGCAAAGAAAGTGGCGGCCTTCGCTGAAAAGCTTAGCAAGGAATGACCGCAACTGATACCCGCCTGGATGGCTTACAGGAAACAATAAGGGCCAGTATGACTAAAAGATATCAAATAGCCATTATGGTCTGATCGACATGAAAAAATATGGGAAGTTTGTGAAGAAGGCAGTCGAGCTGGGAGCCGACGATGCGAGGATCATAAAAACAGACAGCATCGTAACAGCGGCGTGGGTCCGCTGGAAGTGCAGGTACGGATGCGACGGGTATAACAGCAGCCTTTGCTGCCCGCCGAACTCGCCCACTTACCGAGAGACAAAAGAGCTGGTCGATTGCTATAAAAATGCGCTGCTTGTGCATTTTACCGATGATATCAAAAGAGAGAAGGACCCGACCAAAGTCGTCGCCATACTCGAGCGGGATTTCTTCCTCGCCGGGTACTATAAGGCGTTTGCTCTAGGTGGCGGTCCCTGCCGGCTTTGCACGAAATGTACGATGAAGGAATGCAGGCATGTCGAAAGCGCCCGGCCTTCGATGGAAGGGTGCGGTATAGACGTGTTCGGCACAGCCAGGAATAACGGCTATCATATTGAAGTGCTGAAGGATCGGTCAGGCCAGATGAACCGCTTCGGGCTTGTGCTCATTGAATGACCCCCTCCCCCGACCACATCAGGCATCAAATCGATCGCATAGCATTAATTCCTTTTTTATAGATAGTAGTCGCCCTTACAATTTTGTTCCAAAATCACCGAAAATAGAAAAATAATATCACGTCTGCCGGTTCTGCATATTCAAAAATCGGTAAGTATATAAAACCCGGAGGTTTAAAACTTTACGATACGAATGACGGCTATAATAACGAAAGGCTTAACAAAAATGTATGGGAAGGTCGAGGCGCTGAATGACCTGAGCATCGAGGTTGCCGAGGGAGAATCATTCTGCCTGCTTGGGCCGAATGGCTCGGGTAAGACAACGACAATCGGCATTCTTACAGGCTCGCTGGTGCCTACGGCGGGCACAGCCACAGTCATGGGCATCGACGTGACCGCCAACCCGATGGGTGTTAAGGAAAAAATGGGCATCGTGCCCGAGATGGAGTACCCGCCCAGCTTTTTAACGGTAAGGGAGTACCTGGACCTGGTCTGCAGCCTGCGTAAGGTGGACGACCCGAAACCGAAGATCGACCACTGGATCGAGTTTTTCGACCTAAAAAAGAAAGAAGATGTAATGTGCAAAGACCTGAGCAAGGGCACCAAGAAGAAAGTCATGATCTCCGCTGCGCTGGTGCACAACCCCAAGCTGCTGTTCCTCGACGAGCCGTTCCTGGACCTGGACCCGATCGTGCAGCGGAATGTGCGCGAATATCTGAAAAAGTACGTCGCAGAGGGTGGCACGATATTTTTATCGACGCACATCCTGGAGATGGCGGAAAAACTCTGCGATAGAGTGGGCATCCTCTATAATGGAAAGCTCATTGCGTGCGGCAAGCTATCCGAATTAAAACAACAGCAGGAAAGCCTGGAAGACGTGTTCATGCGCCTCGTCGAAAAGGCAGCATAAGGGAGGCCGCACATGCCTATACGCCCTAACCTGTTCGTATTATTCATCAAGGAAGAGTACCGGGCACAGTCATCCATGTTCAGGAGCTCCTTCCTTGTATATCCGCTCATGATCCTTGTCTTTGCGTTCATCATGGGCCTGATGCTGCTGCCCATGCGCACGGCTATGTCAACGTTAGATATGGTGACTGTCGCACACGTGGGTGTCTTCTTCGCGGCCATGCTGGTCGGCGGCTTCGCCATGTTCCAGAACCCTCTGCTGGAGCGGCGCATGGGAGGCGTCCGGTTGATGCTTGGCATGCCGGCAACGATACCCGTATCCTACAAGGAGGTCTTCACGTATTTTTACCTGAAGGATATCCTCTACTACATGCTGATGAACGTGCTGCCCGTGCTTTTTGGCATCTTCGCCTCAACCCTGATCACCGGCTTGCACGTTAACCTGGCGTTGGCCGCAATTACATTCACGGCCGCGTTCCTAATGGGCATCTCGTTCAGCTTCTCGCTTTCCACGATACTGGTCCGCAGCAGAGCACTGACTATGGCGGTCGTGATCGCCGTCCTTGTCTTGATCGCATACATGTCCATGGGCTCCAGCCTTATGGCGGTACTGGGACAGCTAGTGCCGCCCACGAACTCGTACATGACTGGATCGCTTTCGGGCGCCCTCATCGGATTCGTTGTATTCGTTGTATTCTCGGCATTCTCGTTATTACTGATACGCGAGAAGTTTTCGCCGGGCACGGAAAAGCATGTAAGGAGCGTGTTCCCTGAGACGGAGAGAAAATTCGCCGTCTTCGGAAGATATGCGCCGCTTGCGGCCAAAGAGTGGACGGACCTCCTAAGAAGCGGGTCTCTAGGCTACGTGCTTTTCAGTTTCCTGATGCCCCTGCTATTCTTGTGGGGATTATTGTGGGTGCTGCCAGCGGTGCTGACGTTCGTCATGTCAGGTAACAATGTGGACATACAGTTCAACACGATCTTCTATGCGGTGATCATCGGCTTCTTTGCATCTGAATTGTACGGGTGGCTGAACAATCTCGACTCTACGGAGTGCTACAAGACGCTTCCCATCTCCCTGAGTGATGTGATCAAGTCGAAGCTGATCCTGTTCTGCATCATCAATACGGTCGTAGCCGCCGTTTATTTAGGGCTGATCTGCATCAGCCGGGGTGAATATTCCCTGTATCCTGCGGCATTATTTACGATGTTCATGGTGTCGGCCTATGTAGGTGTCCTCACGGCGTATATGACGGGTGTGTTCACGAACAGCCTGCTCTTTGACTATAAGGTGCTGGCCATCTACTGGGCGTCCATCGCCCCGGTGCTGATCATACTGATCATCACGACGTTCACGCCGGCGTTATTCTGGCCGGGTATCGTCATAGCGGCAGCAGCAGGCGTTGTGGCTTTCGTACTGCTTGGAATGATAGATGAAAAATGGTCGAGGGCGGAGTTCAAGCAATAAGCGCTACCGCCCTTTTTTCTTTTTTTATTAGCTGTTTTTAAGATTTAAAATCAAATTAATTATATAATAACTAAACGCGTACTTTTCCACATGAGCGAATTGAGAGAGATGATGGGCGAGATCGAGCTGCAGCGCAGGCGCGGGAATTTCAAGGGCTCGGAAAACCTGATCAAGCTCGAGATGAAACAGGCGGAAACAGAAAATAACGATCCGTATTATCACTTTTATGGCGGATTATTACTTTATTACTTTAACAGGCTCAATGACGCGATCCTGAACTTAAATAACGCGCAATTGACCAAAGATCACGACATATTCTACGTTGAAAAATACAAGGGTATCGTACACCTGGACCTGGGCGAGCACGAGCCGGCGCGGGATCATCTCGAAAAAGCGATGGCCATCGCTAAAAAGGCGAACGACGCGGACTGGATCACATCGATAGAGACGTGTATGGGCAACCTGCATACCCACACAGGGCATTATGAGCAAGCGCTGGAGATGTATCGAAAGGCACTCGATACGGCGGTTAAATCGAAAAATGCGGAATGGATCGAGACAGCTTCGTGCAACGTCGGAGTCGCGTATAACAACCTGGGCCATTATGAAGATTCGATCCCGTTCTTCGAGGACTCTTATCGCCTGGCCGTAGATCTGAACGACGTGCGCGGAAAGCGTGTATGCTTGAATAATTTAGGTAGCGTCCACAATAATCTGGGGAAGCACGCGGAAGCGCTACCGCTGTTCGAGGAAGCGATGAAATGTGCGCATGAAGTGGATGATAAGTACGGCGCGCGTATCATCTATAATAATCTCGGCTATACGTACAGGCTCATGGGCCACCTGGAGCGAGCCAGCGAGTGCTATGAGCTGGCGCTTACCATAGCGAGACAGATCAGCGACGATCAGGGAGCCCGCATAGCTAAATACTGGATAGTCACGATACATGACGAAATGCAACGCCTCCACGCCATGCATTAAAAATTGAGAATGGGCACCAATGGATATGTGAAATAAAATACGCCCTATTTTCACGTTTTTAAGGCAATAAGCTTTTATTCAGCCTTTAAAACCATCGCATGACTTCCACCGCCCCGTAACTTAAAAAGAAAGTTTAATAACCAGTCAATACAATATAACCCCGGATATATCGAAGGTGTTACGTTCGTGTTCAATCGGATAAGGGGGATCTTGGGAGCGGAGGAAGATAAACCGGCTGAACAACCCGTAGAGATACCCGAAGTCAAGCCTTTTAGCGACATGAGCATGGAGACCTGCCCCGAACAGCTACGTAAGCCCGACCATAAGAAGCTCAACATCAACCATGCCGGCCATATGCGCATCATCGCCAGGAATGACGAAGACGGGATCCGCGCGGGGTCGGAAGCGTTGAGGACCGCCAGGGACAAGAAGACAATCAACTACGGGGAAGACTCGATCTCCGGATACCTGTCGGATATGAACTATCTTAAATTTTTAACGATCACAAAGAATAACGATAAGATCAGCTCCTATCCTGTTTTTAACATCGGAAAGCCGCTGCCCGCCCGCATTACTGACGTTACCGAGTGCGAAAACGGCTATGAGGGCCAGCTGGAAGTGTACGTGAACGGTGCGCCCATAGAGATTTTCGACACCATGTATTTTAAGAACAAGAACACGTACGTGCCTGGCAAAGACATCACTGTCCTGATATCGGGCGTCGCATACGTGCTCTCGAGGATCAGCCAGCCAAAGCCACAGGATAAAAAGTTAAAAGATAAAAAGATAAAAGATAAAAAATCATCAAAGCCGGAGTTCATGGGGGACGCGGACCTTGCCTTCAGGTATGAGAACGGCGACGTGGACGATTATGTCTTCCGGGGCGTCGTGCAGGAAGTCAGGGAATTCGAGGTCATGGGCAAAAAAGCCCAGGTCATTAAGACTACTTTTAGGATAAGAGGCGATTCCGCAATAGATATGTACATATGTGCCACGGAAAACGCCACCAGGGAAAAATTACAAAAAGGCGACCACATCAGCGGTATCGTATGGCTACAAGGATTTATTATTCCTTGACTGTTGCCATTCTCTGGGCTGCCATTAATTATAGTGAAGGAGATGTCAAGACTGACCGGTCATCCGAGTTCAGCCTGCTGATGCGTATCTCTTTTGTCACGCTTTTTGGCTCCCTGCTCCTGGTCTTTTTATCATACATGATAAGGAACTACGGGCTGCTGATCAGGGCTTTGCTTGAGATACTTTCCGCCTTCGCCGCGATCTATACGATCTCTGTCGTCCTGAAAAGAACACGATATACATGGCCGTGGTTCTTCGGGTTCATCATCCTGGGGATGATCGTATACTACTTTAAAGTCTATATTCCGGTGGCCACGATATTTCTATTTGTGTTAGGGAGCATGTCACTAGCCATCGTCATTCTGCTGGCTCCATTCATACTGGTGAAAAAAGCCATAGGACATATACGGGAGCGGCACATAGACCGGCTTTCCGAAAAGAAAAGATGAAGCTTCCGGCGGCCGGGTGTTCTCATATTCAGGCGTACGTGGGATCTAGACGACCGGAACTCTTCGCATCGATCAACTATGATCGTGACGTAGCATATTAATACGCACAGGTACTTTTGCGACGTATATCTTCTATAACGGTACGGATAAAATCAAAAACCTTATAGGTACAAACTAATATAAGACTTACAACAAACAACCTTAACTTACAATCATTTTACTCATGAGGGCGCAATATGGATTTTAAAGCTATAGAAGAAAAATGGCAAAAAAAATATGATGATGTAAAGCTCTTTGAGCCATCCGTTGAGCCTGGCAAGCCCAAGTTCTTCGTGACTTTCCCGTACCCGTACATGAATGGGTACTTCCACATCGGCCGGGCCTTCAGCGGCATCAGGGCCGAGGTCCTCACCCGTTACAAGCTAATGCAGGGATATAACGCGCTCTTCCCGTTCGCATTCCACTGCACGGGCACTCCGATCGTGGCAGCTGCCGAGCGCATCGCCGAAGGCGAAAAGAAGCAGATGGATATCCTGAAGAAAACCGGCGTACCCGAAGAGGAGATCCCCAAATTCGCGGACCCTGTCTACTGGACAGAATATTTCTCGGCACAGACAAAAATGGACCTGATAAGGATCGGCGCCGCCGTGGACTGGTCCCGTTCGTTCATCACGACGTCACTGAACCCGTACTATGACAGTTTTATCAAGTGGCAGTTCAGGAAACTCAAGGCCGGCGGCTATGTGGTCATGGGCGAACACCCCGTTGTCTGGTGCCCGAAGGATAAATCGCCGGTGGGCGACCATGCCCGCCTCGAGGGCGAAGGCGTCACCCCCGAAGAGATATATCTCATTAAATTCAAGCTGGGCGAAGTTTTCCTCCCGTGCGGCACGTACCGCCCGGAGACCTCGTTCGGCGTCACGAACCTCTGGCTGAACCCGGAGGTTAGATACGTACGCGCTAAGGTCAACGACGAGGAATGGATCGTATCCGGGGACACGATCGAAAAATTGGTGAACCAGAAATACCTCGTGACGGTACTGGAGACCATTCTGGGTAAAGACCTGATCGGTAAGACAGTGCTCAACCAGGTAAACGGCCACATCGTCCCGATCTTACCCGCGACCTTCGTAGAGCCGGGCCGTGGGACCGGCGTCGTCATGTCCGTTCCTGCCCATGCGCCCTTCGACTATGCCGCTCTACGCGACATCGAGAACGACCCGAAAAAGTTCGGCCTGACGATGGAGGCCATCAGCGGCATCAAGCTGATCCCGCTCATCACGATCGAAGGCTTCGGCCAGTTCCCGGCCAAAGAGATCATAGAGTCGATGAATATTAAGGACCAGACCGACCCGAAGCTGGAAACCGCGACCAAGGAGATATACAAGAAGGAGTTCCACACGGGAATCCTGAACCAGAACTGCGGCAAATACGCCGGCAAGAGTGTCATGGAAGCCAAGACGGAGCTGGAAAGTGACTTCGTGCACGGTGATATTGCTGCCGAGTTCTATGAGCTGCCACAGCCGGTGGTATGCCGGTGCCTGACAAAGTGCGTCGTCAAGATCGTGTCGGACCAGTGGTTCCTGAACTACAGCAGCCCGATCTGGAAGGCACAGGCGCACAAGGCTGTGGACGAGATGAAGCTTTATCCTGAGGCTGTGAGAAAACAGTTCAATTACGTGCTGGACTGGCTCAAGGACTGGGCCTGCACCCGGGAATATGGACTGGGCACGGAGCTGCCGTGGGATAAGCGCTGGATGATCGAATCGCTCTCGGACTCGACCATCTATATGGCATATTACACGATCTCCAAATACCTCCAGGACCCGAAGTATGGCATTAAAGCCACGCAGCTCAACGATGAGTTCTTTGACTTTATTTTTAGCGACGTGGGAAAATCAGAGGAGATCTCTAAGAGGACCGGCATCAGCGTCGAGCTATTAGATAAAATGAAGCAGGAGTTCGAGTACTGGTATCCCTTTGACATTCGCACCAGCGGCAAAGACCTGGTACAGAATCACCTGGCGTTCTGCATCTTTAATCATACGGCGATATTCCCGGAGAAATACTGGCCAAAAGGCATGAGCGCTAACGGATTCCTCCAGCTGGACGGCCAGAAGATGTCGTCGAGCAAGGGTAATATTTACACGTTACGGCAGGTCTGCGATATCTACGGCGCGGACGCCACGAGATTAACGCTCATGTACGGCGGCGAAGGCCTGGATGACCCGAACTGGGATAGCGAGTTCGCCCGCACCGCAGGACCGAAGATGGGGCAGTGGTTCGAGTTCGCATTAACGAACTATGGCAAAGGGCGCGATGATGAGAAGTACATCGATCTGTGGCTTGAATCGGTCGTTACGAAATCCTTGAAGCAGACAAAGGAGGCCATGGACAACATGGACTTCCGCTCTGCGATCCAGCGCGGCTACTTCGACCTCCAGAGATTCTTGAGATGGTACACGCGCCGCTCGCCGGTGCCCAATAAGAGGATCATCACCTGGTTCATCGAGGTCCAGACCAAGATCCTGGCCCCGTTCTGCCCGCACATGTGCGAGGAGATCTGGGAGAGGATCGGCGGCGAGGGATTCATAGCGAAGGCCGCTTATCCTACGTGGGACGAATCGCTGATCGCGAACGAGACCATCGAAAAATCCGAGGACTTCATCCGTAAGGTCATCGACGACACGCAGGAGATCATCACGGTCGCGAGCCTCGCGGAGGCGAAGGAGGCGTATATTTATACGTCCGAGGATTGGAAGTACAAGGTGCTGCAGACCGCGACCGGGAAGAACATGGGCGATGCGATGAAATCGGTCATGGAAGACCCGGAGATGCGTACGCACGGTAAAGAGGTCAGCCGCTACATACAGAAGATCGTCAGCGAACGGCTGGTGCCGAGCGGTGTGGACGAGTCCGCAGTCCTCGGCGAGGCAAAGGAGTTCATCGCGAATGAGATCGGCCTGAAGGTCGAAGTGAATTCCGAGTTCGACCCGCAGAATAAGAAGAAGCACGCGATCCCCGGAAGGCCCGCGATCTTCATCCAATCTTAGGCGGATTAGCCGGCCATCGGCTAATCCCGGATCCTTTTTTATTTTATGTCACTTTGACGTTCTTGGAGCTTTCCCATGTGCCATGCAGGTTACAGTTTTGCCTGGCCTTCAGGGTGGTCGAGTTATTCAAGACGACCGTGAACGTTGCCTCGGGCTGGCTGGTTGCCGGAGAAAGGTCGACGCGGCCTAGCAGCAGATCCCTATCATAGAGCTCGATCCACTGGATGAAGTGGTCGTGCGTGCTCGGGTGCATGTGACCGACACCGACTCTGACGGTCACTTTTGTCGGCTGGCCGGCCGTGACCGGCCCGGCTATGTCGATCGCAGGTACGTGTGCCTGCTCGAGCGCCGTGAGATTGTTCGGGTCCTTCGCATGGTTGATCTGGCCCCATAAATATGCGTTTGGGTCCTTTTGAACCGCTGTGTCTGACTGGGCCCATGCGAGGCTCGCGGCCACCAGTAATAATGCGAGTACAGTAGCCACTATGAGAATTCCTTTATTCGACGATTTCATGACATTCCATCCCCAATTTAGGAAGGTCAGTAAAAAATTAAAGGTAACCTGAGAAATGATATGCAATTTTGCCCGTATAACTTAGATAACACAGGTCCGATCTAATGAGGCTCATGGTCGCTTGTAATGCGGATGAAAGGGATAGCCACCCATCTCGCGCTACCGATAAATTTATACGTAATTGGGGACTATGTTGGGTGTCTAAATCGGACTAACGTTTTTCGATGGGCATATAGATCAGGGGTAGATCGCTTCCTTGGCATGGAAGAGGCCTCGGGTTCAATTCCCGATATGTCCACTTTAAATAATTTCTCAACAATTTTTTGAATATGGTTTCTCTTCTTCCACGCGGGTCGACGCCTGGCCATCAGGCCAGGCTACTCGGCGTTTCGGGTGCTACGATGCCGGGGCCGGGCTCGCACCTCGCTACGCAAGGCTGCTTCGCAGCTTGCTTCGCTCGCAAGCCCTAAGCAGCGTGCCGACGAGACGGCACGCTCATTACCCCGTCATCTACGCATCGGCCTTCGGCCGACTGATGCCCGAAACGCCTCGACGACCGCGATACAAACAATATGAAGTTGTGCATACTTTAGATACAACCGGACAGGTTATATTTATTACAAGGCGTAAAGACAAAAAAGGAGAAAATTTATTGTTCGGATTAAACCGGTGTCGGTTTATCCTCTAATTTCTTTGCAAAGAACGCATAGCCACAGGCGCCGATCGTTGACAGAATGACAAATATGGCGATGCCCAGAGGCAGGCAACAGCAGAAAGTTTCACCTATTATCATGGCCGGGACTAATGCTGAAAAGCCTGGCATAAAGCTGGTGAAGCTACTCAAGTACGAGCCGTTCCATAAGTACATGGTCACCATTTGTATGATGTCCGCGATGAAGTATGGCACGAATGCGGCTGCACCGGCGAAAACGCCCATGTATGTCACGTCTTTTAGTGAATATTTCGCCAGGCCTCCAGACCTGATCGCTAATACGCCGATTGCCAGCAAGCCTATCAATGCAACAGCAGACGATAGCAGCCCAAGAAGCATGTTAATATAATACTCAAACGGAGGCTGCGGCATAGCCTGGCTATTATCATGATATGTGCCCGAACTATACGTTTGATTCCATATGTTCTGATTATATTGAGCCAGTTCATTCGTATACGATTTCATTGCCGGGGTGGTATTCAGCCACTGGCCCATAAAACCTATGACCATATAGATGATAGCGATGATAATACCATACTTAATGCCGACTTTTATTGCTTGTGAAAGTTTATTATCCATAATTGCAGATAAAATAAATCACTTAATCCATAAACCTTTCTATGGCAATCGATAAGCCATGATATTTTATTACTGGTCCATTTGTTGAAACTATCATCATATTATGAGTAAGCCAACCATCGATGAGCGTTACCGGTAAAGCATACTTGGTATGGGTCGCGTGAGGCGGAGGTTTTTCGGGTTTGCCCGAAGCGAGCGAAGCGAGCGCAGGGATGCGGAGATGGCCGGGTAATGAGCGTGCCGTCTTGTCGGCACGCTGCTTAGCGCCTGCGAGCAAAACCGAGCGAAGCGAGGTTTGCTGGGTGCGGGCGCGGCCCGGCCATCGAAGCACCCGAAAAACCGCAGCAGGCCGGCCGAAGGCCGGCCGTCGAACCGCGTGAGAAAATAAAAACAGCAAGTTTCATCTATTTTATATATCGTTCGTTTCCTCGATCTCTTCCTCATCGCCCGACTCGAAGAGCTCCTCTATGAACTCCATGGTCCCGTAGTACGACCTGGTGCTGTTATCGGGCTGATATTTCATCTTCTCATCGTAATATATCCGCACATAGAGGAAGCCTGCCGGATCCGTATCGACATGGACGACCGGGTACTCGATGCCCATGATACCGCGGCTATTCGTCGTAGCAAAATATTCCTGGTCGATCTCATACCGCTCATAAGGTCCATGGCCGGTCACGCCTTCGTTCACCTGCGTAGTGATATCTTCAAGCGTGAGGCTACCGTTGGGACCGTCATATGGATCATATCTCAGCCGAATCACCTGGCCAGACACCAGATCTTCGGCGATGTATGTGTCAGTCTTATCGTATTTGGATTGCAACCGCTCCAATATATAGTATTTATCCGAAGTTCTAAGGGTCATAAATTCACCTGGAGCAATTATCGCCAACATAAGTTTGCCTTACCCATATTTTAATCTATTTGTCCTAGCGATGCTTTATTACGGGAGAGTACGCAATAAGAGGCATTTATTAGGATTATGTAAGTTCAGTTAAGGGATTTCCTTGACGGCAATATAGTGCTAAATAGTCAAAAACTGCTTCGATATGATCCTCGCATCGTTGGAAAAAACAGATACAGCTCTTTAAACATCAGACATTAAAAATTGTCTTGAAAAATAATGGAGGTCTTTTGTCTTGAAAAATGATGGAGGCATTTTATTATATTGATCACCAGTATATGCCAATGAAATCTACGATACCATCAGGGTTATACATGATCCATTTAGCTTCTTCTCGCGACTTTAAGCTCGTCATATGTGACCATGGTGGCGTTATATCGGTCCAGAAGGGATGCTCCGGCTCGCTTGAGGTCATTATTCTGGTCGATATAGGAGATATACTCACTATCCAGCCTGTCCTTCCAGGTTTTTAGCTCATCGCCGCCGGACGGGACGGGTGGGATGCTCACACCATGATCACCTGCAGTATATTGCTGGATGGCCGCATTATGCGTCTCCATCTGTGCATTATACGATGCAAGCTGTGCGTTACAATTTTTAACATCCACACTATAGTTCGAGAATTTATTATAGAGCTCCGTCTCGGAATCATTCCATGCGTTGAAATCCTCCACGTACTGCTCATAGCCGGCTTCCCATATACCGACTTCATTCTTGTACTCGTCTATCCTCTGTTTCCGGTCAAGATAGAAGGTATAGTTAAAATCGCCCCCGCTCTGGTTTAAGGCGATCTCTCCGAACTGGCTTCCGTTCTTCAGGTATACGGCCGCCTTATCCGGCGTCATGTTCTGGCTTAGCTGCGTCGCATTCAAGCCGGTGGCATCGACGTAGACCAGGCCTTTATCACTCGTCGGGAACACGTCAAACGCATGACCAATGGAATTGCCCTCGAACTGTACGTTAACAATGCCGCACTTTATGCCATGCGCCTCGGCATTATCGTGCAATGCCGTAGCGAAGTCAGAGCACGTATAGTTCGGATCCACATATAGCGCGTCTTCCGTATGGTCATTCTCGAGGAATATGGTCAGATTGGCATACGTTGTATTCGTCGCGTTCCTGTAGTCTGTTATGGTCATGTCCACGCCCATCGCGTTCAATAAAGGTAAATGCTCGGTCCATACCGGCACGAACATGTACTCGTAGACCGCTATACCGCCGATCGAGAGGACAAAAAGCAGAGTGATCCCGATAATTATCACAATACCAAGCTTTGCTGCACGACTGACCATTAAATTGCAATCCCCATCAAGCATATATTAAACCAACGAGCCGTAATAAAATTATCGTATACCAGGATCCATGTAAAATATTCATTGATGTCTTTCAGGTCCTGGCCCAGGATTTTTACTATCGATCTGGCATTAGCTACAAATAAAAAACCATAACGTCAAGGCCAAAAGATAATAGGGGTGAGGCTTCATCCATGCCCCACCCTTCCGGCCAATATCACAGCCGTTTTATCGACAGATGAGCTCCGGGCTTACGCAGAAGAATTTACTGCTTCGATGTCAATTACCGTGATCTGGAAGTGCAGGTTCCTGCCCGCCATGGGTGGGTTGAAGTCGATGTACACCGAGGTGTTGTTCGGATCGGTCACGTTGGGGACGATATGGTCGACCCTGACCGGGTTCATGTTATAGTACAGCGTATCATTCACATGCGGCGTAATATTATTTTCCTCGAGCATGCTTAATGGGACAGCCTGGATCAGCGAAGCGTTGTATTCGCCATATCCCTGTTCAGGAGTCAGCGTGACATTCTTAGTCTCGCCGATCTTCATGCCAACGGTGGCGTTATCAATTGTAGGGAAAATTTCCTGGTTTCCCGAGATATATGAGATCGGCCCGTAAGTGTTGCTCGGATCGTAGAGCCCCGCAGCCTGCGCAATAGTCGCGATCGACGTATCAAAGATGGTACCGTTATCGTACGTCCCAATATAGTCTATCGTAACGTTGTCGCCACTTTTCACTGTTTTTTCAGACCCCGTACAGCCTGCGACCAGCGCAACCGCCAGCACCAGCAAGATCGCAGGTATGAAATATTTCTTACTAACCATGATAATCACTGAATCTTGTTTTTTATAAAGCAGCAATGCACTGCTGCGTATATATTATTTATCGCTCAATCGTCCAACTAATTAACGGTAATTAGATAAAGCCCAAAATAAGCCTATATAATTGTAATTTTTACAATATAACTAAAATACACGGAGGATCATCCGGTTAAAAAAAGCCCTGAAAAGCATAATAGATAGCTATATTACCGAATATCGTAAATTCATCAATCGTAGTATCGTTCGATGAATATATAAGACGATATTTTTTGTGGTGACCTTATGAGCGGTATGATGATAATTAAAGAATCTATCCCTGGCAACAATTTTGATGTTCCCTGTATCAGGCTCATGCCTACGAACGCTCATAACGCCGCCGTGATCGTCCATGGCTATGGCGGCTGTAAAGAGGAGCCGCTCGGGCTGGCCTGGAGAGTCGCAGGATCCGGCCTCGCCGTCTGCTCGATCGACCTTCGCGGCCATGGCGAGCATAGACTTCCCATGGATGAGCATATACAGGATGACATCGAGGCGGCGATCAAGTATTGCCGCAGTTTCGGAAAGGTCACAGTGATCGGCCATTCCCTGGGCGGGCGCCTGGCCCTGATCAGCAGTGCCGACCACGCGATAGGGATATCTCCGGCGCTGAACCGGACGTTCAGCCCTCAAACACAGGAAATACTGAAAAACCTGCGCAGCTATAGAGTTCGTGAAATGTACCCAGGGCAGAATTTTGAATTATTACAAAATATGCCCGTATATAAACATGAAGCAGACAGGGAAGATATGGTCATATATGGCTCCCGTGACGTCCCGGAGATCATATCGGCGTGTAATGAAATAAGGCCATTCGTACATACAGTTCAGGTCGAAAACGCATTTCACAACGACATCTACACACTCGAAGCCACTTTTAATTGCGTAATAAAACAGTTATCCGATTGGTCCTAAAGACAATATACAGGTGGATATCCTCCCTCCCTCCCATCCGCCTGCTGATTTAACTTACTGTATCATGCTTGACTGAGGTCATTATTTAACCGATCTTAGTCCTCACCCCCTGATATACTTTAAATTTCGAGTGCAGTTCATAGATGATCGACTAAACGGTGAACTTATTCGATGAGTTTCGCGTTGATCATATCCCACTTGCCATCCAGGACCGCGCTTTTCACATTACAGTTCTCGACCGTTATTTCCGCCTCGTGTGGAGTGATCACTTCGGCCAGGTACTTTCCGGCCCTGTTGCCATAGCCACTGTGCCTGCAGTCGAACTTAGCCTTGAACGTGTATTCATTCTGTTCCAGCGGCATCGTCATGGCCAGTGTCAGGCCAGGCACTCTGGGCCTCGCGAAGTCCGCCAGGCTGTTTACGTGCTCGACTCGTATGTTGAGCGTGTCTTTCAGGCCGTCGAACTTATAGGTCTGATCATTCTTGACAAAACTTTCTGCGACTAGTGATGCGCCATCCCGTGTGAAACATGACTTGTCAGGCACTGCTGAAGCCCTTGCCGAGCAGAGTATGACCGACAGCGCTGCGAACAACAATACCAGGGTAACGCCCTTGAACTTTAATGAGTGAGCCATTTTTATTTCCTCCGTTTTCAATTCAGGCCAATCCTGATCCTGAATTATAAGCAACTTGACAAGCCATCTGTAAGAGACTGATGAAGTATAACGGTTCTTCACCAAATGGGCAAATTAATTCGCAATTACACCGGTTAAAGCTGAAAATGGCGCTTTTATATTTTTATAAAAAGCGTCATATGGCTATCGATGCAATAAACCCGCAGACGCTATCTTATTTTAAAAAACCGCACATAAACATCGACGTACATAAAGGCTATCAAGCGTTACGTACTGTGGCCTCACCCCATCCATACTAACCTATATATACGGGTAGCGTATACATATTGGTAATAGGTATACACTCGTAATAGATATGGATGTGTACGTGGTAAACATGCAGTCGGAACTTGAAAAGTGGTTGAAAGAGCTGCGAAAAGGCAGCACGAAGCTGGCCATGCTTTCGCTGCTCGGCGTGAGAGACATGTACGGGTATGAGCTCACCAGGGAATTGAGCATCATCACGGACGGTGTGATCGCGCTGAAGGAGAGTAACGCATATCCGGCGCTTCATACGCTGGAATCGGACGGCCTTATCAAAAGCTACTGGAAAGAGACAGAAGCCGGGATGCCGCCCAGGAAATACTACAGCATCACGGCGGACGGCCGGGTGTTCCTCGACGAGATGAAAACAGAGTGGACGAAGCACAGCGAAGCAATGGAAAAAGTATGGAAATATAAAGGATAGGAAGAGGGGAAGAATATGGAATTTAATGAAGACGCAAAGCGCGAGATCGAGAAAAACCTGAAAGATATCACCAATAACATTAACCTGGATGAAAAAGACCGCACGGATATCGAGAAAGAGCTACGCTCGAACTATTACGAGGCTGCTGAAGCCGCGGCCAGGGCAAAGGGCGCAAATACCGTAACAATAGACGACGTGAAAATTGCGAAAGCGGATATGTGCTCGCCAAAGGTAACAGCCGAATCTTACATGAAGTCATACGCGAGCACTCTGAGCCGGGCGGGATTCTGGCCCAGGCTAGTCGCATACATCATCGACAACATCGTGTTGGGCGTGACCATAGGCCTCCTGGTATTGCCGATGCTGCTGCTCATGGTATTACTGAACGTGCCGTTTTCGAACTCAAAGGACTACACGTGGATGGGGTCTCACAGCCCGGCGGTACTGGCAGTGTTCTTCGGTGTCGCACTCATCACGGTACTATCGGCGGCCATCGTGGCCATAGGCTACTACATCGTACTGGAAGGGCACTTCGGCTATACGATAGGTAAATACTTCCTGGGCTTGCGAGTGCTCAAGACCGACGGCACCAGGATCGGCTACAAGGAAGCATTTCTCCGAAACCTGTCCAAGTATATCAACAACCTGATCATCATCGACGCGCTGATCATGCTGATATTCTTCAATAAAGAAAAGCAGAGGGGCTTCGATAAGATCGCAAACACAATGGTAGTCCACGTCAAGTGATACACCATGTACCAGGTACTATACTATTCCATGGGCGGCAATACAAAAAAGATCGCGGAGGCCATCGCGGAAGAGCTGAACGCCCATGCGGAGAGCGTCAGTGCATTGCCGCTTAAAGCAGGGTCCGAGATCGTGTTCCTGGGTACCGGGTGCTATGGCGGGAAGCCGGGGGGAGATATGTCCAGGTTCATCGATTCTAACAATTTCGAGGGGCATAAGGTTGCCCTGTTCGGCACCTCCGGGGGCGGCCTGGGCCTGGAGTTGAAGGCCATGGCTGAAGCCTTGAAGGGAAAAGGTGCCAGTGTGATAGGGAGCTATTACTGCAAAGGTAAAGTCATACTGACATTCAACCTGTATAACCGGGGTCACCCCGATGCTGCTGATATCGATGCGGCCAGGAAGTTCGCCAGGGAGATGTCTAGGGGAAAGTCAAGTCAATAAAAAAATAGGGGGTCATTGAAATGGAAAACAACGACGATCTGAATCGTATGATCAACGCACTAATCAAGGGCATATTTAGCGACGCGCTGGGCGTATCGATCAAGGACCCGGCGATGGCGGCTTTCTTCTTAAAAACCGCACTTGCACAGAAAAAAGCGGCTAATGTCAGGCAGCGCAATGAAGAGCACGGCATACATGTGCCGCCCGTGATGATCCTCAGTGTTACTAACAAGTGTAACTTGCACTGCGCAGGCTGCTATTCGCAACTGGTCCCCAGGGAACAGAAGCAGGAACTGGACGAGGCGGGGCTTAAGAACGTACTGCGGCAGGCATCGGAACTGGGCATCTCCATAGTATTATTAGTAGGAGGCGAGCCGCTGACCCGGCCTGATATCTTTAATGTCACAAAGGATTTCCCTGAGATGGTATTCACCCTGTTTACGAACGGTACCCTAATCGACGACGCCGTCCTTCGCCAGTTCAAGGAGCAAAAGCACGTCATTCCCATCCTCAGTATGGAGGGCCACGAGGGATTAACGGATTTACGCAGGGGCACTGGGATCTATGAGCGGCTGATCAAGGATATGGCAAAGCTCGGCGAAAGGGGGATTTTCTTCGGCGCATCGCTCACCGTCACCAGATCGAACTACGACGTGGTGACTGGCGAAGATTTCGTCCGGAGCATGCGAGAACAGGGCTGTAAGGCGTTCATCTACGTCGAATATAATCCGGTCAAAAAGGGCACCGAGGAATGGGTGATCACCGATGAGCAAAGGGAAGAGATCCTTAAGAAAATGGCAGCGTACCGCGCCAGCCAGCCTGGTGTCTATGTCGGTTTCCCGGGCGACGAGAAAGCCTTTGGCGGCTGCCTGTCCTCGGGAAGGGGCTTCATACATATCAGTGCCTCCGGAGACGTCGAGCCCTGCCCCTTCGCCCCATATTCAGACAGCAGTGTCCTTGACATGCCCCTGAAGGAAGCCCTTAATTCCAGGCTCTTCCGGGCATTACAGGAGAATCGCGACCAGCTTATGGAATCGAATGGCGGGTGCGCGCTCTGGAAGAAGCCCGAGTGGGTAAAATCATTACTGGAATAAAAGCAAGCCGGAGATATTATGAAGATACTGACCATCATCGGATTAGCAATAGTCGCGATAATCTTGTTAACTGTCGCCTTCCTCGGCATTGGAAGCCAGGACTGGATAAGCTATACTGCTACCGGTAGCGAGACATTGAGCCCCGCCGGAACATCAACGGGCCATGCCCTTGTACTGTATGACCCGGGCTTAAGCGGAGTTGCAAAAGGCGCAGCTGTAAAGGTAGCGGACGACCTGAAGCAAAACGGATATAACGTCACACTGGCGGGTGTCAGAAGTACGGCCGCGGCTAATGTATCGGGCTACGATGTAATCGTTGTCGGCGGGCCTGTTTACATGGGAGTGCCGAGCAACTCGGTCATGTCATACTTAAAAACACTAACGCTTCCCGATGAAGTTAAGCTAGGTGTATTCGCAATCGGCTCAGACCAGTCCTATGATAATGATGTTATATCCGTTGGGAAAGGGGTTACATCACTATGGAACGGTAATCATCCGAATGTCAAACAGCCTGTAATAAAAGTATTCGGCCAGAGTAATGTTGATCAAAAAAGTGGAGACTTTGAATCCACCTTGCTGCAGTAGATAAATGGTTACAATGTCAACGATAGATGGATTAAATGGCTGGCTTAAGCGTGCCGGACAAAGGGGGCTGCTGGTATTATTGATCTTAATGATCGTGATCTCGCCATTCACAACTGTTTATGCGGAATCCGGCTCTTCGGTGCAGGCCGCATCGTCGTCGACCTTACAGTTGACCGGGTTGAATGATTCCGGCAGGCTTGCGACGGTTGTCAGTAGTTTGATGCAAACGCAAATTGATGATCACCATGCACCCGGCGGTTCTATATCCATCGTTAAGGATAGACAGATCATCTACGCGCAGGGCTACGGTTATGCCGACGTGGAAAATCGCACTCCAGTCGTAGCTGACGAGACATTGTTCCGCATAGGCTCTTGTACGAAAACTTTTACAGCTGTAGCCGTCATGCAGATGGCGTCGCAGGGAAAGCTGGATCTTAATGCCGACGTGAACACTTATCTGAAAGATTTCAGCATCCCTGAAAGCTATTCCCGGCCCATGACACTGGATAATCTTCTGATACATACCGCTGGCTTCGAGGTTCAGGATGCCTGCGGTAAATCTTTGGTGACCGATCCGCATAACATGGTATCACTCAAAGATTACATCACAAAGGACATGCCTGCGATAGTACGCCCTCCGGGTGAAGCATCCAGCTATTCGAACTACGGCTACGCCCTGGCGGGATACATTGTGGGGGAAGCCTCAAACGTCTCCTATGATCGATATCTGGAGGATAATATCTTTATTCCCCTGGATATGATGAACACGACGACCGAACAGCCCGTCCCTGACGTCCTCAATTCCCGTCTTGCCAAAGGCTATACTTATTCTGACGGTTCTTACAAGGCTGGCAGCTTTGAATATGTGGTGCCCTACCCGGCAGGGTCTATCAGTGCTACGGCCACGGACATGGCCCATTATATGATCGCTAGACTGGACGGTGGCAAATACGATAATCATAGCATTCTTGACGAGAGCACTGCCGCCAGGATGCTGACACGGGAGTACTCCAACGATCCTCGCCTGGATGGCATGGCCTATGGCATAGTCGAAACCGACCTTAATGGAAAGAGGGCCCTCGTCAAGACCGGAGATACGCTGTTATTCCATAGCGAGATATGCCTCGTACCTGACGAAGGTCTCGGCATTTTCGTTAGTTTTAACGGGGATGGCGGTGCTCAGGCATGCAAGAACGTTATTCAGGGGTTCTTCGATCGCTATTACCCGGCCAGTAACTTATCCACGCCCGTACCAATGACGGGGTATCAGGAGCTGGCTTCGAGCTATGCCGGCACTTACTATTCAGCCAGGACGTCTTATACGACCCTGGAGAAGATCGTCGGCGGGCTGTCCCAGCAGTACGATGTGACGGCTAATCCCAATGGCACGATCAGTCTTGCCAGCAAAACCTTCGTCGAGGTGACGCCGCTATACTTCGAAGAGCTGAACGGGACCAACCGACTGGTCTTCCGCGAAGACGCGGATGGCACTCAGTACTTGTTCGTCGGCAGCGACCCGGAAGGAGGGTCGCTGGTGAAAGCGAAATGGTACCAGATTATGACCTTTCACCTGGCCCTGCTGGCAGTCTGCTTAATCATTTTCATATCGGCACTAATCATATGGCCGGTATCATGGCTGCTCAGCCGCCGGAAGAAAAAAGTATCGGATCGGACTCAGGCCATCGCCCGATGGGCCTCAGCTATCGCCTGCATTTTGAACATCGGCTTCGTCGTCGGTTTTATGCTGCTCCTGACGATGACGTACAATGACCTGGCATACGGGGTCACCATCGCGCTTCTTATCGTGCTCACAATGCCGATCATTGCAGCGCTATTCACGATCGGGGCTCTCGGCTTCACGGCCCTTGCCTGGCGCCGATACTACTGGAGTCTCCCGGGAAGAATATACTATACGATAGTAACGATCGCACTGTTATCGTTCCTGTGGTTCCTGAACTATTGGAACCTGCTCGGGTACCATATTTAATGACCCTTTTCTTAAGCCGATAAGCGCGTCCTAGTATATGAACGGCCGGACCGTTGGGAGAGCCTTTATGCGGAAGTCCGGCCCGTGTTATCCACAAACCCGCTGTTGGTGAACTAAAAAAAGGTTTGCGGATTGGGTGTATATCTATGGGTGTTGTTTTATTCGATTGATACAATAAACAAGTTTAATAATGCGTTATGGTAAGCATTTCTCCCATAGTATATAGAGTGCCATATCATCACGTTATAGTAAATCGTCTATAGAACAATATAAGCACATGGTAGCCTTATTGTTTCATATATAATTTATATTCAATACCCTTTTCAAGTGGATGGTAGATATCCAATTGTATATTAATTTAATAATAAAATACAAGTCTGAGACATTCGGGCAAAGCGTTAGACCATTTGTCCGCGCCTAAACATAGAAAAGCCACGCGACTATCCTCGCTTATCATGAATGCTGCTATCGGCCCAAACAACTTTGCCGGATGTCTCAGAAATATTATTATCCTCGTTTTTATCTTCACATCAAGTGTTCATAATATAATAATCAGAATAGAAACATTAAAATATATATTACCCTATAGTACTATATTATGGCAGGCGTAAAAAAAGCAATCACTTATAAAACGGGCTATAAAGATCTCAAAAACATGATTATCACTAAATTGGCTAAAGAACACCAATTCTCCAATAAAAAGGAACGCAAAGAAGCGGTCAAAGGCGTTATAGGAGAGACAAGTGCTGTCTTTGAGAAAGGTATCTCTGATTATCTAGATGCCAGCATTGAAAGCGGTATGCATAACTTCTTCTTAAAAAATAAAGATACGGCGAAAGCAAACGTGACCAAGAAGAAAGTAAAACCAAACAGATCTGCCAGATCTTCTATTGAAAAGGCGATATAATTACATAACCTCCTGTTATATCATTTCGACGTATTCCTAGTGCCGCATGAACCATCGGTGTTCTCTGGCGACGCCGGTAGGCAGCTGATCGGCGAAGGCGCATGCGTCGTGGGTATCGCATGCGTATCGAATCTGGTCGCCGGAGGCTGGAACGCTAAGGGTCTAGGCATGCCTCCTCAGTGCGTTCTGCTCGACTATTGCGGGTGCTGGAAGCATTGGCATGATAAAGGCATTTCGACTGACATCAATATAAAACGGCCGATGTAAGTACTGAACATCCGGAACGAGGATACCATTATCAAATATTAATCATATTAAATCATTTTCTCAAAATAGTGCAGTATTTGTAATATTCGTCAGTATTTGTCAATCCTGGTCCGGTAATGCTCGGGTAGCTCTTCGTGCTCTTTAGCAGTCTCGAACTCTGCCTCTTCCACGCGCTCGGCACGGATTTCCTGTGGCTGAACTCCGGTCTCATCCATATCCTGTGCGACAGGCACCTGTTCCTTGTTGTCCTGTTTCTTACGTGGTATTCGTATCGTGCTCATCATTAGCGTTATTACAGCGTCGCATCAAGAACATATGGCGATGCTTACCCGGGTATGAGAGGTTACGCCAAAGAATAGTGTAAAAATAGTCTTATTTGGGCTTGACGAGCGCAAGCGTCACCGCCGGCACGCCGGGCACGAAATCGTCGCGGTAGAATGGTATGACCATCACATCATGGGGCAGCGGCGAACCTGTGCGCATAAACGCGTCGTCCCAGATCTTTACTTTATCCGCCCCTGGAGCCTGCCTCATGTCGCTAACGGCTTTTTTATACGACTCGACCATCCAATCCTTAATTTTCCCGATGACTAACCCATCATCCAGAAACGCCGCCACCGATTCCCAGGACGCCTCGATTATGAAAAAGAGCTCTCCTTCCCAGACTTCGGCTTTGAAGACATCATAGGTGCGAAGGCCTTGTTGTTTTGTGGCCTCCTTATTGCCGAAATGGTCGAAAACGGCCTGGAAAAACCGCAGCGTCTTCATATTCTGGTAAATATGATACACATCCTTCATGGCATATTTCCGTATGCCAGGAACGCCTTTAGCCGAGGCGATCTTTTCGAGCTCGGCTTGCGTGTCGATCTTAACCGTGGTTATCCTGTTCATTGGTGTTAGCGGCATTAAAAAAGGATTGCTTACGCTTGCCTATATACTTGCTGTCGACGGTTAACCACAGCTACATTACGAACATATGGCTAATAACAACTGCGGCAAGGCGATGCCATGGTTTACCTTGCTTTGACGGGTACGATGTACTTGCCGTGTATGCTGTCGAGGATCAGCGCTTCGACGTCGTACACATTGTCGATGTTGTCGACGGTCAGCACGTCTTCGGGCTTTCCGTAGGCGTACAGCTTTCCTTTCTCAAGCATGACGACCTTATCGGAATATTTCATCGCAAGGTTCAGGTCGTGCAGCGCCACGATCATGGATGCGCCCTGGCTCTTTGTAAGGCGTTTCGTGATCTCCAGCACCTCGATCTGGTGCTTCAGGTCGAGATTGCTCGTGGGCTCGTCCAGTAAATATAATTGCGGCTGCTGCGCCAGCGTGCGGGCGATATAGACCTTCTGCTTTTCGCCGCCGCTGAGCTCATCCATGAACTTATCGGCCTTATCCGAAATGTTCATGTCGTCCAGGGAATGCTGGACAATATCCAGGTCGCTTTGCGCGATGCGCCACTTGATATGAGGCTTTCTGCCCAGCAGCACGGTCTCCATGACCGTCGAATAAAATAGGTAGTGGAAGTTCTGAGGCACATAGCCGATGAGCTTCGCCACCTCGTTGAGATCGATCTTAGAGACATCGCGGCCGTCTACGTAGATACAGCCGCTAGTCGGCTTCATGATCTGCGCGATACACTTTATCAGCGTACTTTTACCTGAGCCGTTCGGGCCGACAATGCTCAGCACCTCGCCCGGCAGCACGTCGAACGAGACATTCTGTAGGGCTTTGTGTTTCCCGTAATTCACGCAAACATTATCGATTTTTACCTTCATGGCACTCACCTTAATAGATGTGGCTTTCCCTGCCTTTTAATATCAGGTACAGGAAGAATATTCCCCCGATGATGTACATGATGATGCCGACCGGTATTTCGATTGGGGACATGATCGTTCGTGCGAATGTGTCGCTAACCATCAGGATCAATCCTCCCATGAGGGCGGAGCAGGGGATCAGGTACCTGTAGTCATTCCCGATGAGCATTCGGCAGATGTGCGGGGCCATCAGGCCGATGAAGCCGATCACGCCTGTAAAGGCCAGACAGCTTGAAGCGGCCAGCGTTGTGATCAAGAGACAGAACAGCCTGAGCCGTTCGACCTTTATGCCAAGGCTCCTGGCGACGTCGTCGCCGGCCGAAAGCGCGTTCAGGTTCCACGCCATCAGGCCCATGAGCATTACGCAAATGATCGTGATCGGCAATAAAATGAGGATGGCGCCCCAGTCCGCGCCCCACATGCCGCCCATCAGCCAGAGCATCATGTCCTTCAGCTTTTCGTTATCGGAGATATACTGGAAGACCAGCACGCCCGCTTGAAAGATATACCCGATGACCACGCCCGATAACACCAGTGTCGCCTGGCTGGTACCTTTCATTCTGGACACGCCGTAGATCAGCAGCATGCTCACGCAGCCAAAGATAAAAGCGTCGATGACGATCAGATAATCTAATCCGATGAATAGCATAGCGGCCAGGCCTGCGCCGAACACGATCGTGATGGCGGCGCCGAACGAGGCGGCGGATGCAAGGCCCAGCGTGAACGGGCTGACTAGCGGGTTGCGTAAAATACCTTGCATGACGGCTCCCGCCACAGCGAGGCAGACACCCGTCAATATAGCCAGCATTATCCTGGGCATACGCATGTCTACGACGATGACCTTGGCGATATCGCTGTGAGGCGTCATGAGCGAAGGATCAATTTGAAATCCCGCGTGTAAAAAGCTTAAAATACCGTCTATAAAACCTATGATCGCGCTGCCTATTGAAAGGACAACGTCTTCGAGACTGACGCTCGCCGATCCTACCGATGCCGCCCATGCGGACGCAATGATCAGCATGACCAGTAATATGACCAGGAGAGCTATTTTTTTCATGTGGCTTTCCTGGTACAGGTCTTTGACAAATTCTTTATGAAGCTTTTTCGATGCGGGCTCTTCCATTGATCTACCCCTGATACCATGATCATGCCCGTTGAACACGACGGGCATTGTTGGCCTTATTCCATGATAATGATATGGAAAAAGAGGGAGGGCAAGGCCGGCGCTCCCCCCTTTATGTGTTTACGTCGGTACCGGGTAAATGCTTGTTATGTTAGCCCCCGGTATGAAGCGGCTAGCGTACTGGTCAAATACGACGTTGGGATCCATGTCCTTGAACAGGTCCGGGTGTACGATCTTGGCTGTGTACATTAGCCCGATAACGCCCTTTGGCCCGAAGGCGAGAGATGTCTTCATCACATAGACCTTATCATTCTTCACGGCGCTCGTGCTGGCCAGTCCTGTGCGGTTGTCGATCTCGTTAATAATAGAGGACATGTTGGCCTGGGTCGTGTTGTAGCCCGTGGTCTTCAGGATAATGTCCGGGTTCTGCTGCGTGACCCATTCCGCGATGACCTTCGGGTATGAACCCGACTGGTTACCTGCGATATTAATGCCGCCGGCGGCCTTGATCAGGTCGTCGCCGCCGGAACCATTACCGGCGCTGCTGAAGGCGGAGTTCTGCTCCCAATACACATTCGGCTTTTGGGTGTCCGTCAGGTTAGCCGTCCTGCTCTTTACGAGGTCGATGTTACTCTGGATGAAGTTCGCATATGCGGTCGCGTTCTGCTGCTCGCCCGCAATGATACCCATCGCGTTGATGTCATGCGATAGCGTGTTCAGCTTGTAGCAGTCCAGGCCGACAAAAGTGATGTTTGCCGCCTTGAACTCGTCCGCGTCTTTCGGCTGCCAGCTTGCGTACGTGATGACAATGTCCGGCTTGAGTACGGCGATCTGCTCGACACTGGGATTATCCCATATGCCTACGCTGGTAACATTGCTAAGCAGAGGGGCAAGAAGCGGGTTTTGCTTGACCGTGTCGGTAATGCCGACGATCTTATCTTTGGCGCCCATCGCGATCAGCACTTCAGCCGCATCAGAGTTCGTCACGAGGATGCGGTTAGCGGTAGCGGGCAGCGTGATGCTGTTCCCGTTCGAGTCGGTGAACGTGACGCTCGCATTGACAACTGGCGTCGCAGCCGGCGTGGTCGTCGGGCTCGTACAGCCCGAGACGATGGCCGTCAGCATGACGGCGCAAATAAATAGACATAACAGGCTTTTCTTATAAATGTCAATACCTCCCTAAAGGGTCAAATACTCCAAGAAGATATGTTATGTGATCAGAGTATTAATAATTTATCAATTATTCACACTAAATGCGATTATTTTATATGATATTAATAATAATATCCCGCCATCAGCCTAAAAAAATAATCCCGGAAAAAGTTTATAGCAGTTCCTTTTTAACCGCGTACGTAACTTCCGGTCGTTTGGTGGCGAAGGACTTCTCGTAGTCCTTGCTTAATTGTCGCGCCATATCGATCGGCATGCTGAGCGACAGAAGGTCTTCAGGGAACCAGTCGTTACCGTCGGGCTCGGTGGGGCCGATGAACGCCGTATGTTTAGGCGCCTTCTCAGCCATTCCCGCCGGGTATGCGACAAAAATGGCGCAATGAGGCCCCCACGGCGCTATGATGGAGCCGAACGGGTCAGTAGTGCTGAAGTGGATCAGCCCGCACAGGTTGCGGATCTGCTCGGCATTACCGAAGCAAAGTACCGATTTGATCTCATGGGACTTATCGTCCGCATCCACGCAGGGTGCCATGACGACGTACTTGCCGGAAGGCGTGATCTTCCCGAGGTTCTCGATCGTCTTATCGCTGACCGCGTCCGATGCTTTCAGGAACATGGAATCATCTGTTTTCGACTCTGCGGACATCAAGTCCCGCATCGACTTAGGGAAGGTGGTGAACCCGAGCGAGGAGGCTGCGCCGACGCAGCATCCCTTCAGGGCACCATCGCCGATGTATACGGGTGGGACCTCGTCGTGGATGGCCATCTTCAACAGCGTCTTTGCCAGGCACCTGTGCCCCTGCCTGATGATCGATGACACCTGTACGGCGCCCTTCGGAACCTCGTTCGTGCCATATACACAAATGGGCCTATACTGTAGCTTTCCGGCGCTGACGATCGTTTCACCGATCTCTTTGATAGACTTGGGCATCCTCACACACTCCGAGTTATAGTTAAAAGCTGATATTGCCCGTTATACGATAAAACCTTAATCCATGGAGTCGCTTGACAGGCGTGCGTTCGTCTGGTGGCTGCTTTGTTGCCTGTCCATACGGTAGCACTAAGACACAAAAATTTTTTTAGATTTTTAACGCTAAAAGACAAAAACCACTAGAGCACAGTTAAAATACAAAATATATGAAAGCACTATTAAACGACATAAAGCTCTAAAACACGGTCTAAGAAACTAAGTAAGTTCCACTAAAAAACAAACGGCACCAATAGAAGAATCCAATGTATTCATCCTTTTGGGATCGGCCATCCGGTAAACGGATGACAAATGATCGTTTCTATCAATTGGGCTTGAACGATCGTGTCCACATTAATCATCACATGGGATATGGATAGTTCGCATGCATTTGATTCTTATGATTGTGCAGTTCGGGTTTTCGTGGAACTTACTTAGTTTCTTAGACCGAGTTTTAGAGCATTTAATCATTTAATAGAGTCTTAGAGATTTTCACGCTTTAACCGTGTTCTAGAGTTTTAGAATTTTAGTGTTAATGCTAAAAAATCTTCGTGTCTTAGTGCTACCGTATGGACGGGCAACAAACCAACTAATGAATGCGTAAACGATTGAAAAAATAAACACGTGACTACTGACAGAAGTGAACATAAACGGCAAATAATATCGACACGGATAACCACGATTGAAAGCCGGTAACCCATAAATTGGTGCACGTTGTGGACGTATCTTGCTCTTTAACAGAAATACGTTCATATATAAGCGTGAAATACTCCGTTTTGTCCGTGATTACACGATACGGGTGGGTTGTCATATTAGAGACGTACTGCTGTATATCAAGAACGAGTTCGAGTGTAGCTTCAAGGAGCGTACCGAGGAGATCAATTGCGCTTTGTTAGCGATATTATCAGGGGAGCACGTGCTCTTCCTGGGACCCCCGGGCACCGCAAAATCGCTGCTCTCGAAGAACGTGTGCGAGATCATGGACGGCCAGTTCTTTTACTATTTATTGACGAGGTTCACCACGCCGGAAGAGCTGTATGGCCCTCTTTCGCTCAAGGCTTTACAGCAGGACGATTTCCATCGTAAGATCGAAGGATACCTGCCGACCGCGAATATTGCATTCCTGGACGAAATATTCAAGTCTAACAGCTCGATCCTGAATAGCCTGCTGACCATTCTGAACGAACGAAAGTTCCACAACGGCAGCAGCGTCGAGAGCGTGCCACTGGTATCCGTGTTCGGCGCATCGAACGAGCTGCCGGAAGAGAATGAAAGCCTGGAGGCGTTGTACGACAGGTTTCTATTCCGGTGCCCGGTCAGCTATGTACAGGATGAGTCAAACTTTGCCGATCTGATCTTTGATGGGGCCGAACACATCGCACCTTCGTCCAGCCTGGCACTCGACGACGTCCGTGCCGTGCAGATACGGTCCCGCGACGTCTCGATGGATACGGACGTGCGTAAGATCATACTGGAGACACGCCGGGAGCTGAAAACCAAAGGGATCGAGCTTTCGGACAGGCGCTGGAAGAAAATGATCAAAGTACTACGCGTAGCGGCCGCCGGCATAGGCCATGAAAGCGTAGACCGGTCCATGGTTCTTCTTTTACAGCATATGGCCTGGGACAGGCCGGAGCAGAAGGAGCACGTCAAGAACATATTGATGGATTTGATGATCTCCGGCGGGGAGAGCCTGGAAAAATTAAAAATAGAATCGAATGACCTACAGTCGCTGGTCCAGCGTTCTGTTGATTTCAAGTTCCCCATGCGCATCAGGTGTTTCAATTGCGGCGAGGTGCTGGAGAACTCGAAGCAGCTATATATCCATAAATCGCTGTACCCTGAACACCTGTATTATGACCCGTACAGGATCAGCCTACATTTGCGATACTTTAATTATAGCGACATGATCGGCGTGCTTCAGGATGAATATAACTGGAACTTCGTCGAGAGCACGCCGCAGCGTATCCGCTCCTACTCGCTGGAGCTGGAAAGCATGAAGGAGCGCTTCGAGCAGGCGCGGGTAAAAGTGGAGGGCGAGATCGATATGCTGAAGAGCCTGCTGGAAAGGAATATATGGATCACCGACGGCGATAAGGCGGATATCATCAACAGGTGCGAGAATAAAGTAGGCATACTTAAAGGGATTAATAACACGTTCAGGATCATCGAGTCCATGATCGAGCGGGATGGCCAGGCAGGCTTTTTAGCGGAACCCGTGTTCGAGGCGACAGCCCAATGAAGGAGATCGTCACGTTCGAACAGTTAATGGATTTCGATGAGATCCGGGACGTCATCACGATCCCGAGGAATATCCCGCGAAGGAACCGGGAGGAGATCGCCTACGTGCTTTTTAAGGAGATCGTGCAAGGCGAGAGCTTCGAGATCCGCGACAGGGCTCGTTTCATCGAAAAGTTCGGGGCATTTTACCTGATCTATATTTCATTGAAGGGCTCAGAAGGCTGGGAACGGCTGAAAAGTCTGTCACGCAATAATCAGATATCATCACTGTTCGTGCTACGCACGGTGCTGTCAAAGATCCTTGAGCTAATGGACGAATTTTCCTCTCATGTGCCCGACATCAGGCAAAGCCTGGAAGAAAGCGTAGCGCTTGCGCTAGAACAATTCGCGAATATCGTGGAAGATACCGTGGAACTGTGGCAGAGGAAAGTCACAGGTGCGGATGAGCCGTTTACCAGCCGCGGGCCTCATCTGGCCGAAGCGGTTGAGACGTTCCAGGCGTCGGAGTTGTCGCGGCAATTCTTAAATAATCTGACACAGCTCGTGCTCTTGCCCGATATTTCAGGGGCGGTGGATGAGATCGAGGACCATCTTGCTTCGCTGGAGCTGCTGACCCTGCTCTATCCCGGCAGAGGCTGGGACAGGTCCATGGTGGAGCTGCATCGAACGTATTATGCGAACCTGAATAAGTACGCGAGCCTTGTCGAATATAACGAGGACATTAAAAAAATACTGAAGCTCATCGGCCAGATCGAGCTCGAGTACGGCGCTCGAAGCCATGGGATATCCAGCCACAGCCGCTCGGAAGTATATTCGGTAACCACGTCTAAGGACCTGGAGTATCTGTTACCGATCGAGAGCGTCAAGCTGCAGGACGAAACACTGAAGTATTTATTTTTCTCGAGATGGATGGAGGGCAAGCTGCTCACCTACCAGCTTACGGGCAAGCACTGGGCCGGCAGCCAGAAGAAGCGAAAAAAGGGCCCGATGGTGGCGCTGGTGGACACGTCAGGCTCCATGGCCGGCTCCCCCGAGATCGTCTCCAAGGCCATACTTCTCGCCATTGTCAGGCACATGCTCAAGGAAAAGCGCGACATGAAGGTTTTCCTGTTTTCATCTGCGGGCCAGTCCGCGGAAATAGAGCTGACGGATAATAGAAAAATGGCTTCGGAATTCCTTGATTTTTTATACTATACGTTCGAGGGCGGCACTGACTTTAATACGGCGCTCGGCGAAGGGCTCAAAGCTTTGAAAGACAGGCAATACAAAAACGCTGATATCCTTTTTATTACCGATGGCCTGTCGGCGATATCAGATGAGCTGCTGATCGCCGAGCTGAACCGCGTTAAAGCTGATAACGATACGAGGATATTCACGATCGTGATCGGAAATGATAGTGCGGGCGGCATGGAAGAGTTCTCGGACCACATTTTTATCCTGTCAAAGGCTGACAGGTGGGATCCGGAGCAAAGCCCTTCGAATGTGATCAAGCTGATAACGGCACGTTGACAGAACACAAAAATAACTGGTATTCAGTCATCCGCCACTTTGTTTACCTGGAACGAGACAGATGGCCCGAGATCCGAGGTCACATTATTCGCGTTCGTGACAAGTATCTGATCCCATTTGTAGGTTCCCGATTCGCCCAGCTGCACGATCGGGTATGCGATCTGGAACGTCCACTGGCCGTTACCGATGCTCGATACCTGCTCAGAAAAGTTATGCCCGACAATGAAGCTTCCATGTGGGCCATCTAAGCGCAGGTATTTCTGGACGATGGGCGACTGAGAGTTAACGACGACTGTCAATATAGCCATTGTATCATTCTGTGTATATTGAGTTTTATCCATCTTTAGCGTGGAAATTACGGGCTTATCAAGATACGGAGTTGGCGTCGGGCTTTTTACTTGAAATATGACAGAAGGACCTATGTCAGACCAGTGACCGTTCTCATCCATGACCCGGATATTGCTGTACGTATAAGTCCCCGAGGTAGTTAACATAGAATCATAGTATGGTATGTCATACTCCCACCGATTATTCCCGAGGCTGGTCGCTTTAACTATAAAAGTGGAGCTAAAGATGGGTCCGGAAGGCCCGTCTAAAGTGATGTTATAACTTTGAAGAGAAGATGCTGAGTCGACGATGATCATCAATATTACCGCGTCACTCGTTTCACCGACAGTATATGCTGTTTTGTTCATCGCGGCTAATACGATCGCGGGCCTGGTAGACGTGGACGCCGGACTTGAGCTTGCAGTAGGGCGTGATACCGTAGACGAAGTAGGGGTCAGGTGCTGTACGTTGTCAGAACCGTTTACCTGCCCGTTGCTCGAAATTGTCGGGTTCGGCGATTCCAGGTTCACAACATCATTACTCGTGCATCCGCACACGAGGATGAGGCTGGAGACCAGTAAAATTGCCAGACCGGCTCGCAATAACCATTTGATCATCAGTATCGAGTTTTAATACTTTATTTATGGTATATAAATTATATCCATAACCCGGCGATGGTTATTTTATATTGAGTTGATGTAAACCTAAAATGTGAATGGATAAAAAGCGTATCTGTAGAGAAAGGTTATGTAAATTAAGGAAGAGTATCATATCGCGATTTCAGAGGAATTATGTATAGCTTAATAGTAATGATCTTTGCCCCTATATGCCATTTTTTACTGTCCGGTGTCGTCGGATCACTGGCATACATTTTGATCATGGCAATATTTAAAAAATATTGTTTCCCGCATATGAAAACCGAAGATATTTCCCGGGTCCGGTCTTACGTATTATGTTTTTGCCTGGGGCTTGCAGTGATCGCACATGTGGTGGAAGATTACACCCTGGATATTTTTTAATGCATCACTCGAAGATGCAACATGAGGAACAAATAAAAAACTAAAATAATTTTTACTTCACAGCATAGCGTTTTTTTCTTCACGAAATAATTAGTAAAGTTTACTTGTTTTAACTCAAATAAAATTTATATAGCTTAACCGCATACACACCAGCTACTTGTAAAAGGCTAGTGACCATATGAGTTTTCTTGAAGACGCTAAAAAAGGCATCGTGACTGATGAGATGAAAGCTGTCGCCCTTGAAGAGGGTGTAACTCCCGAATTTGTCCAGAGAGGTGTGGCTGAAGGCCACATTGTGATCCCCATCAGCCCTTACCGGAAAATCCGGGCGGTAGGCATAGGAAAAGGACTAAGGACAAAAGTGAATGCATCCATAGGCACATCTTCAGACATTATAGATGTCGAAGCTGAAATAGAAAAAGCGAAGGTCGCCGAGGCGGCCGGAGCCGATACACTCATGGAACTTTCCACGGGCGGGGATTTTCTTGCGATCAGGAAAAAGATATGTGATGCCATATCTCTGTCAGTTGGCAGCGTACCCCTGTATCAGGCTTTCATCGAAGCAGCCAGAAAATACGGTGCCGTCGTCGACATGAAGGAAGACGATCTTTTTAGAGTCACGGAAGAGCAGGCGAAACTTGGCACGAACTTCATGGCCATACACACAGGCATTAACCGCATTACAGTGGATCGCCTCAGGAAACAGGGGAGACATGGTGGTTTATGTAGCAGGGGCGGCGCATTCATGACCGCCTGGATGCTGCACAACGATAAGGAGAATCCGCTCTATAGCGAGTTTGACTATTTACTGGAGATCCTGAAAAAGCACGAGGTCACACTGTCAATGGGCAATGGCATGAGAGCCGGCGCAGTGCATGACTCGTCGGATCGCGCGCAAATACAGGAACTTATCATGAACTCGGAACTGGCCGACCAGTCGTTTAAAGCTGGCGTACAGACCATCGTAGAAGGCCCTGGCCATATTCCCTTGGACGAGATCGAGGCGAACGTGGTGCTGATGAAACGCATGTCCGATGAAAAGCCGTTCTATATGCTCGGACCGCTCGTCACGGACTTTGCCCCGGGCTACGATCATATCGTCGCGGCCATAGGTGCTTCGTTATCCTCTGCCTATGGCGCGGATTTTATCTGTTACGTGACGCCGGCCGAACACCTGGCATTACCAAATGCCGAGGATGTGCGGACAGGCGTGATGACTGCGAGACTTGCGGCACACGTCGGTGACATGATCAAGTACAAGAAAAGGGATGTAGACCTGCAGATGGGCCATGCGAGAAAAGATCTGGACTGGAAAAAGATGTATGAATTGGCGTTGGATCCAAAGCTGGCCCGTGAGATCAGATCGAGCCGCATGCCTGAGGATAAGGAAGCATGCACGATGTGCGGCGACTACTGCGCATTAAAGATCGTGCGACAGACCTTTAACTTTTAATCATCTTTTTTTATGTTTTAGCCATACGGCTGTAATTATACGGTGATAACCTTGTGCATTGCCCAAACAGCTGTTCCGATCAGCATTACGAGCATTGATATTAGAAGCATTGAACTCTGAACATCCATCATATAGATCTCTCCTTTTTTCGTTTTAATTCATTTTTACTATGTTTCGATCACATGTACCGATCGATGTTGCGATACACGTTTTTGATTTTGCCCCTAATTTGCAGCATCTTATTGCTACAAAAGAGAATATTGAGCATACTGTAGATAAATATTTCGATATTTACCATAATTTTATGTAATTATGTTCGCGTAAAAGTAAATTTGTTTATATAAATTAAATATTTGCTTTTTATATTCAAGTTTGAAGGTAAATATAATAATACAATACCTGAAAAAATTTACTAAAATTTACCAGCATTAATTCAGAACTATTGTATATCGATATATCGCATGATCATCAATTGCTTATCAGACAAGCGGCTTCGAGTATTTTTTGGGAGATATTATTGCCGAGGCCATTGAGATAAGCAGTCAAATAAGGAAGGCCGCATTCCGTTTCGAGTCAATATATCATGGCGTTTGTAGCATCGTTTTGTCAAGCCCACAAAAACGGATACCGCATTTCCATGTCCGCCTATTATAAATGTAATAAAGAACGTGGACCCATGGCACGTTTCTCTTTGCGACAAAGGTATTTAACCAATCAGCAGGGATAATTTCCACACAGTCGGACATAAATAAGCTTATTACAATTACAATCGATTGTCTAACTTGGGAAGAGGTATCATGCCGTTCAGGATCGAAGTCGAGTTAAAGCCCGGCCTTAAAGACGCCATCGGGGAGAGCGTCAGGGCCGCAATTAAGGATAATCTGAGCATCGGCGCGGACGACGTGCGCACGATCAAAGTCTACACGGTCAACGCGGAGCTCTCTGATTCAGAAAAAGAGGCCATAGCTTCGGGGCCATTCTCCGACGCCATCGTACAGGAATATTCCATCGACCAACCCCTCGCCACTGGCTTCGAATGGATGATCGAGGTAGGCTACAAGCCCGGCGTGACAGATAACGAGGGCAAGACAGGGCGCGAGGCCATCGAAGACCGCCTCGGCAGAAAGCTGGCTCCTGAAGAATCTGTGCACACATCCATGCAATATTTGATCAACGGCAAGATCAATCATCTCCAGGCGATCAGGATCAGCAAAGAGCTCCTCGGGAACGAGCTTATAGAGCGCTTCAATATTATTGAGCGAGAAGAGTGGGAGGGCAAGATCGCCCCCTATGTACCGCTCGTCAAGGACACGCACAAGCCGCAGGTCAACGAGATCAATCTCGACGTCGGCGATAAAGAGCTGATGGACATCAGCCACAAAGGCACGCTGGCATTATCATTAGAAGAGATGAGCCGGATCAGGGACCATTTCAAAGAGCCGTCGGTCATTGCCGAACGCCAGAAGCTCGGCCTGGGCGCGAACCCTACGGACGTGGAGCTGGAGTCGCTTGCGCAGACCTGGAGCGAGCACTGCAAGCATAAGATCTTCAATGCGACTATCGATTACTTCGAGGATGGTAAAAAGGAGACCATAGACAGCCTCTTTAAGACCTACATACATGGCTCGACAAATAAAATATCAAAGGACGTAGACTGGCTTGTCTCGGTATTCAAGGACAATGCCGGAGTCATCAAGTTCACGAATGATCAGAACATCGCGTTCAAGGTGGAGACGCATAACAGCCCCTCGGCATTAGACCCGTATGGCGGCGCTATCACGGGCGTCGTCGGCTGTGACAGGGATCCGTCGGGCACCGGCATGGGCTCGAAGATCATCGCCCACACCGACGTATTATGCTTCGCATCCCCCTACTACAAAGGTAAGCTCCCGCCCCGCATTTTCCACCCCAAGCGCATCATGGAAGGCGTAGTGCGCGGCATCAAGGACGGCGGCAACAAGTGCGGCATTCCCACGATAAACGGCGCCATATTATTCGACGACCGCTATGGCGGCAAGCCGCTGGTTTATTGCGGCAGTATCGGGATCATGCCGGCAAAGGTGAACGGCAAGCCATCAGAGGACAAGCGTGCGGACCCGGGCGACTTGATCGTGATGGCCGGAGGCCGCATCGGTAAGGACGGCATTCACGGGGCCACGTTCTCTTCCGAAGCGCTGCACGAGGGCTCCCCGGCTACTGCCGTGCAGATCGGCGACCCCATCACGCAGAAAAAGATGCTCGACATGCTGCTCGAAGCACGGGACATGGGCCTGTACAAATGTACCACTGATAACGGCGCAGGAGGCCTGTCATCCTCGGTCGGTGAGATGGCAGAGTTCTCCGGCGGCTGTGAAATATATTTAGAGAAGGCGCCTTTAAAATATGTAGGCCTGGACCCCTGGGAAATATTATTATCTGAAGCCCAGGAGCGTATGACGCTGGCCGTACCGCCTGAAAAGATCGACGAGTTCATGTCATTATGCAGGCGCCGCGGCGTCGAAGCCACCGCGCTAGGTAAGTTCACGAACAGCGGAAAGTTCCACGCGCTATACGATGGAAAGACCGTCGCTTACGTGGATATGGAGTTCCTCCATAACGGCCTACCGAAGATGCACCTGGAAGCACGCTGGAAAGCACCTAAGCACGATGAGCCCAAGCTGCCGGAAGAAGGGCTTAGCGCCGTGCTGATGGACATGCTCTCCGATCTTAATGTGGCGAGCAAGGAATGGGTCATCCGCCAGTACGACCATGAAGTCCAGGGCGGCTCCGTTATAAAGCCTCTGACAGGAAAAGAGAATGACGGCCCGAGCGATGCCGGCGTCATTCGCCCCATACTGGAAAGGATGGATGGCATCGCGGTCGCGAACGGTATTAACCCGTTCTATGGCGACATCGATACTTACCATATGACCGCCTGTTCGATAGATGAAGCGATACGCAACATCATAGCGGTCGGCGGCTCTTTGAAGCAGATCGCCCTCCTGGACAATTTCTGCTGGTGCGATCCCATATACGATCCGGAAAAAACGCCGGACGGCCACTATAAGCTCGCCCAGCTCGTAAGGGCGAACAAAGCGCTCTACGATTACACGACGGTTTTCGGCACGCCTTGCATATCGGGCAAGGATTCCATGAAGAACGACTATAAGCTGAAGGGCGAAGACGGAAAGGAATACAAGATATCCATACCGCCGACGGTACTTTTCTCGGCGGTCGGCGTCATACCTGACGTACGAAAATGTGTCACCATGGACGCAAAGGCGAACGGAGATGCGGTTTTTGCCATAGGGCTGACAAAGGACGAGCTAGGTGGCTCGCGGTTATATGCCAGGCTAGGTAAGATCGGCAATAACGTGCCCAAAGTGAACGCTGTCATGGCTAAAAAGACCTATGAAGCCTTATCTGCGGCCATACAGGCGGGACTGGTCGCATCATGCCATGACTGCTCCGACGGTGGCCTGGGCGTCGCGCTTGCTGAGACGGCTTTCGCGGGAGGCTTCGGCATGGATGTGGAGCTCCTGAGAGTGCCGGCAGAACGACTGAATAAGGATGCACAGGTGCTATTCTCCGAGTCCGCGAGCAGGTTCGTGGTCACGGTAGCCCCTGAGAACCGGGAAAAGTTCGTACATGCCATGGAAGGCGTACCCTGCGAGGCGATCGGCCTTGTCAGGAATGACGACCGCTTCCTGGTGCGCGGGCTGGACGGCATGCTGGTCATCGATACGATCGCCGGCGCGCTGAAAGATTCGTGGCAGTCGCCACTGAGGTGGTAAGCATGGTCAAGTCTTTAGTGCTAACGGGATACGGTATCAACAGCGAAATGGAAACAGCCTACGCGAACAGGCTTGCCGGCGCGGATGCGACCATCGCGCACGTCAATGACGTCATTGACGGTCTTGTGAAAATCGAGGATTACCAGATCCTGAACTTCCCCGGCGGTTTCTCCTACGGGGACGACCTGGGGAGCGGCAAGGCGTTCGCCAATAAGCTGATGTATGCGAAGACCCCGGACGGCCCTATGATGGACCAGATCAGGAAGTTCATCGACGACGGTAAACTGATCATAGGTATCTGCAATGGTTTCCAGATCATCGTGAAGATGGGGCTGCTACCCGCGTTCGATAAAAATTACACGCAACAGACGACCACGGTGTTCTTTAACGACAGAGGTTTCCGGGACGCCTGGGTGAATCTCAAGATAAATAAAAATTCGCCATGCATCTTCACAAAGGGCATCGACCATATTTACCTGCCGATCAGGCACGGCGAGGGAAAATTTATACCTGCGGACAAAGCGGCCCTTGATCGGCTATGGAAGAACGGGCACGTAGCACTGCAGTACGTGGACCGGTCCGGTAAGCCTACGCAACAGTTCCCGGACAACCCGAACGGCTCCGTCGATGCGATCGCTGGCATTTGCGACGAGACTGGCCGTGTCTTCGGACTTATGCCACACCCCGAGGCGTTCAACCATATCACAAACCACCCGCACTTCGGACAATTAAAGGAAGAATACCGCCGCAAGAACAAGCCGCTGCCGGAAGAGGGCGACGGCATCCAGGTGTGGCGGAACGCTGTGGAATACGCGAAAGAAAAATTGGTGTGAGAGCGAAAACCTTTAGCTTTCACAGCCGTTTATTTTTTAGGGATTTTTATGGTAGATGATATCATCGTCGTAAGCACGCCCTACATTTCGGGCTATAAGATCACAAAAACGATCGGGTTCACCTGGGGCCTCATCGTAAGAAGCAGAGGCCTGGGCGGCAACTTCGTCGCGGGCCTTCGTACGATTTTCGGCGGCGAGATACATGAGTATACGGACCTGCTGAACCAGTCCAGGCAGCAGGCGCTGGACCGCATGAAGGGACAGGCGAAGGCTATTGGAGCGAATGCAGTGATAAGCGTTGATTTCGACTCGTCCGAGATAGGGCAGTCCATGACCGAAGTACTGGCATATGGGACCGCGGTGTTCGTGGAAAAGGATACACAGGCATCCAGCCCTGTAAGGCTCGGGTAAAAATATTTTACCTTTTTCAATTTTTCATTTTTATTGTTCCTGATCAGATCGTTCAGCCTTTTTCAGTGAATAAGAGGCTTTATCTTAAAGAGGTATTTTCGGAATAGCTTATTATCCTACAAACGCTTCTTTTACAGTGATCCAAATGATGGACAGACTTGATCATGCTATAAGGGCGGGTGTAATCGGCGGCATTGTGCTCGTCGTTCTCTCGTTTCTTGGTACAATTTTCAATTTTTGCGGGTTAAACTTAGTCTTAGACCTGATTGCGCTTCTAACTGCCGCGGGCACCGGGGCGCTTGCCGCACGTTTCGCCCACCGGCACATCGGCGGGCTAACTGAAGCGATCATATTATCGGGCATGGCAGGAGCGATCGCCGGTGCCATCGATGGTATCTTGCACGTTGTACTTAGCCTGATAAGGCCCGGTTTCAATAGCTCTTCGATCTTTGGATTTTTAGGAAATGAAGTCTCTGCGCTGACCTGTGCACCATTCGTGGTCATCTTGTATGTAGTGGTCATTGCGATCATCGCAGTGATAGGCGGCACATTATACGCGACGCTGGCATCCGATATATCCTGAATATGTAAGAAGAAAGGGTTTAGAAATGGCCCGATCCGCCTCTTTTTAGTAATGTCGATTTTACGATCATGAGATAACGCTTAAGCCTATCAAAATTAAACTAAGTTAACGATCCTTTGTGTCTTCAGATGGTAAAATATCGATAACTTACCTCGTGATTATCTTTTTAGCGATTTTAGTGGCATCCATCGCAATTTTCTACTTTATGGATAATTCGCAAAAGATCCAGACGCTCAGTGAAGACCAAAAGCTAAAATCGGAAGAGATAGCTCTCAACGATTCCGTGGTACAGGGAATTATCGGTGGGATACAACAGATATATTATTCACAGGATGGCTGGAAATTCAATATGTCGAACCCGGTTTTTTACACTGTGGGCAACGTCACCATTGGCAAAGTCCATGAGATCGCCCCTGGCGTAAATAGGACCCGATACATTCCTTCCGTCGAGCTTGTCTTTGGTCACAGCAATCTCAGCGACATCAATCTTTACGCGTACGTCGACCTGGAAAAAGGGCGGGTCGCCTATATCGGGTTCACAGGAAGGAGCGGGCCCAGCGCAGCAGGATATTATTATGTTCAGGGCGACGACGGAGTCGTCGAGCGTATAGAGAACAACGGCTGGACCAGGGACTATAAGAATATCACGATCGTGGATACTATATACAAGGCGAACCAGCAGTTAACCGATGCTGAAAAATCCGGCCTTTTTAATACGGCTAAGAAGAATGAAACAGTCATAGACTTCTTGAACGGGACGGCAGGCGACGGGGAAACCTATGAGTATCAGTATACTAGTTTTTCGGATGAAAAAATTATCGATGGGCATCATTACGTGATCACCGACCCGAATATCTATGTATACGTAAAAGAGCCTGACGACAGCGATGGACGAAAGTATCTTGTGGTAAATTTTGACGGCATGAGCAATACGGTCTCATCGGCCGAGATCGGAGAGATATTCGTGTCGCCTCCCACCCCTATGCCGCCAGTAAATGTGACACCGCCAGGGCAATGATGTGATCCGGACTACAGGGAATATCAAGCCGGTTAATCTCCGCATTTTTTTGCTTTTTATGGATGATCAAATCAGCCCTGGGAATATGGTCGTGACGATCAGCGCAAGGGTCAATATTACCATTATAATGGTAGTGCCCCAGGCAACGGTGTTGAACCATTTACCGTTCGTGTGCTCGCCCATTAATTTCTTATTGTTGATCAGTATCAGCATGAATACCAGCACGAAGGGCAGCAGTGCGCCATTCAGCACCTGGGACAGCAGCATGATAGCGATCAGCGGCGAGTTCGGGATCAGGATGATCAACGCACCTATGACGATAATAGACGTGTACAGCACGTAAAAGTGAGGCGCATCCTTGAACTTCTTATCGACACCAGAGTCCCAGCCGATGCCCTCGCACACAGTATACGCAGTCGCAAGTGGCAGTATCGAAGCAGCAAAGATCGAGGCATTGAACAGGCCGAAAGCGAACAGCCACGCACAGTACTTACCGGCCAGCGGAGCTAATGCCAGCGCCGCGTCCCCGGCCGTATTGACGCTGATCCCGTTCACGTATAGCGTTGCTGCACAGGTCATGATGATGAAGAACGCCACTATATCCGTGACAAAGCATCCCAGGACGACGTCCAGTCTTGTGTATTTATAATCGGACACACGCACGCCTTTTTCTACGATGGCCGACTGGATGTAGAACTGCATCCAGGGCGCGATGGTCGTTCCCACAAGACCTACGAGCATTAATATATAGCTCGACTGAAAACTAAAGGTCGGTACTACTGATTTTTGTAAAACATTACCCCAGTCCGGATGAGCCAGAAGCCCGGATATCACATAGGTCACATAAAAGCCGCTGGCAACCAGGAATATCTTTTCTACCATGCTGTAGGTGCCCTTTACGATGAGTACCCAGACGAGAAAAGCGGCAATAGGGACAGCGATGTACTTGTTCACACCGAATATTTGCATGCTCGCAGCAACACCTGCGAACTCCGCCATGGTGTTTCCAAGGTTTGCGACGATCAACACGAGAATGAGCCCCACGGTGGCACGAATACCGAAATTCTCCCTGATCAAGTCAGATAGGCCTTTGCCGGTCACTACGCCCATGCGTGCGCACATTTCCTGAACGACGATGAGTGCAATCGTGATGGGTACCAGCGTCCACAGCAGGCTATACCCGAAGTGCGCTCCCGCAATAGTATAGGTGGTGATGCCACCTGCATCATTGTCCACGCTAGCTGTGATAATGCCGGGGCCTATGACGGCGAGAAAAAGAGCAATACTCTTCCAGTTTATAAAGGACCGCTTTTTTACTTCTTCAGCCATCACGGTCACCGCCTGTGAGCTCTTCGGATCCTGTGCAGGTTCTGGGGCAGCTGCTTCTTAATATCTTCGGGTATGACATGCTCGAGTGCGTCATCTACGGTAATGATACCCAGTAATGTGCCCTCGTTGTCCACGACCGGTATGGCCAGGAAATCGTACTTGGATATCACGTCCGCCACCTCGTTATCCGAGAACGTGGGAAGTACGGTGATCAGGTCAGTGGTCATGATGTCCTTGACGCTTACCTCGGGCTTGGAGAGCATGAGATCGCGCAGGGAGAGAACGCCTATAAGGTGGTTCTTCTCGCCGAGCACGTAAATATAATAGATCATGTCGATGTCGCGGCCTTTCACGCGAAGGCGTTCGAACACGTCTGCCACCGTGCACCGAGAAAATACCCATACGAACTCGGTGTTCATCATGCCGCCCGCCGAGTTCGACCGGTAGCCCATGAGCTCCTTAACGTCAGATGCTGTTTCCTTGTTCATTAACCCCAGCACTTCAGACGCCCTATCGCTGGGCATCGTTGTCAGGATGTCCGTCGCGTCGTTCGGGTTCATGTTATCAAGCAGGTCGGCCACGTCGTGCGTGCTCATCTGCCGGATCATGGCCGCCTGTACCTGGGGCTCGACCTCTTCCATTGTCTCGGCAGCCGTCTCGTCGTCCAGCGACTGTAATACGGTCATGCGGCCTTTATTGTCAAGGTCCTCGAGGATATCCGCGATATCCGCCGGGTGAAGGTCGTCTATGTTCTTTCGCGGGATCTTCAGGTGCACCTGCCGCAATTCAGGGCTCAAAGGATCGATGTATGCCCAGGTGATGATGTGATTGGGTATCCGCAGGATATTGAAACGATCCGGGATCCAGAGCAATCCCAGGCGTCGTAGGAGGCCGTTGAAGCCCACATCCACACCGGCCAGGCACAATTCGTTCTTGACCTTGGCAATGAGCACGTCGTTGACACGGACCACCTTGAGCCCGTCGATGTCGACGATCTGCTTATCCAGGAGCATGTCGGTGATGAGCATCTCTTTGCCGGACAGCCTGCCGGGCGGGATCTCTTCCTTTGCGACCTTAAGCTTGATGATGCCGTCGATGGAGTTGACGTTGGACTTATGGACGATGAAATCCTCGCCCCACAGGCTCATGGAATACACGATGCCTGAGACTTCGGGCAGCGTCTCGCCGGGCACTATGGCAAAGTCCTTGAACTTGCCGACCTGGCGGCCTTCGCTGTCCATGACCTGCATTCCCCTGAACTGGCTAAAGTAGGCCACATTATCCAGCCCGGCTAGATCTTTCGTTGCCTTCAGGCTCGTCCAGATGCCATCGATCCGGTCCTTGATGCTCTTCGACGCGCTCATGCTAATACCTCATATCGGCGGTGTTTCTTCTTTCACCCTCTCGACCACTATGATCTCCGTCAGATCCTCGATGCCTTCGATCGCCCGTATCTTCTCATTGATGAACTCGTTGAGCTCTTCCAGGGTCCTGGCCCACACCTTGATGAGCAGGTCGTATTCGCCCAGTACGCTGTATACTTCAGACACTTCAGGCAGCGCGGCCAGGGCATTTTTTGCCTCGTCGTGCTTTTCCGTGTCCGTCTGCACCAGCATGACCGATGTCACCGCGAACCCGGAAGCTTCCGGCTCCACCATGACGGTGAACTTCACGATGCCGCGCTCCCGCATCCGCTTCAGGCGGTGCTGGATCGTGGCGTCCGCGAGACCCGTGAGGCGGGACATCTCCATGTAGCTCATGCGCGAGTTCTGTTTCAACAATCCGAGGATAGTACGGTCCGTATCGTCCAGATCCACGCTATTATCCATATGCTTAGCTAATCTCCTGTGTGATATTGGTAAATTACCAATAAATGTATTTATAACTTGCCCTTTATCCAACTAATATGACATATAAATAGTAATTATCATAGCATTATATAAAATTTCAAGAAAAAGGAATCATCAGCCAAATCGCATTCTCAGTGACCTTTTACGGAAGCCCGTGTAACTTTGATCGCCTCGATGAGGCCATTGAGCCGCTTGATGCGCTCGCCCACATATTCATGTTCTTCCGAATAATTTGGGTTCACCCGGATGATGGTCTGCTCATAATCGGCGAGCCTCAGCTCGGCTGAATATATCATAAAGCGTTCTTCCCTGAGAAGTTTTGATTCTTTCGCAAGAAAATCACGTAGGACACCCTCAAGGCCCCATTCCGCGCTCAGGTACCAGTCAAGCGCGCCATTTAAAAACTTGCGCCGCTCACCATCCATACGATATGATGGGATGAGGGCACCATATAGGCTCATGATCTCGATAAAGAAGTTGTGCATAATGCCGTTCGAATCGTCCATGTTCGTATAATTGTTTAAAATCGTCTCTATCACTGGAATGATGATCTTCATAGCAGATTCACCGTTATTTCTTTCCCGGAGGTCAGCGGCATATTCCCTGAAAATATCGAGCTTCCTGACGATCTCTCTCACACTTAGATAGTCAACCTGTTCCCCGGAAAAGATAACGCCCATCTCTCGCTGTACGAAATCCGGCAGCTCTTCCGGAGGAAGTAGCCGCAAGTTGATCACGTATATCACGCTAGGGTCGTAACGCACCATGTCTATGACTATTTCCACGAGTGCATTTTTTTCCTGGCGCCTTAAGAGTTCCTCAGCCTGCCCCAGATCAGTGAACATAGACGGCTTTTTGAGCCATGCATACAAAACAGCGGCGACGTGCTTGCAGTTACCCGATGCATACGGGCAGGTGCACGATGCGATGACACGGCTATCGTCCACGTCGATATGGATACTATAATTTTCGGGCTGCGTGCCACGGCATTCGGCCATAATGCTATTCCGATACACTACGGGACGCACCACGCGGCCTTGCTCATAATACTGTATGCCGCGCTCGAAGATCCTGGGCTCGAAGAGCTTCTCTATGTCTGCTTCCTTGAGCCTGATAAGATCGACAACACGAAGTGGAGCGCCGCCCGGCATAAGTAATAATATAAATATTATAAAATATAACGTTAAGCCTGCGGAGTGAACGGAAATAAAAGTAGATGAAAAAAATCAAGCAGTTATCGTGCTCATGTTCTTGCTACGGATCCGGTCGATTATACAGGTAACGAGACGATATAATCCCGGGTCATTCTTTGCTGCCCCTTTCAGTGGCTCTATAGCCGGCTCCCCAATATTTACGAGCGCGCTGCTGGCCGAAACTCTTACTTCGGGCACCTCATCCTTGAGTACGTCGATCAGAGGCCCGACTGCACCCGGGTCGCCTATTGTGCCCAGAGTCCAGGCGGCGTTACCGCGTAAGCACCAGTTATCCGTCTTGAGCGCCTGGGAGAGCGGTTCCACGGCCTTTGCCCCCATCGACGCAAGTTGATCTGCTGCCTCAAACCGCCTTTCATTATCAAAGGCAAGCTCTTTAATGAGGCCATACATATCCTGCTTCTCTGTCATACATACTTATGTTGTAAAATTGACGATATAACAAATATCACTGTTAAATATATAGTACTACATAGTTTATATATACAAACTGCATGAAAAGTATTGTTCAGCACATAACACCCCGGCAAAGGAATAATAAAGGTTAAATAATATATTTTATGTATTATTATAAATAATTAATAATGACTTCCTAATTTGCCGATATGTTTATTTTGTAATTAGCGTTATATTGCATAATAAGCTTTTTATATAATGAAAATTAAAATAATCAGTTATCATTGTGGGGCTTGCGCTTGGGACCCGATCCGAAACTTAATAGGGAACAGAAGAATTGGAATAATATTCTATCGAAGTTAGATGCACATTGCGGGCGTTTGACAGGCATTGTGGATAATATGAAAGGGGCGGATGAGCGGAGAACCCTGTCGACATTGATCTGTAACATCCCGGGCATGATATACCGATGTTACGATGACATTGAGGGAACAATGGAATATGTCAGCGATGGCTGCCTTGAACTTACCGGTTACAAACCTTCCGACTTCATGGATCACACAGTCAGCTACAACGATATGATCCACCGAGAGGACCGCGAGATGGTATTATCAGGCATACATGATGCTTTACGGAACGATCAGCCGTTCAAGCTCGTCTATCGAATACTCGATGCAAATGGTAAAGAGAAATGGGTATGGGATCAAGGCAGAGGGGCTCACTCGAATAAAAGCAAGCCGATTATCCGGGACGGCTTCATTACGGATATCACTGCCAGAGTTGAAAACGAGCGAAAGCTCGAGGAAGCCGGGAAGCAATCCGATCTGTATGTCGACCTGATGGGGCACGATATTAATAATATGAACCAGGTAGCTCTGGGCTTCCTGGAGCTTGCCCTTGAGAAGATGGAGCGAAACGGCAGGCTGGAGCTTAATGACAAGATCCTGCTGGAGAGACCGTTTGAAGCCCTGAAGAGTAATTCACGTCTCGTCGACAATGTGCGTAAGATCCGCAGAGAAAGATCGGGAAAGGTCGAACCGACGCTTGTTGACCTGGGGAAGATTCTGGAAGAGGTGAAAGGCCAATTTACTGATATCGGTCCCAGGGATATCATGATCAAGTATACGCCGGCCGAAGGGTGCTATGTCATGGCTAACGAGCTGCTGCTGGATGTATTCCTGAACCTGGCGGGAAATGCGATCAAGCATTCGAGCGGCCCCCTGTCGATCAACTTAAAGCTTGAGAGTGAGCAGCGGCAGGAAGGCAAATTTTACCGAGTATCCGTAGAGGATAATGGTCCCGGCATTCCCGATGACCAAAAGAAAAAACTGCTCGACCAGGCCTGCCTGAATAGAGCCAGGAGAAATGGTAAAGGCTTTGGGCTGTGCCTGACCAGGACGCTGCTGGAAGACTATAAAGGGTCGATATGGATCGAGGACACAGTGCCGCTTGACCATACAAAAGGCAGCCGGTTCGTCGTCCTGTTACCGGCGGCCGAAAAATGATCTGTATTTAAGCCGCTTTGCCATCCACACAATAGTACATGCTGCTTAGCTTATATTTTTTATACACGGGGCAGCCCATCGGGCAAATGCACCCATCCTGCTTGATCTTTTTATCGCTCTTCCCGTGGCTGCAATATATCTTTTTATCGCCCTGGCCAGGGTAACTTGGACAGCTGTCACAAAGGCAGCCTTCGAAGTTTTCAGGAGTTTCCTCTGGTGTCACCATAAATTATCAATAAATAATATAATTTCGGATTATAAATAGATGATGTCCCCACTGCCATTGTAGATACTACAGTAGCGTAACGCAGTAAAATCATGTTCAGGTCAGAAATAATTCACTAGACAATGTTGGTCAGCCCTGCTTCTTTTACAAGTTCCTTTGCACGCATAATTTCAGCATCCGTGAGCATGCGGTTGATCTCCGGGAACATCATAGCCCTGTATTCCGGGAAATACTGGAACATCAGATTAAACCGGACGTCCTTACCCAGTTCTTTCGCGCACCATTCAACGATTGGCTTCGTGCAGCATTCGACATGCCCCGGCAGCACCAGCTGCCGCACGATCACTTCAGCGATCTTATTAGCGGCTGCGAACGCTCGCGTTGTCACAGCCCAATAATTCGAAGCGCTGGAGTAGCGTGAAGCGTGCTCGTCATTGCCATAGCGGAAATCGCCCAGGAATACGTCGATGGCCCCCTCGAGCAGCTTCATCGACTCAGGCGTGATGTACATATTGGAGTTCCAGATAAATGGAACATTGACGGTCGTACAATTGATGATCTGCAGGATCGTGTGCAGATGAGGCGTCGGATCGCCCCCGACCAGGTTTACGTTCTTGCCGCCTTCCGCGTGCCGGCGCTCGATCGTCTGGCAGAGTTGCTGCGGGTCCACGGCATTTCCCCGGATCTCTGTCGCAATAGTCCAGTTCTGGCAGTAGACACAGGCAAATGTGCAGCCTTCGAAAAAGATCGTGTGCGAAGGCACCAGCTCACGCTCTTCCCCTCGATGCAAGAATTCCGAATATACGTGGGAGGTCGCGTCGACCCCGCACGCACCTTTTATTTTATAGCGGTTCGCTTTACAGCGGATCTCGCAAAAATGGCAGTGTTCCATTATTCGTGCCGCAAGCTCGATCTTAATATCCAGAAGAGAGGGATGCTTGAACTCCGGGCTGGAGCCATAGCGATCATGTGTCAGAAGGTCTCGATATTCCGGCATCTTATTATCATGTAATGCCCAGAGCGACCTGTCATCCAGCCATTTGTAATCAGCGTCACATTGAACTGACTTCAGCAACAGGTGACGCGCCGGCGTGCCATGCTGCACTGCCTCGTATCGCTTCAGCATCAATAAAATATTCTTTTCCTAGAATATGAAGCCATGCAAGAAAAAGACTGCTTAATAAACAAGCAGCAGCCCATAAATGTTAAAGCGAGCGTGCGTGACCATGCCATACTTCTCGTCCTTACAAGGTATCACGTCGATGGGCAGCCCAAGCTTGCGCACCGTGGCGAACACGTCAATGCCCGCGCCCTCCATGGACGTGCGCACTTTTTCAGCGTGCCGACAATTCTTCTTGACGCTCAAATCCACGACGCCCTGCATTTCTTCGGCGACGCATTTCTCGCAATATATACAGGGAAGCGCGGCGAAAGCCAGCGACTTATAGTATCCCATATAAAATGCACGCTGCTCAAGCGCGTACATGGTGTCGTGGACCCACAGGATCAACGTCGATAAAAACGGATGCCAGTCTTCGGGTATCTGGTCCGGATCGATGTGCTCCATGCCAGGTATCCCCTGGAAATGGACGATATATGATTTTATATAATCCTTCAGAAGCTTTCGGGTATGGTCCGGCCCCGGCACGTAGGGTGGACAACTCAAGTGCTTTGCATAGCCTTTACAGCCAAACTGGCACTTCCAGCGAACCCACTCGCTCACCACGATCTCGTCCGGCAGGATCTCGTGGATCCGGGCATTCTTGCTAACGGCGAGATCCTGCAACTCTTTTTCAAGTATAGTATCGTCCATCATCGGATCACCAATTAATAATATAAAAATGTACAATAAAAATCTTTGGTTTGCGACTGAAAACCCATCGGGCGACTTTCATGATCCCGGACAAACTTATGACACGCGGTTAAAGAGATCCTCACGGGAACGACTGCGGCTATAGACTATCCGCCTTCATAGGAGTCTTTATCGATAATTAAATCGGATGATTTCTGGAAGATCCTCCAGTTTTTATCGACGATGTTAAAAAGTTTAGATCCGAGCAATATCGATTCAGATTTACCAAAAAATATGTAGCCGCCCTCGTTCAGTGAATAATTGAACTTTAACATGACCTTTTGCTGTAAGTCGCTATTAAAATAGATCAAGACATTCCGGCATATGATCAGGTCAAGGTGGGATATGGGAGGATCCGTCACGAGGTTTTGCTTTCCGAAAACAACCATCTGCCGGATTTTCCTGCCGATCTTATATCCTTCATTATCCCTTGTGAAGTATTTATCGATAAAATTGGGCTTAACATTTTTGAGCTTATCAAGGCTATACCGGCCTTTTCTCGCTTCGGCCAGCGCATCTTCATCTATATCGGTCGCATATATCGTGATCTCATGATCATCAAAAGCATCGTTTAGTTTCTCCGCTAGCAGCATGGCCAGGCTGTACGGTTCCTCGCCACTGGCGCAGCTCGCACACCAGGCCCTTATGGGATCGCCTCGGTTCGTTCTCGCCAGGATATTGGGAAGCACTTCCTGGTCCAGTTTATCCCATGCCTCGGGGTCTCTAAAGAACTCCGTGACGTTAATAAATAACGTATCGAAGAGATGTTCATACTCGCCCGGTTGTTCATCGATGAACCGGATGTAATCAATATAGGAGGCAAGATTGTTTGCGTCCAGCCTTTTCTTGATGCGGCGCTTTAGGCTTGCTTTCTTATAGTCGTTAAAATTTAATCCTCGCTCGATGTAAATTTTATTTAACAGGAGATTAAGTTCCTGGTCATCAGTTTCAGGTGCCATTTTGAGATCAAGCCCTTCTAATTGCCAGGTATTCTATATTCGTTCGTTTCATCATAAGCTTGATGATGGCCGGGCCTATATCCTTCTCAGATTTCCTATTTTCAGGATTTGCCTGCAAAATAATCGCCCTTGACTTCGGCATAGCTTCTATAAAATATATAATAATATACCCTATTTATTGTTTCGTGCCATATAAAACTGCTATATAAGCAAATAGTCCCTAAATCATCTTTTTTACCCTTTGTTCTAAATAGCATAGCATCGAAGCTATATTGGCATTCTCCCCCGTATTTAGGGTCTATTATACGATATACGCAGGTTAATTTGATTAATCTATAGTTAAAACTTCAGATTTAGGTGATACCTATGGCTAAGAGAGAAGAACGTGGAGACATGACTGTAAGAGAAGCTGGCAGAAAGGGTGGAGAGACTACAAAGAGGAATCACGGCCACGACTTTTACGTTCAGATCGGACATAAGGGCGGACAGAAGGTCAGAGACCTCATCCAGAGAGCTAAGAGCCAGCGCTAAAGCCGACTCTACGGCGGTCCACACAGGGCCGCCATACATCTTTCTTTTATAGACTAAAATACGGCTTTTAGGATAAGCCACGTCGATACAGTGAATACGGCAACTGTTTTTGTATATGCCTCCGGCGGCCGTGGGACTATAACTTAGGATAGCAATATGAACACTAGAATTGATAATACTGAAAAACTATGCTTCGCATAGCCGCCGGAGGCGTAACCATAAAATCAGCTGTGCCTCTGTGCCCCTGTGGTTAAAAAGAGTCGCATAGCCGCCGGAGGCTTTTACAATAATATTCGCCGAGTTCGCCGTGCCTCTATGGTTCTGTTATTATCGTTTTTTCTTCTCGTCCCCGGTGCCGAGGATACCGCCTTTACCGCAGAGCGGGCAGCACTCGTCGCGTTTTACCGGCCTGAGGTCGATACTCTGTTCAGCGACATCATATCTAATGTGATCGAACGTTTTGGACCCTACGCCTTTTAGCATATCTACGAGTTCCCGCACAGCCATCGAAGCGATGAAGCTATCTGCATCAATGGTCGCCACGTTTGAAGAAATATGGCTTATCGACGGAACACCAGAGAGGCATCCCAGACAGCCATTCGCAGATGGTGCTATCACACGCACCTCTCTCCCGGCCACGGTATCTATGAACGGTATGAAATACTTCAGCGACATCTCATTCATGGCCAGGCGGTCTTCATGATCGTCGACACAGCCAAAGATCGCGTCGCAATCCCTGAGCGATTCCCTTTTGAGACTTACATCGCTATCGATATGCGAAACTTCGAGGTCTTTTGATATCTTTTTTAATGACCTCTGCAGCACCCTGGTCTTTTTCTTGCCCATATCTTTTGCGAGCGCATAAGGCGTCGGCTCGCTGCCATCGATAAGACAGCCGTCGAATAAAACGAACTTACGCATGCCTATCTCCGCCAGGAAATGCGCGATTTGCGAGCCCACGCCGTTCAAGCCCACGATAGCGACTCTGAGATCACCGATGCTCGGATCTTCAGGTGCTTGAGCGGTTGCGGCCTTTTGGTATAGCGCGTCCTTGAGCCCTACCCTCGTAGCGAGGCTTATTCGAGCGCTGGCAGGCGCCTGCAGCGAATCATGGTCAGCCTCATACTCATTTAGAGAAAAGCCGTCTGCGCCGATCACTGCCATGGCGAACCTGAGACCACAGGATCTCAGAAAGCGTCCGTTCTCTATCCCATTCTCGATATCCGTCCAGGAAAAGTTCGGCTTCGCTGAATCCACATGGGTATGGATCTCTAGAATAGCGCTGTCATGTGCGGAGGCTTCGGAAAGGATCCCTTCCATGAATTCCGCCCCGGGCGTCACCGTGATGCTGGACTGCTCGAAAAGATCGCTCTGTCCCGGGATGTGTATGCTCTTGACCATATAAAGATAGCTTTTTCTCGCGTTATCGGCCTTATAGCCGCATTGGGCGATCGCATAGCCTTCCTTCGCGACGGCCTCTGCCCCATCGAACGAGGAACGCATCCTCCGGTACTGGGACTCCGGGAAAACGATCCTGATAGCCTTATCGCTCTTCCGGCGCTTTTTCGAGGATAACACCTTGAATTTTTGCGAGTTCCTTATCGTCTGTGGCATAAGGCCTCCGGGCTTTTGTGAATGAGCGGCTCACGACGAACGAATCGCCTTCCTGCACGTCAATATTGCCGCTTATGATATGGTTATGTCCGTCGACGGAGCGGGCTAGTACTCTGTTATGTTCTACATGTGCCGCCAGGCGTATCTGCGCTGCACTGGTATGTGCGGAGACCTTCACAGGCCTGCCGCCCACGATGATCGTGACTATTTCACTCAAGTTAGACTGCCTCCGCTAACATTTGATGTTTTCAACTCTCCGTCACCAATATATTTATTTACATGATAATATAATTATCTGGCTCTTTTACGGTTTTAAGATGTCAAATTTAAGAAAATACGTCCATTATAGTGGAATAAATAATAAAAACTCTTCTGTATATTGTGAATGGTTGTGATGATTTTTTATCATTTTTATTTTTGTTGTTCGTTGTTATGTATGGCGTATTACCGTCGTCTGCAATATGTCTGGTTGGAAGCACTAAACCACTAAACTTCACAGAACCACGAAATTTTTTAGGTTTTCACTAATGCCCTAAGAGCACTAGCTCTAAACCACGATGCGCAGGCTCACTGTCAATGCTCGAAGTCACTAAACCGCAGTTTTAAAGCTCAATGTCACTAACGCACGGTTTCGAAAACTGAAAAGTAACTCTCTAAGGGACACGACATTCACCAACTTGAAACTCGAAATAGAATACTCAGCATGCACTACTTTTTTGGGCTTCGGATTTTGTGATGTTCGTTTCCTTGGTGTTTTTCTTTTCAGTTTTAAAAACTGTGTATTAGTGCCCATAGGGAATTAAAACTGAGCTTTCGTGCTTTTAGTGCCTTGACAGTGAGCCTGCGCATCGTGTTTTAGAGCTAGTGATATTAGCGTTTTAGTGAAAATCTAAAAAAATTTGTGATTTTGTGGTGTTTAGTGATTTAGTGCTTCCAACCAGACCAATTGCGAGCGACAGATCAAACGAACAATTATCAAAAACATAAAAACGAACACCTATTTCCAAAAAATAGGACAGCACTACAATCAAAAATATGCACAAAAACAATAATAAAAAAAAATAACGATTAATACTATAAAAGAGCCTTAAACCGACACTGCAAAGAACCGGAAATAAAAATGCATAAGTATCCTTACCTTTTAATCATCGGGCATGCGCCGGCTCTTTGATCACTAGATAGCTGCAGATGCCTACCGCCAATAGAAGAATCGCTTGAGCGCTCATCGTCAACGGCAAAGTCAGTTTCACCACCAGGATACCGCCCGCGAATGGCCCGATCGCCAGCCCAAGCGAAAAAAGGGTATTGTAAATCCCATACACGAACCCTTGCGAGTTATTTTTAGCGTCGCCGCCATACAGGTCCGACAACATAGGAAGCATCGGCGTGATCGCAAAGCCCATTGTGATCCCGAGTAAGGCGAAGATCGCGCCCGTTAAAAGCAGCGACGGCATGAACATGGATACTACGATAACGGCAGCTGAGCCCGCGAGGCCGAGAGCGACCAGGATCCTGCCGCCGGTATTGCCATATAATTTTCCCACAAATGGCTGTGCCGCAACGCTCAGCATCGACATGGCCCCGAAGATGAGACCGATCTGGGTCGGCGTCGCTTGAAATGACTCTAGCAGATAGACGGGCATGTAAGGCTCCACCAGCCCGAAAGTCGCGGCCGCGAACACGATGGCGGCGGCACAGGCAATAAAAGTGTAAGGCGTTTTTAAGATCGGCGCCAGGCTGCTCTTTTCGGAGACAATGTTGTTTGACGGGATGCGGTTAAGGAGGAACAAAATCCCGATGGCGCAGGCGATGAGCGAAGGGATAACGAACGTATACGTATATCCCAGATTATCGTACAGCAGGCCGCCCAGCACCGGGCCGGAAAGCGTGCCAAGCGACATGGCTGCCATGACCAGGCCCAATTTTTCACCTCGCTCAGAAGGCTCAAACGTATCTGCGATAAGTGCCAGCCCTGCGGACCAGGTGGCTGCTCCTGACATTCCCTGCAGAAGCCTCGCGGCGATCAACACATAAAGATTGCCGGAGAAAGCGAAAATGACGTTGGTCAGAGCCAGCGACAGCATGCCAGTGACCATGAACGGCCATCTGCCGATTCGGTCCGATAGCATACCGAATGGGACGCTGAACACTAGAAGTGCCAGCGAGAATGAGCCGAATATGATGCCGATCTGCACCTTATCGGCGCCCAGAGTCATGGAATAGGACGGCAGGACAGGGATCAGGAGGCTGTAAACCATCATGTCCGTGAAGATCGCCGCGGAGATAAGCAGGAATATCACTGTTTTCTTATCAGGCATCGTCGCACACGATTTCGTATCATCGAGCTTATCTTATATACGTGTTCCGACTACGGCTACCGAACACGATATAAGCGAAAACTCCTAATGCACATGTAGAATGCCAGAAAAATATCTTTTTCCTGAAAAGCTGATCGAGGGCCTCATCAAATCGCGCCCGAACCGGTTCATCATGCTCGTAAAAATAGACGGCGCTGTCGTGAAATGCCACTGCCCTTCCACAGGCCGCATAGGCTGCATCAAGTTCGAGGACATCCCGTGCCTGCTGTCAAAAAGTAGTGACCCGGCAAGGAAGACGCCATATACCGTTGAGGCATTCTCGCTGGACCCTATAAATAAAAAGCATAAAGCATGGATCGGCATCAACCAGGTAAAAGCGAACGAATATGTCGACCACTTTTTAAGGACCGGACAATTAAAAGAGCTGACGGGGGCGGTCGCGAGCCTGCGCCGTGAAGTGAAGCTGGGAAATTCCCGCATCGATTTTCTATTGAACGATAAAGACTACATAGAGGTCAAGACGCTACTGATGGATATCCCCTGCGAGGGCCATCCAAAGTACCATAAGAGCACGGCCAAGTTCAATTCTTTCGACCGTTTGATCAAGCATTTCGGAGACGTTTCGGGAAGCATCGCAGAAGGCACGCGAGCCGTCCTGCTCATGTGCTATTTGTATGATGCGAAGCCTTTCGAGGTGCCGCCGCCCCCCGAGAGCGAAAAAAGGATCGTCGAAGCCGCGATGAGTGCCTCCGATAAAGGAATGGAGAACTGGCAGCTCAACCTGAACATCAACGAAAAAGGCGTCAGCCTGATCCGCTGCCTACGGCTGGACCTGTTCAGGTCCTGATCTCGTAGACCAGCTTGAACGCATCTTTCGGCCCGACATCCAGGTTCGCATACGTGTTCTCAAGCTTATTATATATCCGGTAATGGCCGTTACCGCGCTCCAGGTATTCTCCCTTGATCATGATGATAAGCCCACGTATGCTGGCGATCATATCCGTCGGGGTCACGTCCACTGACACATAGTAGCCGCTCTTTGTCTTAGCGATAAACCGCATGCCTTCTTCAGTATCTTCTGCATGCTCGAGGGTCCCGATTATAGGTGAAATTACCATGTCTTCCACTTTAGGCAGCACTCCTGACGCGCCAATGATCATGTAAAATACCAGATGAACGTTAGATTCTGACGTAAAAAAACTGACGCCGCATTATCGCAAAATGACGACAAAATAATAATATATATTTTCCGGAGTCCACCATATATTATAAATATCCCTTTGCCATAAAGGAACTGGAGGGTATGTTATGGACAACGAGCAGATGGCTGAAAACAGAAAGACCATCATCGAGCAGCTTGAGGCGATAGTGGGCTATGTGAGCAAATTCGAGGTGCTCACGCAAAAGGACGAAGCGGCTCTTTCGGAGCTGCGTAATATCGTCAATACACTTACGCTACACGTTTATGATATGGACGCTGCGCAGAAAAAACGAATTCAGCTGATGCACGAGCTGGCGAACGCGTATAATGACCTGGAGGAATCCCAGAAAAAGTTCGCAGATAAGGTAAAATCAAAGGCTTAATACTTTTTTAAGGGATCCTTTGATCAAGGGGATCACTTAGCCTGTCATAGGGATTTGCTATTTTTCATCTGATAAAAGTGGATACTTTACGTAAGCCCTATCGTCTATGAACATTTCATTTAACAGGTCGATTTGTCGAAACCGCTCTTGTATTGTCGGGTGCGGTGATCCGGATAGGTAGAAGGATATGTTTACGACGATAGCGCCAATCTGGCGAAAGGTCCCCGGGCGCTCAGGTGTCTCGATCATGAAAGCTGCGATCTTCGCCAGGGCACTTTTCAAGGCTTCGGGCGCCCGTATTTTCAAGACCGCTTCCCTGTCCGCCCGTTCTTCGCATTTGCGAGACGCCCAGAACACTGCCCTCACCCCGATAAAAAAGACCAGCAGGGACAGCAGGAACCAGCCACTGCTACCGAATATGCTTGTGTGACTTCGGAATGAGAAATACCTCATGAGGTGATCAATGAAGTACAGCATCATCGGTGACGTAAATAAGAAAAGCATGCCGCCGAGCACACGATAGTCCCTGTAATAGATATGACATAGCTCGTGAGCCAGTATACATTCGACTTCATCCTTGCCCATTTTTTTCATAAGGCCAAGCATTTTAGGGGAAAATATCAAATGGTCCCTGAGAAGTTTCGATTTCCCCTGCGCGTTCGGCACACAACTGTTGATATCCACCTGTATCTTTTTTATGCCGAACAGGCGCATGACGCGCTCGAGGGACCCGTAGAACGCGATATCGTCTTCTTTTTTAAGGCCATCGATGACGGGTCCGTCCATATTAAAATTGTATCGATACTCGATATTTAAGATTACGCCAAAAGGAATAGGAAGACAGTAGCGAAACACTTAAACGGCAACGAGTATTCAGAAGATAGATAGCGAGGGCTTAGCTATGGGAAAATATCATTTGACGCACAAAAAGGAGCGCGAGATCACCGATAAAGACGAGATCAGGCGAATACTGCATGAAGGTAAATACGCCGCGATAGCCATGTGCAGGAATAATGAGCCCTATGTTGTCACCATGAGCTATGGCTTTGACGAACCGAAGAACGCGCTATATTTCCATTGCGCCAATATTGGCCTGAAGCTGGACTTTTTGGCCGTTAACGAAAATGTATGCGGGACCGTCGTGGAGGACGGGGGATACGTCGTGAACGAGTGCAGCCACCGATATAATTCCGCCGTATTCTGGGGTAAAATGTCCGTCGTGGAAAGCCTTGAGGAAAAGATACACGGCCTCGCCGCGATGGTAGACCAGCTGGAAGAACGCCCCGGGCGGCGAAAAGATGAGATCGCGGGATACAAAGACGAGTTCGACGACTTTAAGGTACTGCGGCTTGACATACAGGACATAACGGCAAAACATGGCAAATAACAGGTCAGCGACTATTCAGCGCATCTTTATTTGTATTGATCATCCCGCATGCAAGGCCGATAAGTAAACCGATGGCTGTCAAGACCATTATAAGCGCCGTACCATACTTGTCGTCCATCATCGGCCCGCTCGCCGAGTCTATAGTGGATAATGAAATAATGATCGCCAGCCCAAGGATAAACCCTGAAACGGCGCCCGCCATCGCATTAAATATGATCTGATGCATGCGCTCAACCTATAATTTTAGTTTATGTGCTATGAGCGTATAACATTATTCTCAATAGTATATATAAAAAATAAATCGCCCACGTCTAGCGTATTTTCTTTATCGACCTAAAAATAGAGTACTTGGTCGATCAAGTGTATGATGCCCCTGTTGTAGGGTATGTCTGGCCGGAGGATATGGGCTTCATTGATCGTCAGTTCCTCGTTCTTTTTTACGACTAGCGGATATCCGATGACTGTGATGAGTAGCGGTAAAAGCTCGAGGTTCCTGTACTCGTATTTGCCGGGTACCACGTAGTGGTGCATCATGTTCATCAGCTTAGCCTGGCTCAACATGCCACCGACAGTTTCCGCATTGAACGCCTCGTCGTTAGGCGCGAACACCGTATACGGACCCTTTTTCTCCAGCATGTCCCCCACTCCGGATAACTCGAGTGCGCGTACGAAGTTCGAGAACTCGCCTTCGCTAGCCAGCACTTCGATAGCAGTCATATCATTAAGGGGCGTTTCTTCGATTATATCCATATACAACTATCTCATTTAGTTAAGAAAGACTTGATTTTATTTAAGGTATTAGTGGCGGAGGGCCGATTGATAAACTATGAAGAAAATCCTTGAATAAAATAGTTACAATTAATTAATATGAAAATTTTTAAAAAAAGTTTTCCATCAGCTTTTCAAAAATATTTTATAGGGCGACTCTCGCGGAGTCACTATTTTTCTGTTTATATTATGAATGGGCCCGAAGGGATTCGAACCCCTGATCTCCGCCGTGTGAAGGCGACGTCATAGCCAACTAGACCACAGGCCCGTGCGTACAATAAAGTGCCATTCATGCGTTATAAAATTATCGCCCGAACAAACGAATAAAAATAAAAAGGATCACAGAGGAATACCGTTCTCCTTGGATAGATAATCGATTCCCGCGGGCGTGATATGGATGACCATATCTTTTGGCTTACCGTGCTCCATCGTGCGCTTATCGACATGCGCAAAATTCAGTTCCTCCAGTTTCATGCACTCCTCGTTGACTTTTGCAACAGGCACATCCAGATCTCCGGCGATCTGCTTTGTGTCCGCGCCATCGAGCTGGTTTCTGTCAAGCGCTACTTTCAGGTACATTAAAACCTGGTGCTCTAAGCCTTGTAATCTTACCAAGATAAAACCTCATTGTAATGAATTCCTGCATAGTTTAAAATCATTCTCTAAGCGTATGGCGGGCAATGACTGACATATATCCGTATGAAACGTGGCATTTTCGATATTTTCAAGCCAAATTAGCAGCCGGAGAGAAAAAATAACTTATATAACCTGTTAATATACAAATATACGATTAGCGGGCATGATAGCTCGCCATGGTAGGGTTAAAGGATGGCACATATCGATAGATACATGTATGTCGGAGAGAAGGCGCTATTTTCCATGAAAGGGGGATCGATCCTCGGCAGCGAAGAGCTGGCTGCCACGGACAGGAGAGTGATCCACGTTAAAGGCGACCAGTTTTACGATATTAAATACGAAAGCCTGGTATCGCTCGGATGCTATACTGTTTACGAATGGAAGTGGGTGCTAATAGCCATCATTGCGACAGTTACGGCACTGCTCATGACCGTGACGATCTTTATACCCCTGAAGTTCAGTACTGCCAGCATAGAGAGCCTCATCAACATGATGAGCTTCTCGATCGGTATATTGTTAGCTTTGTCCGGCGCCATGATACTGGTCTTTTTTATCACGATCAGAAGAGGCATCATCCTGAAGACACAATCGGAGACCAGGTGCTTCAGCTTTTACCGGTCCCAGATGAGAGACGCCCACGACTTCGTAAAAATCGTCAGGGCGGCGGAGGCGGGCATCCTCAAGCCTCACAAGAACATCATGCCGGAGATCATCGAGCCGAAGATCCGCAGCCTCGACGTCATCAAGCCGTCCAGGCCATCGCCGAATGATCGAATGCCTAAGCTATGATGCTGCTGTTCAGCCTCCGGCTTTTACGATAACAATTTTTTGCGTCTTTGGGTCTTTGTGTTGAGAGCGACTGATTTTGCATAGTAGATGCGATGCCATATGTCTGAGCGGGTAAACAGCTAGTGTTCAGAGCTTAGATTTCAACATGTTTATATATTCCAAGAGACTCTTACACGATAGCATAGCGGAACAGATTTAGATTCCGAAATGTAAAAAATACTCAAATTGAGTTCATTTAAGGTCATCATCATGAGCGTCGAATGTTCATCATGCCATGGAAAAGGCTTCATCGTTAAAGGGGAGCAAACCTGCCCTAACTGTAACGGCGTAGGTAAAGTCAAGAGCGTAAACCTGGTCGGAATGTCGGAAGGGGACCTGAAGAGCCTGCTAGCCGGCGGGTTCTGCCCGAAATGCAAGGGCAGCGGAAAGATCCAGACGCGTGAAAAGTGCCTGGAATGCGGCGGCACGGGAAAAGCACTGACGTGCGAGATCTGCGGCAAGCCAGTAGCAGTTGGACAGGAACTCTGCAGCAGCTGCAAGAGCGTATCCCCGGTATACAAGCTCGGGGCTGCCTGCGATGTCGGGGACCTGGATCCCGGAAAGGTCTACATGGGCACAGTGGCGAACCTGGCAGACTTCGGCGTGTTCGTCACGCTGAACGACCAGACAAAAGGACTGATCCATTCGAGTAACGTGAGAAAGCCATACGTGCCGGGCGAAGCAGTCATGGTCAAGGTCAACACGATCAAGCCTAACGGTAATTTTGATCTGATACCGCAACCCGTCAAGGATTTCAAGGTAATCGACGTGGAAAAGAACCTGCCGCGGAGAAAGTCAAGCGAGGTCAACAAGTTCGTCGGAAAGCTGGTATCGATCAGCGGCGAGGTCGTGCAGACCAAGCAGACCAGCGGGCCGACCATTTTCACGATCACCGACGAGGACGGCTCCGTCTCCTGCGCTGCCTTCGTAGAAGCGGGCATGCGGGCATATCCAGATGTCAACTTAGAGGACATGGTCAAAGCGATCGGCGAGATCCAGATGCGGAACGGCAGCATCCAGATGGAAGTCCTGGAAATAAAGAAGCTCACGACCGAAGAGGCAGGGTCTATCAAGGCAGTCATCGAGAAGTCGATCGACGACAGGGCTGCGCCGGCGCACATCGAGTTCATGGTAAAGAGCGAGGTCCTCGAAAAGCTCAGGCCGAGCATGGAAAAAGTCGCCCGGCGCATCAGGCGCGCCATATTGAAGTCTGAGCCTATAATCGTTAGGCATCATGCGGATGCGGATGGCATCTGTGCCGGCGTTGCCGTCGAGAGAGCCTGCCTTCCCTTAATAAGGGCGCAGGGCGATTCCGAGGCAGAGTATCATTTCTTCTCACGGTCGCCCTCAAAGGCTCCGTTCTATGAGCTTGAGGACATCAACAAAGACCTGGTGATGGCGCTCGAGGACGTACAGCGCCATGGCCAGCACATGCCCCTGATCTTATTGACGGATAACGGCTCGACCGAGGAAGACCTGGACGCATACAAGTATGCGAAGGTCTATGGAATTGATCTGTTAGTCGTCGACCACCACCACCCGGACGAGATCGTGGACCAGTACCTGGTCGGCCATGTAAACCCTTACCATGCGGGAGGCGACTTCGGCATAACGGCGGGAATGCTGGGTGCAGAGCTGGCAAGGATGATCAACCCGGCTGTCGAGGACGAGGTCAAGCTGCTGGCAGCGGTGGCCGGTGTAGGCGATCGGTCAGAAGCACCAGAACGTGCGATGTATATATCGCTCGTGAAGGATAAGTTCCCCGAAGAGCACTTGAAGAAGATCGCGCTGGCGCTGGACTACGAACAGTTCTGGCTGAAGTATAATGACGGCAAGGGCATCGTTGACGATATCCTCGCGTTTGGCGACCTGAAGAGGCACAACGACCTGATCGAGCTTCTGAACGGCCTGGCGAACAGGATGATCAAGGACCAGATGGATGCGTCCCTACCCCACGTAAAGATCTCGCAGCTGCCAAACGGCGCTTTGCTACATGTGATCGACGTGGAATTGTTCGCACACAAATTCACGTTCCCGGCGCCCGGTAAGACTACGGGCGAGATCCACGACATCATGGTCAAGAGAAACGAGGGCAAACCCATCGTTACACTGGGATTCGGCCCCGACTTTGCCGTATTACGGTCGAAGGGCGTACTGATGAATATCCCGGTGATGGTCCGCGAACTCAGGGATGAGATCAAGGGCGGCGGCGTGAGCGGCGGCGGCCACCTCGTGGTCGGCTCCGTCAAGTTCGTCGAGGGCATGCGTAAAGAAGTCCTCGAAGAGCTCACAAAGAAGATCGGACAGGCACCTGTGGGATAGACCACAGGCGGCCATATCTATTTTTTAACAGCGGCTACTAAGTTCCCAAAGCATCGGGCGTTATTGGGAAGGCATAGAGCTTTTTTCAGCTTCTTTTATGACGGGTTTATCGCCCATCTTTGCCAGCCGGGAAGCAGATCTTCGGTAATAGTTCAGCGGGTGGTTCACGTATTCGCATACCTGGTTCTTGCCATAGCAATTCCCGTAGGTCGTCATGGTCTTGCATGACGGCGGTGTATATTCCGTGCCACCGCCACCGGTGATATGCTCCACCTGGTAGCGCGTTAAGTCCTCCCGAAAGTCAGGCGCCATCCGGTACAGGTCCATGATCTGGTCCTTGTCATAGCCGATGCTGAATAAGAAAGAAGTCAAAGCGAACCGGGCCGTGTGGGGCAGGTTCACGCCCCGCTGCAGCTCGGAGAGCAGATAATTCATGCACGGCGGGAATGCATCGCGATATACCTCGCCGTCTACGACAAGGTTCATCTGGCCTTTCAACAAATTAAGGGCGGCCTTGATCTCCTCGACGTATGGCATCAGGGACACAGCCATCGATTCGGGCACCTGAGGCATGTTAGCCTGTGTCTTTTCACGGATGGCTTCTTCCAGTAATCGCGCATAAGAGTCGCGCGGTACATATACCATCCCCTTGATCATCTTACGGCTGATGAGCTTCCAGCTAAGGTCTTTTAAGGAGGCGGAATAGCGCAGGTAATCGGTAAAATGTGTGACGTAGTCCTTACCCTCGACACGAGCCTGGACGCCGAAGTCCTTCCCGATGTCGATGAGCACGTCATCCTTTTCGGCAATGAGGAACGAGTACGCTCGTTTTGCCTCCCATAGCCCGTAGCGCCTCAATAAATACGGGTCTTCCACGATGGAGACAAGCATACGAGCAAGCGGGTATGAGAGAAGCTCGATCTCGGGCCGGGAAGAGACATCTTCTTTCGGGCTTTCGCCGGAAATGGCCTCCAGGACACGCTTTTTAGCGCGATCCCGGACTCGCCCGTAAGCCGGCTTTGACACGAGGTCCTCGATCGAGTATTCGTGCTCCCTGACGAAGCGCGAAGACTCCTGTATGAATGGATATTTTGCAAATGTGGTGATATTCATCGTGTCCATTGGTATCCCCTTGCTCCGTATGGTGCGTTTAGGCGACATACGGCTTTTCAGCGATTGATTTGCCCTTAAGCCCTGTTCACATATGATGATATCCCATATAATAGGCCTTTGCCCCACCGGCTGAGCCTATGTGTCGGTAGTACGCAAGCCCATGGAGGGTCCGGCAATCGTAACTACGATTGAAGGATGTATGACTTCGATAATCGCAAGATACGTTAAAACAAGGCAAAATACGACAATCTAAACGATTTAAACCGCTATTTTTGTCATTCTGCGTTTTTTACGGGTCATTTTAATTTGTATAGGCTGCAGATGAGATGTTGGACATAAAACACTGCGACACAGGAGGATGGAAATGGCAGATAAAGGTAATATCAGCGTCAGAGAGGCTGGCCGAAAGGGTGGGCTTGCCACATCAAAGGGTCATGGCCACGAGTTTTATGAGGAGATAGGCCATAAGGGCGGCTCTAAAGGCGGACAGCGGGTACGCGAGCTTATAGAAAGGGGTAAAGAGTTCGAGTCCCGAAGAAGGTAAAAGTAATATCGAGAGATCAAGGCTGGCACAATTCAGCTTTGATCCTATAATTTATAGGACTCGACATCGATTGCATCGCGTAGAGCCATGATCTTTCATTTTTAAAAAATATAATTGTTACAAAATGAAAATTATATATTTTCAAAAATGAAAAATAAAAATGGAATAGCTACTTGCCGATGATAAGATACGAAAAAAGATGACGGGACATAAAAATGGTTGGCCATTTTTATGTCTTTGAGGTTTATTCAGATTCGATCCTGGGTGCGAGTAGGTACGTGACCGAGCCGTTGCCGGCTGCGATGTTAAAGGTGAGCTTGACCGGGTAATCCGTACCAAGGTCGATGCTCACGCGCTCCGCCTTTCCCAGCGACTTCGAGAGGTCGTTAAGATAATCGAGCGAGAACAATGAGCGTACGTCGCCCGTAGACTGTAATGAGACCAGGCTCGACTGCGGTATATCCAGACGAACCTTATCCAGGTCACCCTCGGCTTCCACGAAGAAGGTCTTATCCTTCACGCCGAGTGCCATGTGGTCCGAAACCTTTTCTGCGGCCTTTACGGCCCTCTTGAGCTCCGCACCATTCAGTACGATCTTTGCCGGCAGCTCCAGGTTCGGCACCTTAGGCTCCTTCCGGATCGAGGTAGGGTCGAGCAGTGATAGGGTGTATGCGAGGCCCCCGGTGCGGATCTCCAGCTTCCGAGTCTCCTCGTTCAGGTTCAGCTCGATCTTATCGTCTTTTGAGGTCATACCTAGAATATCCATTAGCCTGATCAGGTCGACGCCGATCTCGCTGTCGCTAGCCTCGAATATCTCGAATGCCTTAGCGTTCAGGTCGAATGCGACCATGGCCACGTTCGCAGGGTCTACCGCACGTACGGAGATACCGTCCTTTGTCAGCTTGAACTTGGCCTCGTCCACTAGAGTCGAGACTGCTTCGATGGCATCCTTAAAGACATCTGCATTTATAACCGCCTTGAACATACGCCTTCTCCTATAAGATTAATCAACTATACCCTTATACTTCTATTACTTGTAACCTTTTGCCTTTGTTTATATATAAAATTTGTCAGTTGTATTCTCTCCAGGTCTTGCCGCAGGCGGTACACCTGAAAAAGCGCACTTCGCTCTCATCTGCGCTGCGTAGCTGGCGCAGCCACCAGTAAGCCTTTTTATTGCCGCAATCCGGACAGCTTACGTCCTCCGTCGTCGGCAGGCCGGCATCCTCCCTGCCTTCCAGGATCGTCATTTCCTCGCGCTGGACCTTGTTCTCTCCACTAAGGATGACGGCCTTACCAGAGCTCTTCTTCTCAAACCCGCATTTCCGGCATTTTATGACAGCGCCGGCGGGTATCATGATGCTCTTACACTTTGGACAAAATTCCATCTAGATCACATTCCTTTTTTACATCGCGGATCATCGCGTTATGATCGAAAGCCAGCTTTGGAATATCTTTTAACGCTAAAAGAATCACTTCACTCGCGTCCGATGAAGCCTTACACGTCCCGGTCGCCCTTAAGAGGTAGCAGACCGATACAACAGGCCCTCTCGGATCTCTATGAGGGTTAGAATAGACGCCCACAAGCTTAAGAATTTCGCCATTCAAGCCGGTCTCTTCCTTGACCTCCCTGATGACGGCCTGTTCAGTCGTCTCGTCCGCTTCGACGAAGCCCCCCGGCAAAGCCAGCATATCTTTATAGGGTTCATTCTTTCTTCGTATAAAAACTAGTTTGTGTTCGTACACGATGATGGCGTCCACCGCTAGAGGGTGCGATGCGTGATGCTCCGGCATATATGTGAGACGTATCATTGGTTTTTTATATATTTAAAGTTGATGTAGGCGAGCCATCTTTTAGTAGTCGGTTGATGATCATGGGATAGCAATTTTTATGTCGGAAGAACACTTGATTTTTATTAGTCAAAGAAAAAGCCAGAGGCCCCAAGCATGTTAACAAGTATCGAAACACTCATGTGGCTGCTGCCTGTCGTGTTCATGATCCACGACTTTGAGGAGATCATCATGATGAGGCCGTGGTACTTGAGGAATGAGGCTTTCCTCAAAGTCCGTTTCCCCCGTCTTGTGGGGAGCATCGCTCGCACGGGAAAGCTTTCGACTTCGGCGTTCGCGCTGGCCGCGGCCGAAGAGTTCGTCGTCCTCTCTGTGGTTACTTTTGTCTGTGTGGAGTATGGGCTGTATTCGGTATGGGCCGGGTTTTTGATTGGATTCTTTATCCACCTGGTATACCACATCGGCAGCTTCATTGTCATGCGACGTTATGTGCCTTATGTCATCACAAGCGTGATAGCCGGCTTATACTCAATATACGTATTGTTATCTATCAACGATGGCGGGTATCTTGTTTGGAATCAGGTCATGGTCTGGTCCGTCATTGCAACGGCCTTCATTATAGTCAACCTGATATTTGCCGTCGTTTTGGCCGAAAAGTTCGATCAGTGGCTTGGCCGCTGGTCATCTCCGCACCGTGATTGAAATAACAAATAACAGAGATCACGGCAGGTATAGTCCCTGCTCATCCTTGCCAAAAATAAATCGCGCCGTGTTCTTCGCCCATGCGACAGACCCCACGTCGGCTGCTTTATGCGCATCGCTCCCGATGGTATACTTGATGCCGGCGTCCTTGCACTTTTGAAGGAAATCCCACGACGGCAGCGCGTGCTTTGAGTTGATCTCAATGGCTACGTCGTGCTTTTTCATTAATTCGACCAGCTGGTCATCGTACTCTGCGACCGACCCGAAACGGCTCGCGATCCAGGCATGATGCGCCAGCGCGTCTACTTTTGGGTCCGTGACGGCCCGAAGGACAGCCCGATAGTATACGTCTTCATTCGGGGCGCCATGAAAAGAAGCAAGCACAATATCCAGCTCATCCCGATCCTGCAGGTATACTTCTCCTGTCGGTAATATCTCCGCCTCAATGCCGACCAGTATTTTAACATGGTAAGAGGGCTGAAGCAGCTGCACTTCTTTTTTTGTTTGCCGTGCGACCTTCTCGGTGATACCGCTTCCGTGGCCGGGGCCGTGGTCGGTGATGGCAATGACGTCGAGGCCTTTAGCCTCTGCGGAGTCGACCATGTCATGCAGGCTGTCCCTGCCATCGGATTTGTTGGTGTGCACATGCATGTCGACTTTCATTAGATTGTAAAATAAGCATCAATTTACTTATAATTACTGTGAAAAAATGCTCATTTCCGATTATGCCGGTATAGATAAAAGATGCGCTGCAGCGCTGAGAAGTTCGTCATGACTGCGATGACCACGACCGCCCAGTTGACCGAGTTCAGCAGCGATAATACGATAAGAGTGATGGCGGTCTCGGGACGCCCGAATATGCCGACACCTTCCAGGGGGTCCTGGATCTTTCCGTCTTCACGTTTATCGTAGCCCATTTCAGCGTATACCACCGGCTTGATGAACGTGTTGATCATAGAGCCGAAGACGGCAATGGCCGCAATTCTCGGATCCGCCAGGCCGCTGAAGGCGATGCCTATTAACACTAAGCAATCCACGTACTTGTCCACGATCCAATCAATAGCTGCGCCGAACTTCGAGGATTTATTATTGATGCGGGCGACGCCGCCATCGATAAAGTCGAACAGGCCGGAGAGCAGCAATGCGGCAGCAGCGAGATAAACGTGCTGATAGGCGTACAAAATTGCCGAAGCTATGCCGAATAACAAAGAAATAAGGGTGATCTGGTTAGGTGTAAGGCCTGCCCTGGCGAAAACCTTCGCGAGAGGGTCTATTACATGTATGAGCCTGTCACGGTACTTCGTTATGTTCAAAGGCACACTCCCGAGGTGAATTGATAAGCACTCTTTACTTATACTTTTTTGCTCTTAGCATATTTTAAATACTAGTCAGCCATAAAATGCACAGAGGTTGCGCATGGACTTCATTCGAAGGGCGTTCTACATCGGCCGTTTTCAGCCATTCCACATGGGACACCACACGGTGATCAGCGAGATATCCAAAGAAGTGGACGAATTGATCATCGGGATAGGCAGCGCCCAGATGAGCCATACGCCTGAAAATCCGTTCACGGCAGGCGAGCGCATCATGATGATATCCAGGGGCCTGAAGGACCTGGACTTGAATTATTACGTAATACCGATACCCGATATTCACCGGAATGCCATCTGGGTGTCGCACGTCGTATCCATGACGCCCCCGTTTTCCATGGCCTATTCGAATAATCCGCTGGTATCGAGGCTGTTCACCGAGAGGGGCTATGAGGTAAAATATTCGCCCATGTATAACCGGGAAGAGTACTCGGGTACGGAGATCAGGCGCAGGATGCTGGCAGGCGAAAACTGGAAAAAGCTCGTACCGAAAGCAGTGGTCGAGGTCATCGACGAGATCAAGGGCGTCGAGCGGCTCAAGGCCGTTTCCAGAAAGGGTGACATCGACGACGACGGGCTATAATTCGCCACTAAGTTATCGAAGTCACGGTTTCAACACAGAGACCGAAATGCACGAAGTTGCACTAAGGTGTTTTTGTATAAGCCTCGGGCAGCTTGGCGACTCTGTAAACAAAATATGTAGGGATTAAAGAGAGTCTGATTTAGTCACGCTACTTTCCTTCGACAAGGAATTCGCCGGTCAAGTTTAAGAAAACATCCTCAAGGGTGGGCTTTTTCACATATATTTCTTTGCAGTAAAAGCCGCCATGATCGATGATGGAAACCGCTTTTGACATGGTCGCCATTCCATCCGCTTCCCGCAGCCTAACGGACACGTCGTCACCTTCCACATTGCAGCCCGGGATGGACATGACTAGTTCTTTTATTGCTTCAGGGCTGCCTCCACGGATGATCAGAGTGTTTCCGCCCCCATGCCGGTTGATCAGGTCTTCCGGTCCCCCTTCCGCGACGATCCTGCCTTTGTGCAGTACGCAGACGCGGTCCGCAAGATGGTATGCCTCGTCCATATAGTGTGTTGTCAGAAGGATTGTTTTACCCTTTGCCTTAAGGTCCTTTGATCATGTTCCACACGTCCCGCCGGGCCTTCGGGTCGAGGCCGGTGGTGGGCTCGTCCAGGAATAAGACTTCCGGATCGTTGACCAGTGCGATGGCAATGCCGACGCGCTGCTTAAAGCCACCGGAAAGGTCCTTGAATAGTGCATTCCTTTTTTCCATAAGGCCGAGATCTTCGATCAGGCCGTCGATGCTGACATGCTTCGAGTACATTCGCGCAAAATAGTCGATGTTCTCATAGACCGTTAAAAGATCGAAACCCCTGAAACCCTGAGGAAGCGCACCGATTTTTTCTTTAATACCCGCATAGTCTTTTGTTCTGTTGTATATCTCCTCGGAGTTCAGAACGTATACAAATCCCCATGTGGGCATCTTAACGAATTCAAGTATCTGCACAATTGTGGTCTTGCCCGCGCCATTAGGGCCAAGCAAGGCGAAAATTTCTCCACGGCGTACCCTGAAGGATACATCACAGACGGCAGGTGAATTAGGATAGTTTTTTACGAGCCCGGATACTCCTATCACGACATCTGCGATTAATGAGCCTCGCTGTTCAAGGTCTGCCGAAGATTGGTTTGTATTTGACATTTACACGACCGGAATACTTTCCATATGAACTCGCATTACGACGATATTATGCCATCGCTCACGAAAAAGTAAGAATAAAATGGCCTATACTCGCCTGTATTTTAATCTATGAGCAATATCGCCATTGGCTCGGGAGCTTTTACCTCCATGGAAAATTTTACTGTCATCCCGGCATTTTCCGCCGTCTTCACCATGTTGACCCCGACCGCCTCGGCTGCGACGCGGGCCGTCATCGGGTTCAGGCATACGCCCTTTTCCACGTTGCATTTTTCGCACAGGAGACAACTGCCACCATAAAAGGCCATTGCAAAGACGTATCCGCGGGAGAACGCCATCTTCTCGAGCTCAAGCATCATGTCCAGGGTCTTTTTATAATACGAGTGGATATCCGGCCACAGTTTCGCCTTCAACTCATTTGCTTTCTCGCGGTCTTCAATTTTATATTTCTTTACCTCTTCGGGCATTATTGGGGGCTTGTGCTTGATGACCATTGCGAATTTGTATTCTTTTAGTACCTTCCTGAAATCATCCGGTGTCGGCACGAACGGCGGGCACTTCAGGTTGGCCCCGTACGAGGGACAACCAATCATACATCTCAGGCGCACCCGGTCCTCGACGACAATTTGATCGACGGGAATGACCTTTACGCTGCCAACGCCCAGTTCTATTGCGGCTTTTTCCAAGAACTCATACTCTTTCGATATCTCCATTTCAATCATCTCTCCATTTCAAGACTGCAACGCCTATGCCGAAGAATACAATGGCCAGCACGCCGACAATAGACAGGTTCATCCATGCGTCTCCCATGTTGCCCGTGATCATCGCGTCCCTCAATCCATTGTTTAGATAGGTAAGCGGCGATATGGTCGCAATATCTTTTAAAAACCACGGCATCTGGTCCGCAGGAATGATGGACCCGGAAATAAAGATAAGCGGCAGCGTGATCGTTAGCGCAGCGTTCGCGGATCCTTCGCCTTTCACGATGTACGCGATGATCATCCCGAGACCGACGAATAAGACCGATCCGGCCAGGACAAGCAATACCGTGGCCAGGTTGATCCCCGGTAATATCCCGAACGCCAGCCATGCCACGATCAGCGATATCATCACTGACAGAAGCGCTATGATGGTACCGGTGACGACGCGGGACATGTTCCATTCGAAGCGCTTCATGGGCGTGATCGAGAGCTTTCGGAATACGCCGGTTGCCCTGAGCTTCGCGATGAAGCTCACGGTAGTGTCTACTGCCGAGCCCATGATAGCGATCCCCAGGATACCGGGCAGCAGGAACTCCGCGTAGCTTGTGCCCGACGTAGCGACGCCTTCAGGGCTCAGGAAGATCGCTTTACTCGCACTTCCGTAACCCATGTTGACCGCATTGACCTCATGCCGGACAGCCGAAATAATGGCTGAAGAGGCTGACCTTGAGCGGTCGTAGTACAGTCTGATCTCGACACCAGTTGCATTACCTGAGCCGCTAGCTGAATCAACACCATTCCCGAACCCCTGCGGTATCTCGATATATGCGGTGATCTGCCCGCCCTTCAGCATCTGCGCCAGGTCCATCCCTGAGCCATTGACTAGGTTCAAGCTAGTGGAGTTCAACGACCCGATAAAGGCGATCGACGCCTGCGACCCGTCCTCATCTATGTAATACAACGTCTGAGGGCCAGACTGGCCGCCGAAAAGGAACCATGCCAGTGCCAGGAACATGATCGGGAATATAAACGCGAAGAATACCGACTGCCGGTTCCTGAAGAACTGGATCAGGCTATACTTAATATCTGTAGTGATCCGTGACATTTATTTCCCTCCTTACCCGTCCTGCTCTTCTTTGCTCATCAGGATCGTGACGCCTATGGCGAATAGAATGAAGCTGAGGGCGATACTGATGATCAGGCATACCAGGGCGTTTCCAGTGTCGCCGGTGAACATCGCGCTCCTGAGACCACTATTGAGAGGCGTGAGCGGTGAGAGGACAGATAGAAAGCCCAGCGCGAAAGGCAGCTGATCCGTCGGGAATAGCGACCCTGAGACGAGCATCAGCGGCAGCGATATGGTCAGCGATACCGCGGTCGGCGACAGGGTATCGTCGATCAGGTACGCCACGATCATTCCCAGACCCGAGAACATGACCGACCCCGCTATCACCAGCAGCACCGAAAGGATGTTAATGCCCGGTAATACCCCAAACGCCAGCCAGGCCGCGATCAGAGATACCAGCACCGATAGGATCACGACGATCGTTCCTGAGAGGATCCGTGATATGTTCCACTCGATGGTGGACATGGGTGTCATGGAAAGCTTGCTGAATATGCCGTTTGCCTTGTATTTCGAGACGACGCCTATCGCCTCGTTCAATGCCGAGAACATAATGCACAGGCCGAGGATGCCTGGCAACAGGAAGTCGATATAGTCGATACTGGATGTGGCAACATTCAGAGAGCTTAATTTGACAAACTCGCGAGTTCCGGCCTCGCCCATATTGAATTCGTCCACCGACTGCTGCACAGCAGAGACCATCGCGGGCGATGCTGACTTATAACGGTCATAATACATCTCGATCCCCATGCCGGATATATTGCCAGATTGATTCCCGAAACCCTGCGGTATCTCGATATATGCGGTGATCTGCCCGCCCTTCAGCATCTGCGCCAGGTCCATCCCTGAGCCATTGACTAGGTTCAAGCTAGTGGAGTTCAGCGACCCGATAAAGGCGATCGACGCCTGCGACCCACTCCCGTCTACATAATATAATGCCTGTGGGCCCGACTGGCCGCCGAGCAGGAAGCCCAGGACTACCAGGAAAATGACCGGAAAGACGAATGCAAATAAGACCGACTGCCGATTCCGCATGAATTGTATCAGGCTATATTTTACGTCCGTGAGTATTCTGGAGATGTGAGACATTTACTGGCCCCCTGCAGCGATATTTTCGACCGTCAGGTTCATGAACACGTCGTCAAGCGTCGATTTTTTAATATATACCTCGGTACATGAGAACTGGCCTGAGCTTATGATCGAAATGGCTTTTTCAAGGCACTCCATGCCGTCATCATGGCCCAGCGCGGCTAAAACACTGTTCCCTTCGACCCGGCTGTTGGGAATTGCCCTGACCAGGTGATCCATGGCACTGGCGTTGCAACCCCTGATGACTAGTGTGTTATCTCCTCCATAGATGCTGATCATGTCCTCCGGGGACCCTTCGGCAACTATCCGTCCTTTATTTAACACACATACCCTGTCTGCAAGATGATAGGCTTCGTCCATGTAGTGTGTGGTCAGGAAGACGGTTTTTTCGTGCGCCTTCAGCTTTCGAATAGCTTCCCACACGTCCCTTCTCGATCGTGGGTCCAGGCCGGCGGTAGGCTCATCCAGGAAGATGATATCGGGATCATTGACCATGGCGATGGCGATGCCGACCCGCTGCTTCAGCCCGCCCGATAGATCCCGGAAGAGCGCATTCCGCTTTTCCCGCAGGCCGAACTCATCGATCAGGCCGTCAACGCTGGCGTAATTCGAGTACATGCGCGCAAAATAATCGATGTTCTCGTATACGGTCAACAGGTCGAACGCCTTGAAGCTTTGTGGGAGTACACTGACCCGCTCTCGTATAAATTTATTGTTCATATCCGCCTGGTGTGCTCTATGTGCCTTGTCCGCCATCATATCGCCCACGCCAAGTATACTGATCTTACCGCTGGTGAGGGATTTACGGTATTCGAGGATCTCGACGATGGTGGTCTTGCCCGCTCCGTTGGGGCCGACCATCGCGAAAATGTCGCCCCTGCGGACGCTGAACGAGACGTCGCTCACTGCGGTAAGATCGCCATAGCATTTAGACAGGTGCTCCGCCTCGATGACATTGTCGAGCACCATCACTGCCTTTACATACTCCATGGCACAGTTACGAGGATCAAGGAAATTATCCGCAATTCGGACGCTTACGGTCCTGAAACCGGCAGCCGAGAGTAAGCCGACCAGTTCGTTTTTTGGCATGTATTTGAAGGACTGCGGGTGCATATATAGCGCCTCGCCGTATAAGCGTAAGAACCGGAACGTACTTCTCCCCCGATTATAGCCGTTCATCATACTCCAGTCCGGGTTCACGATGATGAGCGTGCCACCGGGCTTCAATATGCGGCGTATCTCACGAAGGACCTGTGCCGGGTCATCCACGACATTGAACACCGATCCCATAAAAATGGTATCAAAGGTCGCGTGAGGAAATGAGGTTTTATGGCAGTCCCCTTTCCGTATCGTTACATTTTTAGCGTTCTTCATGCGCTCCCTGGCCCTGTACAGCATGCCGTCTGAAATATCGATGGCGGTGACGTGGCTGGCCAGGCCTGCCAGCACTTCCGTGAAGTAGCCCGTGCCACAGCCGATCTCCAAAGTCTTTCCCAGGCTCCCTTCCATGCCCAGGTACTTCAGCATCGATGGCCTCAGGAACCGGCCGACCTGCTCGTCCGCGATCTCATCGTATTTTACCGATACCCAATCCCAGAACTTTGAATCATTATCCGTGTTTGCCATGTCGATCACCCTACTGCCCTTCGATGAGCTTTTCGCCAGTTAAGTTCAAGAACACGTCCTCGAGTGTGGGCTTTTTCACGTATATTTCCTTACAGGTAAAGCCGCCGGTCTCGATGATCTCGACGGCTTTGGCTATACTGGCAATGCCATCGCTCTCGGGAAGCTTTGCAGCCACATTATTACCATCGACACTGCTTTCCGGGATCGCCTTTAATAGCGTGTCCCTGGCTTTGCCGTAGCATTCCCTTATGACCAGGGTGTTGCCATTTCCATACTTATTAATCAGGTCTTCCGGAGACCCTTCGGCGACTATCTGGCCTTTGTGGATGATACAAACCCTGTCTGCCAGATGGTAAGCCTCGTCCATATAGTGCGTCGTCAGGAAGATTGTTTTGCCCCGGGCCTTAAGCATCTTAATGGCATCCCACACATCCCTCCTGGACCTCGGGTCCAGGCCTGTCGTGGGCTCGTCCAAAAACACTATATCCGGATCGTTGACCAGCGCAATTGCAATACCGACGCGCTGCTTCAGACCGCCGGATAGATTCTTGAAGAGAGCGTTACGCTTGTCCTTCAGCCCCAGCTCCTCTATGAGACCGTCAATACTGATATGCTTCGAATACATCCTGGCGAAATAATCGATGTTCTCGTGTACAGTCAACAGCTCGAAGGAGTTAAAGCCCTGCGGAAGCACACCGATCTTTTCCTTTATGCCAGTGTAATCCCTTTTCTCGCCCGGAAAAGGATTCCCACCCAACTCGGTATGTATACCTGTAAGCACGGCGTTACCGAAAATGCTGACAAAGCCTCTGGTGGGAGTTTTAAGCAATTCAAGTATTTCCACAATAGTGGTCTTACCAGCACCGTTCGGGCCCAGTATTGCGAAAACCTCTCCGGCTCTAACGTTAAACGAGACACCACACACTGCTGAAAATTTACCATAATTTTTTACCAGATATCTTACCTCAATGGCATTTTCACGCCTGCCATGCATACCATGATCCTTAACAACAGACATGAGCATCTCGAAATCTTCCATGTTCTTAATAGCCTTCACATATTCCATAGCGTCTATAGCGGAATCATATGAGCCAGGGTCGTCCCTGATCAGATCAGAAGATCCTATCGTAAAACCGGCAGCTTCAAGCAGCTTATCCATGACATCGCCTGAGAGGTTCCGGAACGTCTGGGGATAGTTAGCTTGAGCAGTGCCATAGCCTGCCATAAGTTTGTATGAACTCATCCTTTGACGAGCTTCACCGACAAAGCTGTTATCCGGGTTCACTATAATGATCTTGCCACCAGGTTTCAATATACGCCATGCCTCACTCAAAGCAGCCTCGGGATCAGGGACATGATTTAATACAAGAGCTATGAGCACCGTATCGAACGTATCGTCCGGGAACGATATCTTCATACAGTCCTCCTTTTGAAAGGTGATATTTCCGACACAGCCCAGTTGCTCATTTGCCCTGGCAAGCATCTCTTCACAAAAATCAGTAGCAACGACAGTGTCTGCAGCTTTAGCCAGCTTCTTCGTGAAATATCCCGTACCGCAGCCCAGCTCGATAGCTCTCCCGAGACCATTCTCCTGGCTAAGCTTTTCAAGGGCTGCCGGCCTAAGATTTTTACCCATCGTGCCATCGATGATATCATCGTACTTTTGTGATACCGCTCCCCAGAACTTCATACCGGTATCGGGCCCCGTCGATGCTTCAATCAACATCTATTGCCCTCCTTCGACAAGCTTCTCGCCCGTTAAATTCAAGAACACGTCCTCAAGCGTAGGCTTTTTAACGTAGATCTCCTTACAGCTATAGCTCCCCGATTTTATGATAGATATTGCCTTCGATAAGGTCGCTATACTGTCACCTTCGGGAAGCTTTGCCAGCACGCTGTTTCCATCCGATCGGCTATCCAGGATCGATTTGACAAGAGGATCGATGGCATCGGCGCTGCATTCCCTTATCACGAGCGTGTTGCCACCGCCATATTGATTGATCAGGTCTTCGGGCGATCCTTCGGCGACCAGGCTGCCTTTGTGGATTACGCATATCCTGTCTGCCAGGTGGTACGCCTCGTCCATATAGTGCGTGGTCAGGAAAATCGTCTTGCCGCGAGCCTTCAGCGATTTTATAGCTTCCCACATATCCCTTCGCGACCGGGGATCCAGGCCTGTCGTAGGCTCATCCAGGAATATAATATCCGGGTCATTCACTAACGCTATAGCGATACCGACGCGCTGCTTCAGCCCGCCGGAAAGATCCTTGAACAGCGTGTTCCGCTTATCATTCAGCCCTAGCTCCTCTATGAGACCGTCAATACTGATGTGCTTCGAGTACATCCGGGCAAAATAATCGATGTTCTCATAGACAGTCAATAGCTCGAAAGAGTTAAAGCCCTGCGGAAGCACGCCGATATTTTCTTTTATTCCCTCGTAATCCCTGTCCATGCCGGTGAAAAAGTTGCCTGCTTCGATGCCCGTAAGCACTTCGTTGCCGAAAATATTCACGAATCCACGGGTCGGGGACTTAAGCAACTCGAGTATTTCCACAATTGTGGTCTTACCTGCGCCATTCGGGCCGAGCAGGGCGAAAACCTCGCCTCGTACGACGTTAAATGAGACGCCGCAGACGGCGGTGAACTTACCGTAGTTCTTGACAAGGTATTTTACCTCGATGACGTTTTCCGGCTTCCCATGGTCTATTAAGATAGACTGAACAATTCCCGCAGCATCCTTGTTTTCACAATTATCGACCATATCATCGATCCCCACTTAGTATTTCTTATTATGCGGCCTCGGACGTTGTTCGTATACGCATGGGGGCGAAAACGGTATTCCTGAGGATGGATGCAGCTGCAGATGCTATTAGCAGTGCTCCCGCCCCGAGCGTGATCACGCCGATCGAGTTCGCCAGTAGCGATGATGCTGCCAGGAATATCGGCCCGTTGTAGCCTGACGCACTCAGATCCAGCGTCAGGAAAGTGCTGGAGAACGCCACGCCAAGCATCACCGACAGGAACATGGCCGTGGAAGACACGCTGGATGCCAGGGCTGTCTTTTCCCTCGGGAGCACGCTCATCGTCTCGATGCTGTTAGGGCTGCTGAAGATACCGCCCCCGATGCCTCGGATGATGAAAGCAGCTATGATGAGCCAGAAATTGATCGTCAATAACCCGTATCCGAACACAACGAACCCGACGAAATACACCAGCGCACCGGCGCCTGCCGAATACTTCCAGTGGTGCCTATCATACAGTATACCGTTGATAGGCGCAGTGAACATCATGAATAATGGCACAACCATGGATATGATCCCGACCTGTGACGCCGTATAGCCCATCACGCCCTCGAAATAGAAGGGCGTGAGAGTATTCCCGATGGATATGGAGGTGAACATGAATAGCCCGCTGATGATCGGCAGCGTAAATTGCTTGTTACGGAATATGGATAAATCAATCAACGGCTTTTTACATATCGATTCACGGAATATGAAGATTATGAAGGAAATTACGGCTACTGCTGCGTATGCGGCCATGGGCGTGGTCACTGTCAGGCCTTTTGCCACCTCGTTACAGAACAGCATCAGTGTAACTATGGATGCGCAAAGCGTCACCGCGCCGATCCAGTCCATGTCCAGCTTCGAGACGGTCTTCTCCGGGATCTTCATGTACTTAAATGCGCATGCGAGCAGGACAATGCCGATGGGCACATTGATGAGGAATATGTACTGCCAGCCCAGGTTGTCTACGATAAAGCCCCCGAGCCCCGGCCCGACCACCGCTCCGATCCCGAAGACGACGCCAAATAGCCCCATGGCTTTCCCGCGTTCCTGATGCGGGAATGCCTCGAAGATCAGCGCCCCTCCGACTGCCGATAGCATGGACGCGCCGATGCCCTGGACTATACGAAATGCTATCAACGCATCGAGTCCTGGCGCAAAGCCGCATGCCAGGGAGCTGAGCGTGAATATGGCCCAGCCTGCCACGAATAGCTTTACCTTACCCGTATACTCGGAAACCTTTCCGAAGAAAACGAACAGGCCGGTCATCGCGAGCAGATAGCCCGTGATCGTCCACTGAGACTCCGCCAGGCTGACCTTATAATCAACCGTAATGGTAGGCAGCGCTATGTTCACCATCGTGCTGTCCAGCACAGCCATGAACGTGCCGAGCAGGATGATACCTAAGATGACATACCGGTTCCTGTAGACCAGGTCGGGGATGCCGTCAAGTTGTTGCATAGACTGTTGCATGTTTGTAACCCTCCGCTATTACGAACGATACTGCTTCAATCACAGGCTCCCCACCCGTGGGTCTTAAAGCGTATCGGGCCACTTGCGCAGAAGCCGGAAAAGCTCCCATAGAGCTTCCCGGCTTCGATACGCTAAGAGGCGACGTTTATTCGGTAATTTCAAAGGGCCCTTTTACATACGATTGGTACCATTTCAATATGTATTGAAATACAAGCTTATATAATTTTACATTTCAAAATTATTTGAAACCATTTTCAATCATCGTTGAAATAACTTGATATAGAAAAGGATTTAATAATGCAATAATGAGTAAGGTATGAAGCTTTTATAGAGCCCGATAAAGGTGATGGTCTCCGTGGTCACTAATCAGATCGAAGTCAAATGTGCGAATTGTAATGAGTTCTTCCCCATCGGTAGAATGAATCTGGAAGGCGATGGGTATTACTGTAAGAAATGTTACAAGCGCCTTAAGGACCGTCAATGTGTACCGATCACGAAGAACATGGACGTAAGATGCGCCCGCTGCGATAAGATCATCGGCCCTGAAGATGCAAGGGTAAAAGACGGCCATTTTGTTTATTGTATTACGTGCTATGGTAAAACTGCCATGCCGCTGCGCTATGAGAATGACGTCCGAAAGTGCTCATTTTGCGGTAAGACCTTAACTCGATACGATGAACAGGTAACAGAAGGTAAAAAACACTATTGTAAAAATTGCTACGAGAGTGTTAAAAACCAGCCGACAAAGGACGTTTTGGAGGTGGGAAAAGAGTTCCTGCCCCGCCGTAATGTGACCTCCTTGAGGGATTCGGATAAACTGATCGAATGTGTACATTGCGGTATGGTCACCACCTTCGACCGCCTCAGCGAGAGCAAGGATGGGAAGATCCACTGCCAAAAATGCGATAAAGTCCTGCCAGTCCGGCTCCGCGGCACCTGGGAGGCAAAAATAGGCCCGAGCCTGACACCAGAGGACATCAACGAGAAAAAAGAGGACTATAGCGCCCCTGCACAGCTTTTCAAGTGCCTCAGCGACCCATGCAGGGTAAAGATCATCGAGTTACTCAGCCGCCGGGAACTCTGTGTCTTCGAGTTCGTCGACATGACCGGCTTTCAGTACTCCGCCATATCATATCATTTAAAGATGCTGAAAGAAATGGGCATGATCACATCTTACGAAAGGGGCAACTTCGTCGTATATTCGCTGACCGAAAAGGGCAATGCGGTCCACGAGTTCATCGAGAAGTCCATGGACCTTTGATATCAACTGGTTTGTTCATCTATATCAGCGCATATTGCTAACGTTGACTGACCTTGAGATCCAGGAGGTCAAAATATATCTAGCTATACAAGTATTTTTATTGGGATATTCATGGAAGAGTTGACGTTCAGGGCCGGAGAAAAGAGCGATTTGCGCCGGATCAAGTCGCTTTTAAAAGTAGCCGATCTGCCATATGAAGACATTGGCATTGGCATGCAGGATTTTATCGTCATAGTACAGGGAACAAAGATCATTGGGACTGTAGGGCTGGAGCCTTATGGCGAATGTGGGCTGCTGCGATCGTTAGTAGTCGAAGATAAATATAGGGGCCGGGGGCTAGGCCAGGCATTAGTCATCGAAATGATCGGACATGCAAAGAAGAAGGATATAAAGCAGCTGTATCTGCTGACGCTGACAGCGGATCGTTTCTTCGAGAAGGAAGGCTTTGAGAGAATAAAACGGGAAAGCATGCCGGAAGCCATACAAAATACAACGGAGTTCACATCTATATGCCCGGTATCATCGGTTTGCATGAAAAAAGAAATATAGAGAGCCGGACTCCCGATTTTAGAATTCAAATTTTTATACATTTCATGTACATGAAGGGGACACTGTTGGGATCCCCATGATCTCGCAGTTGTTCATGAACGATGACCTTGAACCCTGATTTTTCAGCAGTCTCTCGAAAGGCATCGAACGATTGTTCATAGTATTTTGGCGGCGCTGTAGTCCTGCCCCGGCTGATCTGCCTCAGGTGAAGCTGGCGCAAAAGCTCCGCATCCATCAGGCTGAACATCGCCACATATGTAATATATGTCCCGGCTGGCTTCAGGATACGGTAAAACTCGCGATAGGTTTTACCGACGTCGATGGAATTCCCGAGAAGGCCCGTGAAAACCAGGTCATACTCGTTATCCGGCATGCAGGTCTGCTCACAATCCGCAATGCCAAAAGAAATATTCGTCAGTCCTTTGAGGCGTTCCTTTGCGATCGAGAGGAACTTTTCCGATAGGTCGGTCACTTGTACGCGGTCACACATCTCCGAGAGAGCCTTGCTAAAGTAGCCCGAGCCGCAGGCGAACTCTACCGCATTGCCAAACCTGCCTTCCTCGCGAAGCCTCCTGAGGCCCATAGACCGCACTCCGGACCCGTACGAAAAGTCGATATCCTCGTCATAATTTTTCGAGAAATTATCCCAGTACGCCACGTTTTTCCGGTATTCTTCGGACATCGATTTCGCTATCACGCTATCATGTCCCGGCTCTTTTTCAGGATACGGTGAATTGCCTTTATGTTCCACAATGAAACCTCTTTGTTATTTAATAAGTCCTGGAATTAAATCCTTTATGTTTTCGTTATCAATTGCTAATCGGTCTTTTGCGTTAAACTCTGTATATCTATTTAACCCGTTAATGGTGAATGGCACTGCCGTGTATGGGGCAAAAGGATAGTCAGCCCCGCAAATTATGTTTGCGTCTAAACTCTTTTATAGAATATTGGTTTATTCATAGCTTGATGAAAGACTTCTTCATAAGCTATTCTAAGGATGATAGGCGATGGGCGGAGTGGATAGCCTGGCAAGTTGAAGAAGCAGGTTATACTACGATAACGGAGGCATGGGATTTCAAGCCCGGTGCTAACTTTGTTACGAAGATGCATAAAGCTTTAAAAATGACAGATCGTATCATCATGGTCGCATCCGAAAAATATTTTGATTCTAAGTTTACGAAGGGTGAATGGACGGCAGCTTATGAAGAGAATTCCGATAAGTTGATACTGGTGCGTATAAGCGACTATAAACCGGACGGTTTATTAAGACCTGTTATTTATATCGACCTTTTTGGCCTTAATGAAGAAGATGCGAGGGAAGGATTGTTAAAAGGCATTAAAAAAATACGGTCTAAACCATCGACTCCATCGCCATACCCCGGCTCGTCTTTATGGGAAAAGCCTCGGTTTCCAGGTTCTTTACCCCCTGTATGTAATCTTCCATTGCGTAATAGTAATTTTACAGGGCGGGAATCATTGTTAAATGATTTGAGGACCGCGTTTACTACTGGCGGTTATGCCGCATCGACTCAAACGTTAACGGGCCTGAGTGACGTGGGTAAGACGCAACTAGCTATCGAGTATGCGTACAGGTATTCGCATGATTATGATCTCATATGGTGGCTGAACGCTGAAGTACCGGCAACATTGACCGATGAGATCACTGGCATGGCTGGATCCCTGCGCTTTCCGAAGGAGATGTCAAACGATGCGTCCACGGCGATTAATGCAGTTAAAGACTGGCTAGAGCAGAATAATAGGTGGCTACTTATCTTTGATAATGCAATGGACCAGGAGATGATCAAAGGTTATCTTCCAGGCTCGCCATCAGGCCATGTGCTCATTACATCAAGAAACCCAAACTGGAATAAAATAGGTTGTGTCTTACCTGTTACAGAATTCAAACAGGACTGGATGTCGTAAAAAATTTCTTTTTAAGTTTTCAGGTTGTGCCCGCTCTCGAACATCTTCAGGCAGATTATAAAGCATATGATAAATACGACAATTACGGCCAGCAGGCAATAGTAAGGATTGGTCCGCATATACCCGATCATCGAAAACCGAAACCCTTCTATCACGTAGGTCATCGGATCGAGATAGGAGAGCAGCCTTATCCAGTTTCCCGGGATCATGTCGATGGAAAAGAACACTCCACCCAGGAATAAAAGCGGGCTCAGCAAGTAGTTCATCACGTTGCCCACATCTTCGATGTTCTTGGACCACTGGCCGAACATGACTCCGATCGTGGCGAAGGTCGCCGCGGTGAAGATCAGGAACAGCAGGAATAGCGGGATATCGTGCAGCCATATTCCGAAGAAGAGCATGGTCACCCCGGCAATGATCAGGCCCATCAACAGCCCCCGGGCCATTCCGCCCAGGACATAGGCGATCACCATCGTGGAGTAGTGCATCGGAGTCGTCATCGGGTCTTCGAGATACTGGTTGTCCCGGGAAATGAAGAGCGAATACGCCGGATTAGTATAGGCATGAAGGATTACCTGCATCATGATCAGGCCTGGCATCATGAACTCGATGTACGAATGCCCGTCCATCTGTGGTATGCTCGATCCCAGGGCATAGCCGAAAGCGAAGATATAGAGGAAGGTAGAGACGAGGCTGGGCATGATCGTACGGTTGGGGTTTCGGGAGAAACGGATGATTTCCCGCTTTAACATGGTGTATAAGCCTATCAGCTGCTCATTCACGGAGCTCACGTCCTGTCATCTTGATGAAAACATCTTCGAGGCTGGACTCCGTGACGTGCATCGATTTAACCGACACGCCGGCAGTTTTTAGCCCGTCCAGAATGCTTACTGCTGCGGTATCGGCGTCAGTCACCCGGGCGCTCAGCAGGCCATCCTTCCACCAAACCTGGCGCACTTCCGGGATCGTTTTCAGGTCGGGGATCTGTCCTCCGGTATATTCGATCTCGATCAGGTTATGGCTGTCAGAAGACTGAATCAGCCCCCGGGGAGTGCCCGTCGCTATGATTTTGCCGTGATCCATTATGGCTATCCGGCTACACAGGCTTTCCGCCTCTTCGATATAATGAGTGGTCAAGATGATCGTAGTCCCTTCTGCGTTCAGCTTTCTGAGCATATCCCAAAGCAGTCGCCTAAGCTGAACGTCCACCCCGCTCGTGGGCTCATCCAGGAACAGCACTTTAGGTCGCTGTATCAGCGCCCGGCCTATCAGCAGTCGCCTTTTCATACCACCGGACAGTTTGTTACACCTTGAATTTGCCTTATCCTTGATCTCCAGGAACTCCAGCAATTCGTCCGCCCGGGTTTCTCGTTCTTTGCGGGGTATGCCGTAATAGCCTGCGTGGTACGTCAGCATATCCCGGGCGGTCAGGTTCTCGTCGAAGTTGAATTCCTGAGGCACCACCCCGATAAGCTTCCTGGCCTCATAGCACTCCCGGACAATGTCCCTGCCGAAAATTGAGGCAGTGCCACTGTCGGACATACATAGCCCCACCAGCATCCGGATCAGCGTGGTCTTACCGGCACCGTTTGAGCCCAGAAGCCCGAAAAACTCCCCAGCCCCGATCTCGAGGTCCAAGTGATCTACAGCGGTCAACTTGCCATATGTCTTAGTGATGCCCCGGATGATAATAGCCTGATCTTCTGCCAGTTTCACACGACCCTACAATATGAGTATTTCGTATTCCCATCAGGCGAACCACCTGAACTCATTTTTAAAAACGCTTACGATATAAAACCTTTTCCTATTTATGATTGGTATACAATAGTATCACTATATAGTAGTATGAAAAATGCGTGAAATCATGACGCGATGCTTTTCGCCCGGCTCATACACAGCGTCTGTTCCTGACAGTAAAGTTCTAATCAGGCGATATTTCCTTTTAATGCGCTTTCTTCTCGGTGATCTTTTTAGATTATTCTGCAATATAGGCAAATCCCCCTTGCCGTATTCGGCCAATATCGGGATGGACCGCCGGTTGTTTCTTCGATATAAATGAATCTTGCTTGTGCTTTTTATTTTCTACGGGAAATACAAACCGAATAAAGCCCTTAACAGCTTAATCTTTACCATATGCCTTCTCAAGTCGATGTCCATTTTATACCCCGACTAAGAAACCAAAGTCGCTATTTCCGGCATCCGTTCAGAGATGATCTCACTCGGAATGTGTGTACTGTAAGTTATTAATAGGTGCGGTAGCATATTTACCGCATACCACCCGGGATCGATGGATCACTTATGCCTGAAAGACTAGCAGTAGAAGGGATTGTTCAGCTTGACGAAAGAAACGTCAGGATGATACGGAATACCGGGATATGGACCATCGTATTCGTGATAATCGTATATTCCATGAACCAGTCAAAGGTTGATCTCGTAAACCTGATCTCCGGACTGGGCTGGACGGTAAATATCCTGGGCGAGATGTACCCCCCCAACATTTCTGGCCTGTCTTCTTACCTGTCGCTCTCGATGGAAACGATCGCCATAGGCGTGTTGTCGACGATCATAGGTACTCTTTTAGCGTTCCCCGTTTGCTTCCTGGCAGCCAGGAACACGACCACCGGACCGGTCGTTTACCATATAGCCCGGAGCGTCGTCACGTTTTTCAGGACCCTCCCTGAGATCGTCTTCGCCCTGGCCTTCGTGATAGCCTTCGGCATGGGGCCGATGCCCGGCATCCTCTGCCTCACGCTGAGCACCTTCGGCATGCTCACTAAGTTCTACTCAGAGGCGGTGGAAAGCATCGACCCCAAACCGCTGGAGGCGCTGAACGCGACGGGAGGCCATAGGCTTGGGGTGATCCGCCACGCGGTCCTTCCCCAGGTGATCCCGGTCTTCATAAGCTATACGCTCTATATGCTGGACGAGAACATCCGAGGCGCCGTGACGCTGGGCATCGTCGGAGCAGGTGGCGTGGGGTTCGTGCTGTACGAGCAGTTGGAGATGTTCCACTACAAGAATGTCGCGACGATATTGATCCTGATCGTTATCATGGTGGCCCTGGTCAACCGTATGTCCGCGCACGTGCGGAATGGCGTCATTGAGGGCACGATCTTCCGGGGATCACGAAGGAAGTACGACGTCCTGATCGTGGTCGCCTCCGTTATTGTCGCGGCTGTCTCAATAGTTTTGATGCAATCCGAGATCAATTATACCTTATTGGTCGATAGAGCGTCGAATGCCATAGAGATATTTAGCCCGCTATTGTACCCCGACTTCACCTACCTGGGGATGTATCTTTCGCTCATGCTCGAAACGATCACCATAGCGATCAGCGGTACCGCGATCGCCATCCTGCTGGCCGTGCCCCTGGCCTTGCTGATGGCCCGCAACATTACGAAGAACAGGATCATCAACAACATCGTGAGGGAATGCACCAATCTACTCCGGGCGATCCCCGAGCTCATGTATGCCATCCTATTCGTGGCGGCCGTTGGGTTGGGGCCGTTCGCGGGGGTGCTGGCCATCGCGGTACACACCGCGGGCATCCTGGGCGAGTTCTATGCCGGGGCCATCGAGAACATCGACCCCAAACCCGTAGAGGCGGTGGATGCGACCGGCGCCAGATTCATACAGATGATACGGCACGCGATCATCCCCCAGATCTTCCCCGTATTCAACAGTAACAACCTGTATATGCTGGACAGGAACATACGGGCAAGCTCGATCCTGGGGATCGTAGGGGGAGGAGGCATCGGGATCGTCCTGCTCGGTGCATTCCATATGTTACGTTTCCAGCAGGTGATCGTCATCATCGGCGTCATCTTCGTGGCCATCTTTGCGGCGGACTCCCTATCCGCATA
>CAVTVW010000008.1:0-61211 GCA_963738255.1 uncultured Methanocellaceae archaeon | reverse complement strand
GTTCATTTATCAGTGTTTTTAGATAGATCAGAGTGTGCCGTGTCGGCAAGCATCTGCGAAGACCGACACTACCGCTACGGTATCTGAAAGACGCACAACAAAAAGACAGAACCAAGGAGATCTGAACAAATGGCAGAAAAGGATAAAGAAAAGAAACAGAAGGCGGAAACCGAAGCAGCACCCGCTGAAGGCGCAGCAGCCGCCGCCCATAAAAAAGGCGGAAAAAAGGCTAAGCCTGCCGAAGGTGCGGTAGAGGAAGCTCCCCAGCATGGCAAGAAGCCTAAGGCAAAGAAAGCTGAGGACAAGCCTAAAGACGACATTAAATACTTAGTCCGTATCGTTAATACCGACCTTGACGGCACCTCGACCGTGCAGTATGCACTCACGGGCATCACGGGTGTCGGTAACAGGGTCGCTAAGATCATCGCAAGGAAAGCCGAGGTAGACCCCAACGCTATTATGGGTTACCTCCCGCCCGAGCAGGTAGAGCGGATCAAGGCTGTGCTGGACAACCTGGAGGCAAACATGCCGACATGGATGGTCAACAGGCAGAGGGATCTCTACACGGGCGAGAACAGGCATTTACTGGGTACAGACCTAGTTCTCAGCATCAGAGAAGACATCAACGTGATGAAGAAGATGCGCTCCTACAAGGGAATCAGGCACGAGCGCGGACAGAAGGTTCGCGGCCAGAAGACCAGATCGACCGGAAGGACCGGAGCGACTGTAGGCGTCATGAGAACGAAGGCAGAGGCGGCGGCAGCAGCGGCTGCAGCAGCTGCGCCATCCGGAGCACCAACGGGAGCACCCGCAAAAAAGTAAGGTGATTTGAATGGGATACCCAGGTAAATCAAAGAAGATATATAACACTCCTCACCACCCGTGGCAGAAAGCCCGGATAGAAGAAGAGACCGCGCTCGTCAAGAAGTTCGGCTTAAGGAACAAAAAGAGCGTCTGGAAGTTCGCTTCCATGCTCCGTAAGATCAGGGGACAGGCCAGGGCACTTCTCGGTGTCATCGGTACGGGCCGTGTCACGGAAGGATCGCACTATGCTCGCGAAGCATCCGAGATCCAGGCCAAGTGGCAGAGGCTCGGCGTCCTGAAGGAAGACTCGAAGCTTGAGGATATTCTCGCGCTGAAGATCGATGACCTGCTGGAGAGACAGCTACAGACCCTCGTTTTCAGGAAGGGCTACGCGACCTCCGTAAAGCAGGCTCGCCAGTTCATCGTACATGGCCATATTTCCGTTAACGGCAGAAAGATGACCATACCCAGCTACATGGTACTGAAGTCAGAAGAAGACCTGATCAGTTACTACGTCGGCTCGTCGATCACCAAGGAAAAGCTGATCTCAAAGCCAGTGGCTGTACCAAAGGCAGTAGCCGCCCCGAAGGCGCCAATTGCGCCAGCAGCGGCACCGGCACCGGCGGAAACGTCAGCGCCAGAAGCCCCACAGGCATCCGTAGAGCCAGCAAAGGGGGAATAAATAGATGGCAGAACAACAGCAGATGAAGTGGGCCGTAGCCCATATCTTTTCATCCTTCAACAACACCATCATCACCGTGACTGACCTGACCGGCGCAGAGACGCTGGCCAAGACGTCCGGCGGGATGGTCGTGAAGCAGGCCCGCAATGAGAGCTCGCCCTATGCAGCCATGCAGATGGCGGCTAACGTTGCAGAAGCGATCAAGGCTAAGGGCATCATGGGCGTCCACATCAAGGTCAGGGCACCCGGCGGAAACCACCAGAGAAGCCCCGGCCCAGGAGCACAGGCGGCTATCAGGTCTCTCGCTCGCGCTGGCCTACGGATAGGCCGGATCGAGGATGCAACTCCAATTCCGCACGACGGCACCAGAGCACCGGGCGGAAAGAGGGGCAGGCGCGTATAAAATGAAGCTTGAGATCTTGCAGCTCAGCGACCGCAAGGCTAAGTTCGTGCTGTCCGAGGTGACGCCGGCGTTCGCCAATGGCCTTAGAAGGTCCATGGTCGCCGACATCCCTAAGATGGCCATCGACTACGTGGATATCTACGACAACAATTCCGTCATCTTCGATGAGATACTAGCTCACAGGATGGGCTTGATCCCGATCAAGACGAACCTGGACATGTACAAGCTGAAGGACGAATGCGACTGTGGCGGCGTGGGCTGTGCCCTATGTCAGGTCACATTCACGCTTTCGGCCGAAGGGCCGTGCATGGTCCATTCCGGCGACCTGAAGTCCTCAGACTCGGAGACCGTGCCCGCGGATGACATGGTCCCGATCATTGAGCTTAAAGAAGGCCAGAAGGTCGTAATGACGGCCGTCGCCAGCCTTGGCAGGGGTAAGGAGCACGCTAAGTACCAGCCCGTCTGTCCGGCAGGCTACAAGAACGTGCCGATCATCAACATGACCGATAAGTGCGACTCCTGCAAGCAGTGCATGGATGTCTGCCCGAGGAGCGTATTCTCGATCGAAAAGAACAAGGTCGTTGTGGAGAACCCGTATGAGTGTTCCATGTGCGGCCTGTGTGTAGAAGCATGCGACATCCACGCTATAAAAGTGAGCTCGGATGCGAATGCTTTCATATACACTGTCGAGACTGACGGCTCGTTCTCCGCCCAGGAGATCATCATCAGGGCTGCGCAGTCGATCAAGTCGAAGGCAGATGCGCTTAACGAGACGTTAAGCACTCTGTAAATCGAGTTACGCTTCGTTCGCTGACGAAGCGTATCAGCCTATTTTTTTATTTATTTATCGCTTCTTTCCGCACCTGAGGCAAATGATATTCGGTGCTCGAGATATTGAAAAGTACTTTTACAGGCGTAAAATAGGCTAATGCAAATGATAAATAACTTTATAAACCATGAACATCATTAGTAATCCGCTCAAAGGCATGGAATTTTTTACTCGAATGCGGGGGTAATCAAGCCAGGCCAAAGGTGCAGGACTTAAGATCCTGTCTCGCAGGAGTTCAGGGGTTCAAATCCCTTCCCCCGCACATTAACACGACGGTCGTAAACGTAGGCGAAATGGTAGACTTTTTAATGAAAAATCGTGTTAAAGACGAATGTGGCTGTTACACCTTATGGACGCATCTTAAATTTATTAGTTATATTCATAAAAAAATGGACTCCAAAAAAGAATACAAAAATATTTTTAATTGTTTACCTTCAGCAGGTAAGCGTCGCATATTATTCTTAAGTCGCGATAGGGCTATGTGATCTCTCTCAGCCGATCGGCGATGATGCCCGATATGTCGACGGTGCCGAACTCGTTGTTAATCGTGTTCGTGGCGATGAATTCGTCCATGCCTGCGCGGAACAGGCTTGTCAAAGTGTCGATATCGCTCAGGACCGCGTGGGTGCATGCCGCTATGATTCGCTGCGCTCCTTGCTCCTTCAGCGACCGGATCACTTCCGTCATCGTGCCACCGGTGCTGACAATATCGTCGACTATCAGGACGTCCCGGTCCTTCGCGTTCAGGTGTTTTGGCGTTATCCGCACCTCGCTCCCGGAGAGCCGCGTCTTCTCCAATACGTCGTAGTCAGTGACAAGCAACTCTGCTGCTCGCGCCGCCCACCGTTCCGACTCACCATCAGGCCCGACCACCAGCGGCTTCGCCAGGCTCATGCCGGCCTTTCGCGTCAGTATGTCGATGGCGCTGACCTCGTGTATTTTGATGCGGCTGAGGCCTGACAGCTCTTGCAGGCCGAGCCGGTGCAGGTGGAGGTCCACGCTCAGGATGTCGTCGACGCCAGTGTAATCCAGCGCCTTGAGCATCGACTTGACGGAGATCGCCTCGCCCTTCTCGTGCCGGGTGTCCTGCCGTGTATAGCCGAGATACGGGACGACAGCGATGACCCGTTGCGCTCCGAGATCCTTCAGTAAATCAACTGTAAACATCATTTCGACGAGCGCGTCGTTCGGGCGCGGGTGCATGGTCTGGACATAGGCGACCGTATCTTGCGGCGTGTAGTCACCCTCGATGACGCGGATCTCCCCGTCCGGGAACTTTACGATGCTCGGGTAGTGAGCTTTTACGCCCAGCTTTCTGGCGATGTTGGCGGCCAGGCCGGGGACTGTGGAGCCTGAGATAATGTCGATGGTCATACGGTTATCCTCTATGGTCACTTGAGATAAATCGTTTCTATATAGATAATATAGTAAGTAATTTATTGAGCCACGAATGCATGCTATATGATCGCATATATCCATTGAGCTCCTCTGCACCCATTGAATTAATTATGCCCCGATATCCAACAATTGTATAATTTATAGATGGTAGTGAGGCCTGGGAGAGTACGAGTCAGTGGATATGTTAGATGCTATTTCATCAGGCACCATGCCCTCCTTGCCCCGCAGGTAATAGTATTTATTGACTAAACGCTTAACATATAGAATATGGATGAGCTGAGACGGGACTACTTCACAAACCGCTGGGTGATCATCGCCGCGGATCGGGCGAAGAGGCCGACCGATTTCATCAAGCCGAAGCCCGTCGAGGCTGCCCATAACACATGTTTCTTCTGCCCAGGCAACGAGAAGATGACGCCACCGAGCAAAGCTTCCTATTTCCTGGAGAACGGTCAGCTAAGATCCGAGGCTGACGTAAGCGGACAATCACCGCGGACGGGATGGCTGGTCAGGGACATACCAAACCTCTTTCCCGCAGTGAAACCAGGCGAAGCCACGGTATCATCGACACGCCAGATAGCCGCCGCAGGAATACACGAGGTCATAGTGGAGACGCCCGATCACGACAAACAGCTTCAGGTCATGGCCGATGCCGAGATCAAGCTACTGTTTCAGGTCTACAGGGACCGGTACGCCTCTATCGCGAAGTTGTCTTACGTCCAGTATATCTCGCTCTTCCGCAACTTCGGCAAAGAAGCCGGGGCCTCGCTGTCCCACCCACACTCGCAGATCATCGCTATCCCTGTAGTCCCGGAGCTCATCTCCGAGCAATACGGCCACAACTATTCCAACGTTATAGCAGAGGAGGATCAGTCCGAGCGCCTGATTATGTCTACTGAGCACACGGTCGCCTTTGCGCCATTCGCCTCGGCCTCAACCTACGAGGTCTGGGTGTTCCCCCGCAGGCCCTGTCGCAACATAGTCGAGCTATCGGACGCTGAGCGGGATGACCTGGCTGTAACGGTAAGGGACGTGCTTGCCCGCATGGCGAAGCTGCTCTCCGACCCACCCTATAACTATGCCTTTGTCCAGTCGATTAACAGGACGTTGCATATGCACCTACGGATCTATCCCAAGCTGGGTATTGATGCGGGCTTCGAGATGAACACGGGTATCCACATTAACTCGGTGCCGCCCGAGTCTGCGGCGAAAAGCCTGCGCGACGTCATTCCCTAAATTTTTCTTAGATATACGGGCGATTCCGCCCTATTAAAAAAGCGGTATAGAGCTAGTGACATTCTCCTGCTCATTTCGTAAAAATATGAAATCAAAATTAAACAAATTTTTACCCTAAATACTATATATAGAATATATATAGAGTGCATATCTAGTTAGAGCCTTCATATAAGAAACTGTGTAATAAATTTTCCGCATTATCTGTGATTGTCTATTCAGCTCAATTCGGTGCTGGGATGTAAAAGTATAAATGCGGCCCCTGTGGTGTTGTGTGGCGACGCCGCACGCAAATTGCGGCATTAGTTGAACGCCTCCTATAAAGGTGGTTTGGATGACCAAGCTGTGTATTGGATTTGAAGTGCATCAACCCTATCGGTTAAACCCGGAATTTGTCTCGCAAGACGGCAGTGAAAAGGATCTGGAGAGCATATATCTTAGTACGGCGAACAAGGAGATACTGGAAAGAGTGGCCGATAAATGTTATATCCCGGCTACCGGCATCATCCTCGAAAATCTGGACAAGGGCTTCGGGTGCGCATTTAGCATTTCTGGTACATTGATAGAGCAACTTGAACGGTGGAGGCCGGATGCGCTGGACCTATTTAAACAGGTGGCCAGCCATAAGAACGCCGAGCTTCTGGCACAGACATATTACCACAGCGTGGCCAGCCTGTTCGTCGACCTGAGCGAGTTCGAGTTGCAAGTAAAGCTACATAAAAAACTGTTAAAGGACACATTTGGCGTAGAGCCCAAAGTAATGGAGAATACCGAGTTCATCTTTAACAACTCGATAGCCAGTTCGGCAAAAAAGCTGGGGTTCAAAGCCATCTATACGGAAGGAGTGGAGCGAGTCCTGGGATGGAGAAGCCCGGACTATGTTTATTCATGCAACGGCGTAAAGCTCTTGATGCGTAACTATAAGCTATCGGACGATATAGCGTTCAGGTTTAATAACAAGGGATGGGACCAATACCCCCTTACGGCAGATAAGTTCGCGTCATGGGTGTCTGCGCTTCCTGGCGACTACGTTAACTTGTTCGTGGATTATGAAACATTCGGCGAGCACCACTGGGCAGATTCGGGAATCATGGACTTCCTTGGATGGCTACCCGAGGAATGCATGAATAGGGGCATCGAGTTCATTACTCCGTCGGATGCCGCCGAAATACCGGCCAGGGAAGAACTTAGCATAGAGGAAACCATCTCCTGGGCAGATATGGAGAAGGACGCCTCTGCGTGGCTGGGTAATACGATACAGCATACGGCGTTGAAGGCTATACAGAGGGCGAAAGCCTACGCCCGGGATAAAAAGATCTGGCGGTACATGCAAACGAGCGACCATTTCTACTACATGGCGTCCAAATTCGGCTCCTGCGCTGACGTGCACAGCTACTTCAGCCCAAACGCTTGTAAGCCCTACGACTCGTTTGCAACGTACATGAAGATATTATCACATTACGAGCGAGTATCAGCCCAGAAAATGAAACCCAGGTCAGCAGCCATGGAACTGCGGACCGTGCCACCCGCGGAAGCGTTCAACTTTTGTACACAGTCGGCCTTTACCGGGTTCATCGCATATAGCCTGGACGACCTTGTGGACATGCTGAACTATGTGCCGAAAGACTCCGTAGAGTACCATATGGAGAGGCAGGATTTCTCCAGATGGGTGGAAGATGTGTTCGATGATAAGGCGCTTGCAGACACATTCGCGTCATGTAAGAGCCCGCTGGAGCTATCCGAGGCCGCCACACGTAAGAGGAATGAGCTATGGAGACGCTTAAAATAGCCTTCTTCTGCTGGGAATCCTTATACTCTGAAAGGATAGGGGGACTTTCACCTGGTGCAACGCATCTGGCCGAAACACTGGCGAAGGACCACGAGGTGCATTTCTTTACCAGAGGAATAAAAGAGGACAGGAATATAAAGGGCGTCTATTACCACTATTGTCAGCCTGCCGCCAATAATATCGTAGAGTTCTGCAAGAACATGAGCGATCAGATGGTAGAGCAGTTCAGGCAATGCGACCTTCCTCGCTTTGATGTTTTACACTTTCACGACTGGCATGTGGTGGAGGCTTTACACCAACTGCAGGACAGGAACACGGTGATGACGTACCACTCGACCGAGTTTGGGCGTATCGGCGGCCGGTTCGGCGAGTGGTGGGAATCCCGGGAGATCGCGAGCAAAGAATGGTATGGGGGGCTGATCGCTAAGCGTGCGACGGCCGTATCCCAGACCTTGAAGAACGAGGTCATGTGGCTCTACAATGTGCCCGACGAAAAGATCGATGTGGTCAACAACGGCATCTTCCCCGAAGTCTACGATGCGGTGATTGATAGCGGCGAAGTCAAGAGGTCCTACGGCATTCACCCATTCGCTCCGCTGGTATTCTTCATCGGGAGGATGGAGTACCAGAAGGGCCCTGACATGCTTGTGGACGCCGTACCCCATGTGATGGCTGATAAATGGGGCGCCCAGTTCATCATGGCCGGGGAGGGAAGCATGAAGAGCGAACTCCAGGCTAAGGCCGCGGCGCTGAATTTGCCGGTGAAGTTTTTGGGCTATATACCAGATTCCGAATACATAAGGCTGCTCCACGCAAGCGACGTGATAGTTATTCCCAGCAGGAACGAGCCGTTCGGGCTGGTGTTGCTTGAGGCGTGGAGCGCGAAACGTCCGGTGGTCGTAAGTGACGTCGGCGGCCTGGCGGAGAATGTCGATAATTTTGCGAACGGCGTGAAGGTATATCAGAACCCCGAGTCGATCGCCTGGGGAATTAACTATATTTTGAACGGTTGTAACGGAGTGAACACCTACGGATGGAACGGGTGGAAAAAAGTCGATGCCATGTTCCGCTGGAACGTGAGTGCCAGAAAAATGTTGGAAGTATACAAAAAGGTGATGCAATGAAGATAGCGTATTTTGTTGATGAGTTCCCGCCCTTCTTCAGGGGAGGCCTAGGGACATATGCAATGGAGATCACGAAGGAATATATAAAGACTGGAAACCTGGTCACCGTGTTCTCGAGGAACACGGGAAATGATCCGACAAACGACGAATGGCAAGGCACGATCGTACACAGGCCCCGCCTGATGAACCTGGTGGACGTGTTGCCCATCGTCAGCCCGGGTGACGTGATGAAGTGGGACGTTAACGGCCAGAAATTTTTCATGGAGACACTGCTCTATAACTTATTGTCGGCGTCCAAGCTGGTCAACAGCCTCGTTCCAAGGGGACAGCAGTTCGACATCGCGGTCGCCCACGACTGGCTGGCGTTCACAGCGGGCATCATCACGCAAAGCAATCTTAACTTACCTCTCGTTGTCCACTACCATTCCACCGAGCAGGGCAGGACCGGTGGCGGCTCGGAAGCCATAAGGGGCATCGAGCGGCTGGCAGCTCAAAAGGCAGACCTTATTATCACAGTCAGCTATGCCATGCGCGACGAACTAGTCAAGCTGGGCTATGCTGAGAATAAGATCCGGGTGGTATACAATGGCGTGGACGCAGAAAAGTACAGGCCTGTACTTTACTCGGATGATGAGGTCAGGGAGTTCAGGCAAAAGATCGGCGTAGGCGATAATCCCATGCTCTTCTTCGTAGGTAGGCTGACCTGGGTAAAGGGGGCGGACACGCTCACCATGGCCATGAAGGAGATCGTCAAGGAGGTGCCGAACGCTAAGCTGGTCATCGTCGGAAAAGGCGAGCAGGAGGAACTTCTTAAGCATATCGTCTCCTCGAATCACCTGGAGGAGAACGTTATCTTCAACTTCAGCTACGTGCCGGAGGAGGAACGCCTGAAGTATTATGCGGCATGCGACGTGGCTGTCTTCCCATCGAAGTACGAGCCGTTTGGCATCGTGAGCCTGGAAGCCATGGCCATGGGTAAGCCAGTAATCGTTGGCGCCACCGGCACCTCCGGCTTTAGAGAGCAGGTCATACCGTTCGGCCAGAATATCTGCGGCTTCCATATCAATCCCCACGACCCGAGCGATGTGGCCAAGTTCGCCATCATCCTGCTCAAGGACGCGGAATTAAGGAAGACAATGGGGCTCAACGCCCGTAAGAGGGTGCTGGAGAGCTTCACCTGGGAGATCGCGGCCAAGAACACGCTGAAGGTCTATGAAGAGGCCGATGAGATACACAAGAAGCGGGAACTGGCCCTATACGATAAGGTCTGTTCGGTGCCACCGCAGATATGATATGATCGAATTCGGGAATTCGCTAAAGGACTATGGCTTCGCCAGGCGAAAGGAATACCTGCTCACGGTCGGCGATGCCTATTGCTCTTCCTCCCTGGCTGGCAACACCAGGAAATATCATGGCATGCTGGTGGCGAACAGGCGAGTATATCTATCAGGCCTGGACGAGCACATCAACGATAATCAAATATCGGTTGCTCGATATCTCGGAGCGCGCCAGGATGAAGGGCTGCGTTTTTTAGACGGCTTCGAGCTATACCCGCCCCAATTCTACTACATGGTGAATGGAACTGCTATTAAGAAGACCATCCTGTTCGATGGCGAGTTGTGCGTCCGCTATGACGTGACCGGCGAGGCCGACTTCCATATCAGGCCGCTGATCACTGACCGTGGATACCACGAGGTGAGGAGAGACATAAAGATCGAGCCGCAAAGCTTCGATCATCATTTCACCACCGGTAAGCTGGCCATGTGGTCGAATCTGCCGTTCCGGGATGATAGGACAACATATTATGACGTGTTTTATGAGCGGGACGAGGAGCGGGGCTATGACCATACGGAAGACCTATATTCGCCGGGATATTTCCATGGAAAAGTAAAGGACGGCCATATCATCCTATGCGCAAGTGTGGAGGGCGTGAGTAAAAGCGATGTAAACATACTGGCGCCCTCTACCACGCAGGGCTCACTGGATAAGGCGGCCATGAGCTTTGTCGTGGACGATGAAATTTACGCGGGCTATCACTGGTTCGCGGAGCCCTGGGGCCGTGATACCTTCGTCAGCCTGCCGGGCCTGTTGCTGGAACGTGGAGAATACGATACAGCGAAGAGGGTCTTCCGCCGTTTTGCGGGTTACATGAAAAAAGGGCTTATACCAAACAGGATACCTGGCGGATACAACTCCAGCGATGCTCCTTTGTGGTTCATTTATGCCCTCGGCAAGTATTTTGAAAAGACGGAGGATTCGCAATTCTACAGGGATTCAAAAGGCTACGTGGAAGACATATTGAGCGGATACCCGAATAGTGAAATCGCAAAGCTCGACGGACCGCTGGTCACTGTGGCGCCAGAGACGACATGGATGGACACCCCCCACACAGGGAGAAGTGGAAAACCGGTTGAAGTCAACGCCCTGTGGATAAATGCCCTAAGACTTGCGGATAAAATGGGGCTGGCGATCCCGGTCAAGCCGGATAATGCCATAAAGGAGTTCGAGCGTTTCTGGAATGATGAAAAAGGGTGTCTCTATGACTTGATCGATCCCATTGACGCTTCGGTGAGACCCAACCAGACCATTGCTATCGCTCTGGCTGCCGTAGAGGGAGAAAGAGCGAAGAGCGCCATTGAGGTAGTTCGAAATGAGCTGCTGACTCCCTACGGCCTTCGGACGCTATCGTCCACAGACAGCAGGTATATTGGGAAATTCAGCGGCGACGCCTCATATCATAACGGGTGCGTGTGGCCCTGGCTTATGGGCTTCTACATTGAGGCACAGCTAAAGCTCGGCGAACCTGCCGATAAAATGATGCCGCTATTAAAACCATTATTGATCCATACGCATGACGCTGGCCTGGGCACCATCTCAGAGATCTTTGACGGGGATACGCCCCATGAGCCCGGCGGGTGCATATCCCAGGCATGGAGCGTTGCAGAAGTATTAAGGGCATATCATCTTTTACAGCGGTAAAATCCGGCATCTAATATGATAGGCGGCATGTCGAAGTCAAGCTACCCGATGCTTTGTATGAATTACCTACGACCTGTCACGGTTCAGTAAAGTTGGCGAGTGCCCGGCTTAGGTGTGTAAAGTGGGGTGCCAGAGTTACAATAGAATGTATAAATTTTATGTGTTCTGGGGTTTTCACTTTATTCTATTGAGCTATTGTTTATATTATATGGAAATTGTGTATACTTTTGGGCAATTTAATTGGTGATGACATCCTTATTAACTATTTTGTTGCCGCTCGGCTAACACCGAACGACCCGAAAGTCCATGATGGCCTTGGGTATGTCTTTTTTCGCCAGGGTTTATATCGTGAGGCTTTAAAGGAATTTCAAACGGCTTTGCAGTTAGACTCCTCTGATATTCATGCACATAACGGACTCGGGCACGTATTTGATAGAATGTGCATGTTGGATGAGGCGATAGAAGAGTTTAGAAAAGCTATCTGCTTGAGTCCCCACAATCCGTATTTTCATCATGGAACGGGGCAAGTCCTTAAAAAAAGAGGAGCTCTGGATGATGTAATAAAGGAGTACAAGGAGGCTTTAAGGCTAAAACCGGATTTTCCGGAAGCCCATTATATGTTGGGACACATCTACAAAAAGATGGGGACCCTGGATAATGCATTACAAGAATATCGGGAAGCTTCCAGGATCAAGCCTGATTTCCCTGAAGTCCATTATACGCTGGGGCTCGTCTATTATCATAAAGGCTTATTGTTCGAATCACTTGATGAAATGAAGGAGGCGGTCAGGCTTAAACCCGATTTTGAAGAAGCGCGTAGCCATCTCCGCAATATACAACATAAGTTAAAAGAATATGAGGGGAATAGTGTTAGGGTAAAGGTATCCCAATAATTCTACAATCCCATATATATTTAATCCCCTAAGTTTTCAGAGTTCACCAACCAATTTTTAATGGCTTCATCCAATATATCTCGCCAACCGCAGACGTAACAGAAACCTACGGATAGATAACATAGATAAGGGGACAAAAACATATAAACGTATCAAGGATTGTGAATAATGGATAAGGGTACATATACGGTTACTGCTCTAATTATTAGTTTTTGTGTTACAATAGGGTCTTATTTTTTATATAAAAATTGCTGTGTTGATTATGAGCTGGTGCTTGGCGATTTATAGATTATAGTTTGGTTGAAAATGATTGTAGACCTTTGCTAACGGTCTTCTTTCGATAAATACGCACTATCGTACCGTCATACTTTGTCTCGTCGCCCATGTACTCCCAGTCGTTCTTCTCATAGTAGCCTGTTAGCGATGTTAACAGGTACAACGTATCGTACCCCAAGTCTTTAGCCCTCCCTATAACGAAGTCTTGGAGCGCCGAGCCGATACCGTTGCACCGGAACTCCGGGCACACATACAGGGCGACCAACCACGGGCAAAGATCCTGCCGCGATAGGATATCTGCCCGCGAGAGCCCGACAGTGCCAGTCGGCGTGCCGTCGACGAACGCAACGTAGATCATTGGAAAATCGGTGTTCCTACAATGCGCGACCAGACTGCGCCAAAATTCGACGTTCTTCGGTGTACCAAAGCTCTCACAGAGCCAACGGATTATCAGGTCTTTGAGTTCCGGATGCTCGGCCACATCGTAGAATTCAATTGCGTTCATAACCTACCCATATCGGTTACTTCTATAATAAAATTATCAATATAGCCAAAGAACACCTATATACCAAGCATTAGCCTACAACCACTCACACAACAATCCATTACCAAAATTCAACACAGCATATAAAAATAAAAAAGTGTTTATATCCGATCAAAACGAGAGGATAAATATACTCAGTTAGACTGTTCACATTTTATGCAGGAGTGATATTCCCTAATCATGATATAACGAGCGATCACTATCTGCTTAAAATCCTCGGGCCAGTTCCGGATCAATGCTGCCAGGACATCATCGCCCAGGTACTCTATCCAATCGGCTACCCACATTCCCTCATTACCAGTAAAGGCATCGAGATTATCTACGAGATCCTGCAAATTTTTCAGCGTCCGGCCATTGAGATAATACGGGTTCTTGCCAATCGGGTGGAACATCATTTCAGCCAGAGCCAACTTCTCTTCATCAATCTCTTCTTCCACCGCTTCAACGATCTCTTCGATAATCTCTTCTGCGACCTCTTCCACTATCTCTTCAGCGATCTCCTCTTCCACAGCTTCAGCGACCTCTTCATCTACCTCTCCGACTATCTCTTCGTCTACCACTACATTCTGGGTCTCGTCGTCATGGGCTATACTTTTACTCGAAGGTGTTTTAGTGCTCATAATAATTACATCATTAAACAGTAATATATGTGGACTCTCCATAAGTCACACCTTTAACTATTATGCTATATTAAATATATAGTAGAACGATAATTTTCCAAAGGCAATTAAGGTATAGAAATCATAGTAAGTTGCATTTTGAATGAACCCTATAAATATCGAAACGATTAATGTATAACTCCTCAAGATCTTACTTCGGACGGGAAATGAGCGCCTGCACGTCCTCGGGTATGAGGAGGTCGGTTGCGATGACGGTCTGTGTGTCCGCGAAGGGGATTTTTATTTCCCTTAACTTTTTTCTGAGATGGTGATGATGCATTCTTCGTTCATCCATCCTATGAACGGCTTCAGTATTTCGATGAAGTCCCGCAGCGTATGGGTTTTGAAGGGGTTTCCACTCTCACTTTTGCCGTTTTTCATGGCGGTGATGCCCACGTATATGTCCTTGAGTGTTACCTTGTTCCATGGCACGGTGATGAATAGGCGCCAACCCACCATCGTGAACCCTATTTTTCTAGCCCTTGCCCTGATATATATTTTATTGCCTGTTTTTCGTCGATGGAGCGTTGCATCAGATCTATTTCTTCGTCGGTTTGATTGTCCTTGTGTTTTCAGGCCCCTATCGTAGTCGTATTTTTTCGGTCCGTCTTCGTCTGCGCAACAAGCTGTTTTTTTGAGTTATACAATTTAATGGTGATGCCGGATATCCCTTGCTCCATACAATCTTGTTTTCCATGGTGAGCGAATAATTTATCATCTACTTCGTCTGTATTATATAGTCTATATACGAAGGCCTTAATAATTATAGGTCTATAGGCTAAATGAGGAAAAATATATGAAAAAATGTGAATGTGGGAAAGCGCTGAGCTTTCCTTACCAGGTAATGGTGAATGGACAAATTAAGACGGTATGCCTGATATGCTGCTTGTCTTTATTGAGTAAACATAAATCGGATAGCGTGAAACGCTCAAAAGCGCACGCGACCTGTAAGTGAAATCGAACAGAACGGGGCTATAAAAAATAAACACTGCACGAGGGCGGAACCTTTGCAGTGCAATTCTCGATAACCTTTTTCTAATGGCTATATAGATAGCACTTTATACTACCGTATCCAACAATCCTACCATGGTCAGGAGCACGAAGGCTGATAAAGCATCTAAAAATGTTCTCGTCATACCGGATATTGAGAAGAACGTGGTCATAGACGCCGCCATAGCGGATGTCTGGGACGCGCTGACCGATCCGGCAGCCATCGGGGGCTGGATGGGCGACGACTCGGTAAAGGTCGACTTGAAAAAGGGTGGCGCCTATGAGATATTCAGCGGTGACACGACCGGCTATTTTACGGAGATAGAAAAGCCGAACGTCCTCGAATATTCCTGGCGCATGGGCGAATGGGATGACAAATGGGCCGACTCACTGGTGCGGTGGGAACTTCATCCGTATGGCAAAAAGACAAAAGTGAAGCTAACTCACGTTAATTTCCCTTCAAAAGAAGAGCGGGATAGCCATGACGACGGCTGGGACACATACTTCCTCGAGCCTATGAAGTCGTGGCTGGAATCAAAGAAGAACTGATCTTACAACTTTTTTTACTTTCAAGTCGCCCTTTCTTCAGCCCTTTATAGTCGCCATTCCTATAATGGAATATGAACAGCCTGGCAAGCATAACCATCTGGGTGGATACCGATTCGTTCAAGCTTTATGTAAAATTGAACGACAGGATGGAGAGCCGGGATTTCCAGGATAACTTCTTAAAGCCCTTGAAGATACTGGGCTTCAGGTTCGACCCGTCCCGGGTGGCGCATGCCATCGACCTATCCGCGCCGGAGGAATGCGGTCTCCTGTTAAGGCAGCTAAGCTGCAGCTTTAGTATAAGTGATCTGCAAAAAAAGGAGATACTGTACTGGCTGGGGCTGAATGAAAAGCCTAAACTACGATCATACCGGGACACGAAGGCACAAAGCGACATTGTCGCGTAAAAAGCGCAAAGCATAAACCTGCGCACATCCCCGCCTTCGTGTCTCTACGATCACAGGGAGTTCGGATATTGGGCCTGGGGAATATGGCCGCGACGGCACGGCGAACGTTTCATTATAATCCTCTGGCGGCAAGTAAATGTATTATATTATTTTGTGACCGGATTTGCTTGTTCATTGCAAGATGCGCATTGTTCCGACAACGGGCGGGTCTTCGGCAAATGATCAGGCTTGTACTCGCTTACGGCGCCTCGTATAAATGTTTGAAAGAACGTCGTTCAATAGCGATTCTCCGATTGTAGTATAGATAGCTTAAATTCCGTTAAAGTTATCACAAAACAATTTTACCGTACGCAGAAACGTCTATAACATGGCGTTTTCTCCGAGAAAAAAAAGGCGATGCATTGAAAAGAAACCGGGTGGAGAAGTGGAAGAGATCTGTACAGCCATGGATGAGCTGAAGCCCTATTATGGCTATGAGGAACCGGAGGAACGATTCAGGATGAAGGGCATTGATTGAGCCCTCGAAGCGACCTGGTTTTTATTATCGATGTTCCTATTTCTTTTTCTATAATCATATTTCATAATCATATTTCTATTTCTATGAACCACTAAGGATTTAAACCTTATATCGCTTATCATTAATTTTAGCGATGGACCTATCGCGTTATAAGGAGTTTTTTACATGCCATACAAAGAGTTTGAAGTATTCCAGAAAAAAATGGGCATGGTGCCCCAGCTATTAGAGCTTATTAAAGATACAGATCCTGAGATGCTCGAGACAATCTCCAATCTTGATAAAGTGATCCTGAGGGACGGTAAGTTGTCCGAGAAGAACAAGCGCCTGATCGCCATGTGCATGTCCGCACAGTCACAATGCGACAGATGTGTGGATACCCACGCGAAAGCCGCAATGTATCTTGGCGCTACCAAAGAAGAAGTCATGGAAGCTCTCTTCGTCGCCATGCTAGTCGGCGGAGCCCCATGCCTGTCGGCAGCCAGAAGGACCATCGGTTTCCTCCGCGGCGAGATCGACCCGCTAGAGTTTGCAGGCGAGTAAGACTTGATTCGAGCCATATGGCTCGAACCTTGATTTTTATTGTAGGATATTTTTCAATGGTTCCATTTCTTAACATAGTTCCATATTTACATTTACGGCTCTGTGTGTACTATAAATAATTAAATAACGAATATCTTATTGGAGATCGTCTTGATGATAACGCCGAGGGACGTGCTCAACAGGCTAAAATGGACTGAGGGCGAACGCGTCGAGGATGCCGAGATTTTCTACGTCCACAGGGGCGCGCCAGATAATTCCAGGTCCGTCATGGGCAGCGATATCCTGGAACTAGATAAGTTTTGCTTTGAGCTGGCCACCGGCTCGTGTATTCCTTACCACCGGGTCTATAGGATCACATATCGCGGAAAGACCATTTTTGAGCGATATAAGGGGAACACCAGCCGCACGGATAACCGGTACTGAGCATATCAATGGCATACCCGGGTGATCCGTCCATTACCAGCTAACAGATATTAAAACAAGCCTACTGCGCTATTATTTAAATAATCGCCGGGTTTTCGCCCATATTGATACTAATATATTTATTATTGCTTATTTTAGTTACTCATGTTATTGTGGGGGTGTTGTATGATAAAGTTAAGCAAGGTATCGGTTCTGGTTATTGTGGCTCTATTGCCGTTATTTGCAAGCACCGCGATGGCGGGCTTCGCGTTCAGCTGCCCATTTGGCTCTGTCATTACGAGTTCTCTAGGGTTTGGTGGCGCTCCGACGACGTTCAATACATTCGTACAGGATGTGACGGGCGTGGCTGCCGGTGCAGAGGGAGGCTCATGTCTACCGTTTGGCTTTGGCGCGAATGCGGTCAATAGCCAGACGTTCGCCACGAGCTTCACTACTGCCGGATGTCCGACATTTCCGGGGCTTATAACCACTTCTATCGCAGGTGGCCCGAATCAGCCGTTCGCGCTGAATTTCTTCTAAGGCCTGCGTAGCGAGGCGGGGGCTTACGCCCCCTCCCCGATACCGTTCAGCCAATTTTTATTGTGGAAACCTTGTTATCTCCCACATTGCATATTCTGAACATGGTGGGGTCATACGATGAATCGACGATTATTGATCGCAGCGGTGACGTTCGTCTTTTTAGCCGCCATGTTATGCGTCATGTTGATATTCTCGGCGCAAGGTGATACTACGAGTCTAACGGTGAGTAGCCCGGCATTCAAGCTTGGTGATCGGATACCAGTCATCTGCACCTGCGATGGCACGGATATATCGCCGCGGCTGTCCTGGGGCGGTGCGCCGGCGGGAGTGAAAACATACGCGCTTATCCTGGATGATCCGGACTCGGCCGGAGGCACATTCACTCACTGGGTGATCTTTAACATTCCGGGCGACGCGATGGGGCTGCCTGAGAATGTCCCTAAAGACAGATCGTTAGATAATGGTGCCGCACAGGGTAAAAATGACTTTAGCAAGATTGGCTACAATGGTCCCTGCCCTCCTGCAGGTAAGACTCATCATTATACGTTTCACCTGTACGCGCTGGACACGGCATTGAGCTTAGATCCGGGAGCTTCAGCCAGTGACGTCCGGACCGCAATGCAGGGTCATGTTCTTGCCAGGGGCGAGCTGATGGGTACTTACAGCCGCCACTAAGCTCTCGAAGCTCACCATGAGGCTGTGGAGTTCAAGGATTTTCACAAATCTTTGCGAACTCTGTGCTCCTCGTGTCTTTTTAGTGAAACATAGTGCTTTCTACAAACTTCGTGTGTTTACAACAATTCGAAAAGGTTATCGTGTTGTGGCCTTGTTATATGGTCGGTGTTCTTATGACTGACATCCCTAAGGATCATCCACGGTACAAGTCGCTCCTGGTCCGGGAGATGCTTGTAAAAGGGGTGAACGATGGTATCACGAGTATGCAGGGGCTCATCGCACAGGGGCGGGGCGAGGCGTTCGATTACCTGATCGGCGAGCGTACGACTGCATCGGCGGAGCAGGCTACCAGGGTGGCCGTCGCGCTGTTGCTGCTCGCAAAGAAGCCGGTGATCTCGGTGAACGGCAACGCTGCAGCCATAGCTTCTGCCGAGATATGCGAGCTTTCTAAAGAGCTCAACGCACCCGTCGAAGTCAACCTGTTTCACAGGACTGAGGAGCGCGTCACAAGGATCATCGCTCTCTTACGATCAAATGGCTGCAACACGATCTATGGTGACAGCCCGGACCGGCTGATCCCGGGATTATCTCACGATCGCGCAAAAGCCACTTCAGACGGCATATGGGTGGCTGACGTGGTGCTGGTACCTCTCGAGGACGGGGACCGGTGCGAGGCGCTTTTAAAAATGGGTAAGAAGGTCATCGCCATAGACTTGAACCCCATGTCCAGGACCGCGAAGACCGCTTCCGTGACCATTGTCGATAACCTCGTGCGCGCCATGCCGAACATGACGAAAATGGTGCGCGAGATGAAGGGCCTGTCACGTCCGGAACTAGAATCAATCGTGAATGATTTCCACAACTCCAATGCCCTGGCAGAGGCACTCGAAGAAATAGTGGAAAACGCAAGAAAAACTTTCTGAGCTTTTAATTGCATGGGGATATAGAGCCCCATGCTTAATACCTCCTTGTTTATCGTCTTTTATCATAAGCGATTGCAAAACATTATTATATATAACTTTTATATTCTTTATATGGTGATATTATATGGAGCAAAAGGTTGAACAGCTCGTAGACACGTCGTTTGCTGGCGCCGAAAGGGCGAAGACACAGGCCGCAGATGCGTTTGAAGAGGCATCCAGGCGCCTGCGCGGGATGAGCATGACTGGTAAAGGTGATGAAGTGAAGGCGCTCCTGAATGAGCTTGACGCTAAGACAGGTGAGCTAAAGTCCCAGGTCGAAAAGAAAGTCGAGCCGGTGGAAGATTTCATCCATGAGCACCCGTTCATGACTGTCGCGATCGCTGTAGGTGCAGGGTTCTTGATCGGATCACTGCTGGCCAGCAGGCGCGATTAAGGAGCTGTGCAGGTGCCCGAGGAGCCGGCGGCTAAGGAAGCGAGCCCGTCAGTCGAAGCGGAGTTCGCCAACATGTTCAAGTACATGGACCTGTACGCGCGTCAAAAGATCGACCTGTATATCCAGCATTACATGCTGGACCCGCTAGATTTCATACTGAAGGAGATCATATACCTCTCTGTAGTCGCTTCTATGCTCGTAGTCGGCAGCATCGCCATCACCGTCGGCATCATACTCTTCATATCGACATTAGTCCCGCTATGGGTGGCGCTTTTGGCATGCGGCATCGTTGCCATATTGATCGCGGCCGTTCTGTGCTTTATTATGTTCACGCGTAAGCTCGTCCTGAAGACGCCGAAGTCACTGGAGCCCGAGAAATGATCCCGAAAAAGAACGTCACAGAAGAGGATTTGAAGGCCACCGAGGCGTTGCTGGCCAGTTCTTTTAAAAATATGAAAAGCTCGCTGACCAGGATCCCCGGCGATATGGTAAAGCCGGTGACGAGTACCGTTAAGGCACATCCTTACGCTACCCTGGCGGCAGCGGCCGGTGCCGGGCTGATCGGCTATCAGCTCATCCGATTGATGACCCCGCGAGTGGTCACGAGAGAGGTGAAAGTCGGGCCTCAGGGTGAAGTAAAGGAACATACACGTCCCAGCCTGGCTTCTCAGATCATGGCCTTTGCAGCGCCATACATTGTCAGCTACATCCAGCAAGAGGTCACCCGTTTCCTCACCCGGCCCATAGAGGAAAAGCCTGTAGTGGAAGCTTCCCCAGAAAAATGATACTTTTTTAAATTGCCTATATGCCCGCAGTTAATTCATGAGGTCCAGTGGGCAGCCGGGCTCACTACTGAAAATATACAAACTCGTCTAGTGGTGATGCCCGGCATGAATCTCAGTACTGGGCGCGGACGGAGCACCGGCGATAAGCTCGCCGAGCGAGGCACGCAACAGGTTCGGCGTCTCGAGATCCTTCGTGCCTGCGCCATAACCCGTATATTCAACCTTCATGTGCGGCATTGGGCCGAAATTCGAGCACAGTTCCGCAAGTATCGCCGCGCCAGTGGGCGTAACCAGCTCCGCGTGAACGCCGCTGGAATACACCGGGATGCCCTTAAGCAGCTCCAGTGTAGCCGGTGCGGGCACGGGCAGCGTGCCGTGCGCGGTCTTCACGAAGCCGCCACCGACGTTCACCGGTGACGAGTATAGCGCATGGGCTCCGGAATCCTTGTAGCAGATCGCTGCACCCACTACGTCTGCGATTGTGTCGAGTGCGCCCACTTCATGGAAATGGACCTCTTCGACCGGAATACCGTGCACCTTTGACTCGGCTGCCGCCAGCCTCCGGAAAATGGCCCTGGAAGTTTTCTTTATGTCAGTCTCGAGGTCGCTTTTATCAAGGATCTCCAGGATGTCCGATAAGTGTCGCACTTCCTTCGTATCCGGCACGACCACGTCGACCTTTGTACACGCGATGCCCGACTTATGCGTCTTCCTGGACTTTAACGCGAGCCCTTCGATGTCGAGCATTGCCAGGCCGGCCGAGAGAGTGCTGAAGTTCACGCACATGTCTGCCATGGCACCTAGAAACATATCGCCGCTGATGCCGGAAAAACAATCAAGGTAAATAATTTTCATAGTCTCTGGTCAATCCCCTTTTAGCACTTCATTCATGCTGCCGCTCCTGAACCCTTCGAGGTCGAGCGCCACATAGGTGAACCCTATTTTTTTCAGCTTATCCACAATATCCGCCCGATACTTTATTACGCTGTCGATCTCGGCTTCCGGCACTTCTATACGGGCGACGTCCCCATGATTGCGCACGCGGAGCTGCGTGAAGCCATAGCAGTGCAGTGCAGTTTCAGCATCATGGGCTTTTTTCAGCTTATCTGTCGTGATCGCCGTTCCGTAGGGTACACGAGTCGCCAGGCATGCGCTGGACGAGCGGTTCCAGGTGGGCAGGCCTATCTTTCTCGATAGCTCCCGGATCTCTGACTTATAGAGTCCCGCTTCACGCAGCGGGCTCCGGATACCCAGCTCGTTGAGGGCCCGCTCGCCAGGACGGTAATCTCCCTCATCGTCCCTGTTGGAACCTTCGATGATATAGGAAAGATCTAGATTTTCGCGGCGCTCGACTAGCTCGTCGAACCTTCCTTTTTTACATATATAGCAGCGGTCGGGCGTATTCGCGATGAACTGCTTGTTCTCCATCTCACCGGACTTGAGCACGATATGCCGCACGCCCATATCCTTCGCGATAGCCATTGCCGCGTCCAGGTCTTCGGGCGGGAAGATCTCGGATATGGCTGTCGCGGCGACGACCTTTTCCTTTCCGAGTGTGTCGACGGCCATTTTTAATAAAAACGTGGAGTCCACGCCGCCTGAAAACGCTACTAGTACGCGGTCGAGCTCCAGAAGAATGCGCCGTAGATGAATCAGCTTATCATCCAGGCCAGGTTCGCTGACTACCATAAAATTTCTTCATCTCCATATTATAGTATTGGCATAAAAATCAAATCATTTTCGGTAACTGTAAAAATCTGCCCGCTACTTTAAAGTAACGAGGCCCTGCCACCGCACGAAGGGCAGATGGACTGGTATTCACACCATCTGCATAGGGGGGTCTCCGAAGCGGGGAAACTCTGCTCCGCCTCCGCAGCCTCGATCTGTTTTATAGTGTGTATGACCTCGCCCTTCAGGCTTTCAAGCTTTGCGTGGTCTCTGCGCGACCGCATTTCTTTATCAAGTATCAGGTAATGCCACACAAGATCGACACGCTCCGCGTCTTTGCGCATCTTCTCCACTCCGATCTGATAAAGGGCCAGCTGTCTGTCATCATCGAAGAATCCCGGCGCCGGGATCTTTCCTGAGGTCTTGTAGTCGTGTATCTCGTAGCTGCCGTCTGCCTTCTGCGACAGCCTATCAATATACCCCGTTAACCTGTAGCCTTCGATGTCAAAGTTGATCATCTGTTCGAGGCCGACCGTTCGGCTGTCATCGAACGGGTGATAGCGCCCGTAATAATTGGATATGCAGCCCTTTCCTTTATCTATGTAATCTTTTTCTGTCAGGCCCTTTTTGACAATAAGAATATCATTACCCCGGTTCTTCTGCCAGGTGCCATCATAATATCCCAGGATCTCATCCAGCGTGCTTGACCTGGACATGATGCGGTCCTCGTACAGCCTGCAGAGGGCCTCGTGCACGCGCTTTCCCATGAACGCTTCTATGGTCTCCGGCTGTTCCTCGAGCTGTACCTTATCGACATAAGCGTACTTATACTTCAAGGGACATTTCTCGAAGGTCGAGAGCCTGGAGTGCGAATACGTTGGCATATTAACCAGGCTATAGTCGTGCAGGTTAAAAGGATTATCGTTCATGCGCTTTGAAATTAATCATTTGGAATCTTTTTTGCAGACTTCCCATCCGGTGCGCGGGGATACTAATATTCCATGGACACCTGCCTGTTCACGGCATCGTTAAGATTACATTCATTCCCCTTAGAGAAAGGTTTTAAACATATATCGGGATTATTCCTCCAGACCGATCATCAACTATTACCAGGTATTTTGTATATGTCAACTAAGAGAAAAATCGTGCGCTCTCAAGCGCAGCCATCCCTTGCTACACCGCCGTCCTCCATTACCTACGCCACGTTAGCGCATACGGACGACGAGATCCTGAAACTGTTCACGCCCTCCGTTCGAAAATGGTGGGTAGATACATTCAGCCCTATGAGGAAGACCAATAACGGCTATTTCACGCCTCCTCAGCGATTAGCTTTACCGCTTATACACGAGGGCAAAAACGTATTGATATGCAGCCCCACGGGCTCTGGCAAGACGCTCTCGGCGTTCATGTCCATCATCAACGAGCTATTCCTTGTGGCGAAGTCTGAAGAAGGGCTTGAGAATAGCGTTTATTGCATTTACATTTCACCGCTCAAGTCGCTGGCGAACGACATACACAAGAACCTGGAGGAGCCGCTGAAAACGATCAGTGATCACTACGGCGAAGACCTGCTCATCCGTCATGCCATTCGCCACGGCGACACGGCTGCCGACGAGCGGGCGTCAATGCTCCGTAAAACCCCGCATATTCTCAACACCACGCCCGAGACACTGGCAATTCTTCTCAATTCCCCGAAGTTCGTGGAGAAGCTGGCCACCGTACGATGGGTCATCATCGACGAGATACACTCGATGGCCGATACGAAGAGGGGCGTTTTCTTATCATTAGGCCTAGAAAGGCTGGAAGAGGTCGTCAAGAAGCCTTTCGTACGCATTGGCTGCAGCGCCACGGTGGAGCCGCTGGACGCGATAGCCAGGTTCCTGGGCGGCAACTCCGAGGGATCTGACCGCGACGTGACAATCGTCGACACGCGCTTCGTCAGAGACTTCGAGCTCAAGATGCTCTGCCCTGTCCCTGACCTGATCAACACGCCCGCGCCGATCGTCAACAAAGAGCTATACAGCATGATACACGGGCTGATCCAGGCCCACGACAACACACTGGTCTTCACGAACACCCGGAGCGGCGCCGAGCGTATTTTATATCATTTACGAAAAGTTTACCCTGATTCCTATAACGAGGATAATTCGGGCTGCCACCATGGCTCTCTGGGCAAGCTCGGCCGCCTGGATATCGAGGAAAAGTTAAAGACCGGAAAAGCTAAGGTGGTGACCTCGTCCACCTCGCTAGAGCTGGGCATCGATATGCCATACCTGGACCTGGTGATACAGGTCGGCTCCCCTAAGTCCGTATCGGCGCTATTGCAGCGGATAGGCCGTGCAGGCCACAGGCTTGGCCAGATCGTAAAAGGCCGCGTGATCGCGCTGGACCGGGACGAGCTGATCGAGTGTGCCGTCATGCTGAAGAAGGCTCAGGATGGCTTCATCGACGGCATACGCGTACCTGAGAATTGCCTGGACGTGCTGACGCAGCACATCTTCGGCATGGCCATCAACGGCATCATAAGCATCGACGAGGTCAAAAAAATAATTAAACGCTCCTATTGCTACCGGAACCTGAGCGATGAAGACTTCATGAGCGTGATCCACTATCTAGCCGGAGAGCTGCCCGGGATGGAAGAGAAGAGCATCTACGGGAAGATCTGGTACGACCCAGAAACAAATAACATCGGAAAGCGCGGCAAGCTGGCCCGCATGATCTATTACACGAACATCGGCGTCATACCCGACGCGTTCTCCTGCGACGTGATGACCAGGGCGGACCGCGCCTGGGTCGGCAGCCTGGACGAGCAGTACCTGGACAAGCTGCAAAAGGGAGACGTATTCGTCCTCGGTGGCAAGTTCTATGAGTTTGTGTACCGCAGGGGCAGCAAGGTCTACGTGGACCCTTCGAGCAGCCGCCCGACGGTGCCGTCATGGTATTCGGAGCGCTTACCGTTATCGTTCGACCTGGCGCTCCATGTCCTTGATTTCAAGGAGGCGATGTCCAAGCGCGTCGGAGACCGCAGCACGTACAAGTGGCTTCTTAAGAATTATCCGATCGACGAGAACAGCGCCACCAGCATATTCCAGATATTCGACGAGCAGGCGCGATATTCCGGCGAGGGATCGATATCGACCAGAAAACGCCTGATCGTGGAGGAGCACCTGGACCGGCTACACTACAGGCGCTACTATTACTTCCATTCTCTATACGGCAGGCCCGTCAACGACGGCTTGAGCCGTATCATGGCGTATATCGTATCGAGGGAAAAGACCAGCAACGTCACGCTCTCGGTGAGCGACCACGGGTTCTTCCTTTCGGTGCCGCTATCCAAGAAGCTCGAGATAGAGGAATACCTCATGTCGCTGGACGAAAACCTGGCGAAAGAGCTGCTGCGCGCATCGCTGGAGGAAAGCCAGCTCCTGAAGCGGATGTTCAGGATCAACGCGACGCGCTCGCTCATGATCCTGAGGAACTACAAAGGCCATCAGAAGAGCGCGAGACGCCAGCAGGTCTCCGCGGACATGATGCTCTCGTTCGCCCACAAGCTGGATAACTTCGCCGTACTTGAGGAATCCTACCGCGAGATCATAGAGGACAGGCTGGAGATCGATCACATCCAGGGGATCGTACGCGCCATCAAGGATGGAGAGATCAAAGTTCAAATGGTCAGTGTCGATTCTCCGAGCCCGCTCGCTTTCGGCATAGCCTCTCTATCGGCCTCGGATGTGGTACTGGCCGAGGATAAGACCTCGCTCCTGAAAGAATTCCATAAGCGCGTCATGGAAAAGATAGGGGCAGAGGGATGAAAATAGACTACTACCTCAACGCTGTCTATTTTCCCGAAAATGGCATCTGTGCATGCGCAGACGTGCATATCGGCATAGAGGATTCCCTTATCTCCGAGGGATTCTCCATGCCGCTAGACGAAGAAAAAATGTTGCTTGAGCGCTTCAGGTCGATCATAAAAAAATTCCAACCCAAGACGTTCGTCCTTGACGGGGATGTGCTGCACGAGTTTGGCCGCTTATGCAGGAACACGAAAAGGTCTTTCGATCATATCATGATGGAGCTGATGGCCTCCGTGGATGAGGTGATCATCGTCACCGGATCACACGACAGGATGATGGAGGCGGCCCTGCAGAGCATGGACACAAAGTCGGAGACCTGCTATTTTAAGGGCGGTATCCTGTTCACTCATGGTGACGGGCTGCCGGCTCGCGCAAAAGACAATGATGTAGAGCTGATCGTCATCGGGCACGAACATCCGACCCTGGACATCGAGCTAAAAAAAGAGCCCTGTTTTTTATATGGCAGAAAAGTCTGGCATGAGAAAGACATCCTGGTTTTGCCCGCTTTTAACCCTTTATGTGTCGGCACGACCATCAATGGCATGGACTCCTGGGATTTTATGTCCCCTTTTATCCGTGAGAGTGATATCGGACTGTACCGTCCTGTGATCACTGCTGGCGATGCAGTGCTGGAGTTCCCGCCGCTAAAAGATTTCAGGGACATCTTGAACATATGATCGATAGATCATGCGGGTATTCTTAAGATCCAACTGATTACTGGCCAATCAATTTTTCAGCTTTTAAGAGCGGCACCATTAGTTATACTTGGACTCCCTGTCATTGGAAAGCGCTGTATTGATAATTCGTGTCTTTTATTACAAAAAGATTATAAATAGTAAAGCTACATGGGTTTGATGACAGCAAATAGATTAACCGTACTGGCCGTGTTAGCCGTACTGGCGTGTGCGCTGCTTATGGCGGGCATTGTGATCTCAAAGGCACAGATGTCCGGTTCGCAGCAGGTGGCCGCATCACAGGTCACGATGTCCGATGTGGATAATGCCCTACAAAAGGGCCCTGTGTTCATCGAGTTCGAAACAAAGGAATGCGGGTATTGCAAACAGCAGCACCCCATCTCCCAGCAGCTCGCCGATGAATATACGGGGAAGGTGACATTCTTCTTCGTTGACGCGCAGGAGAACAGAGACCTCGCTAAGGCGTTCCAGGTCACAGGTGTGCCCCAGATGGACATCATAGCAAGTAAGTCTGGCGGTAAATACACCTACGTGAACAGTGATGCCGTAACATCGGACAGCATCGGCAGCTCGAAGATCGTAGGGCTGACGCAGAAAGACACGCTAAAACCGGCTCTCGACGCGGCAGTGCGAACGAGAGGCTAAAATTTGGAAGTTGTAACGTACGCAACGGCGCTTTTAGCCGGTGTGGTGAGCATATTGTCGCCGTGTGTGCTGCCGCTCCTCCCCGGAGTGGTAGCATACTCGACGGAAAAGAATAAGCTCGTTCCACTGGCCATTGTTCTGGGCCTGGCTGCATCATTTACGGCCATGGGTATAGCTTCGGCAATATTCGGTTCTTTCTTGATGGACTATATTGATTACCTTAAGCTGGCATCGGGCATACTGATCCTGTTCATGGGCCTGTATATTCTATCGCGGACGGTGGAGGATGTCGTGCTTCGTATCTGGCAGATGATTCCCCTGTCACGCGTATCTCACCCGGGCGCAGTGGGGATCGACGAGACCAGCTTATTCGGCGGCCTGGTGCTGGGCGCGAGCCTGGGCATCGTATGGATGCCCTGCGTTGGACCCATGCTGGCGTCGATCCTCATGCTGGTGGCTCAGGACGGCCGCGTGCTTTACGGCGCGTCGCTTCTGCTGACCTACTCGATCGGCCTGGCGGTGCCCATGCTGGTCATAGCGTATTCTTCTAACCTTCTCACGACGCAGCTGAAAACGGTCTCAAAATATACGTTTCTCATACGCAAGATAGCGGGCACGATCCTGATCATCGCAGGGCTATACTTCCTGTCGATTTCAGGCTTCCTGCCCTCCATCTTTTAATATTTTTAATATCAGGTCGCCATACTTTTCCGCCTTTGCCGAGCCTATGCCGTACACGTTGAGGAGTTCGTCCATCGTACCGGGTTTTTTCAGGATCAGGTCATATATCGTCCTGTCCGCGAATATCGTATACGGGGGAAGCCTTAATTCCTGTGACTTTGCTGTACGCATTGCCCTGAGGGCTTTTTCAATTGCCCGATCATTTCCCGATAGCTCTGGCTTTACAGCTTTCTCGGTACGTATCTCATGCGGCTCCTCCACTTTGGCGCCATTGAAAGGCGCCTGCATGAGTGCCACTTTATCGAACGTGATATACAGGCGTTCGCCATTGCTCTCGGCTACGATCTTCATGCCATTCTCGTCCCTCGTGCCGCTCACGTTCGCTTTGCCCATGTAATTATGTGGCAAGACGCCTTTTTCCGTGTTCACGACAACCGAGGAGTCAGGCTTGATCAGTACGACCACGCTGCCGCTATATGTATCGTGCGCCCTTCCGGCGTACTCGACGCTGGCATCGCCAGCGATCACGTAAAATGTCCCTTTATCCATTCTAATACACTCCACATCTGCCGTTTTTTCCTCAGGCTTCGCAAGTTCTCGCTCAGCCTTTACTGTCAAGTTCCATTCATCTACCGGCAGCATGGAGTCTACATAGTCCGCGGCGACCATGACGCGGATATCTTCGCCATGCATCTCAAACTCTATGGGTATCTGGCGGGCACTACCGCAGGCCAGAAAATACTTTTCTTCTTTTATGCGTTTTTCGTTGATATTCACTGATATTGCGATCGTTCCCGCCGCGCCGACATTCTTCAGGCTGATCATAGCTTGAATAATGCCAGGCTTCGTCACCTTCGGCAATGCTGACAGATCGGCCTCTATGCGGGGAAGCTTTTTCGCCGACTCGACGATCTCGATGGCGATCTGGCCTCGTATCCCCATACGGATCAAGTCCTCGGGCTTTCTGTCACCTGCATCCCGGAGCGAGCGAATGCCGTTCTTCATAAGCACTTCCATGCTTCGCTCGCCCACACCTTCGATGGATGCGAGTGTGACTGCTTCGTCTGACACGCCCTTATCGATCTGCACTGAGACCATCTTGACTTTCCGCGATAGCGCCGTCCCCGAGAACTCTTCACAAAAGCGGGCGAACGCGCTAAGCAGTCTGGAAGCATTCTGCTTGATCGCCCAGGCGTCGGACTTTAGCTCGTCAGGCACGTTCTTGTTGATGAACCCCATCAGGATAGCCCGGACCTTTGCGCTGCCGCCGGGCAGCGAGTCGAAGCCGCCGTTCCGTAGCGAGGACGCTTCGCCGGGCCGGGACACGACGTCACTGAACTCTGCGGCCCTGGAAACTATGTCGAGCACGTCTTCCGTAGACAGAGATCCTTTACGGGAATACTCTTTGAACATGAGCGCAGTCTCCAGCTTCAGGTAGAAGTCCGACGTGATCATGCCCAGAGACGTGGGCGATAACACGCCGTTATCGTCGCGTATGAAACCGCTCCTGATCAGGTACTCTACCTTGGATGTCATCATGGCATCTATGTTCGATATGCCCATGGACGGATCGCGTAGCGCACGAACGTAGTAAAAGGTCGTTTTTAGCCATACGACGGCGTCCGCGACACTTTTTACCATGCCCACTGCGATCTCCGCATTCAAATGCTCGCTGAGGCTGAACTTAAGCATTGACTCGATGGACTTTCCACCTTTTAGCAGGTCCTTATATTCCCTTATGCGAGCCGGTGGAACGATCACGTAGCCTTCTCCCATCGTATCGTAGCCCGGCCTTCCTGCTCGTCCCAGCATCTGGAGCAGGTCGATCGGGCTGATGTCCTTCATGCCCGCGATGGGGTCATAGATCTCCGTATCCCGGACGACCACGACTCTGGCGGGCAGGTTCACCCCCCATGCCAGCGTCGAAGTGGACACGAGAATGCGGATCAGGCCTTCCCTGAACCCTGCTTCCACGGCCGCCTTATCCTCCGTGGACAGGCCTGCGTGGTGAAACGCCACACCGCATGGGATGCAGGATTTCAGCTTCATATTACTTACCCGATTACGTATTTCCTGCAGCTTGATAGCCTCGAAAGGCTCGAGCGAATACGGATTGTTTTTCCGCATGATCTCGCAAAGCTTCTCCGCCGCCTGGGATGTATCCTGCCTGGTCGCCACGAAGATCAGCGCCTGGTGGCCGTCTCCCAGCTCATGCTTGATTAGGTCGAACGCTTTATACAGCCGGATATACTTGTTCAGGAACTCATTATCCTTCGGGTAATATGGCAGGACGTCAGTTTCGAGCGCTACTGGCCTGTACGTGCCGTCGAAGATGAGCGTGCCATTTTCCGGCGCACCTATCCACTGTGCCACGTCTTTTATGTTGGGCATGGTCGCGCTGAGTGCGACGATCCTGAAGCGCTTATCGGCGTTGATGCGCCGCATACGGCTCACGATCGCCTCGAGCGTGCCGCCCCTCCCGTCCGAATCGAGAAGATGTACTTCGTCGATGATGACCAGTGTTGTCTCATTGACGAACGAGTAACGCTCCTGCTTGTATTTTCGTGTGGCAGAGTCCCACTTTTCCGGAGTTGTTATGATCACGTCGGCCGATCTTGCTTCCGATACGTTGAGCTCCCGTTCTCCGGTGACCACGTATACCTTGAATCCGAGATCTCCCAGGACTCTCTTCCACTCGCCTTCCTTCTCGTTTGTCAGCGCTCGCAATGGGGCGATGAAGAGCACTTTTCCCTTATCCGGCCTGCCAAGCTCTTTGATCATGGCCGCTTCAGCCAGCACCGTCTTGCCGCTGGCGGTAGGGGCTGATACGACTATGTTATCGTCCGAATGGAGTATGGCAGGCACTGCTATGGACTGCATCCGGTTAAATTCCTTGAACTGGAACATCCGGAGGAATTTATCTTCTACAGTGCCCTTCACAGGCAGCAATTTATGCTCTTCCAACGCTTCACACCATCCGTACACGTGTAACGTGCTGCCGGTAGATATAGCATTCCATGCACGCAGCAAGACGATTTCCTTGCTTGTTTTCATAATATTGTAACTAATTTCGGGTATAAAAGGAGCCGCTTAGAGCGCTGTGAAACTATTAACCAAAGTAATGGGGAGGGAAGTTATCCCTCCGGTAAAAAGGCAAAAATATGTAATTAATCGGCTGCCATGCCATCGAGGCGCTCGGCGATGAAGTCCGCATAAGTGGGTACTTCCTCAGGCTCAACGCCTCTCCTGTGGACGTATATCTTATGCTTGTGCTCAAGATCGGTCTTTTCTTTAGCTATTTCACCTGCGAATTTTTCAAGCTCTTCCTTGAACATGTATATACAATAGATCATGAATTGCTCGAATGTCTCCTCGCTATTGATGGGCTCTAAGAGCTGCGGCTGTTCCTCGACTACCTGGAAGAACAGTTGCACGAAAGCATTATACTGGGCGTTTGACCTGAAGCTTATGCGCTTTGCCGTGGTCACGCCGCCGGCTGCTTTGATCAAATTGATGTTCTTTCCCTCGCTAAGCTGACGGGAAACCTCGCTCACCTTTTTTTGCAAGAGCGGAGCCGCTACGGACGGTAGCTTATGCATGAGCAGCTCATGCAGGAGCGTACATTCTGCGAATGCATTCACGTCTTCCTTTATCAGAACCTGTATGATATAATCGGCTATGTGTACGATGACGTTATCGTTAATGTGACCATTGTCAACTGTTGCTTTTGTGCTCATGATCGGTATCTCCTGTCGAGCGCATTTCTACGCAGACTTTCCCGGTCATATTCGGCGTAAGGTCTCATATTGGTTTCGCTAAGGATGCAAGCGCATCATACTCACAGTTCAGGCGATTTTAGCGCTACGCGCTGGTCTATGTCCAGCTTGAATAACAAAGAAGAGGTGGACGACAGGGTTTTATCGTTCAGCTTTTCATATCCGTGCCTCGCCGCAACGTTCGACTCTCCTCTCCCGACGTCGATCCTGTTCATCAGTGCTTCTGAGACCTTCTTTTTTTCTTCCCTGTCAGTCACCTTCACCAATCGGCCCATCAGAGTGACGCTGCAATATTTGCTTACGTCCGCGTTATATTTGTCAACTTCGACGCTGACATGAGGGTCATTTTCGAATAGCTGGATCTTCTTGCCGTAATTCGCGAAATGAAAATACATCTTACGGTCTATGTAAACGTAATCAAGCGGTATGATATATGGCTGAGGCCTGTCATTGAGCGCCATGCGGCAGATCCTCTGCGAGCGTAGCAGGGTGTCGATCTCTTCGTCGGTCATCGAGGGTAGCCTGTAGACCTCACGCTCTGAGCCTTGCACAACTTGTACCATCTGTTCCCACCATATGAAGATAATTTCCGCGATGTGATAAATGCGACCGAATTTTATTGTAAAAAGGCGGTGAAACGGCGATTTTATCTACACTATGAGAGACTGCGCAGATAGATCAGTATAAAAGAAAAACGGGTCGGACGTGGCCGCCCGTACTTTATTTACGGAATACCAGGAATATCAGTGCGCCGCCCATAATCGCGCCTATGGCAAGCATAGCCAGCATGATCCCGATCCCGGTCGGTGTGATCATCGAAGGCTCGGGTGTAGGTGTCGGTGTGGACGTGGGTACTGGTGTCGGTGTCGGCGTGGCGGTCGGCGTCGGTGTCGGGCTGAACGGCTGGGCCATGACCAGTGTGAAGAGGCCGGCGTCGCCCGACGGCGTCAATTCGAACGTCAGCATGCCAGCGGAGCTATCCTTCAAGATCACTTTTTGCGTCACATAGTTCGTGCCGTCAAACCTGACCAGGTAATACGTGGTGTTCGAGTCTGCACCCGGCGTACCGGGCACGCTGAACGTGAGCTTCATGGTATCAAGCTTCAGGTTCCAGTTGCTACCGCCATGCCGCGTGATGTTCGTGACTCCGAGCACTGTAATGCCATTCATGCCCATGGGCAGTCCGGAGCTATCCGGCGTAAGCAGGTCGATGTCCATGCGCGTATCATCGGATGGCTTTTGCCCCATTTCGGCGTACATTGAGAGTGTAAAATTTTTACCGTCGATCGTGGTGTTGTTACCGGCTACGAGGATAATACTGTATTCACTTTTACCCGTAATTGTGCCGATCGGGCTGCCGTTGGATGACAGCAAAGACATGACGAATGGCTGGAACGTCGGCGCAGCATATGAACTGCCGCCGCCACCGCCTCCAGATGAGCTACCGCCTCCGGAAGCCGGAGAATCCGGATCGGGAGGTATTGCGGGAGGATTATCATCCGCCATCGCTATGCTTGACAGCCCTATCAGGATCAATACCGATATTAACACTAAAAAAATTTTTATTATGGATTTTTTTACCATATTCATCAGCCTCTATTGTTTTTTCACCCAGTACCCCATGCACGGCTCTATGGATGCCAGGGTATTACTGGTTCTCGAGGGTTTGTAGAAGTACCACAAATTGTCTGTATAGCCCCATGTGAGGTAATAATTTCCAAACAGCTCAGAAGGGCTATGTGTTGAAAGGTCCGGGTCCCCGATAAGGTTCCATCCGTCGTTGATCGTGATCGATTTATTGCCTGGCAATACACCGGTGACCTGTATGCTCATATCGTTCTTTACGGAGAACCAGTATCCTGTTTTTACCTCGATATTCGCTAGCGTATTGTTTGCTCTCGTCGGTTTGTAATACTTCCAGACCGGAACACTCGGGTTTGAATTATCGTACGACCAGACTATAGTTACGTTGGCTTTTTCGTCCGGCGTGAAAAAATCTGATATGTTATTATCGGCTAGAGCAACGGGTATAGATATAAGGTTCCAGCCTTTGCTCAGGTTCAAGATGACCGTTGCTATGCGGTCATCCTCAATGATATTAACGGCCGCCTTTGTTGGTGAGTCGAGTGACGCGCCTCCCGTCGGGTTGCTGAGCGACACGTTGAACGTCGTATTTTTGTTGATCACATAGTTATCTATAATCGGGACGTTGAATGAAGCGACCGTCGCTCCACCAGCGAACTGAAGCACGCCGCTGGTCTGCGTATAGTTCATCCCTGCCAGTGCAGTGCCGTCCGCAGTGGAATAGCTTACTCCGATGGGCACTTCTGATGGCGCAGATAGCACGACGTTTATTGTAGCAAGTGATCCTCCCTCGCTAACATTATAGCTCTGAGACTGGAACTGGATCGAGGGTGCAGTGTCATCGTCTTTTATTGTTATTGTCGCAGTGGCAGGCGACCCGATGATCACATTACTGCTCGGACTGCTCAGCGTGATCGTGAAATTTTGGTCTGGCTCGTAGATGCTATCGTTTATTATACTGATCGGGATTAGCTTGCTATAATCTCCCGGCTTAAAAGTCAGTACGCCGGTTGTCGCCATGAAGTCAGAGCCACTTGTGGCCGTCCCTGATGCGGTCGCATAATTGACCGTGATGTCAGAGGAAGCGATTCCATTCAATGTTACATTTGCGTAGACAACACCGCTGTTTTCGTTGACCTTATACGTAGAGGCGTTGAACTGGACTGTTGGTATCCCGTCAGCCTCTGCAATGGTGAGTGAGGCAGCGCTTAACCCTAGTGATGCGCCACCAGTGGGCGAGCTCAAGTTCAGGAAAACGATCTCATTACTTCCATAGATTCCATCGTCCATTACCGGGACGCTGAACGATTTACTCGTTTCCCCATCGTTGAATGTCAGAGTACCACTGACTGGAGTATAATCCGTTCCAGGCGTCGCCGAGCCGCCATTCGTTGCATATTTAACGGTCACTGTGCCCATCGTGCCGCCGACGCGGTTAACAGTGATCGGTGCGCTTCCCTTGTTCTCATAAACACTATAAGCAGACTGGCTATATTGTAATGTTCCCGGCCCTGTAGTATAATCGACCGTATACGCCTTCAGGCAGACACTGGCATTAGTGTAATAATTTCTAATATCCACCATGTTGTTTAAAGTGGAGCCTATAAAGCTTTCCGACGCATTGGAGTAAGCCTTACTACTATATCCTGGTCTGGGATATTCTAATGGTATAGGATAGTTATTGCCGGGAGTTGTGAGGTGCACGGCTACACGGAATTTGCTTCCCGCGCTGGCCGTCACAGGTGCATTTAAAACTACAGTATTATACCCCGCCATGGGTAGTGTTCCTGTTGTAATTCCTACGACATTGCCATTCTCCAGGATATCCACTGTATATTGTGAATTCAGGGATATAGTATAAAATCCGACCGCTGTGATATTCTCTTTAGATCCGGCCGTAAAATCATTGGCAAACCATGCAGTGTTACTGCCGTCGCAACTAAAGCTCCCTACCCAGCCCAGAGGGTCATACTGATAGATGTGATTATAGTTCGTCGTCGGGTCGGCGGTAAATGCAACGTTATCGAGGCCGAAGTTTTCGTCATAATATGAGACGTAGAAGTACCCCGAATCTCCCCAGGAAGATCCCCAGCTATTTTTAACGATGAACGCTCCATTTCCGGGGGCGGCAGGCAAGAAATTATTGGCTTTGTAATTGTCGTCCCATCCAACAATCGTAACAGCATGGTTATTGCCTATTTTGCTCTCATTGACGCTGTTATAATATGCGTAATCTGCAGAATTATAATAGGATACGTCCCAGTACATTGACGTAAAGACAGCGCCATAGTTCGTGAGCGCCCATTTGATATTATTGTTATCCGAGTAGCTACTCCTGTCGGGGATCACATAGGCATTCTGTACATGTTTTTGAACATTCAGGTTCGTAGGCGATGTGGCTGATGGCGACGAGTTGAACGGGTCGTCGGATTCGTTGACCGGGCCGCTCCACCTGGTGAGATAAGCCATGGCCATCTCGTAGTTACCTCCATCGTTAGGGCCGATGTCGAATCCTGCGTTATTCTTAAGGTTATTTTCCGAGAAATCCCAGGTTTCACCAGGCAACAGATAGGATTCCATAGAGCCATAAGTTGCAAAAGCCCAGCATGATCCGGATGGGTTCTGGTCCTTTATTGGTGTTACCTTATTGAGCGTGCGCAGGTCATACGATCCGGAGTAGCCGTATACCGGGAAGGAGCCTGACGTATCGATCTGTTCTCCCGTAAGTCCCGACAGATCTAGCGGAGCGGGAATTAACACGAGAACAGAACCGGAAGCAGAGAATGACATAGCTTTCAATCCGGATTTGCTATTTACATATGCTACGTATGCCGGGTTTAACGGAGCTAGCTGAGGGACATAACTGTTACTTGCATTATACATAGCAGAATTATCCGTAGCGCCGTTCTCTGCCAGCGCGATCTGATGATTAAGTAACCCTCCCGGGACGATCAATGAGCAAGTGATCGCGAAGACGATCACAAAGGTGGTTACTCCGATAATCGAGCGTTTCCGAATGCTTTTACCGTCTTTAGCTTGTGAGCGATTACCTGTCCCGTGATCGCCTACACCAGCTTCATCATGCGCAGTCTTATTTGTACGCATGCACGCTAAAAAGGAACTACACTCGATTGTCATGTTTTTGATCGTCCCGAAAAGTCTATTTGATAAAGCTAATACCCCACAAACCACTACTAAAGAAATGTTTAAAATATTAGGGATAAATATCTTTCTATGTATTCAGAATATTTTGAATATAATTAGGACAATTTCGGAAAAAATATTTTATATGATTATTTCGAAATATATTATTAATGATCAACCGGTTGCCGGGGATCTATGAAAATAAAAAAGCTTAATCATTGACAAAGCTATTGAGCTTCAGCTGCTTATTCTCGCATTTTTCGCCCGGTATCTCGATCGGGTATATCCCGGTCAGGCATCCAGTGCAAAGATCGTCCTTATTAATGCCGATCGCTTTTACAAGGCCCTCGAGAGATATATAGTACAACGAGTCGGCGCCGATCAAGAACTCGACGCCCTTTACCGATTTATGTGCGGCGATCAGCTCTTCCCTTGTGGCCATGTCGATCCCCAGATAGCAGGGTGATATGATCGGCGGGCTGCCGATCCTCGCATGGACCTCCTTCGCGCCGCCCTTTTTAATTAGGTCGATGATCCTTCTCGATGTGGTGCCACGCACGATGCTGTCATCTATCAGCACCAGGCTCTTGCCTTCGATATTGGATTTTACCGTGTTCAGCTTCAGGCGGACAGCGGTCTCCCGCAGCTCCTGGGCGGGCATGATGAACGTCCTGTTAACGTAACGATTCTTGATGAGCGCCTCGGCATAATTGATCTTCGAAGTGTTTGAATAGCCGATAGCGGACGTGATCCCGGAGTCAGGCACCGGCGACACGATATCAGCCTTCGTCGGGCATTCTTCGGCAAGGATCTCACCGATCTTGTGCCTAACCTTATACACGATCTTTCCGTCGATGATAGAATCCGGCCTGGCGAAGTACACGTATTCGAACATGCAGTGCGCATGTGATTTCGCCTTGAAGAGCTTATAGCTCTCGATCCTTTCATTGATCACTACCATCTCGCCCGGGGCGACATCTCTGACCAGTTCACCGTTGAGCGTGTCGATCGCCGCGCTCTCCGAGGCTATGATAAAGCCGTTCTCCAGGCGCCCTATACATAGGGGCTTAAATCCTAAAGGATCACGTATGCCGATCACACAGTCGCCCATTAATAATACTAAAGAATAGGATCCGACCAGCTTTTTCATCGTCTCTCTTACCGCTTCGACGATGTCGTTCTTCAACATCTCCTTGGCGATCAGGTGGGCGATGACCTCCGTGTCGGAATTAGAAGTAAATATACGGCCGTCTGCCTCGAGTTCCTTTTTAAGCTCGTGATAATTCACGAGGTTGCCATTATGTGCGATCGCGATGGCACCGTTCTTATAGCTGACCGTGAACGGCTGCCCGTTCTCAAGCTTCGAGCCTCCTGTCGTAGAATAGCGCACGTGGCCGATGCCGGCATAGCCTGACAGCTTTTGTAGTCGCTCTCTATTAAAATAATCGGTAACGAGCCCCATGCCCTTGTCCGTGAGCATGACACTGCCGTTGGTGACTGCGATGCCTGAGGATTCCTGCCCCCTGTGCTGCAGTGCTTGAAGGGCGTAATAAATGTATAGCGCAGCGGCATCCTTGTTCTTGCATTGGTCAAACCTGATCCCGACGACGCCGCATTTATCTCTCACAGGACATTTCACCCTTTGGACGTTTTAGACCCTTGGCTTTTTGGCTCAAATACTTTGTCTATTCCAGCTACCTGCTCGAAAATGAGGTGGTCACCCCAAAAACTGGGGCGACTTTACTATTAGCTTTACCAGCTCTGTCTTGCCATGTGGCTGTGCCAGCCCCACTTATTGAGCTTTGCTGACCTGCCGAAGCCGCATGCGGCGCAAATCTTCTTCGAATGGTTGAAGGATACTTTGCCGCACCTCCTGCAGACAGTGTGGACTCTCTTCTGGCGCTTGCCTTGTGACGGTGTTCCCTTAGTCATTGTGATTCACCTTTTGATGAGACTCTAGTACGCGTTATCCTTTATAGCTATTACGGTGAGACGTATACGACTGTGTCTCCACGTACGATAATGGTGCCGAGCTTTTTGGATTCTTCATTTTCCTTGAGCTCTTCGGCGTTATCGAGAACCAGGTTCATGTGCATGTCGTAGCCCTGTAGCTCGCCTCTGAACTCCCTGCCGCCCTTAAGCCTGACGATGACCGGCGAGTTAAGTGCGTCGTTTAAGACATCTAATGGTCTCTGACTCATAAAATTCCTCCAGCTAAAATATAATGCTGAACACTCCATAAGTCTCGTAAAGCATATTTATACTTATCGACACTTTTTATGCCCTTTAATTTTAAGAAAGGAACAATTACAAAAGTAATCAGGACATTACCTGATTTTCCAGGTAGCCTCCGGCATACAATGGTCTAATCTTTAACCGTAAAGACATGTATGTATACGGTTTTGCACAAAGATTGTTTTAGTACATGCCTCCGGCGGCCTGGCGACTATTAATTGTATTATCTATATACACTTGATCCGAGGAATTTTATACATCACAAAGAAGCCTGAGGCATATGCGAAAATATCTGTGTATTAATATGTGGTGAAAAGTCGTGCACTTCGAGAGCTTCGGAATACGGCAAAGCTTTAATACGGAAAAAGCACAACCACATAATATATAACGCCAAATACGGCAACCAGCAAAAGTATTATAAGTGTAGGCAATATAGGATTAAATCTCGAAAATACAATGTGAGGAAGGGTCTTTGAGGATCAAGGGAAGACATCATTTAAGAGAGGATGCCGTTAAAACTATCCTTGAAAGCTTAAGGTCGAATTTCGGAGACGCCGCGGACAGGGAGTTCGCGGGCAAGACGATGGAGATCGCGGACACCGATGAAGACCAGCAATTCATTCTGGTCAACGGCGAACCACTGCTATTTTCAGTCAGCGAGACCGTCTTTCCGACCATCCGGGGCGCGCTAAGGCTACGCACTAGAAATAAGCGTATAGTCGTCGACATGGGTGCGGTCAAATTCGTCGCAAAGGGCGCGGACATCATGAGCCCGGGCATCGTTGACGTGGATACAACCATACGTAAGGGCGATCTTGTCATCGTGTGTGACGAAGTCCACGGTAAGCCACTCGCCATCGGCAAAGCGCTGGTAAACGCGGATGCCATGATGGGCAACAGGGGAAAAGCCGTCAAATCGATCCATTACATAGGCGACCGGATATGGAAACTGGAGTTGTAGTCGAATCGTCCTTAGATCGCTATTAAAACGATAAACTAATTATATAAGCGGTATCATAACGTCTAGAGGGATAAAATGGCTAATGAAGGCATTATAGGGAAATTGTTCGGCGGTAAAAAGCCGGCAAGTGGATCGGACGAATACACGGAGATAAACCTGGAAGAAGTAGAACAGACCACCGGCGAAGGACCGGCAGAGACCTACGTCCGCGTAGGCGAGCTGTCCAGTCTCAACCAGATCCCGGAGCTGAAGCGCGAGATATACAATGGTAACATCGTCGTGTGCGATATCACTCCGATCAAGGGCGACAGCCTGACCCGCGACAGGGCCTTGAAAGACCTTAAGCAGGTAGCGCTGGACGTCAGTGGCGACATCGCGATGATCAGCGACAACCAGGTGGTTGTTACGCCCATGTCCATCAAGATCGACAGGACAAAGTTTTCAACGAAGTAAAACTCTAACTGGGCGCAATGAAAGAAACGGGACTTGAAGCTGATACCACGTCAATAGATACCTCATCGCCCTATCTCTGTCCGATGTGCAATTGCAATATCGGCATGCGGTGCCATGAGGATAATATTCCGTATTTTGGTAACATACTGGAAGTTTGTATCTCATGTACCTGCGGGTATAGGTATGTCGATACGATCATCCTGGACCAGAAAGAGCCGCTGCGGCATTCCAAGCAAGTGTCGACGGAATGCGACATGAGTGTGCGGGTGGTCCGCTCCACTTCCGGCACTGTCCGTGTCCCCGAATGGGGCATCGACATCGAGCCGGGCCCGGCGTCTGAAGGATATATCACGAACGTCGAAGGGATCATCGAGCGCCTGGAGTCCGTAGTGCAAATGGCCAAGAAATGGTCTGAGAAGCCGGATGAGCATGTAAAAGCCGATTGGCTGTTAAATCAAATGGTACTGGCCAGGGAAGGTAAGGCTGCTTTTACGCTAGTCATCGAGGATCCGCTCGGTAACAGCGCCATCATCGCAGAAGATGTACAGGTCACGCCCTTGAAGGAAGAAGAAGCTAACGACCTGCATACCGGCATGTTCATTATCCAGAAATAACATCCGCTGCCTGCAGCGGATAGCGCTTTTTTTATCAGTTGTTTATGTTATGATCGTTAAAGTGTAAAAAAGAGTTTTATGTCTTATCTTTCTCGAGGTTAGCGCCACATTTACGACAGAACTTGATGCTGCGGATGTTCGTCATGCCACAACGCTCGCACCTGACCATTTCCTGGGGGTGTTCCATCGTCATTTTACAGATCTTACATAACTCGCCCTCGACCAGGGTACGCCCTCCGCATTTCGGGCACTGGTAGATGCGCTTGTTCGGGCCGAACCCGGAGATGCTTGAGCCTGGCACGAGAGTCTCTCTCTTGCCCTCGGTCTTCCCTTCCAGCGGCTTTTCTGTCATGCCTATCTTAGATAGCCCGATCTTACGTGCTACAGGTGGCGTGATAGGGTCAGAAGACCATGATGTCTCATGCCTGGAGACGGCCGACCTGGGCGGAAGTACTGAGGACTCCATCTTATGCTCAATCTTCGGCGGAACAGTTTTTTCGACCGGAGTCTCATTTTTCTTGTTTTCAGGCATCGCCGGCGGCTTTATATTATGATGCGCATGGTGAGATTCTACATTTGCCTGATGTGGCCTGGCTTCTGTTTTTGGCGCTGGCTTCGGGTCATATACCGTCGTCTCAGGCCTGGCTCTTATGGGTGCCCTGCCAGTGTGCGACTGTATGTCGTGCGGCTGACGTTCTATCTTAGGCTGCTCAGGCTCAGGTAAGCCCACCTTTTCGAACCATGCTAAAACTTTTCCCACGCGCTTTGCAGCAGGTTCCTCTGGTATCATGGGCGTTTTACCTTTTTCTGTTGGTGTCCCAATGGGCCTTGCTGGCGCTGGAATTGCGGGCTTTTCCGCCCATGCTATTGCCTTTTCCACGCGTTTTGCCGGTGGTAACTCTATTTTTACCTCTTTATGGTCTTTTTTGATTTCGGGGTCTGCCGGCTTTATAAGCGTGGTTTCTTTATGAATGGCCCTATATTCTGTTTTAATCGTTTCCGGGGCTTTTTGACTTTCTATAGTCCGGGTTTCCTCTATTTCTATTGGACTCTGGATGACTGGTATCGGTGATTCTTCTGTTTTTATTAGTTCCTGTATGATCGTATTTTCTATGTCTATTACCTGTGTTTCCGGCTCCGTCGTCATCTTTTCTTGTATCGGTGATTCTTCTGTTTTTATTAAGACTGGTGTTATTGGGATCTCAATATTTGTTACCGGTAATTCTTCCATTTTTATTGGTTCCGGTACGATCGTATCTTCTATCTTTATTGCCGGTGTTACTTCCTGGCTTATCGGCTCGATATCCTGTATTATATCAAGTTTGGGCTGATCTATTTTTATTTCTTTGGCCACTGGTTTTTCTTCAATTGCAGATATGGCTTGTATGGCAGGTAGTGTGATCGCATCGCGGCTTACCGGCTTATTCTCTGCTATCTTTTCATGTGGCGACCGTATAAGCCTGGGTAGCTTATCTGCGCTCCTGGCCGGTGTTACTTCCTGGCTTATCGGCTTGATATCATGTATTATTTCCAGTTTGGGCTGATCTTTTGTTTCTTTGGCCACTGGTTTTTCTACATTTGCAGATGTGGCTTGTGAGATTGGTTTATCTTCGACTGGCAATGTGATCGCATCGCGGCTTACAGGCTTATTCTCTTTGATCTTTTCATGATGCGACCGGACATGTCTGGGCGGCTTTTCTGTGCTCTTGGCCGTAAGGCGTCCCTGTAAGTCCTTTTCAAACCCTGCTTTTTCCGATGGGCCGTGTGTGCCAGGTAAAGACGTAGGCTTTGACCGCTTCTCCGGGCTCTCTTCATGCTGTTTCTTCTCATGATGAGCATGCTTTCCAGGTTCTGCGTCAGTTTTCGAGCCTGCCGGCTTATGATCCATATTCTGCTCGGCTGCAGGTTTGTGTTTCGTCCCGGTATCCAGGTGCGAGGTCCTGGCATGTATTGGCTGCTTTCCAGTCTCATGCTGATGACTGGCCATGCCGCCGTCGCTCGTTGTCAAGTCATTTGAAAATTGTTCATCACTCGTGATAGTCAGCTTGTCACGGTTCATAATGGATAGGTGCCCGACTCCGATGGAGTTGAGAATGCCTTCCGCATCGTTCGTGAACTCGTCCCTTGTCCTGTCGAGGATATCCTTGATCTCTGTCTCAAATCCTTCCATATCCGATAGGTCGACATTATCGCTCGGGGTATCGGAAGCCTGTCGGGAAGGTGGCTGTGTCATACGCCCGCTGCCTACGGATCCGCTGCCCGTTGCATGATGGTTAACGGTACGATCTCTGGACATGCGTTCTCTCGCCGCATTCCTGGCAGCTCTTTGTCGTTCTACGGGTGTCTCATGCGAGGGTTTTGACAATAGCTCGGCAGCCTTCTTTTTCAATATATCCGCGAATCCCATCGAGCGCTGCCTCGGCTTATCATCTTCTTTCATTGACACGGTTTCGACCACGTCCAGGCGCAGGCCATGGTATAATATCTGATAAGCTTCGCTGGCGTTGTGTTTGACCTGTGCGTCAGGATAGAATGATGCTAGAGATTGTAATACGGGCATGGCGCTTGACACATATTCGGGATACTTACCGCCTATGATGCCGATCAGTTTAGCTGACTGCGCGCGTGTAGTTTTATTTATACTCCCCAGCAGCTTGACCAGCGTCTCCGTATGTGGCCTGAAGTATTCAGGATTGTTCCTGGCTAGTATCTCGAGTGCGGGATACGCTTCTGCGACGTCAGTGATATAAGCATATTCCAGAGAGGCGATCAGCTCTGTCATCATGAGCTTCGCATATCTCTCGTCCATCTTGATCATGGATAATAAGAATCTCAGGATCTCGTTCTGCAGCATTTTATGCTGTACGGTGATCCGCATGTTCTGGGGCACAGCGAACAGCGTGACCATAAGGCGTATTACGTCCTCGTCCTTGCCCTCCGGTAAAAACGGCATCAATGTGAGGGCTTTGACCGTTCCGATGAGCACGTTGCGGTCCTCAGTCTTCATGATGTAACTCAGAAGAGTCTCAGCTATCCGGTCTATCTCCCCATCGTCCGAAAGGTCCGCAAGGCGCTGTAGCTCATTGATCGTGTCGTCGTCGAATTGACCATTTGCGATACTTTCCAGTATCACATCCACATCGTTTTGCGGCGGGGCCCGTGGCTTAAATAACGGCATATGAGATCACGTTTTTTTACTTTCACTATGGATAACCAATAAGGTTATTATACATGATGAATCTGTCTCAGTATAAGTATCCCCACTCAGGCTCATACTGTAATCTGTATATGTGGTTCGAATATGAGACGATATATTTAATGGTTGTTCAGGCGATGATGAGGATCTTAGGTATTGACCCTGGCATAGCGCTCACTGGCTTCGGCATCATAGATTCCGGCAGGGACGGGATCAAAGTCGGCAAGTATGGGCACATTTCCACACAGGCTCATACACCTCCGCCCGAGCGTCTCAAGATTGTTTATGACGACATGCTTCAGATACTTTTGGAGTACAAACCGGATGTAATGGCGATCGAGTCACTGTTCTTCAATAAGAACGCTAAGACAGTGATGATCGCCAGCCAGGCCAGGGGCGTCATCATACTGGCCGCCGTTAACTGTGGTGTTGATATCGTCGAATACACGCCTCTCCAGGTGAAACAGGCCGTGATCGGATACGGGCGAGCCAGCAAACAGCAGGTACAGTACATGGTCACGAAGCTGTTAAACCTGGCGGAAGTGCCGAAGCCTGATGATACGGCGGATGCGCTCGCAATTGCCATATGCCATGCGAATTCGGCGGAAGTGCTCAGGCAGGAACAAAAATCTAGAGGGACTAATGTTCGCACATATTGAAGGCAGGCTGGATTATAAATCGGCTGATAAGATCGTTGTGGATGTAGGTGGCGCAGGGTATGATATCAACGTGCCCTCTCACCTGTATGACCTGCTTCCCGCAGAAGGTCAGCGCTGTAAAGTGTACGTTCACACTCACTTCCGCGAGGAGGACGGCATGTCGCTCTATGGATTTATCGCAAAAGAGGATAAAGAGTTCTTCGAGCTGCTCATGACCGTATCGGGCATCGGCCCGAAAGTGGCGCTGGGCGTCCTTTCCAGCGTGACCTCCGCGGATCTTGCGGAAGCCATCGTGCTGGAGGATATAAAAGCGCTCACCAGGATCAACGGCATTGGTAAAAAGACGGCACAGCGCCTTATCCTGGAGCTCAAGGAAAAAGTCGCCGACATGCGCATCGAGAGCCATATTAAAAGAGCACCGGCCAGCACGATCACGGTCGATGCCGAAGCTGCCCTGGTCTCACTTGGGTACACCAGGCAGGCGGCCGAAGCGGCTGTCACAAAAGCCAGAGCTTCCGTGGAAGGCTCTTTGCCCCTTGAAGAATTGATCAAACTATCGTTAAGGTACCTATGATAAACGTCTCGGAAAACGAAAAGGAAGAGCAGAAAGAACAACCGGCAGACCGGGTAGTCACACCGCTGGAGACTGAAGAGGAGCGAGTCGAAGCACCGTACGAGGGCCTACGCCCGCGTTCTCTCGACGATTTCATTGGCCAGAATAAGATCAAGGAAAATTTGAAAGTATTCATGGAGGCGGCAAAAAAAAGGAATGAGCCGCTGGACCATGTCCTGCTGTACGGCCCTCCTGGCCTGGGCAAGACCACGCTTGCGCATATCATCGCCCGCGAGATGGGCGCGAACATCCGCCTTACTTCAGGCCCGGCCATTGAGCGGCCCGGGGACCTGGCGGCTATTTTAACCAACCTAAAAGAAGGGGACATTATTTTCATCGATGAGATCCACCGTTTAAGCCACGTCGTAGAGGAGGTCATGTACCCTGCGATGGAGGACTACGAGATCGATATCATAATCGGAAAAGGCCCGAGCGCACGCTCTATCCGGCTGGAGCTGCCGAAATTTACACTGGTCGGCGCCACGACCCGGGCAGGCCTGCTAACGTCGCCATTGCGAGACCGTTTCCGGGGTCTCACTGCGCTTTGATTTCTATGAGCCTAAAGACCTGAAGACGATCATAGACCGGTCCGCTAAGATCCTCGGCGTCGAGCTGACCGACGAAGGTTCTCTGGAGATCGCAAAGCGCTCCAGAGGCACGCCTCGTATCGCTAACAGGCTGCTACGCCGCATCAGGGACTTCGCCAGCGTCGGCGACCATAAGATAATAGATCGCAAAGTCGTGGACGAGTCTCTTAATAAACTGGACGTAGATTGTATAGGGCTGGATGCCATGGACCGCAGGATACTGACGAAGATCATAAAAGACTTCGACGGCGGGCCTGTGGGCGCGGAGACGCTGGCAGTCACAGTCAGCGAAGAAGTAGAGACCATCGAGGACGTCTACGAGCCATACCTGATCCAGATCGGCTTCATTAACAGGACGCCGAGAGGCCGCGTCGCTACGAAGGCCGCCTACGAGCATTTAAAAAAGCTGGGCTTAAGTTAAAGTACTTAAATGCGAGTATACGGCTCTTATTTTAAAACCCTGTCATTTGTGATAAATAAAAATTGTTTAAATGGGCCCTGAATTCGGTAACGTCGAGCCCGGATTTGTTATATTGATATCATAGTCGATGAAGTACTTTTCCTGCGTGGTACCATCGGCGAATTGTACGGACACTTTGTTCGTATTGAACGTGATCTGTGTTACCTTCGGACTATTAGGGTCAATATACACGGTATGCTGGAAATCATTGATCGAACGGTTACTGAATATGAAATTTTTTAGGTCATTGTTGTCATTCTGCAGCTGCTGGATCTGGCCATTTTTCGATATGTTCAGGCTGTCATAGTTAGCCGTCAGCTGCTTGTTATCATTCCGCAGCACTTCATTCTGCATGAAAAGTGCTGCTACGGCTATCATACAGACGATACAAATAGCCACAAGTACGATGATGAACTTAGAAATGACATCGTTGTATTTTTTTAGCTTTTCCTCTCTCCGGCGGTCCTGGTTCTCTTTCAGCTTCTTCAGCCAGCTCTTCATCTCCAGCTCGCCAGATTCCGGCGCTTTACCATCGATCATTAGATGACCCACCTGATACTAACTGTACGCTAATTGGCTATATATTTTCTTGATTTTAGCAGGCGAGAAGAGAACTTTGACATGACTCCGGGCTATGGAGGTAATGTCGAAATTTCGCTTTGATTAAATAAGTATCTGAATTTAATATTTATAAATATCATACTTAAAAAACTTTCCGCTATATGCCGATTCCGAAACCGTTATACCGTGATAGTGCCATATCTATAATTAAAAATAATCAATGGGGTAAGACAAAATGAAGGTTTCAGAAATCAAGACCGACAGATTCGAAAGGATCGACATGAAGGCGACGCTGCAAGAAGTGCTGCCTTTGTTCAAGAAGTCAAACAACCCCGCTGTGCTCGTATTCGACGGCAAGGAATATGAGGGCATGCTGACGGAGAAGTCAATCGTACGCTCCATCCACAGCTTAAAGACTGGCATAAGCGGGCTAGTTAGAAAAACTCCGAAGATTACCCCGGAAACATCTATTTATGAAGCGGCGCGGCTGCTCGCGGAAAACCAGCTGAAGCAGCTGCCCGTGTATGACAAGAAACTGATCGGCGTGGTCACCAATGAGAGCCTGATGCAGAAGGCGGCCGATACCGATTTCGGCCTCCGGCCCGTGTCGACCATCATGAGCAATGATGTGATATCGGTGGAAGCCGATGAAAAGGTCGGCAGGCTGGTCAACATTTTCAGGGAGGAAGGCATTTCCAGGGTGCCAGTGCTGAAGAACGGCAAACTCGTTGGCATCGCCACCCTGCATGATCTGCTTAATATGATCATGCCCACCAGGTCAGACCTTGGCGCCGGCAGCATTGGTATAGATGCCTCGCCGATGCGGGATATCCATATCAAAGAGATCATGACTGAGAGCGTGATCACAGTGAAGCCTGAATCGACGGTTCGCGAGGCTGTGGAGCTCATGCTGAAGCGGGACATCCAGGGGCTGATCGTATACGATGGTAAGGTGCGCGGTGTCGCCACCAGGACAGATGTGCTGCTCGCGCTGGCAGCCATGGGCAAGCGTGAAATGAATGACCATTTCACGCTGCAGCTAACGAACGGCAACCTGGTCGACTTTGACCAGCAATATATCGCGACATCCATCGAGAGCTTCCTCAAGAAGTCAGAAAAGTTCCTCGGCAAGGGGTATATCAACGTTTACTTCAAGCAGCACAAGGAGACTTTCCGCGGCGTTCCGCTGATACTGTGCCGCGTGCGCGTGAAGACCGACCACCACTACTATAATGCGAGGGGCGAAAGCTGGGGAGCTGATGGCGCATTCCATCTGGCAATGGCCACACTGGAGCGCCAGGTGCTCAACGATAAGGAGATACGCGAGGAAAGACGCTACAGCTCGGCCAGCATGATGGAGAAACTTGATATCCTCTGAGTGACAATCTGTGACCCGATGGAACGGGACCTTAACGCGCTGACCTGGCAGGAGTTCGAGGAATATATACGGGACGTATTGTCATATCACAATTTCGACGTGAAGTTCCGTAAGGTGTTCCGTACGCCGGAGCGCGGCTATCAAATTGATGCGATAGGATACCGCAAGGACCTGTGCCTGTGCATAGACGGCAAGCATTACGGCCGAGGCCGGCACAGGGCTTCTTCTTTAAAGTCGGAGGCAAAAAAACACTACTACAGGTGCATCGAACATGAAAAGATGTTCGGCGTCAAGTCCATCCCTGTCATCGTTTCTTTAATCGATGACAACATGGCAGTAGAGGGTGGCTGTATCTTCGTCCCGATTGATTTTCTGAATGATTTTTTATTGAACCTGGATGCATACCTGGACGAGCTTTCGTTCAATTTTATAGAAAAATGAAAAAAGATGCGCGGTTTTTTATACGCTTAATAGTTGCCGAAGATCTTCCAGCCGTCTGTGGTATTTATCAGAAGGACCTTTAGCGGCCCTGTCGTGTTCTGGCCCATGTACGCGATGGTCGCATTCACGTCTACGACTTTCAGAGATGCGTTGCCAACATCGAACATGCTGCTATTTTCGTCGTAGGTATCGACTACTTTGAATCTATAGATCTTGATATTACCGCCATCGGTGCCCCAGCGTGCCGTGCGCTCGTCGACCCAGTCTTTCTGGCTGGAATTCACATCCGCATGGTATGCCAGCTGGTATGCATCCTGGTAGTTACCTGTATCTATATTATTCCAGAAATTAACGGCCACATCCTCGGGTGAAAGGTCCTTGACCGGCGTCTGCTGGCTGGTGCATCCGCTGACCAGCATCACAGCCGCTATGACGATTAGTGGTATAATGACCTTAAAATGGCTTCCCATCTGATATGACTCCTGATCTCGTTGATTATGATTTGACCTTTTACTATGTATACTTATTAGTTATAAGGGTTTTTGTATCCTGTGGGGGATAAAAAAGTCGATCGATTTAATTTGGCAAATAAATGGCCGCATTAGAGTTGGGAAAAGCCAACTCTAATCGCAAAACTAACTCGAATTTTTTAGCCCATTCCAGGTGGTCCCCTGACCTGGGACGCTGCGAGCACATCATCGATCCTCAGGATCATGGTGGCCGCTTCCGTGGCGCTGATGACCGCCTGTGTCTTAATGCGCATTGGCTCGACGACTCCGGCTTTCATCATGTCCACGGCTTTGCCCTGGTACACGTTAAGGCCGAAGTTTTTGCCGTCCTTGCCCTCATGCTTATGTTTGAGGTCGATCATCATATCGATGGTGTTTAATCCTGCGTTAGCCGCAAGCGCCTTTGGTAAAGCTTCCATGGCCTTTGCATAAGCCTGGATCGCGAGCTGCTCCTTACCCTTGACTTCAGAAGCGTACTGGCGTATGCGTATGCTCAGCTCGGTCTCGACTGCCGCTCCGCCTGCTACGATCTTTCCGTCCTTGATCGCGCATTCGACCGCGTGTAGCGCATCATCGACGCCGCGCTCGTACTCATCGAGCACATGCGACGTGGCTCCTCTGAGCACGACCGATATGATCTTATTGTATTTGCACTTGGAGACAAATATCATCTTGTCCTTGCCGATCTTTCTTTCCTCTATGAGGCCTGCGACGCCGACTTCTTTCGCGGTCGCATCGTCAAGGTTGGTGATCAGCGTGCCGCCGGTCGCCTTCGCGATACGGTTCACGTCAGTCGTCTTCAGTCTTCGTACGCCCATGATGCCTTGCTGCGCCATATAGTGGTGAGCCAGGTCATCGATGGCTTTTGTGGTGAAAACGGCTTTGACGCCGAGCGATGCGATCTTGTCGACCTGCGCTCTTATTGCCCGCTGTTCCTCTTCCTGGAAAGCCTTGAATTGGCCCGGTTTCCTGATCTTGTACTCAGCGTCGAACTTGGTGTCCCTTGCCTCGATGCTGATGTCCATGGCGAGTACTTTGACGTTCTCCAGCTTTTCGGGCATCCTGAAGTCCACACGGCCTTTATCTACTAGTACGCCGTCGAGGATCTCCGATTCTTCCACATCCCCGCCCGTCTTCTTCTCCAGCACGAGGTTCTTCTTTTCCACGTAGAATTTACCATCGGCGTCTTTCTCCATCATCCTCGTCGCAGCCCTGACGATCATGTCCGCCAGGAAGTCCTTAGCGCTTTCACAGTCCTTGCCCGTGATAGAGGTGGTCGCGATCTTCTTAAGCATGGCCGTATCCTTCTCGGACACTTTCACTGCCATACCTTCGATGATCTGTTGAGCCTTCACCGATGCCATGTTGTAGCCTTTGACGATGGCCGCAGCATGTACGCTCTGATCGAACAGGATACCTGCCTGTTTCAATAGCTCGCCTGCAAGCACCACTGCAGTGGTCGTGCCGTCCCCGACCTCAGAGTCCAGGGTCTTGGCTACTTCCACCATCATCTTAGCAGCGGGGTGCTCTATATCCATTTTTCGTAGGATAGTAACGCCATCGTTCGTAACAATGATATCACCCGTGGAGTCCACGAGCATCTTATCCATTCCGCGAGGGCCGAGCGTCGATACGACCGAGCCTGCCACTGCCATTGCCGCCATGATATTATTTTGTTGAGCTTCATGGCCTTTAGTGGTCTGGCTGCCCTCTCTCATGATATATATCGGTCCGGATTGTTCTCCAGCTTGTTGTGCCAATTTCCGTCCTCCTTATGAAAGTAATGCTCTTTTTATGTGATTGTGGTTCAATATAAAGGTTTCCATAGACAGAATGAACATATCACGGCTGTTTTATTCATGTACCGTGCATGCATTAACCTTCCATACAGGCGGCGGGCGATCTTACTGTATGCGCCTGGCCGGGGTATTAAAGCAAAAAGTTTATTGCGCCATACCCTGAGTGTATGTCGCAAAACTAATAACGAATGTAAATAATTTAACTCATACTTACTGCGTGGCTATTTATTATGTTTCTGACAAAAGAGGAAGAGAGCGTCTATAACGGTGAAGCGGGGCCGACCCTCCAGAAGATGATGGAGATACTGGTGGCACTCGGTGACATATATGGGGCCGATAAGCTGATCCCGGTAAAAAGCGCCCAGATCGCAGGCGTATCATATAAGACGATCGGCGACGCCGGCCTCGAATGGATCAGCGACCTTGCCGCGAAAGCGAAAATCCCGGCCATCCTGAACCCTATGGGCATGGACCGCGATGCTTTCGCAGAAATGGGCATAGACGCGGGGTTCGCAGAAAAACAAGAGCAGATCATCCGCGCCTATGAACGGTTAGGCATCAGGGCCGAATGCACCTGCACCCCCTATTATCTGGTGCGCCCGAAGTTCGGCGATCACCTGGCATGGTCCGAATCGTCCGCTGTATGCTTCGCGAATTCTGTGCTGGGCGCGCGTACGAACCGTGAGGGTGGCCCGTCGGCGCTGGCTGCCGCGCTCATCGGCAAGACCGCAAATTATGGCCTGCACATCCGGGAGAACCGGCATCCGACCGTTACCATCAAGATCAAGGAACCACTCCGGGGCGCCGAGTACGGGGCGCTCGGGTATGTAGCCGGCCCTATGATCAAGGACGGCATACCGATCTTTACCTTCAAGACCACTCCGACGGAAGATGAGCTAAAGCATCTGGGCGCAGCCCTTGCATCATCGGGCTCGGTCGCGCTGTTCCATGTGCTCAACGTGACGCCGGAGCAATATATCCTGCCCAACGATAAGATGGAGATCGAGCGGCAACAACTAAGCGGCGAGGATGAATGGCAGATCCCCACGAGGCAGTTCCTGCCCCGGAGCCATATTGACATAGACATGGGCAACGTGAAAGATCTCATGCAGCATCACGAGACTCCGGACTTGATCGCGCTAGGATGCCCGCACGCATCTAAAGAAGAGATGGAAACGATCATTCGTATAATTGGAACCAGACATGTAAAGAAGGACGTCTGGGTATGTACGGGGCGATCGATGGGCGCAAAGTACCCTGAGATGATCGAGAGCCTGCGCTCGCATGGCATCAAGGTACTCTACGATACGTGTATGGTCGTCTCGCCCGCTGCTAATCATTTTAAGAAGATGATGGTGAACTCCGGCAAGGCGCTGAAGTATACGCCTTCCATGTGTGGCGTGGATGCCATTATCGCGACCACGGAAGAGTGTATCGAAGAAGCATGCAGGGGTGATTAAATGCTCGTCAAAGGGCGCTCCATATCAAAAGGTACGGCAACCGGGCCTGCGCTGATCTCAAAGGACGCGATCTCATTCCTCGGCGGTGTCGACCCGAAGACCGGCGACGTGATCGAGAAAGGCCACGCTATCTATGGAAAGAACGTCAAGGGTACTGTGCTTATATTTCCGGGCGGCAAAGGGTCCACAGTAGGCTCTTACGTTCTCTATCAGCTAAAAAAGAATGGCGTCGCCCCGGCGGCCATCATTAACGTGAAATCCGAGCCCATCGTGGCAGTGGGAGCCATCATCTCGGGCATACCCATGGTCGATAGCCTTGAAAGCGATCCGCTCAATGATATAAATAACGGCCAGCAGGTGACTGTCAGCGGCACCGATGGCACGGTCGATTTACCATGATCACATTAACCCAGGCCGATAAGGACGAGATCCGTAAGGTCTTCAATTTTTACGAGATCAGGGAGCAGGAAAACTCAATTGAGCTGTACGGCGATCCTATCGTGGAAGCGAATCTGCTCTACGGGCGGATGTACGATCATTTCTCAAAGCTGAACGAGTCAGTGTCGCTAATACATAATAAGGGCGAATCGGTCCTGATCATCGGCAGGGCGAAGCCGGATAACGTCTGGATCAACGTGGGCCTTGTGGTGGCCACGCTGTTCACGACCATGGCCGTGGGCTCTCTGTTATACGGCGTGAACATTTTCGAGCATCCCCTGGAAATGTATAAGGGCCTGCCATTCGCGCTTGCCATCATGATCGTGCTCGGCTCCCATGAGCTAGCCCATTATATCGTGTCGAAAAAACACGGGATAGATGCTACGCTGCCTTATTTTATACCGTTCCCCATACCTCCGATCGGCACCATGGGTGCTATCATCCGGCAAAAAGGGCCGGTGCCGAATCGTAAAGCGCTGTTCGACGTGGGCATTTCGGGCCCAATGGTCGGGCTGGCAGTCGCCGTCATCGTGACGGCCATCGGCCTCATGCTTCCGCCAGTGGTCATTACATCGCCGCTCTCGGACTTCACTTACGTGAAGATCCAGGCGCCATTGTTATTTGATGCGATCGCGGCCGTAGTGAACCCGGGAGTGAACCTGGATACCATCAACCCGATCGCATTCGCAGGCTGGGTGGGCATGCTCGTGACCATGCTGAACATGATCCCCGTGGGCCAGCTGGACGGAGGGCATGTGGCAAGGGCATTACTGGGCGAAAAAGCGGATAAATTGTCCCGTTTGCTGCCCATGCTGATCATGGCGTTCGGGCTGTTCACGACGTTCGCGTTAAATAAGTCGGGCGACCTCTGGATATTCTGGGGCCTCCTCACGGCGCTCATGAGCTCAACAGTGCACCCAAAGCCGGTCGATGATAGCGGAGGCATCGGACTGCCGCGTATCATTTTTGCAGTCATTGCGATAGGGCTTACCATCATGTGCTTTATGCCCTTCCCGCTGAGCGCCTGAACAGACCAGGCCTCCCGACTTTTTTTTACCGAACTTGTTTCCATAGCTGCGACGGCGCATTTCATTTAACAAAACTTTACTTGCGTATAGTTGTGTCACTTTGACGTCACATAGACTTCACTATGAATATCTGTCATTACTCCGGATCACTCGTTAATTGAAATCAATTGTAATAAATCAATTGTAATATACGTATTTAGGGAGTATTAGGTTTATAGTGCATGTGAGTACACGTAAATACACGTAACCACTCGGAGCCCCCGATCCAACGCCTTCCGCGCTACAAGGCGTCTCACTTCAGGTAGGGTCCCTTTTCCAGGGTGGGGCCCTTTTGCATGCGCCAGATCATCTGCTCCACCAGCGCCTTAAGGTTCGCCACGGAGGGCCGCTCGGTATCGTAGCTGAGGGGGCGCGGTTTCATGTTGCCCGTCTCCGAGCCGAACTCGAACACCCGCCGGAAGTGGATGCCGTCCGCTTTTTCCTCGAAAGTGTAAGTGATGCTGGTCCCGTCATCCGCCACCATCTTCGCTCCGTAGGGCCGGTTGTGCTCGGTGATCTTCCAATGCACTTCGTAGGGGCCGGTCGGGGTGCGAACGAACTCGTAAATGCGGTCGCCCTTTTGGAAGGGGATCTCGGTTACCCCGGCGACGGCCCTGGTCGCCACGTGCCATAGCGGCCACAGTCCGGCTACACAGATCGCGTCGAAAATCTTCTCAATGGGGCCCTGGATTACGATATTGAGGTCGATAACAGATGCTTCGCTTGTCCTTCTAACTTGTTCAGTCGCCATATGAATCACGCATGATAATATTTAAACATTAATATAAAATTGATGTATAGAATAATTGGGTGCTGTGTAGTAATTCGGATTTTCTTCATTAGTGACAGAAACAAGACGGGGTATGCCTCTATATAGTCAAATAATCTTGCGTATAGTAAACTTTATTTGACTTAAGCGATTATAGGTAGCAAGCATTTCGTGAGGGACAATTATGGAAACTAACGGTATATCTTTCTATAATGGCGCTGAATCGTTCGCAAATAAGCTCAAGGGCCGCGGCTCTTTCGTACTGGTCATGGGCAACACGGAGACTGCCTCAATACCGGGCATTACGGCCGCGGGCGCGAGCCCTGAACTGAACGTATACACCCCGCCGCTGGACGCGGAACTCGTCCACACCGGCCGCATCATCACGCTCGACGATATCCCTTTCACTCCTCCTTTCATACCAACGCCAGGCCTCATTACGCGAGCAGTGATCACTTTATCAGACTTTCGCGAGTTCTATGTAGACGCGGGAATTAAAATACCGCCGGTCGTGCCACATTACAAAGTGGGCAACGGTGTCGGGAAAGACATCCGGACGGGCAAGGCGGTCCCATGGGCTAAGGAGATCATCGAGAACGCACGCAAAGTCGGTAAAGAGATCGCATCCCAGTCCGAATACCTTGTAATCGGCGAGACCACTCCCGCAGGCACGACGACGGCTCTGGCCGTGCTCATGGCGCTCGGGTTCAACACGAACGCGTACACGAGCAGCAGCTTTCAGCAAAACCCGACGTCGCTGAAGACCTCGGTAGCCATGGAAGGCCTGAAGAACGCGTGTATCAACGGGAAATGCGACGCATTAAAGGCTCTCGAATCCGTGGGCGACCCGATGATGGCCGCGACGATCGGGCTGGTGCAGGGCGCAGAAGGCGTGCCCATCATACTGGCTGGCGGCACGCAGATGGCCGCAGTTGCAGTCTTGCTGTCGCAGTTGACGGATATCAGTAAGCGCGATATTGCATTATCGACCACGCGCTGGGTAGCTGAGGATAGTAGTGCGAACCTGTTCGGTATCCTGCACAATGCAGGGCTCAATATTCCGGTGCTGGTCGCAAATCTTTCCTTTGCGGGCTCAAAATTCGATGGCCTGAAGGCGTACGAGCAGGGCTTTGTGAAAGAAGGTGTCGGAGCCGGTGGGATATCGGTTGCCGCGATGCTCAAAGGCGTGCCGAAGTGGGAGATCGAGAATACGGTCGAGTCGATGTATGCCCACCTGGTTGAAAGCAAGTAATTACCAATTATCCAAAAGATAAAGAGATAACAAAATGCCCCCTTTATCTCTTTATCTCTATTTTACTAAAAATCAGGGTATTATTGAAGCCAATACGACGTGTTTTTATCCCATTAATGTTCACGTTTAAAATATTGACCTTTTTTTAGCAGGAGTAAAAATAAAAAATATGAGATATAATCCTTATATCATACAATGATGTACTTGCCGATCAGCCTTATGCCGTTGTTCGTGTTCGTGCCGATCGGCGAGCCGGCGATGATCTGGGTGCATCCCATCTCCTTCAAGCCGTCGATCTTCGCGTTGAGCTCCTTACTTTTTCTTGAAAAATCTCTTGTGCTTCAAGCGTAAGCGAAGTTATATATACTAATTCACATACAGTATTAATCGTATTACAACTACATACATAAATCATTATTATCTCGAGGAGGAAAATGGCCGATATTCTGGATAGGTTTGAAACCGAAGTCAAAAGGGGAGCCATACAGATCGCGATAATGTGCCTCCTGCAAAAGGAGCGGTATGGGTATGATATCATTAAAAATCTCAAAGATGCCGGCCTTACCGTTGAAGAGGTCACATTATACTCGATCCTGAGACGGCTCGACGATGAAAAATTGCTTTCGAGCCGATGGGAAACGAGCGGCCCGAGGCCAAGGAAATACTATATGATCACTGATTATGGGAAGTCCATCCGGGAAAAGCTGCTCGTGTCGATGAAATCGATAGCGCTGGCAGTGGATAGTTTTGAATCGCAAATGGAAGGAGATTCGTAGATGTTCGATAGGTTGATCGATAATTATACCGATAGGGTTACGAAAAACATGGGAAGAAAACAGCGGGAAGATATCAAGAAGGAGCTGAAGTCCCATATTATGGATAGCGCAGAAGCCGTCGCTGCAAAGCAGAATAAGCCGATCGACGAGGATATCGTCCGTGAAGTCATCGCAAAAATGGGGCCGGCCGAGGAATTCGCGTTATCGTATCCGGCTGGTAAGAAGCATTTACTCTCGGACCGGGTAATCCTTTCCGGGGTAGCGATCCTGGTGATCATTTTCTTGATCGTCGGCGCACTGTGGCTGGCCAATGAAATTGGCCATAGCCTGACCATCGAACATCGGCAGGACAACAGCTCGCACGCCGGCGCGAGTAAGATCAACATCGACCTGAATGATTTTTATGGCAATATCAATGTCGTCGAGTCCGATACCAATGATATCGAGGTCGTCTATGATGTCCATGCGAGCAAGGGGCATCTTGATGACGTCGTCACCAATACGGCCTATGTAATGGATGGTGACACGCTGAAAGTCACATCCGAAGCTAAGCAAAAAGATACGGGGATATTTGGTAATGTGCACATCGGGCTTTATATGTCCCCTGGCGCCGATGTCGTGGTAAAAGTGCCACGGGATTCCCGATATCAACTAGGCCTGACGACTTCGTATGGGGACGTGACCGTGACCGCGCTCAATGGTAGTACCATGACCCTCGCCAGCGACATCGGGGGCATCCAGATCAACGGGGGCAGGTTCGATAATATCGATGCCAGTACGGATCTAGGCCAGATCAAGGCAAACTATGATGCAAATACCGCGAAGTTCAGTAGCAATAGCGGCGACATTGCCCTTGATTCAAGCGGAGCTGCCGACAGCTTGACCGCCACCACGGATATGGGCTCGATCAAAGCGAAGTACAATGCTTCCAGCGCAACGTTCAAAAGTAGTGCAGGGAGCATTGACCTTAACTCATATGGGGCCGGGGACAGCCTGACCGCTACCGCGGACATGGGCTCTATCACTGCCCAATACAATGCAAAGAAGGCAACGTTCAAGAGTAGTGCTGGCAGCATCGACATCGATTCAAGCGCACCCGCCGACAGCCTTAGCGCAACGACGGACATGGGCTCGATCGACGCCAAGTACAATGCAAGTAAAGCGACTTTCGAGAGCAATGCCGGCAGCATTAGCCTTGAATCATACGGGACCGCCGGAAGCCTGACTGCTACCGCAGATATGGGCTCGATACATGTCATTGTACCGGACGGTACTCTGTTCTCAGCTGATGCAAGCACGTCGATGGGACGGATCATCCACGACTCCATCCCCATGGTCATGACTACGTCCGATAGCTCTCACTTTATCGGATTTACGAAGGATGGGGAGGGCGCCTTGAAAATGACGCTTAAAAGTAGTTCAGGGAACATTGAGATAAGCTATTAGGCTTATCTCTCTTTTTTATTACAACCCTGATAATCGCTTTTTTATAATGGACGATCAGTTCATTTGTAGGCGAATGCGGTAATTATAATGGCCTTGTAAATGGGATCCTGGGAACCAGCGTGAAACCCATTTTTTTATACAGTTCCTGCGCCGGATAGTTATCGATCTCAGTGATCAGGTCGACACGAGGGCATCCTCGATCTTTTGCCACCGAAAAAGCATAATTAAGTAATGCGATCGCAACGCCGCAATGTCTTGCTTCCTGCCTGACATAGACATCATCGATCGTTACCACTGTCTTACCCTGCCACGTGCTGAACCGGAAGACCATGGTGGTCATCCCGACGGCTTTTCCCTCCGTTTCCGCGATAAGGAACATCGTACTCTCGGGCTGGCTGAGTACAGTCTTGAACATGTTCTTGAATTCGCTATCCGTCAGCAGATCAGCTTTTTCAAACACCATGAATTCCTTTAACATATTTATGATCTGGCTTTCATCGTCCGATGTGGCAACCCTTACCTGCATACCGTCTCTCCTCTTTAGCTTCTATTGTTAATCGGTCTCAAGTATATTTCGTTACAGTCCTATGATCAGGGGGGCTGAATAAAATCTAAAAAAAATTATTTTTTAAGGGTTTCCAGATGCTCTATCGTGAGCTGATTGACTATTTTAAGTAGCTTCATCATGGCTTTGCCATATTCCGTAAGCGAATATCCTACTTTGAGGGGCTTTCCTCTATAGCCTTGAGCACATCGAGGGCTCGTTTGTCGGTCAGCGAATAGTAGATCCACTTTCCCGACTTCCGGTCTGAGATTATTTTTGCATATTTCAGGACCTTGAGGTGGTGAGAGACGATGGTCTGCTGCATGCCTATGATCTCCATGAGCTCGCATACGCAAAGCTCGCTTTTCGCTAGGGCGTATATGACCTTTACCCTCGCAGGATCGGAGATTGCCTTGAAGAACTCGGCCCGGCTTTTCGCGTCTTCATCCGAGGGAATGCTCTTCAGGCTTTTTTTCAATACTGTTTTAATGTTATTACAGCACTTTTCATCGTTCGCCATTTTAAACCTTTAACGTCCATGTATCTGCTCATAGAGTATAAAATGTTTTGGAAGCCGTAGCTGGCTACGGCTTCCTATTCCCAGTTACGGCGGCATATCGCCGGCTACGGCTTCCTCGCCGAGACCCTGACCGTTGCGATCTTGGACATTACCTCGCTGCCCGCCTGGTTTTTCGATTCGGGGGCGCTGCAACCACAATCGCTGGACTTGCTGCTTACCTCGCTGCCCGCCTGGTCTTTCGATTCGGGGGCGCTGCAGCCACAACTGCTGGACTTGCTGCTCATTTTAGCCATCTCGTCCGGGGTATATACGTATTTGCTTTCGACCTTGACGTCCTGGAACCCGGCGGCGGTCAACTTTTTGACGTATTCGTCCAGGGAGATCGCGCCTCCGATGCAGCCTGCCCACGTCCTGAGCATTTCCCGCTCGTCGCCTGCAAGGTCTTCCGTCGTTACCATGTCCGATACCGCGACCATGCCTCCCGGTTTTAAAACCCTGAAGATCTCCCCGAATACTTTATCCTTATCCGGGCTCAGGTTAATGACGCAGTTACTGATGGTCACGTCCACGGTTTCGGACTCGACGGGCATGCACTCGATCTCGCCCAGCCTGAACTCGACGTTCGTGGCGTTCATATCCTTCGCCGCTTTCCTTGCCCTCCATATCATCTCGGGAGTGGCATCGACGCCGATGGCCTTTCCCGTCGCTCCGACGGCCTGCGCCGAAATGAATACGTCTATCCCTCCGCCACTGCCCAGGTCGAGCACGATCTGGCCTTCCTTGAGGCCTGCTATAGCTGTGGGGTTGCCGCAGCCTGCGCTGACGCCAACAACGTCTTCCGGCAGGTTCGCTATTTCTTCCTTCGAATACCCGATCTTCGATGTGTGTTGCTTTCTGCTGCCGCAGCAGGAGCTTTCGGTGTTTGCAAGTTCCGAATACCTCTCCTTCACGGCTTTTCTTATCGATAACTCGTCTATTTGACTGCTAATAATATCACCGATCTTACATTAACATCAGTACATATTTAAATATTTTGATATGTTTATATATAGTTGGCATACTAGAATACTAAAATATAAAAAGCCGTCTTCCTGACCGCGACATCTTTTTCGGCGAAGTGCTGGAAACATACGTGGACGAGGGGTGCGTGATCGATGGGATGCTGGATTTTACGAAGATCGACCCGCTGCTCTACACGATGAACGGGCCGGGCAACGCTTCATACCGGAAGCTGGGGGCGGCCGTGGGCACCGCATACAAAGAGGGAAAGGCCTTGATAACGCCCGAATAAAACGTAGCCTATATACTTACTATAGAAAAAACACTTAAACCATTGTTGTATAAGTAGCCGTGAAAAACGTCTTTCATATTATTACGGCCGAAAGCAGTAGCGTACCATTAAAATGGTGCAATTGCCGAGAACCAAAGGGTGTATTATCATGGAGATGGGCTATACAGACTACGTCAGATACATGGAAGAGCATCTGACCGGGAAAGAAATTCGGCAAAGCGCAAATAAAGTGAAGCCCTTTGGCAAATTCACGATGAACAACGGACATTGGGAACCGGATTACTATCCCGGATATACATTGATAGCGCCTATCAGTAAAAATGATGTGGACAATGTCGCTACATACGATGTGCTGGTCGAGATCATCGGGACCCTATCGGGATGTCTCGATAAATCGAAAGCATTGCCCGCTCCCGACACCGCCCTGCATATGACGGTGGCCCGGCTGGTTTCCGATGAAATCTTCAAGGATACGATATTGGATAAGCGGGAAAAAGAGCTGCTGGGTGTTTTCAGCGACGTGTTCCGGGCATATGCGTCTTCCGGGCCGCTAAAGTTTGAGGCCAAAGGAGTCTTGATCCTCCCTTCGGGCGTTATTGCCGCGAGCATTTCACCGGTCGGCGAAGAGGACTACCGCAGCTTACAGCAGTTCCGGGATTACATTTACGCGGATGAACGGTTGGCCAGTTACGGGATCGATAGAAAACGGGGCTTTAAGGGACATGTGACGCTATTCTATATAGAAGGTATACTAACTCCCGAGG
>CAVTVW010000007.1:0-274898 GCA_963738255.1 uncultured Methanocellaceae archaeon | reverse complement strand
CCATGCTGGCCATTTCCTCGATAGCCACCAGCTTGCTGACGATCGCCTCTTTTTTTGCCAGAGCGATAGCTCCAACCGCCATCGTGACGGACAAGACCGCAGGAAGTGCGACAGGTACGCCGGCAATGGTTAGCACGAGGGCGAACTGGAGGACCGAGAAGATGTCGTGTCCTCGATAGATCTCGACCGCGCTGATGAACAATACTAGAAGCAGGGTGACCATGATTAGGTAGTCCCCGATCTTTACGACCGCCTTCTGGAAATGGCTGGGTTCGGAGATCTTTTCTGCCAGCTTTGCCGTTTTGCCGAAATATGTGTTCATGCCGGTGACGACGACGAGCGCGTCCATCTCGCCTTTTCGAATGATCGATCCCGAATATCCGATGTCGTTGACCTTCTTTTCCGCCGGGAGGGATCCGTCAAAGCTGACTGATCTACTTCCAGGTATTCACCCTCGATCAATTTCACGTCCGCGGGTATGATATCGCCGAGCCTTATCCGGACGATATCGCCGGGGACGAGGTCCCGAGCGTTTATATCATGCCACTTACCATCACGCCTGACTCGGGCGGAGGGCGAAAGCTTTTGTTTCAGCAGCTCTATCGCATTGCCGGCTTTACGTTCCTGTAAGTATTTCACCAGGACATTTATGAAAAGGAGCGCTACGATGATGGCGAAATCCTCGAGGTGCCCGATGATAAGGGATATGATGGCCGCAGCCTCGATCATCCATTGTATCGGCCCCCAGAAGTTCATTAAAAACTCAACAATGGGATTCTTCTTTTTTTTCTGTGATCTCGTTCTGTCCATAGACCTGGAGCCGCTTTTCCACCTCGGCACTATCCAGGCCGTTCTTTCCTGACGAAAACGATCGAAAAAGGTCTTCGATCGATCGCTTTTTGGCGTCTTGCACATCTATGATAATTTTATCCATAGTAACCCCAATCATTTTTATGGTTCCTGGCCGGGTACTGTAGTATCATGCGCCCGTCATTACCGGAATCCCTAATATTCGATAAACACGTCCAGCTCGCCATGCTTCTTAACCACGTTGACTAGTGTGCCGCTTTCTTCTCTTCGAAATTCCATGTCCACGGATGCTTTGCCAATTCTCAAGTCCGTAATGTGTACTTTGTTCAGCCATGGGGGAAGGTGGGGTTTTACCAGCATCAATTGGTTATTAAGCGCATCTGGCGTTAATCCCAGGGCTGCGATAAGCATGTAGGGGATCGTGCCTGCCGACCATGCCTGGGGGCTACATGCCACAGGATATTTTACAGGTATGTTATACTCGCCCTTCTTGAAGCCGCTGAAAAGCTCAGGTAGGCGGTATATGGGAAAAGCGCTGGCAGCCTCATACATGCCTGTAAAAAGCTCGGATAGTCTGTCGTATAGATGATATTTTTGCAGACCCATGGCTATGAGTGAATTGTCATGAGGCCATACGGTCCCGGTGTGATAACCCAGAGGATTGTATCGTAGCTCCTTTGAAGAAAGTGTGCGGATCCCCCATCCGGTAAACATGTCATCATCGAATAGCCTGTCGGCAAGGGGTTTAGCGTATTTTTCAGCTACGATCCCCGACCAGAGACAATGCCCGGGGTTCGATGAGATCACATCACAGACGCCAATATCGTCCAGCGCCATAGCAAAATTTTTTTTATCATCCATCCAGAACTTGTCATTAAAGTCTTTCTTTAGCCTCTCAGCATCCTTTTTTAGTTCGATCGCTTCTCCGCTCCTGCCTATCAAGTCATAGAGCGCAGACATGCGCTTTTTAGCCATGTAAACGTATCCCTGGACTTCCGCGAGGGCTACTGGATGCTTTGCCAGGGTTCCATCCGAATGCATGACGCCATCCCAGGAATCCTTCCATCCATGGTTATAGAGACCCCTTGATGACCTAGCCGCATAAGAAGTGAATTCCGAGCCGTCCTGGCGGGAATATTGATCGATCCAGGTAACAGCGAGGTCAATGTTAGGCATTATCTTTTTTAATAGTTCTATATCTCCAGTCCAATCCACATATTCGGCTACTAATATTAAAAAAAGCGGGGTCGCGTCTACTGTCCCATAATAAGGAGTCTGTGGTATTTTGTTCAGGTTGGCTTTCTCGCCTGTCCTTAATTCATGAAGTATCTTGCCGGGCTCTTCGTCACGCCAGTCATCATTTACACGGCCCTGGTACTTGGCTAGTAATTTTATGGTCCCGTTGGCGGAATCGGCATGATACGGCATTATTTGAATGGCTGCTAGGATGCAATCCCTCCCGAATAGTGTATCATACCAGGGCACGCCGGCCGAATGGAATTTGCTCCCATTCAGACTCATATACAGCATCCTGAGATCCGATAATGATCGCAGGAGAATCTTGTTGAAAAGGTTATTATCCGTCAGGAAATCAAAATGTCTTCTATACTGGACGTGGTACGATTTTTCAATATTCTCAAGCGCCTCTTTCGTATCTGCTATCAGACGCTCATCGGGAGGTTCACCAGGAGGCAGGTCATGGACAAAAATTGCTAGCATTATTTTTTGTATTCCCCTTGGCTTCAAGCTGATTGAAAAGGTACATGATCCGTTTTCCACTTTAGAAGGGGGATAATAGAACTCTATTTTTGTAATCCGGTGATGCTCGTCTTTACCCATGTAGGAGATATATAGGGTATTATTATCGGCGTCGAATTTTAGCGGTAATTTATGTCCGTCGACGCCCTCCATTAGTCCCCTAATGGTGAAAATATCGTTAAAGTCAGATTCAAAATTAAGAGTCAGGTCAAGAGCCACATCGACCATGTTAAAATTTCTTATTGTGATTGTTTCGATGATACAACCCGGTATCGCTATATCGCGTCCGATGCTCAGTGTCTCTTTATTGATGAAACGTCCGTTATTATCTTCCATATCTGGATTTGTCAAAACGACGGCAGACTTGAAGCCGCTTTCAGCCCCCGATAATAGTTCTGTCAGGGATTTGCCATTGATCGTCAAGGAGTAGCCACTCAGGAACCTGCAATCGTGATAATAGAGACCATATCCGAAATTATCGGCCAGTGGTATATCACCATTCGGTAATGTTAATAAAGTAAGGTCGTTTTCCTTGATGACTCGGACATGGATGATGTTAAGGGATTTAGTATGTCGTTCCATCACTTTTTCCATATATCTAAAGAAATTATATAAATACATATATAATTGATTCCATTTTGGATGTCATTTGGTGCGAGTTTCTAGATTTAGCGCAGGTTATAGCAAGGACTCGCCTGGTTGTTACAAGGTAGAATAAATTTAGGAAAGCAATAAGGGGCAGGAATCGATGAGCGAAAACAAACAATTAATTCTATGGTTCAATGAGATCGGGATGGAAGACGTGCCAAGAGTTGGAGGTAAGAACGCATCCCTCGGAGAAATGTATAGAGATCTTTCCTCGGAAGGCATCAGGATACCCAATGGGTTTGCCGCGACTTCCGAGGCTTACTGGCATTTCCTCAAGTCTGCCGGTATCCTGGAAGATATCAAGGAGACAATGGCAGGGCTGGATAAATCGAGCATGAAAGACCTGGGAGACCGGGGGCTTCGAGTCCAGGAACTGATCCTGAAAGCCCATCTCCCCGACGACCTCTGGGATGAGATAAAAGCCTCATATGATAAGCTCTGCAGGCAATACGGCACGGATACAGATGTGGCGGTGCGAAGCTCGGCCACGGCCGAGGACCTGCCCACGGCATCCTTCGCCGGCCAGATGGAGTCCTACCTGAACGTACGTGGCTATGATGAACTAAAGGCAGCCTGTCTCAAGTGTTATGCTTCGCTCTTCACGGACCGGGCCATATCATATCGCATCGATAACCATTTTGATCATTTTAAAGTAGCCCTTTCCATAGGGATCATGAAGATGGTACGGTCTGACAAAGCGTGCAGCGGCGTCATCTTCACTCTTGATACCGAGACGGGCTTCAGGGACGTGGTCTTCATCACCGGCTCCTATGGCCTGGGAGAGAACATCGTCAAAGGGGCCGTTAATCCAGATGAGTTCTATGTCTTCAAGCCCACGTTGAAAAAAGGCTACCGGCCCGTCATCAAAAAAGGGCTGGGAGAAAAGAAGATCAAGATGATCTACGCTGGGGGTGGTGAGAAGGGCCGGACCGTGAACGTCGACGTGCCTGTAGAAGAAAGAAGAAGGTTCTGTCTGTCGGACGATGAAGTGCTTACGCTGGCAAAATACGCTATCACAATTGAGGACCATTACTCTCAAAAAGCAGCAAAGGAAATGCCGATGGATATCGAGTGGGCGAAGGACGGGGTCTCGAATGATCTCTTTATTGTCCAGGCCAGGCCAGAAACGGTGGAGTCTCAGAAGTCCAAGGATATACTGGAGACATACCACCTGGAGAAAAAGGGGCCATTGCTGGTCACGGGCATGAGCGTAGGAGAGAAGATAGGCAGCGGTAAGGCACGTATAATCAAGGATGTATCCCAGCTATCGTCTCTCCAGCCGGGCGATGTGCTCGTATCACATACCACAACTCCGGATTGGGAGCCGGCCATGAAAATAGTCTCTGCGATAGTGACAAACACGGGCGGAAGGACCAGCCATGCTGCCATTGTCAGCAGAGAGTTCGGAAAACCCGCTGTCGTGGGCACCAACGATGCCACGGAGAAGATACCTGACGGCCAGGATGTTACAGTGAGCTGCGGGGAGGGCGACATAGGCTTCGTATATAAGGGCAAGCTGCCATACCACGTGGAAAAGACCAGCTTAAAGAGCTTTAAACGGCCCAGGACCCAGATCCGCATAAACTTGGGTAATCCTGATGAGGCGTTCGCCGTCTCCATGATTCCTAACGATGGCTGCGGGCTGGCCCGCATGGAGTTCATTATCAGTGAATATATAAAGATCCATCCCATGGCTTTGATATACCCTGAGCGGGTCCAGGATGAGTCTGCGAGAAAGAAGATCGATGAGCTGACCTATGGCTATAAGGATAAAAAGGACTACTTCGTAGAAAAGCTTTCTCAGGGCATAGGGACGATCGCCGCAGCATTCTATCCGAAGCCGGTAATCGTGCGGTTCAGCGATTTCAAGTCTAACGAGTATGCAAGCCTTATTGGCGGAGAGTTCTTCGAGGTCCGTGAAAATAATCCCATGCTGGGCTTCAGGGGAGCCGCGCGATATTACAACGAACGTTACCGCGAGGGCTTTGCACTGGAATGCGCCGCCTTAAAAAGAGCCAGGGATGTCATGGGGCTGACCAATATCATAGCCAAGATACCGTTCTGCCGCAGGATCGAGGAAATGAAAAAGGTCCAGGATGAAATGTCAAAGAACGGGCTCAAAAGGGGCGAGAACGGGCTAGAGGTTTTCATGATGTGCGAGATCCCCAGCAACGTAGTCCTTGTGGACGAGTTCTGCAAGTATGTGGACGGAATCTCCATAGGCTCCAACGACCTCACCCAGCTCGTGCTAGGTGTCGACCGCGACTCGGAGATACTCGCGACGGAATTCGACGAGCGCGATCCGGCCGTCATGGACATGGTCTCAAAAGCCATCAAAGGGGCCAGGAAGAATGGCAAGCATAGCGCCCTGGACGGCCAGGCGCCCAGCGATTATCCCGAATATGCCGAGTTCCTCGTAAGAGAAGGGATAAGCTCCATATCTCTGATCCCGGACGCGGTAATGAGTGTCACCATGAGCGTGATTGATGTTGAGAAAAAGCTGGAGAGTAAGGTGAAGCTTGAAGATAGTCATATCAAAGCCGATATACCTCAACGATGAATATCGGGGCAGACTAAAGACCTTGGGCGATCTCCAGGACTACGAAAGCATGTCTGTCTCGGATGGGGAATTTGTGAGGATAAAAAAGGATGTGGAGATAGTAGTATCTTGAAGATACGGCTTCTAGGCAGAATCACTCTCGAAGCCAGTCCCAGGCCTTGGAGATATCCACAGAATGGAAGAATTTGGCCTCCTGGCCATAGAAGGGCCTGGCCAGATGCGTCATCCATTTCTCCCAGGACTTATCGCCGACGATGGCCATCTTTTGGATCTCGTGGTGAAATTCGACGCCGAATTTCATATCCTCGAGCCAGGCCTCCATTTTTTCCCATTTGAAATCGCTCAGGTCGATCAACATCCGTATATGTCCTTCTTTTTCCACCAACGACCGGACTTCGGGCTCCAGCTTTCGGTAATCGGAAGCCGTGATCGTCCCGATTGCTTTATAGCCAATTATATTTCCTGAACTTTCAGCTAATTTTTCGATCATAGAATATTCCTCTGACTCTGATTTTCTATCTGATTACTATTATATATGGGATTTAGAGATATATAATTGCAAGGATAACTAATTCTATGACCACATAAATTAGCAATGGTACGCCGATCACGATCGCAGATCGTACCAGGGTAAGCTTTTCACCGTTCTTAATAGCGAACACGCCCATTAAGCTTGAAATAATCATGCCCAGTATTACGACGATATTTGCGGCCTTAAAATACATACTCTGGTATACCGGACTAGTCATTATCGATGATACGGTTGATAAAATATTCCAGCCTGATATCTCAATAGTCACGTAAGGCAACTGGGTGAATAGTATTATGAAGATAATAAATGCTATTATTTTTACGACATCCGTATAGCCCAGTGCTGTCATCATCTGAGGAAAAAACTTCCCTTTACCTCCGAACAACATGGCAAATAGATGTAAGAACCCGGTGATTACCGGCCACAATATCAAAGGCAAGGCGAGGTCAAACGCGAGTGTCACGATTCGGGAAATGATCGGAGCGTTCTGTAAACTGGACTGAGAGACTCCGGAAATATTGTATACATATCTAATGTGACTTGATACGATGTAAGCGCTTAACATCACCACTATTGCGTATACGCCCATGATGACAAGCACCTCTCCGATGCGAGGTTTGTTCGCAATATCCTCCGTCGTTTTATCCGGATTGACAAACATACCTATGATTCTTTCAGAAAAATTCATCCCACTCATCCTCGACCACTTGGTACAACGGATATTCAATTTATAAAGGATATCCGGTTTTATTGGTGAATCATCAACTGCGTTTAGACAGCCAAGGTCTAAACCACTCACCAACTGCTAAGTCGCCAGAGCCTAACGAAGGGTGCCTATAACCTGGATCGACAGGAGAGAATAGAGGAGGCCAGGCTGCTCCCGGGCATCATCAGGATTTATAACTAAATAGCCTAAACGTTCCAAAAAAACTATAATGTAATACTGCACCTTGTACCCAACAGGTAGGTGGATCAATGGCGATTAGTAGTTCATATGTTCTCGAGACGCTCCTGACACTGTGTCTCTTACTCTTTGCGGCTAAGGTAGCCGGCGAGATCGCCAGGCGGTTTGGTATCGCTGCGGTAGTGGGCGAGATCCTGGCAGGCATCATCCTGGCCCCGACGCTGTTCGGCGGCCTCTACTTAATGGGCTCTCCGCTCATCAGCGTGAACGAGGCCGTGGAAATGTTCGCTCAGCTAGGCGCCGTAATGCTGCTATTTAAGGTCGGCCTGGAAATGCGGTTCGACAAATTCAAGCGTATCGGCCCGCTCGCGGCGATCATCGCAGCAGGAGGCTGTTCCCTTAATTTCATCCTCGGATATGGCCTCGTAATATTATGGGGTTACCCTCAAAAAGAGGCTCTCCTGGTGGGCGCCGCGCTTACGGCGACCAGCGCGGCCATCACGGTCAAAGTCCTGAAGGATATCGGAAAGAGCCGAACAGTGGAGAGTGAGATCCTGGTAGGATCGGCAGTCATGGATGACATCCTGGGGCTGGTCGTACTGGCCATCGTCATGGGACTGGTAAGCAATTCATCGCTCGACCTCGCCAGTATCGGCATGACCACATTCAAGGCCGTCGGCGTGCTAGCCGCCTTAATGCTCATAGGCGTATTCGTGCTCTCACGGGTCATCAACTGGCTATGCCCACGGACTGGCTGCGTACACCCGGTCGATGAAAACGATCTGACGAATGGCAGGGCTGCGCCGGGTGAGCACTGCAAGTTGCCATGCAATGGGGCCCAGGAAGCCTCGGTCATGGCGATGTGCTTCGGCTTCGCATATATGGCCGGGATGGCCGGGCTTTCCCCCATCCTGGGAGCGTTTGCTGCGGGCATGTCCATCGCCGAGACCAAAGTCCTGGAGGCCATCAACGAGATGACTGATAAGATCAGCTTCATTCTTGCCCCCTTGTTCTTCGTGGTCATTGGCACATACATGAACATTGGGGCGATCAGCACGAATGGCCTGGTGTTTATCGTGGCCCTCATCATCCTGGCCATGCTGGGCAAGATCATTGGATGCGGATTACCAGTACTGATATTACGCAAGGACTGGAAACAGGCAGTCCTTGTCGGGATAGGGATGATGGCTCGTGGAGAGGTGGAACTGATAGTCGGCGGCGTGGGAATCACCACAGGCATATTCTCCGCTGAAGTCTTCTCGGCTGTAATATTATTGGTTGTCGTGACTACTGTTATCACGCCGATAGCGCTGACCCTGGCATATAAAATTTTGAAGGTATGACGTGCTGTGTTGAATATTGTTTATTGTTTGGTTGGTTATCCGTCCATACGGTAGCACGAAGACACGAAACTTTTTTAGTATTTTAACACTAAAACTCAAAAGGCACTAGAGCACGGTTAAAGCGTGAAATTTTCTAAATCTCTATTAAATGGCTAAATGCTCTAAAACACGGTTTCTAAGAAACGAAGAAGTGTCACCAAAACCCGAACTGCACGAATATAAGAAACAAATGCATGCGAGCTATCCATACTCCATTTAAAGATCCGGGCGAACGCGATAGATCAAACAGTATAGATAGAAATAATCGTTCGCCATCCGTTTACCGGATGACAGACCCCCCAGGAAGAATACATTTGTTTCTCATATTGGTGCCGTTCGAGTTTTAGGGAGGCTTCCTTCGTTTCTTAGACCGTGCTTTAGAGCATTTAGCCATTTAATAGGGTTTTAGTGCATTTCGAGATTTAACTGTGTTCTAGAGTTTTTTGTCCTTTAGTGTTAACCCTAAAAAAATTTTTGTTTCTTTGTGCTACCGTATGGACAGACAACAAACCAAAGAGCAAACAATATCCAACACAGCAGGTATGACGATAAAATAAAAAGATTTCTGATGAGAGGATGGTTACAAATCCAGAAGTAGTATAGAAAAAATAGATCGGCGCCAATAGGCGCCGATATTGTATCGTTCTAGAGGGGTATTTAAGAGGATATTGACGCCGGGACCGGCTTATAATGCCCCAGGTACTTGTACCATACGTTCATGCTCTCGATGGAGCCGCATATGTTCGTATTATTTGTCAGCCGGCCGCCATACTTGTATCCCGATCCGGAAAAGACCCGGTTAATAGGATAGGAAGTCGCCCTGGCGATCGTGTACGCCAGCTTCATCCCTTCCTGGCTCATGTTCTGCTCCATTTTATGCAGCATGTAGGTGGAAATGCCTTTTCCCTGGAACAATGGCAGCGTAGCAAAGTCGGTCAACTCGACATTCTGTGATGCCGTATCGATCTCGGCTGAGCATGCCCCCACGATCCGCCCGTTCCAGCGCATGCAGTAGTACTTCAGGTTTTCCTCCATAGTCTTACATAGGTATGCAGCATCGTGGATCGGGAACGGATATGTGCTGAACACCTTGCCGTAGAGCCCGGCAAGCTCTTTTGCGTCTTTGGGCTCCGCCTTATGGAATATGAACCCTTCTCGCATTGACGGCATCTTCCACTTGCCCGCGATCGACCGTGCCTTCGCAAATACACTTTCCACGATGTTGTTTTTCATCTCCACGGCACGGGACTTGTCGAGATATTTAGCCATGAAGTAGCCGCTTTCGTAGCCCTCGAAAAAGCCGGGCACGTGTGCCTCAATGACGTAGCCGGCGGTGAGGAAGTTATCGATGGCGCACTCCGGGACCTTGATAAAGATCTTCGAGTACTTGTTCTTACGGGCCATATCGATGAGGCTGTACACGATGTCAGGCATATCGTGGATCGAGAGTGCCATGACGTTAATGCGGTCGTTATGCGGGCCGTACTGGACGACTGAGTCGCCGATCTTTTCGATCTTATCAGACATTGCATCGCCTCACTGAACGATTTGTTTTTTCAGGGCTGATCGTGATGGACTCGTTATGGTCTGAGAGCAGCCGGGCAATGCCGACGCCTTTGGATTCTTCCATACAGTCGCTATTTTGCCGTAGCTTACATGTATCGCAATTATCGTTGCAGTTCATTGAATTATATGAATCGGGTTCTGTATACGTGGTGATCACTCCTTCGTAATTTCTGAGCACGACCTTGTTAGTCGAGCTGGATATGACATAGTTCGGCATGACCGGGATCTTTCCGCCGCCGCCCGGGGCGTCGACCACGAAGGTCGGTACGGCGAAGCCGCTGGTATGGCCGATCAGGTTCTCGATGATCTCGATGCCTTTCGAGACGGACGTGCGGAAATGTGCAAGGCCCTCTGAGAGGTCGCACTGGAACATATAATAGGGCCGGACCCTGTTCTGGACTAGCTTCTGGAACAGCTTTTTCATGATCTGCGGACAGTCGTTCACGCCCGCCAGCAGGACGCACTGGTTGCCCAAAGGAATACCCGCATCCGCTAGCTTATTTAGTGCATCCCGCGAGGAGCTAGTAACCTCTTTCGGGTGGTTAAAGTGCGTATTGATCCAGATCGGGTGGTGACTTTTTAGGACCTCGACCAGGTGATCCGTGATCCTGCAAGGTAAAACGACTGGCACTCTGGTGCCGATACGCACGACTTCGACGTGCGGGATATCGTCCAGCTCTGTCAGTATCCAGTCAAGGTACTCGTCAGGGAGCATCAGGGGGTCTCCGCCGGATAACAACACGTCTCGCACGGACGGGTTATCGCGTATATACTCAATGCCTTTGGAGATAGTGGCCTTATCCGGTATATAGTCAACATTGCCGACCTTTCTTTTTCGCGTGCAGTGCCTGCAGTACATCGCACAGACGTTACTTACCAGGAACAAAACTCGATCCGGATACCTGTGTGTGATCCCGGGAACCGGGCTGTCCTCGTCCTCCGCCAGCGGGTCGGCCATATCACAGCGCTCGACATTCATCTCCAGTGGAGACGGAAAACATTGCTTGTACACCGGGTCGTTCTTCATATTACCCGCGTCGATCAACGAAAGATAGTAGGGCGTGATACTGAGCGGGAACTGCCGGATGGTCTGTTCTAGTTCCCACCGCTCATCACTACTAAACCGGGTGTCCAGTAGCTTTTCGAAGGTGGAAATGTCTTTGATAGCATGCTTGATTTGCCATTTCCAGTCATTCCACTGTCTTATGGCAGCCGCCGAGTCAATCTTTTTGACTATTTCTACTTGTTTTAGCAATAGATTTCCCATTGTATCACCATCCTTTAAATTCCAGTTGATTTTTACTCATTGGCTTATTGTTTAAGTGTTAACCCTGAGTCTTCTTATATTTTTTCCTGTGTAAACAAAGTAAATTTGGTTTAAATTTGGTTTATTTTTAGATAATATTCGCAAATAATCAATATTATTATATTTGGGGCAATCGAAAAGTATTAATCGGCGTGCTTTGAGGTATTTTTGTTTTTTAATGTACCTAAATTAGCATAACGCAGATACAGTTTCTGTACAAATAGAATTTTCACTAATGAGAATTATAGATTAGAATTATGTATTTAAAAGTATATTTCAAACTGTCGTATTTTAATGAGCTAAAATAAAAAAGCAGGCATGCATCGAGCTGTGGTCACAGTTCGGCGCCGATGATGGTCTTTGTGGAGGTGACCGCCTCATTCGTCCTGATCGTATCCACTGCCTTGTTGATCTCAGAGAGCGTGCTCACTTCGATGATAGCGATAAAGTCATACTCGCCGAAGACGTGGAAGACCTCCCTGACGCCGGGGATCTTCGTGATTTCGTTGTGTACCGCGCGTTCTTCGCCCGGTATTGCCGTGATCATCGTAACTCCGATTACCATATTTTCACCTGATTATCAATCGGCGAGACATTATTTAGATTTATCGATTTGTTGGCAATTCGTGACACTGGCCGCCGGGAGTGCGACCACGAATCGTACACCCTGTGAATAGTCGCCAGGCACGCGATCTTCAACCTTGATGTTCCCATGGAAGCTTTCGACTAGCGTTTTTACGAGATATAAGCCAAGGCCGCTTCCTTTAGCATTTGTTTTACCCCTGCTGAACCGCTGGAACAATTTTGTCTTTATCGTATCCTCGATACCGGGGCCATTATCCTCCACTGCGACAAGATAATATTTCACGTTGTTTTCAAGGGTCTCGCTGACATTGATATTGATTATAATAGGTTTAGACGGATCCGAGTGCTTAATGGAGTTCCAGATAAGGTTCGAGAAAGCGTCCCCCGCCAGCTCGTTCGCTGTTATAAGACATTTCCCGGTGTGCTCGAAGTTGATCAGGATGTTTCTGTCGGAGATGCTGGAGTACCGGTCTTTCAAGCGGGATAGTATTTCACAGATATCGACAGTGTTTAACGCAAATTCTCCGGATTTGACTTTTTGAAGCTTTTGCACATTATCGATCAGCTTTGAGCTATTTTCAAGCGACTCGATTGGTTTCGATATCAGTCTTCGATTATCGTTGCTTAACTTTTCACCAGACTCCAGAATCTGCTCTGCTAGCTCGAGATTACCGAGAGCGACCTGGTTCAGGTTGTTGATATCATGGCCCATCAGATCTAGATATATGTCCGATCGCGATTTCGCCTCTTCCAGGCTGTCCATCATAGAGTTAAAAGTGCCGGCCAATTCGCCGATCTCATCATTCCTCTCCATTTTAACGCGCGAATTGTAATTGCCTGTGGATATGTCTTTCATGGTCTTTGATAATTTCGATATTGGGTCTGTCAAATACTTTGATGCAAAGTAGCCGAATATCGAGAAGACCACAATAAAAAATGCGAGCGTACCAATTATCCATACCATCTGGTCATACAAAGGCTGGTACTCGACGGATACGGGTGTCGATACCAGCACACCCCAGCTGCTGCCGGAAACATTATGATATCCGGTCACACGGGGCTGACCGTCCCATGAATCATTATGCACTAGAACGCCGTTTTCGCCACTCATCCCTTTTTGCACTGGCGAATAGTTTGAAAGGTTAGTGTTCTCACTGATCGCATGCAGGTCATTACTCGATATTACGGTGCCAAAGTGATCTACGATGACAATACTATCTTGTGGGTTGAATTTATGTCCCAGTATAGTTTTTTGCAATGATTTCGAGGTATACACGATCATGATCCTGCCCAGGATGGCAGAATTATTCTTAACTGGTGTTAATATCGCGAATGAGTAATCATCAAGTGTCTGGCTATAATATAATCCGGTGGTGTATGACACGTTACTTTGTACCATATCATCATACCAGAAGGCTGTAGTGACATTTGGAGCGTGAGAGGCTTTCGTGCTATACAGTACCTGTCCATTAATGTTAATAATGGCCACAGCGTCCGGCTTAGGCGTGCTTCTATTCAGGTTATCTGCTATCTGTATAAAGCTGCCAGTGTCATTATTTTGAAACGACGTGATCGTATTAGGGTTATTTGCGATCACTTCGACATTATGGGCAATATCGTTAAGGTATAAGCTGATGAACTCGGCCATGTTAGTCGAGTCGTCGATATCGGATGATAAAATCTCATTTTTTAGGTGTTCTCTGGTCGTATAAAGCCATAAGCCCCCAAGGACCAGTACGACTAGAACTGAGACTAGGATAAGGGCTAGCATAGCCCGGGTCCTGAACGAATTTAAGGACATTAATATAAATAATGTTATGGAAATTATATAATTTCTTTTATCCAGTTAGAACGATTTAAAAATCAAGAAGCTCAATTCAGGTCAGTATAGGGTCATGCCAGGACCCATCGAAATAATATCATTATTTTAGCTACCCAATGCCCGGTCCATGTCCGTTAAAAATGCCACGAGGTTGTTTTCAGGCACTCTCCCGCCGCCTGCCTGTGAATGACCGCCGCCACTACCCCCGTATTTTGACGCAATATTATCAAGCAATATGTTGAGGTTCGCATCACCGAGGGCTCTCACGCTGATATCGTATACCTGCTTATCCGCCCTGTGCTCGGCCGATATGCCCACGGGCGTTTTACCATATACACGGGCATATATTGCGGCCTTGGAAATGGATCCGTTCGGGTCGATAACGTAGGAAAGATTTTTCATCTTGACCACGTCGTGCTCCACTCGCTTACGCATATCGTCCTCCATGCGCGACGATTCCTTCGCCCGGCTTGCAAGCTCGCTGATCTCGGAGGGCAGGACGTTCCTGGATAACATATTCAGCATGTATCTCTTAAAATCATAGTCCCTGCGCTCAAGCTCCACGCCCTGGGAGACCGTGCCGGCCTGGTAATATAAGCTGCGCTTATCCCAATGCGTGGTAAGCTCTAAAGCAAAAGGCGAGCCATCCCGGTAATCACCAATTGCGCCGTACATTGCCACCCGATTTATATCAGGGTCCAGATCATCGATGAAATACTTGAATGTCAAAAGCGAGCCACAGGAATCGATGTCATGTATCAGCCATGGAGCAGTGAAGCCGTCAGGCAGCGGATGATGATCCAGGTATATGATCTCCATTTTTTTAGATAGCACGTCCATGGTAGCTTTAAATTGCCCGCTGGTGGAAATGTTGATAGCTAGATCGCTCGCGATCAGCCGTTCGAACCCTTTAGCTTCCTCAAGGTCGGACAGAAGCGATCTAGGGCTGGAAAAGAAGACCTTTGCCCCGGGATTAGCGGCCAGCGCCAGCGCACCGCTACAAACACCATCGCAGTCGCCATGTGTAAAGATGATCGTTCGCATAAAACAATTCTCGCGCATACTGTAGGGCGCGTAAGAATATCATTTTAACGATACCAGGAACCACGGTGAACACTGTAATATTATTGCATAAGCCGCCGGAGACGTGTCCATGGCTTTCTCTGTGTTTATCTATGTGTCTCTGTGGTTCCGGCCCATTCTCCACCAAACTCATATTATCCGGCCGCTATTGTTCACTCGCTCCGACGCAAACTTTAATAATATCGGCCGTATTAAGCCTACAAGTAAATCGAGGATGATATCGTGGAAGAGGAATCAAAGTCGTTGCCCAGTAAGGACAATTTTAGCGAATGGTACAACGAGTTGCTTATGATGGCGCAGGTCATGGACGTGCGCTACCCGATCAAGGGCGTTTACGTGTGGTACCCGTTCGGCTTCCAGATCAGGAAGAAGGTATATAATATACTGCGGTCGCTCATGGACGTTGACCACCAGGAATGCTACTTCCCGATGCTTATCCCGAAACCGGAACTTTTAAAGGAATCGGAGCATATCAAGGGCTTCGAGGACGAAGTGTACTGGGTCACCCATGGTGGCCTGACGCCTCTGGAAGTCCCGCTGGCACTCAGGCCCACGAGCGAGACTGCGATCTATCCGATGTTCAAGCTCTGGATCAGGTCACACGCAGACCTGCCGCTTAAGATATACCAGATCGTCAATACGTTCAGGTATGAGACCAAGCAGACCCGCCCGCTCATCCGGCTCCGGGAGATCACCTCGTTTAAAGAGGCCCACACTGCCCATGCCACCTATGAGGAGGCGGAGCAGCAGATCCGGGATGCCATCACAATATATAGTGAGTTCTACACGAAGTTGTCCGTACCATTCATCATCAACAAACGGCCGGATTGGGATAAGTTCCCCGGCGCCGACTATACGATGGCATTCGACACCTTAATGCCCAACGGCAAGGCATTACAGATCGGCACCGTACATAACTTAGGGACGAGGTTCGCGAAGACCTTCGAGATCACATACGAGAACGACAAGGGCCAGCAGCAGTATGTCAACCAGACATGCTACGGCATATCCGAAAGATGCATCGCCGCGGTCATAGGCATCCATGGCGACAATAAAGGCTTGATATTACCGCCAAACGCCGCGCCCACGCAGGTCGTCATCATACCCATCGTGTTTAAGAAGGCCGAGGAGGATGTGGCTGACGCATGCAAGAAAGTTAAGTCTATCCTCTGCGACGCTGGTATCGCGGCTGTCATCGACGACTCGAACGAGCGCCCGGGAGCAAAATATTATAAGTGGGAAATGAAAGGCACGCCCTTCCGCATAGAGATCGGCCCGAGGGACCTGAAGAACAACGCGGTCATGCTCGTACGCAGGGATGGCAAGAAGGAATCGGTCTCAATGGATGGTCTCGTCGAGTCAATGCGCGGCAGGATCATGGACTTCCAGGCCGAATTGCTGGAGAATGCCCGAAAAGAGATGATGTCACACGTAAAAGACTGCGCAACACTGGATGAGGCGAAAGAATATGCTGGCAAGGGTATTGCGAAGGTCGTATGGTGTGGCGAGAAAGAATGCGGTCTGCAGATGGAAAATGTCACGGATGCCAGGATCCTGGGCGAGCCGGAGGGCATGCACGGCAACGGAGTTTGCCCGGTTTGTGGCAAGCCAGCGGATAAAATTATCTTGATCGCGAAAACATATTAATAGTATATAAAACATGACGTTTTTATCGATCGTCATGTTTATTATTTTTTTCAGAGGTTAAGCACAATTTTTCGATACATTTAATAAATAATTACATCTTTACGATTTTATTACCGATGGTTTGAGCAAAAATATATCAAATTTTTGTAAAATACGAATGATATTAGTAATTTAAGGAAAATATTGACGATAAAATAATTAATTTGCACAAATTATAATCTTCAAAAACGAAAAATTGACGGTAGAGAACAATGTTTATATAAAGGGATAGGTCTTTTATTAATCGATGACCACCCCTAAGAAGGGCTATCAAGGGGGCATTCGTAAATGTTTACAAAAAGAATTGTGCAGATTTTAATTATAAGTACACTATTGATAGCGCTGTTACCTGTTTTACAGGCGAGCGCAGAGAAAAATGTTATTGGCATAAACATAGCTGAATCGATCACGAGACACGACACGTACCAGCCTACTATCACCTATACGAACGGCGTTGTAGTGCCGGGCACCGCCAGCGGTTCAGGTACTGTAACCCTGACAAATAACGCGGGCATTGCATTATACGATGTCGACCTGACATTCACTCCAGGCCAGACTTCTGGCTGGGCATATTCGAGCGGGACGGCGGCAACAGTTACCAACTCCAACCCTATCGATGTGAAGATCGCGACCTTCCCCATCGGCGGACAGGTAGTCCTGACCTACACCGTCGGTTCCGGTGCAGTTCCGGCGATTACGCTGAGTTCAACATATTCTAAGAACGTTATTACTAATGGCGCAGGGTCCAATACCGTTATATCCCTGAGCGCGACCTGTAATGGCGCAGCTCTGCCATCGGATGTTTCATCCGTGACCCCGGTTATCTCGATCACTTCGGCGGATCATGCCCCAATCGGTGTACCTGACTGGATATTAGCCTCTGCGTCAACATCCCCGGGATCTACAACAACGACCTCCGGAAGCTCTATCGTATGGAGTCCAGCAGCCATAAACTCAGGAACCACCACGGCCCCGATCACAATAACGGCGACTGTCAACGACCTGACTGCCCTGGGCTCGGGCAGCTCGGGCGCTGCACTATATGACATCGGCACCTCAAGCGTGTCCTACAGCATAAGCAGCACCGTCGGCAGCAGCTCGGGTGTCAGGCTGAACTCCGCTACCGGTACCACGACTGAGATCACCTCGAAGATGGACAAGCAGTTTGTAAACGGCAAGTGGCAATTCACCCCGCACATTACGACGCCTGCCGCCTCGACGATCGGGTATGACCTGACTTCCATAAGCGAGTGGGCCGTGGACAGCAGTGCTCTTAACACACCCCTCGCAGGTACTTCAGTGACCATAGGTGCGGCAAACCATGACGCGTCACACGCGGCCTGGCCGGTCCTCATCGACGGTGCGACACCGTTCGACGCGACTGGACCCAATGAGATTCTTTCGTTCGCCTATAATGGCGTCCCAGTCGGATTCATGAAGCCGGTCATCGCCATCCGGAACGATAATACTCAGTTCCCCAAGACATCAACGAGCACGGTGACGGCGAATGGTGTTACCCTGTTAAAGCAGATCTACATCATCAACGGCTACCAGGTTGAAGTCGTAAAGACGGTTACACCCCTCGCAACGCCGGGCCAATACCACATTAGCATCGTAGCTTCTAACCTGGGCACGGCAGCAACTCCACCGAATGTAGTCGTATACGATATTGTGCCCTCGGCATTCTATTCTACTACACTACCCAGCCCGACGAATTTTAATACAGCTCCGAGTGGTACATCGGCAGTAACGGTGCCCATGTCCGGCGAGGCATACTACTGGAATATCGGCCTGTTAGGGGCAAAAGGTTCCGGTACTGACACGAAGACCATTACGTACGACGTGATCGGAACAGGAACATACGCAACCTCCGACCTATTCGTAGTAGGAGTCGACCCGGCGCAGAGCGTTAACCTGCAGTCGACCCCGGCGCTTGAGACCACAGCCACGGTCATGAACTCCAATATGGAGCCAATCCTGGCCATGGGCGCATTCTGCCTGGTCATAATCGGCATGATCGGCACAGTTCGAAGAAGGTTCTAAGCCAGATTCCAAAAATGCCTAAAAGGTTCTGATAAAGGGGGCGCATAACCCCCTTTATCAGAATATATTTATATACTTAGGGCAATCCGTTAGAGAGGGATTATGGCTAGAGGTTTAAATACACAAAAAAGATTACTTATCATATTTTCTATCGTCGTTTGTCTGCTTTTGGCATCATTACCGGCACATGCCAGCCAGCCTCTCATAGTGGTAGAGTCGTTTAAAGAAGATAAAGTGCACCTGGATATCGGTGACATGACGCATGTCACGAGAACTTTAGTCATTCAGAATCACATTAATAGTTCGGTCGTGCCCGGCCAGATCACGATTGCTCTTCAAAAAATGTCACCACAGAAGATCGGGCCGATCGCATTACCATTTTCAGATACGCTAAAGCCACTAACTGTTGTAAATGTGACAGCAACACTAGGCGATGGCACACCGATCACAGATGTCAGGGTCGAGCAGATGGGAAATGTGACCATCATCATGTGCGGTGCCTGGGTACCAATTGAGGCGAACGGCACACTGACAGTTATACTAAGTTACGATTCTCCGGACATCGTGGATAAAGGCATACTCTTCAACACCGTAGAATATCCTTTCTCGACGTCCACTATTCCTACAGATAAAGCCGTTATCGAGGCTAATATAGACGGCCATGCCACGCACTTCAGCGAGCCCGCGACAAGCTCCGGAAAAACATATGTGTGGGAAAAGGATCAAGTCGATGCAGCAAACCCATGGAGTGTGAACATAGAATATTCCATGTTGCCACTACCACTGCTACCCTTCAAGGGCAGTATGATATTATGGGGCATCGTGTTGCTGATCTGTCTAGCATGGATCGTATGGACTTTCACGAGATCTAAAAAGAAGTAAAAACATAGATATCGCAAAAAAAGATATCGCAAAAAACAGGGGGCAAATATATTCGAATCAGAAGCATGATGGCCTTGCTTATCGCGATCATTACGATCGCCGGCACCATAGGGTTAGGGCAGGTTATCGCCGACGGCCAGCAGAGCCTTAATGGCACGGACACGAATGATTCGACAGGCCAGCCTTCGGTCAATGAAACAATTCAGCCGCAGGCACCAAATAATAGTACGATGACGTTAGCGCTGGATCGCCATACATATTATCCGGCCGACACGGTCAGCTTTTATGTTTATAATGCCACTATGCCGCAGGCATCGGTCATTGATCCTTCGGGCACCGGCTTTAACGTGACCCTGCAGATGGTCAATCAATCGGCCTATATCGGGGAATACGTGCTGAATACCAGCATAGTGCTTTCAAATTATACGGTTAAAGCGGTCGATGTGGCGACGGGGATCGAGGTCACGGACCAGTTCACGGTCACTTCACGCCCGGTCGCAGCGACTCCCGGACCGGCCACGCCATCCAATGGCACGACTGCGACAACTCTTTATCTAAACCTGAATATCACGAAAACAGAGTACACCCCGGGCGACAGGGCTGAATTCACTATTACGACCAACGCTGGCTTACCTATGCTGGCAGTCAAGGACCCTGCGGGAAAGACCACGATGGTCGACCTGAGCAGCGGCCCAAAAAACACGTATACCGGTACCTACTCACTGCAACAGGCGATAGTGCTTGGCAGTTATACGGCCATGGCTGCTGTGAATAATAACGGCACGTACAGTACGATAACAGGATTCTTTAACGTAACGATGGGCAGCGACAGTAGCAACGGCGATAACGGCCTGGACGTCAGCCTCGTCGCATATGACCCCGTACAGAATGCTTTTGTTATGAAAGCCAGCATGGCGGCAAACGATACGGATATGCCCGAAGTGGCCGTGAACGATACGCCCGGGATCAAAGGCCTTGCAGTTAAAGGCGTAAAAGTCATGCAGGCTGCAGCACCCGGCGGGAAGACCGGTGTGAAACAGGCAGCTAAAGGTAAGCAGATCGAAGTCATTATACCCGCGGACAACGGCAGTTTGAAAACGCTTGGCCAGCGATATAACCTATCGCAGGATATCGCTAAGGCTACAATGACTAATTCAATCTCCGCGGACGGGACCAGAGTACACCTCTCCCTGAACGATAAGGTCGACGGTAGCTGGTATCGTCTATCTACGAGCCTGCCGGCAGGATATAGCGTCGATAAGATCGTCCGGGCAGATGGTACGGAGATCACCAATGACGTGGAAATAGACCGCACGACGGGCGCGGTCGTTAAGAACGACATCAACTGGTATGTGGATAATAATACTCTTTATTTCTACGACGACCCGATCAACGGCTATGACATCTCTCTCCTACCGCCGATGGCGTCTAACTCACTGGCCGTCAACGTTATTTATGGTGGCCAGCTATCCGCGATCGTTTATCCTTTCAACCAGACGGACACGAATGCTGTCATGGCCGGTAATGACCAGCTGGGCCGCACGGGAGATAATTCCTACGCAAATGAAATCGATGCGGATGCGGGGTCGAAAACTGCCGTCAGGATGTACTCAAATAATAATGTAAGAACTAACAACCTTATGATGTTCGGGGATAATGGGACTAATTACCACACGTACAGCAATGCTAATTATAAGTATACGGATGTCGGACAACCCACCATCGTCGGGTTCAATACGGTGCCCGATGGCTCGGTCGAGAGTGTCGTCCTATCTAACTATATCACGCCGTCCGCGGGTGCGCCATCGTATGTCAATATCACCCAGAAGACGATCATCCGGAATAATAATCTATGGTTTGCCACGGTCTATTACATCTATAATGCCGGCGCAAGCGATATCAGCAGCTTCAGGTTTTACCAGGGAAGCGATTTTAACTTCAATGGCCAGTATCAGAATGACGATGACTTCTATAATCTGGCGAACGATACGGTCTATGGATATTTTAATGGCGGAAACCTGAACAGTGTCCACGCAGGCGGGTTCCGCTCGTCGATCCCCAGCTCCATCCACGACGTGAACCAGTACGGTACCATATGGAACCGTATCGCGGCTGACGGTCTGCTGAACGGCACCAGCACGAACGGTATCGACGGCGGCATGGCCATGGGCTGGGACCATGGTACCTTAAAAAGTGGAGAAACATGGGTCATACCTGTGATCTGGGCGGTCGGCCAGAATGTCACAAGCTTCGGCAGTACGGTTAACTATGCCATTGGGCACAACATCTCTGACGTGGGCATTGGATCGATCGATAATCCTGTGAACGGGGATAGCCTCGACTCATTATCCACCCCCATCGTTACAATTAATTCAACGGTGGTAGACGTGGGCGTGACAGACCAGAGCCCCACGGTCCAGATGGATGTCAAGGACTCTGGCGGTAACACAGTCTACAGCACAACGAAGACAGCGACCCTTTCAATACCATATGCCGAGGCTACTCCCGTCACCTTCGGCTGGAACATATCCAGTGTACTGCCGGGCACCTATACGATCAACGTTTACACATTGCTTAAGGACGCTGGCGGGAATAACATTGACCAGAATGCGGCAAACGACCTGAAAAGCATCACGGTCTATGTCCGTAATTTTACACTATACCCGGATCGATGGGGCCATGTGAACCCGGGGGATAACCCGGTCTATAACCTGACACTCGCGAACATGGGCACGAGCAGGAGCTTCGATATCAGCGTCTCGGGCTCGTCTGCCCATTGGCCGACTTACCTGTATTATAATAATACCACGGTCCAGCTCGCCCAGGACTATGATGGCGACGGCGTGTGGGACTGGGTTAACAGCGCGTACCAGGATCCGGCAACAGGCTTGCCGTACGTCGCAGTACTCTCCGGAAAGAATTCCACGCTGTTACTGCAAAAGCTTGTGCCCCCGACAGCAGACCCGGGAGTCCTGGATACGACCGTGCTGACCGCTAACCCGGCCGGCCAGCTGACGACGACATCGACGGCGATCATCAAGACTGATACGCCCCTTGCGACGCTGGTCGGCAAGACGTTCTACATGCATGCGCTGAACCTGAACACGACCCCGGATACTGCGGCATCCAACAGCAAAGCCGTGACATCTATCTTTGCCATGTGGTCTCAGACACCGGCATTCGGGGATAATTTTATGATCAGCGGCAATGTGATCGTGCCATTCTATTATACGACTACCGCCACACTGCCCATCACGGCCACGCTATTCTATACGAATGGTGCCGGCAACACGACATTGATCGGAAGCTCGACGGCCACGCTGCCCATCGCCGCCACGCCGGGCCTCTACAACTTCACCATTACCCCCTCCGGCGGGAGCGTCGTGGTGCCTCGGGGCTCGTATCTCGTCCTGAAGATCGATAACCAGCAGACTACCACGCTCAATGTCTTTTATGATAATACCCACAGGACTCGCGTGCAGGTAAACACCTCGACGTACGTGCACGTGGGAGCAATAAACACGTACAACAGCACCGTCAGCACGTCGAACTTCGGCCCGGCAAGTACGGTACACGTGACTGCGAACGTCAGTGACCCGATCGGATCGTATGATATCCCTCGTGCGAATATCACCATCACCGCCCCGAACGGCACGCTGCTGGTGAATAACCAGACGATGACCTTCAATAATTCGGACACGGCTAAACCGTCACTGTGGAATATCTTTGACTATAGCTACACGTTAGGCAGTTCGCTTCCTCCGGGTGTCTATACGGTCACCGTGACCGGGTACGAGTCAAACGGCGTAACGCATACGAAGACAACATCCATTACGCTAGTGGCGACCATACCTGCCATATTGATCTATCCGGATAACACGAAAGCCACGTCTCCGGGCACATTCTTAAAATTCAAGCACACCGTGACGAACCTGAATAGTTACACGAGCGATACTATCGACATCAACTATACCAGCACCGCACCGGGCTGGACTGTAAGCCTGTATAAGGCTGACGGCATCACGCCCCTGCCGGATACAGATTTAGATGGCATGCCGGATACCGGCGCCATCCCGGCGCTAGGCAGTGTTGATATCGTCGTGCAGATCCAGGTGCCAGCCTTTGCGAACCCCGGCGATGCTGACAAGGTATCCGTGATCGCACATTCGTCAAACAGCCCACTCGTGTCCTCCATAGCAAACGATACGGCGTTTATCTCAGCGACGTCCGTCGTGAAAACCTTATATCTCCATGATATGAGCACTGGCCCATACCTCAACACTGCTCCTGCCACCTCAGCGATCGACCACGTCGACCTTGCATCCGGCAGCGGTGTCGACTGGACGCAGACGCCCGTCTTTGCCAGGAATTTTGACATCCTGGACGACCCGAACGTGACGCTATTCGTGAACAGTGGGGACACCAAGGTCAGTATGACCCTGAAGTTGATATCCTCAAACAGCACCGGGTCGACAACGATCGCTTCCCTGAACTATACTGTGCCTGTCCCGAAAAGTACGCTGGCAATGTTGAATTTCAACATATCGCTGTCCGGATATAACATCACAGTGCCTGCGGGCAATAAGCTAGTGCTGCACATCGATAACCTGGATAGCAAGCAGTTGACCGTTTATGGTTCATCCACATACCTGTCTCACTTTGACATGGATACACAGAGCTACATCAACGTGCAGAGCGTGAGCATCACCGATGCGGCCAATAATCCGATCACCAGCGCAACGCCTCCGGCCCCTATTAAGGTCATAGCCAACGTGACCGACCCGTTCGGCTCTCCGGATATCGTCAATGCGACACTAACGATCAAGGATAGTAGCGGGAACACTGTCGGAACCCCGTATGTCATGACACAAGCAAGCGTCGATGGCAGCACCCCGAGCCTGTGGAAGAAAATGGAAAGCGACATCACGCTGCCGACGACAATGGATACTGGAAATTATAGCTTCGTGGTAACAGCAACTGAGACGAACGGCGTGATAAACAATATGGCGGGTAGCCTCGCCATCGTATATCCGGTTAACGTGACGGCAGTCAAGTCATTTGTATCGGCCGGTAGCGGCAGCTTCCCGGTCACGATCAAAGTGACCAATAACGATATCCATTCGGTGAATGGTATCCACGTTTATGATTTCTATTCCACCGGCTTCATGGCAAGCGGGTTCAGTGTAGCAAGGAGTTCGTTCGCTGTAAACAACGGGATATTATCGGGTACGATCAATATCCTGGGGCCGCTATCCCTGGCTCCGGGCGAAACGAAGACCATTACATACACCGCCCTGGGCAGCGGTAGCTACCATATCTCGGATATGTATGTTCTGGGGGTGGACCCGTACGTATCTTAAAATACCGGTAATGCTCATCGTGATCGCGCTCATGCTGCTCTGTATCACCCCTATCGCGCTGGCGGCAGGAGGACCCAGCGTGGATATCAGCTCTATCGATTATGTGAGCAATATCGTCTATCATGCGGATGGGACGATATCCTATGGCACAGGCCAGGGGTTCTATACGATCGTCGACCCTACGCAGAATTCACCCATCTTAAGCGCTAACGTGATGGCATACTCTGGAAAAACCGATTTCATCGACACTATATTGCCACAAACACACTACAATGGGACCTATGAGATAGACCAGGCGAATGTCAGGATACCACTGCTGGTAAAAGAGACCATCACCCCCGCCACGTTGACGCAAGGAGCACAGCAGCAGGTCAACCTGACAGTTGAGATAAAAAACGTAGCAGCGCACGACGTGACCGGGTTTAAGTATACAGAGCACATCCCCGCAGGCTTGACCCTGGCCAGTGATCTGGCAAGCCAGGGCGTAATTACCATTGATAATAATATCACCTGGACCGTAGCTAGCATACCGGCAGGCTCCACGTACACACTGGACGTGTCATTAAAGGTTACCCCTCAATCTAGCATATATTTCCCCGAGGCATATATATGGTATAAAGCCGGCGATTCATCCTCGAGCGGTGCTTTCAGGTTTTCCAGTAGCACGATCACAAGCTTATCAGTGCAAAAATCACATGCCGATACCGACATCTGGGATCTTTTTGTGAGCGTACCCGATGTTAGCGATTTCGCCTTGAACGTCACGCAAATCTCCGTCTATCGTTCGGATGCCAATAAACCCTTCAATATGATCTCTATCCGGGAATATGCACCCTACGTGATCCTGGACCCTGGTGAGTCATGGGACGCTTCATTGGTTGATTCATATGCCGGTGTTCCGGCTTATTTCATGAAAGTGTCATACCAGATGCCATTTACACTCGATGCATCGTCACAGCCGCTGACGCCTGCGAGGACAGATCCGTTCACGGTCACACTGAAGGCAGCCCCTTCGGGAAGTGGAGGCGGGTCGACCTCAAACCCGTATGTGCCACCCCGCCCCACCGCAACTCTAAGTCCATCGCCGACTTCGCAGCCATATGTCGCCCCGGTCATCGAGTTCGTCGAGCCTAAGCCCGACGCGACGATCCACACCAATAATACGACGCTGGAAGCCTGGATAACCATCCCGAATTCTTCCGGGTTCGTAGTATTTTATAGCTCGCGAGATAACGAGTCCTGGACATATATAGGCAGGTCATCCATTGTGGATAATACCGCTCGCCTATACCTGGGACTTACCGGAGACGAACGGCCGGTACTACCTGAAAGCCGAATACTATGATAGTAACGGCCTGTCAGGCACGGCATATGAGCGTATGCTCGTGCAACATGAGTCTGCGCCCGTTGACATTTCGTCGTTCTTCACACAAACCACCGACTGGGCGATTATTCTCACCGTACTGGCACTGTTGCTGATCGTGATGCTCTTCGTCCTTCCGCCACTGGTCTACAGGCCGGTCATATTCGATGCGTCGGCCCTTCTCCTGCTCTCGGAAGCCAGCATGGAAGATATCTCTCGCCTGCCGAGGGCATTGAGGCCAAACAACGTGGATATCCCCGCGTTCAAGGGCAGCGACCGGATCAAGCCTCGTGAAGTCAAGAAGCTTAACGAACAGAAACGCTTTGAGAACCAGTATGACATGCGGCCATACGATGCGGCAGCGCTGGAACTGGCGCGGGAAAGAAACCTGACGATATACAGCGACGACCCGAAGATGATGGAACTATATAGAAGTCTCAAAGTTCGTACGGATCGAGTGGATAAGTTCCTTAAAAATAATAAAAATTAGAGATCCATCACTTTTTCATCGCTTTCTTTTTTAATTCCGCAAGAGTATAAAGACGCGCAGCGATGGCGCCGACAGCGGTGCAGGTCTCGAATGAGATCCCTTTACCATCCGTGATGTCCAGGTGATAGTGGGCCATCTCGAAGTACTCCTTCGGCAGCCCTTTCCGCCCCAGCCCCACCAGTATAAATAACGGCTTGTTACGGGCCATCATATCGGCTACCTGGTCCGAGGTGACCAGTTTCTTCCTGTCAGGATGGCTGGACGTGACCACCAGCGAGCCGAACTGGGCAGGAAAGCCTTTCGGCGGTATGTCCATGACGTAGAGCCTTTTTTCATCGTTTAATTTTTGCAGGTATGCGCCCGATTCGCCGATGGTCGTATTATCCTTTACGAATTCCACCAGCTCCTGCTGGCTGAACTCATATGGGAATCCCACGAGCGCGAGATTAAAACCAAAGGCGTAGGCGATGGGAGCCCCTCGTGCGATGCCTCTATAATGAATATCCAACACCTTGATCTGATCGTACGTGTTATAGAGGCCCAGCGTTAACATGATATGGCGTTATAATCGCCTGCGGCGATATATCCATATCGGTTAAAATGTCACAGTATCCGTTCTGCGACACCGCCAAAAATAAGCGCATCGTTATCGCTAAGTTGATGCAGCATACTGATCACGTCAGCCATGTCTACAATGTCTTCCGGATGCTTGCCTTCGTAAGAAAAGTTGATCAATCCAGCCGAGTTGATGATGAATAATACCGGGCCGATCAGCGTATCGAACTTATTATAAATGTCATAAAGTGTTAAGATCTTACATCGGGTATCGCTCAGAATATGAAACGGCAGGCGCAGGTCGTTCACAAGATACTTATTAAAGGCTGTGTCACCGGACGATATAACGAGCACATCAGCGTTGTGAAATTTAATACGATCATAGCTATCTTTCAAAAAGTCGAGCTGCTCTCGTAAATGCCTGTCTACAATACCTTTGATGAACAACAGGACCGTAAGATGGCCGTCCATAAAATCGAATAATGACACATTTTGGCCGTTCTCGTCTTTTAACGTAAAGTCCGGCGCCTTATAGCCTGGCTCCACCAAAAGCTTCTCATATTTATGCATGAAATCCTCTTTCATACCTGATTAGGGAAAAGACGCGCATGAAGAAAAACATGAGCCGCCTTTACGCCATTTTCCGAATGGTTTTCAACAGGATCTCATTGGACGGGATATCCTGAGGAACCTTACCGATATACTTGTATCGGACCTTTCCGGCTTTATCGATTACGAAGACAGAAGCTTCAGCGCCATAGTCGAAGGCTCCCCGCACGCCATACTCATCGATCACCCGATTATTTGAGTCGGATAATAGCTTGAAAGGTATCTTATGCAGCGTGCTAGTGTTCAGTGCTTCATCCACTTTGTCCGGGCTTATCGCAAGGACCTCCGTGTCCAGTCCCCGGAAGTAGAGGTAATCGTCATTCAGCTCTGAAAGCCACTTTATACTGTACGGGTCGGACTGGCCTCGATAAAAAGCGACCAGTACATTCACCCGGCCCCGGTAGCTCGATAGCTTTACCTCATCCCCGTGTTCATCCTTCAATATGAAATCCGGGGCTAATGCGCCCACCTTAGGGTGTTCTTCCATCCGGTACATCGTATCACCATGAGTATAGAAACACGTGAATTAAAAATGCTAATCTATAAAAAAGACACGAAGTTGTTCTATTTCTCCACTTTTCATTGTGAAGGTGCAAGAGTATAAGTGCACGTAACTAAAAAAAGAAGAAAGAGAAGACTGAGCCATCTCTTTCAACATCAAGGACCTACTTTGGCGGGGTCACGTCTTTATCTACGTCGAGCTTTTTACTTTTGATGTCCTTCAGTTTCTTCGACGTATCGTCAAGATCTTTTTGCAGCTCGAACTCGATGTTCTCCACCTGCGCCCGTAGCTCATCCGGGTTGGGGATCTTGCCCAGCACATCTTCCGGCTTTCCGACGAGACGCTCGATGTCCATCGTATTGCCTAGCTCTGCAACATTCTCCTCAGAAGCGCCCAGATATTTCGCGGACTGCTCGATCAGCTTGGATATCTCGAATGGGAAGATGATCTTCGTAGCCTGTCCCTGGGCCATCTTAGCGAGCGTATCCAGCGAAAGCACCGTGATGGCTTTCTTGTCCAGAGGAGCCGCGCCTAATGCGAGGAGCCGTAATGACTGTGCCTGTCCCTGTGCCTGTAAGATACTCCCTACTCTGCTACCTTCGGCTTCCAGTATTTTCGACTGCCTCGAACCTTCGGCCTTCAGGATCATGGACTGTTTGATACCCTCGGCTTCAAGGATCGCAGAACGCTTGTTACCATCTGCCAACAGAATGGCGGCACGCCTTCGTCTTTCTGCGGAAGTCTGCTCTTCCATGGCCGCCTTTACAGGGCCGACAGGGTCGACTTCTCTGATCTCGACCGCTTCTACTCTCACACCCCACGCATCGGTAGCCTTATCCAGTATGTCCCTGAGCTTGCTGTTGATCAAGTCCCTGTTGTAAAGGACCTCGTCAAGCTCCATGTCGCCGATGACGCTACGTAAAGTCGTCTGCGCCAGCGCGATGGTCGCCATACGATAATTAGTCACTTCGAAGTATGCTTTCTCGGGGTCGACCACCTTGATATATATGATCGCGTCCACGTTGGTCGGCGAGTTATCCTTGGTGATCACTTCCTGCTTGGGAATTTCCAGCACCTGAGTACGCAAATCCAGCTTGATGACGTTGCTCACCAGTGGTACGACCCAGTTGAAACCCGGATTAAGCCTGCCGCGGTACTGACCAAGTAATATCCACAGTCCTTGCTGGTACGGCTGTATGATGCGTACGCCCGATACGAGTATGAATATGATCACCGCGATCACGAACAGCGTGATGGCGACGAACAGTACATCGATTCCTAGATCAAATAGTAATAACATCATTTCACCTTCTTAACAAATAAGTGTACGCCGGATGAGTGATCGATAACGATCTTTTCACCGGCCGCGATCGGCTCATCGGACGTCGCGCTCCAGACTTGCTGACTGATCTTTACCTTCCCGTCGATCGAGCCCGGCACGATCGCCTTCAAGACCTCGCCCGTCTTACCTGCGAGGTTGTCCCTGCTGGTCGTGAACGGCTTGTGCACTGGTGCAAGGCGCTTGTAGAACATGATCGTAAGTATGCCCACGACGATGGTTATGACTGCAAAGAGTAGCGGGCTCCACGAGTAAGACAGTATGTTCGGCACCATGATGATGAATCCGCCGATTATGATCAGTATGGTACCCGGTACAATGATGAAGAACCCCGGAAGCAATGCTTCAGCCAGTAGGAGCAAGGCTCCGATCAGCAATAATATCCAGCCTATGTCCATGTTTATCAATCACATAATAGTATTGCCGATTATATCTATTTTATCTATTTTAAAAAGGTTAGTTTTACGTAAATAATTATACAAATATGCCATATTTATTAATAAACGGGCGAAAATTTACCTGAATATGCCATGATTGGCATTCTGTAGGTTTCCTAGCATTTATATCATAGAAAGACCATGAGAATATTAGTGCACATATATGTCGAAACATGGCGCCCGGTTCACAGTAATATTCATCGCGATCGTTATAGCTGCAATAGTAGCCATAGCGACATCCTCCGCTAGCGCCCAGAGAACGGCAGATCCCGATCCGCTACCTGTATCTCTTATCATTGAAAATGTCATTTCGGCCCATGAGCAGGATATAAAGGACAGGATGCTTGACTTTGAGTTCAATCATACGACGAGTGAAGCAGTAAAAGCAAACATCGTCAAAGATCGTGGCGACGAGCTGAACGCTGCCGCCCTGGAACAGCAGGCATTCCTTGAAGTTCTGAATAACGATAGCAATCGTGGACTAATACCAGGCGACAGGCTGTATGCCATGCTGAACGTGACAAAAGGCAGCATTGAGCGTATAGCGGCATCCTCGGATAAGCTGCAGGAAAAAGAGAAAAAAATAAAAGGGCATGGAGCTTCGGGAACTGTCGACCCTGTGATCGTAAATATTTATAAAGCTAGCTCAATGGCGGATAACATCTCCAGAGGAAGCGCGAATAAAGGCATTTCAGGCACAGCCTCGATAAATAAACTTCCTCAGATGCCTAATGATAATAAAAATAAATAAAAAAAAAATGTATCCTGTGATCACTTTTTAAACAGGCTATCCAGGAATGATACCTTTACAGTGCATGAATCGTTGTATGTGCATCGCTTACACCACTCGCCTCTACGGGAGTCGGGCATTTTCCCATGGATCATCTCCAGTATCCTGTTGCGGGCATATAGTGCCTTACGCTTATCATCACTTCTTATGACGGTTTCTCGTAGCTGCCCCGCCGTAATATATTCAACCACGCCGGATGTCACCGGCTCACCATATTTTTCCGTCAACAATAAAGAATATGCGGCAAGCTTTATACGCTCGCGGCCATAGATCCCGGAAGGAGGAGGCGTCGAAGTCGAGATGACCACAGGAGCGAGATCGTCGCCAGCTCGAACGATACGATCGATAGTGCCCGATATGCGTAAATGTTCAGAGAATAAGGATTCACGTACGGAGATCGGCGATAATAACTGCCAGAATCGTCGGTCGCCCAGAAGCTGTTTTTCCTTGAGCGAACCTGCTATCATATCATTGATAAGCCCGGTGGCTTCTACGCGGACCGTTTCAACCATATCAGCGATCTTCTCGCCATGAATGACCAGTTCATCATCGCAAGCGGTGCCGATTGCCGCTCCCAGGCTGGTTTCAGGCGAGCCGGACAATAGAGCATCAAGAAGCGATGCTGATAGCGCCTTGAAGATATCCGCCCTTACCTCAGGCGCATGAAGCTCGTGTACTCTCCGTAAGTTAAAATAAGTAAGCTTCGAGCAAAAGTAAAAAGTAGCTATGTCGGAGACACGTACAAACTTATTTACATTATTTTGCATATAATAAGATATGCAATTAACATAAAAAGTTGTTGCCTAAAAAATATTATTTAATGCCGGATTTTTCGAGTAGCGTAAGCGACTTGATCCATTCGCCTTTCGGCTCCCTGGATGTACCGATGACCAGGTGTTTCCCCTCGGGCGTCTCCTCAAGCTTGCCTCGAGCTTCGATCGTCTCGCCCGACATCGCCTGCCCTGCATACGTATGGGTGAAGGATAATACTCGCTTGACATCCGGGTGGTCGACCTCATAGATCGCCGGGCTGTCGAAGGCGAAAGTGGCATCCGTTACTTTAGCCGTGATCGTACGATTACCCATGTCTTTGCCGATCGGCACGCGCTTGCCGATCTGGTCCCAGGAGCGTACGAATAATAGATCAGTCAGGGCGCCGTCTAGCAAGCAGCGGTTACCCTTCCGTTTCTCATGCAGGTAGAACTCCTCGAAAGTAAGCTCCGGTTTACGCTTCTTGTAAATTTTTTCCCAGCCCGCCTCGTCTATGGCTTCGATTGACCCGGCAGCGATGGCTTTTTGGAGCTCGTCTCTAGCCCGGTACCACGCGTTACCATAGACCACGAAGTCATTGTCGGAGGAATCCGCGCCCAGCCCCACGAGCTTCGAGCCAGTAATGCCTATAGAATCGATGTCCACGTTCGCGAGCGCGTTTACCATCTGCCTCACCCTTGGGTCTTTATCCAGTATCCGCATCAGCCCATCGTGCGGCTGGTAATGCTCGACCACATCTTTTTTAGGGACGACCATGACACCGTTGATATACTCGGGCTTATGCTCGCGTATAAAGGCGTATGCCTCATCAAAGCCCATTTTTTTATATTTGATGCCGCCCTTCTCCCGCTCCCCGCCAGGGGCCGGAACGTACCTTAAAAGGCATCTAACGCCTTCGGCATCATAATAATCGACAACGGAGAATACCCAGTGCTCCTTTGTCTCTACAAAATCCCTTAGCCTAACTCGAAACTCTTTCATGCGATGAACCTGCACCCTTCCCGATCGACGATGACAGTGCTTTCCGCCTGTGCCACGGGCGCCATGTCCGCCTCGATCAGCACGGGATAATTATACAGGCAAGCCGACCTGACAAGGCCGCTCAAGCCTTCAGGGTCAGGAAGCCATCGTTCCGCGAACGGGAAATTTTGATAGTTTTTCGAAATATGCGCCAGCAGACCTTTTTGAAGCGCGCCATGCGCGTATATCGGCTCGTTTCTGATCAGCTGGTATATATTACCTCTGTTAGACCTGACGATAGCGCCGCTACCTGCGGTTAAGAATGGCTCGATCGCGAGTACGTCGCCTTCGCGGACCCGCAGGAACGATCCGTCATCGTAGCTCGGTATCGTGAGCCCGCCATGTAGGCAGTTCCGCTTCAGGCTGTGCCCGAGCAGGTCTTTCAGCGTGCGATATCCCGCTGAGGCTGCTTCCGCATGCATTGCTCGCCCTATGTCCCGTATGAACGCCCCCGGCTTAATGGCTGAAATCCCTGCTGCCAGAGATCTTTCAGCCGCACTGATCAGTTTCTCCTGCACATGAGTACCGACCTCTACCGTGAACGCTGCATCGGCCACATAGCCGTCCACGCATACGCCGAAATCGAGCTTGACGAGGTTTCCGCTCATGAATACCCTTTCATCGCCGATCGACGGCGTGTCATGTGAGGCGATATGATCGATAGAAATATTGCATGGAAATGCCAGCTTCGCACCTTGCGCCTCTATCTCGCTTTCCACCTGCCCGGCCACGTCGAGCAGCTTCGCGCCCGGCTTAATATAGCTTATCGCGGAATGGCGGATCCTTTTATGTATCTCTCCCGCTAAAACATAAGACTCGACTACATCATGCGAAAGTTCGGCGTGCATAAGAACACTGGAGTTATATTTATCGAATAAGGTATAAAAATATCTTCGTTAAGGATCATTTTTACGGTATGTTCGGGAGGATCAGTCCTCTGTCGCACAACCGCACCCGTACATGTATCGCCTTACATCTTCATACATGGCACCTTTTCTCACGATGCAGTATTCATGTAAGTCCACAATAGTGGACGAGCCTGCGTATTTGCTTCGGCCGCCGTCCAGGATATAATCGACAGGCACAGTGACTTCCCCGGCAGACACCGGATCTAGTTCCCCGTGCAGGTTAGCGCTCGTAGAAACTATAGGTCCGGTCAATTCGATGAGCTTGAGTGCCATCGGGTGATCCGGGTAGCGGATGCCAACATATTTAGAGCCTGCCGTAAGGATGCCCGGGATTATTTCACGCTTTTTTAGTATGACCGTGACCGGCCCCGGCAGGAAGCGCAATATAAAGTCCTCACACTCGACCTTTGCCACGGTTTTAAGCATTTCCATGCTGGAGACCGCGATAGACAGCGGCTGTGTTAACGGCCTTTTCTTGATATCGAACACGCGACGTATGGCGCCGGTATCCGTTGCCAGTGCGCCGACCCCGTATACAGTTTCGGTCGGGTATGCGATCACGCCGCCGCTCTTCAATATCTGCACCGCATGGGCGACATCTGTTCCTATCACAAGAGAACGTATATCCGCGGGAGCATAAAAATGTATTGAAAAGTAGCATTCCTGCATGCTGATACAGGCCTGTTGACAGATACGTTTATTATCTCATATTACTAAACAATGTCTAATTCGAGGGAGTAAGGGGTAAAAATGGAATCTTTTGCTGTAATCAGGGCAGATGACCCTGCAAAACTAAACACTGCGCTATCCGATCTTCAAAGACATGGGGGCTTATCGTTCTCGTCGCCGCCAAGGGAATTGGATCCAGTTTTTGCGGATAAGATCCTGACGGATGTAATGAAGGTACCGTTAAAGAAAACATGTAAGGCTGCAGCGCTTGTCGCACTAACAGAGGATGCGGGTGTCGCAATAGATGTGCTAGGGAGGATCCACCCGCCTGCGCACGTGATCATTGTCAGCTCGAGGCACGATATCTATCCGAAGATCAATGATATCATCAATACGCTGCCGGAGCTCAAGGACTATCTATCGCCAGTCATACCGAGAAAATAAAGACGTCTAAAAACGAGATTACTGGGCATTTATCAGTAAAATGCTTTTATTAATTTCAAGACATAGGTAGAATGCCCCATTTAGTCGAATATACGTAAAGTACAAGACTTACGTGAGATCATATTTTTAATATTCTAGTAGCTGAAGTCGATATAATTCGATATAATATTCTTACGAATAAAAACATAGCGTCTAGAATGTAAATAAAAAATAGTAGATTAAGGAAGACTCAATGTCTTCCTTAAGCGAACATTACGGTGCTCATCTCGGCCAGGCTCTTGCTGCGATCACCGAGCACTTTCTTCATAGCGCTCGTGAAGTCCTCGTTGATGACAGTGCCGCGGTCCGCCCTGATGGCGAACATTCCCGCTTCCATGACGATAGCCGAAAGGTCTGCGCCACTTGTTTCTTCAGTCATCTCGCCTATGCGCTTCAAGTCCACGTCCGGGGACATGTTCATCTTCCTGGCGTGGATCTTGAGGATCTCCGTCCTCGCTTCCGCATTCGGCATCGGGACCTTGATGATACGGTCGAACCTGCCCGGCCTCAATAATGCCGGGTCGAGTATGTCCGGCCTGTTGGTCGCCGCTAAAATACGGACATTACCTCTCGGGTCGAATCCATCCATCTCCGCAAGCAATTGCACTAAGGTACGCTGCACCTCACGGTCTCCCGAGGTGATACTGTCAAGCCTCTTCGCCCCGATAGAGTCGATCTCGTCTATGAATATGATCGACGGCGATTTTTCCTTGGCCAGCTCGAACAGCTCACGTACCATGCGAGCTCCTTCGCCTATGTATTTCTGCACAAGTTCCGAGCCGATGATACGGATGAATGAAGCATTGGTACTGTGCGCCACAGCCTTGGCGAGCAGGGTCTTACCTGTGCCCGGCGGGCCATATAAGAGCACTCCCCTGGGGGGCTCTATGCCCACCTTTTCGAAGAGTTCCGGCTTCAGCAGCGGCAGCTCAACAGCCTCTTTTAGCTCATTGATCTGTTCTTCAAGGCCTCCGATGTTGTTATAGTCTATATTGGGAGCCTCGATGACCTCCATGCCCAGGACCATCGGGTCCTTGACCGGCGGCAATACTTCGATCACAGCGAGCGACTGCTGATTCAGCGCGACTTTCGCGCCTGCATATATGTCTTTTGAGTTTATGAACTGCGAAGAATTCACAACAAACTTCGGGCCGCTCGATGATTTTATGACGAGCTTATTATTGCCCATGATATCCAGCACTGTGCCAACAAGCAAAGGTGGAGTCTTAAGCCTATCTAGTTCAGCCGTGAGCTTTCGGTTCTCCCGCTCATACTGAACTTTTTTGTTCTCAACGGATTTTTTTTCGAGCTCTATCTTCCGGTATTCCTCCTTCAAGCGCACGTTACGCTCTTCAAGCTGTTTAACCCGGTCCAGAAGATACTTCGAAAAGTCACTTATTGGAACGTCTTCCGTGATGTCTACGCCCGATCCGTCTGCCATATGAATCAATTAGTCAGTTAATTTTTCTTCTATATATGCTTATCTTATGTCATTGTCGGAATTCTTTCGATATACAAGCTGTTGGCATTTTTATAAAAATATTTGTCGGTGTTGTCATCGGAAAATTTATCCACTCTGAGCGTTACTATCTATCAGATACATATGCAATGTGAAATATGCGGAGCCGAGATCTCGGGAAAATCGCACCATGTTCTCGTCGATAGGACGGAAATGGAAGTGTGCGACCGTTGTAAGAACTTCGGCAAAGAAGTGGAGAAGCGGACACCCGTTGCTCACACATACAGGGGTGGGTCGGCACCGGTCGAACTGGGCCAGATGCCAGTAGTCCGAAGGCCTAGAAGAGACCTCTTTGATAAAATGAAAGACGAGCTGATCGAGAACTACGCGGAAACCATCAAGAACGCCCGCGAGTCCCGGCATATGACGCCAGAGGACCTGGCCGGAAAGATACTTGAAAAGGCTAACGTCATCCGTAAAGTCGAAAGAGGCGAGCTTGTGCCGGAAGAGGGGCTCGTAAAGAAGCTTGAGCGCGAACTCAACATCAAGCTGACCGAAGGTGTCGAAGACCTGGAATCCCACCAGCGCCGCGGCGAGTCCAGAGGACTAACGCTCGGCGACCTGATCAACGTCCGAAAGAACAAGTAACCCGTCTGGGTTACACCTTTTTTATTTATTATCTGCAATGTTTAAGATTATTATTTGTTTTGCAGTAATGCCTTTCTTGTCATCCATATACGCTGGAATGCAGTAATATGGCTGCCCAGGCCTATGGCCACGAGTGCCCAGCCCAGTAAGGGTAGCTCAAAGCCCCAGAGACCGAATGACCCTGAATAAGCTATATTCAGCGAAGTTGCGAGCAGCAGGATGACCAGCCGGTCTGCTCGTCCCATGATGCCGCCGTAGTTCCGGCCGACTCCGACTGCCTGTGCCTGTGTGCCCAGGTAGCTTGCCAGCAACACGCCTACGATCACGAAAATCCCCCAGGCTTGCCTGAAGATATCCGCCCAGGCAAATACCGGTCAATATGAAAAAGTCCGCGTACCTGTCGATCACGTGGTCCAGGAAGTCGCCATATTTAGACGCCATGCCAAGCCTTCGGGCCATTAAGCCGTCTGCGCCATCCAGGAACGCGTTCAGCAGGACCATGACGAGCGCTATGAATAATATTATACTGTTCCCCTGCGACAGGTAGAAGCATATTCCCAGCCAGCAGCGCAACGAACAGCGATGTGACGCTAAGCATGTTAGGCGTTAGATGCAACGCGCTAAAAACGCCGATAAACGGGTCAATAAACTTAACGGCCTTAGATCTGAATGAGTCGAGCGTCACAGGAATGCCTCCTCGCTAAAATCGACTCCGCCGACCTGGTATTTATCAGTGCCCCCGATGATCTCAAGCACCGCTTCCTTGACTTGCATCGGTGTCATATTGGTCGTGTTGATTTCATAAACCTTTTTGTTCGTGTCCATCGCTTCGCAAAGAATGATGTCCAGTGCCTCGGCTTCTATGTTCTCCCTTATTTTTGCCTCGCTCCAGCGTCTCGCCGTGAGGCGTTCTTTTAGCACGGTAGGAGAAGCTCGCAGGACGATAATGATGTCCACGGGCAATAAATGAGAGACATGGCCTTCCAGGATAACGTCGCCCTTGAGTTTTGTTACATGACTGGAAAGGCGGGAAATATCGGCGATCCAGGAATTGCGCTCCTGATCCAGGCCGATGTTATATTTTTCTTTTATCAGGTCATTGACATGTACGATCGTAAAGCCCGCATCGACCATTTCGGCGACTGTGGACTTACCAGTGCCCGGGGTGCCTGTGAGGGCGATCTTCATGGCGTACCACGGATAGCCCTGAGCGCATCGACGACGCGCTCGTTCTGCTCGGGAGTGCCGACCGTGATCCTGACGAATGTATCGCCCAGCTCGCGGAAAGAGCTGCAATCTCTTAATATGATACCTCTTTTCATGCATTCGCTGACAACGTAACGAGCTTTTAGAGGAGACACGTCCAACAGGATAAAATTAGCTTCTGATGGGATTGCCTTGAAAGGCATGTTCTTCATCAGGTACTCTCTGCCGGACCTGACAGTCGATACTGTTTCTTCGTAATGTGTTTTATCGCGTAATGCCGCAATACCCGCCGCGATCGAGATGCGGTTAAGGCTGAAAGGCGTGGCCGCCTTCATGTAGTCCTTGTAGACCCAGCCGGGCACGAACGCATATCCGATCCGGAGCCCGGCCAGTCCCCATGCCTTTGACATGGTGCGGCCTATGACGATATTATCGTACTTTTTCGCCATGTCCAGCAGTGTGCCGCTGGCGAAGTCCGCGTAAGCCTCGTCCACGAATACGATACCGTTAACGGACTCGGCAATTGTCTTTATTTCTTTTTCAGTCGCAACGTTCCCTGTCGGGTTGTTAGGCGACGTGATGAAAATGAATTTGGTATTCTTGCCGGCTTTTGCAATGATGGCATCGACATCGAGGCCATAGCCCGGCTTTTTCCTGTCCACGAATACAGGGCTTGCGCTATTGAAATTTGTCACGTTCTCGTAATATGAGAACGTCGGAAGCGGGATAATGGACTCATCGCCCTTATCCAGGTATACTCGCAGTAGCGTCTCGATGACGCCGTCCATGCCGGCCCCTGCGACGATGTTCTCGACTGGGAAATTGTAATGTTTTGACAGTTCCTCGCGGAACTCAACGGCATCCACGCTCGGGTACAGGTGTATCTCATTCGCTGCGAGCTTAGCGGCTTCGATGGCTAAAGCGCTGGGCCCCAGGCAGTTCTCGTTCGAGCCGAGCTTGATGATGCTTTGCTCGTCAATGCCATAGGAGCAGGCTACCTCTTCGATGCTCTTCCCACCGACATATTCCTTCATACGTTTAATAGAGAGCTTAGGGTCGATCAACATCTCACCGGGTAATAGACGAAAAAGTACCTTATGATTTATAGAATTTGCTATCATAAGCATCCGAAGATTAAGAAGCTATGACCTCGAAGATTATAATGAGCACGAATTGCATAATATATGCCTCCTGTGGCCGGACGATTTATATAACAATGCATGACTTCAGGAGCCAATGATGCCGACGCACTCATAATCGATAGAATTATAAAAAGAAATGTATGCAGAAAAAGCTATATTGCAGGGAGTCATTACTATATAGGGTAAGACTACCGAGCGTTCAATGTGAGGGTACAGAGATGCCAGATGACAACGTGATCTATGTGGGCAACAAGCCGGTGATGAACTATGTGCTTGCTGCGGTCACTCAATTCAACGAGGGCGCAAAAGACGTCATTATAAAGGCAAGAGGCAGGGCGATCTCGAGGGCGGTCGACACGGCGGAAGTCGTCAAGAACAGGTTTCTGATGGACGTCACCATCGATAAGATCCAGATCGGCACGGAAGAGCTCAAGAGTGAGAAGGGCGACATGATCAAGGTCTCGTCCATAGAGATATTCATGAAGCGACCGTAGTAAAAACGTCTTTTATCTTAGGGTGGCTTTTTTAAGTTTCTTAACCAGTGTATCTTTTCCCTCGAACGATGATGCGGATACTTCGGATAGTATCTCCTCAAGCGACAGGTCTCCGTTCAGCGTCTGTAAAAATGATTTTTCTTCATAAGTGAGATTGATGCCCAGATTTTTCCAGGTGGCGGGGCTGGCATATGTCTCCGTGCTCATACGGATGGTCAGCGAGGGCTTAACGGTTATGCGCAGGAAAGTATTATTCTTGAATTTTACCACGATCAGCGTGTAGGTACCCGGCTTTGTAAAAAGATCTTCCATGCTTACCCAGTTATTTTCAGCTGCGTCATACGCCTTAATGGAAGAGACGACACCGCGATGGCTCTGGTAATAAAGCTTGAATTCGTCGAGCGTCATCGAAGCATCCCTGGCAGTCATGTCATCACCAAACTGAGCCATGCCACACGTGCCGAAATATCGGCGTTCGCAAGCCTATTTTCTGTATTTTAATATTATGTGGCAGGCCGCAAATAAGTCTGTTCAAAGTATTATAGAGTTTACAGGACTTTAATAACACCGGCAAAGCTCACCGGTTTTTATTGTATGAATTGAAAATGAGATAATAATAGGGTGAGCGGGTTGGTAGGGGATGGATTGGATTGTGCAGTTATAAAAACGGCATTTCACCCGCTCAAGATTTTAATATGTAACCTAGTATGATAAATACTTTGCTAATTATCCCTAATTCTTTTCTTTTCATTATAAAGAAAGTTTGGTTTTTAGAAAGAAAACCCAATTTTGAGCGAATCCTTCCCTTGCGTTTGTTAATAATGGGCAGCTGCTTGGTCTTTTACGCTGCCACCTGGAATATTACTTTTGTATATACGTAGGCAGATATATCAAGCTTTTGTTCGCTGAGATGCCCGCTAATAGTGCTTGACCTCGTGGTACAGTTCTTTTACCTTCACCGAAGCGTCCTTAAGGACAGGCGAGCCGTGCCCCGGAAGCATGACGTTAAAATCAAGCTCCGAGATACGCTTGATGGCATTGATCGCGCCAGGCATATCCTCCGTGAAGCGGGGATGCGGCGCAACAAGACGCCCGTCTATCACACGGATCGAATCGCTGGAGAAGAACAGTTTTCTTGAAGCGCTATACAGCCCGATATTGCCCGGGCTGTGGCCGCCCAGGTAGACCACGCTGAGCCCGCCGAGCACGTCGATCGTGTCGCCATCCTTCAATAATCGATCTGGGCTCACCGGCAGATAGCGGTAGTATACGCTGAGTATGTTAAAGATAAGCCCGAATGCTCCCTTCATGCTGCGCAGCGGCTTTTTACCACTCACGATATCGGCGTCTTTCTCGCCTACCATCACCTCTGCTCCCGTATCTTCTTTCAGCTTATGCAGGCAGTTGATATGGTCCAGGTGTGCGTGAGTGATAATGATCCGCTTAATATCTTTGGGCGTGTAGCCGAGCTTTTCGATATATGCGTATATCTTTGCTACGTTGCCACGCAGCCCCGTATCGACGAGCGTGATACCGTTATCGATGATCACATACGTGTTACAGCCGACTGAGACGTCAACCAGATGGACGTCCGGCACTATTTCTCCCATAGTATGACCAAGCTATAATCATTGACCAGATATTTAAAACATATTCAATAAAACCTCGCCGCTGCATTTTTTAAGCCATAACCGTTAAATGTGAGGATGCCTATCGATAGCAATGGTGTAATGAGCATGACAGACATGATCGCCTTATCATCCTATGCGCTCGCGACCATTGCGCTAGCATATTTTGCATTGGAGTTCATTTTTACCGGCATAAAAGACCGCATATGCAAGGCGATCAATATAGTTCTGCGCCTCTAAGGATCAGCACATATTCATTATATGATGTTCGCTTTTTCGTTCGGTCATGCATATGTGTCAGCTTTGCGAATGCATACATGGAGATGCGCGATGGCCGACAATAAGCCCGGATTACTGTTAATGTGTCACGGCGACTTTCCCGGTAACTTTTTCTCTGATCCTCGAAACCGTAGAATATACGAGGATTGCCTTGAGGCGATGGGGCAATTACATCAAGGCGACCATGATCGCCCGCGTAATAATGATCTCACGATGCTCAGCCATTCGATTGCAGCTTCAATGGCTAGCTGTTTAAATGGAATCGAAATATCTTACCTGAAGCCCGGGCAGCCTGGCATCTTACAGGTGATCGCAAGCGCGGCTGCAAAAAGCTCTCGGACGATCGTTTGCGCGGGAGCGGCTGGCTTGATGATACCGGGTCACGGCACATTAGAGCACGTGCCCGGCGAGCTCCGCCAGGTATTGCAGGATAGCCCGGCACTGGATATAAAGTATACCGGGCCGTGGCTGGATACGGATATGGCTGCAAGTATTGTGCAGCATTCGATAGAACAGTCGATAGGCGGCTACCCGGCAGCCGCAGCCTCATCTTGCGATATAGCCAGGCATGACGACTTGAGCGCCGTTCTCATAAGCACGCCGGACCAAAGTATCAGGACCTACGACGATGCAACATCCGAATTTGCCCGGGAAGCCGCCGTGCTCTCTAATCGCTCAAGCCGATGGCACGATGCAGGTATCGGTAGTGAGACATCGGATTACATGCAGAATGTTTCCGCTACATTGCATGCAAGGGGTTTTTCAGCTGTGGAGGCAGGCTTCATAGATTTTGCCACGCCCGGTATCGAAGATGCTGCAATGCGCCTGATAGATAAAGGGGCCAGCCATATTGTCATTACTGGAGTGCCGGCATTATTACACAGGCACCCGCTATCGATCATCAGCCCGGATGATGCGGTAAAATGGCTGCGTGCAATGATCCCGTATGCATGCATTAGCTACCTGAAACCGGATCCTGTCTTCGTTGGCCGCTTGCTCTCGGGACACATGGTCTCGAAAGTGCTGGATGCAGGATATAATGGCACTCGAATCGTATAGGATCATAAAAAATGAGTCTATTTTTTAGGGGCTTCCTTTCTTGGCAATAAAAATTTCATGATCGCCCATACACACGCAACCGTAACGGCCAGCCAGAAGATATCCATCGGTTTTATGGGTATGATGTTGCTGAAGAAGATCGAGACGATCTCCAGAAGCAATAGGAACCCGAGCACGATGACCCAGGGAGTAAATCGAGGCTTCATATAGATACACAGCACCGCCCTACGCTAAAACCTTACGCTCGCTCGATGGAGATCGGCGATCTCAGGTTTTTCAGCCGTTCTTTGAATTCTTTACGGTGACGCTTCTCCTCGTCCAGGATATGTCTCATGACACCGATGATCTCGACATCATCCGTGGATGCGATCATGCGCGTATACATATCGATGGCTTCTGTCTCCAGGGCCGACTGCCTTTCCAGCATGGCTATCGCGCCTTCGCCTCCGAAATCCAGTTCCTTGTGTCGCATGTCCGGCGTCCCGCCCCGCTTTACAATAAGGTCTGCCAGCCACCACATGTGCCGCATCTCATCCACTGCGATGGCTTCAGTCACTCTAGAAGTATCGCATTCTTTCATAACGAACGAGTTTCGCACATAAGTCATCGAGTTCTCGATCTCGTGCGAAAACGCCTCGTTCAGCATCCGGACTGCCTGTTCGTTCTCCATCAGGAAATTTCCCCATATATTATCGTACTTGATCGGCCTTAACGGTACCCATAACAAAAAATACATATGCGATATGTCGCATGTAGGTGCTGATGATCGAAGAGGGCAGGGTCAAGATCGAGATGCGGGGAAAAGTATTCTATAACCCGCGCATGGAGATGAACCGCGATATCACGGTCGCGGTCCTGGAGAGCCTGCCCGAGGTCACTACCTATGTGGACGCGATGGCTGCTTCCGGCATACGCGGGATCAGGATAAAGAAAGAAGTAAGCCGGGAGCTGGACGTCACGATAAACGACTGGGACGTTCCCGCATGCGAGCTTATAAAAGAGAACGTCGCGCTGAACGACGTATCCGTTAACGTTTCCAACAGAGGAGCAAATACGCTCTTATCTTCCACGCAATATGATTTTGTCGACATCGACCCGTTCGGCACGCCCTCTCCATATATCGATGCGGTATGCAGGGCGTCCAAGCGGGCGATGGGCGTCACCGCCACGGACACCGCGCCCTTATGCGGCGCACACCTGAAAGCCGGCATCAGGACTTATGGCGCATATCCTGTGAAGACCGACTACTATTCCGAAATGGGCCTCCGGATACTGATGGGGAAGGTCGTGCGTGAAGAGGCGAAGTACGACCGTGAGGTCAAGCCTTTACTTTGCCATGCCACACAGCATTATGTAAGGCTTTATTTATCCGTGGTGCACGGCGTTTCTTTTGCCGATAAAATGATGCAGGGCATGGGGTTTCTGGCACACTGCTTTTCCTGTAAGAACCGTTTCCCACTCTATGGCCTTGCCGTTCAGGCGCCCGAAAAGTGCCCTGTCTGCGGCAGCCATATGAAACTGGCCGGCCCGCTATGGCTGGGGCCGACAAAGAACGAGACGTTCGTCGAAAAGGTCATACAGGTACTCGAGAAAGGGAATTTCGGCCAGAGGGAGCACGCCATACGCATGCTGAACCTCATAAAAAATGAGGTGGAGGTGCCGTTCTTCTATGACCACCATGTACTATGCAGGGAACTGAAGGCTACGCCGTCCGATATCGAGGTGCTGCTCGAAGCAATCAGGGAGAATGGTTTTAAGGCATCCCGAACCCATTTTTCCGGCGTGGGCATCAAGACTGACGCGCCACTTAACATGATCAAGGGATTAATCCTCAAACTGTCGGATAAAAAGTTTTTACCGACATTATAATAAATATTATAATCGAATAATAAAATCTGTTTCTTAACCATTTTAGTGAATATATGCGAAATTTTTGACCCTATATATGAAAGATTTATATGGGGTTAACGCTTACTATTGAAAAGTTGACTAAAAATTAATAAATTATCGGTGGGGTTATGCAGGTTCTCTCTGATTTGCCACTATTATTTCGCATATTAGTGTCAATAATAATACTTATTATATCTATAGCCGCCATAGTGCTGCTACCGAAGATACGTGAGATTGAGAATGCGATCATCAAGACGGTCTCGTATACGCTGATGGGACTGATCATATTCACATGGGTCGGCGTTTCATTTAACCTGTGGGAACCTCAAGGCACATTTGCAGCGGCTATCGTAGAGCCGTACTTCCCCCAGATCTTTCCGGCCTTTATCCTGGCAGTCGCGCTGACGATCGCCGTTATCATTACTTATATCGAGAAAGATAATTATGCTTATATGTTCGCGGGTACCGGCTTCGCGGTGCTCTTTACGGATGTTCTCACATACATTACATACGGCAGGTTCGACCTGATCCTTTTAGGCTTCGTCCTCTGGGCGATCATACCAGTGGTCTGGGTCTATATCTGGAAGGATCGTGTGTTAGAGGAGACATCGTTCAAGGATAACATATTCATCTCCCTAAAGGCTTCACTGCTCACTTACCCGATTTACGTACTGACAGCGATCATATCCATATTCGGTAAAAGCGGCCGGGGCATAGATATGAGCGCGTTCTCGGGACTGACTGATAATATCACGAACGTCATCGGGTTCTTTTTGGGAGTATTATGGCTATATTTGTTATTCACGGTCATCATCGTCTCGCTCATGTTCGTCGCGCACAACTTTTTAATGCACCTGTTGAGCATGAAGCGCGTCGTCTCCAAGAAGGGCATTCAGTACATTAAAATAGTCCCTGCAGTAGAAGTTGTCCCGGAAGCTCCGAAGCCTAAGTTCGACCCGTTCGCCAACCTGTTAAAAGAGATGCAGGTTTTTGGCAAGTATATGGACCAGGTAGACAGGCTAAAGGCAGCCCAGACCATAGCAAGGTTCAAGAATGAGTATCAGACTCTATCTGCTAAGTATAACGAAGGGTCAAAGGCAGAATCGGAAAGGACAATAAAGTTTATAGACCAAGAGTTCATGAAAAAGTACTAGGGTGTTTGGGATAAATGACGCTGTTAAAACGCGACGATATCATAAAGATCATTGAGACATGCCAGATCAAAGGCCAGGATGAGGCAATCATCCGGGCTCTTATGTATGTGAACCTTGGCTATCCGATCATGCTGTATGGGCCGCCTGGAAACGGTAAGACTTCGATCGCGGAACATTTACTACGTTACATTTCTAAAGGCGATAATTTCTACAGGATAGAGGCAACGGAGGGCATGACCGAGTATCATACGATCGGCGGCTTCCACCCGTTATCCATGTCGGGGAACCCTGAGCTTTCCAGGAAGTTCATTTACAAGGACGGCGTGATCACCAGAGCCCTTCAAGAGAATAAGAACCTGCTCATCGATGAGTTCAATCGCGCGCCAACTACCGCCTACTCCGGATTGTTCATGCTATTGTCTACGGGATTGCTGCCTGTTGAGCACAGCGAGACCGTGCTAAAAAAACCGGAAGACTGGGTGATCATCGTAACAGCGAACCTGGGCGACGAGGGCACGTTCAAGATGAGCGCCGCGCTGAAAAGAAGGTTCATACCGATCTTTATTGGCTATGTTAACAGGTTCACTGAGGAAAAAGTCATCCGTGCCTATGCGCCGAAGCTTGACGAGAAGATAGTCAAGGCGATACTGGATTTCGCGGAGGAGACCAGGCGGCTGTGGCAGGAAGAAAAAGCGCTGCCCCAGGGCTTATCTACGGATGGTGTGATCAAGATGACCCGCTATTGCGACCTTTCGATTTCCGAGGGCCTGGATGGCAAGACCGCTTTCACCGATTCGGCGATGCACCAGGGTATCGTGATTGCTGATGAGACCGATTACGCGTCCATTCAAACTATCAACGAGCTAGCGCTTAAGATCGCCAGCAGGTTGTAAACATGCTATTCGCGGATGAGCATAAGCTTCTCGAAGCTTGCGCTCGATGCACGAAGAACATTGATGACGTGGAAGCGTATGACGAGCTTATGATGGGCTGCCGGAACATCGGCAAGAACCTTTTACGTTTATACAGCCTCATGCCATCCGCCATTACGCGCATGGTCTATGCGCCCTATAGCGGCTCTGGCATTATCTCTTTTAATAAGACGGTCACTGAATTCAGCTCCAGGGGTAAATCGCTGAACGGCGTCATATCCCGCTACCGCGTCAGAGACGTGAAAAAGCTCCATGTAGCGATCATATACGATGACTCTGATTCCATGACCGCCTGGCATCGGAATAAGTTCACCCCGAAAAAGATCACGGAGGCACAGGCGCCCCAGTCCTACGCTAAACTGGCTTGCTTATCACTCATGGAAGGGCTGGGTAGAGACGTGGACATCAATCTCTGGACGTTCGGCGCTGCCGCCGACGGCCCGTTCAGCGTGAACACGAACATGTATAAACAATTGATCGCGCATAACGGCAGCGGTGGCACTCGCCTTGACCTTGCCCTGCAGTCTGTGATCGACTATAGCTGGTATAAAAAGACAGGCACGAAGATCGCCATCATCCTGACGGACGGCATACCCGAGATGGGCCACAGCGACTACTCTGAGGACGTGCTCATCAATGTCAGGACTCTCGACCAGATCAAGTACCTGGTGTCACGGAAGGTCAAAGTACTGTACATCCAGCTCAATACGGATGATGCGCGCAGATTCAAAAAAAGCGGTGGCTATACGATGAAGGAGTTCGGGCAAAACATAGAGAAAATGGGCTGCTGCATGGTCAATGTCGATACCGCCGATAAATTAGGCGATTCCCTGTTCGATGGCATAAAAGAAATGACCAGGAAAATGTAAAATCCATTTATATAATATTATTTTGCGGTGATACGTAGGCATACGAAGATCAAGAAGCTAAGTCTTCGTGATGTTCGTGCGCTTCGTGAGAAACCATTTTGTGTCATCTTTTAACTTCGTGAGTAGTGTTTTCTTAATACTTAGAGTCTTCAAAATGTACCAAAGTTATATGTGAATTTATATGCACATATTCATTGGTGATATTTTTTGTTCCGCACGATTCAGGATGCCCTGGAAGGAAGGGCTGATTACTTTGATGTACGTGTGCTCGACGTGACCCAGACACAGCTGGAGATGAGGAATAACGAGGTCTCCAAAGCGATCTCGGGAAAGGAGAGCGGCGCGTGCGTCCGTGTCCTGTACCATGGCGCCTGGGGATTTGCCAGTACGCCGGACATTAAAGGGCCTTTACTTAAAGATGCGGCTGACAAGGCGGCCAAGATGGCGAAGGGCATCAGCGAGAACGTCAAGGATAAAGTGACGCTCGCGCCCGTCAAGCCGACGGAGGATGTCGTGGAGATCCCTATGTTGAAGAACTTCATGGACATGGACATGGACTCCAAGATCGGGCTTTTAAAATCCACCTATGATGCCGTTAAGGACTATGATTTCATCGCAAGCACGACCAGTACATACAAAGATACGTATACGGTCGAAGAGTTCAGGTCGTCCGAAGGGACCCAGCTGGTTAAAAAGACGCCCCGTGTAATGTGGTCGCTTGAGATCGTAGGCAGACATGAGGATAGTATACAGTCGATACGTCGGCGTATCGGCAATACGAGCGGCTATGAGGCTTTTGATAACGACCTGAACGTCACGGTATCCCGTGAGGCTGCGGCGTCCCTTGTCGCGCTGCTCAGCGGAAAGTCTCCTCCGTCGGGAGCATTGCCTGTCATAGCTGACCCTGACCTGACGGGAGTTTTTGCACATGAAGCGTGCGGGCATGCATCGGAAGCGGATCTCGTGGCCATGGGTGACTCGTGCTTCGAAGGGCTCATCGGGAAGCAGATCGGCAACCCGATCGTCACGATCAAGGATGATGCGACCATACCGGGCCTCTTCGGCAGCTACATTTATGATGACGAAGGCGTCAAGACCCGTACCAAAGTGATCGTCAAGGATGGTATTTTAAATGATTATATCCAGAGCCGCGAGACCGCCGGTAAGCTAGGAATGATCGCGAACGGAGGCGCCAGGGCAGAGTCATTCCATGGCAGGCCCATCGTACGCATGAGCAACACGTACATTGAATCGGGCGATTCGAACTTCAAGGAGATGCTGGAGGACATAAAGCTGGGCGTATATGCGAAGGGCACGCGCGGCGGGCAGGTCAACACCGCCCAGGGTTTCTTCCAGTTCAACGCGCAGGAGTCGTACCTGATCGAGAATGGCGAGATAACGAAGCCCCTGCGCGATGTCTCCCTTTCAGGGCGTACGCTTGACATCCTTAAGCTCATCGACCTAGTGGGCGGCGACCTTGAGCTGGGACATCCGGGCCTGTGTGGCAAAGGGCAGACCGTGCCTGTGGGCGACGGCGGGCCGCATATACGAATATCAAAATGTGTGGTCGGAGGGCGATAACATGAAGCAGGAAATGGTCGGGATAGCCCAGGACGCTGTGGAGAAAGGGCGTGCGCTGGGCGTACAGTGCGAGGCGTTCGTACAAAAAAGCAAATCGACCTCGATCACCGTCGAGGGCGGTAAAGTCTCCTTCGGGGCCCAGGATGGCGACTACGGCGTAGGCATCAGGATCATCAAAGACAGGCGTGTCGGATATGCGTTCTGTACGCCTGAGACGCTGGATTTCGGCATCAAGAACGCCATTGCGGTCTCCCGGTTCGGAAAGACTGGCAATTACATGTTCCACGGCAATAACGATTATTCAAATACAAAGTCGATATTCGATAATAAGATCGCGTCCCTGGTACCGGAGGACGGCCTCAGGCTGGCCAGGGATATCATGGAAAGCGCGACCTACGATAAAAGGGCAAACCCTGCCAGGGGCGGAATAGGCTTCGGGGTATCTTCCATGGCCGTCGCCAATTCCAATGGCGTAGCAGCCTATGATGAGGGCACGCAGATCGGCGCAAGCATGATGTCCATCATAAAAGAAGGCGATGTCGTGGTCAATGGCGATGAGTCCGAAATCTCGCGTTCTCTTGATTTTAACTTTGAGGACATCGGGCATAAGGCTACGGAAAACGCGATCTCACAGCTAGAACAAAAAGGGATCGAGACAGGGGCAATGACCGTCATACTTCGGCCGAGCGCGGCATTTGACATCATCACCAACACAGTGCTCTCGGCATTGTACGGCTCGACCGTGAAGAAAGGCGAGTCCATGTACGCCGATATGATCGATAAACATGTGGCTGCGGATTCATTCAGCATGATCGATGATGGAACATTTAATAAAGGGTTGAACACGTATGCCTTTGACGAAGAGGGCCATCCGAGCCAGCGGAACGAGCTCATCAGGGACGGCGTGCTCCGGATGTTCCTCTACGATCAATTTTCAGCGCTGGAAAACAACGCAAAGTCTACCGGTAACGCCATGCGCGCCGAGCGCCTGGAATCAGGCACTTCGCATAAGTTCCCCCCTACGACATGCGCACGTAACATTATACTGGAAGGGGAGACCATGGCCGAGGCGGAGATGATCAAGGGCGTGAAGAACGGCGTGCTTGTGTATGACGTGCTGGGCGCCCACACCGCCAACCGGGCGAGCGGCGATTTCTCGGTGGCTATATATTGCGGATACGCTATAAAAGACGGGGAGATCGCATATCCCCTGAAGGGCGGCATGATCGGCGGAAATATGCCGGCAATGCTGAAGGGTGCGGTGCTTGCGAACAATTACAAGCTCGTCGGCTCCATGTCGCCGGCATCCGGCTATGTGCCAAGCATAAAATTTGAGAACGTCAGGGTCGCCGGCGATTAGGCTGGCACCCAGTTTTTTGTAAATAATTATAATAATATATTAATACATTATCGTTCTCATAGTAATATGAGGACCAATCGATGCGGCTATCGGTAACGATCATTTTATTCATTCTTATTGTGCTTGCGCTGGTATCCGCCCCGGCATCGGTATATTGCTATGGGACCGGCGTTAGGGCATACATGCCATCGCAGACGAATTATATAGCGGATAGCCTGCCTTATAGCTATAACGGCTCGTTCGTGGTGTTTAACGACGGTTATAGGAACGGCGTATATATTATCCGCGTCTCGGTGAACGAGCCGTCGGCCATCAACTGGCTGGACTTGAGCCAGTCCGCGTTTACCCTGAAGCCCGGGGAGTCAAAGATCATATTTTTCAATTTAAGCGTGAGCGAGGATGATGCGCTACCGGGGGAGCACGATTATATGATCATGCCTACGCTCCTGAATACAAATGTGGAGCCATATCTTAACGACTTTGCCAATTACGTCTCGCAGACTGACCCATTCATGCTGAAGCTGACCCTTCCCGGTGAGCCGTCGGCACCTTCGTCCGAGGGTACGCCTGTGACATTCTCCGGAGACGATAACCGGACGAACTTACCACAATACTCCGTGCTTACGGGTAATGGCACGGTGCTGACCCAGCTGGACCGGGCGATCAGGCTGAACTCGCCGCAGCAGGCAACCGTGGGGATCGCTACGCCGCTAAATGTGTCCATATTCGAAGGATTGAACGAACAAGGCATATCCTTAATGGCTGTATCCCCGAACGGCACGCTATACCGGGTATCGAACAGCTCGTTCACTTTTAACAAGGAAGGTTTATGGGGTATCATGGTGCTGGTTGGCGACGAGTTCGTGCTCGGCAAGCCGTTGAACGTAGTAGGACAGGGCGCAGCTGCCGCTTTACTGACTATACCGGATATAGGCACTCTCCTAGCCGCAGCTTCGCTGTTAGTTTTATTAGCGGTAGTGCCAATATGGCTGCTGGCTGGAAAAAGAACAGAGGAAACTGACCCGTATTCCGATATTCTCTTCAAGACGTACGTCGTTCGAAAATATATCAGCCAGTTCGACAAGCATCGCCTGAACCGTGTCGTGCAAGTACTGAAGAACGAGTATTACGACCTGGTCGCAAAAGGCGCAAAAGGTAAAAAGGCCGAGGCGAAGTCTTCTATCGAAGAGCTGGGCACACTAGCGCGCCTCGAATAAAACACAAAGTACACTATTTTCACTACGAGGACGCAGAGAACATGGGGACTTAGAGGTTTTATTATTACGCCTCTTGCGGTCGAGTGTTGCATTTATTATGGGCGTATTTGGGACTACTTATTAACCACAGAGACACAGCCAAAGTTAAGGTTACGCCTCCGGCGGCTATGCGATGCATGGTTTCTTTTTATTTTTAAATGCAGGGTTCAATTGCTCGCACAATAATTAGTCACCCGGCCGCCGGAGGCATATACTAAACCATCTTGATGCAACTTTGTGTACTCCGTGTTTCCGTGGTGAAAAACGGTGTCACTTAGTTAGTTTCTCAATAATGCCGGCCGCCACTTCTAATCCCATTGCCGCGGCGGGAACGATACCTCGTGTCACGCCTGCACCGTCACCGGCGACGTAGAGGTTATCGATCACCGAAGTTTCAAAGTGCTCGCGCGTCTCAGGCCGTACCGCCGCAAACTTGATCTCGGGGGCATAGAGCAAGGTAGCGTCGGATGCAACGCCGGGCACTACACGGTCCAGCATTTCCAGGCCCTCGAGAATATCAGTAACGATCCTGTGCGGCAGCGACATGGAGATATCCCCTGGCGTCACCGATTTAAGAGTCGGCGAAACATAGCTCCGGCTGAGGCGTTCCCAGGTGGACCGACGGCCTCGCTTCAGGTCGCCGAGCCGCTGTAGGATCGGCTTGTTCCCCCCGATCGTCTTTGCCAGCTGCGCGATGGTAGCCCCATATTCGTTCGTGTTCTCGAGGGGCTCCGTGAGGGCGATCTTGGCCAGGAATGCGAAGTTAGTATTATTGGAGCGGCAGTTACGCTGCGAATGGCCGTTAGCGCCCACGCCCGCCTCATAGGTGTCCTGTACCACAAAGCCGTTAGGACACGTACAGAACGTCCTGACAGAATCATCATACGTAGGCGTACGCATGCGGAATTTGGGATCCCAGTTAGTCTGCACGGCCTCCTCGTAGACGACGGCCGGCACTTCTACTCGAACACCCACGTCTATGGGCATGTACTTGATAGGGTTATGGAACTTCTCCAGCTGCTCGCCCAGCCACGTGCTTCCGGCCCGACCCGGCGCCAGCAATACGTAATCAGCCTTGAGCGTTTTTCCCTTAACTACGACACCTGCGGCCTTATTTTTATTAATTGCTATCCGCTCGACAGTGTTATTTAATAAAAATTTCACGCCACGCGACTTCAAGTCATCCTCGATGGATGTTATCACTTTAGGGAGCATGTCGCTGCCGATATGTTTCTGATGTATCGGGATGAACTCGATCCCGCTAGCTGCTGCCCTGGCTTCCAGCGATGTCGGAGGTGTGTGCTGCTCTTCAGGGGGCGCGCCGTGCTCCATAAAATAGTCGTCCACCTGGCGGATCAGTTCGTCGCAACGCTGGACACCGACGAAATCCACGAGGTCGCCGCCTATCAGCGAGCTGAGATTTAGCTTGCCGTCGGACATGCCGCCAGCGCCACCCACTCCCGCCGTGATATTGCATACGTTGCAATAGATACAGCCCTTGCCCTTCATCACCTGGCAGCTTCGCTGCGCAATGTCCTTGCCTCGCTCGACGATGGTGACGTCCGCATACTCAGCCAGGCCGAGTGCGGCGAACAGTCCCGCAGGGCCGGCGCCTACGATGATGACTTTACGCTTCGCGATAATGATCCCTTCTTAACGCATGACAAAGGCCGTGCCCCATAAGATCCAAAAAACAGGCACATGACAAAATATCCATAAGAAATTCTCTCAAGTGAATATAAATAATTTCCCAACGAAGCCACACTATGACTTAAGAACTCACACGCAGGGCGTTGGCTACGAATAAATTCCCGTGATCATTAAGAAATGTCAAATTGTCGGGCACAAAGGCCCTGTACCTCTTTTGCGATCCGCAGCGCTTCCTTTAGGCCCTTTAAGTCCCTTTTCGAGAGCAGGTACGGCTGGATATAATCATTGCTCACGATCCCACGCTTGATGTTCTGCACGAAGCCGAGCATCATGACGCGAGTGAGCTGATCATACGCGAACATATACCTGGTGATAGCATCGCGGTCAATGATGCCCAGGTCATGCAGCTTCCAAAGCCTTTCCGCGATGTTGGTCCTGTTGATATGATATTTGACAGACAGTGCCTTGATCGACTGGCTGAAGATCCTGAACCCATATTTTTTAATGTTAAAAGAATCCTCTGCGCCCCCGAAATATTCAAGCTTCATCGATTCTCCTTCCAGGCCGACCTCTGTGCTTACGGCGGAGCGGGCCAGCTCCGTCGCATATGAGGGATCGGTGTTCAGCTTATAGTGAAGCATCTTCAGGAAGCGATGAGCCAGCGGCCTGTCGCCGAAAATAAAGCGAGCATCCATGATCACTGACCGCTCATAGGTATTACTGAGGTGTGACAGAAGCTCGGGTGTGGTCCCTCTCCATTTCGGGTTACTCGCCATCATATTGCCCTTGCATCGGGGAAACCCCGCATAGGAGAGGTGTGAGACCAGGCTTTCGGCGAACATCTTAAAATAAAGTCTCCCGGCCTCGTCCACCGTATCGTCGAGCACGAGGATCGTGTCCTGGTCCGACTCCACGGCCATTTCCTCGCGGCCGAAGCTGCCGATGGCCATGAGAGCGAACTTATGGCGCGGGCGCCCCAGCGAGGGGCTCATCTCGTCGATCACCATTTCGGCCACGCGGAACGTCATGGCATCACGAGAGGACGATACGATATGGTTGATGTTACTGCCTGTAGCGCCGAAAGCCAGCACGCTTTCACACAGGCGTGTCATATCGTTGTTTATCGGCAACAAATCACGGGCGCTTTTCTCCGCCTTGATCTCGAGCAGCAGCATGTTCAGCCGCTGGTAGGCGCTCCCGTCGATCGAAAGGCCGTCCAGGTACTTGAAGCTCTTCAGCGCGTCTTCCATGGTTTTCTGTTCCAGCACGAGCGCGCAATTCATGTCCTTGATCCGATCATACACGGAGCCCCAGTTGATCTTTCCTTCGCCAATGGCCAGGTGCTCGTCCGTATACCCGAAATTGTCATGTGCATGCACCTCGACAATGTAATCCTTTTTCGCGACATAGTCGTCGATGTTGCGGGTTAAGTTCGCATGGCCCACATCAAACGTGATGCCCAGATTGTTCCTGCCCACGCCGCGGAGGAGCCGTTCCATCTCGCCGAAGGTCTTGCCCACCATGTTCCGGTCGTTCATGGCGTTCTCTACTCCGATCATGATGTCATATTGTTTGGCGTGATCACATATTTTTATAAGGCTGGAGATGTTGAGATCTACGGCTTTTTCCATACCTCCGGCGACGTTGGGCGAAGCGTAGCCTGTGTGCAATGTGACCATGTCGACGTAGTCAGAAATGCTATCGATGATATTGAGAATGAGCCCTGTGCTGCTGTCCCGGACGTACGGGTATACGCTGGCGACGTTTATGTTCTTGAAAGGCATGTGTGCTGTGAGTGCCAGGCTCGTGGTGCCGGAGACCTCGCTCACCAGGTTCATGGTCTGGACATCAAGGGCTTCTCGGTCGGGAAAAAAAGCTCGCAGCCGCTAAATCCGTTATTCTCCATGGACTGGATCGAGCGAACATCGCTCTGCGATGACAGCTTATGGGAATAGGAAAACTCCACGGCGACTCACCGTAAAGCATATGGTACGATATCAGTTATATCTTTTCGCGCACACCCCCTGAACAGGATGGAGAACATTAGTATATAAGCCTCAGGTGGCCGGGCGACTTTATTAGATTGTTCGTAATGCTGATATTTTGAATTGCCTGTAAGCTTTTTATCCTATTAAGCCATTGGTGCTTACTATGGAAGACGCCCAGCAATCGCCTGCAGCGCAGAAAGACATCTCGCTCGCGGGTAAGATCGTATTGATACTTCTGCTCGGAGGACTATCCATGTTCTTCGCGGAAGTCTTCTCGGGCTCTTCTGTGCTATGGTTTTTACAGCCCTGGTCCTGGCTCGTGACGCTACCGCTATACATGTTCCACACGCTGCTCCTGCTGAACCTCGCGATGATCTTTAAACGCAGGTCACTGACTTCCCTGTATTTATGGGGCGTCATCTTCGGCCTGTACGAGTCGTGGATCACTAAGGTAGTCTGGGGGGGTTACATGAACGGGAGCCCTGCTGTAGGGACTTTATTTGGATTCGCGATCATAGAGGCCCCGCTCATCGTGCTATTCTGGCACCCGGTCATGTCTTTTATCATGCCTATCCTCACGTTCCAGGTGCTAAGCGGCGATAGGAAACTGCTGCCCGGCCATATACAGGTACTTGGTAAAAACCGTATCACATGGGCCATATTTATATTAATAATGATCATCGGCGCATCATTACTGGACATGAATGCGAAGAATAATGTCATAGCTTCAGCCGTTACAATCGTAGGTAGCATTCTTTTTATATGGTTGTTCTATTTTATCGCGTCTAAAAAGTATGCCGCACAGTTCTCCATACGATCGCTCAGGCTGGGAAAAATCGGGCTGGCCCTCAATGCGCTATACCTGCTTGCATTATACATTGTGGCATTTTTCGATCTCTTTCCGGAGCGTATCCCGAAGTGGCCCACGCTATTGCTGACACTATGCTTTTATGCCCTGATCTTCGCAATGCTGTGGCTGAAAAAGCCGGACAAAGATGCCGAAACCGAGGCTCCGGCCGGCACGATATTCAACCTCAAGGATGCGGGTATACTTGCGGGATTCCTTCTAGTGCTGGCGGTTGTCTTATGCCTGATCACACAGATCAGTAGCATATTTGGGGTACTCGGGCTCTGCCTTTATATACTGATATTTACGCTGGGCCCACTCATATTTGGCTTTGTCGCGATCCAGGTGCTCAAGGACAGATTTATAAAGTCCGATGCGCTATGACCACCCCCTCTTTTTAGGACAATCGGTCGATGAAAAGGTATTTAACTCCCCAGTACTTGCATAGTATTGACCGTAATGGAATTACAGCTTGATCCTGAAACGTCGTATAAGCTTGATATGATCAATCATAAGATCGATGAGATCAACCAGCGGCGCACAGGTATACACATGACGAAGATCGAGGATGACCTGGACCGGCAGGAGCTTGACGATTATATTAAAAGCCTGCACTTAACTGCCGACCAGAAAAAGATCATCGACGGCTTCAGCCAGCATAATGATCACTATGTGCAGGGACAGAGCTCGATGTATTTTGTCATGATGTTCATCAGCATGCTGGTCGAAGTGTACCTGGGATTCATGATATATGATATGCTGTTCAAGCCGACGCTGGACACGCTAAACACCCTGATCCTGTACGTATTGATCGCAGTATTCCTGGTCAACCTGGTCTATATGGCAAGGTACCTGAGGATACTCAGGTAAGCTGACTTTAGAATAGCAAATATTACCTGAATAAGAAACCTGTGGAATTTGTAAGAATTCCATAATTTTGTCTGTGAATCGGACCAAAGTGCATTTTTAGTCCCGGCGCCAATAACTTTTTTAGTAGGACGGGTTATAAAGCAATATATACGGTGATCAATTATGGACGAATCAATCGCGCCCATTGTAGACGAACTAAACCGGGCGCTTGGCGTGGATAAAGAAACATTAGCGAGAGAGCTAACACTACTTATCATCGAATTCAAGGTACCGGCCGAAGAAGCGAGACGGAGCATAATCAAGAAACACTCAGGGGAAGAGTCGAAGGAACCCGCTTCTAAGACTCATGGAACGGAAGTCGCGGGCCAGGGTGCTCAGGCTGTACGGCTGCTGAAGGACATACGGAATGGCGACGGAGGTATAACCGTGATCGCTAACGTCCTCGAACCACAGCACAGGGATATCACTACTTCGAAAGGCACGATCACGGTCATCAATGGCATACTCGAAGACGCTACTGCGAAATTACACTTCACTTCCTGGATCGATCACAGGGAATTGTTCACGGCCGGCACGATCGTGGCAAGGAACGTGTATGTAAATAGCTTTCATGGCATGCCCAGCGTGAACATCGGCGAGCGTACTGCAGTCGAGCCGTTCGGCGGCCGGATCCCCGGCTATAGTACGCGACGGTGCAGCCTGGCCGAGCTGGGCGCCGGGGACGGCGCATATGATATAGAGGCCGAAGGTGACATCGTCTCGATCCGGCCTGGCTCGGGGCTTATCGAGCGGTGCCCCGAATGCAGCCGCGTCATGCAGAAAGGACAGTGCCGGGCGCATGGAAAGGTGGACGGCATCTGGGATATGCGCATCAAGGCGATCCTCGACGACGGCACTGGCTCCATGATCTGTGTGTTCGACAGGACTCTGACTAAAGCACTTATCGGCATAGAGATGGAAGAGCTATTGCGAAGCGGCGGCCCTGATTCTGCGGATGAGCGGATCCGCGCGTCACTTATCGGCCTGCCATTCGTCGTGCGTGGTAACGTGACCCGCGGCGAGTATGGAAGAATATTGATCGCGTCCCATGCGACCAGGCCACATGATGATATCGGCAGGCTTGCAAGGGAACTGATGGTGAGCTTACGATGAGCGACAGAGACATTTCCACACACCAGCTAGAACAGCGTGAAGTCTCAAGACGCGCCATCGCTCAGCGCGAAGTGGCGAGACGCATATTTGCCAGGGAGTTCAACGACTCGAACTTACAGCAGGGCGAGGGCCTGGAACGCTCGCCGAACTTTATTGTGACGCCTACCGGCGTCGTCTGCAACCGCGTATTTATCGTGGGCGTGCTCACAGAAGTGGAGAACATCGGCACGGACGGACAGAGCATGTACCGTGCCCGTGTCGCGGACCCTACGGGCGTGTTTACCGTCTATGCTGGCGAATACCAGCCTGCTGCCGCCATATTCCTGTCAAGCGTCAAAACACCGGCTTACGTGGCCGTAGTGGGAAAAGCCCGTGTGTTCGCGCCGGAAAAGAGCTCATTCTATGTCTCGATCCGGCCTGAGGAGATCAGCCTGGTGGACGAGTACGTGCGGAACCGCTGGATCTATCATACTGCGCTGTTCAGCATACAGGCCATGAAAGTCATGGAAAAGGCCATGGAGAGCGGCCTGAGAGGAGCTGAGCTGTCCCGCTACATATCCGCGTTCAGCGAAGATGCACCTGGCATCGCGAAGGCGATAGATCATTATGCGCTGACCCCAAACACGCTGGACCCGTACCGGCGTATGGTCATTGATGCGCTGGCGACGATCGTGGACGCATCGATTCATGACGACTCGGCAGAGCAGCCATCCGGCGATAACTTACAGCTTGCGGTCATCATGGATATGATCGGGCGGATGGATAGGGGAGAGGGTGTTAGCTATGAGGCCCTGCTGGGCGAGACGATAAAACTCGGCTACAGCGAGGAAGAGGTGGAGCGCGCCATTAACGCACTAATGGACAGCGGCAGGTGCTATGAGCCCAGGATCGGCATATTAAAACAAATCTAAAAAAGCGCTGAGGTAGATTCCTCAGCCGTGATTTTTTATTAGGTTCTAGGCTTTCGGGGCCGCCTATGAGGCTCTCCAAGCACCATGCCATAGATATCATCGCGGCTTGGCTCGTTCAGCGGTTTTTCCGGCGGTGCCCTGCTCCGATCGCCCATATAGTAGGCCACGCCGCCCACCACGATGATCAGCGCCATTGTTGCCGCCGCGAGCGGGACGAGGCTCGAGTTCATAATGCTTACGATGCCGCCACTGTTTCCATTGGCGGCAAACGACGCATTATACACTGGCTTGCTCGAAGCTGCCGGCGTCGGTGTTGATATCAGTAATGGCACTATTGTGACAGTCGCGTTAGGCTCCGGTGTTATCGTGGCATTGGGCGTGACCGTGGCATTTGTCCTGGCTGTGCCGTTTGGATAGTAGATATTGCCCGGGACAGTGATCGGGCCTGGATTATTCGAAGGCCGAGGCGTTCCAGTCGGCGATATAGTAGCGGTCGGGCTAGCACTTGGCGATGGCGATGCCGAAGGCTCTGCAGTCGCTGTGGCCGTTGCAGTCGGAGTTGGCGTATCCGAAGCAATAGGAGTAGGCGTTGGCGTATCCGAAGCAATAGGAGTAGGCGTTGGCGTATCCGAAGCAATAGGAGTAGGCGTTGGCGTATCCGAAGCAATAGGAGTAGGCGTTGGCGTATCCGAAGCAATAGGAGTAGGCGTTGGCGTATCCGAAGCAATAGGAGTAGGCGTTGGCGTATCCGAAGCAATAGGGTCATCTGCATAGGAATTCAACGATAAAACACCGATAAGAATAGATAAAGATATACAGAAAAGGGCTATGCTGATTAATATTTTCTTCAATTTTACAATATCGAATATCAACGATCTCACCTCGATTTTCCCTACATCGCCCCCCTGATAATTTACTATATTACTATTGATTACTTGTTTGTATTTTAAGTTTTAAAGCAAATATATACACTATTACCTTTTGATACACATTATTTGGATAATATAGTAAAAATCAGGCAAAGTCGTTAATAAATCTTTCTATTTTTAAGTAATATATTAGTAAATATATGAATGTTTATCCCGTATTACGAAAATGTTTAAAAATTTGTTCATTTTAGAATTATATAAAATATGCAAAAATATGCAAATTAGGGAGAATGGATAAAAAAAATGGTCACTTTAGCTTTTGATGGCCGCCAGTGTGCCCTTCGCCATTCCTTGGCCTGCGCTTGCGCTTGTTATCGCCGATCACGAGCTTGTACAGGTCCTCCCTGGATGGCTCTTTCATCATGCCCTTACCGCTTGCGCGTTTCTTTAAAAATAATGCTGATCCGACGATGACCACGGCCAGCAACACGAGGACAATCGAGATCGGGAATGCATTCCCTGAGATCATGCCGGCAATGCCAGAGCCTGACTGGTTAGTCGACACCACGGTTGCCTGAGCCGTAGAGGTGACGGCGATAGAAGGCGATATGGTCACTACAGGCAATGCAGTAAGATCAAAGTTAGTGCTAGTAGTCTGGTTAAGGTCTATAGCTTCAGAGTCCTGGCTGTAGCCGGACTTCGAAGCGACCAGCGTGACACGGGAGGAACTTCCCGATGGCACTGATATGTTCAGCTGATATGTCCCGTCGGGCCCGGAAACCGTGCTATTACCGTAAGTCTCGTCATTTATAACCACTCCCGATGATAATGTGCCATTCACGCGACATAAGCCGTTGATAGTATATACCGTGGGAAGCGGCAACAGGTTGAAATCCAGAGACGAGCTCTGGTTCAGGTCGATATACTTTGATAATGGCTCATACCCTTCGTATGAGGCAGTGATCGTGATCGTCGCCGGATGGCCTTCGGGCAGGCGTACGAAAAGTGAATAGCTGCCGCCGGGGAATGTTACAGTCTGGGCGTCAAAAGGGCCTGTAAGCTGAATTCCCTGGGCTGCCACACCGTTGATGCTGGACGAGCCATTGATGATATACTCGTGATCCATGTAAGCCGGTAGCGGTTGTAATATCGTGAATAGCGATAAAAGTATCAAAATGATACCTGTTATTTTGCAGAAGCCTGTCAACGTTGATCGCATGTCACACCACTCTCGCCGTACCTTTTTTAACAAGAATGCCGTCGAGTGTTATCATTACCCCACTGCATCACTGATATTTTGAGGTAAATATTATATTCGTTGCTCCTGAACGTTTATATATCTTTCCTATGCATAGCCGCCGGTCATATGGCAAGCATTGACCGATTATCGCCTGATGCGAAAATATCGGCATAAAAAGAAAGACTTATACTATAATATTATTCTTTATCTTTAGTGATATTCCGATATTCTATGCGTACATAGTTTTAGAGGCTAAAAAAGCGTAAGAGAACAAAGCACTTAAATGTGAACGTGGTTTTACTTACTAAAGGATTGGCGGGTGCGGCTATGCCGGGGAAGACAATACATAAGAAGCCTACCATCAGGCAAGCCCACTTGACGAGCGATAAGGAAGAGCCCGCTGTCAAGGGGGAACAGGTGGTAACGGCCCATTTTGAGATGAACCTTTCGCCGATCGTCGACAGGCGGTCTTACGATAATTTCATCAAGGTCATATCGTTACGCATTTATACGGAGTTTGAAAAAAAACTGCGAGAGAACGGCGTCGATTTACCAGAGCTAAAGCTTGTCGGGTTTGAACTGAGTAAGACCCCTACGGATCTGGATGTCCGCATGGCTAACTACGTGGCGGTCAACGCTCGCCTGGTGCTGGAGCAAGCGTTCATGAATCCATTCACTTATGCGGAAAAGCATATGCCCCGAGTCATGCGCCAGGTACACGAGCTGGGTGCTGATAAGCTACAGGAATGTATGGAGAATAAAGTCCAGCATGATATCATGATGGAGATACGATCCATCGCGATCATGCACGTGCCGGAAGACCGGCGCTTTAAATATATTAACAACTTAAAAGAGCTGTAATTTATATACATCATTTTTCTTTTTCCATAGCTTACAGTTGACACGGTTATGGATGATGCTCGCGCGCATCACATATCTTATCTTGTGTCCCTGATCACAAGGGCGCCGCAGACGCGGCAGCTTTTTTCACCAGGTGGTAGCTTACTGTCACAATGCTTGCATCGGTTTTTAGCTTCCAGCTCTTCAAGCCATTTATCGATGCCGACTTCTTTTATACGGTTCGCATTTTCCGGTGCATCCTTCCATTTATCGACATCCTGGTCGTAGAGCTGTTGTAATGATGCGCAGGGGAATTCCTTGCATTCTCCGCAGGACCCGACGCCATGGTCATCTGCACATTTACGATACGTACATCCCTGGCTAAGCTCAAATCTGTCATCGGAGCCACAGCCCTCACACTTGACCTGGTCAAGCGTACAGCGAGTCGAGAACGCAAAGTCGAATTTTGCTTTATCGTCACTGCTATGACTGGCGAGATAAACCGGACAATTGCCACAGTAGATGCCGCAGCGGCCGGCAAGGTTTCTATCAGACATACATGTAAAACAATCATCGCACTGTATAAATCGTTATCGGGCACCGGCCTGGAGTCCCATATCATGGGATATTAATTAATGCACTTTTCAAATGCAGATTCAATAGTTTTAATACGGATTAAGTGGCCTGTCTTTATGTATGGAAATCATTCCGGGCGATGGCAAATGCATTGTGGACGCCGATGGGACGATCATCTGGGCAGACCCGGCTTTTATAGACTGGTTCTCGCATCGGGCTGCAGTCCCCGGCATCAAGTTCGCTCAGCTATTCCCGGGCCTATACGACTATTGTAAGCCTGGAACTATTTTCGAGGATATGGACAGAGTCGGCAGAAAACGCTATTTTGAGGCAGAATGCAAGCCTTCGTTTAATGCGGGCGGAGAAAAGATCTGCGATGAGCTGAGGCTCCGGAACGTCACACTGACCCGTGCCATCATAGAGATCTCGAAGGTATCCACCCAGACCAAAACGCCAAAGGATTATTTCGAAAGGGTTTTGTGGCTGATCAAGGATACGTTTGCCTATCTCGCAGTAGCGGGCTACGTGGCCCGCGACGGTAACGTTGAGCTTCTGGCCAGTAAAGGATGGACCGAGAGGCTCAAGTCTATCATTTCAGTCCAGGCGATCGCACCGGATTCTTTGGGCATGGCTGGCCGTAGCGCATACCAGCGGATGCAGATGGTCACCGCTATAGAGGATTACGATATGCTGCCGGATTCCAGGTCTGCCATCGAGCGCATGGGCGGAGAGTTCTTAGTCATTACGCCACTACTGGACCAGGATAAGCTTGTGGGCGTGCTCACGGTCATTCACAGCCGTACGCTGACCGCCGAGCACTTTGAAGCGCTGCAGGCTATCTGTAACCAGATCGCCGTAGGCCTCAATGTGCGCCTGCGAGAGGATGAGCTTGTGGCCCAGGCAGAGGACGCCCGACTGTACGTAGACCTGATCGCGCATGCCACGCATGAGAACGATATGCTGGCAAGGTCCTGTCTGGAGCCGCTATCGGCGCATGAAGGCACGAAGAAGCAGGTAAAGAGTGCGATCCAGGCGGTAGAATGGAATGAGAATACGATCAGCATGGTGAGAGCGCTTAGCAAGGGCGAAAGACGGGAAATGGTCGCATTCAACGAGATCGTAAAAGATATAATACCTGAGGCTGAAGCGTTCGCGACTGCATCGAATAAAAAGCTGAACGTGAAATATACCAGCCATGACCATCTACAGGTGGGCCAGCTATTCAGGTATGCAGTCCACGAGGCGCTGATCAACAGCATCGTACATACGGCTTCTGCCACGGTGGACGTGGATATTCGAATCTCTAAAGACCGCAGCGGCGTGAACCGGCTGGAAATATCCGATAACGGCCCCGGCATACCAGACGAGATCAAATCCGAGGTCTTCCGATTACAAAAAAGCCACCGCGTGAAAAACCCTCACGGCATGGGACTCTACTTAATAAAAAAGATCGCCAATAAGCTCGGCGGTCGCGTGTGGATCGAGGACCGTGTGCCCGGCAACTATGCGAAAGGCGCCCGCATCGTCATCACCATCCCGTCAACGCACTAAGCACATGAAGTGAACTATTTTTCACCACAAAGACGCCGAGAGCATGGAGTTCATAAAATTGTTTTTGTTTACGCCTCCGGCAGCCAGGTATTGCAATTATTCTTGGCGTGTTTGGGACTATATATTAACCACAGAGACACAGAGACACAGCTGACATTATTGTTACGCCTCCGGCGGCCGGGCGACTAAATATTGTGTGAGAAATTTGAACCCTTGATTTGAGAATAATGATAAGCCAAGCATCACACAGCCGCCGGAGGCGTAATAATAACGTAAGCTGTGTCTCTGTGTTCTCTGTGGTTAGAATGAGTCGCCCGGCTGCCGGAGGCTTAAACCAAACGTTAGCTGTGCCGCCGTGGTTATCTTTAATTAGTGAAAATTAGTGATATTTGTGGTTTAGTCTGCGGGCGGTATGAGGACGTAGAACTTTGCACCATAGTGATAGTCGCCCTTAACGCGGTCCTCGACCCAGATACGGCCGCCATATAGCTCAATGATGCTTCGAGCCAGGTAGAGGCCCAGGCCCCGGCCTTTTTCCTTATACCCGGTCGACCTGAAACGCTCGAAAATACTGCGCTTTACCTCATCACGAACGCCGATGCCGTCATCCTCAACGGTCACACAGTAAAAATCTTTTCCTTCATGCTCGATCTTGTCCGCATGAATAGTAACGTGGACTTCATCGCCTGAAAACTTAAGCGAGTTGTCCAGCAGGTTGACAAAAATATCTTTTATAGAGCCGTCGGCCATCGTGAACATGCCTGGCTTCGAGGTATAATCAATAGAAATTTTCTTAAAGCCCGAAGGTATACAATCAATACAGTCGCGGATAACTGCGTCCACGTCGATGCGGTCTAGCGTAATTAAGCCGCCGATGCGCATGATCTTCTTGACATTCTCGATGATGCGCGTACTCTGGCGCAGTGCTTTAAGGCTGTTATCTATCATGACCAGGTCGTTCTCGCCGATGTTAGGGCTTGACTCGAGTAATTCCAGATAACCCAGGCTGACCTGGTTAGCATTAATTATGTCATGGCTCATGACATCCAGATATATTTCTGCGGTGTCGCGTGACTCCTCAGCCTCAAACCGGGCCCTCCGCTCATTCTCATCCGCCTCGACCTTTTTTATGCCCGATGCCAGCTGGTTACAGATGATCTTAAGCGAATTTTTAGTCTCGTCGGAAATGTTGTCAAACTGGCTTGCCGTAATGATCAGGACGCCATGGAGCTCTTCTCCGGTGACGATGGGTAGCGCCAGAACTGTATATATGCCTAGCTTATGAGCCACATCCAGCGAATATTTCTTTGTTTTCGGGTCCTCGAATATGTTATCGATAAAGACGGGCTTTCGCCAGTATGCACTCTGGCCCGCTATGCCCCGGCTCTTCTCGCTAACCTTTTCCCGTCCGAATACGCTGATCGCATCCTCGGAGTACCCGCGATAGACAGCCATCTCGATCGTCTTCGCGGCGTGATCATAGCGATAGATGCCTGCGGTAACAAGGTTCATGTTGTCCATGATCGCATCCAGCGAATCCTTGAGCATATCATTCAAGACCGAGGATTTGATGATGATCTCCGATATGTCTGATAGCGTAACAGTAAGGGTCACATCCCGGAGCACGGCGATACTGCCCTGCACTTTGAGATCGCCTCCAAGAAGGGGAGTGGACGAAATACTCAGAATACGGGGTGTGCCATATTTTGTCTTTACACTGAAGATCATGCCGCTCACCGTTTTTCCCATGATGGCCTGAGCCATGGGAAAGTCGTCGGGCAGGACCGGCTCATCGCTCAGATACCGCGGTTCCAGGGCTTCCAGCCACTTTTCTTTATGGGATTTATACAATTTCGCATAATCGCCATAGGAATAGCCTAACATGTCCCTTAAGGACTGGTTCTGCATGATCAACTTGCCATGTGAGTCTACCACAAGCACGCCATCAACCATCTGGGAAATGATCGCATTGAGCTCTGCCGTGCGGCGAGATAGCACTTCCCGGAAAATGCGCTCGTCCTCTGCACCACGGATCTTACTGATGCTCATGGCGAGCTGGCCGCTGACGGTCTCAAGTATGTGGATTTCCTCGATTGAAAGTTCTTTGCCGTCGACTTGCAATAGCGTGATCGTTCCCTGAATGGTATTACCGGCGAGCAGCGGTATGCTTACGGCCGACTTGATTCCAAAGTGCTCCTCGATCTTACCATGTTCCATGTAGATATTACTGGTCGCCACGTCTTCAATGACGATGGTCTTTTTTTCACGGACCGCTGCCGCAGATATTCCGGGAGACCCCTCAGAAACGTACTGTTGGCCAAACATTTTCAGCATGTCCTTTTTTATGCCTTTTGTCGCCCGAATGCGAAGAGTCCCCATATCTTCATCATAGAGGTAAATGCCGAGCATGGAAATATTAAAATTATTAGAGATGATATTAGCGGATTCATTCAAAAGGTCGCGCATCGTCTCCGCGTTCACGGTCACCTGCAGGATCGAGTTCAGTGTTTCCTGCAGCGTGATGTCACTAAAGATCACCACGGTGCCCATGGTAGATTTATTATGATCGTCATATATGGGAGAAGCGGAGAGCGATAGTATTTTTTTCCGCTGTTTCTTATTAACAATACGTAATATATAGCCGGAGGTTTTTTCAAAACTTATGGTTTTATTATCAAGATGTAATATTTTTTGGGATAAAGGCTTCCCGTCGGGACCATGGATATTAAATGTTTCGATCCATGACCTGAAAGGCAAATGAGAGACTTCTTCTCTCTGTATACCAAGGATATTAAGGGCGGTGTCGTTTATCGCGATAACCGAGCCTTCCGTATTAATGATAAATGCGCCATCCGGTATGCATGCGAAGGTGGCATCGAACTCTGCGATCTTGCGCTCAAACGCTTTAAGCGCATCCCACATGTCATCCTTTAACGAGCTGATCTTACGATTCAATAGATTCACCTCCGCAAACCTGGTACCCCGCCTAACGATATATCTTCAATTTTACAAATGGATGCTTTCGGATAAGATATATTTTGTGTTATATTTTTTAAGTTGTACAAAAGTATCGAGCGATAGATGCTGAAGCTAACACCCTCCAAGATAGGCATTTATTCAGAAATATTTGTAAAAAAATACAATTCTATATTAATATTTTATAATATAAGTGCCATTCGTCGCCCATAAAATCATCAGGTTTGATCGGTCAGGCAGATTATGATCATACTGCCCGATAAGCGACAATATAATAAATATATAATATTACATATAATAACCTATTTTAACATGCGTTTTAAAACTATGAATTAATAGAGGAGGGTACCGGAGTATGAGGGCATATATAGCAAAAGCGCTTGTGCTAGCGATCGCTTTCATCATGTTCATCCATCCGGCAGCGGCTTTCACTGAGATGACTGCCCCTTTTATCACGACCGATTCGACCGTTTTTGTTGAGCCGTTTGAATTTGCCGATCTGACACTCACGGAATTCAACCAGACAAATTATGCTGAAGATCATATCGGAAATCTTGACATTTCCAGCCCTGCACTGGTGGGCAACACGGCGTTCGATCAGGCGATATTTGGTCAAGGTGCCAGTCCGGACTTTGTGAGCCCTGTGCTTCCATCGATGAAACAAAATATGGCAGATAATTTTACCTATAATCGTACCTACCTCTTCATCGACCGGTTAGGTTGACAGGCTAATTAAAATTTAAAAACGGGTAAGATAAGCTGTTATAGCCATTTTTAATGCCTAATACCCGTATGTCAGTGTCTTCATGCCGATATTCAGGCAACCGCCCCCAGGCATCTGCAAGCCCACTAAACGGAAATAAGCCGTACCGGGGAGCGCCAGGGGATTCTCGTATAGCAGGTCGTTTACTGGCCTGCCTAAGAGTATGGCATGATAAGGATCGTTCAATGCCATCTGGCTGGAAATTGGGCCAGTGCTGATATCACTCGCAGGCTCGGTTTTATTCAATTCGGAAACAGATTTGCTGTCATCTGTTTTATTGATCGAGTCAGGGATGCTTTTAGTAGAATTATTTTCCTCTGTTTCAATACCTATAGGATTTAAATCTGTGATTCGTCGCGGGTCCCATGGGGCTTCCGAGACATCGCCAGCCATAAAGTTATTTAGAGTAAAGTTTACATTTGGGTTGCTCATATGTTTCAATGCTGAAACCGACCCGTCGCCCATGCCGATATTTCCCATGATCCGCGTCGAGTTCCAGCCGAGCGTATCTATGTCCAGTTTTATCGCGGTGCCGTTGACATTATACCCGCTGGGTTCCCATGCGCCTGGCGGGTTGTTTACATATGTTGACAGGCTTGCTCGCGCATATGCTTTTTCCGCCTGAATGCCAGTCATTGCAGTCAGCAGTAGCACGATGATCAACAGGGTCGAGAAAGTCGATCTACGCATATACCCATCGCTACCGCTCATATTAGGTTGATGGGCGTACGCAATTTTATCCCTGACCACATTTAATCACGAAAAACCTATGAACAGTCATTCATAAATTTTAATGGCCATCGATCGAGGCAACCCTCGGAAAATTATTTCAATAGCTTACATGCATATCGTTTAGAGACTAACGCCCGGAGATAATATGATTGTTAAGCGTTGGCTTAATATAATCCCAGGACGATTATTCAGATAATTTTCACATTCAGGGAGGAATATGATGAAATATAACAACGTTGAGATCGAGGATACTTATGCGGAAGCGTTCCCCGTCACAGTATCGAGAGTGTTGATCACTGCAGCGACCGAGTATTATGCAAAAGTCGCGGCGACCGAGGCGACCGGATTCGGCACCTCCGTCATAGGATGTCCGGCGGAAGCCGGCATCGACAGCTTCGTCCCGGCCGAGAAGACGCCGGACGGAAGGCCGGGCTATGCGATCATGATCGTCCAGATGGGCAAGGACAAGCTGAAGGAGCAGCTCATCGAGCGTATCGGCGAGTGCGTCCTGACGGCACCGACAGCGGCTGCGTTCAACTGGCTGCCCTTCGAGAGGCTCGAGGACAAGACACTCGAAAAGAAGCTGGACGTCAAGCTGCACTTCTTCGGTGACAAGTTCGAGTACCAGACCAAGGTCGGCGACAGGAATGTCTGGGCCATACCAATCATGAACGGCGACTTCATCTGTGAGGAAGAGTACGGCTACAAGAAGGGAGTCGGCGGCGGAAACTTCTTCATCATGGGCGAGACCCAGGGCTCTGCATTAATGGGCGCACAGGCGGCTGTGGATGCGATCGCACACGTCGAGGGCTGTATCACCCCGTTCCCGGGCGGAATCGTCGCCTCGGGCAGCAAGGTCGGCTCCAAGTACAAGTTCATGAAAGCATCGACTAACGAATTGATGGCACCAAGCCTGAAGGGCAAAGTAGCTTCATCATTACCGGCAGAAGTCAAGGCTGCTTACGAAGTCGTCATCGACGGCGTCGACGAAGCTACAGTTGCGAAGGCAATGACCGTAGGCATCAAGGCTGCCTGCATGGTACCTGGCGTCGTGAAGATCTCCGCGGGTAACTACGGCGGCAAACTCGGGCCATTCAAGTTCGAACTTGTAAAGCTGTTACAGTAAGGTTATAAAGCGGGCATATAATTGCCCGCACTGTTCTTTTATGATCAAACTGGATAATTTTTGGAAATATTTTATTCTTGGAACTGCTTTCTGGGTTGTCGTAGATTTCACGACCGCTTTTAATCCTGATGTTATGGGCTGGATCAACCATATGCCTTTGATCTGGGCATTTTACCTGGGCTCTCCGTTATTGTTCGCATATTTAATCTACAGAAAGAAATGGAGCGATAAGAGGATCTTCCTGCCGGTTCTGTTAGTCTTATTCATAGTGGAAATTTTATTTTCTAATAATGCGCTACTCTATATTTTCCCTATCATGCTGGTCATGATACCGGTTGCAGTCAGCTTGTATAGTTTCATTACTTATGTTCCCAGGTGGATCGTGGATAAGAACATCAATGAACATAAAGTACCGGTTGTATTGATGATCGCGATATGGGTCATCATCGCTGTGCTCAGCTTTATTACGAGGCTAAGAGGCTAAATGGCAGTTATAAAAATATGACGCTATTGACATTATTGCTCAATCGTGATTGCGTCGGTGGGGCATGATTCTGCCGCTTCCTTGCAGTCGCATTTGACACCGCAGGCATTCGGATCAACGACTTCCGCCTTGCCGTCCGGGTCCCAGTTAAACACATCCGGGCAAAGCTCTACACAGTTACCGCACGAGATACAAAGTTCTTTATCCACTATTGGGCACACCATATTGAACCTCTTTTCAAAACACATAATTCAGTCTATTTAAAATCTAGTGCATGATTTTATGAGAATCGCCTGATATATTCAGCATATTCGCCGGATAATATCATTAACCGGGAAAGCTGACAGGCGATAAAAAGTATATGGTATTTTAAGTGTATTAATAAGAAAATCATAATGATCGATTAATTGGGGTAATAAAATGGTGGAAAAAGACGAACATGTTGTTGAAGCACTTGGAAAAGCTCGCGTTGTCATTAAAAACGGCAAGGTCACTGAGGTCGGAGAACCGCTGATCGGCTATTGCCCGATTTTCGATAAGCATCGAGGCATTAAGCAAATCACTAAGCAAGTCGTCGCCGACAACATACAATTCCGCATAGACGATTTCGGCATGTGCACGAAAAACAGGGCGCTAGAGATGAAGGATTTCCTCTCGTTCGGAATTTCCGAGATCATGAAAACCGCTCTAGATAAAAAGATGCTGGATGCCTCCGTGATCGTATGCGAAGGCTGTGGTACGGTCATCATCACGAAGCCGGACATGGTACAGGGCATAGGCGGCAGGGTCTCGGGACTTGTGAGCACGACCCCGATACCTGAAGTGATCGAAAAGATCGGCGCGAAATTTGTGTTAGACCCGAAGACCGCAAAGATCGACATGGTGGCGGGAGTCCAGAAAGCGATCTCGATGGGCTTTAAGAACATCGGCGTTTCCATCGTTTCAGGTAAGGACGCGAAAAAGCTCAAGGAGATGGAAAAAGAATTCGGCGTGAATATCATTTCATTTGTCGTCCACACCACAGGTGTGACCGCTCAGGACGCAAAAGACATCTTCAAATATGCCGACGTGATCACAGGCTGCGCTTCACGATATATTCGCGAGCAGGGCAAGGAAAGCGACGCATTCCGGGTGGGCGACTCCATACCGATCTACGGCGCGTCGCCCAGGGGCCAGAAGTTCATCGAGGCGCGCATCCAGGCCATGGGTAAGCCCATCGTGCCGAAGCCGGATGCAAAACAGCCGGATAAGCTGATCTAATATTTTTTATTATCTCTTTTTATTCAATTTGAAATGATGAGCGTTGAAGCTCTTATAATTGATCTGAAAATAAAAAGATCATTTGCCCCAGAAGGGATTGTTCTTACGCTTGATCGCCAGGAACTCGGTAAGAACTTCTAGCTCGTCCTGCTTGATCGTGCTCTTTAGCTCGAACTCCAGCACCTTTGAATGTGACTCGGGCACATCTACGTAATATACGTCGCCCTCGTTGATCTGGCGCCCTGCGGTCGGGCCTTCGATCGATATGGCGACCTCTTTGCCCACGGTCGCGAAAGCGATATTCTCGTTACGCTCCTGGACCTGCTTGATCTCGCCGACTTTCGAGCCGTCGGGCTTGAGCAGCATCTCGCCGGGCTTGATGCATCCGCCCATGACTTGCACGCCGATCACGACGGGATGGCTCTGCCTGAACGTACAGTTCGGGAGATACTTGATCTTCCCGGGCCGGATGATCTGCTCGAACCGCTTCTTCTCAGCCAGCTCTTTCTGCTCCTTCTGCCACTTCTGATAGTCCTCGATGAGCTTGTAAATGATGTTGTTATTGAAGATCTTGATTGGGGTGGTCAGCGAATATTCCTTCGCGTCCCCAAGTAATGAAACATTGAACCCCAGGATCACGCGCTTGAGCGGATCGTTCAGCGTCTCGGCGTTCACGATATCTTTTTTCGAGATATCGCCCACTTCGGCCATCGCAATATTAATATTAGCTTCTCGCAATTCATTGGCGATCGCCTCGAGGCTGCCGATGGTGTCCGCCTTGATCATGATGCCGTCCTCGTTTGTCGGTATCTTAACGTTCGATAGCTCTTCCTCGATGCTTGCTTTTATGGCTTCAATGGTCTCGTCAGTCGCCACTCGTATGGGCGAGCCGGCTATGGCATTTTCCAGGTTAGGTGCCAGTATTTTTACGCCTGCGGCAGCCGTTAATTTATTGACGCGGTCGAACTTCTCTTCGATGCGGATCTCCTGGTTCGGCTTGGGCTTGAGCAGCGCCCTGACTTTTGTCACGAGCGGCTTCTCCTTTCCGCCGATAACGATCGTGTCGCCGGTCTTGATGACACCATCGTAGATGATCGCGTCGATGGTAAATCCAAGACCGCGCTCCTCTTTGACTTCCAGGACGGTTCCGACACCCGGGCCGGTCACCTGGAACTTCAGGTTTTCCTCCAGGAATCTCTGCGCCAGCCCAATGAGTATCATTAATAAGTCCGGTATGCCTTCACCCGTCTTCGCACTGATCGGTACTATGCCGATATTGCGCCTGAAATCGCCAATACGGTCATACCGGTCGGAGCTAAAGCCGAGGTCCGATAATTTACCCACAAGCTCATAGGTCCGCGTATCGATAGCCGTCTTCACGTATTCCGGCTGCTTTGGGAAAGACTTGATGAACGGCGCATATGGCGTCGGGGTCCATCCCTGCACGCGGTCGATCTTGTTCGCGGCCACGATAAAAGGCGTTTTATACTGTTTTAATATTTTGAGGGCCTCGATCGTCTGTGGCTGAAAGCCCTCGGTGATATCGACCACCAGCACAGCCAGGTCGGCCAGTGCGCCGCCTCTGCTGCGTAGCGTCGTAAAAGCGTGATGCCCGGGAGTGTCGATGAAAAGTAGACCCGGAATGTCCACGTTCCCGCCCATGATGCCCTGGCATAATGTGCGGATCGTGGCGATAGGCACCTCTGTTGCGCCTATGTGCTGGGTAATGGCCCCGGCCTCCTTATCGGCCACGGTCGTTCCTCTGATCTTATCGAGAAGAGTTGTTTTGCCGTGATCGACATGCCCCATGACGCACACGATGGGCGTCCTGAGGTTTTTGATTTCCTGGGGGGCCGTTGCCATAAAAGCTCCAGCAATGGCCGCTTATTCGTACAGCCAGTGCTCGTCTATTCTCTTATACGTAGCTATCTCTGATTTATCGAAGTACAGAGATATTTCTCTTTTTGCCGATTCCGGCGAGTCCGATGCGTGGATCACGTTGCGTCCCGTCTCCAGCGCTAAGTCCCCACGGATCGTTCCCGGGGTCGAGTTAGCGGGATTCGTTGCGCCGACCATGCTCCGCACCAGCGGAACAACACTCTTGCCTTCGATCACCATGGCTACAACCGGCCCGGATTCGATGAATCCGACCAGGCCAGGGAAAAAGGGCTTGGCAGCGTGCTCCTCGTAGTGTGCCTTCGCGAGCTTATCGCTCACAACCAGCATCTTCATGGCTACGATCTTTAGGCCGCGGCGCTCAAAGCGGGAGACGATGTCTCCCACAAGGCCACGCTGTACGCCGTCGGGCTTTATCATTACGAATGTCTGATCCGTAAAGATCACCCTATTTCTTCTTCTCTTGCTTTGGCGCCTTCGTTGGCTTTGGAGCCTTCGTTGCTGCCTTCGTCTCTGTCGCCTTCGTCGTCCACTTGACTAGACGGGGAATGCGGCCGAGCTTGCTGTTATTCTGGCACTTCGTTGAGCAGTAAAAAAGGATAGTCCCATCCTTTTTCACGAGCATCTTGCCCGTTCCCGGCTCAAGCTCCTTGCCGCAGAACGAACATTTCTTAATGTCGACCATCTAGAATCACCTGGATGAAAGCTTCTTGGCTTCTCTTGCTGTTTCCATTAGTATGAGGATGTCGCCGAGTCTGATAGGGCCGATAGCATTGCGTGTAATGATCCTGCCTTTGTTGCTACCTTCCAGGATCTTGCACTTGACCTGCACGGCTTCGCCATGCATGCCGGTGACCCCTATGACCTCGATGACCTCGCCCGGTACGCCTGTCTCTTCTACCATGTAAATCACCTATGGCGTATTTACTGCTTCAGAGCAGCGAACTTCTGAGCGATCTCGTCGACGAGCGCCTTTGCTTTGCCGGCGTCCACGATCGCGGCTGCTGCACAGCCTACTTCTAGCCCGGATGCCGCTCCGATCTCTTCCTGCTTCTTAATGAATATGTACGCGACTTTCTTCTCGTCTGCAAGCGCAGGGATGTGTGCAACGATCTCTTCTGGCTGCACGTCTTCGCCAACGATCACTAAAAGGGCGATCCCTCTCTCGATGGCTTTGGTGACTTCGTTCGTGCCTTTCCGGATCTTTCCGGTGTCCCTTGCGAGTTCAACGGCCTCGAGTGCCTTGTCCTGTAATTCTTGCGGAACTTCGAATTTAATGTAGCTTGGTTTTGCCATTTAATATTCCTCCTTCAGGGCTTTCGCCCTTCATCAATCATCAGGTATTTTGAAACCTAAAGATCATTAACAAGCCATGGGCAATACGGGCCCACGGACGTGTCCTAATAATAGCCGTATAGTTTTTAAAGTTTTTGCTTAAAAATAGTTAATTAAGGCATGAAAAGGGCTTATGTATTTACATATTACGTCGGATAATGTTTTTTACGTGATAAATAATAATACAGCAACGGATCAGGCCCGAGCTTGATCCACATCGCCATACTTCATTTTTTAAGCTGTACTTTCGGTTGGGCAGCATCATCCATTATATGTACTTCATTCTGCGGGATTTTATCGACGGGCGTCGCGTTGATCGAGTAATAGATCAGTGCGCCTGCGATGACAATGGCCGAGAAGCCCGTACCCTTAAAGAACTTGCTATCGAACAGAAAGCCCGCGATGAGCACGAAGACGCCGATTATCAGCAACACGAGCCCGATCATCTTGAAAAGGACCACTTTATCCATATATATCCCTGCCTAGATTTGTATTATTGGCTTTTATTAAATAACTTGTTGTGACCCTGGCCCAATACTTGTAAAAAAATACCGGACATAAAAATGTCATGGATCACTTTTATGCCCGTACGGTGTTCAAGGTTGGATCATATTCGGATCATAGTTGATCGTGACGCCGTTCATCTTGATGTAGCCGTTATACTTGTTGAAGTCGTCGTCAGTGATATATGAATACAGCAAGACTGTAGTCCTATTTCCCGGAGCGATGGTAAATTCGCTGAAGAAGTTACTATTCTGCATATTGTCATATTCATGGAAGTCACCAAACGAATTGATGAACTTAGTTGGACTGTCCAGCGTTTCCGTATATCCGGTCTTGAAGTTCACTGAGCGTACGGTCTGATTCTGAGCCGTTGGGTTCCAGAATGCTAATTCCTGTACCACGCCATGGCTAACATCACTGGTGCCGGATTCTATTGCTGGCATGCTCCAGTCATCAGCCCTGTACGTCCTGGTCCAGGAAACACGGACACCGTTGGCCAGATATTGCCCTTGCGACGGGTCCTGGGGCCATCCGCTTTGATATATTTTCATGTTTGGCGGGATCGCGGTCGGCGTTACCGTCTGCGCCGGTGTCGTGGGCACATTTGTGGGCACATTCGTAGGCGCGACGGTCGGCGTCGGTGTAGCCGTCGGCTGGAAGCTCTGCAGGCAGCTAACACAGCCTGCGGCGATAAGCGAAACCGTTATAATGAATAGGATTAAAGCATATTTTCTCATCGTCTCACCTCTGATAGTAGGACCGTTCAGGCTAATTGATGGTTTGAGATTAAATACATTTTTCTCCCATTATAACCTTTAATTCCCGATAATTGGAGAGCTAATACAAAAATACGATTAAATAAGGCGTAATTACAAAATAAGATAGTAAAATGGTAAGGCCACGCCATGCCTTACTTTTTATTCTTATTCCTGGACCTTGCCACAAATAATACAACGGCTGCGATCAATGCCAGTAAGAGCAAACCAAACGGCGTCTGGCTGTAAAATACAGTAGGCTCTTCGGTGGCCGCGGGCATAGTGGTCGGGGTCGGAGTAGGCGTTAATGAAGGCGCAACTGTAGGTGTTACAATGGCCGCTGCCCCGGTTTCATTAGTAGATGGAGGTGGCAGGACGGGTATGGTCACTGGCGTGCTTACGGTGGTCGGGGCCGGTGTTACAGACGGGAAAGCTATAAGGCTCGGCATAGGCGATGGGGTCGGAGTGATGATCGGCGTCGGAACCGGTGATACCGTCGGAGATGGCATAGGTGATGTTGTGGGCGATGGGACGGCCGTGGGTATTGGCGTCACAGTCGGCGACGGACCTACATGCGGTATGTCCGGCACTTGCGGTATTTTCGGCACCTGCGGTACCGATGTCGGTAATGCGTTACCCGGCGTTGCAGGATCCGCCAGAACAAAAGCGGATGCACAGCTCAATAGCGTTAAAAGAATGATACAGACGCAAAGTGCGTCCAATGCTTTTTTACCTTTCATGATGCCCCCGAAATAGGCTGCCAATAATAGTATCAATATACGGCCTAATTCAAACGGCATTTAGCTTTTATGTGTTAAAACCTTGTTGATAGATCGGCATACATATGGCGCATTTTCGCTTAGGATATGACCTGTTCCCGATCATTGAATAGAAGTTTACTACTTAGCGCTCAAAGTGCAATATTTTTCACCACAAAACCCCTGAGGACACGAAGAACACGGAGTATTTATTATTACAATTCCAGCGGATAAGTGGGGTCTTTATTTTGGGCGTGTCGGGACTAGTTATAAAAACAGTGAATTTCGAGTGCTTGGTGGCCGGGTTTACATGAACATGTCGAGGGTGGCTTTTTGATTCAGTTTCTTCGTATTCGCAGGCTGTACTGTCTGGACGATCTTTTCAGGTGGCTTTTCTTCTCCGAAACAATCCAGTGATCGCTGGCTGTTACCCTGCAGCAGCATGCGATCGCTACACCCGAAGGCTTCAGTGACCCTTGCCAGAGCCGCGGAAAGCCGCTCTGCATAATACTTATAATCGGGCTTCGCGTTGAAGGGGATCCCATCGATCACAGGCTCGGCTTTCAAAGGCTGAGTGGAGCCGTTCGTGATGATGAACGGGGTCTTCATGCCGGGCGTGAAATCATAGCCCATCTCAAGTAATTTTTTAGCCACGTTGACATGGACGAGCGATTCGGGGTTCGCGTAGGAATCGAATTCACTGACGCTCTTTGATATTACGAGCCTGTGCAGGTCTACTTTACCCTTCAGTGTACCCGAGACCGTTTCCTTCGCGAAATCCACGGCTTCATCCGGGTTTCCATCCAGCACGAGCTGAAAGACTTTCGTCATGGTCTCGCTCTGAAGGTCGAAAGAATCGGTCCTTCGCGGCTCATATCCGCGAACGAGCAGAGATTCCTCGGGCCAGATGATCTTTCCGAAATATCGCTTTTTTGCGTGTGCGAAGAAGCGAGCCATGACCTTCTCCAGCTCGAGGTGCATGTTACCTTCGGAGAATTGCTGCTGTATGCTGAACCCGAGCACCTTGCAGCTATCCAGGTCACGGTGCTCTTTTGACAAGAAAAAGACAGAGTCCGTGTCGCCCGCGATCACCGTGAACCCTCTTGATTCAAGGTTGTCCACCACGGTCTTGATCTCTTCGCGAGCCCATGCCGTAATACTTGGCGCGATATATTTATTATATGGCCAGCGGCAGAACTTAGTGCCGAAATAACCATACGTCGCGTTCGCCATCACTTTTATGGCCGCCTGGAGGCGGTCATAGTACTCCGCCTGGTCCGTATTACCTTCACTCCTGGCTTTTTTCAGCAAAGCCTTAGCCTGCTTACGAGAGTCCAGCAATCCCTCGACCATGCGCGGCACGATGCCATAGCGCTTTTCCCTTGACACGAACATGGCGCCGATCGGCGACGTATGGGCCGCTGCCTCTTTGTTTTTCGTGAAAGTCGTAAAGCAGATGTTGTGTTTTATTATCTGTGATGGGTACATAGAGGAGAAATCCAGCCCTATCACCCACTCCCAGAGGCCGGGCTTTGTATCGTAGACAAAGGCGCCCTCATAGTCGTATGCCTCGCCGCTGGACATGGGCACTACCGCATTTTCGCGGTCTACCATTCTTATCAGCAGGCTTTCGATCATGCGGTTCTGGCCGCCCGAGACTTCTTTGACCGGCAGCTTCGAGGGGATCGCCACATCCATCAACTTATTGATCGTATTGATCTTCGGGTGCACGAGGATTCGCAGCGCAAGATCGGCATCCTTAAGACAGTATTTCAAGACATCGTCCTTTCGGTTCGTCCATTCTTCATCGATCCGCGTGCTGTCCACGTTATCCTTCGTATCGTTGAACAGCATTGTCGAAACAAAGCCAAGCGTCTCTCGCTTGGGGTGTAGCTCCTTTTTTACTGATAGCCACGAGTCAAGTACAAGCCTGCCTTTCACATCCCAGGTGACGAAGCCGGTCGTACGGTTTTCGCGACGACTCATTCCAAGCATGTCGCGGCCGAGGGATAATACGCTGCTGGACTGGCGGTTTTTATCTTCCTTTTGCCCCTTTCCGAAGAGCTTGTTCGCCCGCTCGTATATCATAGCCAGGTCGAAATTATTGATATTGTATCCGGTGATCACGTCCGGGTCGAGCATTCGTGTCTCTCGGACGAATTCGGTGAGTATACGCTTCTCGTCCTCGTCTCGCGCCGTTTCATCGACCTCGCCCTGCTTACCGTTCCGCGGGCCGAATTCCGAGGCGATCATCCGGTTCTCTTTGGTACCGGTCTCTTCGTTAAGGACCGTCAGACAAATACAATAAATATTTCTATATTTGATCGAGCTTTCGATATCAAAGCTCATGATCTTTAATTTTGGAGTGAAGATATCGCACTTTTCAAATGCAGTGGCCTTGAGCAGGAGGTCTGTAGTGAATTCGCCTCTTTTCTCGATAAGATCGCCTGTGACCCTTACACAGGTCTCCAGGTCCATATCATAGATGAAGCGGTTCGTAAAAACGATGTCCGCCGCGAAAAAAGTCGATTTCTTAGCAAACTTTTCCTGTTCTTTTAAATTCATGTATCTTAGAAGCCCATACTTGTTGATGAGCTTTTGAGAATAAACACGGTCGTCGGTGGTGACTTTGAATTCATCTCCGTCACCGATAGAAGTGACTTCCAGCGCCTCGGGCTCGGATCTTAATTGGTCGACCAGGCTGCCAGGCGGCTTTTCAATGTATATCGTCTTATGTTGCAGCTCATAGTCTGTCCTGAACCTGGGCACAAGCCAGGGCGCGCGCACCGTGACCTTAACGAAATTTTCTATGCCGCCCTTGTATTCCAGCTTAGCGTCCTCGACTTTGAGCACGTCGTCCTTTAGCTGAAGCTCTTTTCGTAGTTCTGCCGATGGCTCGTAAATGTGAAAATATGGCTTAAAGTCCGGGCAAATGATAGTGATGCTCTTGTTATCCCTGGTCTTGCCGAAGAGCTTGACGATCACCTCGCTCTTCTTTTCATCCTCATCACCTGGCATCGCCTCGACGTTATAGGTCGAATCGATGAGCCTGACATCAAAAGAGGCTTGCACACTGATCACTATCCTGACAGATATCAGTAATTCAAGCCTTTGCATAAATAAACTATGGTTCTAACAGTGAAAATAATATAAATACAAAAAAGTTGTAAGGCTGTGCATTATCGAGTCGCTATAAAGCCGGAAGCTTAACGCTCAGGTCTTGTGGTGACAGTATGAAGCCGAGCGCTGAGCATGCGACAATGATCAATGCGGCGATCGTGCCGCTGTCGATCCCTGCTATCCAGATGGAGCTGCCATTCAGTATGATGTTCAGGTTCGAGGTACCGACAAATGCGCCTGCCAGTGTCGCCCCGGCAAGCAAGCCCATTCCCACACCCTGAAACTGCTTAAAACGATCCACCAGCATGTATGCGAGCAGGAGCGCGATCATCGAGAGTATCAGCTTGATCGTGATGAACCCGGGCACTCCGGCTATATCAAATGACGCTTTCAACAGGGAGCTTTTTTCATACTGGAACGTCCCGAGATAATTAAAAGCGGCGATCGTCGAGATCACATCGTATATCACGTAAAATATCACGGCCGAGGCCAGTAAAAGCTTACTAAGTTTCACGATAGAATATTAAAAACATATTAATATAATAAAAATTGAAAATAATAACGAAAATATATATGATTTGCCGATGATGCGCTAATTAGTATGGCGACTGTACAGTAAGTATCCGCAAAAAATGAAGTTACCACTCTATAGCTGACAATAAGTTTTATACGCCCTGCGCCGCATAGGGCATATGTTGTTCCTATGGAAAGGCCATTCACGTTCATCAACTCGGCCATGAGCGCCGATGGTAAGATCTCGACGAAAAAGAGAAAGCAGGTCAAAATATCGGGAAAGACCGACTTCGACCGCGTGGACGAGCTTCGGGCTACGTCGGATGCAGTGATGGTCGGGATAGGCACGATATTATCGGACGACCCGAGCCTGACCGTGAAATCCGAAGAAAGAAGAAAAAGGCGCGTAGCGCAGGGTCTATATGAGAACCCGGCGCGCATCGTGGTCGACAGCAAGGCAAGGATGCCGCTCACGGCAGACCTGTTCAAAAAGGGTTCGGGTAAGCGCATCATCGTGGTCTCGAAAGCTGCGCCGATGGAGCGCGTAGAACCTTTAAAGGAAAAAGCCGATGTCATCGTAGCCGGCGACGAGGAAGTCGACCTGGCAGAGATGTCCGGTGAATTAAAAAAGCGAGGGATCTGCCGACTGATGGTCGAGGGCGGCGCGACGCTGAACTGGGGGATGACCCGCGCAGGCCTGGTGGACCAGGTCTCGGTCTTTATTGGTAATTTAATCATAGGCGGCAAGGACGCGCCGACGTTCATGGACGGCGAGGGCATTTCAGATCGCGCCGAGGCCATGGAATTACAGCTGATCAAATATGAACCGATGGATGAGGGGATCGTTTTAACGTGGAAGGTAAAGTGATACAAAAGTTTGAGGCTAGCGAGAAAGTAAAAGAGCTGGCGAAAAAATACCGCTATGAAGAGTACATGGTGGCCAGGTTCGAGCGCTTCGTGCCAGACCTGGAAAAGTTCCTGGCAAGCATGGACGAGCCGCCCCGGACGTACATTCGCGTGAACACGCTACGGATCACCATGAACGCGCTACGCAAGAGGCTGTCCGATAAAGGGTTCACTTTACAGGAATCGGACATCCCGGACTGCCTTGAAGTGACCGCGGCGCCTTATTCAATAGGCGCGTCAGCCGAATTCCTCCTGGGATATTTTTACATTCAGGATAAGTCGTCCATGATCCCTGCACTCGCACTGGCTCCCGCGCCCCGCGATGTGGTCATAGACATGGCAGCCTCCCCCGGAGGAAAAACGACACACATATCGCAATTGATGAACAACGAAGGCTTTGTCGTGGCCGTAGAAGTAGAAGTGTCCCGGATCGCGGGCCTGCGGGCTAATTTATCAAGATGCGGCGTCATGAACGTGGCACTATTCCATATGGATGCCCGTGAGATCGGCCGGCTCAACATCAAAGCTGATAAGATACTGCTCGATGCGCCATGCACAGGCGAAGGCGTCATAGCTAAGGACCAGACAAGAAAGAGGAGCAGAGGCATCGAAGACATAGAGTTCTGCTCGAACCTGCAGGAAGAATTGATAGATGCGGCGTACTCGTGCCTGAAGCCTGGGGGAGTGCTCGTCTATTCGACGTGCTCCTTCGCGCCTGAGGAGAACGAATACAACGTCGACTATGCCATTAAAAAATACGGCATGAAGGTAGAGCCGCTGCCGTTTGGCTCCCCGGGGCTGGAGTCTTTTGGCAACCTCAGGTTTGATCCGCAGGTGAAGAATGCGAGACGACTGTACCCACACCGGCATGGAACGTCGGGTTTCTTTGTAGCGAGGCTGAAAAATGTATAGAGGGCTAAAGAAGATCGAACTGACCGTCATGCGCCGTGGTTTCGACTACTGGGGCGCGTTTGATATGTTGCAGGACCATGAGTTCGTCATCAGGCAGGGAGAGCGGAACGACCTGTACGTCATGACACCGGAAGTCAAATACAACGTGATCGGGCATGAGCCTGAAGCGGAGATGGCGGGCCTGTACCTTGGCAATATAACTAAAAAGGCGTTGAACCTCAGCATAGAGGGCGCGTATATGGTCGCAAAAGCGTCCGATAAGAAAAAGCTCAAGGTCACGGGCCAGGCGGAGTCTCTTGTACTCTACGGGCGCGATGTCTTTGGCAGCTCCATCACGTGGGCGGATGAATCGATAAAACAAAATGAAAAGGTCATCATTGCCAACAAATTTGGCGAGGCTCTGGCTCTCGGAAGGGCGCGGTTCGACTATGACTTCTTATTCGAGGATAAGATCACGGTGAATACAGAGGCCGATATGGGACTGTATATCAGAGGGCAGGAAGAATACCATTAACCGCTGTAAGGTACTGGCACTATCCTGAGTGCCTCTGTCTTTCTTTTTTGATGGCATAATGTTTATATATCCATGCCGCCACATACATCGAAGAAACAAATTACGTGATGTGCCGTTTTCTAATGGCCAATGCGCTTTTTGTTAACTTTTAGAGGCAAAAATATGTTCAGTGATAAGGGAACAAATGCTCCGGTAGTCGCCGGGCAAACGTATGACGTAAAGATTGAGGATGTAGCAAAGAAGGGAGATGGGATCGCTCGCATAGAGGGTTTCGTCATTTTCGTTCCAGGCTCCAAAGTCGGTGACGCACTAAAGATCGAAGTCGAAACGGTGAAGCGCAACTTCGCCATCGCAAAAATCGTATCTTAAGATTACCACGGTTGAGGTGTAAGCCTCAACCCCCAAAACTAATTTTTTTCATAAGTTTATCATAAAGCACTCGAGGTGTTTATTAGTCGGGCTGTCTTTGACAAGCCTGTGCTTAGGATTTTATATATGAAATATAGCCCCTGAAGCCTATTTTTATCCTTGAGGTGAAAATTTCGATAATAGAGCTGGATTGATATATGCATTACAGGGGCACAGGTTTTGTTCAGTCTTGCAACATATGCGTGCCCTGGAATACCGTGTAGGAGGGCTTAATATGAACCGTGGTTTATCTCAATAATGCTACAGGACACGAAAATGCTGGCAATTATATATCTTGGCATCGGAGATCCGAATTCATCGCCGATACGCCATATCTGGTTGCATACCAATAGATATCTTTAATTTATTTATATATTTTGTTAACCAATTGGTAATAGTTTAATAAATAAATATAACATTTTAAAAGGCATGCTCGTTTATCAAGATAAACGGCTGGCCTCTAAAGTCCATATTAGCCTTCGTGATTTCAAACATGCGATTGTAGCTCCCGATACGTGGCACCTAAACATTTTATTAGGATAAGCGTGATATTAGTATGTTCAAATGGAAAGTCATACATCATGAAAACGGCTATCGTGTTTGACAGTGCCGGCACGCTTCTGAGAGCCTACCGTGTAGCCTGGGACGTAAAAAAAGGAATGCTGGTCGAGAATATAGTTTCCACAAATATGATCGTTGGAGGCGGAAAATGTGTCCTGATCGCGCTCCGCATGGATACGATCAAGTATTTCGAGAATGTAGACTCCAGTTGGGCGATCTCGGACTTTATCGCAAATGAAAATATCAGTTTCGATGTCATATGCCGCGGTCTTAATTGCACGAGCGAGCGCATAGGCACCGCGATCGCACATGACAAATCTGCGAAGATGAGAGATATAAAGGAAGCGATAGAGGCGGTTAAGCTTAAGTGTAAAGATATATATTATTTAAATATAGGGCTTGTAGTCGATGTAGCGAACAATACGATCCCCTACGTACTCGCTACCGGCGGGCGCATATTCCCGGGCGCGAAGGAGACCGTAGAGAAGATCATTTCCGACGGGGTCGACGTTTATATCGCCTCCGGCGACAATCGCCGTTCTTTAGATGCGCTTGCCTGTGATCTCGGCATTGATAAGTCAAACGTTTACGATGCAGTATCCCCTTCCGGCAAGATGGACCTGGTCGTGAGCCTGGAAGAAAAATACGACCTGGTCATCATGGTCGGCGACGGTATTAACGACCAGATGGCTTTTCAAGCTGCCGATATGAGTATTTTGACCCTCCAGCAGCACGGAATGAAACCGGACGTGCTGTACGAGATCGCGGACGTCATCATCGACGATATCAGGGAAGTTGAGGGCGTCGTGAGGGAAAGTTTACATACGAACATCAGCAATAAATAGGCCAATAAGCATGCAAATGAAATTAATCATACGGATATCATCGATCATTACCTGTAAAGATCCGTGTTCGGAGGAACCAAAGTGACGGCATTCGTGGAAGTCAAGAACTTGAACGTGAAGTACGGAGATAAGATCGTACTAAATAACGTGAACCTGACCATCGAGGAGGGCGAGACGGTCGGCATCATAGGCCGGAGCGGCGCAGGCAAGACGATCCTGCTACACGTGCTCAGGGGCCTGGACGAGGACATCCCCGCTTCGGGCAGCGTCATATACCATACGTCTCGCTGCGATTCCTGTGGCTTTATAAACCCGCCGTCAGGGGTATCAAAGCCCTGTCCCAAATGCGGCGGCAAGATGAGCGCCTGGGACGTCGATATCCTCCATGCCGATGAGGGTTCCTTGAGGGCCATCTCAAGGCGCGTTGCCATCATGATCCAGCGTACTTTTGCTTTATACGGCGACGATCGTGTCATCGAGAACGTCATGCACGCGCTGGAAGACATCAACTATCCCCAGGGACAGCTAGTCTCCAGGGCTGCTGACCTCATAGACCAGGTCAAGCTTTCCCACAGGATGATGCATATTGCTCGCGACCTGTCGGGTGGAGAAAAGCAGCGGGTGGTACTGGCCCGCCAGCTTGCCAAAGAGCCTATGCTTATGCTGGCAGATGAGCCGACGGGGACGCTGGACCCGAAGACCGCCAAGATCGTGCACCAGAGCATAAAGACCGCGGCCCAGGAGTATAATATGACCGTGCTGATCACTTCGCACTTCCACGACGTCATTGAAGAGCTGGCGACTAAGGCTGTGCTGCTGGACGATGGCGAGATCAAGATGGTCGGAAAGCCCGAAGAAGTTATCAAGGAATTCCTGAAGTCGCAAAAAGTCGTCGAGAAAAAAGAATACGTTTCAGGGTTGCCCATCATCAGAGTAAAAGACCTGCAAAAGATCTACTTTTCGGTTGACAGAGGAGTCATCAAAGCAATAAACGGCGTTAGCTTCGAAGTCAAGGAGGGCGAGATCTTCGGCGTGGTAGGCGTAAGCGGCGCGGGCAAGACATCACTGTCTAATGCGATCACAGGAAACCTGGAGGAAGCCAGCGGCATGGTGGAGGTCCGTATCGGCGAAGACTGGGTGAACATGCTCGAGCCGGGCTACTTCGCCAGGGGCAGGGCCAAGCAATATGTGGGCCTGCTGCACCAGGAATACGACCTGTATCCTCACAGGACCGTCGTGGATAACCTGACGGATTCCATCGGCCTGGACTTTCCGGCGGAGCTGGCGGAACGCAAGGCGATCCACACGCTGGAGATCGCCGGCTTTACCGAAGTGTCGAGCCGTGAAGTGCTCCAGAAATACCCGCATGAGCTTTCGGAAGGCGAACGCCACCGCGTAGCGCTGGCGCAGGTGTTGATCAGGGAACCGCGCGTTGTCGTCCTCGACGAGCCGACGGGCACCATGGACCCGTTCACGAAGCGGGATGTGGCTAACTCGATCCTGTCCTCCAGGGAAGAGATCGGCGAGACTTTCGTGATCGTATCGCACGACATGGAGTTCGTGCAGATGGTGTGTGACCGCGTTCTGTTGATGAGGGCGGGCAGGATCATCGACATCGGCGATGTCAAGACTATTATGGATAAGATAACCGCAGAAGAGCGAGAGATCATGGCTAAAAGCCAATAACGTCTCGCTTTTTTATTTTTGTACATGGGATATAGGCCGTTTTCTTAACTTATTCGAGATCATAGAAAGTATATCAGGAAAAAAGCGGGATTATAATGGAGAAGAGGATAGCGTGAGTGAGCTTATCAAGGTTCAGGTTAATGAGAAAAAGGTCGATCTGCCAGCGGGCTCGACTATAGCAGTTGCACTGGAAGCGACTGGCTACAGGCACGCAGAGGGCGCCATTATCGGCATCGTAGCGGGAAGAGAAGAGGCGCGCAGCGAGGTGGCGACTGAGTTCCGAGTCTTCACGACAAAGGGCGAGATACGCATTGAGCTTACGGATGCGCTAAAGCAGGCCTGGCTGGAGAGCTATGGCAGGTTCATCGGCACTAAGGTAAAGTGGACAACCGGTAACGCGATCGCGTTCGGCCCGACGGCGTCCGGCGTGCAGGCCGGCAGCGCAGAGTCTGAGTATCAGCGCTGGGATGTGTCCTTCGGCACCGGTGGCTATGACGCTAAAAGTACTTATTTGATCATTTCCAAATCCCGACATACTTCTGACTATGGAGTCAAAGGCGGAGGCATATTCGCCCGCGTCATCTCCGGAAACGGCATTTTATCGAGCCTCGGCAATGATGACATTATCAAAGGCATCGAGCCTGTGGTCATGCTGGAAAAGTTTGCGAACAAGATCTTAACAGCGGACCTGAACACGCCCCTGGAGGACGGCATGGAGATCTATACGGAAGTTGAAGTGGAGCTCTCACCGAAGGCGAAGGAGGGCGCAGAGCACTTCTATGCTGCGGTGAAAAGCGGCCTGTTCCGGGTGGACTTCGCCGCCAGCTCATTCCTATCGACGGATTTCATGCTGGGCGACATGTGCCCGTATGAAAACCTGGCTGCAAGGAGCGAAGGCACGGTAAGCGTCCGTACGGATGGAAAAGGCAGGGGACGCGTGTATATCGCCAGGGTGGATATGACTTCTAATATTTATCATTCGATCGTTGGCAGGGTCACCAGAGGCCTGGAGCTGGTCAAGATGGCTTCGCCCGGACAGCGCATCGCCATAAAAACAGTCCCGGTGAGGCTGAGCACGCTAGGTATCAGCCTGGCACAGGCTTCCGCAATGCTCGATCTGGCGAACGTCAAGTACGAAGCGGTTGACTACAAGGGCGATGATGCCGTAGTAGTGGAACAGGACCCTTCGACGACGATGGAGATCGCGTCCTCGGGCCATGTGAGCTTGAAATGCTCACCGAAAAATAAGCTAATAGAGATCGAGCTGTACGATGATAAGGCGCCCAGTACGGCGGAATATTTCCGCAGGGCTAGCGGCTTGAAGCAGCACTCGGTGGGCGGATTACCGTTATTCTTTAAGTATGAGGAGACAATGCTGTTCAAGGGGAAACCAGTCTCCGTCGGCGATTTGATCCCCGAGAACAAGCCCGAGGAAGGCACGACCGTAAAAGCAGGCGAGATAGGCCTGACGAACATGGCTTCCAGGCACATAGGCATGATCGGCGTCCGCTCTGCCGACAATGACAAGTTCGGCCCGACAGGAGAAAAATTCGAATCCACGAACATTGTCGGCCACATTAAAGACATTGACAAATTGAAGGATATGAAAGAGAAAGACATGGTTTATTTCATAGAGGTGTGAGATGCCCGAAGAGAATATCACGAAGATGGTGGTCATCGCAGACACGGAGCTTCCGTCCGAATTGGCGATCAACGCATATAAAGTGACCAGTGACGTCACGATCAAAGAAACGTGCTATGGCCTGATGGTCACCGGAAAGAGGGAGGAGGTGGACAAGGTCATAAATGAAGTCAGAAAGCTGAATCCCACCAAGATCTTCGTGAAAGAAAGAGGGTTCCCGCCCGGAGATTCCAGGCGCTGTAGGGCGAACAGAGGCGGAGGGCCGAGGCCCGGGTTCCACCAGCTGAAGAACGAGATCGACATGCTGCCGGACATAGCAAAAGGCCTTGTCCTGGTGGAGAGAGGCAGTAAGCCAGTAGACCAGCCCGAGCCAAAGAACATTGACGTTGACCGGTTCAAGAAGATCATCGAAGAAGAGTCCTCAAAGCTGACAGGAGAGTCTGAACAATGAAAATTTTTATTTATCCCACTAATAGCCTGATCTTATCCGACCTTGTGGAGAGGTTCGGGCATGAGCCGCTGGCCATGATGAAGGAGATCAGGAAGAAGGTCACAGATCCCGGTCTTGACTCGCCTCCGATGAACATCACGCCCGATGATGCTAAGAAAGGACTGAAGTATGCAGCCATCGAGATACCATCGGGCGTAAGGGGAAGGATGTCGCTGATGGATCCGTTAATAGAGGAGGCGCAGGCTGCCATCATCGTCGAGGACGCAGAATACATGTTCGGCTGCATGGGATGCGCCCGCACGAACGAGCTTGTGAAATATATCATCAGGACCAGGGGCATACCGGTATTGAACCTAAAATATCCGAAGAACGAGAATGAGGCAAAAAATTTCGTCCTTCTGATAAAAAAGTTCCTGGATGATCTGACAAAACCACAGGAGGCGGCACAATGAGGAAAATTCGCATAGCCCACCTGACCTGTGGCTCGGAATACAGTGGCGTGGAAAAGGAGATAGAGGAGGCCGCGACCCAGGTCAACGCGCAGATCGTCTACCCCGAGATAGACATCGGCGGCATTAAGGAGACTGCGGACAGGTTCGGCTTACAGGTCGCCAGCCCCGACCTGCGATTAATGATCGCAAGGGCGGAGAGCATCGTAAAAGGCGAAACAAAAGCCGACGCGGTATTCATCACCACGTGTTTCCGCTGTGCCGAAGGCGCCATCGTGCGTAACAGCCTGAGAGACTATATCCACCGCGAATCGGGTATACCCGTCATCAGCTACTCATTTACCGAGAGAACTACGCATGAGACGCTTCTTACGAGAATGGAAGCGTTATCGACCACGGCGCTCCGGAGAAGCCTCCTGGCCCGTGAAGAGCAGGTCGGGCTCACGGCGGGCATCGACTCCGGGTCCAGCACGACCAAGGCAGTGGTCATGCGCGACAATAAGATCATTGGCACCGGATGGGTAAAGACGACGGATGTGTTGAAGAGCGCCGAGGAAGCGTTCAGCCAGGCGCTGGCAATGGCAAATGTCAAGCGCGAAGAACTTCAAGGCCTGGGCACGACCGGATACGGCAGGTTCCTGATCGGCAAGCAGTACAACGCAGACCTGATACAGGAGGAGCTGACGGTCAACTCGAAGGGTGCGGTCTATCTCGCCGGAAAACAGAAAGGCCCGGCGACCGTCATCGACATAGGCGGCATGGACAACAAAGCAATATCGGTCAACGATGGCATCCCGGGCAGCTTTACCATGGGCGGTATTTGTGCAGGAGCTTCAGGGCGTTTCCTTGAGCAGTCCGCTAACCGTCTTGGCGTGGACATTGCCGACCTGGGACAGCTGGCGATCAAGGGAAATCACGAGCACGTGACCATGAACAGCTATTGTTTCGTCTTTGGCACGCAGAGCCTGATCAACTCGCTCTCGCTGGGCAGGTCCCGCGAGGACGTGGCCGCAGCCGCATGTAACAGCGTCGCTGAACAAGTCTTCGAGCAGCAGCTTCAGGAAGTCGATGTCAAGCAGCCGGTGATCATGGTGGGCGGCTCGTCGCTCAATATCGGCCTGGTCAAGGCCATGAGCGACCTGATAAAAATGGAAGTCGTCGTTCCCCCGTACTCGCAATACATCGGCGCAGTCGGCTCTGCCCTGCTTGTCTCAGGGCTGAGGGAGACAAAAGCCGCGGAGGATAAGAATGAATGATATGATCATGGAGCCGCTGGAGATCTTTGAAGTCGAGTCAGAGGACAAGGAAGGTGCTGCAAAGTACAAAGAAGTCATCTCCGATATACTCATGGACTTGAACCTTGTGCGGACCATCGGCCGCCTGAAGGTATACGCGGACCCAAAGGCGCCCGTGTTCATCATTGTCGGCATATTCAGGCCAGGCATGGCGAAGCTCACGCTGGGCGACGTGGCGGACATATCGAGCGTGAACGAAGGCTTGCTGGTCTCCGTCAGGGAAGAGCAATATTCATCTAAAGCCGTCGGACAGCTGTGGTCGACCTATGGAAGGGAGAACATTATATCGACCGACAGGGCTGCCGTCATTGTCCCTTTTAAGGGTGACCTGGAGAAGCAGATGGATGATATTTCTTCTATTATCGTATACGATCCGCATGAAGAATTAAAGAAGAACGTGATAGACGCGCTGATACGTATCACTCCTGAGGGCTTCAGAGTCCGTAAGCATTTCATTTCTGAGCATATGCTTGCTTTTATCGCATCAGAGGACCCGATCAAGCCGGAATGGATAGACATCTGCAGGCGTCTTAGAAAAGAGATCGAGGTGAAATAATCCATGGAACCGATGATCTTTCAAGGCGGGTTATACCGGCATGAAGAGATGGAGGAGCTAGTCGAGGACCTGGGCGGCTATATCCTGCAGAAGAACGCCTTACAGCTCGACGTCATCATGGTCATGCTCGTGCCATCGGCCGACGTAGGGGTCGTGGAAGCTAAAGCTAAAGAGCTTCTCGGCAAGCTGAATAAAGCGTCTCTTGCGGGCACGGAGGTCGCCGTGATCACTCCGACGCTAGCGTACCAGCACCTACCCCATTTAGCCTGCGATGTCGCTGAATATTTGAGAAGGTCCGGCGCTAAGACCAACATGATCGGACTGGCCAGGGGAGTCGGCAGGCGCGTAGCGCAATTAACGGCAAAAGAGATAGACCTTATCAACGAGCACGACGTGGCATTATTCTTATTGGGTAACTTCAAGGATTGCGTGATCGAAAAGACGAAGCTATTCCGCGATATCGAGATACCCATCGTCCTGGTAGCCGGCCCTCAGATCGACATGAAGGACCTGCCGGGATGTAAAGCCTATGTGCCGGGCCTCGGCCGTATGATGCATCGCCTGCGGCAGAAGGAAGAGACTGAGGCGATGGACAAGATCACGGACGCGGTCGGTAAAGTGCTCGATGAACGCAGGCATAGCCTGGATAAGGATGCCTTGAGCGTCAGCCCGCCACGGCTAAAACAGGAGATAGAAAAACAGCTCCCCGATATCAACGAGGTAAGCGTTTCGCCGAACCCGGTCACGTTAAACCTCAACGGTGCCCTGATCAAGCTGCCTTATAACGAGTATAAGGACGCCATCTTAAACGTCAAGTTCGACGAGGGCGTCTACATGCGCGAAGTCGTGACTGCCACGCAGTCCAGGATGAAGGATTTCGTGCTCTTGCGCATCAAGCCAAAGTCGGAGACAGGCTTCGTCATATAAAACGAAGCCTTAGATTTTTTAGGTTATAATTAGCTTTTGCGCGGTCTCCGTACATACTTCGTGCTACTGCACGGACGGAGAACAAACCAAACAATAAACAATAATCAACACAACCGATAATGATCGAAAAAGAGAAAAGTCGTTTTTTATTTATTCAACCCATACTTTTTGATCGTGATGCCCACAACACCGAGGCTGCTGAGTAGCGCAAAGGGCAGTAATGCGCCGAGGCATCCGGTCGTCGGTGTGGCTGTCGGACCCGGGGTTGCAGTTGCCGGCACTGGTGTCGGCGTCGCGATCAGCACAAGATCATAGTACTGGTCTTTTATATGGAATGCAGGGTTCGTGCCCTGGTAAATGTGGAGCTTTGAGAGCGTTACGTTAGCCGGTACTGGCACCTCAATGAAAATACGCGAAGTCGAGGAATGGGCAGGGACTGTTACGTCGCTGAGACTATTATCAGTAGGGGTGTATATATTACCATTACTATCGATAAAATCCAGCTGCACATTGCCCTTCTGGTCAGTATCACCGGTATTATCGTAGGTGAACACGAGATGAGCCCACTGTGTAGCTTCCGGTGAAGTTGACGGGAACACATTACCCATGGGCTTATCCGTTACATTGACCCAGAGATGGACGATAATATTCGTATTTGCCCTCGCATAAGTATTGTTCGGCATTACGTTGTAGTCCTTGTCGGCTAGTGCTGACGGAATCAGCATGACGGCCATCAAAGACCCTATCAGTAACATTAGTACTAGTAAGCCAGACTTTCGACCTAACATGGTGGAAAAATGGCGGTCTAAGAATTTATAGCTTTTCAATATTCTGGTATTATATGGCTTGGTTCATCCCGATGAGAGCAAATATGAGGGAAATGATGATCACCAGGGCGCCGATGAGGATGAGCATCCAGCCACCGGACGTTTTATCCTCCTTCTTTTCTATATTATCGCCGGCTAGCTCCCGGAAAGCCGGAAGATCCCCGAGTCTCCCGAATGGCAGGAGCAAGTACCTTCCCACCGCGGACGAGTGGGCTCGCACGAAAAACTCGATAAAAGCGCCCAGTGTGATCACGATACCGCCTACTATGAACATTATGTTCGAGTATGCGACGAAAAAAGATTCCGGCTTTATCACGGAATACACGAGTGATATGATCGCGAAAAGTATCGCGATCGCCAGCACAGAAAGAACGATGGACGCGATGTACTGGAGATACTTTTTCCTCATGTGTAAAACATCGGCGTTCGAATGTAAAAGCATTACGCTTTTATTATGATCAAATGATAGGGCATTGATCGATAGTTAACTGCTATCCGGCTACTCGATATGGCTGCTTAGCCCTTGATAGTATAATCTCACTATGTTTTATAGCTCCTGACAGGACATAATCTATAAATAGGGCTGCAACGGATACTATTTGATTCCGTACACAAACGATAGAAAGGCGTGATGCGCGGTGAAATTCGAGAACACGTTAAAGAGCCTGTTCGGCAAGGAGCCGGAAGAGGCGGTCAAGGAGCTTTTAAAAAACACCGAAGAGGATTACGGTGAAGTGCCTTTTATCCTTCAGGCAATGAGCGACAAGCCCAATGTCATTCTCCCCAAGATCATCTACGATGACGCGGTCTTACGCCATCCGGAGCACCTTGATGAAAGGACCGTGGAGCTTATTACCATAGGCGTGGCTACCGCGCTGAAGTGCGACCACTGCCTGAACATGCACCTGCGGGTGGCCGAACGTAAGGGGATCTCTGACGATGAGATCTTCGAAGCCATTTTACTTGCCAGCGCGCTTTCTAGCTCCGCCGTAATGGCCCAGGCTATGCGCGTTTACCAGAGCCACAAAAAAGAATCGAAGGCAAAGGAAGAGATCGAAGGCGACTGCGTCGACTGCATTGCCTATGAGAACCACAACGGCAAGCCGAAGACAGAATAAAAATTTGACTTTTATTGTTACAATTTAGCCACAGGCGGCATATATTAAAATTTACGGCTTCACATTGAGAACTGCCGATTTTGCATAATGTATAGCACGAAAATAAAAATGACGTTTTGTATAATAAAAAAGGTTAGCTTAAAGCTCGACGCCCGGCGTTATTGTCGTGAGCTTGACGTGCTTCACGCCTTTGAGTGACATCATTTTTTCCGCGAAAGTCTTGATCTGCTTTGCGTCGCCCCGGAGTGTGAGTATCTCCAGACAGTTATGCTCGTCTATGTGGACGTGGACGGAGGACTGCGTGAGCTCGCTGTTATCGTGCTGGATGTCGATGATGTTGTTCACGAGTCCGCGCTGGTCGTGATCATAGAGCAGCGAGATGATGCCGATCCTGTCGCCCTCGACCTCGTTCATCCATTCGTAATTCAAGATGTAATTCCTGATGGCATCCCGGATGCCTTCGGATCGCGAGGAATAGCCTCGCTTATTGATGATCTCGTCGAACCTTCCCAGTAAGTTATCCGGTAATGATACGCCGATACGCATAAGTTCCTGTTCCATGGGATCACGCTCTGCCATTCATTAGATTAATTTGCCATTCATAAGATTAATCTATGAAATAATATTACTTATGACATAAAATAGCTTTTGATTTATATACTATCGTCATACTCGACAATATACACAGGATCTTAATGGATATGCTCCCCCTGCCCATGGCTATGCATTTCTCCATGATCATGCAAATGCTCGCTCTCGTGTGAATGCAAATGCTGGTGCTCCAGGTTGCCGTGTCGATGCATGTGGCGGTGTATCAAATTATGGGCCTTGAGCAGTTCGAGATCAGTCATAACTTTGCTAGAGTCCGTGTCCACTTTTAGCATATGGTCTTCTCCGAAGACGATCGCCCGCGAGCTGATCTGTTCGACGATGTCGAGGTCGTGAGTGGCCGTGATGATAGTCTTGCCAGCCTTACTTAGTCCTTGCAGGAGCTCGATGAGCCAGAGCTGGCTCCTGGGGTCCAGGCCAGCCGTAGGCTCATCGAGGAGCAGCACGTCCGGGTTAACGGAGAGGACCGATGCCAGGCAGACCTTTTTCTTCTCGCCGCCGCTGAGCGTATGGGGAGAGCGGTCCCGGAGCCCGGCGATGCCCACCATTTCCATCACTTCTTCGGTGCGCTTTATGACCTCGTCCTTCGAAAGGTCGAGCTGTAAAGGCCCGAAGGCGACTTCGTCAAATACTGTCGAGCAAAATAGCTGCACGTCCGGGTTCTGGAATACGAAGCCCACTTTTTTCCTGAAATAGCTGCTTATCGCGTTATTCTCCAGGTTGTCGAAGACGTCCTCGGTGACCTGGTTGCCAAAAGTGTAGAACTCGCCTTCCGTCGGGTAGACGAGCCCATTCAGGATGGAAAGCAACGTGGACTTTCCACTGCCGTTCGCGCCCATGATGGCCACGCTTTCACCCTCGTTTATCTTAAGGGTGACATTGTTTAATGCGGGGAATTTCCCGAGATACGTATAAGATACGTTGCGTAAGTCGAATACAGTTTGCATGATTACCGCCTAGATCATTATGATGTGTTGTGATACCAGTATCAGAATGGCGCTAAAGGCCAGTACGCTAAAAGCCGCCACAAAGTCACGGGGTTTCAGCCTGAAATCATCCAGGATCTTGACGTCCCCGTTATAGCCTCTCGAAACCATCGCCCCGTGTACTTTTTCGCCCATGTCAAGCGATTTCACCAGCGTGTAGCCTATGCGCCCGCCGACCCATTTTTGCTCGTCCAGCAAGGACAGTCTCTTAATAGTCCTGCTCTTTTTAGCCGTGTAAAATGCCCTGATCAAATCCGTGAACATGTAAATATAGCGATAGCACATGTCGAGTGTGAGCACGTAGACCTTTGGTACGCCCACGGACCGTAAGGACTTGAATAGCTTTTCGCGGGGAGTTGTAAGGACGAGCAGAACGGTCGCCGAAACGCATGTAGCGACCCGCAGTGTAAAGACCATCGCGGCCATTACGCCCTTGCCGGTGATAGATATCGTCTCCGGTAGCCTGATAGGCCCGAGCCACGCGTCGGGGCCCGGCGTAGCCAGCGTCACCAGGCTGTCACCCGGGTAAAAGATGTTAAAGAGCATTGGCATGGCGATGATGCCGGCAAATATCGGGATGAAGAGCCAGACACGCTTGATGAAGAACCCTACCTCGATCTTGCTTAGATAAGCGAATATGAGGACGAGCAGGTAAACGGCTAACAGCACTCTCCAGTCCATCGTCATTGTGATCGCCAGTATGAGCGCCAGGATCGATACCAGCTTCACCCTGGGGTCCAGGCTCTGCAGGATGCCGTTTCGCCTGGTATAGCTCTCCGAAGTGACGCTGTCCTCGAAAAAATTAAAAATACCGCTTAGTGTGCTCTGGACATGGTTTTTTCGTTTTTTATAAATAGCACTGCCCGGGGTAGGCCCGGCGTCAGACACCCTCATCCATTCTGGAATGGTAATGCCTTCAGTAGTAGAAATGGCTGTGCTGGCGTAAGTCTTTTTAATTTCACCGCCGACAGTTTTTTCAGGGCCGTCCGATAAATGATCCTTATCATTTTTCGCGGCAAGCTTTCCTATCAGGTATAGTATGCTGCCGCAAACCACTACGCCGACTATCGCGGAGAAGACATATCCCAGCACTGTGCCCATGGTGGTGGATACACCTGGGAACCCGTAATCGGCCAGGGGCGCGTTCCACAGCGTAGACGAGGCATTTTCGCCGAAAGTATCCCCTCCCAGGTAAAGCCCTATGGGTGTCAATAAGATCAGGACTCCCAGGATCAGAAGCAAAGTCTTGAACATTTTATTAGAACGAGGGCCTTTAGACAGAGCCGTGCCCTTTGTTACTTTTTCACTGGCCCGCAAGGTTTTCTTACCGCCCAGCAACTGAGGATCGTTTACCTGCAGATAAGCAAATATGAGCCCCGTGGCCAGCGCCTCTATCACGCTGAAAAACAGGTGTGAGCCGACCATTACCGACATGGTAACGCTCAGGGGGAATTGTATGTACGAATAGCCTTGCGAAGCCGGATACAGTATCGGTTGCATGCCCAACTCGAAGCCACAAAATGCCGAGGCCAGCAGCAGCGAAAGATATCCTGCAATGACTGCCGAGGCCAGGCGCCTTTTCGATGTGACCGCCGACCTGCCGCTTAGGACACGATAAATGATATAAGCGCTGAATGGTATGACGAAAGCCATGTTGAAGCTGTTAGCGCCCAGGGTCGTCAGGCCCCCGTCCCCGAACAACAGCGCCTGTATGATCAGCGTGACAGTCATTGCGATCAAGGCTGCCCACGGGCCCAGTATGATACCCATGATCGCGCCCCCAGTCGCATGCCCGCTCGTCCCTGCGACCACGGGCAGATTGATCATCATGATCACGAAGGAGAAAGCCGCCAGAAGCGCCATCATCGGGACTTGTTTCGACCTGAGGGTCTTTTTCAGCCTGTATCCTGCATAAAGCCAGATAAAGATCATGATCACAAATAGGGGAATATAAGTGAGCGGCCCGATGACCGTGTCTGGAATATGCAAGATATCACCTTTACTAATTAAGCACTTTTTGTTATAAAAGTGTATTGATTCGTATTAACTATGACTACGTTATTTAATATTAATATTACTAATTAGTACGTATCAGTTAATAAAAATAAAAACTGTATAACGATTCAATAGCATATCATTGTGTGCTTTTAATGCTATAAACATCGATTTTAACATTATAATAATGGCTACGAATATAAAAATCTACAATAGTCACGACGATTTTTATATTCGTATTACCTATTATCGACTCTCGACCGTACAATGGGTCACTATTGAAGGCCAATAAACAAGTTTTGTTGTCCGGGTCGAATCAATTTTCCCATATACGCATTAATCCTCCCAATTAGCTATCATATACGCACTTTATCAGGGTAACATTAAAAAAGAATAAAATTTTAGGATACTATGGCATAGAGTGGGGTGTTTTGATGGCAGAGAAAAAAGCGGAAATGACAGTACGTGAGGCTGGACACAAAGGTGGGTCCACCACAAAAGCGCGCTACGGCGAAGGGTTTTACGAAGAGATCGGAAAGAAAGGCGGAAAGATCGGCGGAAAGAAAGGCGGGACTACTACCAAGGAGCGCTATGGTGAAGGGTTCTATGAAGAGATAGGGCGCAAAGGCGGCCAGAAGGTACGTGAGCTCATCGAGCGCGGAAAAGCTTCTATGAAGGAGAAAAAATAAGAGATAACAACTGGTCGGATATGCGATGTATGGCGCCGGTCTGAAGCGCGACGCTCCTGTCTAAAAAACAATTCCCAACCTTATTTTTGTATTCAGGGGAAAACGGGCCATATGAGCCGGGGCTTTATATTTTATCAGACATTGCTATCGTACGCTTTACGTAACATGATAGGCGTGAGTATGGACGTGACGAGCACGACCATGGCCAGTACTGAATATAGCTCTACAACACCGGGGATATGATGCCCGTGATTATAGACGAGGCCGATGGCAAGCAGGCTTATGACGAGCGTATATTCACCCATGGGCGTCATGGCGAGGCCCATCTTATGCATTTCTTTATCCGTATAGCCTCCTAGCAGTATGCCCGAGAAATACGTCGCCACGTATTTACTGGACATCACGACTAGCAGCAGCCCCAGGAATAGTACGAAGTCCACAGGTATCTTCACAATAAAGAGATCTAAGGGCACCGAGTTGACCATGCCCAGGATGTTGATGCGGACACCCGTGTAGACAAAAAACAGCGGAATAAAAAGGCCTTCGCTGACTGCCTCGATCTTCGGCGTTATGTACTTGAACGAGACCTGGGATCGTGCAAGGATCGTGCCCGCCAGGAAAGCGCCGGTGACCTGATTTACGCCGATCAGCTGTCCCGTGAATGCCACGAGAAACATGATGATCAGCGAGATGATGATGGCGGACATCTCGTTCGTCGAATTTTTTGCCATGCTGATGAGCTTCTCGGAGATAGCCCGGCCTAGCCAGAGGACTAAAATGATGAAGCCCAGTACGACCATGAAGAGAATGACCGCTTTTTGTAGGTCGATCCCGGTACTAATGTATGAGAGGAATAATGACAGGGCTAGCATGGCGAGAATATCGTCAGTAGTCCCGACCGACATGATGGTCTTGAAAACCTTGCTGCGGTTATCGCCTATCTCCAGCAGCACCATGAAACCGATAGCCGTAGACGTCGAGATGAACGCGATGCCCACCAGGATGGATGCGTTCAGGTCAAATCCAAGCAGCGCGGTGATGGACATGGCCGTGAAGAAGGTTAAAAATCCGCCGATCACGGATATGGTCGATGCCTTGTAAACGTTCTCGCCCATCACTTTCTCGAAGTCGATTGATAGGCCCATGAGGAACATCAAGAAAAGAATGCTCAGGTCCGAGAGGTCATTAAGATCCGGGCTCACGGTGACCTGGTTAAGGATCATAGGGCCGATAAGGATACCTGCAAGTATCTGGCCGATGAGGGGAGAGAACCCAAACCGGTGGACGAGGTCCCCAAGTATCTTGCCTACTAGCAGCATCAATAGCAATTCAAATAGAATGCTATAATCAATCAATCCAATAGCCCCTATATACCTTAAAAAGCTCCCTTTCGTATTTATACTTATTCCGTTTACGGCCACGTGGGCGACCGTTTATATAAAAACCAGCTGGTTTTGTAGAGCCTTTTACCCCGGAACTAGAATGTTGTTTTTACTGGCTATCCAGTATCTGTTTCATCTGAAGCGCGTCGTCTTCCTGCAGAGGCGTTTCGCAAATGATCGTCGCATTGAGCTTATGCTCTTTTAATATTTGAGCGAGCGGGAGAAAATCGGGCTCGGTCCCAAGTGGTAGATGCCTGACCTCCCGGGAATTCTTGTACTCCACACCGGAGAAGTGGATATGGAAGTCATTTGTTTTCACAGGCCGGATGGCATCGAACACGGCATCATAATCGACACGGGCTTTAAGTTTTCCATTTGTACGCGCATGTACGTGGCAGAAGTCTACCACGATATCGGTGCCCGGCACACTCTTCACTAAGTCCACGTAATCTTCCGCGCTGCCGAACTGCCTGGCATCGCCTGTGGTCTCCAGGCCAATGAGAGGCTTCAAGCCTTCGTCAGACCTTACATGGCTGAGCTCCATTAAATGTTCCTTTAATAGCTCCGCATCGGGCTCTCGAGCCGGATGGCACACGATAATGCCAGCGCCCAGGTCATTTGCTATACGGAGGGACCTGATGATCCATTCTTTGCTTTTTTCCTGTGTAGCTTTATTTTTACTGGTCAGGTTGATGTAATAGGGCGCGTGGACTGAGAACTTTATGTTGCACGCTTTACCAACTGCCGAAGCTTTTTTGGCGCTCTCCGGCGTCATGTAGACATTCCGCACGAACTGGATCTCCATAGCTGCCAGGCCGACTTCCGACAGGTATCGTGCGCCGGCTTCGGTCCCTCCGCCTTTCACGTGCCGCGGTATACCGGCGATCCCTACGCGTATCATATGTAGGTCTTGCACGCTCCATCGATAAAATACCTGTGCGCGCTCAATCGCAGCCAGATGTCAGTATGTTACTCCAATAGTATATCCTAAACTCATATCATGGAGACAAGAAGAGCACGGATGAGACCATAAGCAATGAGCCGACGATGATGGCGATTTAGTATAATCGTAACGGACATGCAGGGCTCACCGTAGATAATAGTCGTCACGATTATTTAAAGAAATGAGAAGTCAATTAGCAGGGGAATATTATGGCCGAAGAAAAAAAGGGCGAGATGACAGTCGGAGAGGCGGGCCGTAAGGGTGGCCGCAAGGGCGGTGAGATCGTCAGGGAAAAGTACGGGTCGGCATTTTACTCGAAGATCGGGCACAAGGGCGGGCAAAAAGTTAAAGAGCTTATCAAAAAGGGCGAGGAAGTGGAGTCCGGGAAATAGGCATGCTACAGTACTATTCTTCATGCCATGATCGAGATCAGTTTAAGCGCCCAAGAGCTGTTAACAGTGCTTCGACTCCTGATACCGGGACCGCACCCAGCGCGGAAAGAGACTCAAGCATTTTCACGGCTGTCCCTCCGGTGAAGTCTCGCTCCGATTCCGATGCGAGGATGATCACCGGCTTGAGCACGGCCACTTCCAGCGCTGCCTCGAGGTTTTTCAAGTTGCCGAAGCCGAACGGTACACCCGATAATACGATCACATCGGCGTTTTTCATAAGCGCTACGTTCTGGGCATATGACTCGAGCGTGATCGGGGAGAACGGCGCCTCGCTAACAGTTTTTATGCCGAGCTGCGAAGCCGTCTCGTAGTCCGAGTCGAGCACGTTAAGCACGCCTGTAGTCAAGCGATAGCCTTTTGTCCTCAATGTGTAGAGCACCTGCGTGCCCGTGCCAGCCCCGCAGATCACGTGGACAGTTTTTTGCAGGGACGGCTCCATCATCTCTATCGAGTTCAGCAGCGTAACGTACAGGTATCCGGTCAGCGGATGCTTGCGGATGAGGACACGCGCGTGGAAAGCGCATTCAATGTTCGCCTCAGTCAGCACTTCGTCCGGCTTGCCACCGGCCAGTATACCGTCGCCCGATAATAAAATGAGACGATCACAATAGCGGGCTGCCAGGTTCAGGTCGTGAAGGATCATGATGACCAGGATGCCCTTCTCGTTTTTCAAGTGCTCGACCAAGTCAAGCACCTCGATCTGGTGCTCGATATCCAGATGAGAAACAGGCTCGTCCAGCAACAATACCGATGGCTGCTGCGCAAGAGCGCGGGCGATGGTGAGCCTCTGCCTTTCGCCGCCGCTGATCTGCGAATATGGGCGGTCGCGAAGGCTCCACGTATTTGTCAGCTCCATGGACTGGCGAATGATATCCATGTCCTTCTTGCCCTCCAGCTCGAATCGCTTAAGGTGAGGACTTCGGCCCATGGTCACGATATCGAGGCAGGAGAAATCGAATTCCACTCCGGCATCCTGCGGGACGACCGCCATGTTACGGGCAAGCTCCTTACTGGAATATTGATCTAATCCTTTATCCAGCAGGACGATGGATCCTGATGAAGGTTTCAGTATCCTGCTCAACGTTTTGAGCAGCGTGGACTTTCCGGAACCATTAGAGCCGATAATGCCTATACATTCTCCTTTTTCTACGCTGAACGTGATGTCTTTCAGCACATCCGTCTGCCCGTAGCCGCAGCAAATGCTCTTCACGTCCAGCATACTATACCCTCGCATTCTTTTTCTTTCTCAGTAGAAGATAAACGAAGAATGGCGCGCCAAGTAGCGCAGTGATGATGCCCACGGGTATCTCCGTAGGCTGTATGACCATGCGGGAGAACGTGTCGGCGGTCACCATGAACATGCCGCCCACGAGTAGAGAAGAGGGGATCAATATACGGTGGTCCGGGCCGACGAGGATACGCATCATGTGGGGAATGATGAGCCCGACAAACCCGATGATGCCGCTCACGGACACCGCAGCGGCCGCGATGAGGGAGATCACCGCAAGCATGCCGATCTTTAGCCGGTTCACATTCGTGCCCAGGTGCTCCGCTGACTCATCGCCCAGGAGCAGCACGTTCAAGTCTCTTGAAAAAGCGAAGATGATGAGGCCGCCGATTATTGCGAACGGCGCCATCAGGTAGATGTCGTCCCATCCGGCGTTCCAGAACGCGCCCATGATCCAGAACACGATCCGCTGCAGGCTGTTGCCGGAAATGTACATCATGAATGAAGTGACAGCCGAAAAGAATGCCGCGATCGCCACGCCGGAGAGGATGAGCGTCTCCACCGGGATCTTATTTCCCGTACGGGCAATTGAAAAGACTAAGAATGCGGCCAGCAGCGCGCCGGTAAAGGCGCCTACCTGTATGCTGCCTGCAAAAACGCTTGCGCCGAAAACGACCACCAGGGACGCGCCCATGGCCGCGCCCGACGATACGCCTAAAACGTAGGGATCCGCCATCGGGTTCTTGAATATGGCCTGCGCAGCTGCGCCCGCGATCGCGAGGGACGAACCGACCAGTAAAGCAAGAATGACCCGGGGGAGCCTGACCAGCATGATGATGGTCTCATCGCCGGCCGACCATGTTTTTACGAAGTGCACATGATCGCTAAGCACAGGTACTTTCGAGACTGCGCTGGACAGGATGATCATCGCGACTTTATCGACGCTGATGTTAGCGGGGCCGATAGCCGTAGCCATGACAATGACGGCTAACAACAAAACAGATAATATAAGGATTGTGAGCGCCCACTTGAAAATCTTTTTTTCCATGGATCCACCACTAAAGTAAACTTTACTAATATCAATTTTTCTTTATATGGTAGTCCGTCAAAGATATAAAATTATTGCTTGAGATAGAAATAGTGCCAGTGGTACGTTAAATAATATATTTAATATTATTTATTTAATGGTGGACTTAGATAGGCCGGCCCAATCGTTAAATAGATATACTCAAAAAATACTTATACACAAGCAAAAACACGACTACGTCGAATAATATGCTGAGGTAGCCAAGTCAGGTCAACGGCGAGAGACTCAAGATCTCTTCTCGCAGGAGTTCGTCGGTTCGAATCCGGCCCTCAGCACTTGAATTAAGCGATTTTATATTATTTTTTATGTCTCCCATATGTTGGAAATAGGGCTTATTTTTTGCTTGTATGGGATAGGCAAGAATCGTGTAATCTCTCGCCTCATCCGATATTATGATAATACCGACTCACCATTTAATGATGGTCGCACTATCGAGAAAGTAAAGATGTAAAATAAAAGAATAATATGAAAAACAAGACCGTGTGGTTTACCTGGAACCTCAAGCCCCCTTCAGATACCAATACCACACAGCCATCCCCTTTGGACATTTGAATATACTATGAATGGGTTATAAATAATTTACCTATGTAGCTGGGGCTTAGCGCTCAACTTATTCGCCATTCGTGGATTATTGTGCAAAGTCTTCAATTTTGAAGGATTGCCACTACATCAGTTATGGAACAAGTTTATATTATATCACGATAAACCATGTAGCCGTAGGGACCAAGTTTTCAAGATGCAAGCTATATACCCCCCAAACTGTTGCTTCTGACATCATATCCCGGTCCCTACAACACACAACTAATAATTTCACGTCCTATTACCTATATCTTAATCTTGATCTGTTCTATTCGATTTTCAATGCATTTCGAAGCATTGATTATGTCCCTCACTATTTGAAGAGTTTTTAAATCGTTTCTGGACATATATCATATTATGCCTGTGAGTAGCGAGTATAAGGAGTTTTTACAGAGGGTCGGAGATCTGAGCACGATAGAGCAGGTGTCCGGCATATTATCGTGGGACGAGCAGACGTATATGCCGCCGGGTGCTTTCCGGGGCCGGGCGCAGCAAAATGCGCTCATGGCCGGTATCGCCCATCAAATGCTGACCTCAAAGGAGACTGTCCGGCTGATCCGTGCACTTAAAAAGCAAGACCTTCCTGCGGACGGCAAAGCCATCCTTCGGGAGATGGAGAGAAAGTATAAGCGCGCTTCGAGCATCCCCGCCGACCTCGTAAAAGAGATCACCACTACTTCAACACTGGGCGTCGATGCCTGGATGAGAGCGCGAAAGGATAATGATTTTAAAGAGCTTGCGCCGCTACTCGGCAGGATGATCGACCTTAAGTCGCGTATGGCAGAGCATATAGGATATGAGGACCGGCCTTACGACGCGCTACTGGATGAGTATGAGCCTAATATGAAAGCAAAAGAAGTAGATGTGCTGTTCTCCCGTCTTGGAAAAAAGCTCAGGCCGATAGCCGCAAAGATATTGGAAGAGCCGGAGCCCGGCAACATAATACCTGCGGGAAAATACCCGCTGGAGGACCAGCACAGATTTATCGGCGAGCTGTGTGCCAGCATGGGCTTTGACCTGGATCATGGCCGGATCGATGTGGCAGCCCATCCCTTTACGATGGGCATGGGCCATGACGTACGCATCACTGTAAGATATAATGAAAGTGACCCGACCGGCGCGGTGTTCCCGGCGATACATGAGACTGGCCATGCGCTGTACGACCAGGGATTCCTGAAAAAGTATTATGGTACACCCCTGGCGGAGGCAGTTTCGTTGGGCGTGCACGAGTCTCAATCAAGGCTCTGGGAGAATATCGTGGGCCGCAGCCTTCCATTCTGGACGTCCTTTTTCCCCAGGCTACAGCGGGCGTTCCCCCGCTTTAAAAAAGTCTCGCTTAAGGCATTCTACAGGGGAATTAACACGGTCAGGCAGTCATACATCAGGACAGAATCGGACGAGGTCACGTATAACCTGCATATCATGTTGCGCTATGACGTGGAGTCGGCCATCTTTGAGGGTAAGCTAAAAGTCGGCGAGATCCCGTCATACTGGAATGAGCGCTTCGAGCATTACCTGGGTATCGAAGTGCCCGATGACGCACGGGGTTGCTTGCAGGACATACACTGGGCTGCAGGATCGTTCGGATATTTCCCGACCTATACGATAGGCAACATATACGCGGCACAACTATGGGGTACTGCGAAGCGGCAGGTCCCGGACCTGGAGAACAGGATCGCAGCAGGCGATCTTAGCGAATTGCTCGGATGGCTCAGAGTGAACGTCCACAGGTATGGGAGGAGATACAGTACCGCAGAGCTTATTAAGAAGGCTACAGGCGAAAACATCAATGAAGATCACTTTATAGACTATATAAAGAATAAATATGGTAATATTTACGGACGGTCATTATGAGCCGATATAAATAAAAAGAAGCCCTGTGACCGATTTATTTATAATAGGGGAGCGCAATCTAAGTTCTTACTGGCACAGCAAAACTGGCCAGTGGCTGGCCGGGTGTTACTTATGTGGTTGCCCCCCTTAACCATCCCCGGCCAGTTAAGGGCAACAAGCTATTTCTTAGCGATCGATAGATGACTATATATGCTTATATGCAAATATATGTGTTGTAATGAGCTAAATTGCTTATTAGGTAAGCACGGGGTATTTAAGCCCCCTTAATCACCCCGCTGCTACCTTAATAATATAAAATTTTTTAGTTATCGATTTAATACCGGATAGCATACAGCTTCTTTTAGCATCATCATAATATCGATAATTTTACCGTGCGATCGTAATTTTACACAATTGATAATAAAGCAAGTATATATATTATTAATATAAAACTAATTAAATAGGTGTGTGTTATGATCCGAAATGATGAGGTTAAAGAGGGCTTACTGGAGTATTTTAAGCAGGAATGTCAAGCTCTTTCCGGGCAAGCGGCGAAAAATACGGGAAATTTCGGTAACTGGTGTCGCTATGACGCGAACGTATTCTGCCAGGAGCGGGAAGGATGCGTTAATTGCGTAAAAAGGCTTGATTAAAATATGAGTCATAATGAGTATTTAACGGCAAATGGCAACATGATATGATCTTTATCATGCGGCTTTTGCCGTATCATTAAATATTTCTAAGATATATTTATATGCGTACTTTTATGGAGCTATTAAGGAACATGGCTATTGTTTATGTATACCTGCATGCGGTTCTTTGTGGCTTCTCCATTGCTCACTGCGATCATGTTTCGCAGTTCGGCTGGGGCCTCTGTCCTGACTCCCTCCACATAGAACCATGTTTCTATTGCCGTCGGGGCTAGATCCGATCCGAATTCTCTTACGCTGATATCGTATGTGACGTTACCAAAGGGAAACCCCCTGATCTCGTATTGCCGCTCGCTAGCATCGTAGGTCTTCTCATCGTTCTTTTGCAGCATCGACTTATCAAATCCTTTTAACAGATATGGAAAATGCAGTCTGTATTGATTATCTTCAACTTTAAAAAATATCGGCGTATATTCCATGTTTCGTATATTCCGGCCGATGAGACATATACTTATTTACTAGAAAGTAAAAACGCAGCCTTAAATAAATGGTAAAAAATATAGTATGATACACGAGTGTCGTCCCTTAGTATCTGATATAGCGGTCCGAATGCATTATACGACTAAACTAGCCTCTTTTAAGTGTCAGCACAATGCGGCTGCCATCTGTCGACTTGCCGGGTACGCGGTCTTCAACGTAGATATGCCCGCCGAACGTATGGACGAGGCTTAACAGTAAATACATACCAAGGCCCGCCTGGCCGGTGCGAGGCGATTTTATGAACTGCTTGAACGACAGGCTTTTATTAGCATTCTCAAGACCCGGGCCGGAGTCAGTAAAGATGATATCATATGAATTATCCGAGGGAGAAAGAGTAATATCAATTTTTCCACCTTCGCTGATCCGTCGTATAATGCTATCAATGATGTTAAAGAGCAGATCGGACAGCAGGTTACCCGCCTTCACTTGCGCATCCGCAGGAATAGAGGACTTCACTTCTACTCGCTTATTTAGGGAAGAGATCGTGCAGCACGCCTGGTTGATGGCTATGTCCATCGCCTCTTTTATGCTAACGGTCTCGGTAGGATTGGCGTGGGCCCGGCGGATATTACGTACGCTGTCGATGAGGCTGTTGACACGGTAGATGTTCGATGTGGCACAGTCAAGGTATTGCTCACTTTCCTCGGGCTTTGACCGGAGCAGCTCCATATACCCGAGCGCCACCTGGTTGGCGTTCGTGATATCATGGCACATCAGATCGATGTACAGCTCCATCTCATCGCGCGCACTGACCAGCTCCTCCTCGAACAGGATCTTACGCAGGCTTACCGCAAGCTGGTTACAGACGATCTTCAGCAAGTTGATCTGGTCAGGAGTCGGCCGTTCCCAGGTGGAGATCGCCACTACCCCCTGCAGGACACCCCGGTCCGAGAGCGGTACGGTTATGACAGATGAGATACCCAGCCGCCTTGACTCGCGCAGAAGCTTTTCTGAGACTGTACCCTCTCGTATATCTTTCACGATGACCTGGTTCATATATGCGCTGCGGCCTGCCAGCCCTTTCTCTTTCGGGCTTACTGTTTGTCGGGCGAGCAGCGACCTCAGCATAGGGCTATATCCCCGGCTTGCGACCAGCTCAAGCTCACCGGATTCGTATAACAGTGCGGCGATCGTCTTATAGCCAAGAGTCTCGCCGATGATATCGAGGGCTTTTTCCATCAGCTCTTCCGCAGAAGAGGTGGAAACGATCAGGTCGGATATATCCAGCAGTGTCTGTAAAATAGTGACATCCCTGAATGCTAGCAAGTCGCTTACTTTCAGGCCGTTCTCGTCTAGTGTGGGCACGCATTCTACCTTAAAATATCGTTTTCTATGCGTCGAGTCGACATCGGAAAATACTGCGCTCGTCCCGCACGAACTCGCGGCACCCGGCAGCACGTCGTCCAGCTTCTTGCCCAGCACGCTGCCATGGTGTGAGAACCAGTCATGGAACGTGCCGTTCGTCCATAACACATGGTTCTCATGGTCTATAACACACATAGCGTCTGTGATCTCTCTGATCATTACGTGAAATTATGGCCTTCGCAACAAAAATCATTCTCGCCGGTAAATGCACGAAGTAAACGAAGGCACGACTATTAACACGAAGCAGCGAAGTCAAGATGGCACGATGAAATATATGTCATTTTCATCAAGAAACTTTGTGATCTTGAAGGCCCTAAGTTCAAGAAGCCACTACCACGAAGGTGATTAAGACCACCAGGTGTCTTCAAAATAAAGTATAATTATGATACTTACTGTCCGGGACAAAAAAGGGCGGCAGAATGCCGCATTAATATCCGTACATCTCAGCCTTGATCTTTTCGAGCTGGGCGATGCGCTTCTCGATTGGCGGGTGGGTGGAGAATAGCTCCAGCATGTGGCCCGCTGTGGGCGATATGCATAATGCTTTCGCAGCGTCGAGAGCCCTTGCCTCTCCCTTCGGTACGTCGGTGTTCGAGATCTTCCTGAGCGCGCTGATCAGCCAGTCCGGGTTTTTCGTAACAAGTGCGGATCCCCGGTCTGCGCCATATTCCCTGTATCTCGAGACGGTATTGATGATGATCAGGCCAATCGTATTTGACAGGACCATCGATATCATCCAGGCCGCCATGTTCGCGCCGAAGCCACGGTCATCCCTGGAAATGAACGAGGCGATGATCATGTATACGAGGTAGCTCAGCACCGAGACGATGAAGCTGGCGAACGTGACCACGAACATGTCGCGGTTCTTGATGTGCGTCATCTCATGTGCCAGAACGCCCTGAAGCTCATTATCGTTGAGCCTGTTGAGTATGCCCGTCGTAACGACCACTACGGCATGTTTACGGTCGCGGCCGGTAGCGAACGCGTTCGGCATGTCATTCTGCATGATGCCTACGCGAGGCATTGGCAATCCCATATCCATTGCCAGGTTCCCTATTATTCCCTGGAGTTTGGGGAATTCCCCCTCATTGATGATTTTTGTACCAGTGGACCACAGCACGAGCGTGCTGGAGAAGAAGTACTGTATGAACAGGAATCCGCCTGCCAGTAACGCGATCATCCAGCCCTGGACTCCTAAAAGGTATAGGAATGCCATGGCCAGCATGAATAACATGAATAAACCACCGTAAACGATGATCTTTCTTAGGGTCATGCCCCAATCTACTACCATATGGAAATCATCTCTTGGAAATAATTGTCTTACCTGGCGATAAATACTTTATGATTCAACAACGGACCGAGGGCCCTGCGGATAAAAAAATTATATCGTAAAATCTATGATTTGTCGCATGCTGCCAGTATACAGGTCATGAAGTTTAATCGCTCGGATACATGGGAGCCGAACGAGACGGAAATGTTTACTTCAGTTCCTTCTTCTTCCAGACATGCATGACCCAGAGTAAAGATGCGCCTGTAGCGATGACCGTCGTACTGATGAGCAGAGGCCAGAACCACCAGGGCTGTGCGCTCATATCGTTAAATACGCCGGTGCCTGCTATGGTCGCCAGCGTGTTAGGGACCAGCGCGGCGGTGCCGAGCACCGTCAGATATGCCGTGACCAGCGCAAACCGGTTGTTCAATATCTGTAACTGGTTATTATAGATGCTCTGCATGACCTCCAGGCCTGAAGTGAGCACGTTTGACATTTGTTCGGACAGCTCGATATGGCGGTCGATATTGTTCGATAGTATGCCGATGCGAGCCAGAAGCTTGTCGTCATCGGAAACAAGGTCAGCGTCGCCGTATTGCAGCGAGTCCACGACATCCTTGATCGCCCATAGAACATTCAAATAGTTAATGAGTACGTGCTTTACATTGTAGATTGATTGGGCAAGGTCCTTCTTACTCGCGTTCTCGTTGATGAGCTGTTTGTTAATTTCTTCGCCATGCTTCTCGATTTCCCGTAAATACTCGAAGTTACGGTCGTTATTCTCATCGATGATCCTCTCGAGGATGAGGGTCAGGCGGTCAGGCACCAGGTCGGCCTTGAGCTTTTTGAGGAATGTTTGCGCGTAGCGAGAGAACTTGACCAGGCCTGCCACGTTTTCGTTGTGTACAGTGATGATGAAATTGCAGCGCATCAGAATGATGAGCTTCTCGATAGTCATGTCAAAGTGATCGACTTTGACAAGGGGGAGCATGATGCCGAGCTCGCTGTCGGAATCCTCGTAGGCAGAGTCTAAGCCGGACAGCAATTTGGGGATCGGCGTTAGAGTGAATCCCATGATCTGGGCGATCTTCTCAATCTCTTTATCCACGTCTTTCGTCGTATAGTCGATCCACGCCACGTTCGCGTCCTGCGTGAAAGCGAGGTATTCTTCCAGCGTTTTATCCGATATCCTATCGACACGCCCGTCTGTTCGTTGTACGACACAGAAACTGAGCGGTGCTTTTACCTGTACTGTCTGCACTGGCTGTAATACCTGGTTTTCCAAACCGGATCCCTCCGAATATTAATTCTAGGTATCCTAAACGATTATATACTTATTTGTCAGCCGATTCAGATGACGTCGATGTTTTATTCATCGGATACTTACATATTCGCCTGATGGAAAGGCTACAAATTAGAAAAGTAATACGCGAAAAATTCATCGGCACCCACGGTTTTTATACATGTAATACAATCACGAAGCTGCCATCCTATAAGACGAAAAGCTGCCCGATTAACGCTAAACAAGGAGAGTAATAGCCTATAGGCCAACCATTAAGCGCTAAAAGTATAGGTATTACGTGAACATGAGGCGTCAAGTATTTTACATGAATACTTTGGGTATCATTCGCTTAACTTCGCCGCTTTTTTTCAGAAAGTAAAAGTATTCTCAGACTACTATGCCACACAATGCCACAAACTATATGATATGTGATACACAATGTAATGTATAAGATACAATGTGTATCAAATTGTATCACAACAACATATAACTGAGGTGTTAGACAATGAGATTATTAAACATGCATGATGACGCGCAGACCGATGTGGTCATACGCGAACCTTTCGAGTATCCCGCTGACGATGGCGGTATCATCACCAAGAAAAGGAAAGTTAACATCGACGTCGAGATGTCCAAGATGTCGAAATATTTGCGCACCGGTAAGGTAATCCGTGGCAAAAAGCGCAGCTGTACCGACCACACAATCGCGAACCAATTCAAATGCTGTCAGGCCGCTGCTAATATGATGGGCTGTTTTGAGTTCACTCAGGAATGGATTGACTCGCTGTACGATTATATGATGGCCAACGAGTACCCTGCCAACACGATGAAAAATTATTTGAATAGCGTGGAGAACCTGTTCAACGGCAACGACCATCCAATCAGTATCTCCAAACCAATGCCAATCGATGACTCGGCCACTCAGGACTGTCTGACTAAATCTCAGGTCATGAAAATCATCGATACGACAGGCACCAACAAACGCGACAGGGCGATGCTCTGGCTTATGTGGGGCAGCGCGATACGTGCGAATGAGTGCTCTTTCATGCATGTCGATGACCTGACCATCGTGGACGGGCACGGCAGCGTCAAAGTGGTTGACCACGGCAATGGCATAAAAGGCAAACAGAGCCGTAATATCCCACTGGATGCGGAGTGTACCGGCGAGATGCGCAGGTGGCTGGCGTTCCGCCAATCCCATGACATGACCACCGAGAAATTCCCGTATATGTTCATGAACACGATAAACGGTGGTCGAATCAGCTACATGACGATATATAAAAATGTGCATTACTACGCCAATAAGGCCGGTATTCCATGCCATCCACATTCATTCCGTCACGCGAGATGTTCGTGGCTCTTGAATGAGGCCAAGCCACGGGTGCCACCGACAATCGTACAGCGCATCATGGGCCATAATTCCATAGAGACCACGATGCGGTATAATCATACCACCGATGAGCAAGTGGCAAATTTCATATACAATCTGGTATAAAGGTGATACACTATGGGCTTAAAGAAAGGCATTTTCAACCAAAGTGTATCACCGGTCGAGGAGAAAATCGTCGAGGCGGCGACCGGTAAGAAGCGAGCGGCGAACGCCAGCACCCGCCGCATTCAGGTCACGTTGAGCGAGGAAAACTTTGACCTGCTTGAGGCCAAGGCTGACCGCGCCGGGACCACCATGAGCGCGATGGCGTCTATTTTTATCGATGAAATGCTGCATCCCGGCCAGACACCGATGCCGAGGGTGCAGTCACGTGAGGAGCTTGAGGCCAGATTATTGAAACCTGATGCAGCTAAGGCGCGTGCGGCCGACCGGCTCAAGTCACTCAACGAGCAACTCGCCAACAGATAACCCTTTTTTGTATATATAAGATTATTATCGACTAGCGTCATCTCTAAACGAATACCTTTATATATTGCTAATTTTTATTTCGTGTGGTGATAATTAATAAATAGGCTCTTTTCATAGTTTATCACCATTTACATTGTGCGTTATACTATACAAATGATTATATTAGTCCTTTATTCAATCACGGTGTTAAATAAATCTATTTTTAAAATCAGAGGCCATATAGGCTACAAAGTATATCAAGTAATAAGTATATTATAAGTTTGTATAAGGTGCGCTCACTGAGCGACACCAAAAGAATGGGAGTTGAGAATAAATGGCAAAAATTTGGGTGGTAGTCGGCGTCGAGCAGGATGCGAAAGAACAGCTCTTAGAGCTGAAAAACAACAACAAATTCGTGTCAGTCAGTGCAGCGCTTGTCTACGCGCTTAACGCCGCCAACGAGAAACTCATGAAAGGAGCGGCCTAAGATGGTCAAGTTCTATTGTGGCCATCGACAGAAGCGGAAGATTCCACATAAAGACTTGATTTAATGTTGAGGGCGATGAAAACAAAGAATCGTGCGTGTGTTGCCACACACGCGCGACTAATAAAGAGTTGATTGAATATGATTGGGATGGATGTAAACAATAATAAACTTTCCGGAAACGGAAAGGCATTAGTACAGATGAATACGGCCACGACAACCGAGACCGCAGTACAGGACGCAGCGGCAGCTGTACAGGCTGCTATCGACGCCAAGGTCGCGGAGATATCGACGGCGGCAGAGCCGAAAAAGCAGCGCACGCTGTTCGAGATAGACCCGAACGCCATATACGAGCCGACCACGACGGTCGATGAGACAGATAAGTTCGTCAGACATCTGGACCCGGCAGTTAAAGTCGAGGGACTGGCAATGGGATGCACGATAGGATACGAAATCATCGATGGATATAACCTGACCAATCTACGGGTTGACGGCACGTTTTTCGACGAGACGTTGGTCGGAGAGACCGAGAATACAAACTACGATGAGCTGATGGCGCCGATACGGGAGCACGCCAAGCATCAACAGTTTATGGTGGAGAAGCGCGACGAGAGATTCGACAACGAGGAAACCAGCAACCTCACGGTCGGCGATGTAAACGACATCAGGGACAAAGTCGAGGAGCTGCTCACCGACCCACGAGCCATGTTCGAGACCGATGCATTATTGCTCGCATGCGTGACCAAGGTCATCAAGAGCATCGAGTACGAAGTCATCATCGTCGGCAAAGGCGCATCGGGCACTGTCTACCGGTTCAATGGACGGTATTTCGAGGAACTGACCGGCAAGACCTACATATATAATCTAGTATCGTACACCTGCCAGAGCATCAGCAAGCGTGGCCTACAGCTGGCCGAGACCGAGATGCCAAACTCCAGTGATGCAGAGCGCAAAGCAGTAAAAGGATTCTGGAAAGGGGTGTCCACACTCAACAAAATGACAGCACTCACGACGGCGATAACCGCGAGGCTGACGGTGACCAAGGAAAGCGCCGGGTTCGACGAAAAGTTCGGACAGCTGGTGCCATTCTTGAACGGAACCTATAACCTAAAGACCCATAAGTTCGTACCAAGCCACACATCCAGCGACAGGTTCACTCACCTCGTCCCGATGGACTACGACCCGGTGGCAACCGCACCATGTTTCCTCAAGGCACTGAACAACTGCTTTGAAAATAACCAGCCGAACATCGACTGGATGCAGGCATACTGCGGAAGCGCGCTGCTCGGAAAACGCCGTGAGGAAATGATAGCGTTCGTCAACGGATGCGGTGGAACAGGTAAATCGACATTGTTTGTGGGAATGGCTCAGGTTCTCGGAATCGCGAGTGGCGGATACGGATACGTCGCCAACACGAAAGGCATGGACAATAAACGCACAGGGAACGCCACGCAGCCGGAGATAGCCAACGGATTCGGCAAGATGTTGTATGTCGTCGATGACATGGACAAGAACAGCAGCATAGACGAGGGCATGATGAAAAACATGGCCAACATGCTCTGGATGAATGTCAGGTCGCTATACGAGAACGGCGGCGCAAGCAGGTGGACTGCCAGCGTTCTGTTCCTCTGCAACAGGGTGCCGACGATGGACACCGAGGACAGCGGAACCGAAAGAAGAATAATGATTGTTCCGGCTAACGGTAAAGTCACGCCCGAGCTGATTGATATGTTCAAGGACACCGGGTTCGACGATAAGATGCCATTTTACCTCTCGACAGTTGAGGCAGCTGGAATCATGAATTGGTTGCTCGCCGGCCTCAAGAAGTATCAGGACGCACGCAACACCATGCCCGCCGAGACCGAGAGCATGATAGCGGAAAAGGCGGCATACAAGGACAGGACGAACGCTGTGTTCGGGTTCATGAAATCCGGACTGTTCACACAAATCAAGGCCGATATGGTCAAGGACACCGATATCACAAAGCCGATTGACGTGTTCGAGGTGTATAAGTTCTGGTGCTCGCAGGAGGGCTACGACTTTAAGATGAAAAAGGGCACGTTAATGGACGCTCTGTCAAAACATGGCATAGTACCGGCATCTCACCACGTTAACGACGGCAGCGAAAAGGGCACCACCGTCTACGGTATCAAGGGATGGAAACTAATGCCTCAATCATTAGTAGATACAATCTACAACAGCACGTTTGGTTACCCTGACATCAGGTAACCAAATACAATTAGAAAATACCCTTTTCATTTTCAAAAATGTAAACCATGAACGTCTACTGTAAATATTCATATTAGAAAATTAGAGGTTTTTTACGCCCATACCCGTTATATTTAGACCTTCTCAAACTAATAACAATACTCTATATTCTTTCTAATTATTCTAATATTCTAATACTAAGTTATAGTACAGGGGTTTTAAAAAGTATAAAGTTTTAACCATTATATAATCAGGGTTCAACAGGTCCAGCCCTAACTTAAGCCAAGCCTCCGTGAGGAGGCGCAGGCCATCGTCAATACATGTCCGGCCGCTAACTGCTCACCATGGGTCAAGGACGGTCCATCTAGTCTTAACGCCGGCGGATAGTCTAGGATATCTAGAAAGGTTATGGCAATCGCGTTGAGATGTCTTGCAGGGTCGCGGAGTGCCACCGCAAATCCAGATATGCGGTCACTATCGAATTAGAATTAACCTAGGGGGAATCATGCGCCTGACCATATAATAACGCACATCAATCGATTATTGAGGGTTTGCCATCGACCCCTAAAAAGAATCTCGACCATTCTGATTTAGCGTCGATATTTATTGCTATAGGGGTAAGATTAGTATCGATGCTTATTATATCCCTTAGAAAAAAGTTGAATTTTTATTATTCAACTTTTTTCAAATTCAGAAGTGTTGAATTTTAAGGTTCTACAATTTTCGGTAACATCCCTTCGTAACTTTTCATCTGTGCCTTTCGGGAGAACCGCTCGAATCTCAAGTGTGATTTCAACATCGGAGTCCTGTTCTTTTGTGAGAAGTTGTATCACCTCGTCAGCAATTTTGCTAGTGTCGCGGCCAATGCGCAATGGGTCTATTTTAACTGTACCGTAAAAGCGATGATACTCATCCGGCTTAGATTCGACAACATGCGTTTTAGTAGCTGGTAACGTTCCCCCTGATGTTGATACCGTAGTTCCAGAACTTCCCGTAGTAGGTGTACTTGATTTTGTCCTGTCTGCTTCCATTTGTACTATCGCTATTTCTGGTTTTACTATTAAACCGTTAATATCGATGTTAACATTAGCCCCTGAGCCGGAATGGAGTCCTACATAGCGTTTATTTTGCTCATCATAATATTGGGCATATGCAAAGCTGTCAGCTTCCCATGTAAGCATATTTAACCCGTTTCGTATGGATGAGATAAGCACATCTTCGTCTTTTATTCTTGGAAGATACAGATATGTAGCGAAGTCTTCCGCGAGCTGTTTAATCGTGACAAAGTCGCCTCTCCATAAGGGGACATTATCAAGTTCGTGTTTTAATAGTCCCCGCCCATCTGGACCCGCAGGTTATCATCGTTCTTCAATTTCTTAGATGCCCTAACTGCGAGGTCGTCCTGACCCTGTAACCGTATATCGGGCCAGCTAATATCGCCCTTTAAGGTTTGCGAGGGTACAATGAGCCATGGATAAGCTTCGATGACACGAGCTTCCACCGTTTCATTTGCGCTACTGCATTTTGTTACGGCTAGTTTGGTCTGGAATTGGTCAAGGTTTAACTCTTCTTTATCCTCTATGATAGAGTTCCATGCCAGATACTGTCTAATCGACTCTTCAAGTTCCTTAATCCGATTAACATCGGCCGCAAGAAACACTAGAGTATTTCTATAGGTTCTTGGGCTTGAGCCTCGTGAATTTAGGATTTCCAACGCTGCCTGACATGCAAGACTATCCGGACATTTATTATTATGATGCTGTCCGGGCTCCAAGATTACGAGACGGGTCTCTTTCTCGTCTGGCACATCGCTGCTTTTAACGCATACATGTACCTTCACAAAGTCCCCTCTCTGTTTGGAATGCTTTCTTAAACGTTGCCTAATTTCCTCAAAAGCAATTTCTTTATCATATTGGGCAGCTCTATCCTGTGCTAGACGTGTAACAGTGGGCTGTGGAGAGTACCAATACCTAGAACCATCCACATAAAGGTGAGTGGCGCGGTCCGTTAAACGCCGAAGCGCATCACCAAAAGTAGCTACGCTCTCCCCGGGCTGCGCACAACCTAGCTTTATAAGCTTATCATCAATACCACGATTCGAAGCTCGAATCGTCGGCGCTGACCCAAAATAAATAGTGCGAGCTACCCGTCTGCAAGCCCAATATCGACCCAAACTCGGATTCTCATTATCCAACATCTTAGGCAACGCATTCGGTCCGTCCACATCCTTCTCGATAACCGGGACCCATTGGTCATCCATATAACGTGTAAGCTCAAATTGGACGATAGGGTCATCAATAGGAATCGTAGCCGGCATAATGAGGAGATTCTTATCTTCCCGCTCCCAAAGACAATGAATGACAGCAGCCATCAACCTTAGGACACCACGAGTTCTCTGGAACTTATCAAGAGTTGACCAATCAGTATAAAGCCGGTCGAACAATTCCGGGTGCAGAGGATATGCCATCTTTATACGGCGCTCATAGGCAGATTCGCGGCATTGCGAGGGAAATTCCTCATGGTGCATCCCGTAATAGTCAACAAACCCTTTAGCAACCGCATCACGTAAAATAGCCTTATCATGGGTTATGGGCTCAAATAGCCGCCTCCGTACAATCTCAAACCCTTCATCCGTACTTGCCGGACGCCACGGAGACTCGACACGTCCAATCGCATTTTTAAGCCGCTCCACAGCTTTTCTACCCCACTCCCCGCCAATCTCATTATCCGACGCCGGAATACTGACAACCAACATAGTCTTTTTAGCTGCCTTAGCAGACTCGGAAATTGTCTGTGCAAAAGTAAATTGCGTGTCAAATGTCCCGGCAGGGAGGTCATTTGTATCATGGAGTTGACGGGCATATGCTACCCACTCATCTATAAGGATAAGGCATGGTGAATAACGGTTGAAAAGCTCTTTGAGCCGGTCTCCCGGATTAGTGGCCTTTTCATCATCCATCCTGACCATCTCATATCCTTCTTTCCCACCGAGCTGCCAAGCAATTTCACCCCATATGGTATGCACAACGGTACCATCTTCTTTCTTGGTCGGTTGTCCCGGAGAAATTTTCGTGCCGACAATAACCGCTCTCTTTACTTTCATGGGTATAGGTAGAGACCACTCATCCAAAAGCCCCTCCACGCCAAGTAAATCTGTAGCTGGAGTCCCCGAGAATAGGTGGTATAATGCGAGCATCGAGTGTGTCTTACCACCACCGAAGTTAGTCTGAAGTTCTATGACAGGGTCACCACCCGTCCCTGATAGCCGTTCGATTCCCTTTTTAAGTAGTTGTTTTAGGCCTTCAGTGATGAAAGTCCTTCGATAGAATTCGGTCGGGTCTTTATACTCAGCCGAGCCTTCATTCTGATATACCTGCCAAAGGTCAGCCGCGAACTCCGCCTGCTGATAACGACCCGTAGCTACATCCGGATGTGGCGTAACAATCTCGCGCCACGGTTTAAGCCCTATCTGGGGCGTGCCCTCAGTCGCCTGAGAAGCAGCCTTCCTTAACTCATTACGACTCTGCTCATCAAACTGTGTCCGTAACAGGTCCCTCCGCATCTGCTCAGCCTGAGCTGCCTCTTCCGTCGCAGATACCGCTGTTAAAAGACGAGACACACTATCAAGTGCCCTATGAGCATCATTCGACGAGAAGGCATCCTGATGCGCCCATCGATTCCTTGTCTCACGCAATTCAGAGATAATACTTCGTTCAGTATGTCCCAGTGTTCGTCCAAAAACATCATCCCAATGATTCCAAACTATAGACAATAATTTTTGGACATCCCAATCCCATTGGTCTTTTTTACTCGCCTTATCGTTTGGCAAAGACTGTAGCGCCATTTCTCGCCATTTCTCAAAATAGACAACTCTCATCTCCTGCTCAACATACCGCGAAATACCAGCTTTTAAAAGCTCTAATGCCTTACCAACACGCTCATAATTAGTTAACGCCATCTAGCCACCTCGATTTTATGATTCTTGTATTAATGTTCGTTGCGATTTTTCCATTTTCGCTGCTTTTTGCATAAGACTCATTATTTCAGGCCATGACAGGATGAGTGCATTGTATGATAACGCGTCTTGCGACCATTTCTTACGCTCACAGATATTATAGAGTCGATACGCCAAATCTTTGGCATTATCACCCGTATCTCCACCTAGCTTTTTTAGTAGGTCAGCCGAACCAAGTTCACCTTTTTGCTCTAATGTTCTTATTAGATATTGCGTCGCTGCCCATACTGTGGATTCTCCATTGTTAACAGTGCCCCAATCTTCCGGTAACTCATTCCTTGATATCAGTTTGACTTTACCACCCTGTGCCGAAACAATACCAGCTTCAACTAACCCATTGATAGCACAATTCTTTGCCTTAGAAAGCGTCTCAGCAATTCCAAATGCTCCCTCATTCATCCCATATTGCTCAAACCATGCAACCGCCCATCTCGTATCGGGGTCAAATTCGCCTTCCTGTTCTGCTAATACTTCATCCAATACTTGATTAATAATAGTCAGAGCAGTTCTTACTGTCATAGGCTTACCATCTGCCTCCATAACTTTAGAAAATCGAGTGAATACTGCCATGCCCGGACCGATTGCTGCTTGTGCAAAATCAACTGGTGCAATATTACTACGTTGGAGATTTTTTAATGAAGTTGGAAGCTCATTCTTTAATAAAGCAATAAATTCCCTTCTTGTTGCTATAGGTGCGTTTTCAGAACGCGGATGGCAAACAAGTACTATTGAAGACGCTAAAGCATTAGATTCCAATGCTCTACTTCTTCCACTTTGTTCACTTCTAACTGGCCAAGTACCATGTATACTAAAACCAGCACTAATAAGACCATTTAACATACTCTCCCAACCAGTGGAAGCAATCATTTTATTGTCATCCCCATCTTCTTCTACTTGCTTAAATGCATAAAATACAGTAAAGGGATATGATTTATTTTGTAATTCTCTCATAATTGAAAATGTTTTTATGAATCCATTTTCAAAAAATTCTTTGGCCTTTTGCTCATTTCCATCATGTCGATAAGGTGCTGCTATTAACTCCTGATTTTTTGGTGTAAGTACCGTCGAAAATAATGATGGATAAATACTGCTAAGCGACCTTCTAAGCCATATGTAAAAGAAATCGCTTAAATCCGCATATCCTATATTACTATAATATGGGGGGTCTGTAGAAATAATTGGTGATATATTTTTATAGTTATCAGCTGATGCATCCAATTGGTCAACTTCTGCGGAGATACCATCGAATGACAATGTTTCAATACAATCTGAGATATATTGAGCACAGGTTATGAAGCCTCCAACAACATCTTCAAGTATATTTGCTTCTGCGTAGTCCCAAGCCATTGGTATTGCTTGTCTTGCGAATAAATTCATCACTTTTTCATTTCCCGGGACCCACCTTGTTAAGCTATTATTAAAATCAGTGCAACGGTCAACCACTAGTGCAAGATATATCGCTACCGCATCGGCATACGCTTCCGGCCCCACACCACCATCATACAGTCGCTTGCTATCTTTCGGCAAGGTCCCAGCAGATATAACATCTTCTAAAACTTTTTCACGAGCCTCCTTTACGAGGTCGGAAAAGGTGGTAAGGGCTAGAAGCTGGCGATTGGTGAATAATTTATAATGCTTATCAAAGCCGTAGCGTTGCACTCGGAAACCTAGTGCCTTTTGAGGCATATCGGTCTCAGGATAGCCGGTAGGGTGAGCTTTATTCGCAATATTTTCATGTTCGGATATTGGCGAAAAATATACTCGTCCATCTTTAGTCTCGGCGACTATAGCCATAAGACGCGAATTAAGACGCCCTAATTTTCCCTCATTACGTATATAATCAAACGAAACGGGTGTATCTTTCCCCGATAAAATACAAGTAGCTCCTGTCCTTGTGACTGTGCCTTTTTTGGGGTCAATATTTGAAGGTGGTATACCTGTACGAACAATAAATTTATACGTATTATTTATTCTATCAGTAATTGGTTCAATCCAGCTTTCTTTTCCTTTCTTATTTGAAAGACAAAACTTGCTACTAAGTGGGATATGCGCACCATTTATCGCAGGATTCGGAGAAGCAACAGTCCTTACCCAAAGCCAAGCTATTACTTTTAGTTCCTGTCCAACATATTTTTTTAAATCTGGGCGTTCTGTAGTTAATTCCTCTGTGACAAAAATTTTTGGATAAAGGTAGCCGACACGCTTTTCTGCCTCCCCCATCATCCATTGACTATAATATCTAATATCTCCAGCTATACCTTTAGTCCCGGGCCAGATATTATCTAATGTCTTATTTTTTCTTTGCTCATGATTTACAGGTGGTTTTCCTGCGAATTTCGGTGGTATTTCAATAAGTGCTTTTGTTATAACAACTGAAAGCGGATTAAGGTCGCTTGCATAAGCTTTTAATCCTAGTCTCTGCGCTTCAAGCGGTATAGACCCTCCACCACAAAATGGGTCCAAAATTGGTGGCGCCTTATCAGCAATAAATTTATTAATCTCATCCGAGCCCTCAGGAATCTTCACTTGATTATTTCGGGCAATAGAACGAGCTATTTCTGTACGAGCCTTTAATAAAACTTCTACATTGTTCGAGTTATCCCAGCTTACTAGCTCTTCGATGATTGAGAATAAACGCTGCCGTTCATTTTCCTGTTCCAATTCAGTTGGAAATATTTCAGGCCATGATGAGGGGTCATCTACAAGCGATGAAAATAAAATAATCCTTGATGTTGTTAATGGCTTTCTTAGACCACCATTGATGAATTCCTCTAGGATGCGGACCTATACCCGGCATTTTTTCATGCGCTGACTCCTTATTTATCGCCTCTAACGGGAGAGCGACTTCAATAAGCTTTTTGCGATAAGGCATATTCATAATAAAGGCTCCATTATTGTTAAATCTCAGTGATATATTCAAACATTATACGACTCTAATGCGTTCGACAATAGGTCTTTTATATCGTAGTTGACGCTTGTCGCCCCAAAGTCAGGTTCTCGTTTGAATGGTTTCTTCATATATTTTGTCGCCGTTGATTCACCGTCTATCTCAACGATAGCCAGAATATATTCCTCTGGGGTATTAAGGGCTACAAGGATTTCGTTCTTAGTTACTGTGACTGTTGTTGCTCCTTTGGTCCTTCCTTTTACTTCTATAAAACGTAGGCACCCCGAACCCGGAATTGAAGATTCTATGTCATAGCCAGTCTTTTTATCACTCACATCCTTTGGCTCAAAGCCGAGCTTTCTCTCGGCTTGTATCACTGCATGCATAGCTAAAGCTTCGATTGCATCTTTTTCTTTCGCAAATGTGTCTATGTCGTGCTCAGTTACGGTCCCATTCATTCGGGCAATTAATCCGGAGGGTATTATTAACGCAGCGCCCATAATCGCGGGCGGCAATGGTGAAAGCTTTCGGTCATTTTCTAACTCTTCAGTACGTTTTTTCAATCTTGCTGTAAGCTCATCTGCTCTTTGTCTTGCCAATCCCGAATTTAGGCGTGCGTTTATCTTTCCTGCGATTTCCTGCTCTTTCAAGTCTTGCGCTCGGAAGTCCCAATAATTGATTTCCTTTGTTAGCCGGTCTTTGACTTCTCGTAGTGTTTTATCTATCAATGCCTCTTTCTGACGCCGTACTTCTCCGAGATGCTCTGGAACAAGATTCGCAATTGCGTAGCCTTGGATTTTGGCTTCGAAACCACTTTTTATCCACTCTGGGACTTTTACTGCGGTTAGTAATTCTTGCTCTTCTATGGATAATGGGCGGTAGTTTAGGTATGGTGCGTAGCCTGCGGAGCGTGAATTTCCCGCATCGTCTATTTCGACGAATTGCATCCGTTTCGATACAATCCTTCTTTGTCCGGATTTACTTATATGGGCGTCTTGTATTGAATGTTCGAGCATGACTAGTGCGCGTATCTTGTCCGATGGGTCGGTGTCATCTATGAGCATTGTGCCCTGTCTAAGCAGGTCTTTATAGCGTTCTAGTACGAGGTCTATAACTGTATTCAATAACGGGTGTCCGGGGCATACAAAGGATGCTAGAGGTTTACCCGGTACGCTTCTTAGCTCTTTTTCAAAGGTTATTCGCTCGTACCTCTGAAGTACCGCTTCCCTTGTACCAATGATGCGGTCTCTACTGCGGATGCCGGCAGGTACATAGGTAATTTCATATCGTCTGGATTCTCGCTCTTGGATTGTGCCTCCAAGTTGCTTGAAAGCTTTGATAAAGAAAGATTCGATAAAGTGTGGTTGTAGACGACGTGCTTCGGCGCGCTCCATTTCTTCCTGAATCTTACGTACTCGGCTAATGTCCATAGAGTCTGTAGTCAATGCTCGTTCTTCTATGAGTGCCTGTAACTGTTGGCGGTCAAAGGCGTTATCCACTGCGTGTTTCAAGCGGTCTCTGACATCCTGTCGGTCACCATAGCGGATTGCTTCGATTAGCAGGTCTCTTAATGGTTTGTCTTCAAACTTCATACTGCCAAGCACATCGAATACCTGCCCACCAAGGGCCTTTCGCTCCTCATCAAGTTTTTCTAACAAACAATTGTAAACTTCGCCTTCCCTAGTTTCACGGGCTATGAGGTTCCAGAGATGGCATACTTCAGTTTGGCCAATACGATGGATTCTTCCAAAACGTTGTTCGATGCGGTTCGGGTTCCACGGCAGGTCATAGTTAACCATCAGATGTGCTCTCTGGAGGTTTATACCCTCACCAGCTGCATCCGTTGCAACAAGTACAAAAACGTCCTTGTCCTGTGTGAAAAGTTGCTCAGCGGTCTTACGCTGTTCCCGCCCCATACTGCCATGGATGGTGACCACTGCTTCCTGTTTTCCAATAAGTGAGCGTATGTGTTCAGCTAAGTAATTAAGAGTATCACGGTGCTCTGTGAATATTATTAATTTTCTTCTTAGGCCGTTTGAGTCGAACATATCTTGATTGTTCTGAAGAAGCGAAGAAAGTTCGTCCCATTTCTTATCCTTTCCTGACTCCCGGACTCTTCGTGCTAATTCTTCTAGTTCTTGTAAGATAGCTATCTCAGCCCTTAATTCAACAATAGTTCGAGCTGCCGTTGCCTTATCAACGAGCTGTTCCTCGGTGTTTTCAACCTCATCATCAGGCGAGTCGTCCAACTCGTCAATTTCATCGTTTGTATACGATGGTAAGCCAGCGTTCGGGTCGATGCCTGGCATTTGCTCCTCTCTGTAACAATTGTTCTTCTCTAAGCCGGTCTTCTAACCGTGCTTTTCTTCGTTTAAGAGATTGATAAATTGCTTCAGGAGATGATGCTAACCTGCGTTGAAGAACGGTTAATGCAAAGCCAATCGTCCCTCTTCTACCATTATTATCTAGCTGGTCAGCCCTATTAAATTCGCGCCTAACATAATCCGTAACTCGTTGGTATAAATGGGCCTCTTGAGTTGAAAGGGTATAATTAACGGTGTAGGCTCTTCGCTCGGGGAAGAGTGGTGTGCCATCGAACTTTAAAAGCTGCTCTTTTAATAATCGGCGCATAAGGTCTGACGGGTCGGAAGTATGGACGCCGTCTCGGAATTTTCCTTCGAAGCGGTCCCCGTCAAGAAGTCTCATGAAGAGCTGGAAATCCTCATCTTTACCATTATGTGGCGTGGCGGTCATTAATAAGAAGTGCCTACAGATATTCGAAAGTAGTTCTCCAAGCTTATATCGCTTAGTTTTATGGACTTCTCCGCCGAAATAGTTGGCACTCATCTTATGAGCTTCATCACAAATAACGAGGTCCCAGTCCGTTACACGAAGCTTCTCTTGAATATCCTCATTACGGCTTAACTTATCCAGCCTACAGATAACCAGCGAATTTTCCGTGAACCAATTACCTGTTCGAGCCGCTTCGAACTTATCATTCGTCATTATTTCAAATGGTAATTGGAACCGCTGATATAATTCGTCCTGCCATTGTTCAACTAAGTTACCCGGACAAACAATCATACATCTCTGTAGAACGCCGCGCGCAAGCAGCTCTTTTATTAAAAGACCAGCCATGATTGTCTTGCCCGAACCCGGGTCGTCCGCTAGTAGGAACCGCAAAGGTTGGCGTTGAAGCATGACTTCGTATACCGCTGTGATTTGATGTGGCAAAGGCTCAACGAGCGACGTATGAACGGCTAAGAGTGGGTCAAATAGGTAGGCGAGCTGGATTCTTCTTGCCTCTGAAGCAAGACGGAATAGAGAACCATCACCGTTAAAGCTCCATGGAAGGCCCTCTTCTTCCACACCGAACGTGTTCTCATCTGAACGATAAAGGAGCTGATTTGAAGGTCTCCCAGAGGCGTCTTTATAGGTGACCTCGACCGCATCATTACCATACCATTGAGCATTTACGATGGTAACCAGACCAGATGGAAGAAGACCTCTTACAACAGCCCCAGTTTTAATATCCTCAAGCTTTGCCATACCCACCAAACCTTCTTACAATAGTCACTACTTAATGACCCCATTAACCTTATAAATAACTGGTCTAAGCAATTGGATGGAAATATTATTGAAAATAAATATATTTATTCGTTCATCTTTACGCTTCTAAGTTATTCTAATTATCTCCGCTATTTAATACTCTTAGTTAGCCATATCTAACGTATCTAGTCATATTACTACGTGTAATTGACCTTAATTATGAAATATGGCATATATTTGGTTTTGTTGTGAAAGATTTATGATGAGGGCCTCCAACTAAGGGCATAGAGGTTCCTTAAACAGCCTCAGGATATGAAAAGAATGAGTAAGAATTATACAAACATTACGGTTGAATCGGAAGTAAGGGCTATAGCGGACGCATTTAAGAAAGATTTCGGCTTCGAAAATATGTCTGAAACATTAAGATTTGCCTTAACATTAGCCAGACAAATCAAGCAAAAGGAGAAACACCAATAAAATGAGCAATGCCCAAGCGCACGCGGAAGTTTCCAGCCAACGCGAGCGCATGGACAAGGACTGTTACTATGATAGACATATCTTTGAATGATAATAATACTTTCTCACCCAATGGCGAAGAGGTTAAAGTAATGACTATAATTCGTCGTAATGGCGACCAGTACGACGTATTGCTCGATGCGGAAGACTATGAGATTCAAAATCAATACACATGGAGTATTGACACCAGCCGGCCTGATGGTAAACCCAGAGTAATGCGCCATGACGTATTACCAGATGGTAAAAGACGTGTGCATTTATTGCATCGTGATATCTTAAATGCTCCACATGGCATGGAAGTGGACCACATCAACGGGAACCAATTAGACGAACGTAGATGTAATATCCGCCTATGTACACATGCAGAAAATATGCGCAACAGACAAAAATTTAGAAACTGCTCATCCCAGTATAAGGGCGTCTCTATGGATAAAAATTCGAATACATGGATTGCACATATCCAAGTCAATGGAGTCCAAAAATATCTCGGAGGATTCACCACGGAAATAGACGCGGCAAAAGCTTATAACGAAGCTGCAAAGGCCCTATATGGGGAGTTCGCCCTTCCAAATAACTTGCCAAGGGAGAATAACTAAGCGACGACGATGGTATTTGAATAAACTCGCCAACACTGAGACGATAACGGACTCGCATGCTATACCATCATATTTCTGGGGTGACCAAAATATACTCCAGACACCCGCATTACCCGAATAAAACGCCTTATAAATTATAATATAATTTATATATTAAATCGTATATCGGGAATGTCACATTTTTTATTCAATTGTGTTACATGCCATAGTAGTGATTTTACCCTATGAATAGGGTGCTCAGATAACCATAGTATATGTGCAAAATAATGAAACTAAGTCCAAAATATTTGTATATTCACGGAGCGAATTACATAGGTCGCCTACGCGGGTCTGTATTTTATGAATCTCGGTCTTTGGTTAATGATATTGCAGTTTTTTCTGAAGCGATTCATTTTAATAGATTACCGTAATTCCGAGCTAGCTCACACCTTCGGGAACCTCTCCAAATGACCCGGAGCAGTCTACAACGTCCCTAAGACTATAATATACACTCAAGACCGTTAAAACGCTTATCTTAGATTAAAATGAAATATTTATATAATAATAAATTGGCGTCAAAATGCATTATTTCGATATAAGCTATATATTAGGCATATTTATGTCGCAATATCTTCATTTTGCGACACATCGAGAGATGAAACATTATCCATATAAGGTTTATGTAAATTTATTGCCAGTATAATTTTTTGATTCAAACTGATGTGCGGCCATCCATATTTCATCGAATGCCGGTTTCATAATCGTATCAAGATTTTTCGTATCAAAATCCCGTATGACAATAGGATTTGTTAATACCTCATCCTTGTTTATCGGATATATTTCATCCTGTGAGTGAAATACAATCGATGATTTTGATGATGCAGTTATGTATGGTCGATGTAGCAACCCATATTTTTTATTTAGTTCGATGATGCTTAATATTACTATGAAGGGTGGCTTTGCATCTAACTTTTTCAGAGCTGAAAGATAATAAGATAACTGCTTTACCAAATCGATTTCATATGAACCATAGATGATTTTTTTATCATCATCAAAATACCCCGTCTGTTCCACATATTCCATGCAGCCACTACGATAGATTTGTACAAATCTATGGTAATATTCAGAATGGAAACAAACAACCCCTACATCAGGTTTTATTTTTGGAAATCGTTCCCGTATATCAATGAATTCATCACGATTTTTATGTATGTATGTAAGGTTCAGGCTTTGTTCTTGATAGGGTAATATTTGTAATATTACACGATGACTAACGGGCATTTCTATTGGTGTACATCCTCTGAGCCTATCCTTTAATTTATCTAGCTTTGATTGGGCTTTTTTAATAATATCTTGGTCAGATTCTTGTTCATCTTTAACGGTTTCGGCTGGCGTAGTAGGCGCGGGTTGCTGCGATTGTGGTGAATGTATTTCATATTTATCTCCCATAATAATTTCAGTTCCATCACCGATACCTTGTGCGTTTAAAACTTTAGAACCGCCATCAGCGCGGATATCGCCGACCTTATTTTTCACGCTAGGAGTTGTTGTATCGTTATCGGATTTGTCATCGTCGTCGCCCATAAGATTCTTAAACCCATTTCTTAATATGTTCTCGACAAAGTCGGCGCCTTGGTTCGCCCACCATGTTTGAGGCCATATTATACAGATTAACACGACTATGGCGACCATTGCGGCGAACGCTAAAAATATATCTCCGCCTTCTGTCCATACGAATCCTGAATAAACACTTATAATAATAAACACTAAAAACGCTAGTGTGCCGGGAAATACTACCCTCCGAGCGTCTTTTTTCTTATCAATATTATCTTTAGCCATATATCTATCAAGGATAGAAATGATTCGGAGATTATAAGGTTTCTCGTTACTCAGTTACAGACTCGCTTAGCGCGACTGACGGCCGGTCCTCACCCATACGAGTGCGCACAACATTTTATATATATATTTTTATGTTTATCACAATTCATCCAACAATAGTTTTCATATTTTAAGAGCATGCCTACATATTCATCTATCCCCAGTTCTATTATTGCGCCCTTCTGTTTTGCTTTTATCCTAGCGCCCTCGGCCTGCCGCAGATAATGTCATTCCTCGCACTAGGGATACTATTCGATAAATTCTTAAATTGGGTTGATGTGCGCGTGTAATTGGTCGTTAAGAATAGGCTTAATGTTTAACCAACCGTTTTAAATGTCCACCAAATTTATATAATCGATTGCTATTACGGTGATTATGGCAATAGCGCCGAGTAGTATTCTCGGAATACTTTACCATAGTCAGTAAATATGCCATATAAAGCTAAAAGAAGACTAATTAAGGGAGTTGTCTTAAAAACCCTAAAAGTATATTACATGACAATTTTTATATGGTAACAAAATTTTTACTATCCAGTGAAAACAGTATCATTTACAAAATAGGATCATCACATTCAGGAAGGAACGTCGTTGTACAGGATCATCGCTAAAACAGAACTCGCTACCAATACGACGCAGTTCGAAATAGAGGCGCCTGACGTGGCCGCGAAAGCCCGACCGGGTCAGTTCGTAGTCGTCCGCACGGACGATCACGGAGAGCGCATACCGCTCACCATAGCGGACTTCGATGCTGCAAAAGGCACCGTGACAGTGGTCATTCTAGCTGCCGGCAAGACCACCAGGCAACTCAGCACGCTAAAGGCAGGCGACTCTATCCTCGATCTTGCGGGCCCGCTGGGCAACCCGGCAGAGATCATCGAGAACGGCACCGTCGTCTGCATCGGCGGCGGGCTGGGCATCGCGCCGGCATACCCGATCGCCCGTGAATTAAAAGCGCGCGGCAACAAAGTGATATCGATCATAGGCGCACGAAGCGCATCCCTCCTATTCTGGGAGGATAAAATGAAAGCGGTCAGCGACGAGATGTTCATCGTAACGGACGACGGCACGAAGGGCAGGAAGGGATTTGCCGTGCACCCGCTGATGGAACTGATAAATAGTGGCATCAAGATTGACCGGGTCATCATCATCGGCTCTGCTATCATGATGAAGGTGACATCCGAAGCCACAAGGCCCTATAATATTAAGACGATCGCCAGCCTGAACCCGATCATGGTGGACGGCACGGGCATGTGCGGCTCATGCCGCGTGACCGTGGGAGGAAAGTCAAAGTTCACCTGCGTGGATGGCCCTGAGTTCGACGCCCATCAAGTCGACTTTGACGGCCTCATGTCCAGGCTGCGCATGTATTTAAACGAGGAAAAAGTGGCCGTTGAAAAGTACGAGCATGAGATCCAGGGGGTGCCGGCATGCCTAAGTTCGCCCCTGCAAAAGTAGACATCAGGAAAAAGGTACCCGTCAGGGAGCAGACGCCCGCAGAGCGTATCAAAAATTTTAGCGAGGTCTCGCTGGGCTATAATGAGGAAGAGGCAAAGAAAGAAGCGCTGCGATGTCTGAAATGCGAATCGCCTCATTGCATCGACGGTTGCCCCGTAGGTATCGATATACCGAAGTTCGTAGAGCAGATCGTGAATGGCAAATATGATGAGGCGATCCTTACGATCAAGGATAAGAATAACCTGCCGGCAGTATGCGGACGCGTGTGCCCGCAGGAATCCCAGTGCGAAAAGTGCTGCATCCTCGGGAATAAGTGGACGCCGCTGGCCATCGGAAGGCTGGAGCGCTTCGCGGCAGACCACGAGACGAACGGCGTGAAGCCAGAAGCCAAAGTGTCAGCGGGCAATAAAGTCGCGGTCATAGGCTCGGGGCCGGCCGGGCTGACAGCTGCAGCCGACCTGGCAAAGATGGGCTATCATGTCACCGTGTACGAGTCACTGCACAAGGCTGGCGGCGTGCTTGTCTACGGGATACCCGAGTTCAGGCTGCCCAAGGCCATCGTCGAGCGTGAAGTCGAGTACATCAAATGCTTCGGCGTGGAGTTTAAGCTAAACGAGATCGTCGGAAAGACAGTCACAGTAGAAGACCTGTTCAAGCAGGGATTCTCGGCGATCTTTATCGGTAGTGGCGCGGGGCTACCGTCCTTCATGGGCATCCCGGGCGAGAACTTATGCGGCGTATATTCGGCGAATGAGTTCCTCACGCGTGTAAACCTCATGAAAGCCTATCAGTTCCCCGAATACGACACGCCCATAAAGCCCGTGAGCAATGTTGCGGTCGTCGGCGGCGGGAATGTGGCGATGGATGCGGCGAGGACAGCAAAGCGCCTCGGCGCAGAGCACGTGTATCTCATTTACCGGCGCGGCGAAGAGGAAATGCCCGCCAGGCGCGAGGAGCTGGAGCATGCAAAAGAGGAAGGCATCGAGCTCAAGCTGCTCATGAACCCGACGAAGATCATCGGTGACGATAAAGGATGGGCAAAGTCTATCGAGTGCATCTGCATGGAGCTCGGGGAGCCCGACGAAAGCGGAAGGCGAAGCCCGGTCTGTAAGGAAGGCTCCGAGACGACGCTGGATGTGGACACCGTGATCATAGCGATCGGCACAGCGCCGAACCCGATGATAGTCCGCACGACGCAGGGCTTGAAGACCGGAAAGCATGGGGTCCTGGAAGTCGATGGCATTACGTTCATGACTTCGATAGAAGGTGTATTTGCCGGCGGTGATGCGGTATCCGGAGCTGCGACGGTCATCAGTGCCATGGGGCAGGCGAAAGAGGCTGCAAAGGCGATAGACGAGTACATTAGAAAACAAGCCACTCGATGATAATACATAATTCATTTTTTGTTTATAGTTTGTTAGAGAAATTTATATATAATCTATTTTTTAATAGTTTTATCTAAGCAAACAATTGTGGCATATAGATATGAATTCTAAAAGCTTGCTTTGTTAGGTTGTGTCTTTCAGAGTCATGAAAATGATATTCGTATTATCAAAATTATATAAAATATTGAAATTATCATCCACGAGCAGACCAAAGTTTGCATCCCCGATAACAGAATGTGGGTCCCCATGAGACTTGATAAATAAAAGAAGGTATAAATTGGGTGAAATATTGTTTAATAAAATAGTAAAAACATTAGTAATAATTATTGTCATGTGTGTAATTGGCATCTATTCGTTTTGTCTTGCATATTTATCATTTGGAATGGGTGGTGATGGTAGCTATCCGATCTCTGAATATTCTGTAAAAATCGATGGCCTGGATAATTACTCAGGAGGTAACTCAACTAGTATACTCGTACCGATTCCCACAATTTATGGTGAGACAGCGTATTCAAACGAGGACTTTTCAGGAGAAATTCCGGTAGATGGAGAGATTACACAAATAGATCATGGATTCACCTATAGTTTGTATGTAAGCCGGATGGGAAATTAGACAATAAAAGTCGTGGATACGACGTATGGAAAGATGCTAGATTTTCATACAACTGATAAAAATCTGACAAATATTAATGTATCTATTCGAAGCGAGTATTATCATTATATCTGGATCAGGGATGTTATCAAAGATCAGTTGATTTCTCCAATATTTTCAAAAAATAGCACCGCAGATAAAAACGAGTCGGGAAATTATACTACATATATTATCCTTGATCCACATATCCGGCCTATCTCAGATGTTAATGGTTTTATAAATTGCAGTTTGAGCTTGTTCGTTGATGAAGGGTATAAAACAACGGCTAGTGATAAATTTGAGCTTTATTCTAATAGAGATATACAGCCCATTGTCGAAGGTCCAGTCCCCATAGACGTCAGCATTGTGGTATCACAATATCCAGAATATCCGCCTGGCAGGGGATTATCATGAAGATTATCACAACAAATATTCTCATCCTTAGCTTGATCGGAGGGATCATCATTGCCACGTTATTGGCTTATGATTTTACGCTAACTGCGAATTATTTACGCTTTTCATCAATTTATCTCGGCAATAAACGTCTAACGGAGCCAGTTATTTTTACATTATCCGTCTTTGTCTTTTTCTGGATGGGAGCCTTTAGCGTACGCATGCAACATAGTTTAAGCAACACTGTGAAAGATGCGGCTATTGTATCGACTGTTACCGGTATTATCATTGGAATCTTATGGACAGTTGAGCAGTTTATCATCTTAGTTTATGAGTTAAAGATATCGGGAGCTAATTATGTGAGCTCAATGTCCTTATTGTTGGGAGGGCTTTCCTGTATCCCGTTCAGATTAATTTTTTACCTACCGATCTCTATTGCCGGTGGTATATTCTACTTACTATTATATGGGAATAAAAAGGTAAAATAATAATAAATATCGATTGAGAGACCGGGCTATTTCTGATTTTTTATTTTCTCAAAAACTAGCTTACGCTTTGCCCTGGTGGCTTCCAGAAGATGATCGTACATTACCGGTATTTCGCGATCGATGACCTTCACGCCTTCCTCGGTGATGCCGCCTTTCGTAGCAACCTCCTCGACGATCGCCTCAAAGCCGCACCCGTCCCGAGCCAATAGTTCTGCGGTACCTGCGAGCGTTTCTTTAACCAGGAGCTCCGCAAGCTCGACCGGGACTCCTTCCTTTCTGACGGCCGCCGCCGCGAACTCTCTCATCATGGCTGCGATGAATGCGGGCGCACAGCTCGTGAGATCCGTCAACAGCGCGAGGTTTTTCTCTTCTGTCTCCACCGGCTTACTAATGTGTGCCATGAGTGACAGGATAAGTTTCTTGTCATTCTTTGTGACATTTGACCCGAAAGATACCAGAGAGATACCCCTCCGGCACTCCGATGTAACACTTGGTATGATCCTGGCTACCCGGGCGTGTGATAATGATCTGAGATCATCGATCGTTATGCCCGAAGCGATGGATATCAGCAATTTCTCCGGTGTCAGGAGGTCGCGGACTTCGTGTAAAATACCTTTTACATCCAGAGGTTTTACACAGAGGAAGATGACATCCGACCGTTTGACAACGTCCTCGTTATTATCGCTAATGGTGATACCACTGTGATGCGCCAGTGACTTCAGCTTTTCCATAGAGCGATTATGAGCGGTGATGTCGTTTGCATCTACCGCGCCAGTTTCCGTGAATTTTCTTATGAACATTCCGCCCATGCTGCCGGTGCCAATGATGCCGATCTTTGTCATATATACGCTCTCCTGCCATTCCGACTATGATCTGATATGTAATAAATTGCCGGGTAGGCAATACTGTTTAACATGTATTGGCGAGATCATGACTATTAGATTGCGGCTCTTTAATAATAAGAAAGTATTTGTGTAGCTCACCGATATCATGGTATTAGCTTTGTCCATGCCAGTATTCAGGTGCATATGACCATAGAAGACGTTTTAAAAAGAAGGTTCTCATCGATACTTTTACAGGAAACGCCATATGTACTGGAAGAAGCGCGCTTCGGCATGTTCGACATTGCCGCCTATGTGCCTGAGGACTCAGCCTTCGAAGGCCTGGCCGAGAGTAAGAAGCTCAGCGCTCTCCGCGCATGTAATAAATATCAGCTCGACGGCACCTGTTCCGATAAGCAAAAAGAATTTTTAAAAAATTTCGAGCCGGTATATGACGATCATTGCCTGCTGTCAGGATTCCGGGATAAGGAAAAGGACATCGTCATATCAGAACACGATTTCAATATGCTGATCGGCGATAAAAAAGTCGTCAAGCACATCATCAATTGCGATGTGGACGAGGATGGCAAAGGCTGTGAGTGCTTACAGGAGCGGCTGCAATGGGATAAAGGCTTTTTAGCCGGCTATGGCCTTAAACAAGGGCTGCACCTGCTGGAGTTCAAGAGCGACCACGACAACGTGAACCGGTTTTTAGAGCAGTTGCCCCACTATTCCATTTTCGCGGACTACATCTGGCTGGTCATAGGCAGTACCCAAAAAATACCGAAATGGCTACCCTCTTATGTAGGCATATACCAGGAAAAAGACGAAGGGTTTGTCAAGCTAAAGGAAAGCGCATATATTCAAAGGCTGCCGCCGATGAGCCGCGCGGTACTGCGAGAATGCGGCATCCCGGACGGTGCGATCGATGACAAAGCGCTCTATACGTTCATGAAAAAATGGTTCATAAACTCGATATTTTACCGGGGTAACGGGCTAGTCATGCCCATGAACGAGCTGGATAAGCTGTTCAAGGCTTTTGACGAGAATAAAAAAGCTACAAACCAGAGCACGCTAAAATTTTAATATTCCCTGATCATGCTTTCTTGCCAGGGCGACTCTGGCCATCCCGGCCTTCCCCGCTGCTTTGCCAGCCGGTCATAGTAGGATATGATCTCATCTGCCGGATATCCCAGGGCTTTCAGCGTACAGCCGATGACGGTGCCGGTCCTGCCGTTCCCGCCATAGCAGTGGACGATCACGCCATTGCCGTTCTCGAGCAGCGCGAGTACTTCTGAAGCGGTCACTCTGACAAGCGCCTCTTCTTTTTTGGGATCGCCGGGCTCACATCCATGGTGAAGATCTTCCATGTCGATCTTGTGGTGCTTTAGCGGCGCCGGGTCATAGCCCAGCGTCTCACTAGCCAAGCAGAATACGTCCGTAAAGCCCGCGTTATACAAAAGGTGCCATGGCATATGAGCATCGGGGCGGTACATCCCGGCCAGCTGCGCAGGCTTATCGATCACAACGTAAAATTTATGGGGTATGCTCAGGCCGTCGACGGCCGGCATATCCTCAACGCTCAATAATCGATACATAAAAATTTAGTGGGGCCTGCGCTGCATGATCTCACAATAGTTGCAGAGCGTTCGGCCCTCCAGGATCGTCGTGCCACAAAGGCGACAGGTATTTACCGGGTGGTTTGGCGCCCCGGGATAAGTGGCAATTCGCTTACCATCTTTATCGATCACGCCATTTTCCTTCGTGCCGCCCTCTTTCATCATCTTGACCATTTTCGCCTGTTCGCGCACGATGTACTCCAGGTACCTGGCAATGGCGAAGAAATAGACCGTGTTCATACTGCCGGTAACGAAATAGTCCCCCTCCATCGTCGTGGCGATAGAGTTCGGTATCCCGTCGAACTTTTTATTTAGCAGAAGATTACCGTTCTTATTCAGGATCCATATCGCCTTATCGGAGGTCGCCGCGAATACAAGGCTGCCATCCGGCGTCACTTTGACGGATTCTACAGGGCCTGACATGGTCTGTTTCCACTGTACGTTGCCGTTCTTATCCGTGAAATAGACGTAAGAGTTAACAAAGCCTATGGCGACGAACCTGCCGTCCTCCGTTATAGAGATGTCGGTCACGCGCTGCGAATACGACTTGACGGAAAGCTCTGCACCTCTTTCGCTGAGCTGATGTAGCGTGTTATTGCTGAACTCGAACACGTAGCTGAACTCGCCGTCCGAGGACGTGTACACGTACAGGACTGGCGACTGTGCCTGGTACTCCCATCGAACCTGGCCATCTCTGGTGAATAGATAAGCCTTGTTATTGCTGGCGCCCGCAATGATCAGGCTGCCGCTGGAAGATATACAAACAGAGTTGACCGGCTTCTGGCAGTCCTTACTCCAGACCACGATCCCTCGTTCGTTAAAAGCTCTGATCACTCCGTCGTCTGATCCGGTCACTACGAGCTTGCCGTCGGGCGTCATGTCCATGGTATTGATCCGCTTGCCGATGCGGAATGACCATAGAAGCTCTCCGGTCTTATTAAAATACGAGACGATGTTATCCATCGAGCAAGCCGACACGAACAAGCCGTCATCGGAGATTTTCACGAATTGCACGGTGTCCCCGGTGGTGCTTGCCCATAGTAGTTTACCGCTATAGTTCATCAAGTATACGTCATGGTCCTCACAACCCGCCGCTACGAAAGAAGCGTCGGGCGTCATGGAGATGGCGGACACGTTACCGTTTGTCCCCCGTTTCCACTCAGGACCCAGAATTGTTTCAGGCTGCATACCATCTCCCTCCATACGATGTAAATAGTTATTATGATCTTATTTATATTAAGGGTGACTGCTCCCATGACTAAAGTTGTGGGCTTCTACGGCTGTTAGCCGACAGACTGCAATCCCAGTCTGAGAATGTTTATGGCTGCGTTCTCATCCCTATCTAAGATGAGACCACAACGATGACATTCATGTACGCGGTCCTTTAGATCTTTTTCTATTAGAGTTCCACATCTTGAGCACACCTTAGTGGTGTTAGCTGGATTGACCATCGCTACGATTGTACCGGCGCTCTCAGCCTTGTACCTGGTTACAATGAACAACATGTTCCATGCCGCGTCACTGATGCTCTTTGCAAGACAATGATTCTTGACCATTCTTTTAATGTTGAGGTCTTCAAACGCTATCAAGCCATACTTGTTTACAAGCATACGACTTAACTGGTGTACAAAGTCATACCGTTTGTTACTAATACGTTCATGCACGCGTCTGACAACGCGGATAGCCTTCATGCGTTCCGGCGAATCTTTCTCTAACTTTGACAGTCTTCTTTGGACTTTAGTAAGTTCTTTTTCTTCCTTTCGAAAGAACCTTGGGTTCGGCACTTTCTCGCCGTTGGACAATGTGGCGAAACTTGTCAGCCCCATGTCTATACCAATGGCAGGATATTGTTCCCTCGACTCAGCCTTTAATTCGGATTCGACTGTCAGCGAGGCGTACCACTTATTGTTACTATTTCTTCTTATAGTCACACGTTTAACGTCGCCATCTATTTTTCGGTGTACTCGTATGTAAACATCGCCGACCTTGGACAGCGCGAGTTTATTATTAGAAAGTTTGAATCCCATCTGAGGATACGTGAAGCTATCGTACCATCCATATCCTTTGAACCGTGGATACCCAGGTTTCTCGCCGCATTTAACTCTTCGGAAGAAAGCACGAAAGGCTAGTTCTACTCGTTCTTGCACTTCTTGTAGTGTTTGTGAGAAGACTTCTTTTAGCTCAGGGGCGTTCTTCTTCCATTGCGGTAACAAATTATGCGTCGCGTAGTTCGAAACAGAGACGTGTTCCAATTCATACTTATCCTTCCGATACGCTAACGTCTCGTTGTACACTTGTCTGCATATTTCCAGCGTACACTCAAACTTCGTAGTCTGAGCCTTGGTAGGGTAGAGCCTGAACTTGTACACCTTATGCATTATACGATAAAAGACTAAACTTGCATAAATATTTGTTGATAGTATGACTTAGAAAGAGTATACGTTTCATGATCGTGTACCCGCATAAAAATAAGGGTATCATATCGGATTTGAATGCAAAGATATAATATATTAAGCGCTTATTACATTAATAGAATCGGGGAGTTACGAAGCTGCGGCACGAAAGTTTTATATGAATAAAAGCTTGAGCATGAAATATTTGGCATATAAAATGATCGGGACGCATGGGCTACCGATGAGATATAGATAGGTATATAAAGGGACGCCTGACACAAATGAAGAGGGCAAATAGGGGGCAAAATGAAAGAGGTCTACTTAAAGGTAACGAAGTCGTTACCTGACGACTTTGGCCGAGGCATAGCGCGCATTGATAAGCCTGCATTCCCGGAGCTTAAGCTTACTCAGGGCGACGTCATCGAGATCACGGGCAAGCGCACGACTGTGGCGATGGCCATGGGCGCCGATGGCGAAGGCGGGAGTCACGAACGCGTTCGTATAGACGGTTTTATCAGGCAGAACGCAGACATAGACATCGGCGAACAGGTAAAGATCCGTAAAGCCCAGGTCCATGAAGCTAAATACATCTCTTTTGCGCCGCTGGAAGGCACGGCGATCCAGTTTAACGATGATATAGTGGAAATGATAAAAAGCCAGCTCATGAACCGCCCCATCATCAAAGGAGACGCAGTGCCCCTGATGAGCGGCTCGAACCCGTTCCTCGATGGTGAGCAGCCTAACTGGGCGATCACACTGATTGCAGTCAGCGTCGACCCGTCGGGTCCCGTTATGATCTCTGACAGCACAGAGATCGACATACGCTATAAGCCGGTCAAGTTCTCAAAAGACGAGGAAAGCATCGAACGATATGCGGGATTACGAGAAAATGCCAAGAGGCTCCGCGATATCGTAGACCTGCACCTCAAGCAGCCGGAGCTGTTCGAGCATGTAGGTATCGATCCCTTTAGAGGCATATTATTATTTGGCGCCCGGGGTAACGGTAATAAGCGATTTGCCGAAGCATCGATGTCCGGCTCAGATTATCCGGTCTTTGACGTTAACTGCCCCGACCTGATCTCCAAGCATTATGGGCAGAGCGAGGAGAAGCTGAAGGGTATCTTCCGTGACGCCGGGGAGCATGCGCCTTCCATTATCATTGTGGAGAACCTGGACGTAATGGCGCCACGCATGAAGCGCGATTTGAGCATCGAAGCGCAAAAGCTTCTCGCGCAGTTCATCACGCTCATCGATGATCTTGAGGACGGTGTCCTTGTCATAGGCATGGTCGACAACATTAACGACCTGGACCAGGCTCTCAGAGCCGGCGGCAGGTTCGAGATGGACATAGAGATCAAATCACCGGACGAGAAAAGCCGTATTGAGATCCTGAAGACACTTACAAATGGCATGCCCATGGACAACATCGACCTGGTAAGGATCGCAAAAGAAACGGAAGGATTTATCGAGTCCGACCTGGAAACATTAATAAAGAAGGCTGCGCTGAACGCACTGTTCAGAAGTGTCCCCCGGGGAAGCCTTGATAAGCCTCTACCGGAAAACATGGTCAATAAGATCCGTGTTAAAACGGACGACTTCAATGTTGCGCTGGAAGAGGTATTCAAGCAGAGAAGCGAGCCCTGTAAAGAAGTCATAGAACAACCGAAACAATCAAAGGGCTTCGACGTGGATAAACAGCGCTACATCGAGTCGATCACCGAAGTCCCCAAATAACAGGCTCACTAAGAGCTCTTTTTTTCACTACATATGCATGATGAGCACTTATTAGCTTCAGGCAGCGAATAGATCGGTTTTTGTTACGTTGAAAGCGCCGAGGCGTACACCGGCATCAAGCCATGCATGGCCGTAGCTGAAGCATACGAGCGCGTTCACGAGATCGCCGATATCTAAAAAGTGGCTGCCATCCTGGTAATAGCTTCGCGCCATCTCCAGGTATTCGTCCGCTATACGGCCTATTTCGGGACTGAGCGAGGGCGCTTTTTTTACATCGTCCAGCGCTTCGCGCAACAGCCTCTGGTAGCGTATGGTCTTTTCGCTAAGCTCTGCGGGCATTCTATCGCTTCCCGAACATGCGGTGGAAGAGGCTTTCCGTGAGGCTCTTAGGCTCAGGCTGTACTAACGACGCTTCGGGCTCTTCGATGATCTCTGGCTCCGGAGGCCGCTCATCGTCGGATATTTCTTTAGAGACACCGCCGTGCTTGCTTTTCCTTACACGCACCTGCACCATGACCGCCCTCGGAATATCGGGGCTCACGAACAGAGCGACACCAGGCGGAAGATGCTTGATCTCCTCCTCCAGTTCCGAGCTGATGCCCTCCAGGCTTTTTGAGATGGCTTTCAAGTCGTTCGGATTCGTCACCCGCATGATGATCTGCGTATTACATTGAGAAAGCACGTTCTTATCGATCTTAGCCGGGCGCTGTGAGACGATCAGAAGGCCGAGGCCGAACTTTCTGCCCTCGGAGGCTATGGCCCTGAGCGCATCGCTGCTCGTGGTCTTCATGAAGCCCTTTTCCGGGCAGAAATTATGAGCCTCCTCGACGACGATCATGCCCGGCGGCACAGTACCGGCCTTGCGGGCGTCGAATAAGTTTGAAAGTATCTTTGCGACGATCGTTTGCTGCACGTCCGGATGGATACCTTTCATGTCAATGATGCTGGCCCTGCCCTTCACGAATAGATCCTGCAAAGAAGTAGGCTTGTCCGATAGGAATTGTGAGCTTAGCAGCGGCTCCAGCTTATTGATGACTCCCCATTTCATGGCACTATGAGAGGACTTGATCTCGCTGACCACATTGCGTATCGTGTAATGGACATGGTCGTTCTGAAGCACGTTGACCGCCTCGTATATCAGGCCGATCTCCGTATTATTCAGGTCATCGGGGACATAGTCAATGATCTCGTTAGGCTTTAGATCGACGCCGTTAAGCCTGAGTAATTTATCCGCATACTCGCACAGCTTGAGGTCACCCGGCGTATATATGACCACATTTTCGTAGCCTTTCGGCAGCACTTTGAATTTCTCGCTGAGCGTATCTATGTCCGCATCATCGTTGCCATTCTTCAGCGAAGCGTACTCGCCATGCGGGTCGATGATCAGCAACGGGACTTCCCGCTCCAGCATCTCTTCCATGATGACCGCGGCAGTGTACGACTTGCCACTTCCTGTCATCGCCAGGATGCTGCAATGTTTCTGGATCAGCTTATTCCGGTCTACCGTGACCGGTATGTCCGTTCCATCCAGCAGCCCGAGATACGCGCCCCCCTGCGAGAGGCCGAGCGTACCGACGATCAGCTCGTCATCCCCACTATATACACGGTCGCCGGGCCTGAACGGTGTCTTAGGGATGCGCAAAAGCCCCTGGCTGTCCCTGGCGCCGATCACGGTAACTGTCGCTACGATGTGGTCGCTACCGTGATCGATATCCGTCGCCATGATAGCGTTACTGGCATTGTGTATTTCCGATGAGCGGGTCATCGCCATGACCTGGCCCAGCACCCATCCGTCGGACGAATGCCAGACTTTCACGTAGTCGGTGCGCTTAACTTCTGACGGATCCGTGACGGCGAATTTAAATTGAACTGACCCAGTCTCTCCGAATATTACCCCTACCGAGCCCTTCATTAATTGTACTAGTGCATCGCCCATTATATAATCTTGTTCTTGGTTAGCGGATCGGAAATAATGCAATATTTATCAGAAATAGAGACCAGTACAAAGACACTTTGATATGAGCCATTATTGTATTTCAGGAGAGCGGATAAGCAGGAGAATGGCTTTTTTGCCACCACTTAATCTAAAAGCCTCGCCTCTGTGATTCATATAATTTGTATATAATGGGAGATAGGACAAATAATTATTTGATAATTTATATATATTTAATCATTAAATTACCCATTAAAGAGTATAAAATAACTTTATCTAGCGAACAATTGGAAAATTTGGGTGGGAATCATGAGGGTAAATAGAATCAAGGTCATATTAGTGATCGCATGCATAGCAGTAGCGCTGACTTCCGGCGTACTTCCGGCATACGCGCTCACGTTGCCCACGGGGCCTTCATCACCGCAAACGTTCTTCCCGATAAACATGTTCTCTGGAGATATGTCTTCCGCATTCTCGCTGTCAGGCGGTGAAAAAACACCTGTCCCGTCCGGTAGCTCAAATTCGGATCAATCATTCATGACACAGGCGATGAACCTGATGCCTGCGAGTGATGCCCAGACTAAGGAGCAGATGAACGCGATCACGGCCATGGCACAGGGTTATCAGCCGACACATACGACTGTACAAAATTCGCCAAGCTGGATGAACCAGTTCACGCAGCCGACAGCGATTGACGGAAGCTCCAACCCGGCACAAAGCGCTTATTCGACGTTCATCAAGCGCATGCCTAACATGACTGACATATACCAGCACTAAGGCTGGTAACCGGCCAGGTCTGCCAGAGCCTCTTCCTCTAAGAAATGCAGCGCTGCAGGCACAACCATGATGTGTAGTGGACCGCCGAAATCGAATGACTGTAGTTTCCCGATCGGACCGGCTCTCACGCAGGGCTCCGGCGACCCGGCTCGCGCTATGCCGACGCAGATGGCGTCGTTCAGGACACCCTCGTTCCGCTTTTCCTCTACGCTCAAGAGCAGCTCTATACCCCGATTAATAGTCATATATCCTTTTTCTCTGTCGATGTCCAAAAAGATCAGGCTATGCAGGCCGTTAGCCTTGTTCATTTTAATGGTATCGTAAGGCGTCTCCGATACGATATTCTTGTATGGGAATGCGACGGTTGCTGACTTCCCAAAACGATAGTTTTGCAGGCCTGTCAGGCCACAAACGGCCGAGGATATGGAAGACCCGTGTATGATCCTGGTCTCGATCCCCATCTTTTTCGCCCTTAAGCGTAGATCGACGTGCGTGGTCGCGACCATCGCGTCACCGCCGGTGAGAAAAACTACGTTTTTATCAAGCGAGTCCTTGAGCACGCTGTCTTTCGGGTGCTGTTCAACGTCCTCGCGCATGAGAACATTCACGTGCTTGCCATACAGTGCTTCCATCTTTTCGATGGTAGAGCCCATGAGCCGCGACGTATAGAATTCAGCATATACGACGTCGGCATTCCTGATCGCATCGAGCCCTTTCAGCGATATGTCATTCTCGTCATACAGGCCCAGGCCGATAAAAGTCAACATGATTTAAGTCCAACCCCATAATCCATGAAGAAAGATATATCCTTTGCTATCGCTGGTCCAGTCGAGTTTACCCGGAGCTATCCTGCGTGCTCAGGATGAGGATATTGCCCCGGCCTTTTTTAATTTTTTTGACGATGCCGCGGCTTTCCAGGTCGGATATCATCAGGCTCACCTTGGCTTCGGAATACGGCAAAGACTTACGGAGGTCTAGCTGCGTCATGCGGCCGCCGTGCTTTTCCATTATGCGGATGACCTCTTTCAAGTCTTCCGGTAGCGTATAACTGTCCGAGGCCGATTGTTTTGCGGGAGACGGCGGAGCGGGCTCGACCACATCAGGTTGCTGGACAAATACCTCTTCGGGCGGTGCCTTCGGCGTCTCCGCTCCTGCGATAGGCTCGTCGTGCTTACTGATAGGTGCAGCACTCTTTTTTCTACGCAGCCACAAAAAAGCGCCAGCAGCGATGGCAATGATCACGATGGCGACGACACCGGCGACCAGCATCAGGGCCGATCCCTGGCTGTCGCCCGGCTCATCCGGCGGGACGGCCGTGTAGTTTTCATCGAAAGTGGAAAGGTCCCCTACACCCGTGGAAGGAAACATGACGAGGTCGATGACATAGTCCCCGCCATCCTGGTCGATGGTGACATTTTCCCGGGCGTATAGCGCATCCGACGTGTTGGCGCCGCTGACGGCGATGATCGCATACGAGCCTTTCGTCAGGTTAAATGAATAGGAGCCGTCTATCGAGACCATCTTCTGGACGGGCACCGAGTTCACGACCACCTCGACGTTCTTCATCGTGTCGAAGGACGACCACTGGTAGACGTCCCCATGCACGACGCTGCTCGCCGAAGCGCTAGCCGTGGAAGCGAGGAACAACAGGGATAAGCCGGCCAGGGCGGCCAGAAAAACAATTTCAATCGCCTGCGACCGAGTCTTTTCCCATTGCATAAAGAAGCATAATACATCCCAAGTGATATATACTTTTTTTATTGGAAAACAAGGCAGAATAAAGTTTTATAAAGCGAAATAGGGTCGTATTATCTCTGGATTTATAGTACATTGCCTGTGGATGAAAAGTATCCTTAAATATTATAGCGATATACAACCCTATGTAATTCAGTGAATGGAGTGATATGCGTGTTCGGGAAAACGGTAAAAGTATTGCTGGTATTGGTCATCGCGACAGCGTTCTTTTTCATGGCAATTATCCCGACGACAGCTTTGGATATACAAAGGCAGGCATCGGGAGTCCCTGCCCATGATGCCATTACGGTGCCGCATGTCATCGCCTCTAAGTCGAGCTTTTCGATCCCATTCTTTAATACCTCATTGCGCGACCTGCGCCTTCAGACTGCAAGTAATTTCGGCGTCAACGGCGTGAACCGGATCTTGAATGCTTTAGATCTGGCAAAAAACCAGGTACAGGCCTCGAAGCTTCAGGAAAATGAAAAAGCGATAGTCATATCGGAGATCAACGCAAACATCACCTGGTTCGAGACGAAAAAAAGCGATATCCAGTCCGCCACGGACGTGGCAACGGTAAAGGCGATCGGTAACGACGTGAACGACCGCTGGAACATCGAAAAAGTCACTGTGAAAAAACAGGTCGGCGACATCGCATGCGACCAGTTTGACGTAAATATCGCGAAGGCGAGGAATGTCTCATCCATAGCGTCTGAAAAGATCAGCTCGGTCAAAGCGCAGGGAAAGGACACCGCAGCCATGGAACAGAAGCTGGCCAGCTACGACAAGCATGTGAATAACGCGGCCAACGATCTGGGAAATGCCCGGGGCGAGTTCGATAAGATCAACGGGCCGGCGCTGGCGGACGTACATTTCTCCGTCGGGCTGAGGCAGCTGAAACTGGCGGATAATGAGATGAACAGCTCCTACACTGACTTGAAGAGCCTGTACGGCATGATCTACAGGAATGGCACGACAGCAGCACCATAAAACTTCTATTTTATTTCTGTGCCACATGTCAAGTTCGGTAAGACACTAAGTGTTAAGGAAGAAAAGACGCTAAGAAGCCGCCATCATGTTAAACGCAAAGCCGCAAAGCCGCAAAGAATGGTTTAGTATAAGCCTCCGGCAGCCGGGCGACGCTATTAGAACCACGGCGGCACGGCGAACACGGCGAAAGACAGTGAACATGTTTTAGTATAAGCCTCCGGCGGCTTTGCGCCTTCGTGTTAAAATATATAGCGTCTTCTTAACGTCTTTTCTTTCTTAACACTTAGCGACTTACCAAACTTTACACTCGATGCACAACTGAAACCTTTCTGGTATCGTATATGAAAACGTACAAAAACAAAAAAATATAAGTTGATTTTATCTATGAGATAGGTGTTTAAGGATAATATTCAAGGCGGTAAATCGTGTTGCGTTCAAAATGCGTAAAAGTCCCTAAGGCTGAGGGCGAATCCACCAGGAAAGCGCTTGTCGAGGCGGAGCTGATCGATAACCGGCTCAAGATCAGGTCAGATGAGTCCTGCGTCTATATGCCCGTGATCGATAGCCTGTCCGCCGAGATAATATCAAAAGTCAATAGCAGCTTGTCCTTGACGGAAGGTGACTTCATCGAGAACGAGCGCGTCAACTCCATCGTGGACATCATAGGCTTCGCCCCTTCCTTTGAGGTGATCGGGGACATTGCAGTCGTCACTGAAGAATATGATAAAAAAGTCGGCGAGGCCATCATGGCCGTGCACAAGAACGTGAAGACCGTGCTGGTACCCACCTCCGGTGTTGCGGGCGAGTTTCGCGTCCGGGAATTCAAAGTGCTGTGCGGTGAGAACAGGACGACCACGATCTACAGGGAAAATGGCATGACATATGAGATGGACCTTGCAAAGGTCTATTTCAGCCCCAGGCTCTGCACGGAGCGCAAGCGTGTAGCCGATCTTGTTAATGACTCCGAACTGGTGCTGGACATGTTCTGCGGCGTCGGGCCGTTCGCCATTCCGGTAGCGAAGCGTGCCATGTATGTGGTGGCCGTCGATAAGAACCCGTACGCCGTCGAGTACTTGAAAAAGAACATGCAGATCAATCACGTCACGAATATCGAAGCTATAAATCTCGACGCCCGCGACATCGAGGTAAAGCAGCCGGTCGACAGGATCATTATGAACCTGCCCCATACATCATTCGACTTCCTGGACGTCGCATTCAAGTGCATCGCCACCGGTGGGATCATCCATTATTATGACATCAAGCCTGAGAGTGAAATATTCGAGGGCATCATTAAGAAAGTCAGGGATAAGGCGACTGAATGCGCCTGCCTCATCGAGATCGCGGATAAGCGCATTGTGCGCTCCTATTCGCCGCATGAATATAATATCGTGCTCGACATACGTGTCGTTGGAAAGGATGAGCAATGAGTAGCGAGTGTTACGAAAATGTCCCGAGTAAAAAACTAACGATTAAGAATATCGATGCGGTGCTGGCTTACCTGCCATATTTTGAGAATACGAACAATGTCTTTTTTACAACTTCCGATGCATGGGTCGACCCCTATGATTTTTCGCCTACAGTTCTCGACTTTATAGAGACATTACATGATGAGTCGTTTATTGGGCTGTATGACTTAAGCAAATGGCAAGAAGATGCAGTAAAATATATAGAAGACGCTGCATTGCTTGATATGGCAGATCTGGAAACGATCCGCAAGCTGCTGACGCTTCATGTGAGAAAAGACCGGTTCTGTAGCGGCCACCTGGCTGATATGATAGAGTGCGGCCATATTTTAGCGATCTTGAAAAGGTTAAAAACTATCAGAGAAGCGATGATATCAAAACAATAAAACAGGGCATACATTGCCGTATATATCAAATCTATGGACGGGGGAAATAATTAAATATATGGTACGTCCATTAGATGATTCGCAAATTCTTGTTCGATATATGCCGTCGTGGCTTAGCCCGGCAAAGCGGCTGATTCGTAATCAGCAGATCGGGAGTTCAAATCTCCCCGGCGGCTCTTTTCAATTTTAAAACCAAAATATAGCCATATATTTTAAAGTTTATCTCTTTTTCAGCATGTGACGTGTAAGATCGCCACAAAACGCCGCTTTTCACGTTCCACTTCTTCGAGGAGCTTCGGCGTTTCCTTCATGATCGTGGAATAATCCGAAAGCAACGACTCTGCCCCTGGAGTGATCGGCAGACTCCCGCTTTGTCCTGTGCCGATGTATACGGCTTCTGGCTTTTCTTTGGCGATGAAATCCAGCTCCATCTCTGAAAGAGGGGTATGGCCATATTCACCTTTCATACCCTTCGAAGCCTTCTTTTTACGCTTCGTGACGCTGCCGTCAGTATGTATGATCACGTCATAGTCGTAGGTCGACCCGTGGATCTTGATCCATCCGAAACCAGTCTTCATATTCAATTAATCTTATAACGTCCCAAGATAATAATTTTCACAAAACTTGAAGCCTACAGTATGGATAAGAGCTTGTTACAGTGATATAATATGATAGGGATATCACATTATAAACGAAAATGTTGACAGATAAAGCCAAATTTATTGGTATCTGGCATCACATGCTGACTCGTACTATTTTATAGATATCTTAACCCGATTGTTTTTATAAATGTTTGTATAGTTAATAAATCACTAAGAGAAGATTTTATTTGTATAGAATGATTTTATTTACAATCAAAGCCATGAGGATTCAATAGGTGGAATTTGTGACGAAATCGACATACGAAAAGTTTAATCTCAAATCGGTATTGAAACTTGTAGTTTTTTTCATCGTCGTGTTCGTTGCCATTCTGCTTGCTAACGCGTTGATCCAGATTGCGATAAATGTCTATTATGTGATATCGATTGGCAACGGGCAGCAGGCAAAAGATGCCGCCACTGCTTTGATCAATAACATCTGGGTGCAGACCTTCACGAGCCTGGCACAGAATGCGGTCCTGGTGCTGATCGCACTGGCATATTTACGGAGGGGTAAAGAACCCGTTACTCTCGAGCGGCTCGGCTTGAAATATGGCCCAGATTCCCCAAAGCTTTTCATCGCTGGAATGGGAATCGAGCTAATCTCGTTTCTGCCGGTGGTCGCGATATTGCTCATTATCGGGGCGTCCGCATATCAGGAATTCGGCGTTACGAAGTTCGGCCTCTCCAGTGTCGCCCTTTCACTTGTGTTGATGCTGATCGCCACATTAGCCGTCGGCGTCGGCGAGGAAGTGCTCTTTAGAGGATACTTGCAGAGAATGTTGACCGGCAAGTATGGCATAGCGATCGCGCTACCTGCGGCTTCTACAGTTTTCATCCTGGTACATATGCTGCCTTATTTCCTGTTTGGTGAATTCACAATCATGGCCTTCGTCGCCATAATCCCCATCACCCTGATACTTGGATATCTATTCTACAAGACCGGGTCTCTCTGGATATGCGTGGGCCTGCATTTCTTACAGGACTTTATGGCTCTCGGCATCTTTTTCTCAGGAAACATGTTCAAAGGTTCCTCACCATTGTTTATCATGTCGAACCCGGCGCCCATTATATCCACGGCCTCGTGGCTGGGCAACTGGGGCGACCTGATCGCGTTCGTGGTCATGCTCGTCGTCCTGCTAGCGATTGTTGCATTTTATCGCAAAGGTAATCCTGCGAAGCCTGTAATTACCGCCACCAGGCATTAGATATATTTTTAATCGATGTTAGAATACTGAAAAGTGGTAGACAAGTGAACGCGAATATCGTTTGTTATTAAGTCCTACTTCGATCTATAAGAAAACAAGGCCACAATATACCGGTATAATCGATTTCCTATTGGAAAGATTCGTAATCAGCAGGTCGGGAGTTCAAATATCCCCGGCGGCTCTTTTACTTTTTAAAATCAAATATATGCTTTATTTGCTTAAAGCGTCTTATTTTCTAATGCTGACAGATAAATCAAAATTTATTCGTATTTGGCCACACCAGCTGATTCGTATAATTCCTTAAATAGCAACTCTTTATGTTATAAATAATTTGGATATTTTTAGCATTGATTTCGATCATACTGATTTAATCAATATTGAAATATGATTAAATCTTTAACCGTTGTATAATGACTGGGGCAGAGGGAATAGATGGCGAGCCGGGTTCGCTTAGATTGCTGTTCTCCTCATAAACTATGTTTAATATGATAAAAGATAGATTGCAGCTCTTCATTTATTTTAGCATATCCCTTACAGTATTGGTGCTGACATGGCTATTTGGTTTTTCTGGTATACCACGATTTCAGGTATTTTTCGGACCAATAAACCCCTTAATCGGCGTTTGCGTAGCCATCATTCTGGGCATTCTACTGATTTCATTTCTGTCTTCGAGAGCAGGCCTGGTCATATACTGTAGGAAAGACCACGGAGGGCTATTTTACTATTATCTGTTGGCTGCTATATTATTCGTTGGAATTTCCGTTGTAGACTTCTTGGCTCCTTTTCCGAAAGATATGGACGTAGTATTTCCACAATCTCTTTTGTTCTACCCCGCCATTGGGTTTATAGTAGAGGTCATTTTTCATTTATTGCCTCTATCACTATTCGTCTTTTTATTTACAATCGGATCTAAAAAAATCACGAATGAAAAAATCATGTGGGCTGGCATTTTATTGGTTGCACTGCTGGAGCCACTTTTTCAGGTCCTCTCCGATGCAGGTCATCCCATGTGGGTTCTAGCCTATACAGGTTTGAACGTTTATATAATCAATTTTGTTCAACTTTATCTCTTTAAAAAGTATGATTTTGTCTCGATGTATTCCTTCCGGCTTGTTTATTACCTGTTCTGGCATATTTTATGGGGCTATTTACGTTTGAGATTACTCTTCTAATAAAAACCCGTTGCCCCGACGCCACGATTCGTAATCAGCAAATCAGGTGTTCAAATCCCTTACACGGCTCTTTTCCATTTTAAAAACAAATATATTGTTTATTTGTCTAATGGGCTTTGTTCCAAGTGTTGACTGTTTAGCTCCAAACTTATTTTTATAATAATTGTTTTTATATAATATATTGTAGTTCTTATTATAGGGGAGTGTTTAGTGGAAGCAACTGTTTTGGGCATTAGCGGAAGTCCTATAAAAAATAGTAATACTGACAGACTGATACAGGAAATAATGAAGGCCACTGGCTGCCGATCTGAATTCATTAAATTATCGGAAATATGCGTAGCCCCGTGTACGCATTGCAGGAAATGCGCTTATACAAACGTGTGCGTCACAGGCGATGATTTTAAATGGTTATCGAAAAAAGTGCTAGAAGCCGATGCAATAGTGATCGGATCGCCAACGATATATCAGGCTGCCAGCGCCTATACAAAAGCATTTATCGAGCGGCTTTACTCTCTCCGGCATGTAAAGCTATTGACGAAAGATAAGATCGCGGCGACAGTCGCTATCGGATGGGTGGGACAGGAACAGGTCAACGAATGGCTACAAACCGTCCTTAAAATGGGAGGCATGGACGTCGTCGGCGGCGTTACGGCCCATGGTACAACCGGATGCTTTGTTTGTGGGCCGGGTGAAACCTGTCTATACTCCATATGGAACTTTTTCAGCAAGGAAGTATCCGGGAAGGACTATGGCCTGAAAAAAATCTACGAGGGATACCTGGAAGAATTACCAGATAACGAGCCTTTTACTAACCCTTCGTATAAAGTGATCAAATATATCGAGATCGAAGACCAGCCAGAAGTAATGGCTGAAGCTAAAAGAATAGGAGAAACAATCAAGAAAAAACTGGAAAAACGAATACCAATAAAAAATCGATAATTGAATAAAAATGAATTAAAATATGAATGGTATTAGTCTCTTCGTCCTCTTCATGTACTGGATATAATCATCGCCGAGTTCTGAGACAAGGGCCTTTTCCTCGACATGCATACGGTATCCGAAAGCTACGCCATTCATTACGATTAATACGAGGATTCCGCCCCATGAATGTAGTGCTAATCCTATTCCAATGACGATCAGGAACAATCCCAGATATGATGGATGGCGAATGTATCGATATGGGCCGTGATCTACGACCTTCTGATTCTTTTGCACACTTACAGTTATAGTGAAAAAACGTCCAAGAACAAAAATAGCCCATTGCCTCACGAGAATGCCAATAACCATCAGAAAGATACCGGGATAGAAGAACCAGTTCGGCAGCATGGCTATATTTTCTAGGTCGAACAAGATCGCAATCATAACTGAAACATACATTAGCACACGGATTAATAGGACCGAACCATTATCTTTTTTCTTAGTATCCCTACCACTACGGCGTAGCATCGGGATGATACCGCCGCCTATAGCCTCGGATAAAACCCAGATCATAACTACTGAGCTGAATAGAATTGTTTCAAAGTTTGTAGGAAATAGCTGCACGATGAGTATCCTTTATTATTGTAAAGTAAATAGTTTCGCAATCAGCAGATCGGGGGTTCAATCGCCTCCGGCGGCTCTTTTTTGACCCGGCTTTAAAAATATTCAATTTATAGAATTTTTTCTTTTCAACAAATGGAAATATCCCTAATATAGATCACTCGATGTCCGATCGTAGATCTCCTATACTACTTTTTCAAAGAACCTTTTTATCACGGCACATACCGGGCAACGCCATCTATCGGGAATGTCCTCAAATGCCGTCCCTGGGGCGATTTTATGGTCCGGATCGCCGATCTCGGTGTCATAAACATACCCGCAAATTATGCATCTCCACTTCGCCATGTGCTTATCTCCTGATGGTAGTTCAATCGGTCTTTAGAAGTCTCGATAATATTTTAGGTGTAATTCTCATGCACTGGCTATTAAACTATATCGCTCGGTAGAATGCAAAGAAGCAGCGAATATGCTATTGATCGAGAGAGATTGGCTTCTTGACCTGTGTGCCACGCGCCCATCGTATCGACGTACACCAATTACGTTATATCCATAGTCCCCTAACGCTCAAACAAAACTCCCAGTTTCCTCGATACAACCCCGGGAAGCTTGATAAGGGGTAATTTGCACGTGATATCTTGGATTTACATACACAACCTTTGTATCGCACCCTATTCACTCGGGTACCGTATCCGTTCGAGCCTGCCCGGTATACCGTTTGTCACTGTCTCCCATGCTTTGCGTCGATAGGATTCATAGGACCTGAACCTGCAGGGAAGTCCAGTGGCCGTAAATGGGTCATCCCCTCGCATCAATTGAAAGTGAAGATGCGGCCCTGTCGTATTCCCCGAATTACCGACTTCGCCAATCTGATCGCCAGCTTTCACGTGCTGCCCTTCTTTGACTTTCACCGAGCCGTTCCTGAGATGCGCCATTACGGCTGAAAATCGCTCCGAGTGAATGATGACATAATTTCCTGCCACAGGGCGGAAATCATGACCACTAATTTTGGGAGTACGAAATAACAGATTATAGCTATCCCTGAGACTGTTGAGCTCCATAATATCCGGCCATCCATCGTGCATAGTCACGACTTCTCCATCGCACGGAGAATAAACCGGCTGGGACCAGCCAAAGCAATCTTTTACTGATACATGGCCGAACGCGTGATAAAGCGTGTTTTTCGAAGAAAGATACCTCATCGGCTTCCGACTGATCCTGATAAAATCGAAGGCATAACGCTCGCCTAGCATATCCGTTCCATGGCTGGGTATACGGTAAGCGGGCGTGTTAATAGCAGTCCATTCGCCCCGCAGAGGAAACTCGACTATGCCATCTTCTTCTGGATTAACCATTAATATCACCGATTTATACGGATCGATTATCCATAAAGATATTTCATTCTTATGCCGCTGCCCTCGAAGGCTATTGATCCTACCATTTATTTTTCCACACCATTATCCAGCCTGCGATCACCGAAACGATCACATTGGACATAAGCCACGCATAGCCGATCCCGATCAGGCCCGTCTTGAACAGCAGGACGAAGCCCAGGCACAATGTCAGTCCCGATCCGGCCAGCCTGATGTAATTTAACATCAACATCTTTTTTTGGACTTGTATGACGGTAATGAATACCGTTGTGGCTGCATAGAAGGGACTTGATATGGCGAGCAGCAGTAGCAGCTGATGGGCTGCAGCCAGATATTCCGGGCTGACCAGAAGCAATATCTTATCGCCGAAAATCACGATGGCCAACACCATCGGGGCCAGGAGTATCAAGTTAAATCTAAGCGCCTTAAAAGCCGTAGCCCTGAGGGGCCGATCATGTGAGCCTTCGACGAACATCGACGCCGCGATGGAATCCGGCACCATGAAAAGAAACGTGGCGATGGTAAAAGCGATAAAAAAATAGGCTTCCGCGGCGGCTCCGGCCACGTTCACGATCAATATCGGGATAAGCGTGATAGGCGCCGTGGCTATTGCAGTGGATGTATAGCTGCCGATCGAGAAAACGACGGTTTTTCTGGCCTCATCTATGTTGATGTGAATATCACGCGATATGCCCATCTTATACACTAGGATCCCGCCTAAAGCCATTGTGATAAAGTAAGCGATGTCCATCGACAGGAAGATGCCGATCGCGCCGAGCGATGCCATGGCAATAAGCAGGGGTATCCTCAGGATCAAGATACTGTATTGCAGGAACGCCAGGTCCGCCCTTCGGATCGCTACGAGGGCCGTGCCTATCATATCGCATACGGACGTGAGGATGACAAATCCGATGAATAGCAGCGAGTAATGCCACTTGTCCAGGAATAATAGTGCCGGCGAGATGTAAGGAATCCCCAGGAAAAATCCGGCGGTCGCAATGGCTGTTGCCAGCAGCATGATCGCGATCAATGCGTTGAAAAAGCCGACGGGATCTTTCGATTGGGGGAAGAATCGCGTGAGGCTGTCATCCATGCCCAGTCTTGACAGGGCGACGATCATTGCCGCCGCGGATATTGCTTCGGTGGCCAGTCCGACCTGGGTAGCGGAAGCCATATGGCCTGCGATAAGCCAGAACACGTAGTTAAAAATGGAAAAGAGCCCGGTATTTAGCATTAAAAAGAATGAGTTACGGTATAGGGGATCGAGAAAATATTTTGTTAAGCCAGGCATCAATCCAGCCCTTAATAAAAGTTGTTTTTGGCACAGTAATACCTATCCCCGGAATTATGGGGAATGCTTTTTTTATGATAATGAAAAACGATTTATTCTATATCGTAAATTCTTTATTTTTAGATTTTATATTCAGGCCGCGTAGTCCCCCAACCGCCTGTACAATAAGCCCGCAGCTATCCGATTTTACAGAAACTATTTAACTGATCATTATAACAGTCTTAACTGGACAATCCCATTCCCTTTAAATGGTTTGTCTGATATGCGCGGCATAAATAAATAACCCCTAAACTTTTACGGCATGCCGCGTACTATCTATTAAATTATTTTGAATAATAGGCCTGTGGAGCTGTATCGTTGAGTATATATAAAGCCATATCACAGGCATATTTAACATATAAAACTATTTTTTTCCAATTTTATTAAGAAACACCAACAAGGTTAAATTTTGTAGATATATAAATATTAGCCGGAAGGTGAGCTATTGAAGAGTAAACCATTGTTAATAGTATCGATGTTTGTAATGGCGATGATCGCATTATCTGTGATACCTAGCATACAGGCTTCGGCGTCCATGCCGCCGCCATTGCCAACCCCGCCACCAACACCAACACTAACCCCGCCACCAAAACCAACACTAACCCCAACACTAACCCCAACACCAAAACCAACACTAACCCCAACACCAAAACCAACACTAACCCCAACACCAAAACCAACACTAACCCCAACACCAAAACCAACACTAACCCCAACACCAAAACCAACACTAACCCCAACACCTGCACCTTTACCTAAAAATCGCGGCCACCACAACAGATAAGATATAAAAAAGGTGAAAGCTAGAAGAATTGGTCGACGAGGCTTAAATCATCTTTATTAAGTCCCGGTCACCAACAAGGTTAAAATCTTCATGCGCTTACTTTTATTTAGTGATGAAGAATGACCGATATTCTCTATATCGTAGACGATGCGGACATTATTCATTGGAAGATCTACGATCCGGGCGACCAGTACAGCATTAACGAGGTCAGGGACTGGGCGACCAACATGAAACTGAACGGCTGGCCGATCCATACATTTCTTAAGGACGCCGACGAAGAGACGTTAGAGGACCTGGGTATTTATTTATTCGACATGTTCCATACGTCGGACACCGCCCTGACGGAGTATCTGCTGGACAGGTTTGACCATAACGTGGACGATTTCGTTAATTATCTTGAAGTAAATTTCAAGCGCGAGAGCCTCAGAAGCATAAGGGATAAGCTCACGAGAGCGCTCGAACGATAGATCGGCAGATAGACACTTTTATTTCTTTTATGCACCAGAGATCAGCTGTCAGGCAGACCTGGCTTTAGCTTTGTTCGTGATGCTTGCCGCTGATCCGGTCGATGGCCATATCTATGACACATGTGCCATCGATGACCGTATGGGGCATTTCATCGACGGGCCCCTTAAAATATTTTTCATTCAATAGAGTGAGCGCTCGAGTTTTTTCTTCGCGGCTTTCAAGAATACGCGCCATACCCGTCGCGACCACGCTTCTATAGTAAGTCCAGCTATCGCACGGATTCTTTTTGTTCAACCCGATCTTTAATAGCTCATATGTTTCAAAACAAATGGCCGGGTTCGATCGTATATGATCGAGCTTCTTTCCCTCGTTCAGCCCGTGAAAATAGATGTGCTCGCCATCAAAGACAAAATGGACAGGGACTACGTACGGTAGGCCGGACCCGTCGACTGTAGCCATATGCCCCACTTCTGCCCTTGCAAGCAAGCTCAATATACCATCCTTATCCATGGAGCGCCTGTGCTCTAGGTCTATACGCATGAATAGTAATAAGAATGGTTAAAATATTAAAAATATCGGGCCTGCCAAGACATTTATTATCATTTAAAGTATGACAATATTCATGGTGATCTCATGACGGGAGAACTGGTTATAGATAAAAGCAAGACTGCTATCGTAGTCATCGACCTGCAGAAAGGCATTACGGCTATGCCATCCAGGCCGTATTCCGCGCAAAACGTGATCGAGAATGCGGCAAAGCTGGTGAACGCGTTCAGGAAAAACAGGATGGCCGTATTTCTCGTACATGTGAACGCGACAGCCGAGACAGCACTCCGTCCGATCAGCGACGAGACATCAGCCAGGCCTCAGGCCATGCCTGCGGACTGGGCGGAGTTCGTCCCGGAAATTACACCGGCGGGATCGGACGTGGTGATCACGAAAAGACAATGGGGAGCGTTCTATGGCACAGATCTGGACCTACAGCTGAGGCGAAGGGGGATCGATACGATCGTACTCTGCGGCATATCGACCGACTTCGGAGTCGAGAGCACTGCACGTTTTGCATATGAGTATGGCTATCAGCTGGTCTTCGCAGAGGACGCGATGTCCTCGCGGTCCGATGAGCAGCACAACGCAGCGGTCAAATATATTTTCAAGAGGATCGGCAGGGTCCGAAAGACCGATGAAATATTAGGTGCTATAGTGTAATATTGTGAAGCGATTACATCTATAGTGGTTGGTTTGTTGTTTGCCTATAGGGTAGTTCGAAAGGGTTATAAATGGTCATGCCGTAACATAGCTAATGTTAGGGTTGAGGTTCAAAAATGTTATACAGGACAATGAAAAATTCGGATAGAAAGCTTTCTGTCCTGGGATTTGGCTGCATGAGGCTTCCCGTCGAACAGGATGGCCATGTGAATGAGGCTGAATCGATCAAGATGATCAGGTATGCCGTAGATCATGGCGTTAATTATGTTGATACTGCCTACCCATACCATAATGGCGAGAGCGAGATCGTCACCGGTAAGGCGCTTCTTGGCGGATATCGCGAAAAAGTCGCTCTTGCGACAAAGCTTCCCACCTGGCTCGTCCAAACCCGGGAGGATATGGATAAATTCCTGGATGAACAGCTGAAAAAGCTGCAGACAGACCATATTGATTATTATCTGGTCCACGGCCTCGGTGAGGAACGCTGGGACAGTATGAGCAAGCTAGGTATCATAGACTTTCTGGACCATGCAATTGCCGACGGCCGCATCAAGTTCGCGGGCTTCTCATTCCATGATAAAGCGAGCGCGTTCAAGCCGATCGTAGACGCCTATGACTGGACGTTCTGCCAGATACAGTATAACTATCTGGATGAGGAATACCAGGCGGGCACGGAAGGACTGAAATATGCCGCCTCGAAAGGGATCGGCATCATCGTCATGGAGCCGCTGCGCGGCGGCGCTTTGACCAATCACGTGCCGGAAGTGGACAAGATCTGGGCCGAGACCGGTATAAAGCGCAGCCCTGCAGACTGGGGGCTTCGTTGGGTCTGGGACCATCCTGAGGTCACTGTGGCATTAAGTGGCATGAGCTCGATGGACCAGGTGAAGGAGAACCTCCAAATTGCGGAATCCGGGGTCGCAAATTCACTCACGGCTGACGAGCTAGAGGTTTACGGCCGGGTGACGGCGGCTTTCCGTAAGCGCATGAAAGTAGGATGCACAGGATGCGGCTATTGTATGCCATGCCCGAATGGCGTCCAGATATCGAGCTGTTTCTCCATGTATAATACGGTGGCCATGTTCGACAATCTTGACAGCATGAGAAGGATCTATGCAATGTATGTCGGTGACGCGGGCTGTGCCTCGAATTGCACGGAGTGCGGAGAATGCGCGGAGAAGTGCCCGCAGCAGGTCTCGATACCGGAGAAGCTGAAAGAAGTAAAGGAACAGTTCGGGAAATGATATAAGCGTTGTATTTTTTCAACGCTTTATTTTACTGAAATCGATTTTTATAAACAGTGTATCAAATTTCACTCTTTTAATTTATAAAGAAGGTAATGTTATCGGATTTTCACGTTCCTCAAAGGATGGAAGATCAACGAAAGAATTCAATAGATGAACTGTATAAATTAACATATAATAAGGGATTTGAAATGGAACAATCAACTTCTTCCTGGCTGACTGTACGCGAGCTTTCTAAAAACGTCTGGCATATAGAGAATAATGGCATGGTGAGCGAGTACCTGGTCGTGGGTGAAGAAAAAGCGCTGCTCATCGACACCGGATGGGGTATCGGCAATCTATCGGAGCTTGTCAAGAGCCTTACCATGCTTCCGGTCACCGTTATTAACACTCACGGCCATCCTGACCATACGTGCGGTAATTACCAGTTCGATCCGGTGCATATACATGAGGCCGATGTGCCACTGCTGAAGAAGAATTTTAATCCCGCTGTACGGTATAATATCATGAAAAGGTTCGCTGGACAGACATTTCCCGAAGGCTTCTCTCAGGACGCCTGGATACACGCCCGGCTGAGCCATTTTACCCCCTTCAAAGGCCCGATGAGCTTTGATCTGGGCGACAGGACCATCGACGTGATCGAGACGCCCGGCCATACGCCCGGCAGCATTTGTTTATTTGATTGGAATGATAAGATCCTGTTCACGGCGGACAACGTATCTGAAGGAAATACGCTGCTGGTCATGGATCAAAGCATGCCGCTGAGCACCTACATGGAGAGCGTAAATAAATTGATAGCGATAAAGGATAAGGTAGACATGCTCATGCCCTCACATGGCAAATCACCACTCGATCCTGACATATTAGTCGATATGCAGGAGGGAGTAGAAAAGGTGCTGGCACGTAAGCTGAGAGGAAAACCAAGCATGACACCGTTTGGTAATGGCCTTGCCTGCAGGTTCGGATCATGCGGGATCGTGTACCGCGAAGATAAAATGTAGAATTATTTTTTACATTGCCGCTACATGAGAAGGTGTAACGGCCGGATCTCATATACGGATCTTTTTTGTCATCACATCATTCCGTCAGACTTTTTTACTATATAATAATTCAATTTAGCCCCGATATAGTTTAATATCAATAATTTTTAATTATTAAAGATATTTGAAGCAAATTAAACCTATGAAAATAAATTATACCTTTAATAAAGCTTTATTTGGCAAACCGTTGAAAGTATACTTTTATATTCCACTGCCCCTGGATGGCTTGTAGTGCGGCGGGTGACTCTCCGCAAGAGAATAGGATTGAATAGAAGCGGTAAATGATCGAAGCTCCTCTATCCCTATATACACACACCCATCATCTGCCCGTCGCCTGCATAATTTTTACCGATGCTGGAGAAGGCAAAGATCGTGGAACGAAAAGATCATATCAACAAGGCGATCATTACACTGGCCATTGCGCTGGCAACAACAACGATCGTAAGATCATATCTATCGATCGTCTCACTCTACCATGCGCTCTCTCTTGTATTATTAACATCGGGATCGACAACCAGGGAGGTATATCAACATATGTTTAACAGTGTAAAAAAGCTAGGTATTTTGACGGTGGCGATGCTCATGATCGTCGTCGCCATTTCAGCGTTCGCATCAATGGCGAGCGCATCGACCGCAAGCCCGAACGACCAGCAGGATCTCCAGGCCAGATATGATCTCGTCAATGCACATGTAGGGTTCATGACTGGAGTCATGAGCGATATCGTATCATTAGTGCCTCAGGCAACGAACCTGCAGGCGCCCTCGGACAAGCTTAACTCAGATATGTCTACGTTACAGGGCTTTGTTTCCAGTTCCGATAAAGACGGGTTCAGCAACTATGTCAAGAGTACTATCCAGCCCGATGTCCAGGCGGGCAACGATGCGCTAAAGACAGACAGGCAGCAGTATAAGTCCTGGAACGTCACGGCAGCCACGGTCCAGCAGCTTAAGACCGACTACCAGAGCAGGAAGGCGACTTATGATACGCAGGTAAACAGCGCGAACGTCGAGCTCGGCAACGCGGTGCTCGGTGGATATAACACCGTCTTCCAGGCCCATGACACACTGATGAATAACATGAGCTCGAAGGGCTTTGACGTATCCGGCATGCAGGCGGCACAGAGCGATGCACAGGCCAGTGTGATCACACCGCTACAGAATGCCCTGGGGACCCAGAACGGTACTACGGTCAGGAATGAGCTGAAGTCGGCCAGCCTTGGCAACGGCGCCCCGTACAGCGATCACTATTATGCGAAATTTGACCTTGCGAAGCTTAGCTCGGTCAGTGCGAAGATCGCAGCTTCGACCAATAACTCCACTGTACAACAGCAGCTTAGCGACGTCAACTCACAGTTGAGCAGCTCGAGCAGCACGCTTGGCGCCGTCGGGACCGCCCCATACTCCGGTTCGCAGCAGGACCAGGTCTGGAACCCCATAAAGAGTGCGGCAAGTGAGCTCAAGACGATCATAGGTGAATTAAAAGGAAGCCACGGCACACAGGGGTAATATTATTACCCCTGTTTTTTTAGATCGAAATTGCTATGATCGCATAGAGGTGAACTTATGAAAAAAGTCTTAGCTATCCTTGTGATATTGATCTCCTGTGCAGCCATGCTTACGCTCGGCTGTACCGGGAGAAGCAATAATAGCCCGACAGTGCAGATACCTTCGACGACTCCGTCGCCCATGACTGTAACGCCATCCGCTACGGCTGGGATAAACGATTCGAGCGCCGGCTCGATCACGGTCACGCCCGTCCCGATGGTGGCGGATGATCCGAACGTGTCTATCTTCGATGATTCGCTGGTAAACGTATCAGGCGAGGATAACGAGTCGCCACCTGAAGATGATATTCCCACGCCTGATGCGGGATAGCTGACTGGTGGAGTCGCAATTCGCCGATGAGCGATCCTTAACAAATAGGTTATCGTTTTATTTTTTAATCAGAGAGAGCGTATTTCGGATGAAGGATCGCTTTCCATGATTTATTATATCATTGAAAACATCATTGACATACGTCGATTTTTTAGATATGGCATGAATAGCATTAGAAAACGCTTTTTATTACCAATAGCATTTGGGCATTTTTCACTTTTTCCGGGAAGAACGGCACAATGTGATATTTAACTGACATATATAAATTGCACCCTGTATGCAGGCTGATCCTGCATAGTGGGGGTTCCATATGAGCGGTGTGATGTGGGATGCGCCGGAGCTGGCGGAGCGCTACGACCGGATGAGCGACTCTCAATTCCAGAGCGGGTGTATCCTGGTAGACAGGATGAATGTAAAGAAGAACGATGTCGCCCTGGATGTGGGCTGTGGCACAGGGCGCCTTGCTTTACACGTATCCGGCATTGTCGGGCCGTCGGGCAGTGTCGTGGGAATCGATCCGTCTCCACACCGCGTCAGGATAGCGGACCGTAAACGCAAGGGTATGGCCGCTAAAAGTATAACGTTCATGATCGGGCGTGGTGAGGACCTCGGGGCTTTTTCAGAAAACGCTTTCGATCATATATATTATAGCTCGGTCTTCCACTGGATAGTGGAAAAGGACCTGGCCCTCAGGGAAGCATATCGAGCGTTAAAGCATGGCGGAAACGTGGGCATCACCACCGTCGACAAGGACCGGCATTTTGCCATGAAACAGGCAATGGATGACATATTTTCGAAATATCCTTCTACGGGGGATACGATAGCCGATGATTTTACCAGGATGCTTGTCAGTAAAAACGAGCTGGAGGGAATGCTGGCCTCCGCAGGGTTTCGCGATATTAAAATGGACGTCGTGGAAGAAAAACAGTATTATTCTTCGCCAGAAGTATTTTTGCAGTTCATCGAAGCCAGCGCTTTCGGGAACTTTTTAAGGAATGTGCCGGAGGAGCTACGGGCGAGCGTAAGGCAGGACATCGGGAAGGAGATTGAAAAAATGAGGACTCACAAAGGGATCGAGCTTCAAATGAATGTCATGTATGCGATCGGCACAAAGCGATAAGTGATCCCGGCAGCCTTTTTAATGCACAAGCGAATAGATATTTACCATATAATGCTATAATTGCCCTTAAATGAAGATACATGACATTTCCGTAAGCCTCTCCAATCAGATGCCAGTCTATCCAGGCGATCCTCCGTTGAGGATCGCGCGGGAGCATTCCATCCCCGAGGCGGATTTCAACGTCTCCGACATTGTGACAGGTACCCATATCGGCACGCACATCGATCCTCCTTTTCATTTCATAGAGTCCGGCTATACCGTCGATCAGATTCCGCTGGATCACCTCTATGGCAATGCAGAAGTCGTTGACCTTACGCACGTCAAAGGACAGGTCACAGCGGACGACCTGGAGGGCGTTACATCCGACATCATATTACTAAAAACGAGTAACTCGGCACTGTGGGAATCGAGTGATTTCAGCAAGGATTACGTGTCATTAGACGAAAGTGCTGCCAGATGGGCTATCGAGAACCGTGTTAAGACGATCGGCATCGACTACCTATCCATAGGGAGCTTCGAAGATGGCGCCGGAGTACACCGGATATTACTCGGCGCCGGCGTGACGGTCGTCGAAGGCCTTGACCTGCGGAACGTTAAGCCGGGAACATACATACTTGCCTGCCTCCCGATAAAAATAAAGGATGGGGACGGCGCTCCGGCCAGGGCTATACTGATCGAAAAATAAGCGAAGTTCGATCACAACGACTGGTCCGCGTCAGTAATCATTTATTTTTCTTATCAGATCCCATTTATCCTCGATCTGGAGCTGGCAGGATAGTTTTTGCATGAGCTCCCACTGGATCAGGCCTGCGATCAAGCCGGTAAAGAACGCGAGCAGGAACGCCATGCCAGTATAGGATACCGTAGCCTCCCAGCCTGGCATCACCGTGATCCCCATTTCCAGGTCGATGATCACGATCAGGCATCCGGACAGCAGTGCATTATAAGCCGCAAAGTCCCACATATGCTCGTCAATTAAAATGGCGGAAAGAATAATTGCCACTATCAGCGGGAACATCGTATCGAAAACACACAGGAATATAATGGCCATGCTCATAGTGATCAACGTTTATACATGCGTATTATCCGGTTAGTACAGTATATTCGATAATACATTTATACTTTATTTAATAAACGATTGCTACATATAAAAATGATCGCGGCCGTTCTGATAATTCACCTGTCTCAGATCTAGGGCTATATCAGCATGGCCCGGGTCGAGTAGATGCATGCCCTGATCGTTACATTAATGATAAATGTTTTTTATTGTGCGCGTCGAACTGTTTACGGGATGAGACGTGAGAAAAATAGGTATCTTGACCAGCGGCGGGGATGCGCCGGGCATGAATGCGGCTATCCGCTCCGTTGTACGCATTGCTAATTATAATGATATCCAGGTCTTAGGCTTTGAAAGAGGCTGGGAAGGCCTCATCAATAACCAGTTCAAAGAGCTGAACCCCCGTTCCGTCAGCGGGATCCTGCAACTCGGGGGCACTGTACTGTACACCTCGAGATGCCCTGAGTTCGAGCGGGATGAAGGCGTCAGAAAAGCGGCCGTGAATCTCGGCCTGAACGACATCGATGGCCTGGTGGTGATCGGGGGGAACGGCTCTTTTAATGGCGCGTTAGCCCTGAGTAAAGAAACGAATGCCAGGATCGTTGGGATCCCGACCACGATCGACAACGATGTTTCCGGGACGGACGAGACCGTAGGATTTGACACTGCGGTAAACACGGCGGTGGAAGAGATCGATAAGATACGGGACACCGCTGTCTCGCACGACCGGATATTCATCGTCGAGGTCATGGGCCGCAACCGGGGATTCCTGGCTGCAATGGTCGGCTTTACCGTCGGAGCCGAGATCATCCTGGTCCCCGAGCTCAAGCCAGAAGTCGAGGATATTTGCAGAGCTGTAGAAGAGAACACGATGAAGGGGAAGAGATCCGGCATTATCGTCGCTGCGGAGGGGATCGGAGATACCCGTGCGCTCGCAAAGCACATAGAAAAGCATACCGGGACAGAGGTCAGGCTCAGCATCCTTGGCTATGCCCAGAGAGGCGGCAGCCCTACGGCCAGAAGCCGATATTTAGCCAATAAATTCGGCGACGAGGCTGTCCGTATATTATCTAAAGAGAAGGGAAATAAAGTGGTTTGCCTGCAAAATAGTAAAATTACCAGTATAGACCTTACGGAGTCGTGCCAGGTAAAAAAGCCGCTAAACCTGAGCTTATTGGACCTGGCGAAGATCCTGGCGACATAGCACGGGCTGCAATATGCGGATCAGCGTGTGACAGGGGGTTTTGCAGAAGCTTTAAAGCGCTCCAGCACTTCAGTTTCCCTTATGTATTCGTATTCCAGCGCCGTATCGTCGATACTGACGACCCTGGCATACTCCTTGTAGACTTTCTTTCCGCTGCCCCCGGCTTCCTCGATGATATCTCCGGCTTTCAGGCTGTCGACGGTATACCCGCCCGATTTTCCCTTTGCATCATAAAATGCGCGGCCCAGGAAGTCGCGGTTTAGCCCGAACTTCGGGTCGAGGCCGATGATCTTGCACATCCAGTGTTTTTTACCGGGGTCCACGGCATAGATCTCGCCTGCCTTTATCGCCCGGCCCTTGGGCGTTTTAACCACTTCGATCTTCATGTTTTTTGCCTCATGTCAAGTGGATGACCATTATATATGAACTTTTAGTAGCCACCGAATGTAAAAACCACAGAGGCTAATGGATATCCACTAAGAATATACCGAGATTTGACGGGCTAAATAAATTTAAAAAGGATGGGTAGTATCACCCATCCCGAACGACCGGACTATTTATGCTTTGTCTTGTCTGATCCTGCATTTGCCGTGCTAGACGCTTTGTTGCTGCTACCTGTATTAGTAGCAGGCGCTGACGTCGTATGCTGTGTGGTTGCCGGAGCCGATTTTACCGTTTTTGGAGTCTGTGGAGTACTTTTTGTGGTCGTCTTAGGCGCAGATGTCGCCTGTGCCTTAACAGGCTGCTTCACCGCCGCCTTCTGCGGAACAGGCGTGGACACAGACTTTGTCTGCGGGACCGCCGTAGCCTTAACAGGCTGCTTCACCGCCGCCTTCTGCGGAACAGGCGTGGACACAGACTTTGTCTGCGGGACCGCCGTAGCCTTAACAGGCTGCTTCACCGCCGCCTTCTGCGGAACAGGCGTGGACACAGACTTTGTCTGCGGGACCGCCGTAGCCTTAACAGGCTGCTTCACCGCCGCCTTCTGCGGAACAGGCGTGGACACAGTTTTAGTCTTGGGATCCGACGCTGGTTTTGTAACTGATTTTGCAGTCGGCTTTGCAGTCACCACAGGCTTGGTAGCGGAATTCACGGAAGGCTGCTTCGTCGGGCTCAGGCTGCTACTCCGGGGCGATGTCGTTGCACTCTTTGTCGTTACAGTCTTTGGCTTTGACGTCGGCTTAGGCGTCGTTTCCGCATTTAGCCTATTGTTATTTCCGGAGACTGCGGTTTTGCCGTTGTTTGGCTTTACCGTCGATATCGTAGCCGGATTTTGTGAGTCAAAATTTCCCCTATCCCGTCGGTCGGCGCTGAACTTTGCAGGAACGTCTCCGTGCGTGCGTACTCTATCGGGCACTCGCAATGGCCTATAGTGCGACGAGTCGTAAGACTGTAGAGGCAGCGGATCAGAGTATGGAGCGTAGCCGCCACCATAACGGCCGCCATAGCCTCCATAGCCACCATCATAGCCGCCATAGCCACCATCATAGCCGCCATAGCCGCCACCATAGCCACCATAGCCTCCATAGCCGCCATAGCCTATGTTAGCCACGTTAGCCACGTTGACCACATTGATCACGTTCACCTGGTTAACCACGTTCACGAACGTGTTCTGCTGGACCGCTACGTAGTTCTGCTGGAACAGGTTTGCCAGCTCGGGGTAAGCGTACGTGGAGAACCGTGAGCTGCCCGGATCGTATATGGCCTGCACCGGGGCGGGAAGAGCCAGGTCATCCTGCACGCCGTTCGGCTGTAGCAGCGACATGTCGGAGATGGAGAACTTTACGTTCGACGTATCCGTCGTGTCCACTGACATCACCGTGTTCAGGACCGCCTGGTCACTGCTCTGCATCAATACCTTATTCACGTCGCCGACATCGATGACCTGAATAGAATCGATCGCCTGAGGCAGTTGCGAGAAGTCGATCTGAAGCGTGTTCTTCTGCCGGTCGATGACCCCTGCCATCGGCGTCTTGAGCGTGTGCAAGATCGCATACTGTGATTGCGAGTTATAGACGCAGAATGCCTGGACCTGGAAGTTGATGTCATTATCATCCTGTGACATGACCTTGATGGCGTAGCTGACGTTGTTATCGCCTGCGACCAGCCCCTTCATGTCCATTCCCGGCACGTCGATCGCCTGAGGCCAATCCGAAGGTAATGATCCTTGCGCATCTGATTGTATTACACTGTCACCCGTTGGCATTACGTTCTGGCCGCTGTCCTGCCCATACGGGGCATACTGGTATTGTCCCCCTGGCGTATTCGCGTAGCCACCCCATGTCTGGGCGGTAGCTAAGCCGGCGCATATAAGGAGAATCAAAGCGGATACCATCAAAACGTAAGTTTTCCATCCGTAAACTAACCCTACGTTCTTTGATTTTCTCATATTACCATCCCCAAGACCTACAATTAGACGGGTTTTTATATAATTATGGGACGGTTTTACTCAATAATGGCATGATTTTATACCTTAAATGCTAGATGCGGGTCGATAACATCGTACCGTCTGACAATCGCTCCGGATAGTGCAAGTGTATTTCCCGGCGCCGACAAACCCGCATATGAAGGGTATTGATGCTATGATCACTGTCCGAACGCCCGATGAGATATACCAGGCAAGCGGCGATATAGAGAACGGCACGTTCCACGGCCGCTGGCATTTTTCTTTCGACGATTATTATGATCCGGAGCACATGCAATTCGGGCCGTTGCGAGTTTTTAACGATGATACGCTCTCGCCCGGCGCAATCTGGCCTTTACACCCGCACAAAGAAATTGAAGTGGTCACGTATTGTGCGGGGGGCGAGTTCCGCCATGCGGACGAAACAGGCAAAGGCGGCATCCTGCGGAAAGGATGGGTACAGCATACGACTGTCGGCACCGGGATGTATCATTCGGAGCTTAACAACCTGAAAGATAGGCCGATGCGATTCATACAAATGTGGTTTATGCCTGCCGAGCACGGGCTGAAGCCGTCGGTAGAGCAAAAACCTGTGGATAAGGCTGAGAGGACGAACAAGCTGCTGCCGCTGATCGCAAACGACGTGCATGGTGCCTTGAAGATCCATCAGGACGCGAAAGTATTTTCTTCATTCCTCGAGCGCGGCCATTCTATCGGTCACTCGATCGGTGATAAAAGAGGCGTTTACCTGTATGTCGTGGAAGGGGGGCCTGTTGAGGTAAACGGTAATAAAGTCCCGGAGTTCGGAGCTGCACAGGTAAAAAATGAGAGTGAGATAACTATTAAAGCAAAGGAAAGTGCTGAACTTTTACTTGTCGATGTGTCGTATACTGACTAAAAAGTTTATGATCTATTCACACGGGCGATCATAGTTTAGGCTTCGGCAACTGCCACCTGTATTGTATCGCCAGCAGCCGCAGGATCAAAGTCGCTATGAAGGTGATCATAGACACGGTCATCACGTCGATGGAGAGCCATTGAAGGATATAGAAGATCAGCCCGCCGATAATAGTGGCCGTCGCATAGAAATCGGCCTTTAGCACTAACGGTACTTCGCCCGCAAGGATGTCCCTGATCATGCCGCCGCCCACGCCGGTGATCGCGGCAAGCATTATGATACCGAAGGCGTTAAGGCCGGCTTCTGAGCCGACACGTGCCCCGAGAACGGTGAACGCTGCCAGGCCTAGCGCGTCTAAAAATAGAAACGCTTCACCTTCCGGGTTCGCGAGCTTCTGCACCTGCTGCCGGGAAAACCACCTTGAGAATAAAACGATCGCACACCCGATCAGCGCATAGATGGCCGGCGATAGATCGATGAACGCCGAAGGCGTTCTATGTACCAGCGCATCGCGGATCAGGCCGCCGCCCAGCGCGGTGGAAAATCCCAGCACAAGCACGCCGAATACGTCCAGCTCGTGGCGTATCGCCTTGAAAGAGCCTGACATGGCGAAGGCTATCGTACCAACGGCGATAAAGCTCTCCAGGATGATCTCTTCTAACATGTTATAATCACGACTTTTTTGTATGAGTTTTGGGGTTCGCAGTCAATCATGACCCTATGAGCATTAGACGATGTAAGCATGGATTCATGTCAACTACCCCGTCCTAAAGGGCGGGGCTTGCTAATGCAGTAGCATTGGCTATTTGATTTGTGAGAAGTTTGCTCTCATAGGAGAGTCTTATTCTCGCTGGCCTGTTGACGAGGCCGCTACCTGCTATTCGCTTTGCAGCGGACTTGCTGGCTACTTTTCTCAGGATGTTCAATGCACCGTTAACGTCGGCGTTTATGGCAACTCCTGTTATGCTCTTATACAGTCCTCTTTCTATACGTCTTGACTTACCATATGGTTGTTCCTTTATTTCGTCGAATGCTAATGCATCTGTACGACTTGTATATGCTTCATCTACCTCATGGTATATTATGCCGTACCGTTCGCATTTACCCTTCAACTTTCTCCTGAACATGAAGTATGGTATACCTACGAAGTTCTGGTTGTTCACATGACCATGATTGATTTCATGTTTTATCTCGGTCAGTCCACCCACGGCAACGTTACCTATGTGCTTCTCCAGACAAACGTTTACGATGTGGCATACTGCCCTATTAAGGAACTCGTTCAATTGGTTATTACGCTTTATGGTAAGCCTTGATTGTTTCCGGGTGAATACCTTCTTCATGCCCTGTTTGTCCTTGGCTGATTGTAGTCTTGACATTTCTTTGTTGTAGAAACGGTTGAGAGATTTGATATGCTTGCCGTCGATGATGGCGGCAGCCCCGTCTACGCTGTTAACAAAAGTAGCAAAGTTGTCAAGACCAAGGTCGATGCTAAGGTATTCCATGTCCTCAAGGTTGTTCTGTTCAGGTTCTACGTTGTACACGTACTCTATCTTGTACGTCTTCCCGCCATGCACCGGTATCACCCTTATCTCCTTGAGCGATGACGGTACGATGTATGGTGGTATCTTGAACGTCAGTTCTTTGCCGGTCAGGTCATATTGCTTCTTATATCCCACAGACATGCCCAATGTAACGGTGTTTCCGTGAACTGCGAACATCTGGTATATCAGCGGAAATCTGCCGTTCTTAGGCAGGTAGTGCGGTATGCTGATGGTGCAGTTGTAGTTTCCATCTTTACGTGCTCTTAGCAAGCCGAAGAAGCTCTTGAAACTCCTATCCACAACTTTCAACGTCTGCTGTCCAGTGCTGCTGAACATCGTCTTATAGTTCTCATTGTCCTTGCAATAATGGTAGTTGGACTCGTATGGTAGGAACTTGTCGTTCTTGAAATAGTACTGTCTTGTCATGTACATGCCATAATTGTACAGATTCTTCGATGCTAGACACAGCGAGTCAACTATCCTGAACTGCTTCTTGGTTAATCGCAGGTAGTTGCTCGTAGTCTGCATCATCGTTGTTATATATCTATAACAAGTTTTAAAAATAGTTTTCTGGTTGAGTAGTAATAGCCGAGAGGCTATCCATCCCCCTAAAGGATAGGGTCTTCCGCCCCTCCACGCTCCCCCGATGAGATAAAAAACATCGATTTGAGTGCGAGAAACTCAATGACAAAAGACCGGGATACGGATCGTCACTTTCTTGGAGGATGCCGCTGCTCTCGATCCAGATCGATGTCTTCGCATGGATACAGGCAGGCACGCACATAAGGCCCCTTCGCGCTGCGGTCAACGGACGCTGGCCCGCCCTTGCGCTCCTCGCTGCGCTCGCTTTCCGCATGGCTCTCAATCCCCTCGAAAATGTCTTTTTCTCCCTTATTTTTTTCAACTTTGTAGATATTCTTGTCTATATCGCTTCCTTCAGGCATAATCATCATATGGGATATGAGGATGAGGATGAAAATACTGTCCTGCGATTTCCGCGGCATGACAAGAAGTTATCATCGTTGAGAAACAATCACCTAAAGCCTGATATGGCTCGAAATTACAATCGGACTTTTACTGCCGGCAGAATATTGCGAGGTAGATGGCTTGAAAGGCAATATTAACCGCGCATTAACATAAATATGGCGGGCATAAATAGAGGATGTGTGGAATTTATGAAGAGATCATTAACGTTCATCACGCTGGGTGTCGTATCAACGCCTATGGCGGGTAAGCCGGGCATCATCGATGCACAAGTGGTCGACTACGGCCCAAAGAGCGGCAGGATCATGATCGGGGACCGCGTCGAAGGATTCATCGCGATCAAGAACACCGGCAGAGTACCCATCGAAAAAGTCACCATGCACATCAACCTGGAAAAAGACCTTCCTGTAACGGGCATGACATCGCTGTTCAAAGGCGATTTCCAGGAAAGGATGCACATAGAGCCGGGCGACACGAAAACTTACAAGAGGGGCGGCGTGATCCCGGAACAGTTTATGGAAGTGCCATTATTCGGAAGCTATCGTATCAACCTGAGCTTACTGATAGAGGATTTCGAGTTCTGCAGGATAGAAGAAACTATTCAGGTAGACCGAAAATAAACAAGATTTCCTGCCGGCTGCCTGCCGGCTAATTGATTATTTTATTCGTTTTTTAGCCCTTCCGAATTGTCGGTTCATTGTGATCTTTATGTGTGAGTTAGCCTATACACCCATTGCATAGATCATACCATATGCGCATGCCATTCTTGCGATTATGGAAAAAGAGGAAATATATAGCTTTTTAATTGAAACAGAAGGGCGACCGCGTAGTAATGAAAGCCTTTCTAGATAGAATGGCATGAAACGGAAGTGACAGCTTGTTAAAAAAATTCTTATCATTATTCATAGCTCAGGCGCCATGGCGCTTCGTGTATGTAGTACTTATTATCAGCACCATCAGCATGGGATGGTTTGCATACGAGAACGCCGGCGATGCGATAGGACTGAAGGCATCTGCGACCAGCGATGTCGCCTATACCCAGGATAGCGCTATACAGGCGGCCAGCTACTGGATATACGGGCAGACATGCTTCGGCGACCGCGTGACCGCCATGAACGTTACGTGTACATCCTCAAGCTCCGGGTCATATGACGCTCTTGCAAGATTCACCGTGCTCGACTATAATGTGGATTCGGCCGGCGCATTGCACCATCTGCCGATGAACCACACGGTCAGCATGAAAGTAATAAAAGGTAATGTCGTCTCGGTTGTTGAAGGGTCTCGTGACATCATGAGAGACCCCCAGACTGGCCCGATGATGACCATGGAAGAAAGCGTCTTCTAAACGCGATGCGACCCTGACCCATGCATTATTTTTGAGACAATTCCGCATGCAAAGCTGACTCGATAGGCTGTATTGACGTATAATGCGACGAATGAGAGTCCCATGAATAATATGGTATCCTGTGGCTGTGGCATGGCGACACACAACAGCAGCATCCTGACACCGATAAAACTGCGAGCAACAGCAGTATGGCCATGATCCATCGAAATTTCAAGCAATATCCCCAAGTAATGTTATTTTCTGCGCGGGAATAATCATATGCAGAAAAAAGTGTCTAAATTTCCAGGGCTACCCATGTCTCGCTATAGAGAAAAGGCAAATATCGCTGTTTTATACCGGGCGCCGCCCATGGGAATGAAAACGTTAAATACGTGTAGAGGTATAAGACGAGACACGCAAATGCTGCTGATCGCCATATACCGTAGATTAGAAAAATCTTATACAGTATAGGGTATAGATATTATGAAGCATTCCCGTCTATTTTTACGCGGAGCATGCGAGGAGATAAAGATATAATGCCGAACTTTAAGGTAGTGCTGGAAGCCGCATGGATCGTCATGGACGTGGAGTCCGTGGACGATGCGATGAGCGTGGCCATTTCAGAGGCGGGGAAGCGCCTGAACCCGAAGATGGATTATGTTGAAGTAGAGGTCGGCGCCACTTTTTGCCCATTCTGCGGCGAGCCGTTCGACAGCGTATTCGTCGTGGCAAACACGGGCATTGTCGGCTTGCTGCTCGAGATGCGGGTCTTTAATGCCGAGACGAAGGAGCATGCGGAACGCATCGCCAAGAAAGAGATCGGAAAAGCCCTAAAAGACGTGCCATTGAAGGTCATGGAAGTCAGCGAGATCGAGTCGGAGAGGACCAAAGACGGCGAATGATTATTTCACGCGGATCCGTGCCCGCGCCCGCATGCCCAGGCTGAAGTTCTGGGGAAAGAAAGGCAAGCGTAGAGGAATGGAAGAGCAGCTTGCCAGCTATGCAGATTATATTTTCGAGGCCCCGGACTACAAGGTATCGGGCTCGTTCATCGTAGCATTATCTATTCTTGTAGGCATCGTCGCTTTCCCGTATGGCGGCATGGCCAGCGTGATAGCAGGCATACTATTATTGGGCGTTCCGGCGCTATTCGCGGCCGCAGTCACGGCCCCGATGGCCGGCGTGTTTGGCAAGAACGTCACGTATAACCGCTCGACGCTACTTTCACTAATATCGCTCATCATCATCGCCCTGGTGAGCCTGGCGTCATTTACCATTTATTATTTAGCGCATGCGCAGTTCTCATTCCTCGGTTTCGTGCTCGCCCTGTCGCTCGTGTTCGCGCTGCGCATGCTGGTGCTGCTGGGCATTTCAGTGAACAGCCTGCCGAAGGTCATCCTGCCGGCTTCACTACAGACGTTGTTCAGCGCTGTCATGCTTTATTATTATACGCAAACTCCTGCCGTCTTCTATGACCTGGCCATATCGAGCATCATCTTCGTATCTTCTGCCATCGTTTTTGTCAGGTACGTGGATTATCCGATGGTCAAGTCCTTTGGCGTGAGCAGCTTTGATTTTATCCAGGATTTTATCGCGCATTTGACTGAAGGTTCTCCTGCAATGGAGGAGTTCTTCGAAAAGATCGGCGAGTCCATCGACGCGCCCGTTAGTGTCCTGAGCTTCAAGCGTATGGACGGAAGCACGAAAGCATTGATCATAACGCCGTACGTGCACCCTGGCCCTATGGGGGAGATCGGCGGCGGTAACCTTCCGTCCATTGTCTCTGACGCCTTTACCGAGGACGGGCTGGTATTCGTGCCGCATGGCACTGCTTATCATGACTTTAATCTCGTGTCCGCGGACGAGTCAGTGAAGATCATAGCTGCTGCCAGGCGCGCTCTCGCAAGAATGAACCATAAGACCATGGCGACGAAGTCCATTCGTGTCGTGGTCGGAAATACAAAGGTGCTGGGCCAGCGGTTCAATGACTCTGTATTTTTAGTTTCCACGCAAGCCCCTACGTCGACGGAAGATATCGAGTTCTCCGTAGGCTTTACGGCCATGGCCGAAGGCCGCGTGGCAGGCGCCAGGAATGCGACGATCATCGATTCGCATAACTGTACGGAGCCCTTCGCCACGGCGATCGAGCCAGGCACGAGAGATTCTTATAATATCATCCGCGCATCGGCAAGCTCCTCCAGGACGCTCTTATCCATGCCTGCCGGCGAGATGAAGTTAGGTGTCGCTAATTCGCCACCTATATGTACCAGGCTGGAAGGCATGGGCGATCAGGGCATCAGGGTGGCTATCGTTGAGGTGTTGGGCCAGCGTACGGCGTACATCGTCATCGATGGTAACAATATGATGCGCGGCCTGCGAGAGGAGATCATGGAGCGGCTGCCTGTGGATGAGGCGGAAGTAATGACTACTGACACGCATGTGGTCAATACGCTCTCGGGCGCGAACTATGTGGGCCAGCACATGGACTGCGCACTTCTAAAAGAAACGATCACGAAACTGGTGGATATAGCAATAAAGGACCTGGAGCCGGTCCAGTCTGACATGGAGATCGAGATCGCCGAGGATGTGCGCGTGTTCGGCTCTCACAAGATCGCGAAGCTGGCCAGCACCGCTAATGCAATGGTCGCCATGGGCGGGGCTTTCGCAGCGGCGGTCATTGTCGCGGCGCTGTCATTAACGGCACTGGTTCTCATATTGATACGGTAAAAAATTGATCTGTCCCTTCAACGAGACCAGGGCACTATTTTTTATATAATCCCCATGCAGCAGGACGACTTTTAACACATCATCAAGTATAGTGTCCTTCGCGTATTCAGTAGTAGGTTTGATAGGTATCAAATAGTATCGAGTGCTTATTTTTATTGAGAATATGGACCCTATGGTTAAGATCTTAAACCAGATCGACGACGTGCTGCACTGCCAGCGCTGCGACCTGAAGCTTGCGAGAAAGAACGTTGTCGTGGGGACGGGAACGCTTGAGGCGAAGATCCTGTTCATAGGTGAAGCGCCCGGAAGAAGCGAAGACCTGAAGGGCCAGCCATTCGTAGGGTCTGCCGGCCGTATCTTGAATACCCTGTTAGAGCAGAACGGCATGAATCGCGAAGATATTTACATTACGAACGTGGTTAAATGCAGGCCGCCCGAGAACCGGGTGCCGAAACAATATGAGAGAGACGCCTGTCACCCTTATCTGCAGAAGCAGCTCGATGTCATCAAGCCGAAGCTCATCGTCCTGTTAGGTAAAACGGCGAGTGAGACGATGCTGGGCAGACGCGTGGAGATGGGAAGCGAACATGGCACGATAGTCGAGCGCGAAGGCCTGCGATTTATGGTCACTTACCATCCCGCTTCGGTCATTTATAATAGAAAGTTGCTCCAAACGCTAGAGGAAGATTTTAAAAAGATCAGCGCTTTTGTGGCGGGTTAATAGCCTCGACATAAATACCCGGCCTATCGACAATGACCGAGGTGGTCGGGTATGGTATACTTATCTTTTCCGCGGCAAAGCGCTTGAGGGTCTCCCTGTAGATATGGTCCGGGATGTCCCAGGTCATCTTATAGCTCTCCAGCCACACTTGCATGAGCAGGTTCACGGAAAAATTGCCCAGGTCAGTGACATACACTTTTGGCGCCGGGTCTTTCAGAACGCCACCGGTGCTGCCGGCGATCTCCAATAATATTTTTGACGCTTTCCCGACATCGGCGTCGTATGATATGCCGACCCGGATGTCATAGCGCAGCTTCGGGTCCGGCTGTGAATAATTGATGACCATGGACTTAGAAATGTCGGAGTTCGGTATCACGGTGATGCGCCCGTCCAGCGTTTTTACCCTGGTGCTCCGCAGCCCGATCTCGACCACGTCGCCCAGGAGGCCGTCCGTCATCGCGATCCGGTCGCCGACCTTATAGGGGCGATCGGACAGGATCGATATCGCACCGAAGACGTTCGAGAGCATCTCCTGTGCAGCCAGTGCCACGGCAATACCGCCCACACCCAGGGTCGCGATGAGCGGCGTGATCTCTACGCCCATCGCGCTGATCGCCATGAGCGTCGCCAGAACGAAAACGGTGACACCCACAGCCTTACCCAGGAATGGCATAAGCGCGTCATCGAGATCGGATCCCGTGTGAGGCGCTATATCATTCTTATACCAGTTGATCAGCCCGCTGGCCAGATTCGCCACCAGGTATCCTGCGATGTAGATCAGCACAACGGTGAGAAGCATTCCCAGGTTACCCGAGATGATACCCGGAAGGTGGCTGAGCGCGGCCACTGCCATGTAGATGCCGATGGCCACTATAAAGACCTGCAGCGGGCCGTTAACCGCCTTCAGGATCTCATCGTCGAGCGTGGTCTCCGTCTTCGAGACCAGGTGCGGCGCAACACTGATAACGAAAAACTTTACGGCTTTAGCAAGGATGAGAGCAATAATAACAATAATAATGGCGGATATGATGTCGGCAGTTCCTGAGCTCAAACCTGTCGCCTGCTCAATGCCCGATTCCAGGCCCTGGATAAGCGTCGAGTTACTGAAATCGCCTAATAAGCTTGTGCTGTTGCCGGCCATACCGGAAGTAGATATAATTTCCACGTATATATAATTGGCGTAAGCTCTTTTACCGCTTTTCGACCGTTAAAAAACAAGAAGTACAATTTGTGAATGATGAATGATCCCGGACCATTAAGGCTGGTAAAATATGTATGGCTATGGGCTTAGCATTAAATGATGTTAAACATAATCTTATAAAGGCTAGTACTTAGCGCTTAAGAAGATCATGCCCCAATGCAGGGAAAATAGTTAAAAATATTTTCCCTGTTCACTTGATCTTGTCGGAGAGCAGCCGGAGCTTTTCGATGTTCTTGAGCTGAGACACGGCCTCTTTTCGCTTGCGGTCTTCTAAGGTGGAGATGATGCCCTCGATACCGGCTGAAAGCTTATAGCACTTTACTGGCCTGCCCTTGCTTTCCTTCTTGATCTCGCGCTCCGCAACCCATCCCTGGTTCCTGAGCTCGCGCATGACCAGGCTGACTTCGGGTTGTCGGAGATTCGCCCCGATCTCGATATCTCTACTGATAGTCTCCTCGACGTTGGCTAAATACACTAGCGTCTTAGAGGTATTCCTGTTTAAACCCACCTTCACCAGAGACTCTACGAATTCCTTATCTTTATCATCAAGCACTGGCACTGTAAGTTTTTTCATATATTTCCTCCAATTTTTAATAATTTTTGAATAAGATAGCCCAATCTAGTTATAATTACCTTATGGCTCTATCATCCAACTATGGCTAAAAATAGGGTTTTCCTTAGCTATCATACGCCAGGCTATCGATCGGCACCCATATCATCATAAAGTAGTTAAATGAGCTTAACGTATAATCATTTTAGGAAATATCGATTATATTCTTCGACCTGAGAATACCAGTCGTAATCAGACGCCAGAGCCATAAGAATCCGGAATTGACTAAATATGTATGAATACCTTGCTTTCCTGCCAATCATATTACCAATAGCCGGAGCGATCCTGACCTATATTACGAGCAGATTTTCGGCGAAGCTTATGGATGCGTTTCTCATTGTTTTCTCCGTATCCTTGTTCGTTTTTTATACTGCCTATTTCATAGGGATACAATTTTACTCGGTAACGCCACTGGCCCTTAACTCGATCATGTGGGACTCGGTCTCGGCGTTCATTTCCTGCCTCACGTCGTTCATCGGCATGCTGGTCATCTTTTACTCGTTCGTCTATAAGGATAAGCCCCACTACGGCAGCACGTATTTTATCATGTATTTCCTGCTAATGGGCATGATCATCGGGCTGGCCAGCACCTATAACGTCGTGGTCATGCTCGTTTTCCTGGAAGCTGCCACGGTGATCAGCGCTGTCCTGATCCTGTTCGGCCGCACGAAACGTGCGATCCGTGCGACATACATATATCTGGCTATCAGCATCGTCGAAGTCATCCTGGTAGTCGCAGGCGCATTCATACTTTTCAACGATGCCGGTACGCTGGACTTGAGCCACCTGCACGCTAACGTGATCAGCCAGAATGACATGTTCTTACTGGCTTTGCTGTTCTTATTCGGCTTCGGCACGAAGGCAGGCTTGCTGCCACTGGGCATCATCTGGCTACCGCCAGCCCACTCCGATGCGCCGCCCCCGATCAGCGCCACAATGTCGGGCATCCTGGTCATGGCCAGCGTGATCGCCATGGTCAAGGCGATCTACCCGTTCTTCCTGATCTCCGATGTCGGGACGCTGATCATCGTCATTGTATGCTTCGGTATATTGAACATGCTCGCCGGACTACTAGGAGCACTCCGATCAGAGGATGTCAAGCGCCTGCTAGCTTACAGCACCGTGGCGTCCATCGGCTATATTATCCTGGGCTTCGGCTTCGCCACGCCTACGTCCATTTACGGCGCACTATCTTACATCACCAACCACATGCTCTTTAAGGGAGGCTTATTCCTGATCGCCGGCGCCCTCATCCTGAGGGTCAACACGAGGCAGATGCACAAGATGGGCGGCCTCCTAAAGCAAATGCCGCTGACTGCCATTTGTTTCATGATCATGGCGCTGGCCATCTCGGGTGTGCCGCTATTGAACGGCTACCTGAGCAAGGAACTCATCTACCAGGGCGCGGTACAGAAGGGATACCCGGTGTACTTTTCGGCGTTCGGCATAGACTTTACGATCTTCGCGATCGTCGGATGGCTTGTGAGTATTTTCATGCTATATTGCTTTCATGCGCGCATTCTACCTGATATTCCTCGGTAAGCCGAAAGAGGAACACACGAACGTAAGAGACCCGCCCGTCAGCATGATGCTGCCCATACTGATCATCGCCGGTTTATGTGTCATCATCGGGATCTACCCTGATCTGCTCTCCGGGGCGTTACAATATGTCGCGAACACGTTATTCGAACTTACGCGCATTTAGAATATTCGAAAAATCGCTCGCGGCAAAAACAGTGGTAATATAAACGGAAATAATAGAATAGAAATTTTTTTAGATATTTTGAAAGAGCGATTATGCCTTTTGCTCTTCCTCGATCTCTCTGGCGAATCGATGGATAGCCGCTTTTACAGCCGCAGTATCAGTGTCCTGGCCAAAATTATCTTTCATATAGCTTCTGATCATTTCGAGACGCTGTATTGTGGCCTCATCGAAAATAAAGTGGTAACGCTGTGCCTTTTGACCCATTTTTTCACCCATCGTACGCTCAACATCGCAGGATTCTATGCTGCTATCATAAGCATAGTATGCGCATAAAATATTTATCCTAAGTGTGATAATATTACCCATTATATGTGCATATTATGTGCGTGAAGTGAGTATATGTTGAAGATCAATGAGGAGAACTTAGTCAAGGTAAGGACCACTGTGCAAGGAAAGAATAAAACACCTTATATATACCTGGTCAAAGCGCTATTCGAGAACGGCCTGGACGTGAAGCCCGGCCAGGAGCTGGATATCTACCAGGACAAGAAGAGCAGGATCATATTTTTCAAGTATGGGCAGGCCCGAGACGATACGGAACTAGAGGGTTAGATCCTGAGAGGGAATGCTAATGGCTTGCATCTTTTTCGGCAGGAAAAATCACAAATGCAGCAATCTTACATGCATACATTATGGCGTTCGATGCCCCTATGTTTATGTGCCGGACTGCCCGTCGGGCAGATCGGAAGATCCGGAGACGGATGACACTCCCGGATAGATATTTTATCGTGATCCGGATTTTATCACTGACTTAAAAGCCCCTGATCTTTGCCGCTTCCTTGAACACGGCCCATGCATCCTTATCCTTGTCGTCGCTCGTCCTCAGTCCCAGCGTCCCCAGGTATGCGGCGAACTTTGGATCATTGAGCCCGTAATATTTTACCATCGTGTCCACCTGGGATTGTGAAACATCGTGCATGTAGACGAAATTGACGACCTTGATCTGATCCTTATGCTCATCCCATGCAGCAAATGTCTGATTGACAAATTCGGCCTGCTTTTCATCGGAGCTATTCAATAGAGGGCTCGACGGATAGCCCGCTTCAAGGAAATATATCTCCTTTCCGGGATACAGTTCGCATATCTTATTAAAATCGTCTTTGACGACCGAAGGATCCCTGACAGTTGTATCAGGATTGAGCGGGTAATAGGTCACCAGGATGACATCGCTGTTCTTGTTCAGCATCTGCAGGTGCTGTACATTGTCCCTGGTCAGGCCGTAGAAGGTAGCCTTAACGCCCACATTCAGACTGGGATGGCTTGCTTTCAGGTAGTCTTTTGTCTGTTGATAGAAATCAGTATATTGTGCCCATTTCGTGTTGTCATTGCCCAGAGATATGTCGACCTCGTTCCCGATAGACACATCCAGCAGCGTCACGCCATCCAGCTTCGCGATTGTGGCGTTCATCATCGAATTATAGCGGCTAATGACCGCAGGATCGTTGAAAGGCTTCCCCTTCAGGTCGGAGGGCATGCGATTGATGTTCGTGTCCAGGGGCGAGACCGCAAGGGCCACTCTCAAGCCTTCTGCAGAATAAAACGCTTTTGCGGAAGCCAGATCACTCTGCGGATCGATATATGGACCCTTCGCCGGTTCGATATCGTCCCATCCAGGAGTTAACTGCACGAAGCCGATGCCTGCAGCCTTTGCCAAGTTATAGGTCTCGATGAAATTACCATTTGTGGGCTGGGTCAGGTCGATACCTAGCAGACGGCCATCTGCGGAAACCGGATGAGGCGTTGCGACAACTGGCGTGGGTTTAGGCGCGGTGGAGGCGCAACAACCGGCGACGAGAATCACCAGCATAATACAGGCAACAGCGAGGATGATATAGCGAGACATTTACTTAAAAAATGGGGTGATACATTATAAATAATCGCCTCTATAGCGAATTATCATCTCCTGGAAAAATAATAAATCTCTACGTTACTCATGATTATCTACCCCTAATTTTTAGCCGTTGAGTACCTTTTTTGCATCTCGTATGATAAACGCGAGGAGAGCGATAGGTATGACTCCGATGATAAGAAGCATGGCGGAACTCGCATCGATCGGTGACCCGGTCAGTAGTGCCCCGAGCACTGCGCCGACAGGTACTGCAACTAAGAGTAAGCCGATCTGGAGCAGCAGCCCCACACTGGCCACGTATCCAGGCGCTTCGCGCCGCCATAGCAGAACACCGCCGATGAGCAGTGCCGGGCACTCCGCGACAAAGTCGACGATCCAGGTGCCTTGCATCTTAATGTCGACAGGTGTATGGTTGAGAAGTGCAGTGATGACTGCGTACGCATCTATTGCAATAAACAGGAAGGCGAGTGCAATGAGAATTCCGCTAGCAGCCCTCCGGGGTACGATGCCCAAAAGTTGTTGTCGTGCAGCATCAATGTCAATACTCGCGAAGAGACCAATGATCGTGTATACGCTCAGCACGACCAGGAGTGCGTAAGGCAGGAAGAGCGCTGTGACTGGTAGGCCGATGATGTTGAAGACGTAGATATATAATATGTAAAAAAGTGCTCCGGGCCATAGGAGAAGGCCGATGAGGCTGCCGCGATGCGCTAGCCACATGGAGACCAGCAGGATCGGCAGTATGGCCAGGAGATTGAACACGTCCGAGCCGACGGACCCTACGGCTTGCGATGCAGGATATATGATGTTCCAGTATAGGATGCCTGCTATAGATACGATAGCCATTATGATGGCTACTACTAGCGAACTCAAGTACATGAGCTTGAGGTCATGTTTTATAAAGCCTTGTAAATCGTTCATCTATTTTCTCCTAAATGTAGGTAATTCAATCCCGCATCAAAACATCCGATAATTTTACTTCGGGATGATGATAACGCCTTAAGTTCGGCAATTCGGCATAGCCATGGATCGCTTTTTGCGGGCACCAGTTGATGCACGCCAGGCAATTCTCGCAGTGATGCTGCCATGCAGGCTTGTGATCGGCCATTGTAATATTGTGCACGGGACAGACCTTAGAACAAATGCCGCAGCCGGTGCAATTCTCGTCGGCATGGTAGCTTCTATCGATCATGGGCATGATTTTGGCAAAGGGAATGTCTAAATGATTTTGGCAATCGGCTGCCCGATATATCGATTTGATAAAAACCGGCCTAAGAAAAGATAGGTTCATCATCGATATGAGAATGCCAACGACTGGTTTGATAAAAAAGCCATCGGTATCAAATCGGCCCACGTTCCTCGCGTTTACATATTCAGTGATCGTAATAAGCTTCTTCTTTTTCCAGTTATTGAAGAGCTTCTCCCTGTTTTCCAGCGGCTTGTTAAAAGCATTTTGCGGCATTTGGACTCCAAAGCCGGCGGCGAGCCGGCCGCCCCGGGACAGGACCAGCTGATCCAATATTTTTAAGGTCTGGCCGAAGCCTCCGCCGTATGTACAGACTGCGAAAATGTATTTTGTGCTTATGTTTTCTAGTTTCATGACAAAATTTTGGACAATGAGCGGAATATTGGACAGCCCTGTATAATATACCGGGAATACGATCCCTATCACGTCCGCTTCTATCGCTATGCGTTCCTTATCCATCACGGATGGTATGGATACCAGTTTCCCATTCGTTTTTTCTGCGATATCCCGGGCGACGGCCAGGGAATTACCGGTTCCGGAAAAATAGTAAATTTCCGTGCTCATGGCTTAAATTCCCTCCGGCTCGAGCAGTTTCGCGAATGATATGATCTGGGCTTGCGTGATCTTTTCATTATAGTCTGAGTCAATCGGCTCGCCATATCGGAATACGAATATTTCAAAGTACCAGTACACCAGGTACGAGATGAAGAAGGTCGCCATGGCCCTGGGATCGCAGGGTCGGATCTTTCCCTTCTCGATGAGCTTCCTGAACAGTATTTCCGTCTCGTCGACCGGCCTCTCGAACAGTTCTCTCTGCACATAATCCCGGATCTTTTTGTTGTGGTACATCTCTATGACCATAATGCGCGTGATCCTGGCCAGGTGCTGGTCGGCCATCATGAATCGAGGTATGCTCTCGAGTATTTCCCGAAAGGGAAGAGAATCAACGAGAGCGTCAATGCTTGCTTCGGGAGCTTTTGGGTATATCCTGCTTTCAACGTAGGCAAAGATCGATTCGAGGATCGCTTCTTTGCTCGCGTAGTGCTTGTAGACCGCTCCCTCCGAGACACCGACGGCCCCCCCGATGTCGCGGATAGACACGCCATCGAAGCCCCTTTCTGCGAACAGGTCGACTGCGGCATCAAATATCTTTTCCTTCGTGCCCTTTTCACCCGGCACTTTTACAGGCCGGCCAATCTTTCCCGCTCGACGTTTTGCGCTCATGCCTTTGCCTTCGCGGCCACGTCCGTCGCCCATTTGCGGATTGCGACGAAATCCCGCGTATCATATGGCTTGCTTGTATCCTTGCCTTTCTTTTCCATATCCTTCTTCATGGCGCCGGCCATTGGCCTGGCGAAAAAGGCCGGATGCTCGAAGTCGACGAGACCGCCGAAGTACGCTAATGCTATTGGCTTGATCGTCGGGAACTTCGCAGCAGTCTTATCGATGCTCTTGTTTGCCTCATCCACCTTGGCCGGGTCGTTGCCCAGGAGGCCTGACGAGAACAGCGCGACCTTCTTACCGGCCAGTTTCTTCATGTTCCTCTTGATGAAACGGGTCGCCTGCCACTTCCACATGGTCGCCCAGACTGAACTGCCCACGACTACCAGTTCATACGAATTCACGTCTGTTCCCCTCGATCGTTTCGCGTCCTCCACGGTCACGCCAAAGCCTTGCTCGCCCAGTACTTTACCGATCTTCTCGGCGATCTGTTTCGTCGCGCCGCCCCTTGTGCCATAAATCACCAATGCTTTCATGCAGAACATCTCACATATGTAAGTTAACGTTTACTTACTTTATAGACATCAATTACATGCATATCATATAAAGTTAACGCCCGCTTACTTTTATCACAGGCTAACACGCATCATAATAGCCATCGTCAGGGGTCTTATTCAAATAAGACCAGATTTATATAAACAAACGTTTATTGGTAAAATATAAATATCCGGAGAGCTCTAAGATATAAACAAACGTTTGTTGGTATATTGCTAAAGGGAAGTAGGAAGTATATGGTAAAAGCTGCCGAGAAAAAGGGAACCAAAGATCAGATCATGGACGTGGCCATCGAACTCTTCTCCCAGAAGGGATATGATGCCGTCCCGATACGTGAAATCGCCCGGACGGTGGGGATCAATGAGGCTTCGATCTATAACCATTATAAAAACAAAGAGGACATCCTGGACTCAATTATCCAGTCCCTGATCTCCGAATTTAACTCGAGTACGGATGGAGTGCCGGTGAAGACCTTATTCGAGAAATATGGCCCCGAGGCATACATGAACATTGCCGGCAAAGCTGTCATGGAGCGTATGAAAGAGCCGCGCATCGGGAAAGTTTGCAGGCTCATTTGCATCGAGTTATACCATAATGAAAAAATTCAGGCATTCTTCACAAAAACCTTCACTGAACCCTCATACCAGCTGTGGGAACAAACATTCAGGCAGATGATGGACCTCGGCTATATCCGTGAATGCGATGCCCGACTTCTATCCACCGAGTTCTTTGACTATTGCGTTTTTCTACTTTTCGAATGCTTTGTCATCCGATACAATGAGGCCCCATATGAAGTATTAATTGATAACATGATCAATAAACTGTCGAGGCATATCAAGTTCATGTTCGACGCAGTCAGGATAGTCTGAGGCTTTGCTATGAAGAAAACATTCGTTATGAATCGGGGATGCCTGCTATGAGCAAAGTCGATATATATTATTTTTCTGCCACGGGAAATTCCCTGGTAGTGGCAAGAGACCTTGCCCTAAAATTGAATGGGAATCTGATATCCATACCTTCGGTGATGGAGCAGGAAAACATAACTACCGATGCAGAAGTGATCGGAATAGTTTTCCCCGTATATTTTGCCACGAACGATAATAGTGGTATTCCCCTGATTATCGAGAGATTTATCCATAAACTTGAAAACATCGGTTCGAAGTACGTATTTGCCGTCTGTACGCATGGGGGCATGCCGGGAACGACAATGGAAAATCTGGGGGATAGGATCAAAGTCAGAGGCGGTAAACTCGCGGCAGGGTATGCTATTAAAATGAGCGATCCGCCTTCTGTGATTGATAAATTAAAGCAGCGCTTATTCGCCAAGCAACTGGAAAAATCAGCTGCTCAGATGAAAAAAGAACGACAGAAGAGGACATTCAATAACTGGAAAAAGAAGCTCGACGCGATCTGTGAATGTGTTGATGCCCGGAAAGATACCAGGCTAGAAACACGCACCCTGCCGGTTAAACTATTTTTCGCACCGTTGCTGCTCATCCTCATAAAGCCCGAATTCCAAAAAAGGTATGAAAAACTTTCGGAGTCCTCACATCTCCCGTTTAACGAACTTATACCGCTGGTTGACCGGAGCTTCCGATTCGATGATAAGTGCAACGGTTGCGGCATTTGTTCACGAGTCTGCCCGGTAGACAACATCAAAATGAGTGATAAAAAGCCCGTATGGCAGCATCATTGCGAGAATTGCCTCGCATGTTACGATTGGTGCCCGAAAGAGGCGATCTACGGTGAGATCGTATCGTATAACGAGAGGTATCACCATCCGGATATAAAATTATCAGATATGATAAGGAGGTCCTAAATTGGAAACTCTGGAAAAAATATTAATCGCAGTAACCGGACTGCTTTTTCTTTTTACGTTTATTTCGGGTGGATGGCTGGCCGTCAACTCCGGTAAGGTTGGCACGATAGCGGTGACCGCACATAAGCTATTATCGCTACTGACACTTATCGTCACGGCATTGACCATATACATGCTTGCACAGGGCAAGAAGTAAATCATGATACAATCGATTTCCGCGATGCTGATAGTAGTAACTTCTTTGCCCCTTATATTTTTCAAAAGATAAGGTCAGAACAATTTGATGAATTTTTCAACCAGTTCTGTAATCGCTTTTTCCTTGCCGGCGCCTGACCATGCAATGATCCCTGTATCAACGACTTTTCCGCCTTTGGATTCAACGGCGCTTCTAATCTGTGATATTGCACGATTTCCGCCTGTCCACTTGAATGGTAAACCTTTAGTAACGAAGCATGCGACTTTCTTTCCATTAAGTGACGGAAGCTGGGGCAGATAGACCTTCATTACAGGTGAAACCGAAAATGCCTGTACTGGAGCTGCGAGCACCAGTGCATCATATGGGCTAAGGTCCGGGAGCTTTTCGAGCTGTATCTTTTTTGGGTCTGTTTGCTTAGCGTCGACCGGTGATATCTTCTCGATATTAACCGAATGGCCTGCGGAGGTAAGTTTCTCCTGAAGCTTCTGGGCTACAGAAAGCGTATGGCCAGTCTGGGAATGGACAACAATTCCTATTTTCATAATCATATAATTACATCGTATGATATCATTAAATTATTCTTCAGGCTACTGTTACGTTAAATTTTGATAGTAATCGATTTTATGAATAGATGTTAGATCACTGATCAAACGGTTTAATGATTAGCTATATGTATTAGAATATGCTAATAGTCTTATGATGAAAAAGCCACAGGGATTTCCATGGGAGAATATTGGAAAGCAAATGGTAGAGGTATTCAAAGCATTGGGCGACCTCAACCGGATGAAAATCATCAAGATACTTGCATCGAATCCCGACGAAAGCCTTTGCGTAACGGAGCTTGCCGAAACACTGGGGATCACGCAATCGGCAACATCCCAGCACATCAAAGTATTGAAAAGCGTGGGCATACTGGTGCCAAAGCGGATCGAGAACAGGACGTACTACGCGATCGACGGAGAGGTATTGATGAGTTACCAGGAAACCATCAACGATATGTTCCAGAAAGCTTTCGTCAGATGTACCCACAATGGGGACTGTAGTAGCTGTCCAAATAAGGAAAAATGCACAGCGGATGCTCGTGCCATGGTCTAAGAACCACTTTTATGGTATTATTAAAAATAAGAACGAAGAAAACATTATAAGAAGGATGCAATAATGACTGATCGAAAAAATGTACCTGCCAATTGCGACGGGCATTGTTCAAGCTGTAAGGATAGAGCAAGTTGCACAACTAATTCTAAAAAAATGATCATGCCGCCCACTTATTTCATCATATTATTTGTCTTATCCATCGCGCTAAACTTTATTTTTCCGATAAAGGAAATTGTTTATGCCCCTTTTACATTTTTAGGGATCATAGCGATAGGCTTTGGAATCGTGATGAATCTATGGAGCGTCTCTTTATTTAAAAAGAGAAACACGACGGTAATCCCGCATGGAACGCCAACTTCGCTAACGACATCGGGGCCGTTCCGGATCACCCGTAACCCGATATATTTAGGAATGACGGCCATTTTACTGGGTATAGCGATATTTTTAGGATCTCTCGTGACATTTGTGTTCCCAATAATCTTCGTTGTGATAATCCATACCAGGTTTATCCCTATGGAAGAAAAGAACCTTGAGAGGATATTCGGGAAAAAATACAAGGACTATAAACGCAAAGTCAGGCGATGGATATAACCATCATACATTTTTCTATTACCCGGGCCGGAATAGCCAGAGATTGTATGTAGACGAATCGGTTAATACCTTTTTGATAATTAAAAAATTATTGAGGAGATCATTTCATTTTATCATATCTTTCATTGTGATATCGGGGTGGTGATATCTTGCGATTTTTGCGGATTTTTTACCGATCTCGATCGCCGTCTGGGGACACCAGTGGAAGCAAGCCAGGCAATGGGTGCAATGATCTCCCCATATGACTTTTTTATCTACCTGCTTGATATTACCAACCGGACATATCTTTTCACAGATACCGCAGCCTGTACATTTATCCGTCGTGTTAAAGCGCCTTGGTAGCCGGTATAGATCGGCCGCGAAAATGCTATACATTCCGCCCAGCAGGCTGCTACCGATATTGTAGTTGAATTTAGTCTCGCCCTTTGCCCTTTTCTTGAGTGTCTCGGCGATATTTTTAATCTCAACTTCAGATGATTTTTGGAGTTGATCTCTTTCTCCTAGCGGTGTCACGAGATCCACGGCAATATAAGCATTATCGACCATTTTTAAGATGAATCCTGCTGCTAAGTGCCCGCCATTTACTTTTAAAAGCTTATCCAGCATTTGTAATGAATTACCCGACTGGCCTCCGCATGTGGCGATACCGAATACATATGCATTCGGGTCAAGCTTTAATTTTTTAACGAAATCCTGGACAATGACAGGTGGATTGAGATAAAATACCGGAAATACTATTCCCACCGTATCGCTCTTATCTTCAATGACATCAGGGCCGTTCTGCCCCGCCATATTTATGAGATTGCTTTCGCCTAGCTGGGCCGCTATGCTTCTCGCCACGTGCAGCGAGTTTCCCGTCCCGGTAAAATAGTAGATCGTCGTTGACATGCCTATCCTTCCTTTTCCAGTTGATCACATTTCTCGAACACACAGCCGAATAAATAGTCGACGCGTTCTTTGTGTTTGAGCATGGCATCCCCGTTGAAAGTATAATAAATGTAATTGCCTTCCTTCCTGGCCCGGACTATCTTCGCAGTCTTGAGCGTTTTCAGGTGCTGCGAGGCGGCCGGCTGGGTTATACCCATCATTTTTGCCAGCTCCGTAACGCTGATCTTTTCCACTTCGCCTGACGCCAGAATGTAAACGAGCCGCATCCTGGTCACGTCCCCGAGCGCTTTAAAAAGGTCGGCTGTTTCTTCCAGTAATTCGCATTTCATGTTGTTTGCCATGTCAATATAACAATATAAGCATATTCTTATATACTTATTGGTTAATCGATTTAGGACTGGACAGAGGTGTGGAAGAGATATTAAATTGATCCGTAAAAAAGAAAAGTAATATGTGATAACTTTCGACTTTCGCTCGTTAAAAAATTGTCAATTTTATCAATAATGTAAAACATTTCAGTCATCTATTATGCCAGTTTCACGCTTTCATTATAGACGAGCGGCTTTCTAAAAGTGCCCATTTTCACATATAGGGCTGCGGCAATTCGGTCCTTATTCTTTTTCATCTCGTATCTGATCCTGCCTACGTTGGCCCCCTTAGCGGCTACGATGACAAGTATCTCATTTTTATTGACTAACGTTAGCAGAATAGGTCCATGCTCGAGCTCTATGAGTACATGTTCACAATTGCCTTTTCCAAGATGTTGACCCATGGTAACAGACATACCAATACTGGTCGAAGCCATAGCGCCTACCGCATCATGGTCAATTTTATTATTGGAGAGATGCTCGATGACATAACCATCCGACCCGATCATAACGGCCGCATTGATACCTTCGATTTTTATAAGGTCACTTAAAAGTTTTTGTAACATGTATTCATCAACGAGCATAGTTAAACTGTTATGTATAACAGTTCACCTTTAATAGAATATATATTAATATATAGAGTTATTAGGAAATGAGTATTTCGACACTAATCTATTGTCTAAACCTAAATATTATCAATTATCTATAAGGTGTTTATACGTTATTCACCCCAGTACATATATGATTTAAAAAAAGGTATCCTTCCCCGAGAATTCCAAAGTCCTGTCCGGATTATTAATTTATGCGTTTATAGATCAATCGCACCAGTACTCATAGGGTATGTGCACCATGATGTTTAAACCCCAATTGTTTTACTAAAACTAATAGCATTAGAATACATGTCGATGCGTTGCGTGACCTGTCGCGCAAGTGGAAGTGCAATGTGTATAATCTAGATTATTCGGCAAATATATATTCGAAACGCTTATAATGGTTACTGACTAAGCTATTGACTATAGGTGGGTTTCGATGTGGTCGTTTACCATCGTTATTGGTATAAGGCTCTACTCGTTTTACCTTTCTTGATAGGGGGCTACAGAATATGTGGATAAATTCTTCATACTTATTTGTATTGGCATTTCTTGCTGCCATGCTCGTCGTGGTATCGGTTCCGTCGCTCGCGGCTTCGAGTTCTCAGGGGGCAATGTACCTCAGTGACCCGGCCCATTCCGGTGTCTACGATAACAGCGGAGCCCAAACCGGTAATACCATATTATGGAACTTCCCGGCAGTCTTCGGCTCCGACCACTATAGTGAGTCGCTTTCTTCGCCGGTAGTAGCCGGGGGCATGGTCTATGCAGAAACCAATTACATTTTTGCGCTGGATGCTAGGACTGGTGCGTTAAAATGGAAATACAGAACTGGAAGCGTTTCGAACAATCTCGATCATGCCCCAACGCCTGCTGTTGTTAATGGCATTGTCTACGCTGGTAGCCTGGATGGTAATGTTTATGCGCTGGATGCCAGTACGGGCACTTTAAAATGGAATTACACGACCCGGGGCTGGGTGCAGTCTTCTCCTGCAGTTGTTGACGGCGTCGTCTACGTGGGAAGCAAAGATTATGATGTTTATGCGCTGGATGCCAGCACAGGCGCGTTAAAATGGAAATATGCAACCGGGGGCCCTGTAACTTCTTCGCCGGCGGTTGTCAACGGCATCGTCTATGTGGGAAGTAACGATTTTAATATTTACGCACTGGATGCCAGCACAGGCGCGTTAAAGTGGAAATACGCCACTGGAAGTAACGTAATGTCTTCTCCTGCAGTTGCTAATGACATCGTCTATATAGGGAGTTTGGATGATAATCTTTACGCACTGGATGCCAGCACAGGCACGTTAAAATGGAAATACACCGCAGGACGGGGATTCGGAACTACTGCGCCTGCTGTGGCTAATGGCATCGTCTACGTACCCAGCGGGGATTATAATCTTTATGCACTGGATGCCGGTATGGGCACGTTAAAATGGAAATACTTCATACAAAACGGTTTTACAGATTCTACACCTTCGATAGCAGATGGAGTTGTCTACATCGGGGATATGTCGGGTAATATTAGTGCGTTTGACGCCACCACAGGCGCGTTACAATGGGTAGACAGACCCACTGAATATGCTTCGAATACGCCGTTTATTGCAAACGGCATCATCTACCTGACTAACAATTGGGATAATGTATTTGCATTGGGATCGCCGGGATCCGGTAAATCTTCGACTCCGGTTTCCGGGACGCCGCCGACAGCGACTCAAGTTTCAGGGGCAACGCCGATACCTACAGCTACCGGACAGGACTGGCTAGTTTTAGACGCAATCGGGCTCTGTATGGCGTTTTTTATGATAAGGAAAAAATAGGATAAAAACATTCCCTTTTTTATTGATTTATTTTTCATATGGTTTCGGCAATAAGATTCTGCCATGTTATCGGTCAATGACTTATAATATACCGGTATGTAAACCCCATATTTTTATTATCAACTGATAACTTGACAGAGCTCGTTAATCGACTCCATATAATTCTGCGTTAAGTATAATAAAAATAAGGGGATTATCCCTTGAAAACACTATAGTCCCGTCCGGACTGAATACTACCAGTCCAATAGTCCTAGCAAAAATAGATATATTAAGAAGCCCTAGTAGCTATCATGGCCGTAAATACAAATTTTCATGCAGCAACTGACGCTTACACATATGACTATATCATAGAAAAACACCGTACAAAGACCCGAACAATCAGTGATGAAGACGCTAAACTCATTTTAAAATACATCGAAGATAAAAAGAATAAGGGTATGATCGACATGCCGCGTGCCCAACGCATAGCCACCATGTTAACGCAGTGGCGTAGATTCATCAAATGCCAGTACTGCGACTTAAGCATTCTAACGGCCGATGAAGAGAAGAAGCTTAAGACGGACATAAAAAACAGGAGATTAGGCCCCGTTGAAGCCTATAAAGCACGGGAAAAGGCCCAAAGTGAGCATGCAGTTAGTATGATATTGACGGGAATCGAAGGCATGAAGAAAGGGCTGTCTGCATATGGCCGTCCCTACACATCGAATACCATAAACCAACATATGAAGGCGCTGAAAACGTTTATTAACTGGTTGAAGCGCAAGGAAATTGTCTTTATCGACCAGTACGATTTAGACGAGATCAAACCGCCAAAAGAGACTTATGTCTCAATCGCTCCAAAGGATGTCTTAACGGATGACCAGATTAACGCTTTAATTGCTATGGCTCCTAATACTAGGGATAAGGCATGGATAGCTATGTTAGCCGAATCCGGCATGAGGCCCGAAGAGGCTGCAAATTTAACATGGAACGATATTGAAATTGGGAAGGATCGTGTACATATTCGCGTAATAGATGCAAAAGACCCCTCGAAATATAGGAATGCATACATTATAATCCGAATGTCGTATATCCGTGAACTCCGAAAAGTGATGGCTGCAGACGGAGAACAGGACTTTATTTTTAGAATGTATGATGCTGGAAAAGTCCATTTCACAGAAGAACCCGTGAGCGAAGAAGCTATGAGAAAATCGCTTGTCAGGATAGCGGAGAAAGCCGGAGTAACATTCCCGAAGGGTGCGAAGAACAAACTGTTCCGTACATCGAACGTTACAAATCAACTCAAGGGAGGCGTCAACCCAGTAGCGATCCAGAAAAGTACATGGGGCAGCGGTATGAATAGCAGGATGTTCAAACACTATGAAAAGCTTGCTGACACTGATGTTGAACGTATGCTGATGGCCGTAGCCGGAATCGAGGATTTACCCAGGCCAACAAGGACGGAGGCGAATACGGCAATAAAGTGTACTTGTGGCGAGTTATGCGCACCCGGGGCGAAATTCTGCCCTGAATGTGGTACACCACTAACTAAACAGGCCGCTATGTTACACCAGAACGATGAGAATGAAGCTGCGCAATTGGCGTCTAATCAAGATGTGCTTAAGCGTATGATTGACGATGCAGTCGCGAAGGCTATAGGGGAAACTACTAAAAGCTAAAATTATTTTTTATTTTTTCTACTTAATGCCATACGGCAGGCATTAGAACAGGTTTTTGCCTTGCTTCGTTTTGATTCGAAGGTCTTACCGCAGAACTCACATGTGTTATTATGAGGTTGTTGTTTTAATTTACTGCCTCGACACTTCTCGATATAACGCTTTTGATAAGCTGTGTACTCACACAACGAGCAACAATATTTTTTTCTTTTATTAAAAGTGCGGAACTTATGCTCACACTGAGGACATGTTTTTTCTTCCCATTCGCTTTCTATTGGATCGGGTTTAAGATTTTGAACTTCCAGTTCAATGTTATCGGCTTCGTGTACACCGTATACTCGTTTTGGAGGGAATGATGGAGAATGTAAAACACGTTTATTTTTATATTGCGGTAGTTGCCCGGCTTCCATCGTGGTTCCAGAATAGAATATAATATCAGCCTTTTTTAATCTATTTTGGAGGTCCATTTCTACTCGATAATTCAACTTGCTAAATTTATTAGCAAACTCATTATATCTCATTTCTTTAAATTTAAATGAATTTTCTAATCTTCGATAAAGCGGGTCATATCGCTTCTTTGATAGCCGAAGTATTGTTTTAAATTTTTTACGCTGTATTTTTTCCTCCTCTTTCAAAGACAGCTTGTTTCTAACCATAACCGATTATATGGCGTTTGTTACATTTAAACGTTTTGCATTAAAATCCCTGTTCTTCACCCTATCAATAGTATGCGAGCATAGCATATGCACATGACATTAGTGTTTACAGATCGGGAGGGTATGGAATACGTCCATACCTCAGTAATGGTACCGCGCGAGCTGCGAGACGCAGCCCGAAAAAATAAGATATCGATAAGTGCCTGCCTTAAACATGCACTTGAATTAGAGCTAAAAAAGGTGATATAATGCAATCGAAAAACGAGCCTTACACAATCACTCAGGAACGTCTTCGGGCTCTTTCCCCAACCGCGCAGAAGCTAGCAGCGGCAGCCCTTGAAATAGGCGTATGGAAGCTCGTAGATGAACGGGAGGCTTAACATGGCAAAGTGTGCAATATGCGGGGGCGATAAGACCAGTAGACTACCTAAACTATGGATACAAAAACCTGGTGCAGTCCTATACCCGTATAAAGGGGAGAAACTGTGTGCAAGTTGTATACTGGATGTTGTTAACAACCACTTATTTGAACTAGCTGAGTCTCCCGACGAACGCGTACAGATAGTTATCGAGGGTGAGCTTTCATCAGATATTTTAGATGATCGAAGTCCCTGGGGGCTATAACCATGTCCACTAATCTATGCAAGTCTCCTAAAAAAGCCTGTCATACTGCCTGCCTTGAATGTATGGAAGGCAGTGCTCAACAGGTAACAGCCTGCAAAAGCACGTCATGCCCCTTGTACCCATATCGATTAGGGCACGTTCCGCGCGGAAGTTTGCCTGGCCCGGCTACTAAGGCAATCAAAAACTACTGTTTAATGTGCGTCGGTGTTCGCGAGGACGTACAAACATGCACAGCTAACGGTAAAAATCCCGGCATGGGACATGATCACTATCTTTGCCCGTTATACCCCTTCCGGTTCGGCAAAAACCCGTTCCGGGGCCCCAGAACTGACGCACAAAACGATGCGTCTAAAAAGCTAGGGCAGGAACGCACTTTGAATGCCAATAACAGGGAGGATTAACCATCATGTCCGGTACAATAGTAGTCTCAATCAAACGCTCAACCTATGAGGGCATGGACGCTTTGCACAAACTGGACATTCGTATAAAAGTCCACGAGGGCAAAATGCAGATAGTTGACGATCTGGAGGTGAGCGTAAAATGTCCGTAAAAAGAAATGTGGGGAGGCCGGTAAAATCGCAAAACCTGAAGCCTGCCCCCGAACCTAAACCCCTGTCCATGATGAGATTAGCCCGAAAAAACTTAAAACTATCTCGTGACCAGGAACGGAACGAAATACGGTCTATAGAGATTCAGGCGCGGATCGTCGAATATATCGCAACGCACGGACCAACCCCACAATATCAGCTATGCCGGGCGCTTCGTGTGGATTTCTGCACGTTCATTCGTGCTATTGATCGACTAGAGCAGGCCGAGAGCATTGTTCGGTCCAAAGTCGGTGCCCGGACCATTCTAAGCCTCCTGGAGGTCTAAATGGCGATACCTGATAACATACAAGACGTTATCGCGAAAGACCAGATACGAACGCAGTCAAGCCGTATCAAGACACAGAATATCGCGAAAAAATGGGCATTAAACATACTGCTATTAGAGCCAGACCCCCTATACATTTCGGTAACCATTGAAAGCAGTCACGATGGCGATAGAAGCCTGAATGGTCTTAGGTATAACTATTCAGAAGACCTTATGGACACCTACCGAGAGCCCAGTGACCACGGGACTGTCCTAATCTTCAAAAACCCAGGGCTGAGGCTACGGGGAGCTTTCATGGTTTTTTGCCAATACCCGGGCGTCTTCGTTCAGGAGCTACCAGAGTTTGACCCATACGATGCATACAAACTACCAATCCTCGAAGTCCCCGACTGGTTCAAAGGGATGTGCAGGACGGACGGTCTGCTAGTTGATCCGGCGAAGTACTTCGATAAGCACTTTGATCTGATCGGTTACGCTATCGGGGAGGGCAAAAATGGCTATACCTGAGCACAGACCGTCAGCCGACCAGATCCAGGCGGAACGCGAACAAAACGCAAGGTTCAGGGTTCAGAACACCAAAGGCGCATGGACGTGGGCCGGACGGTGCACTTACGTGGTTCCGACAGTCCCCGACGATAAGAAGAGCTATGTAGAGTGGGATCAGGCGACTAACAGCCCCGATGAGGCTGTTAGGCAGTTCAATAGCTATGCAAACGCACTCGTAGGCGTACTAACCGGCCGGTCGAAGCTCATGGCCCTCGACTTCGACAAGAAACGCGGTGGTGTTCAATCATATGAGCGCATGAAAGAGATGTACCCTGATATCCTGGACACGTACACCGAGACTACTAAGAGCGGCGGGTATCACGTCGTTTTTAGCAGTAAGGCACTAGAGAGTAGGGGGCTGGGTGTAGGGAACGCCGCCTGTAGCGATACTAAGAACGTTTTTAAAGACTTCCCCGGCGTCGATGTTCGAGGAGTCGGCGGGTTCTTAGTAGTAGCCCCGTCGATCAGCGTGACGGGTGAGTATAAAACGCTTATCGATAAGCCCTTCGCTGAAGTTCCTATGTGGGCTGAAAAACTATGCAGTGACGCGGGAATACTAATCGATCCAACAAAGGTCGATGACCGGCCCGTAACGATACTATCTGAGCCGGTTGATATGTCGAAGTACCCGTCATGCATTAAGAACCTGATCGGGATTTTAGAGTACGGGAAGCCCTCTCATGACCAGCGTGTTGCATTGGGTAGTTTTCTGATCGGAGTAGGCAACACGATAGAGCAGTGTTTATCTGTGTTCAGCCGGGCACAGTCCTATAACGAAAAACTCACCCGGCAGCAGTTAGATAGCCTAGCAAAGGACCCCTATAACTACAAATGCTCGACCATCGCGTCATGGGGGGACATATGCCCGGACGCGCATAGATGCGGGGCTGGAACGCCTTACTATGTGTATAAGAGGCTGGTTGAGCCTTGGCCGGAGGTCGTGGTAGAGGGTGAGGGTATCGAAGGCGCACTAGTACGTAAACCGAAAGAGAACGGGACAACGTTCATGTATACGCCTATAGAATCGCCTAAATGGGCTGTTCCTGGGTGGGTACGCCATTGTGCAAAGCTCATCATAGCTGGTGAGGAGAAGGTCGGTAAGTCAAAGCTTGCGGCAATATTAACTCTTAGCTATATAACTGGCCGTGACTTCCTAAACAGATCTGATTGCCCGATGGAGCAACAGGGTAGAGTCATGTACGTTGACGGTGAGAACTCCGATACGGACATAAAGATCAACATGATACAGGCTGGCCTGGCGATCGGAGCTATAACGTCAAAGGATGTGCTTGATGAGTCACACCTAGTGCCTGGGTGCACCATGCTGGATAACGTGTACATATACACGCCTAAGGATGAGATCAAGTTCGATGTAAACGATACTGAGAGCATGGATTACATAGAACAAGAAATAGCGAGGCTCAAACCAGTAATGGTGATCTTTGATTTGTTCTATACGTTCTTCGATGGAAATGGCAACAGGGAAGAGGAGATTACCCCATTCGTCAATAGATTCTCCCGATGGATAGCGAAGTACAATACTGGCGTATGTGTATGTCTGCACTTCAACAAAGGCAGCACCAGCGGCAGTTATACCAGCGAGATCAGTACGAAGCGCATCAGCGGATCTAACATTTGGGGCAAATGGTACTCATCAGCGCTATTGTGCGGTAATCCCTGTGCTAAAAAGGAGGTAGCCGCTGAGGAAGACGATAATGGCGACCTGCTCATCAACACGCCGACCGGGACCATGAATATGGTCATACAGAGGCATTTCAGAGGGGCACCAAGATTTTCAGATGTATACATGACGCTGAACATCACGGCTACCGCCTGTAACGTCAGCCTAGGTAGGAAGCCTGAGGGTGCAACTGGTAAGAAGCTTACCCATGAGCAATTAAAGGCTACAGTAATCCGCTACATGCAGGAACGACCGGTAGGGGATGAAATGACCTGCACGAACCTGGACAAGGGCATTAGGGCGGAATACAAGAACGCTGGCATAGTGCGTGATGACCTACGCATCACTATCAAGCGGATGTGTGAAGACAGTGATCTGGTACCAGGTAATAAAACCGACAACGTGCGTCTGGCAGAACAGCACGTTTTGAAGGGCGACTTCTCAGATAAGGTGTAAGTCGCCACCTTTTTTACAATCTAACACCTGTTTTATGTAGTATAAGCCATACCACTTACAACTATAAGTAATAATTTTTAAATGCAATATCCGAATGCGGCATAATTTTTATAGGATTTTGATCTTCAGTGCGGGCGGACTTTTATTTTTCCGCATCTTAAAAATCATTTCGCTGTGCTCAGAGGTTGTGCGGACCGCACTAAACACTGCACTGGACGCCCCGCTTCGCTGCGGCGGCGGACTCAGGTACGTAGTACCGCATCGCAGCATTGACACTTTTTAAAAATTTGAAATCAAGGCATATATATACAGCGGTTATTGACTGACTGGCAAATATAGGGGCATAGTTACACCCTTTATACTCCACCCCTGGCGGTGGTGGGCAGGATGGGTGCTGAGAGCCTTAAAACATGAATTGTTTGAGAATGTGGGTCCAGGCGAGCCGCCCCGTGTCCAGCGCGAGAACTCAGCCCATATATCAGGAACCATTAAAACTCCTACTACAAACAACAAATTACCCGCTAAATTCAATATTCTATTATGTTCAGGGTAAATCGTACCCTCGACTATTGGATAGGGCTTAAAAATTAAAAAGGGCTCTTTTAGCCCGTCTACAGTAGTAGAAAAATAGCAATGCAAAGATTTATGATTTTCTATATACCGCTTTGATATTATGCAATCCACTATCAACACATTCATGCCCTGGACAAAGCCGGGCGGTCCGATTACAGAATGGCCATGTCTAAGCTGTTCTGGAGGCGAACATAATGACATATAACCGCGAGATAAACGTGGCATACCACTTCGAGAAAGGAACGCCGGAAGTATGCGCGGGGTGCAATCGGCTTCGCGTTAGCTACTACCCCATGAATCACGAATATTGTGATGAGGAAGGACTGGTCGATAATAACTCCGTCTGCTTCCCCAGGGGCATTGACAGGCTCGCTATATGCACCCGTACCCGTACTAGCCGTCTGGTCAAGGACTAACCAGTACCTTTTTGAATCCCTCACTACTTTTTGCACTTTACAGGCCCATAACTTTTCTAGCATATTCTGGACTTTCGTAGATTAGGATTTACCGAGTTTTGCGAGTAAAGATAGTAAGATCATGAAAATAGTTGTTGTTTTCGTTTTGAGGTTTATTTCTCAACTAGATTCGCCTATTAGTACCCATATACATGGACAAAAACAACGTCAACAACAAATAACCCCGGGATTGTAGTCATATATGTATATATAATTATTATAAGTGTAACAAATCTGAAATTTTTTTGTCACTAGGCCGACCTCTGAATCATGCTTGATAGCACACACATCAGAAGGAAGAAGTCCTCCGCAGTAGCGTTAAAAGGCAAAGCTTATTATTTTTCAACCATAAGCCTTTATAGAGTACTAACACCGTGGTTTCACCTCCACATAGTGTTATTACTCAGTTGTTCGGGTGATCTGATGAAATTATTTAATGTTTTACAACGCAAAGTAGATGTCTTTATAGCCGACTTTAAGCTCGGAATGGCCGCCGCCGAGGCAGCACATGAGGATATGTGCGATCCTGAACATCCGGATCTTATCGATATGGACGAGAGCGAACGTAAAATTTATGCATGATCACATAAGAGCAGCTTTGGTTTAATCAGCTATTCATTCCAATCATCGTTCATATTCACGTAATCCCATAAGATATAACGGTCTTTGGTTCTAATAGATTGATATATAGATAACTGCGCTTCAACGGACACTTTTCAGTATATGCTTTCGTTAGTTTTACTACTACTTATTATATAAAAGTAATTTATATTATAATAATAGTTTGAGAGGGTATTGTATATGAGAGGGTTAAAGGTAGTCTTAATAATATTCGCACTGATAGTGTTCTCCGCTTCGGCGAGCGCTCTGTCATTGCCTTCGCAGTTAAGTTCGTTGATGAGCTTTCCAACGAGTTTTACGACATCGAATCCAACTGACATGTTTTCTTCAGGGTTGACTGGCTATAGTCCTGATGTCAGCATTCCTTCGACGGGGATATCATCTGTATCTCCTACGATTAGCGATACGTCTTTAATACCAGCTATAACGGTAGTTCGACAAGTGGATTATCGTATATCCCTGTTGGCTCTGATAGTGGGTTCCAGTGGCCAAGTTCGAGCTATAATAAATGGACTGCGAATGGCGTGACGCCTCCAAGCACATATACACAGCCCTCAGGGAATGTATCTCAAGACTCGGTATCTAGCCCTGAGACTCAAGCTTACCAGAATGCTCCTGCCATTACACAGGCACAAAAGGATGAAGCACTAAAAATTGCTCCACATCTCCTCTATGTGCACAATACAATATATATCCGGACGAGAGCTAACTGTAATTGGGGGATCATATGACGGTCACACTATTCAAGTATTCCCGTCAACTGGCCAAGGTACTGACTTGGATTTCTTTGTTAACATAGACGATGGTACGATAGTCAATTCATATGTAAACCCAACATTTTAACTAACCACTATAATAGCAAGCCGCGATATGTGTAAACGGCTTGCTAATAACCCTTTTTTAATACCCGTACGTGTTATCTATTGCTTTATCGTCCCACTAATAGACGAACAAAATACTGTAACACAGTATCATGCAGCCGTAGGGGGTGTCAAAATACTCCCAGCAGCCCTAAAAACGCCATACAGGCCCATATATGACTAGTATATGAATTGTCTAGCTTCGATGGCATCATATTTTATAACTGGTCGGTCGATCTTAATGCGGTTCGTTGACTAGAGTTTAACGCTGCCAGATTATAAAGCGTAAATGTGTGACGTGTGCCGAAGTTATCCTTCATAATATGCTTGCTTATGGAGCGCATATAATGTATATGGCTAACCTACTCTCTCATCATCCATAAACCAATAATCTTAGATGATGGGTCATTCGCCTTCGATGCGCCTAATGGCGCTGGCAACTCTCTCACGCTGCAAATCGTCAATGGTATAGGCACCCCTTAATCCTGAAGGCTCTTTGACGACGATGCCTTTATCCACAAGCTCTTTGATACAACGACTTACAAGACTCTCCTGTAAGCCTAATTCTTTTGTGATCTCAACGTTTGATACAGCAAGTCTAGTAAGCATATACCTGAGTACTTTACCATAGGACTCCCTTCGTACCAGAGATACCACGGCCTGATCCTCGTGGCTAAAAGAGTTAGAGTTCGTAAAATAGCGCACGAACTTGCTATCACTATAAGGCACGACACGATGGTTTATGCCTAAGATGAACGCGTGGTACCTGACCGTGCCCAGGTTCATAGATAAGCCCCTAGCGACTTCGTACAAAGTCATGCCTGGGTTCTTAGCGATGAAGTCGTACACAGTATTCCTGTTCTCATTTTTATTGATACGGCTACGCGCCCGCGCGACCGCACTCACGCAGATAAACCTTACGAAAATATATAGGATAGCGGTGAGCGCGAAGCCGATTGCCTCACCCGTATTGGTCACGACTAGGTTCCCATTGTAATCGCGGTAAAAGATAGTTGAGTTATCTCACCACGTTCATGTCACTTGCGCCGACGCTGACCGTTTTATTCCAGAGAAGAGATCCGTTCTCATCCAATGCATATACGCCGGATACGTATGCGGTCTGTGATTTTCCGATGATGATCGGTAACTCGTAGTTTGAGCTGCGGAAATATGTATAAACACGACCGTTGCCGGATATCACTTCCGGTACTTGCGCATATGACGCGACCGCATACCCTCCCCGATAACTGCTTATCAACGAGCTATTATCCGATAATTCCCCCATTGTATCATATGGTACGGCGTCCAACCCATTCTTTGTATTTATCGTGGCAATAGACGGCCCATCCACCGAGAACGTGTAATTCCAAAGCTGTTGACCATCGCTCAAATTAAAAGCGATTAAGCATTGGGCTCCAGGTGGGTAAGATTCGTCCCGATATCGGGATGCGGCAGCGGTATAAAATCTAATGGCTGTACAGAATCGCTCGTAGCATACCCTATACCATCGCTCGCACTAAGGTATCTGTTCGCATATAATAATTCCCTCGTTAGTTCTGTGCCATTTGGCGCGATGGTCATAAGGTATAGTTTCTGGTATTGAGAAAGTGTTCCGATTATCGTGCAGGGCATATTATCCTGGCTGATATACTCTAAGTAAACATCGCCATTCGAGTCGAATGGCATCAAATTGAAAAGCCTGAAGGCACCAGGCATATCATATGTCTGGTTCAATGGATCGACATATTGGAATGAGAAATCATTCTCATTGTACGTCTTCGACCATTTTTCGTGGCCTTGTCGATCGTATGCGATGATACCGCTCTCCAAGGGCACATAAATCGTGCCATTATTGTCTTGCGGGTAAATGATCATCGTCAAGATATTGCCGATATATGAGGCTCCCAGGGTAGGCGCACCAGTACAGCGAACCATTCGGATAATAAGCGTCCACCACTGCCGAGGGCACACGATAATCATCTAGCATAGCTCCCATAGGATATTTCCCATTAGGTAGAGTCGTAGTATAATTAGGCGTAAACGAGTATTTAGGGGAATATTGCTCATCTGGAATCCTGGCTGGAACACTGTAAACAAATCCATCCTCATCGACTGATACGGGATCAGCAACATTATCAATATTCCACAGAATGGAACCATTCTTGTCAAGAATAGTCTCATTATGATCGTGGTAGACATAGATTCGATTGCCCTGAGCGAACACGTTAGCATCGCTGAAATACGGCCCTTTTGAAAAGCTAATGTTAGGTTCATTTAACAATGGCGTAGAAGAATTTATCATGAGGCTATCTAATGGCAGATCCCAGAGAACCTTACCCTTATCGGATATTGCGATAAGCCCCTCGGACATATTCATAGCGTTCGGCGTACCAACATAGCCACCTGAATAACTCTCGTTCGACTTCAGGTAAACGTACAATGTCCCATTATCGGCAAAGGCGATCGGGTTCCACTGGTAAGCCGTAACCCAAATAAAATCTGGTGTAAAACGCCAGCCATTACAAATATTCCACTTATCCGGTACAACAAAGTCCCATAACTCGTTACCCTTCATATCGATGGCCTGGATGTGGTCATCAAAGAACATGTATAGCGTACCGTCACTGCCAGTATAGATGTACTGCACCTGACTCGAACCAGCTATCGACCGCTCCGCAGGGCCAGACCCGCCCATGATCATCGCGACGAGCATGAACAGGAGCAATATCGAGAAGAGTTACCGTAATCCCCTCAAAGAGAATAGACCTACGCATACCTGACACCACAAACCATAATCTGACCGAGCTTAAATATAGCTTCTCTCACAAACCGTTATTAAAATTAAGCGTCAAGTTCTTTCGAGTGCATATGCGACGATCTTTATGAAAAAGCCGACGCCGATAAAAGAGCCCACTGAAGCTATTAACTCCGTACTATGGCAATATCGGCTCAATGGCTGTTCATGACCACATTTTCTATATGAGGGCATTGACATAGGAGCGATAAGTGTACCCGCCAGCCACCGACAACCCGCCGGAACGAGCGCCCAGGATGACATTACAGCCACGATCTATAGGTTGCTACGCATCCCCTTTCTATTTTTTTAATAGTCTGTAATACTCTTACTGATAACTATGCCCATGTAAGAGTCTTACCGCTAACTATATTCGTGTAAGAGTCTTACAGACTAGTATGACAAAAACGTTCGATAAGAAGACCTGGCAACGGGAGTACATGCGTAAGTATCGCACCCCTCCCGAACAGTGTGTAAGCTGTACTATATTTAAGACACACTGCAATGGTATGAATAGGGTTAAAGCATGTCCTTTGATAGAACAGGAGCCAACAAAGGAGGAGCTGAGAGCCTATAAAGACAAAGAGTTTAACGCGGCTATCAGGAATAGTGAATTGAGTGAGGAAATCCGCACGATATATGTATCCTCAGATACGTACATCGACCTCCTTAGACGCAGAACGGATGAGGAGGAAGAAGAGTGGATAGCAAATAAGGATGGCCCTGAGTCGGTAACACACAATTTTGATGCCCTTATAAATAGAATGATGAGGGGAGATGTAATGCAGTGCGACTTCGATTCTGAACGTGTTACGGTATCGCGGGAAAACCATATCAGGATTCAACATCTTAGAAAGAATACGAAAGAGAGCATAGATGCAGTCATAACCCGCCTACTGGATTGTTACGAAGCCACGATCAAAGAGTCATCGCTGGAGAAGAAATGATCGACAAGAAAGTACGGTCACTCGTCAACGTCCTGAGCGCCATGTGTTGGATGCTTCCATGAGGATTTTTTAATGAATTTCTGGGGAACTAACCCTTGTGAATACTCCTGATAAATATAAATAAAAATGTTAGGCATATTGATATAGTATCTTAGTTATAGGTCATTAGTATACCAGCTTTACCGTCTTCCGTATTTCCATACGATGAACCCAAAGGCGAGTATTGCGATGAGCGCGATGGCAATGCCGACGCCGACCCAGGTGCCGCTCTTGACGATGTTTACCTCGATGTATTGCTGGCCGGTTTTTGTTTCGGTGCTCGTCGCGCTCATATAGAGTTTATCGCTTTCCTGTCCCGCATCAGCGTTCGCGCCCACCGACACGGTGAAATCCCGGCTCTCTCCGGGAGCAAGCTCATTGAGCTCTTGCGTGGTTACGCTTGCCGTGAGAGAACTGGGAATGTTTGAGGAGAGATCAAGCATGACATTGGTAAGTTCGACGCTACCATTATTCTTCACGGTTACGTCCACGTTAGTGCTCGCACCTGTATTCAGGGTAATATTATCGGGACAAATCACTTCGAGGTCGTAACCCGTCTCATTTGTCGTATCCACAAACAATTGCAACGAACAATTGTCCGCGCCCGACGCGGCAAAAATCGTCACCGAGTTGCTCCCGGAAGTTAACGGAGTTGTTGTTACCTGGAAGGTCTGACTGCCCTTGCTGGGGACGAACACCTTGTCTATCTGGTCGCTTCCGGACAGGAACTCCACATTCCAGTTTGCGGGAGCATCCGTCACCGCTAATGAGTATGTTTTGTCCACGATGCCATTATTCTTTATAGTCACATCATAAGAGACACTACTATTCACTTTTACGGTCTTGCCGGGGAAATCCGTCCTAAGATCCACTCCCTCACTGCTACCTGTGTTGTCGCTCAATAATACGATCGGAATATACCCAATATACAATGCATTATTTAGTACCTGGTAGCCCGCGCCGTTATTATTGTTAGTAGCAAGACGATAGTTCGGGTCTCTCACCGTTATGCCATAATATCCATTAGGGACTTGGATGTTGAACACGCCACTACTATCCGTGGAACCCGTGTAGTAGTCCTGCGTGGCCTTATTCGTTACCGAGATGCTTGCACTTGTGACTGGTGATCCCGTCGAGGCATCCACAATCGTGCCGGAAATACCGTAGAGGTGTGTGATAATGATCGTAGCGTTCGTGTCCCCGCCGTTCGCGGTCGCCGAACCCTGTATATAACCTTCCTTACTCGCGACAAACATGAAAGACCCGTTCGGCAAGCTGAACGATGTCAATCCATTCGAATCCGTCAAACCAGAATACGTTGTGCCACCGATCAGCATGGACACCGTGACACCTCCCACCGGACTCTGACCATCCGTGACCAACACACTAAGCGGCGAGACCGCAATACAAGGGACCACGAGTAAGAAAAACGATACAAACAGGATAAAAGGGAGTGATTTGGGCATCATGTTATGCCTTCACTTGCGGACGAGTAATGTTCAAGAATATCTCGTTCAAAGAGGGCCGATACACCCCTAACTCAGCGACCAACCCATGAGCATGGCAGACAGCTCTAGATACTTCCTCGGAGACATCAGCGCTCGCATCGATGGCATAGTAGCCATTATTCTTTACAACGTTGGAAATACTGCCGAGTGGTTTCAGGGACTCTTTTACCTGCGCTTCCTCAATATCCAGTACTTTCAGTCTTAAGTGATACCCCTGGCTCTTTGTGTACTGGCTGATCAGTTCGTTCACGTTGCCACATATCTTTCATTTCACCATTCACGATGATGCCGATACGATCACAAACAGCTTCCACTTCGGGTAGAACGTGGGATGTCATGAAGATCGTTTTACCCTTTCCCTTTAACTCCTTAACCAGATGCCGGAAATCCTCAGCGCCCTGCGGGTCAATACCGGCCGTGGGCTCGTCAAAGAATAACACCTTCGGGTCATGAACGATAGCCTGAGCTAATCCGAAACGTTGCTTCATACCCTTACTAAAATGACCAATACGCTTATCCTTCGCATCCGAAAGACCAACCAAGTCGAGCGTGGCATTGACCTTATCGTCGAGATCCTTACCACCCAGATCGAATAAACTGCCGTAGAACCTCAGATTACGGCGAGCGGTGAGATTATCATAAAAACCGGCGGGGTCGGGTAATACGCCGCATGCTCTGCGAACGTCAAGTACCTGATGGACGATGTCAAAACCGGCTACTTTGCCAGAGCCACTGGTTGGCTGGATCAATCCAAGAAGCATCTTCATCGTAGTCGTCTTACCCGCACCGTTCGGGCCTAAGAAACCGAAGACTTCGCCCTCGCCCACGTTCAAATTGAGATTGTTAACGACAGACTTCTGGTCGTACTTCTTTGTTAGGTTTTGAGTTTCTATCATACAGCCACATCAGAAACTTTATACATCGAACGATAAATTGTATAAGACTCTCCGGATAAGTCATAATAAAGGTTCTCTCACAATCGGTATAACAATTAATTATAAAAAAAGATGTTTTAGGGCTGTCTAGTCTTCTCATCTAGTAGCTTGGATATGTTGGGCTGTATTTCTTTGTTAATATAGTACCGACTATTGGTGGGTTGGTGTTCATGGATTATTAGTCCGTCTCGGATTAATTGCCTCGTATATTTCATCGTACTGCTCAGACTCATACCAACGTGCTCGGCGATCAGAGATGCGTTGATTCCTGGGTTCTCGCTAACAGTTTTTACTATATCTCTTTTTGGTTCGTTATTCAAATTGGCCAGTATCACCTTATCAACATCTGATATAGTGCCAGCATTAGGAAATACTCGAATAAACTTGCCATCGTGCATGATTGAAACAAGATTACGATCGCTCAACACTTGCAGGTGATAGCGGAATGTTCCAAGGTTCATTTTAAGCGAGGAGACGATGCTCGCCATATGAACGCCGGGATTCTTCGACACATACGATAGATCGTATTGCGTTGGGGATTTTCCAATAAAACCTTTGACCTACTCCGTAACTTTTTGATAACACCAAAAATAAATGGTAATGATAATAGGAGAGCGATCAAACCGGAGATTACTGCTGATTCCTGTATCCATAGTGGCAAATCCCAAAAATTAACCGTATTTTGCGCACCGCCCGTATAGACCGGACCCATTGACGTATTGTTGTCTAAATAAGAGCCCTGATATACGGTATAATTGCCAATCCTTTGTACCACTTGAGAATAAACAGGGGTGACAAGAACGACCAGGATAAAACATATGATAATTATCGATCGAACACGAACCCCAAACATAGAATATTCTAAGACGACAAGATAATAACTTTTTACCTTCATATAAAATGTTATTGATAGACTAGAAATCCATATTTTTTACTTGACCGATTGTGATAGAACCTATTTATAACCCTATGATTTGATTGTAATGCATAGCTTGCGTGTGGAATGACTAGGTGAATTCGGGCTTGTGATATCATTGGAATATACGGGGGTAGTAATAATGGGAAACCGACGTTAGTTATTGCTCGTAAAGAGTTCGTTGATTTGTTAAGCAATCCAGTAGTGCTTATCGTTCTTGCGGCTTTTTTTATTTATATTATATCAACTGTATATTTATTTTACACTGTATTAAATGGCATACACCCCGGACAACTTATGTTTCATGAAAATACAGGCATTGCGGCAGATAATTATGTCTTTTTTACGTTGGCTTTTTATGGCACAATTATGGGGATTATTATTGGATGCTCAACGATCTCGGCCGAGCGGATGGGCAACGCTTTAAATACTCTAATAGTAAAGCCGGTTTACCGCGATACTATTATCAATGGTAAATTGTTGGGCTCATTAGTGTTTTTAGCTATTGTAATAATATTTTATATATTGATTTTTACTTTGGGGTTCCTGCTCCTCTGTGGGAACGCTATTGCGCCGTTTTTAGTGGATTACTTCTCTAGATTACCGTTTGTATTTCTGTTCGTCATGGTATATACCACAGTGTTTCTCTCGATATCGCTGTTTATCTCATTACTTATTAAAAATCAATCGTTTGCCATGATTCTTAGCACTCTTACTGTATACATTTCGATGATGTTGTATCTCCCCTCTGTTGCGACTAATATTAATAACATACTCCCCGGTTATGGGCTTGACAGCCTATGTGTCAGTCTATCGCCTGAGGGTACCCTATGGTTGCAGGTACAGCCCAAGTTTATGGATGTAAATTTGGGGGCATATGATGCATTTATTAGTGTTCTTCCCGAGTTTACAAGGTTTCTGCTCTATATTATCATCGTCATGGCTTTAAGCTACATCATATTCGTTAGGAGGGATATATCCTGAGTGTAATATATAAAATCGCGGAACTAGAGTTTATTCGTGTGTTAACATATCCACTTGTTCCCTTTGCTTTACTTATTGTTTTAATAATCGCATATCTTAATGGTGCGGGTGATGTGCAAACACTGCAATATATGAGTGTAAATGGGGGTGGAGACGCTCTCATCCTGGGGTTTGCTCAATCATGGCAGGCTACGGCTATGTGATATTCACGATCATTGCAATCTTCCTTGGCGCTACCTCCATATCATACGAGAGATGGAATAGCTCTATTAATGTGTTGCTGACAAAGCCATTATACCGTCGTGATTATATTATTGGTAAATTTATAGGTATCTCGGCATTTATGCTTTTATTCAACACGATTACATTATTGTTTATAGGTCTCATAATGATCCTATTCTTCAGAGGGCCACAGTCAGATATAGAGTTTATATGGCGGCTTGCGGCGTATATCATTATAACGACACTTGCATGTTCGTTGGTTATCGCATTGAACATGCTTTTCGGTATCATATCCAAAAACATCCTAATGGTCACTGCTGCTTCGATTACATACGTCTTCTTTGACTGGGTATGGTATAATGATAGAATACTGGCGATCTTTCAATACTGACCCCGATGTCACTCTATAATATGATCATCAATCCATTTTCTAATCCGTTTAACCCATTATTTAATACGATTGTTCCGTTTAGCCAGTGGTTCAATGCTGCGTCACTGTTTTTGGTTATCCTATTTATAGAAATGCTTATCTTGCTAATTACAGGAATTTACCTGTTCTCGAGAGATGATAATATTTAGAAGATCGTATAAAAAATTTTCTTCTTTTCCAGTTAACAAATTGGGATAGAAGCGATTTATAGGGAGCTATCTGATCGGTTATCAATCAATGTTTCGGATAAAAAGTAGGAGTTGATCATATGAAGATATGGATGATTCAAATTACTATTATACTGGCAATTCTGCTTGTAATATTGCCTGGTGTCGTACAGGCGAAAATAATTTCTGTTTCGGCATCGACTCATATACTGGCATTGAACGATGATGGTACGGTATGGGCGTGGGGAGACAACCGATATGGTCAATTAGGCATAGGTACAATTGGAGGTACACAATCGGTTCCACAGAAAGTACTCATCGATAATGTAACGGCAATATCGTCATCTAATGAGATGAGTTTTGCTTTAAAAAAGGATGGCACAGTCTGGGCCTGGGGATATGGAGATGACGGCTGGTTAGGCTATGGCGGAAATGAATCCCAGTCAACGCCTGTCCAGGTTACGAATCTTACAAATATAATCGCTATATCCGCAGAAAGCCAGGATTGTTATGCATTGAAAAGCGATGGTACTGTATGGGCGTGGGGCGATAATAGGGATGGCAAGTTAGGTATTGGGACAAAGGATAAAAGACTCATCCCAGTACAAGTACAAGGGCTAACCGATATTAAAGCTCTTGGAAAAGGGGATAGAGGCACGTATGCCATTAAGGATGACGGAACGGTCTATGCATGGGGAGAAAATACGTACGAAGGTGACGACTCTGTCTACGGGGCGCTGGGTGACAGTTCCGGACCTGGTGAAAGGCTGACACCATTCCAGGTTCAAGGCGTTAGCAATGTTGTGCAGATAGCTGGTGGGCCGGATAATACTGTATATATTAAAAATGATGGTAGTGTCTGGGGGTGGGGAAATAATCATTATGGAGCGATTGGCGATGGTACGATAAAAGATTGGCCTCCGGATGTTACGCTGCCTTCTGTTCAATTGAAAATTGAAGCTGTAAAGGATGTATCAACTATGAATTCGCACAGCGTTGTACTCAAAGATGATGGCACTGTGTGGGTCTGGGGTGAATACATTGATCGGAAGCTACATACCGATAATTCTGGGCTACCGGCGACTAACCAATTGGGACAACCAACACCTATTCAAGTTGTAGATATTGACCATGTCGTCGGCGTTAGTGCAGGATTTATGTGTGATATTGTGCTTAAGGATGATGGCAGTGTATGGGGTTGGGGGCGTAACGATGAAAAAGAGTTGGGAGGTACAAAGAATGATGTGGAACCATACCCTATCCTGATCTTTAATGGACCGGAACAATCCACGCTCACTCCGACGGTAACATCAACAACAGATCCTGTGCCGAGTTCAGTACCTGTTAATGCGTCGCAAAATACTGCAGAACCAACACAAAGTTCGATTAGCAGCACGCCTGCTCCGACACCAGGGTTCACCTTTAGCACAATGGCCGTTCTTGGTTGCGTTCTGATTGTGACCGGTTTGTTAGTAGGTTATACACGGAAAAAGAAAGACTGAATCCCCATGGGTTCAGTCTTATGGGCAAAGACATGCAGGCGATAAAACTACTTACCCGAAACGAAGGGAAACATATGCCGTATGTTTAGTGAGGTTTGTGTGAGGTTGGGAGTTGGAGAACACTTTGTTCTCCAACAGGCGCTCGAATAATACTGGATGTTTGTATCATACGTTTATTATGTAAACAAGCGTTTTGCCCATAGTTAGCAACGAGATGGTTGATATAATCGTAGCCTTGACAGGGGTCATCATTGTTGGAGGCGCTGTATACATGTTCTGGATAAGGAATGGTTGATAAAAGGGTAATGAGACTATTTACTCTTTTAATTATTACATTGATTGTCCTCATAACCGGTCATATTATGGTAGTAGTAATACTCGCTCCTTTTATTTTTAATACATGGCTCATCAGGAAGTCTAAGTTTTCATTTTCTACATGAGAGCATTGACACAGGAGCGATAAGTGTACCCGTCAGCCAGCCCACAGGCTTAAAACGCACTGGGCAAAAACGTGCTTCGCGACTTACTACCCGGCGCACCATTCACGTAAGCCTTAACTACAATAGCACTTTTGGCTTAAATTTCAATCTATTCTTATCACATAGTGATTTTATACCCATGCCTTTTTCGACGTGGCTTAAAAATTGCTTAATTGCTTATATTAGGCTTGTTATTCTATTATTATGAATTATGGCTTATAATAATACCAATAAATATTATTCTACGTGTATTATAAAAACTAGCGTTGATTTCAAAAAGTATAACGTGTTTCTGCCATGCTATATATTGGCATGGCAGGACTATTAGACTAGTAACCGATAGTCCCGTCCGGATTCGAACCGGAGTCTTCGGCTCCAAAGGCCAACAGGATTGACCACTACCCCACGGGACTGTTTTTCATACCCATTCGATGGGTAATCGTTCTATACAGGTCTGATTATTTATAGGTTTTTGTTAGTAAGAAGGTACAGTCGTGGGATAAAAAGGCAACGAGATCGTAAATGATAAAATTATTAAGGATCTCTTGTGATTATAAAAAATGGCAACAGCGACACTAAAATGCCGCTGTCTTGTGCAATTGATTATCCTTCATCCGGTACGGACTCATCGCTCTCGTTAGTTATATCCGCTAACGACGGATCAATGTAAGTCGAACTGTTATTATCAGGCCCAACGGTGACCATAGGCCCCGCAACTGGTGTGGCCGTGATGCTCCCGGCCGGCGGGACAGGAGTCGCTGTTGATGTACTTGCATTATTTCGGCCGGCACAGCCGAGCGCGAGCAGCGCTGCGACGATGATGAGCATTGAAAGGATTGCCATAGATTTCTTCATAGATTCCACCAGTTGAAAAGGGTAAAAATATTATCCTTGATTATGGTTTGCGTTTATTTCCTGGATCGCAGTCTTCATTTCCTGCGCGGCGGACTTTAAGCCATTCCATACGTCGTCCTTCTGTGAGCCCGTATAGGGACTGGTCCCGATTGCATCCAGCTGGCTGCGCACTTTCGAGAGCTTAGCGCTTACATCGGAGAGCTGACCCTGGACCGTTGAGTTAGTGACCATTGTCATCAGCTTATTATTCACCGTCGTCAGCCGCTCTAAATTGATTTTGGCCGAGTAGTGGTAGCTGTAGGGCATCCCGTTGTCGAGACACGTCGATTTCAGCTGAGCCTTGATAGTCGTCCCGTCGCCTGTATTCACTGCAGCCTGGAGTGGTGCGACTACATTAGATCTGGCGCCGTTCTCGACCGATTGCAAGCCGGATACGTCAAAACCCTTGGAGCTTAAGGTAGCGATCTGGGTGTCTCCCTTTGACAGGAGATTGTTATAATCAGTCAGTCGCTGGTCCCCGATCTTGACATAGGCGTCGTTGATACGTGATCCGTTGGCCGCAGCCCGGGCTTGATCGATTGTGGCTTTGGTCGTGCTCACTTTCCGTGGCCGCCATTACCGGGGCAGCGAACGTACAAGTGATCATCATTATCAGCATGATCGCTGCAATTGTTGCTATTCCAAACTTCTTCATGATATACACCTTAACTATTATTTTCTCGTACGCCTGAAAGAGCATTATTTTGGAGAGGTTATATTTTATGCTCTGCTTGCGCCTTTATGAAATGAAGCACGCTGGCGCCCGGATGGATTAATGATATTCATCCCGGAGACGAATATCCTCCCGGCGCATCCTATATGCATCACATGCTACAAGCGGAGGAGAGTATAAAACCATACTTTTTGCCTGCAATAGATTAAAGCTTTAATGATTGCTAGATTGCTTTATACGGTTTTTATTTGCTGTAAATAACTTTATAATATCACTAATGGCCATGATAAAAAATAATAAAATAAAAACATTCCTGTTAAGAGAATAATAAAAAAACTTGTTCTAAAAAAATAGAAGAGTGGGCCCAGTGAGATTCGAACTCACGACCTCCGCCATGTCAAGGCGACGTCATAACCGGCTAGACCACGGGCCCGGTATCGCGCACTATAGTTGTGCAATATCTCATATTAAGGTTTCCCTCACAGCGGGGAGACATGATAAAAAGCACGCTCGGTGTAGATATATTTTTGTATAATCGCCATATAGCCTGACATTTGCTGGGTTTGTACGGCATGCTTGAACAGGTTATTCGATAACATTTAAGCCGTATAAAAAGTACTTGTTATGTTAAGAGTGACGTAGATGGAATGTCATACTTACGTGGGCGGCGTTAAAGTATTTTATCAGGCCGAAGGTACGGGAGAGCCGGTCGTATTGATACATGGCAACGGGCTTTCCCATGGGCAATGGAAGTATAACATTGGGACGTTGTCGAAGTCCCATAAGGTATACGCACTTGATCTGCCCGGCTTCGGGCTGTCCGATAAGCCGGAAGTAGATTATGGCGTCCCGTATTATGTGGAATTCCTGCGATCGTTCATCGATACGCGTCATATCTCCATGCCGATCATTATAGGCCATTCGATGGGAGGGGCAGTCGCAGCCGGGTTCGCGGCAAAATACCCGCAGGAAGTCGCCGGGCTCGCCCTGTCCTCTGCGACGGGCATTTCGCCCGTTGGCACGTTGTATAGCAAGGAATTATTCGAGGTATTTTTCAGCCTTACGGCGAGGAGCAGGAAGCTCTTTTGCCGCTCGATGTTCTACGATGGCCCCGCCAGCATGCTGCTGGATGACACCATGCTTGTGGCCGATAATAGAGAATCCAGAAATGCTTTCATGAAAAATTGCCGGGATATGATGATGTACGACTCGCATCGCGCCAGTTTGCTGAAGTCGATAACGGCGCCGACGCTGATCATATGGGGGCGGAATGACTTGCTTTTACCGGTGTCTGACGCCATAAAATACCATGATTCAATACCTGGCTCATACGTAAAATTATTCGATAAATGCGGACACATCCCCAATGTCGAGAGACATGAAGAGTTCAACAGGATCGTCGATGAGTTCCTGTCGACCAGGCAACATTTCTAAGATTTCAGTTGTTTGCATTCATAATATTAATGTTATCTTGTGATAATGAGGACTTGGAATGCCTACGGTAAAAGTGAACGATATCAACATGTATTACGAGATCAGGGGCGATGGCGAGCCTCTCGTGCTGATCGCCGGTCTCGGTACCAACCTGACCATCTACGAGCCGATCATAGCCGGTCTCTCGAAAAAGTACCGGGTCATAGCATTCGACAACCGTGGAGTAGGGCGCAGCGATAAGCCGGATATTCCCTACACGATAGAGATGATGGCGGATGATACTGCGGGCCTTTTAAAAACAATCGGAATCAAGCAAGCGCATGTGCTCGGCATTTCCATGGGAGGGCGTATCGCCATGGCGCTGGCCCTCCAGCACCCCGATATGGTCGAAAGCCTGGTCCTCACATCCACATATGCAAGGCAGAGGGGCGATCTCAAGCTGCCGCTCCGGTTGACGCTCATTAAATTGATCGTAGAAAGACTGAAAAAATATCCGCAGCCCCGCTACGCCTTCTACCGCCAGATGCGTGCTTCGCGCAGCTACGATTGCAGCGATCGTCTCGGCCAGATTCGTGTGTCCACGCTGATTCTCCATGGTAAGCAGGACAATTTAGCGCCTCTTCCGCTGGCGATCGAGTTGCACGAAGGGATCACAGGCTCGAAGATCATCACTTTTGAAGGCGGGCACACGTTTTTCAATCGAATAAAGGACCAGTTCTGTAAGACAGTGATGGACTTTCTGGCGAGTGCCGATTAGTATAAGCTCGTTACTTTCACGGCGCACATCGGAAAAGCTTTAAAAGAGCATGCAATTAACGTTCTATGATTATCATTGCTTGATAAGGACAGACTGGATGCGGCTGCCGGCCGCCTTCGCGTACGTGAAGAAAGCTGGAAAGAGTATGATATCGTAGAGAAGGATTCAGCCCCGGCTACCGGAGATTTCATGCCATCCTGGCTCTACGGCGAGGATTACGCCGAAGGGCTGCGGGTGAAAAAAGAATACCTGAAGCGGTATGACGGCGTAAGCCTCAAAGATGCGATCAAGGGAAAGCCCGTTAGCAACGAGATGGGCGAATGTTATCTGGTCGAGAGCTCTGCCGGGTTCTCGCTGAGTAAGATTAATAGAGAAAAAGCCCGAACGGCGTTGCTTTCCAACCTGAGGCTATTAAGGGGTATCGGCCAGGGTACCGAGAGAAAGCTGAGATCAGGCGGATATCAGACAATAGAAGACCTGACCGGGCATCATCGCTGGAAAGACCAGGCCGAACGCCTTATGGAGATCATCGACTCGGGCGATGCATGTCGTATCCAGGAAGAATTATGGCACTGGCTCCCTAAGTCGCATCCTCTGAACCTGCATTTAAGCGCTTTCACCGATATCGACAGGCTGGTCGCACTCGACATAGAGACACTTGGCCTTTTTTCGAGGCCTATCATCCTGTTCGGCGCGGCCTTTGTGCGCGGCGATCAGATATATACGAAGCAATATCTCGCCAGGGACGTTAGCGAAGAAGCAGCTGCCATCAGCGCATTTTGCAGTGAGGTCGAAGGCACGCCACTACTTTCATATAACGGCCGCTCGTTCGATGTGCCATATATTAATCAGCGCCGCTGGTACTACGACATGGGCAGCGATATAGAAAACATCCACTTCGACATGCTCCCGTTCGCCAGACGATCACTCAGGCCGACGCTACCCGATGTAAGGCTGACTACCGTTGAAAAGTATTTGTTCGGGGAGGACAGAAAGGACGATGTGCCAGGTGCGCTAGTGCCCGAGTTTTACGAGGAATACTCTCGCAGTAAAAATCCCGGCCCGCTGGTGCCCATCGTGGAGCATAACAGGCAGGACCTGATATCGCTGGCCAGGCTATTCTCAAAATTCTGTGAGGACTGCGATAATGGGAGCTATTGAAGAATACATCCGGGACGCCAGGACGTCTGACAATTACGAAGGCCAGATCGTCCATATTGAGGAGATCGACGAGCGCGAGCCCTCATACGATGACGTCAATCATATTTTAAATCCGAAGCTCCGCGAATACCTGGACTCGCAAAAGATAAGACTTTATTCTCATCAGGCGAAAGCCATAGACCTGGCCTTGGACGGTAAAAATGTCATCATAACGACGCCTACGGCGTCAGGCAAGACGCTCGCCTTCAACGTGCCCGTTTTCGAGGCCCTCTTAAATGATAAAAAGGCCACTGCGCTGTACCTGTATCCGATGAAGGCGCTCTCGAATGACCAGCTAAAAACACTAAAAGCGATGGACTCCGCACTGGGCACGAAAGCATTACCCTCGATCTACGATGGCGATACCCCCCAGTCGGCCAGGGCGGGTATCCGCGACCGGGCCAGGATCATCGTGAGTAACCCGTATGCCATACACCGGTATCTTTCATGGCATGACCGGTGGAGGCAGTACTTCTCGGGCCTGAAGTACGTGGTCATCGACGAAGCGCACACGTATAGAGGCGTGTTCGGCTCGAATGTTGCGATGCTGATACGCAGGCTGAGACGGATCTTGAAGCGATATGGTGCCGACCCGCAATTCATACTTTCATCCGCCACGATCGCGAACCCGGAAGAGCTTTCATTCAAGCTTACGGGAAAACAGTTCGATGTTGTCTCGAAAGACGGCTCCGGGCGAGGAAAGAAATATTTCATGTTCTGGGACCCGCCCCTCGAGGGAGACCGGCGAGGCTCCACGCATCAGGAGACCATGCGTCTTTTAGTGAATCAGCTGGACCATGGTCTGCAGACGCTTTGCTTCACGCCTTCCAGGCGTATGGCTGAGCTGATAGCCAAGTGGTCGAGGGAATACGATAATAACCGCTACAGGAATGAGATAGCACCCTATAGGGCCGGATATTTACCCGAAGACCGCCGGCGCATAGAGGATGATTTCAAGCAAATGCGGTTGAAAGGGGTGACTTGCACCAATGCACTCGAAGTCGGCATCGACATCGGGTCGCTGGACTCGGTGATCATTTCAGGATACCCGGGTACTCGAATTTCGACATGGCAGCAGGCCGGCAGGGCTGGCAGAGGCACTTCGGAGTCGCTCGTCACCATGGTGGCTTTTGAGAACCCGCTGGACCAGTTTTATATGAAGCACCCGGAATCATTCTTTACGGCTAAAAGCGAAGAGGCCATTGTCGATCTGCAAAACCCGTACATACTCATGGGACACCTCATGTGCGCTTCCGCTGAAATGCCGCTGACGGCTAACGATTCCATGTACTTCGGAGAGATCTCGGACGTCATGGAGGCGATGGGCGATGCCGGCGTCGTGCGCAGGACGCCCAGGGGCTTTGCTTATAGCGGCTCGAAGAGCCCTTCCGAGATCGTGAGCCTGAAGAATATATCCAGCCACTCCGTGAAGGTCATGTGTGGCAGCCAGATCATCGAGACCATGGAGATCGCCAGGGCATGCTCGGAAGCGCACCAGGGGGCCGTGCTGCTGCACCAGGGCGAGACGTACATTATCGAAGAGCTCGATCTAAAGCTGGGCATCGCTAAGGCGATACAAAAGGACGTCGACTATTATACTGAATCGTTGAAATTGTCTGATGTGGCCATTAAAAAGATACGCTCCCAAAAAACGGTCAATGGCATAGAAGTATTCGTCGGCGACGTGACTGTGACGGAGCAATATTATGAGTATGCGATGAAGCGCTATGAAAAGCTATTAGGCTATTTCCCGCTCGAGCTGCCTCCCCAGGTGTTCGAATCCGTGGCAGTATGGTTCACGCTGCCTGAAGAGCTCCATGAGAATATTCTGGCGGAACGTAAAGACTTTAACGGCGGCATACACGCGGTCGAGCATGCGATGATCGCCATGGCACCGTTATATGCATTATGCGACCGCTGGGACATGGGCGGACTATCCACGCCGAACCATCCGGACACGAATTTGCCGACCATTTTCATTTACGATGCATATGAGGGCGGCATAGGCATTGCTGAAAAATGCTATGAGCTCTTTCCCGCGCTGACAAAAGTAACGCTTGAGCTTGTGAGCGATTGCGAGTGCAAGGAAGGCTGCCCGGCCTGCATCTATTCGCCAAAATGCGGCAACAAGAACAAGCCACTCGACAAAGCCGTATCACGGGAAATATTAGAAATGATGATGGCGGGTCCGGGTACTAACGTGAAACCCCTGAAAACATCATCGTAGAATAAATATCTATCTAAAAAGCTACATCAGCTGAATGATAAACCATTGGCGCGACGGTGAAGAAAATATTAAAAGTCTTTATGGATATTTTTCCATAAATTCTTGGTCTCCGCATTCCCCATAGCTCTTTCAATGAATTTAAATCTTGTTGAATCTACGGGATCGGCGACATTTTTTAGAGCTGTTATCGAGTGGTCCAGGACATAGGTTAAGACCCATGAATCGTCTCGCTCGCTTACATTTAAATTAGGATACTTCATTTGCAATAGCTCTCTAAGTTCCTGTAATGTTTTATCGCTTACCTGTATGTATGCCATTATTTGCCCCCTGATTGTTATATAGCATTTCAATATGTACACATACGAAACAAAAATTATTGATGCTACATGAGAGATAATATTACAAGCTAATGATAAATGTTTCTATCAACTGGAGATATGCAATAATACCGGTAATACTAAGCGAAATGATTTGAGCTACCAATGATGATAAAGAAGTTTATCGTCCGATTTTTAAGTTATAAATGGCATTTCATTCATTAATAATGTCCAACTTTTTATGCAATTCCATTTGATATGTTTGTATAGTTCAGGCAAAAAAATTATACGATTTTTTCCAGCAGGAAGTAGTGCCCGCCATTAATGTCACCGCTTTCTAGACACTTGAAGCCTGATTCCTTGAACAGTCGGCCCCAATCTTTGACTGATATCAGACTGAGGCGGCTTACGGCACTGAAGATCATCAGCGTAACGTAATTCGGCACCACGACCATCAAAAGCATCCTGCCGTTCTTTTTCAGGACACGGTTGATCTCGCTCAAGCCCTTTAGCTTATTATCGCCCAGGTGGTCGAGCATATAAGAGCTGACTGCGGCGTCGAAAGTCCCATCGGCGAATTTCAGGGCGGTAATATCCTGAGCCTGTAACTCCACCCGGTCGGCGATCTTTGCTATCTTCAGGTTTCTTTCGAGTAATTTTTTCCCGCCGTCAGCGATATAGTCCGCATCAAACCGGTCGACGGCAACGATCCTTCCGCCTTTCATGATTTTAGCGACCGCGATCGATGTCCTTCCGCTTCCGCAGCCGGCGTCGAGGATAACGTCCTTGTCGGACTTTAAAAGGTCCACGTACGGCAACACCAGTTCCGAGCTCATTCTACTGATATACCGTATGGCGATGTCTCCCAGGAATAGCTGGAGGGCGATAAGGAACATGATAGTCGAGAGTATGTACAGGCCACTATTAATGATTAGAATTCCGATACCTAAAGCCAGGAATAATATCCAGCCAAAGAGGAAACCCCAGCTCCATGCGAACCCCCATCCAAAGTCGTAAACACCATCTTTCGTTTTTCCTTTTAGCATTCCCTTCATGTGCGAGTGACTCGCACCACTCATATGTCCCATATTATCACCGTCTCATGTTCGATTTACAAAATTATTTTTTTAAGGACGCATTTATGGCCTCGATCTTCTTCGCAGCCTCGTCCACCGTATCCTTTACATCCATGGAGGCTTTTTTTGATAATTTTTGGTTCATGATCCCGTTGAATTCGCCTAACACGGATACCAGCCGTACCATCGATCGATGCAAGTCCTCCGCCATCTCGTCCTGCCCGTCGAACCACAGCAGGTCCATCAGGCAGAATGCCATGGATTTCTCCTTATTCTCCGGCATCGACGAGATCTTCTTTTGCTCATCCAGGAGCTGCCTGCCTGTTTCGGTGAGGACATAACGCTTGATCCCGCTTTTTTCTACCGGCTGCTCTGTGGCATAGCCGTTTTTTTGAAGCCATGCGAGAAGCGGGTATATGGAGCCCGGCCCCGGCTTCCACTGCCCGGCTGTTCTTCGTTTGATCTCTTCCGAGATCTCCGATCCTGACATCGGTGCATCGCCCAGAAGCTCCAGCGTCTTATAGCGAAGAAAGCCCTTAGGGATCTGTGTCGTATGCTGCATGATGTGGTCTAGAACATGCGAATGTATCTTTTCGATACGCGAACCCATTTCTCATCAATTTCCTATCAATATCAATATTGATATCGACATTGATATCAACGTTGATATTACTATTTAAATGCTTTGCACATAGGGGGCATGGTGATCAATTGTAGTCTCTCAGGACAGATTTAAAGAAATATATAAAGGCGAGACCTAGTTGCTTATAGGAAACTTAAGACTCGCGCTCATGTAAAAACTAGAATTGCTCCATCGACGCGAAGATGCTAGAGGCTCGATTGCCGGTAGAGAAATTCAATTTATGTCGTACGTACCGGGTCGTGGACTCGCATGCGTCTGGTCCAGCGTCCTGAGCGTTTGATATATCCCTGCTTTGCTCTCGAGTTCCTGCTGCGTGCCGCTCTGTACGATCCTGCCGTCCTCGATCACCAGGATCTTGTCTGCGATATCCGTAAGCGACATTCGATGGGATATGATGAAAGTCGTACGGCCCTTCATCAGCTCGTCCAGGGATTCCTTGAGGAACTTTTCCGTCTCCGTATCGATGGAGGACGTCGGCTCGTCGAGTATGATGATCGGCGCATTCTTCAGGAATGCTCTCGCGATGGAGATACGCTGCCGTTGCCCGTAGGATAATTTCGTGCCACGCTCACCTATGAGCGTATCATAGCCATTGGGCAGCTTATCGATGAAATCGTCGATATGGGCTTTTTGGGCTACTCTTATGACGTCTTCGCGAGCAGCGCCAGCCTTGCCATAGCGTATGTTATTCTCGATGGTGTCGTTGAATAGGAATATATCCTGCGAGACGACACTTATCTGGTTCCGGAGCCAGGCGTAGTCAAGGTCGTTCAGGTCTATGCCATCCAGGTATATGGCGCCCGACTTTGGGAGGTATAGCTTTAGCAGCAGGCTCGTCAACGTAGTCTTACCTGCACCGCTGTGCCCGACCAGCGCAACTGCCTCGCCAGGCTTCGCGCTAAAGCTGATGTTTTCCAGCACCGGTTCTTTATCGTTATATGAAAAGGACACGTTATCGAACCGTATGTCGCCTATGACTTTATCGAGTTTCTTCAGCGGGACCTTTAGATCCCATTCGAACTCAGGTGCTATACTGAACATTTCCTTCAGCCTGTCCATGGACGCGAACGCCGGCTGGAAGGTCAGGTATGTGCGATAGAGCGTGTTGACGGCGTTGGATAAAAACATGATATACGTGATGAACGCGACATAGTCTCCTATGGTCATGGACCCGTTCTGGATATCCCGGGCACCCAGCAACATGACGACCACTGTGAGCGCGAACATGGTGCCGCTCATGAATGAGCTGGCCAGCGACATGAGCACAGACCGGGCGATCCGGGTGCGGACAACGTTTTTCAATTTCGATGAAACTTTCCCGACTTCTTTTTTCTCCGTGGCGTAGGACTTGACGACTTCAACGCCGGAGAGCGCCTCCTGCATGTCCCGGGAGACTTCCGAGTTATATTCCCGTTCCCGATGGCTTAACGCGCGGATCTTTCCCGAAAAAAGGTACCTGACGACCAGGTATACCGGTAGCACGGCTGCGATGATCACGGCCAGCCGGGCGTTCAATGAAAGAAGGATGGCGATGCCGAAGATCAGGTAAAAAATACTGGAGATGATCTGTGTCACGGCATCCGAGAATAGATATTGCATCATGCCCACGTCGTCCGATACCCTGGACATCAGGTATCCGGTCTGCTTATTTTTAATGAAGGACATGGGGAAACGCAGCGTATGGTCGAACAGCCGGGTCTGGAGATTGAACGTCATCTCCTGCTGGTATATGGAGGACAGGTAGCTCTCCAGTACGGTCAGTATCACGTTAACGACGCCGATGATGACCATAACGAGGATCAGGAAATCTATAGAGCTCAGGTGCTGGATGACCGTCTGCGTATATGCGCTGAGCCCCAGGGTGGACATGATGGTCTCAATGCCGCCATACCCGGTTTTTTGGATGACATAATCTATGAATATTTTGCTGGACAGCGGTAGTATCGCACTTATGGCCGTCGTCATCATGACCATGATAAGGCTGATAAAGCCGATCTTCCACACCGGCCTGACGAACTGGAAGAAGAACATGAAGTCCTTGAATTTGAACTTCACTTTCGGGCGCCCCGGCGTTTTAAAGGCCGTTAAAATATCCTGAACTGCCGTGTGAATTGTATCTATGATCATTGACATTATACTAATCGTCCCTTCTAGTTCCTATTTTTTATTGGTCACTTGTCCCATATTCAATTGTAAAAGCTGATAATCCATTCTGCAATTAAGTTCGCTTTTATCTGCCCCGAGCACTAATAAATCGACCGTATCAGCCTGCGGGTCTATCCAGTATATGAGTGTGAATCATCGAGTATGATGTTATTTTTACAAATACTTTTACCCGAAAATATAATTCTATACCCATTATGAGAGCTTATTTTTACGGTGCCTCGCACATTACTTTCACTCCGCTTGCTCAATTATTAATAGTAAGATGGCACATTAGTTGCACGTGAACGGCCTGTTAGAGCTGCCTGGAATAGGCGAAAAGATCGCTACGAAACTGATCAGTCACTATGGCTCCGAGCAATCTGCTATCGATGTGCTGAGAAAGCATGACGTAGCCAGCCTCTGTGAGGTGCCGGGGATCAGTGAGAAGTACGCCATATCGCTTGTTCATGAGATCATCGCGCAAGAGGAAGGCGTCTCCATCGGCGAGTTCCTGCAGACGCAGGAAGCCTCTAACGTATATGATCGGATCATAGGCCTCATACGTTCCTATTCTCATACCCCGTATTCAAGGGCAAAACTTAGCACTTATATCCCATATCCGTCGAAGCGCGCGGATAGGATCGTCTCAATTCAAAAAGATCTGAAAAGCTATATCGAGCTGGCCGGTAAGCTCTCGAAAGATAAGAGCGGTGAGCTGGACGCCACGCTAAAAAAGGTCAGGCACCTCAAGGATGCGGTGAAAGCCAGTAAGTCAAGGGATCGCGCGGTCATGGTTGACAACAAAAAGGACTATGACGCACTCATCGGCCGCCACGTGGACCAGTACCTGGAAGTCTACCAGGTCGACAGCATGCATGAGCTCGTAGACCTGGCGCAGGGCTATTCTCAGGCACTCATCGTGGGTAACAAATTTACGGGTAACGACTTCCCTGAAAAATTAAACCTGGAGTTCGTAGAAAACCCGGCCGATATCTGGTGGCTCGTGCCGGAAATAACGATCGGTTTCTTCGCGGCGAATAAAGAGCCCATCGAAGCGGCCATCGGCACGATCGGGATCATACGCTCGAAGTCTGATTTTCCATTCTGCGTATATTTAGAAGATGCAAGGATGCTCGAGCTTTCTGCCGAGATGTCCCGCATTACGCCCGAAGGCGATCTCGTGCTGGGCGTGGACCCGGAGTTCGACCGCTTGAGAAACGCTCTTAAAGGGTATAACGAAGTACTGCAGGCGGCGCTTAAAAAAGCGAACTTAGACCTGCATGAGCGAATGGAGAAGAATACTGTTACGTTCAAAGGCTCGGACCTGCTCGGGATGTTCGGCGAGAAGGGCGACCTGGGCATAAAAAGCATGCTGGAAAAGGAAGTCGCCAAGGCGTACGCCGAAGTGGTGAGCGAGGCGAAGGAATGCATAAAGGACAAGCTCGCGCTCAAGCCTTTCGAGATGCAGCACGTGGACATGATGTTCAACGACGAGATCGTCTATCCTATCGAGGTGAACTACCGGGCGCTGGACGACTTCAAGAACGCCCTGAATAAGCAGCTGGTGCAGCGAAGCCTTGAGATGAAGCGGACCAGCGCGAAGCGTCTCTCCAAATTCGAGGAGATCTGCAGGGACATCGTCCGTGACACGCTGGAGTTTGACACATACTTCGCGATCGGCCTGTTCGCAGCCGATTACGGTTTAAAGATGCCGAAACTGTCGAAGAATTCGGGCGTGAACATCACGGGCGGCAATAATATCTTTTTACGGGGATATGCGAAGAAGATCGAGCCCGTGAACTATTGTGTAGGCCTAAAAAATAAGGAGACAAAGGGCGAGCGCGTGGTCATCTTAAGCGGCGTGAACTCGGGCGGCAAGACCACGATGCTGGACCTGCTGGCTCAGGTTGTCATTCTAGCGCACATGGGATTGCCGGTACCTGCACAGTCGGCCGAAGTAGGCATGGTCGACGAGCTCCTGTACTTCAGCAAGTCAAAGGGTACGCTGACAGCCGGCGCCTTCGAGACCACGATCAAGGATTTCTCCAGTATCATGAGCAAGCAAAGCAAGATCGTGCTCGTGGACGAGCTTGAGTCCATTACCGAGCCTGGCGCATCCGCACGGATCATGGCGGGCATTTTGGAGACGCTCATCGACAATGAGAACAATGTCGCGGTCTTTGTCAGCCACCTGGCCGAACAGATCAGGGAGAACACGAAGTACGAGATACGCATCGATGGTATAGAGGCCACTGGACTTGATGCGAACCTGAATTTGATCGTGGACAGGAACCCGCGCTATTATTATTTAGCCAAGAGCACGCCGGAGCTGATCATGGAGCGGCTCACGCGCTCCTCGGAAGGAGAGGAGAAGAAATTTTACGCGAGACTGCTCCAGAAGTTCAAGTCCTAGATTTAATGTTTTTCGGCGAGGTACATGCCTATTAGCACCATAAGCCCGCCGGCTGCGGAAGCCAGGGTAAGTGACTCGTGTAAGATCAATGCGGCCAGGACGATCGTCGAGAGCGGTACGAAATAGATATACAGCGCGATCTTTGAAGTGTCCATTTTTTCAAGAGCGATATTGTATACCAGGTAAGCGATGATCGAGCAGAATACGACCAGGAACAAGATGGCTGCTGTGGCCGTTAAAGGGACGTCCTGAATCGGCATGTGAGGAGTTAAAAAGTAGAATGGCATCAGCCCTATGGCGCCAAGTATGAAAACGTAATTTAATATCACGATCGGATGATATTTCGCGGAGATACGTTTCCCATAGATTGTATATATGGACCAGAGAAAAGCACAAACTATGATCATAAGGTCGCCGATAGCATTATCGTTCATCTCAAATGACAGGCTGCCTTTTGTCACCAGGAGGGCTACGCCGATAAAGCCGATAATTGCGCCCATTACGCGCAGCCAGGTCATTTTTTCTTTCAGAAAAACCGCGCCGAGGATCAAGATAAAGAATACGGACGAGTTGATCAGGAGCGAAGCGCTCGTAGCAGATGTAAAGTTCTGCGCCGATACTTGAATGGCATACTGGAACGTTACGCCGGTCAGGGCTAAAATGATAAAAGTGACAATGTCGTGTTTATCAAATTTAAAGGTCTCTTTGCCCTTCCAGATAAAAGTGACGATCAACAGCAGCGGTGCTGCGATGAAGAATCGGATGGAAGCGATCTCTATGGGCCCGATATATCGTAGTGCGATCGTATTTGCGACGAAGGAAGCGCCCCAGAATACGTTGATGGCCAGCAGACCTATTACTAGCGGTAAGCCTACGTTCTTCGAATGTTCGCCAGAGCCCGGCATAGAGAAGCAAAACGCTCCTATCCACGTTAAAAGTTTCCATCAATGGTCTTCATCGGCTGCCTGTGACTCTTTTGGCCGAATGATGTGGCTGAGTATCTTCAGGTTGTTATCGGCCATCGCGATGCCCACCAGAATAAACAAAGCCCCCACGAGGATAGCCGGCCCTAGCGGCTCGCTCAGGATCAGGATGGCTAAGACTATCGCAAAAAACGGTTCCAGGTACTGGTATATGGCCGTCTTCGAAGGGCCTATCTTGATAATGCCGTCGTTAAAGACGAAATAAGCGATGATCGAGCAGAAGATCGCTAAATACAGGATGCATTCCCAGCTCAGCGCGGAGAACGACGCGAGCGAGTGATGAGGCGTGACCAGGTAGGCAGGGATCAGGAAGATGAAGCCAAGCATGAATATCCAGTTCAGCTGCGTGAGCACGGAATACTTGCCGGCCAGTTTGTTGCCGATAAGAATATAAATTGCCCACATGACCGCGCAGATCACGATCATGCCATCCCCGATCAGGTGAGGCGAGAACGAGAGATCGCCGCGTGTCGCCACGAGCACCGCGCCGAGAAATGCGATCACGATACCGAGCGAATTATCCAATGACAGCTTTTCCTTTAAGAATAGTGCAGAAGGGATGATCACGAAGAACGTACCCATGTTGATCAGCAGCGCCGTATTCGTGACCGAGGTGTAGGTCATACCTACGAACTGGATAATGTACTGGAGCGATACGCCGGTCAGCGCCATGACGACAAGAACAGGCAGATCTTTCGGCGCCACATAAAGTGACCTGGGCCCGGCTACGATGATCGTGATAAGCAATAGCAATGGCGCGGCGATAGCGAAACGAATTGTGGCCAGTTCCACCGGGTATAGTCCGTCAAGCCCAAGCCTGGATGCGATAAAAGAGCCGCCCCAGACCACCATGACCAGGACGAGCAATACCTTTGCTTTTGCAGTAATACTTAGATGGGGCGATTTAAAGTATTCCTTTATTAATTTCAAGGTATTGATACTAGATGGCCTTTAAGTATAACGTTTTCCATTGGACAAGTCATAGAAGAGTAATTAAGGGTATTAGGGCTAAATGAGGCTCTGTCAAGTTATCGGTTGATAGAGCGAGATATAGGGCTTACGTACTGACACATAATGAACCATCAACCGATAACTTGACAGAACCTTATTGTATTAGCTGTTGTATTATTATAAACTATTTATATAAAGGAGTTGAGGTTGTATTTTAAGCAAATTATTATGAGCATTAAGCTACAATAAACGATGTTATATTAAAAACAACGTGTGTGACTATGATTCCGGGTACGAGAAAATCTGGTATTGATGTGATAGGCGATTTACCTTGGGGAACACATTTCGGCCTCTTTTATAAGACTAAGCAGGATTTGATCGATTTCCTGGTGCCTTATTTCGAAGCGGGACTGAAAAATAATGAGTTTTGCATGTGGGTAACGGCAGAGCCCTTGAATGCCGGGGAAGCCAAAGCGTGCATGGCCGAAGCGTTACACGATTTCGACGTTTACCTTGATAAAGGACAGATTGAGATTATCCCGTATACGGAATGGTATACGATTAATGGTGTGTTTGACGGGGATCGGGTGCTCAATGGCTGGGTGGAAAAGCTTCGGAAGGCCCAGGAGCGGGGTTTCAGCGGCTTGAGGCTGACGGGAAACGAATCATGGCTGGAGCCGGGTGTCTGGAAGGATTTCATTGACTATGAGCAGACGATCAACGAAGTCATCGGCCAGTATGACATGTTGGGCGTGTGTTCATATCCCCTGGATAAAATCGATGCTAATGAGATCCTGGATGTCGTGGGCACGCACCAGTTCGTCCTGACCAGGCGCAATGGTGAATGGAAGATCATCGAGGATCAGGGACAGAAAAAAGCGAGGAAAGCTTTGCAGGATAGCGAGGGACGTTATTACTCGTTATTCGAAAACATGCTGGATGGTTTTGCATACTGCAAGATGATCTATGATGATAACGGCAATCCGGTTGATTTTGTCTATCTTGATGTTAACAGCGCTTTTAAACGGCTGACGGGACTGGAAAACGTGGTGGACAAAAGTGTTACAGAGGCGATACCGGGGATTAGAGAGTCGCACCCGGAGTTGATCGAGATATATGGACGGGTGGCTACAACAGGCCATCCGGAAAAGCTTGAGTTAGAGTTCAAGCCCTTATCAGCATGGTTATCCATCTCTGTCCATAGTACAGAAAAGGGATATTTTACGGCTGTTTTCGAGAATATAACCGAGCGCAAGCGAGCCGAGGAGTCGATTCGCGAGAGCGAGGCTAACCTTAAGAAGGCGGAAAAGATAGCCAGTATGGGCCATTGGCAATTAGATCTAAGGACTTATGAAGTTCACTGGTCTGATAATATCTATATTTTATTGGGTTATTTTGTTCATGGATGCGTTCCAGAATGGGAGTCGTGGAGTACGCGTATACACCCTGATGACCGAGAGTTGGCAGAACAAAGGCTAAAAGATGCGATCAGTAACGATGAGCTTTATGATAATGATTACCGGGTGGTGCTCCCGGACGGCTCTATCAGGTACATGCATGATTTGACCGACCGTCTGATTAGAGATGATAAAGGCAATCCAGTCATGATATTTGGCACAATGCAGGACATCACCGAGCGTAAGCAGGCTGAGTATTCGCTCATGAAGAGTGAGGCTAACCTGGCGAAGTCGCAGGAGATGGCACACATCGGTAGTTGGGAGATGGACGTGGAGACCGGCACGATCGATCGGTCTGAGGAGTCTTATCGGATATTTGGATTCGTCCCCGGCGATGTTAATCTAAACTACCGCAAGTTCTTAGAATGTATAGTGCCGGAGGACAGGGAGCGTGTTGATAATGTTATTAAATTATCCATGAAGACCGGCCAGCCCTATGATATCATATACAATATAAAGCGCCGGGATGGTGAATCCAGGATCTTATTTAGTCATGGAGAAGCTATTAAAGATGCTTCGGGCCATATCATCAAGATTTTTGGTACGAACCATGATATAACTGAGCAAAAGCGTGCTGAGGAGCGGTTACGAAATAGTGAAGCCCGGTTCCGCAGTTATTTCGAGTTGCCTATAATCGGTATAGGTATTACTTCAGTCGATAAGAAATGGATCCAGATTAATGATAAGCTCTGCGAAATTCTAGGTTATTCGAGGGAAGAACTGTTACATAGTACCTGGGTTGAAATCACCCATCCGGATGACATACTTAAAAATATCGAGTTATTTAATAAGGTAATATCGGGCGAGATCGATGGTTATACTCTAGATAAGCGGTTCATTCGTAAAAATGGCGATATTGTTTACATAATAAATTCGGTAAGTTGTGTACGTTGCATTGATGGAACCGTCGATTATTTTGTTACCACCGTGCAAGATATTTCCGATCGTGATCGAATTGAAAAGGAGCTAATGGATTCTAAATCTCAGGCAGAACTCTACGTCGATTTGATGGGGCATGATATTAATAATATGAACCAGGTAGGCATGGGGTATCTTGAACTGGCGCTGGATATGTTGAGTCTGGACGAGAATGGTCAGTCATTATTATCAAAACCCATGTCGGCTTTTGAGAACAGTACGAGGCTTATTGATAACGTGAGAAAGCTTCAGAGAGTGAAGTCCGGCGAACTTCTAAATACCGAGATGGATATTGGGCAAGTACTCAGTGAAGTGCAATACCAATATTCACGTTTACATGGGCGAAATGTTAGCATTAATTACGTCCCCGTCATTGGTTATGCGGTTAGGGCTAACGAATTATTATATGATCTATTCTCCAATCTCGTTGGGAACGCTATAAAACATTCCAACGGTCACCCAGTCATTAACATCAATGTCAAAAGCGTGCATGAAAACCGCATGGATTATTATACGGTCTCGATAGAAGATAACGGCCCCGGCATACCGGACGATCTAAAACCTATAATATTTAACCGCAGGCTTAGAGGTGGCTCAAAAGCCAAGGGTAGTGGTATAGGCTTATTCTTGGTTAAAACGCTAGTGGATGATTATGGTGGCAGAGTATGGGTCGAAGATCGTGTGCTAGACGATTACACCAAGGGAAGCAGGTTCGTGGTCATGCTCCCTGTAGCCGAACAATAATAAATTTTTTATCGGTACAAATGATTAGTTTCTCATTCAATGTAGCGGAAAATACTTCCTCCGCCTTTTCGCTTTTTTTATTATTATGATTAATATAATGCTTTGCATATTCGTTGATTAATGGATGTGGAGTGTGCGACCCCTGCGGATAATGTTGAATCCAAGTATAAGCTGCTTTTTGAGTGTGCTCTGGATATGATCTTCTTAGTCGATATTAATGGTAGGATCGTGGATGCTAATTATGCAGCGGTTAAGGGGTACGGCTATACGCGTAAGGAGATGCTTTCGATGAACGTCAAGGACTTACGCATACCGAGCGAGCGTGATGTTTCGGAAAAACAGTTGAAAGATGCATTTGAAAAAGCGTTTGTCTACGGGACGATCCATATGCGTAAAGACGGAAGTATATTTCCAGTTGAAATCAGCTCTCATGGCCTTATGCTCCATGGCAAGAAGATGATCCTGGGCGTTGCCCGAGATATCACCGAGCGCAAACTGGCAGAAGAGAAAATAGCATATATCGCTTCTTTCCCTGAAAAGAATCCTAACCCGATCGTAGAGATCGATGACAAAGGTACTATTACGTATTCTAACCCCGCCGCTAATCGACTGTTCCCAGATCTGGACACCAAAGGCGCAAGCCACCCGATTTTCCAAGGACTAGCGATCGAAAAGGTCGCTACCCGAAAAGACGTCGAAAATAAGGTGGAAGATGAGTCTCAAATAAATGGTATTTATTATCTTCGGACCATCCAATACCTGTCGAAAACGAAACGGACCCGCATCTATGCTATAGATATTACCGCACGCAAGCGGATAGAAGAGGCGTTGCGGGAGAGCGAGGAGAAGTTCCGCTCTACTTTTAACCAGGCCGCGGTCGGTATTGCGCATGTAGCCCTCGATGGCCGGTTCATACGCCTTAACCAGAAGTATTGCGATATTGTCGGCTATACTCATGATGAGCTAATTAAACGAACTTATCAGAGCATTACTTATCCGGATGACCTGGGCAAAGATCTCAATTATTATAATCAGATGTTAAAAGGTAAGATCGATACCTTCTCTGTAGAAAAGAGATATATTCATAAGAATGGCTCCATAGTCTGGGTTAATTTGACCGTAACCATCGTCCGAGAACAAGAGCAACGGCCGAAATATTTTATTGCGGTGGTAGAGGATATTACTGAGCGCAAACGCACGGAAGATGCGGTTCATAAATCGAGGGAAATGTTACGTTTAGTCATGGATAATATCCCCCAGGCCATCTTTTGGAAGGATATAAATTCGGTATATCTTGGCTGTAACACTATTTTTGCCCGTTTTGCGGGAGTGGGAATCCCCGGGAACATCGTGGGTAAGACCGACTATGACCTGGCCTGGAAGAAGGAGGAGGCCGATTCTTTTCGCAGGGACGACCGCCGTGTCATGGATTCGGATAAGCCAATATACCACATCATCGAGCCCCAACTACAAGCCGGGGGTAAGCGTGCATGGCTGGATACTAATAAGATACCGATGCACGACAGCGAGGGTAAAGTAGCGGGTATCTTGGGCACGTATGAGGATATCACCGAGCGGAGGAACGCGGAGCTTGAACTGGAGAAGGCCAAAGATCAGGCGGAACTATATGTGGACCTGATGAGCCATGATATGAATAATATGAACCAGGCGATGATGGGCTATCTGGAAATGGCCATTGAGTTGTTAAGCCTTGAAGGTAAGGAAAAGGAGCTGGTGGAAAGGCCACTTGAGATCGTCGAGCATAGCTCAAAACTCATCGATAATGTTAAGAAACTGAGAAAATTGGAGACCGAGAAAGTACAATTAAAGTTAATGGACCTTGGAAAAGTGCTTTCGAATGTAAAGACTGAATATCAAAACATCCCGGGTAGGGATATCAGGATCGAATATGTGCCTGTGACCGGATATTTCGTAAGAGCAAACGAGATGCTCGCCGACGTCTTTTCAAACCTCGTAGGTAACGCGGTCAAACATGGCCATGATCCACTGACCATCATCATAGAAGCGACAAACGTTGAGTATGGGGGTAAAAAATACTATCAGGTCCGAGTAGAGGATAATGGTCCGGGCATACCGGATGAGCAGAAGAAGATACTGTTCGCGGATATAAAAATGAGTGAGAGCAAAGCGATCCGCAGAGGCCTCGGCCTCCAGCTCGTAAAAACTCTGGTCCAAAGCTTCCAAGGAAAGGTTTGGGTTGAGGACCGCGTCAAGGGCGATCATACGAAGGGCGCCCGGTTCGTGGTCATGCTGCCAGCAGTAGAAAAGTGATTATTATTCATTGATTTATATAGGTAAAAGTCCGGATTTAAAAAGATACCATATACCCCGGTTATATCGTGGGGGGGATATAGTTATAGACTCAGAAACCGGACTGTTTTCTTATATATAAGTACATCATAAAAATAAGCTGTCTTTTAGATCTACTACGTGATTTTTTACGCATGCTCGAATAGTTTGCATTATATGAAAAAAAGGAATATATTGGGGCAACCCTATAGACAATTTTTTAGGTAAGTATTAGTAATTTTTTAAAAAAAAGAAAATCGTTTTTACATTATTCCTAAACCCATGTAGATTTTTTATTCTTTATTTACATGTAGATTGTGTTTCATTACATGGTGTGCATTTCATAGGTATGCAGGTCGGTTTAATTAATACTGCAGGTGCCACTGTACATGAAGGTACGACAGTTGTGGTCGGTGACGGAACCTTTGTTGTGGTCGGTGACGGGACCATTACCGATGTTGGTGACGGAACAATTGTAGAAGTCGGTGACGGGACCATTACCGATGTTGGTGATGGAACCTTTGTTGTGGTCGGTGACGGAACCATAACAGTAGTCGGTGACGGAACAATTGTAGAAGTCGGTGACGGGACCATTACCGATGTTGGTGATGGAACCTTTGTTGTGGTCGGTGACGGGACCATTATCGATGTTGGTGATGGAACCTTTGTTGTGGTCGGTGACGGAACCATTGTTGTGGTCGGTTTTACTGTACACGTAGGCATCACAGTTGTTGTGGGTATAGCCAGAGTCGTGGGTATAGCTGTACAAGTCGGGTTTTCACAGGTTTGGCAAGGTGGGCATTCGTTTTGTCCGGTTGTTTGTTCTTGGCCATTAACACCTAATGCAAGTATAGCGGTTCCTAGTAGTAGTATACATATTGTAACCCATACTACGCGGAAATTTTTTGGTTTCATTAACATTGATACACCCCAAACAGTAAAAGTAAAAAAAGATTATCTTTGTATGCAAGATTTATAGCTATTTTAGCAACTTCATATACAAATTACTTCATCTTTTTGTTTTGTTCATTGGATTTAACGTATTGATCTTAAGTTACTATCTTTTAGTGTGGTTTACGCACGCTGTTTTTATGCTTTCGTAACCGATATTACAACATAGAAATAGGTAATCTATAACCGACTCACTCTATCGCTAATAATAGCTAAAACTCGCATACATAGCGATCTGAAATGCTATTGGACCGAGAGTTAATTTTGTATTTTATATAATGAGGCTTATGTTAAGATGTGCAAAACCAACATACGTTTGAGTAATCAAGCATCTATGGGCGGATTGGAGGCTTTATCAATTAACCTTTTCCAAGCCATATACTTAATTACACGTTAAAATCACGTCTGAAATGGGACTGGTTTCTTAAATAAAATAATAAAATAGTTGTTATTGTAATACCATAATATCTTCTACCGATAGTAAAATTTGATTTACTTTACTTTGAATAGTTACTAAAACTAAATCATTTCCTTCATTAAATTTTGTTAATATTTTTTCTTTATCTTCGATATATGCGTTAACAATAGTAACTGAGCAATTATTAAGTTTAAGCAGTTTATCTAATAAAACATAATCAACACTACTATAATTTATTTTTATAGATTGTCCGTTTGATACGTTATCGATATCAATAAACGCTTCTTTATTCATTCTGATGATCCAAGATGATAAATCGGATTGTTTTTCCCGTAATAAATTGATTACTACTCTAATATCTTCAATTTCTTCAGCAGTAAAATCCGTATACTTTTTGAAGCCAATCTTTAACCCCCTTTCTATTTCGTTGATAGCTGTATATATCATGTGTAAAATCCGGATATGCTTTATACTATCGTCTGGAGTGTTAGATCCTATGAATGGAATAAGAAATGGTTGCTCGGCCAAGTTAGTATAAATTTGTATTTCATCGCTATCTAACCAGTCGTTAAAAAAATTATATAGTTGATATCCTTGAAAAGCGCTTTCTATATGGAATTTGTAATTAATATCAATGTTAAGAGAGTCACTGTCCGATTTTTTTAAATTCATTACAATATCAAAGCCAGGCGGATGAAATTTAATCTGGCCTAATATCCCAGTACCACATTGTTCCCCCTTTACATTATCAAAGCCTAATCCTGATTCTTTAAGAATTATTTTGGCTGTTATCTCTTTTAATGCCGGTGTAATTGATAATTCTTGAACGTTGTATGCTTCTCCACCGATAAAAATGCTATTTCCATAAAGCATTTTTAAATCCACTTCATCATCTTCTTTTGTTAATTTAATTTCACCAATTTTTTTACCTTCTATCATGTCATATAGCTCTTGTATTTTTTCTTTATTTTTTTCTGTAACTTTAAAATTAAACTCCCCACCCACTTTGACAGAACTATCCTTAGTTTTTATTGTATCAATTTCAATTTTTCCATCATTTATTTTTGGTGTTATCACGATTTTTCTATCGTCAAGTGCTTTTTGCCATTTTACCGGCGGTATACGTCCGTTTAAACCATCTTCGATTATATGCTCGTCGATTATTTTAAATATTTCTGGTATTGCATCTTCAGCTTTCATTGGTATATATTTAATCGAATATTGGTTCAAAACTTGCTGTTTATGTTCAGGAATGTTAGGAGATATTAAAAAATAGTCCTTATGATTATCCCCCAAATGTTTTAAAATTTCTTCAAATATATACTTTATATTCTGATCTTCGAATGAATACCCTATAAAAAGAATTGAATGTTGTGTGGCAAGTACTTTTAAAGCATTCCACAATAAATCAAATTGACCTGTTGTAAAAAATTTTCTATAATCGCTTTTTGTAATAATTATTTTATCGGGAGAATCAATGCACCCATGTATCTTATATAAATTTACTAATTTATCGTTTGCAGATTTCGCGATATCTATATCACTAACGATCTTGACTAAATCTTCTGCATAAGCCTTTTCGAATAATTTATCGTAATTTGTTGTAATTATAGTTTCTATTTGAGGTATTTTCGCAATCATTTTATGGTATTCGATGTTTGTTGGTTCAGCGCTAAAACTATCAATTAAAATACGTTCTAACTTTTCCCTAGAATAAATTTGGGTATATTCCTCTGCAATACCATCCAATTCTTTGTTTTCAAAAAATTTAAGTTTTTCAGATTCCACATTTTGTTTAATAATATCTCCCAACTGTTTGGCTGATGGGTATCCAGCAACTATTGAAAAACCTGAACCAACCCATAAAATGACATCGCGATTACGTATTTTTTCGATAAGAATATTTGGGAGACCGCTATTTTCCATAACACTACCTCAGAAGGACACTCAATCAAACATAACTATCTTTTCTAGAGTTTTCGATTTAAGCTTTATACACCTACTTTGCTTATAATTATTTAGTATTTCATAATACTGTGTTTTTGATATCCCAAGTCTTTGAGCTTCTTTTGACGATCGGCTTATGATTTTCAAAATTTGGCACTCTATATCTCTATATTCCGTATAAGTGTCAGAATCGACGCCATTTATATCCGATTCCTCTAATTCATTAGACTCCTTACCGATATAATGTATTGAGAATTCATCGATAGTTAAGTGTTTTCTATCTAAATGGCCAATGCTGCCGCTAGATTTAGATTCTGCGTGAGCTATATACCCTTCTAACAGTTCGGATAGGGGCTTCCAGTAAAACTGGGTATCCATTGCGCCTTCACACGGGTAACTATCACCCGTCTTATAATCTATGAAGGGCTGGTATTGGATTTCTCTAAACCTTTTATCCTTAACGTCAATATGTGGGAGCATTGGTATTATTGGCTCATGTGTTACCGGATTTATTTGGTAGCCTATGCCGATCGTGATAAAGTTAAATGGCTTTATCTGTTTAGATAATGGCTTACCTCGGTTAAATTTTTTATATCGCTCATACACGTTATATGAGGATACCCTGAAATTGAATATTGCATACCCATTCTTGTATTTTGATAATATTTGGCTTTTTAATTCTGGGTGGTATTGTATTGTGAGTATATCTTTCCAAAATTGCTCCTGATCCAAACCCATCAGGTTCTCGCCAAGGCCATGCGATGAAAACTTTCTAATAATCAGCTCCTTATCCAGGTCGTAGAGGCAGTATCGTTTTGCTGATATGCCATAGAACCACACATCCCTTAACTGATGCCCGCCTTTTTTCGTTTCATCCTCTACCTTGAACATGTCCTGGTCGATATCGTAGGGATTTAACGGCTTGAAAAAGCCTTTTATTAGCTGTTCATGCTCGGGGCTGATGAAGATACTATCCGTGTCACAATATACGAAATACCCACCATTCTTGAGGACCATGGACTCAGCCATTGCTAGAATGAGCTTAGCTCCACTAGTAATCATCGTGGCCATGATTGGGTTGAATGCAGCTCCTTCTGTCTCAGTCTTATCCGCATTTGTATTGATATGCTTTAACCCGTACATATCCACATTTTTATGTTCGGATTCTTTGGTGTTGATCTCAACGTAGATGCCATAGGATGCAGAGTTTGCAATAATTTTGAGGATGGTCTGCTTTAGGTCCAATTGCTTCTTATCTTCCCCGGTAGTTGTTTGTTTAAGCTTTTTTAAGCCTGATTCTCTCCTCAATAATCTTTTTAAAGATATCCTCGTCCTGTTTTAATGACACGCCCTTTAAAACCTCGATTTCCTGCAATCCAGCCTGAATTCCTTCAGGCTTGAACGATATCGCTTCTTCAATGATGGGCGTTTTACCTGTAAGTAGCTTCGACGCGATCAGATCGGGGAGAGCATACCACATGCCCATATTAGATTTTAAATAATTTACGCCGATGTTATACACATTGTTATTGCCGTAATGCGATCTTACTGGCAAAATATCATTATCAGGCTTTAATCGGCAAACACAGTTGAATCTCGGCCATAGTTCCTTGTTTTGCAAATCTTCTATGGTTATTTTGTCTAATAATTCTTGTATTGACTTTGTTTCATCCGCATATTTAACAGTGTTCGCCTTGAGTACGTTATCCAAGCCCAATAAGATGTATAATGATGGGTACATACTCGTAAAATCCAAGTATGTAACCTTCATTGGTGTTTTTCTTATCCTCACTTCCACACGACCGCCATAGTACGCGGTCATTAGATAGCCTTTTATCTCCAGTGGAAACTGGGGATTTTTCTCTTCAAATGACCTTACGCCAATTTTATCGAGCATAGCTTTACCAATGCTGGCAGGGGAGTAGAGCCGGTGCGGTGCTTTATCTAGGCAGAATAACGAATATCTCTCTAATGCCTTGTCGTAAAGCTCATGGGTGGCCAGTGTATCGTTGACATTATACCCAATGTACTCCTCTGTTATGTGGCCATGCTCTTGTACATCGATTTTTTGTAGGTCGCACTGGAAGTCGTTGAGGGCTGCTTTTAGTGTATAGGATTGGTTGGTTAATGCAAATAGTAATGTGCGTAGATCGAGGAAGCAACCCCTATATGCTTTTTCTTTTTTGTCGCTCTTCTTTCGCAGTGGGGCTGTAAAATTGATGAATGCCCGCTTAGAATCGCGGTTCTTGATTATAATACCTGGATACCAGGGCTTGGATGACAGCTTTAAAGAGATGCCGTTCTCTTGTTTTCGGGACTTGCCAAAGTGTATGGCTAGTCGTGAAAGGTCGAAAGGCAAGTTAAAACCAACGATTGTGGCTCGCGCCAGATACGCGTAGGGGAAGAATACTTCCTCTAGGAAGCTCTCCTGGCTCATAAGCTTATACTCGTGCTGATCGGCGTATGATTTGAGGACAGCTATATCTCCCTCAGGCAGATCCTCGTTATAGAACATATAAAAGGCTCTAAGCTTGCCGTTTACCCACTTACCACATGAGCCGAATAACAAATTTTGGTATTTATCGGCAGTAGTCTCTGTATCAAGGGCTAAGACTAATGACTTGCTATAGTTAGCCTCTGGTTTACTTGCAGTTTTTGCATCTTGTGGCTTAACATAGCATCGCAGGGCTACCTCGGTCATGCTCTCAACCTCTTCGATATATCCACGGTCAGTTTTGCGGCTAGATCCTCGTACATCGTGTTATTAGCCTTCTTAGCTTTGAGCCGTAGAATATCCCTTAACCCAAGGAAGAAGAACGCCTCTTTTAGCGGTTCTGGTTGATCTCGCTGCCACCATCGGCCATCCCACTGATTTTGACACACAGATAATTCATCATGACATACCCTACATACTGTTAGCGTCCGGTAATCGTGCTTTCTTCCGGCGATGTGGTGTAACTCTAGTTTTATACATGAATTGCAAATTTCGCATTGATTTTTCATTGTTAAAGCCTCCATTTGGTCTTGTTCAGTTAGTTGGTTCATCCATTCCTCGATAGCCTGGGCTTCCCTCGTTAAATCGTCTTTAAGGGAGCATACAGCCTGGCTAACAGAGATGGAGATATCAAGCATGTTTACACGCTGTAAATGTCGTAGAACTCCGGCTCTTCAATGCCTTCGTGTATCTCGTCCAAAGCCTCTGTATCTGTCTCAAAAACATGCAGATTGCCCTGGGCATCCTTTATGGTTTTACCCTCGAATTGTTTAAGTTTGGACGTGTCTCCGGTATCCAAGTACTTTTTAACTGCATTGTGATATCTTCCGATAAGGGAAGCCTTACGGGAATCGTTGACTTCTATCGAGATTGTTTTCCCGTTTTCATTGATTTTCATTACCCGGGATATGCGATCGTAGGCTTTAGGCGTCCATCTGTTACCAGTCTTTTTAAAAGCGTTCGTGTTCTTTAATACGGATTTTACAGATAAGCCATGATCCCTGCTAGCGGAGGATAATGATTTTTTACCGCGCCTTACCTCTCGCAGTACGTCGAGGGATTTTTCCCTGGCGCCCTTCTCCCTGGGATTAAGCAATTTCCAGGATCGCTTACTGATCTCCTCGGCCTGATTTTTGCTTAATGTCTTCTCCGCCTTTGTTGCATGGCCTCGAGTTGCGAGAGTGTGGCGTTGGGGTAAAGATTGTGCAATCTAACAATGCGATGCTTATAATCCGTGTCAGCTATCTGGTCTATTGACCATTCGTTAAATGTTTTGTACGTTGAGCTAAAACTGCCCATATCATTTCACGTACAACATTAATATGTGCGCCAATATAACTAAATTATTTTTAAGGATTTTATGTAAGATTTTCTTTTAAGCAAATCTAAAATACGATAAGAGCTAATGGATTATACATGAAGCCATTACTAATAAACGGCTTTGGCACAAGTATAACAGTGGATAAAAGAAAGCTCATTATCGATAACAGAAAAAACAATGACCATTTAGAATTCTATCCCCATCAGATAGACTATGATTCAATCATTATCGATGGCCACACGGGTAATATTAGCTTTGAAGCTATCCGATGGTTAATGAAGCACGATATTACAGTTTTAACGCTTAACTGGAATGGCAACCTATTAGCAACAATTAACCCAAAAGAGACCAATATATGGTAAACTAAGAGTAAACCAATACGCCAAATACCTAGACTCTAAAGCAAGATACGATATCGCCTCGAAGATCATTGAGGAGAAAGTCAATAAATCGTTAAATTACTCTGTGAATTATCCAAATACTACGAATGCATAGACAGTCGATTACATTAAAAAAGCCTTTAAAGATGAGAACAAGAATCAAAAAGGGTACTGGAGATAAACGATATACGAACCCACGAGGGCAGAATAGCAACAATCTACTGGGATAACCTATCAAAAATATTCAATGAACTATACCCAGAATTCCACTTCGTAGGACGGAGAAATAAGACCTATTCATGGAATATGAACGCATCGGACGAGATCAACGCTTTACTAAATTATGGGTATGCTATCCTAGAGTCAACTAGCCGTAAACAAATAAACATAGTTGGCCTAGATCCTTGTGTAGGCTTTGTACATGAAATGGATAAGAGCAAAACCCCCTTAGTGTACGATGTGCAAGAGCTGGGAAGATGGATAATTGATCTATCCGTAATCGAGCTATTAGAAGAGAAAAAGCTAAAAAAATCGGACTTTATCACCACTGAGAACTATCATATTAGGCTTAGGGAACAAACCGCCAAGATGCTCATAGAGAAGATACAAGCCAATTTTAATAATAGGGCTAAGTACAAGGGTAAGAATTACACCTATGAGAATATCCTACTGGATAACCTCATGCAACTAGCTGGGTTCATCCAGGATAAGCAAGATAAGCTAAAACTCGATATACCCGCAATAAAGATCAATCGGAATGATAACAGCGAAATTAGGGATACTTATTGAATATGACGCCTGAAGAGAGACGCCAATTAGGAATAAACCGCAACACGTTATGGTACATCAAAAAGAATCTTACTGAGGGAAAGAAGATCACAATATACGATAAAGTACTGGAAAAAATTGTGTGATTTCATGCATATGGAAAGGAAATAATGATGGCTTTTCCAATGGAAATGTTTCCTGGAAACGTTTCCGCCGGAAATAAAGAACATAGACGCTTTTTCCATTTCCGTTTTCCAGTTTCCATTAGAAATAAAAACTAAAAAAAGTTTTCTATTCGTTCCGTTTTCCTATTGTAATAATTACAACCATGAGCAGCTTCTAAATTATACGATATTATCTCATTGATATCATGTGTGATGTACTATTGTGTATATAATTCATATTTTATATTGATATTGTTGCTAAATAAACCAACTGGGTTGTAATCAAATTCCAATGAATCAGATTGCTTATCTATAGTGACATTTGCAAAATAACAAGTATTATCCGAATTATTGACTAAAATTGCATATTTCAAGTTACCATAGCTATTCCATTTACCCGATATTTTCATCATATCATAATATGCTGAAAATGTATGATCGGAATTAAAAATGAATTTTATTGGTTGATTTAGGTCATAAGAGTTCCAATGGCCTATAATTAAAGAAGAGTCATCCTTACTCATTGTTGTTGATATTGCAGCCAATATTATGAATACTACAATAATCAATATAATAAGAGGCAGCATTGATAAACCCTTACTTTCATCTATCAATTTTTTCTTTTGCTTTGTCATTTTATTGCCAATACCGCCAAAGAATAAGATAATTGATGAAATAAGCATTATTATACCAATAAAACCTAAAAACATGCTTATAAAAGGTATGATGGTATGACCAATTAGGAGAAGACCTGCATATATTAAAAATGTAACTAACCCAATAAAGAACCATGCAACAGCTGCCCACAAATCATCCACATTTCTTGAAATATAAGATATTACTAGTAGAACAATTATTGCCGTTGCCGTTCCTGCTAGATCTAAACAAGCATTAAAATATGGGAGCATTGTTAATAAGCTATAAACTCCAATTGTTGCAGTTATTATTATTAGACCTATTAATATAAAATTTTTTATAAAGAAATTAACTAATTTCGTTGCTATAAATTTTTTTGTATCATCGTCTATTTCACCCGATGATATTTTTGAGTTTAATTTTACTCTTTCACTATTTACCGGTTCATCATATTTTGCTTTATAATATGATAATGTTAGAATGATATAAATTGCCAGTAGTAAAAAAATTAAAAATGAGGCGGCCGCACCTTCTTTTAATAAAACTACTATTGCTTCTCCATTTGGGACATCTAAAAAAGTATGTTGATCTATAAAAGTATTTATTAAAAGGGCTATACCAGTAATTATGCCTACTGCCGCATACAGACTAGCATATTCATTGAAATATTTAGTAGAATCAAAATCGTTATAACCTGATAACAAATTATTAATCTTTATATATAATCTATTAATATGACTAATGTTTTTTTCATCAAGCATAAAATACCCACCAATTATGATTATATTATTTTTATGTCATTAGCAATATAACTTCTTATACTTAAATCGATTATTTATCTATTATTATCTGGTGGTATGATATGGGGAATAATAAATGCGATATATGTGGAGAAGAAGAACGATTACCTTTCAAATGTAGATATTGTGGAGGAACATTTTGTGGTAATCATAGACTACCAGAAAACCATGATTGTCCAGGGCTGCGTGTTGTAGATAAAAGTCAAATCAAGTATAGTCAACCACCTACCAATTATTATAATACCCAGAGAAGCTATAATAAACCAAATGGTATTAAAAAATTTATTAATAACGTAAAACGAAGTTACTATAGAACTAATCCATTTATAAAATATGGATTGATGCTTTTTGTATCTATCGTTGCCATTTATCTTATAATAATAAATACTCAGGTAATTAGTGGAAATGATGAGACAACGTTAATGCTCATGAGCTACTCGATTCTAGCTAGTATTATATTATTTGCTTTACTCGGTTTATACTCAATTTTAAGGTTAATACAATCCTCCGTACAATTCATTTTTAAACGTAGAGTTTCATTTCTTGTTACCGTAATTAGTATAGCTGTTATTATCGTGTTGTTATACTTCGCTATACCAGTATTATCACAATTAACCGGATCTATAACGCAAGGTCCAATTATTGGGACTTGGACAGCATATGAGTCTATTACTGGTACGGATATGAGTGATACTATAACATTCTACTCTAATGGGACTTTTTACAATAAAAAATATCAAAGCCCCTTATTTGTCAGTCCGTATGTACATGATCTGTTTGGTACTTGGACAAAAGAGAATGATAATTATTATAAACTCACATGGATAGACAGCGGACAGAATATTATGGGACAGTATTATAGCAATGAAGAATCATGCCAATTATACTATTATACAGATTCCAACACATTTGTTTTTCCCCTAATAATAAGCCCTCCCAGTGTTGGACCATATCCACCAACCGTGATATTTAAAAAGAACTGGTTATGATTCAATCCAAAAACGTAATTTATTTTTATAAACCGATTATATATAAGAAAACAGTCCGGTTTCTCATGCTATAACTATATCCCCGGTTATATCGTGGGTCCAGATGAATTTGAACACCATTTTCTATTAAGCTCACAGGTATCTATGGTGCTGTGTGTTGGGGGTAGTCGAGCGCCTTATACGAACCTGTTATTGGTGCAAACATCCGTTGAAGTCTAAAGACGCACGACGACCAAATTATTGACGGCCGGGTGCGGGCCCGAAATAAGATCGGAAAACTTTTTTATAGTATTAAAAATACTTGTACTATGCTATAGTGTGACATTAGCATTTCGCTGTATGTTGGATGGGTGACGTATTCAAGGGTCCAAAAGTACACTTGGTAATCCTTTAGTACTTGGGACCCCCCGTTTTTCATTCTTTCGGGTAGCCATCCAGAGAGCTACACCTAATGCCTTGAACATGGCCTCGACCATGTGGTGGTCATCCTCGCCCTCAAGTTTTATGTGAACGTTAATACCCGCTGCCCTCGCGAACGAGTCAACGAAGTGCCTGGTCATGCATGTCGAATAGTCGCCGACCTTTTCCGAGTGAAATGATCCGGTAAATACCGAATAGCCTCTGCCGCTGATGTCTACGGCCACGGTCGCGAGCGACTCGTCCATGGGGATCAGTGCGTGCCCGAAGCGCTCGATCTTTGACTTATCGCCCAGCGCCTCCTTGAAGGCTTCGCCCAGGCAGATGCCCATGTCTTCCACCAGGTGGTGGTCGTCAACGTGTAGATCGCCGACAGCTTTGACCTTCAGGTCAAAAAGCCCGTGCTTCGCGAATGAACCGAGCATATGATCCAGGAAGCCGATACCCGTGCCTATATTTGCGTTTCCATTTCCGTCAACGCTCAGCTCGATCTTAATATCGGTCTCTTTTGTCTGCCTGCTAATACTCGATGATCTCATGCTACCACTGTTATTGCTTACTTTAATATAAATAAATCTTTGTGTCTGAGACTAATTTAGGCCCTATATTATTGTTATTTGTTCATATTCCGCGAGCGAATGGGCTAGTGGATAAATTGAACGGCTCTGCAAGAGTTCGCTATATAACCCTTATGACTGAATCGTCCAACCGTGGCCCGATAGTTTGACGATACGGCGAGAAATGCTTTATAGGCCGGTGCTAATTATTGTCATGAAAATGGACTGTGATGTGCCATGATCAGCAACAGACAATATACACCTGCAGACAACAGTGTACATTCGATAACACCCACCTCGACACTCATAGTACCTGAAAAATATGTCAGCGTCGGAGATACCGTTGTAGTTGACTACACCGGCTGGCATGACGACGGTAAGATATTCGATACGAAGAGTGCGGCTATCGCACAGCATGTCGGTATTTATGATCCCGAGAGCCAGTACGCACCATTCTCCTTCATCGTAGGGACCGGTGCTGTGATCCCCGGATTCGACGAAGCGGTCATCGGCATGAAAGCTGGGGAGCACGTGAATATCACGATCACGCCCGACCAGGCATACGATACGTATGACCCTACGCTCATCGAGCCCATACCGATAGGCGTATTTGAGAAAAACGGGATCATGCCATATATTAATGATATATTGTATTATCAAGGACAGGCGGTCAGAATCGACCATATCGTCTTTTGTGGTGCCGACTTAAGCAACAGTACCGTGTACGTCGACTTCAATCACCAGCTCGGCGGCAGAACGCTACATTTTATGATCATCGTGCGGAAGGCCCAACCTGCGGATGAAATCTAAGCACATCGATCGACTGGTCATAACAATGATCGATCATCACATTACTATCCGGATAGCAATAGTCGAGGATAACATAGATCTGGCATGCCTGCGAAAACAATTTTTTGATCGAAAAGGCATGTATGTATCGTTTGTTGCCTATGATGGCGCTGAGGCGATAAAGAAATTTAGTGAGTGTTCTAAGAAGCCTGAAATCGCCCTCATGGACTATCGGTTACCCACTAAAAACGGCATAGAGACGATGAAAGAGATATTAAGGATCTGCAAGGGAACGGGTATCATTTTTTTAAGCGCTGATAGTGATATCGAGAAAGAATCATTGCAAGCGGAAGCCGTTCTATTCATGAAAAAGCCAGCCTGTTTAAATGACTTATATCAAGCGATATATACAGCCTCAGATGATATCTGGACCTTAGATCGGGCTGTAAAAAGTCCGTAAAGATGACGAAAAGCCCTTTAAATACATAAGGCGACTATCAGAGCTAAAGAGGATTTTGCTCTATATACTGTTTTAAATCGCTCATTACATAAGCAACTATGCAATTACTAGATATTATATAAACGATATTATTATATTAATAAACATATAAAATACCAGCGTATAGCATATTATCGATTTTCTCTTTCAATAAACATCGTAAACGGTTAACTTACAGGCGATAATTATCGATCAATAGTACTACCGGGACGCAATGTCCGGATGGCCTGAACATATGAAAGTATTAAGGTGAGTCTATGTCTATAATTAAAAGATCAATCAATTTATCCATTAAAGTATTGATAGTCGCAGCTATCGTGTTGAGCATCTCAATTTCGCCCGCATTATCAGATACGGCGCTGCCATGCCTTATATCGGGCACTGTAACCGTGAATGGTGTGCCGACTGCAGGCGTTTCCGTCTCATGTACCGGCCTTAGCAGCCCAACCACTACGGATTCCAGCGGCACATATTACATCAGCGTGCCGGGAAACGGCCAGACGGTAACAGTTACGGCAACATACCAGGGCCATTCTATGTCATCCGACCCATTCGCGACAACGGGAACGGCAATGAAGCTGGACATACCCATTGGGTATGATGTAAATACGCCGACGCCAACTCCGACACCAACTCCGACACCAACGGCAAATGCGACAGCAACAGCAACACCAACGGCAACACCAACACCAACGGCAACACCAACACCAACGGCAACACCAACACCAACGGCAACACCAACACCCTCAGCGACGGTAGCTGCGAATCCTACCACAGCCTCATCACATATGGCTACAACAGTGCCGGTATCGACGCCACTGGTTGTCTATGTGACAGTCACAGTCACTCCGGAGCCTACGGATATGGCAAATACGACGGTAAATGATCTGGTCAACCTGAACGATACACCGACGATAACAGTATTACCATTGCATTCTCCTACTACGTCAAAATCGCCCGGCTTTGCAGGTCTGCTTGCACTGTCATGCCTGGCTGGAGTGGCGATGATCACACTAAGAAGAAGTAAGCGTTAGACAATGCACTCTCGAATATACGGACGGACCGTTTCGCGTAACTCAGGATATGAGTTACGCTTGCCTTTTTAATTAGCGGCTTCTGGTGCCAGGCATCAGATGACGTTCTTCTAATTTTTTCAATGTTGCGTCGTATTTCTCATGGATCAACTTGCTTTCGAAATCCGCATACTCGAGAAGCATTTTATCTTTTTCCTCCCGGGTCAGGTAATCCATGACGGGATAGAAAAATCTTGTTTCCTCTTTTTTAATATGTTCAGGATAGAACATCGTGATAGAATTCATTGCCGCGACGATGTTCGCCGGCCCGGACTTCTCGCCCATGATATAGCTCTCGTTCGCTTGTTCCAGTTCGTCGACGGTCTTCCGGGCGAAAACGTGCTCCTGGATCAGGTCGTTCATGATCTGCTTGAGTTCCGGCGACAGAGGCTTTTCCGCAAGCGCCTTGAAAAGTATTTTCTCCTCCTTGCCATGGTGGCACATGTCGGAGAAGGATCTCATAAAATCCACGGATGCATCGATAAAATCGGGGTCAATGCCGGTATAGATCCCTATGCGCTCAAGCTCGTCCCTCATCAGCTTGAGCATACGCTCGATGAGCCTGTGCTCGTTCATTAGTACGCCTATGGGCAGCATAAAAACACCGGTCGCCCGCGATTTTTTTTACGGGCTCCAATATAGACGGTAACTTTTAGGGATATATTGTTTTGGAAATCCGATACCGAAAATGCATGTATGGATAACAAGGTGAATCGCTCATGACCAGGATATTATTAAATATGAATATTAAAAATTTAGGTTTCACACCGGCACAGGTGTGCCCGATCACTACAGTTTAATATCCGTGATAATGGGACTAGAAATGAAAAATATATAAAAAGGCTAAAATCAAGGCTTAAGAGTTCACACCGTGGAGATCCCGCTCTACACCTCTAAACCAGCATCCAGCCGGCACATGCTCCCCATTATAGGTAAATAGTCTTTTTATTAGAATCATGAATAAGTATGCCGCCTTTTTAATGTTGGTTTAAGTACGGATAATTTTTTACTTTTTATTTTTGCTTTATTTTCTTTTACTTTAAACGCTACTATATTCTTCACAAGATCAAACGGTATTGGCTCATCTATTGGAAATTGGATGGCTCCTTTTGAATGTTTGTATGGAGACAGCTCTTTTTGGAATGCGACAATTGGCGAAGCAGTGGGATAAAATCCGATATGATTTTTATTAGCCGCAAAATATACAAGAATTCCATTTTGTTTAAATGCTGGCATTTGATAGCTGATGGTTTCCTCGGCTTCCGGTGCAATAGATTTGATTGTTAAACGCATCAGTTCCAAAAGACGTTGAATGTCTTCAGGAAAACCCGAGATATATTCATCAATAGTTTTTGGTTTCTCATTGCTTAACATGTTATCACCCAAATATTAAATTATAAAACAACCAGTACAAGCTCCACATATAGGATCAAAAGTTTTTTAGGTTTCCTTCGGTCGTTATTTACGAATATTTTGCCCATATTTTTCTATTTACATGATAGGCTTACGCAGTTGGGGGTAAAAAAGTTAACGTTTCTTATTGAACAACCGAATAGCTTCCTGAAATAACCATAGTTTTCGGCATATTTGACCGTTCGCCATACCTTGTCATTTTAGGGTAGCCTGGAATAGTCGCTGACGTTTTTTATTGATCTCCGGCTATTTTGATCGCCTGGCGCAGCGTAAATAAATTTTTATAGAGCGCCGAACCGATCACGATCCCTGCAGCGCCTGTATTTTTGATCATGACGATATCGTCGAGCGTGGTGATACCGCCGGATGCGATGACAGGTATGCCGACATTAGAGACCAGATCTTTAACCGGCGCTGTTTTCACACCTTTTAGAAGCCCTTCGACATCGACATTCGTATAAAGGATGCTCCCCGCACCGTTATTTTCAAAGATACCCGCCATCTCGACAGTGCTCCTCCCGGAAGACTCCTTCCACCCTTCGACGAGCACCTTGCCTTCGCGAGAATCAAGTGAGACCATCACGGCTTCCGGGCCGAAATCCCGGGAAAGCCTGGATACAAGCTCCGGATCCCTTACGGCAGCCGTGCCGAGTATGACACGCGTAACACCCATGCCCAGCAGGTATCTAGCGGTCTCGTAGTCCCTGATCCCGCCGCCGACCTCAGTCTTCACGTTAAAACTCTTAATGATGTCCTCGACAATCCGGGCATTCTTGCGATCGCCGCTCAGCGCTCCGTCCAGGTCGATGATATGCAGCGTCTTCGCGCCCTGCCCTACGAAATCGCCCGCAACTGCGAGATAGTCCTCAATGGATACCATTTCCGTACCGGGCACGCCCTGGACTAGCTGGACGACCATGCCGCCTTTCAGGTCGATAGCGGGGATCACTTCGAATGTCATCAAGAGCACAATAGACGCATAGAAAATAAAGGTTATGCAGACTGTGGAAGTACTTGAAGATTAAGAAGCTAAGACCTCTAAGCTTCTTGATCTTAAAAGCCCTAAACCTGTCCCGAGAGTTTTTCATGTACGCCGGTCGAGTAGTTCATGCGCATATCATTGTTATGCTTGAATTTCATCAGCGCTTCGCGGAAGTGCTTCATATCTACCTGTTGGGCGTTCGGGTTGTCGCGGAAGGCTAGCATGACAGCCTCGCGGCAGATACCCTCGATGTCGCTTCCTACTAAACCATCGGTCAGGCCAGCCAGCTTTAAGAGATCCACGTCCGAGGTGAGCGGCATCTTTCGCGAATGGATCTTGAATATCTCAAGCCTGGCGTCTCTCGTCGGAGGCTCCACGTAAATGAGCCGGTCAAACCTGCCCGGCCTCAGCAGCGCCGGATCTATAAGGTCCGGCCGGTTCGTCGAGCCGATGACGATCACTTTACCGCGTTCCACATAGAGGTCCATGAGGCTGAACATCTGCGACACGACCCTGCGCTCTGATTCGCCCATGACGTCATCGCGGCGTATGGCGACGGAGTCGAGCTCGTCGATGAAAATAATGGCGGGCGCATTCTCCTTGGCGTTCTCGAAGACTTCCTTCAGCCTTGCCTCCGAGTCTTCCGGCGATCTCGACAGGATCTCGGGGCCAGAAATGGAGAAGAACTCGATGCCGGACTCATTGGCAATTGCCTTTACGAGCTGCGTCTTACCGGTGCCGGAAGGGCCGAACAGGAGTATGCTCTTTGGAGGGCGAATGCCCATCTCGATGAAGCGCTCGGGATTCTTCAGGGACCATTCAATGGTCTCGATGATCTCGCGCTTTACGTCAGCCAGTCCCCCGATATCGTTATACTTGACTATGCCGGATCGCACGTTCGATACGTGCACGGGCTTTTCTACGAGCTCGATGACGGTCGTATCGGTGATGACCACGGGGCCGGGAGGCTCTACACGAACAGCTACCAGCTGTACGTCCTGGTTCGTCGGCATCTTGCCGAGAATAGGGGTAGGCATACTATAGAGAAGCGGAACGATATCGCCCTGCATGATGGCACGCTTTGATATCTGGTGTCGGATGATCTCTGCGATATTCAAGTTTCCGGAAAGATTGACACTCACGCCATCCATCGGTGCCAGCATGACCATTTGCGCATCTTTAGTGATGGCCCTGCGCACCTTGACACGCTCGCCGATGCCGACATCTGCGTTTTGTCGCGTAAAGCTATCAACGCGGATCACTTCCTGGCTCAAGTCCTGCTTTTCCGTTCGCCAGACCTTTGCCATGTTAGAGCGTTTACCTTCGACTTCCACGATATCGCCTGGCGAGAAGATCCTGGCCACCGTGGCTCGTTTGCCCTCGATCTCGATAACGTCGCCGGCGCTAAGCTTAAGCTCGAGAAGGATGTGCTGGTCGATTCTCGCGACACCCCTGTTCAAATCCCCTGGCATTGCTTTAGCGACTTTTAAATATAGCTCTTTCATGCCCATCCTCCAGTATACTGATACCCTAAGCCCACATTAGAAGTATGATAAGTCTATAAGCCCTAATTGACCTCGTAATATTTAAACTAATGGTTTATATTTGGCGATGATACGTTCTTTGTGGCCCGCTATAGAATTTAGAAGCAAGTTTAGTCTACTGCACGAAAATAATATCATTATGATCAAGATCAAGAGAGCTTATGACGAGGTCTCGGATGATGATGGGTACAGGATCCTGGTCGGCAGGCTATGGCCGCGAGGCGTGACCAAAGAGAGGGCAGCCATCGCCTTGTGGCTGAAAGACGTGGCGCCCAGCACTGAATTACGCGAATGGTTCAGTCACGACCCGAAAAAATGGGACGAGTTCAAGGAAAGGTACTGGAAAGAGCTCGATGACAGGCAGAAAGACGTCGAAATGATATTGAAAAAAGCACGTGAAGGTACTGTAACACTTATTTATTCTGCACGAGATCGTGAGCACAATACTGCGCAGGCACTAAAACAATATATCGAGCTGCGCCGAAAGAGTCCCATAGAATCGGTGCATTAAGTGTCAGTACTATTTTGGCATCCGGGCACCATATGTAATGTATGACTTACGATGTGACGGGCTTGATCGAGAAGATGATGTCCGGATTGCCGGAAAGCTATATCATAAAAAGCAAAGAGGATGCACTTATCAAAGCGGCTTTTACCACCGAGGAGCTTGGAGAAGTGGTAAAGGCGATCGCCCGCGGAGAGAGGAGAGAGGTCGTTAAAGAATGTGCGGATACGATCATCGGCCTTCTGCAGATCATGTCATACTATAACGAGGGAGGAGCTTCGGGCGTGACTTCAGCATTCGATGAGACACTCGAAAAACTTCGGAAAAGAAAAAAGATGTGATAAAAATATGAATGTTTGCCCGATGGGCCATAGATGGCAGTATTTGTTGCCACGATCACACGATGGTAAACTTGTAGAACATGTCATACTCGGACAGAGTATCCTTGATCCACTTGATATCGAGAGAAGGCGTGTCCTTCATGATCTTGACGATGATCTCCTGGGGCTCGCTGCTGCCGTCCTTCAGCTCGAAGGACTCCACGAGCGATGATAGGCGAAGGCTATCGTTAGGATTTCCGAGCAAACTAAATATCTCTTCTGCGAAATCGCTCATGGATGCCACATATCTTTCATGGCATATAAACTATACCCTTTAACGATGACAATAAAAATAGAACATGAAGATGGTTAAGCGGCGGCTCATTCGCCGTATACGCCACCTTCGCCGTATACAGGCTCTTTCACTTTATAGATCCCGGATTGCTTATCCACGTCTAGCCAGTAGACGGGTTTCGGATATCCGGCAGCCAGATGTGCCGGAAGCTCGAACTCAATGTCCCCGGTGAGATAGCTGCCGTTGACGCCGATCATGCCGCCGGGATATGTATAGGTAGTATAATCAGCCAGAGATATGTTATCGCTATCTTTTTCTTTATATTCCAGCTTAAACCATTCCGCAGACGTTTCTACGGGCTTATCTGCAGTCACGTTCACATGCATGACATAGAACGATTTACCCGGTGTCACCTTTATCCGGTCATATTCGGTCGTGTACGTCCTGATCCCCCAGGTGAATATGATATGCGCCTCGTCATTACCGCCGATGAGCGTCGGCGTGGACGAAACCACTGGCGCAGGGGTCGCAGTGGCGGTCGACACAGGCACCTTGAGAGGCGCCGTACAGCCAATGGCTAGAAATGCTGCCGCAATTATAGCTATAAGCAAGATATACCGCTTCATCCTTTCACTCCCGCATTCTTTTTCCAGTTTTTAGTAGTGATATAATGGTATGCAGAGACATGAACATGTTGCTGGGCGTTTTAATGGCGGTGAAGATTCATCTCCGTGCAAGCGAACATATCCATTAGCCTGATCACAGGTAGGGAGGAGTCGTTTTGAAAGTCAGGGATATCATGACGAAGAATATCGTATCGGTCGAGCCGGGCTCGTCCGTATCGGAAGCCGCGAAGAAGATGAAAGAAGCGAATGTGGGCTCTGTCGTGGTCGTTGACCGGAGTAAGAACGAGGTCAGGGGCATCGTCACAGACCGCAAGATCGTGACCAGCGTGATAGCCGAATCGCGCGATCCGGCCAAAGAACCCGTGGGTAACATCGTGAGTAAAAGCCTTATCACATGCAACGAGGATAGCGACGTACACGACGTGATGAAGGTGATGGGACAGAACAAAGTACGCCGCTTGCCCGTCGTGAACGACCGCAAGGAATTAGTGGGTGTTCTCTCCGTCTCGGACATAGCGCGAGACATGAGGGGATGCATGAACTCCCTGTTCGATGAGCTGGCAATGTCGTCGCATCACATTGAGCGGCCTTAAAGATGGATCTACAAATGGGATTACAACTGACCCATTTTTAGGGCTTTTTATCTGCCAGCACGATGATGCTAATGCCCATATGGTTGAAAGGCCAGAAACGATATAAAGTATCCTCGATAGGGCGAAGGACGGAGAATATGCCCCTCGTGATAGGGCCCGGCTTGTCCTTTTGCATGACTGTGCTTGGTATGAGATTTGTGATAGAGTGTATGCTATATACCTTTTTTATCGCACATCCGCCCCTCTGGAGCTGGTCTTTTAACTCGTGATACGTGAATGTCCTGAGGTTGAGCAACCGCACTTTATCATCATCAAAATGAAGCGGGAACACATAGGGATAGCCCTCATGGATAGGCCGGTTAAAATAGCCAATCGCTTCGCCTACCGTCCCGTGATATTCCAGCGGGTCTCCGACGAGCGTGCTCGCCAGGCACCATGCCATGTCCGGGCTCCATTTATTGTCCGACTCCAGGAATATTTTTCCACCGGGTTTCAGGACGCGGCACATCTCGTCAAAGAAACATTGGTAGTCGGGGACGTGGTTCACGGTGCTGCCTGCGCTTGATACCGCATCGAAAGTCGCATCCTTGAATGGCAGCTTACCGGCATCTGAGACCATGCAGATGTTCTCGCCGAGCTTTTTATTTGCTACGCACACAAGCCCGTGGCTGATGTCTATGCCAAGTACATCGAATCCGTTTTTCTTGAACAGCATAGTCTGCTGGCCGGTGCCGCAGCCGATATCGAGCACTTTAGCGCCCTCGGGCAATGACGGTATGAAATCTTTGTTGATCAAGTCCCTGATGCGGCCGAACAGATACGGGAAAAATAGCCCTTCGTATGTATCGTAAATGTCGGATGCCTCGTCATATGTTTCCGCAGAGGCCCGTTTTGAAGTGTCCGCGTAAATCTTCGGTCCCTTTTCAGCCATCAGTGTCACCAGCGACAGCCGCCAATAACTAGCACGATGATAAATAAGCTTTACTATTTAGAATCACACGAAGATTATGAAGACTTAAGCAGGCTGTCACTTTTTATTGTTTAACTTTTGTTGTACTGCTTCGCTCTGCAGCTCTCGCAATGCATCGCTTGCGATCCATCTGGCGCTCTTCGAATCAATGGCCTTCATCTCGTTGCCTACGGCGATCGCCTCTTTATTCAGGCTTAGATTACGCTTGCCAATCTGTCGCAGTGCCCAGTTCACAGCCTTCCGGACAAAATTCCGCTCATCAGTTGACCCTTTAAGTATGGCGGGAAAGAAGCTCTTAAAGGCCGCATCGTCGGCTTTTTTATCATGGACGGAAAGCGTGGCAATCATTGCGAAGCCGGCGCGCTTTACAAACTCCCGCTCATCCTTTGACCATTCGAAACACTTGGCATGGGCGAATTTTGTCTTATCGAACAAGTTCGAGCAGCACTGGTCGCAGACATCCCAGGAGTCGAAATCCGCAACCCAGCTGTCCATCTGACTTTCCGTAACTTGTTTCGGGTCGTCGATCAAGCTCGCTAATATCCTGCACTCATGGATATTCACGTCCCAGAGCGCCAGCGCCAGCATGTGATCCTTACCGATATCTTTGCCCATCTTCCGCATCTCAGGCATGGAAATCCCGAGCGCATTGCTCACGTTGATGCCGAACCTGGCCATGCCCGCTTTGTTCGAGGGGACAGACATGGATTCAAGTTTTTTTACAATATCTTTTATTTTTACATCGGTGGCGGTTACATTCATAGCGCATCCTCATCATTAATAGGTCAAATGCCCCTATTAAATAGATAGTTTGCCCGTTGCGAAAGTTATTGAGAGCAGTTATCATCGGACGTGAATATTCTAATAGTGACTTATTGATTTGCGGTGATACAGATGATGGAACAACAGAACATAAAATGGGGAAGCGATTTAGGAAAAGCTAAAGAAGAAGCGGGGAGGACGGGTAAGCTGATGCTCCTTTTCTTCCACTCCAACTCCTGCAGCGGCTGTAAGGCTACGATCGCGAAAGTCTTGCCGGACAGGGGAGTATCGAAGTTCGCCACGGACAGCTTCGTGCCACTCATGTATGAAGTCAGCGAGCCGGCTTCGAAGGACCTGATGAAGAAGTATGAGGTCCAGTGGACGCCGACTTTTATCGTAGCGGATAAAAATGGCGATACGGTTTATCGCTGGGAAGGCTACCTGCCGTTAGATGATTTCAAGGCTCAAATGATAATGGCGGAGGCGAAGATGGCCCTTAAGGTAGAAAATTTCGGCAGGGCTGAGAAGTGCTACAGCGCGGTGGCTGAAAAATACCCGAAAAGTGACGTCGCGCCTGAAGCCGTCTATTATTTAGGCGTATCCCGGTATAAAAAAACTGAAGACCCTTCGCATTTGAAAAATGCGAATGAGGAGCTGAAAAGAAAATATCCGGATAGCGTATGGACGAAAAAAGCCTCAGTATGGGGCTAATATTTTTTTGTCCGCGCTTGTTTTTATCCAGCGTTGCTCGCTGATGTTACAATACTGAAAAAGGTACTCGATAGGCACGAGTTTATGATGGCAACACGACATTAGTATATTGCCTATCGATCAGTTGACATTGTTTAATTTTGTGTCTTTCCGCCGTAGACGATCACATCGCTGTGCGCAGTGTCTTTATGCTCGACGGGTGTTTGCATGTTCAGCGGCTTGATCTTGTACTTGATGATGTCCTCTGGTTTTTTCTGTTCTTCTTTTTCCATGGGCTGGAAAGGCTTTTCGACATACTTGAATCGCTCGGTGCTCGTCTTTTTAACGGCATGCTGGACCATGGCCACCTCTTCTCCGCTAATGCTAGAAGGCAGCGGCATAGAAAGGTTTCGTTCTGCGGCGGGTTTGCTTTCAATGACGGGCTCGGGCTCCATTGACGGCAGTAGAAGTGTCTCGGGCTTCGTTTCAGGCACATACGCCTCTGCCGGCGTGTCGATATTCTGTCCGGCGGTAAGCGCATTCAACGTTTCATTTTTAACTGGCGCAGTTTTATTTTGTATCGGCATCCTTTGTGCCACATCTGTTTTTACCCTATTGAATAAGAGCATAAATCGTTCGAACATTTTTTCCATCCCCACAATATCCCATCCTAATGTAAGCGGTAAATCCCGCATAATATTATAGCATTTCCTAAATTAAACCTTACTGCATTTACGAAGATTGTTTAAGAGGTCATATTATATAAAAATCTGTGGCTTCCAATATTTTTCGCAGCTTACTTCAAAATGATGATCGTATCGGAATGCTATAAGGGGAAGTATATGAAAAATCGATAAAAACCATAATATGATGGACTCTGAACCGGCTGAAAATAGGCGTAGCGGAAGGAAGGGTGTGTCAATCGTGCTTGCAGTGATCTGCACTCACGCATCGGATTATTCACCGGATTTGCTTATTAGCGGCAAAACACCGGATAAAGTAATTGAGCTTATTAGATTTTTCCATATTTGAAATTGTATCATTATAACCACGCGGTGATATTTATTCGCATGTAAGCCATATTTTTTATTTATAATGGCAAAATGGGTAGCTTTAAGAGCAAAAAGCGCTATCTGTACAAATCAAAATTAAGTAGGAGGATGCTTATGGACGAAAAGTTTAAAAATGCCATTAGGGCAGGCATCATCTGTGGTATCATTCTAGTGATCCTCGCACTTGCGTATATCATTGTGGAACAGTTCATCTTCGGGTCGCAATTGCAGGATATGGCGATGAAGTACAGTGACCCGAACTATATGCCGCCGACCGACTTCTCGGATATCTTGAACGGGGCCATCATCGGGGCTTCTATCAGTTTCCTGGTACTTTTCACCCTGGGAGTGCTGACGTTCTTTGGCGCCGGCATACTGGCCGCGAAAATGGCCTCGCAATATATAAAGAATCCTGGCGACGCACTGATCATAGGAGTCGTGTCCGGTGCGACAGCGGAGGTCGTCCACAGGCCCTTCGCTATGGTGTTAACGTTTATTGCGGACATCATCCGGCCAACGAACTATTATACGGCGGATGGCTCGACCGTGCTACAAGCCGTCCTAAGCATGGGAAGCCAGGCTGTCTGCTGCTTCCCGGTAGTACTGATCAGCGGCATCATCTTAGCCGTCATCGGCTCGTTATTATACTCGATTGTCAAGCTCAAAGTTTAAGCTCCTGATCATCGGCTTAAATTTTTATATGTGCTCAGGCTGTTATTTTTCCATTTACAAATGATTTTATTTATGAATTATCTGAGAATTAAAAATGACCATTTTACAGCCTGAATCGTATACAAAAACATTCGCTATTTAACCGAGTCGCAATAGTTCAAATAGAGTCGCCCGGCTGCCGGAGGCTTATACAATAAACAACTTTGTGAAACTCCGTGTCCCCGTGGTGAAAACAGTGAGCTTCGAGAACTTATTGGCTTAGCCTACGCGGCCAATTCTCACGAGGGACCGGACTGGTACATTACCGATCGTGTCGACGCCTTTTTTATCGATCATGACCGCGACTGTCACGGTCTCGCCGCCGTTCTCATCGATGAGCTTGATGATCTCTTCCGCGGTGCTGCCCGTGGTGATCACGTCGTCGATGATGACGCAGCGCTTGCCTTTGACATCAGCATAGTTTTCGCTCATCGTCGGCCTGATCTCCTTGCCTTCATCTGACCTGTGCTTTCCCGGGTGCACGACAGCCAGCTCCACGCCGTACTGGTAAGCAACGATGTTCGCAAGAGGCACGCCGCTCAGGGCCACACCCACTACTACGTCGACGTTCGTGTCCAGCTCATTCAAGGCTTCCTCCACCAGGTCCCCCAGGCAGGTCGCGATGAGCATGAGACGGCTCGAGCTTTTACCAATGGAGCTCCAGTCTATGAAGATATCCTTTGGTGCGGGGACGCCGCTCTCTTTCTTGGAGCGGGTCAGAAGCCAGGTGGCCGTCTCCCGCGAGATGTTAAGCTCGTCCGCGATCTCGCCGGATCGCAGGCCGCGGTTCCTCAGCTCGATCGCTTTCTCGATCAGATCGTTGACGTTTCTCATTCTGCTTACCTCTTCACGGATCGTTTCTTTTGTATCAGCGGGGACCCGCAGACTTCGCAGATCTCGCCCTCTTTGTATATGCGGTTGCATCCCATACAACGTTTTTCCCACACGACCTTATATTTAATCCGCTTTTGGCGCAGCGCCGTGGTGCTGATGCCAAGCTTCTTTGCGACGTTCTGCACGGAATAGTCGTCCGTCAGTATGTCGACATCCTTGCCCGCTGCTTTTTCTTCCACCGCCAGCGCAAGCAGGTCCCTGTCCGGCAGGGATATCCGCCTGTCATCACCCGTGGATGCCGAGACGGCTTCGACCGTTGCGATGGATGAATCCGACGGGTCTTTCACGATCAGCCCCTGCATCAATTCGAGCCTGAGGCGGGATTGCTCGTCCTTTACCTCGGAATAGACGCGGGAAGGCGTCATGATCTCGCCCCCGGGTATCATCCCGTATATGAACGCTGACGCATCGAGCAGGTAAGTTTTCATTATATGATCATTCGCCGTGAAAACCCATAAAGATGTTCACCGCGAATGAATACGTGCCTCTTCCCGGCGAAGGCTTTCATTCAGCTGCTCGATGTGGCTCTCCAGCTCGTCGAGCTTCTCGATGATATGCCCGTGCAGCCTTGAGCTGATATCCGCAGCCTTGGCATCGGAAATATGGATCTTTAATAGCCGGGAAGCGAACTCTTCAGGGCTCATATCTCCCCTATTATGCTCGATCCAGTCCAGAGCCATGTCATCAATGAGCAGCGTCAGATCATGCATGACAGTATTATTATATTTAATAATATATTTATATATTAGCCGCATCCGATGCGATCGTTACGATACGCCCATTCCTCGGATATTTAGCGATTATATATACATCTTTACAGGTTATAGGGCTCATATATTAATATAGTTGTATTTATATATTATACAGGGTATAGCATGCTGGTGAACCTGAATTGGCCATACGTCTTCCGTTGCGAGGGCTTGCACTACTTGCTGGGCTTCTCGGTGGGATTGTTAACGTTCTCGTCGATGTTGATCATATACCTTATTATTTTTACAGCGTCAGGGCGTATGTACACTTTAACGCGTTCCACTTTGGAACGGGACGTTTTCTACATCCTGTTATGTTCTTTATCGCTATCGGTTGTTTCGCATGTGCTGGAGGACTACTTCTTCGCGATATTTTAAAGTCATGGCATAAGCACGTCGAATAACAGCTTTATCGTCAAGGGTCACATTCATATATCATAAAGCGTATATACCTTTCAAACGTTCGCTTGCGAGTGTTTTTAATGGGGTATCAGTATGGAGCAAGGGCCGCCGCAGCTTGAAAAGTTTTACATCTCGTCTGTCGAGCAATATTTATCGGCTATAAAAGCTGAAAAAGTAAGCGATTGTTATAGCGCCCTTCAATACATGGCTTTAAAAGATCACTTCAAGGATAAAAAGATCGTCGTAAGGCTGAATATCGCTGAGCAGATCCGGGACCGGTATAAAGTCTCAAAGCGTGCATTCTACGGGGCTAACCGGCTTATCGATTTTACGCAGCAGACCACACTCGACGTAAGCGAGTAGTATCGTTATAAAATTTAAGCTCTATTTTGTTTTTTAACACATGCGATAGCCATGATGTTTGATCAATAGATAGGGCTGACAAATAGATCACCAATGGCTCGTACATTAAGGGCTATATCTGGCATCCGTGAACTGCTATAGGTTTCTGCGATAGTTACTTAATAATATCCGCCTTTCGTTTTATCCGGGTCATTGATACGGATAAGTTAAGCTTGTCAAATAATGGGTTATTAATATATTAAAAATAATATATATAATTGTATCCGTACACCCAGGGGGCGTTTGTAAAAGAGACGGCTACGGGAAATGATACATGTACGATCTTATGACAGTCGTTTTAATGTTCCTCGCACTGTTAGCGACAGTTATTCTTAGTATCGTCATGCTCAGACAATAGCTCGCAGTTATTGTGGCTGATGCGAGCCCGGCGATTCTAAACGGATGAAAAAGAGTGATGATAGGGTGGCCTATAGCGAGCGCATGAAATTTATATATCCACATAGGTCTCCGCCTGTTATTTTTACGAGGTTACCGGTGACCTTGCCGTCTGTGACATCTAAAAAGACCATTGTCGGGTCGGCCATCCTGGGCTGCGTGGGACTTCCCGGACATACTAGCAAAACATCGCTCTGCTCTATGATGGGGCGATGCAGGTGGCCGAAAATAAGGACACGAACGCCCATTTCTAGCGCAAGGTACCTCATGTTCGTCAGATCGGTGCCGAAACGGCCCGAGTGTATGACACCGAACTTCACGCCGCCAGCCTCGAACGTCTCGGCCTCGGGCAGCATGGCCTTCACGTCGTCCTCGTCACTATTGCCGTGTACTGCGACGAGCTTTTTACATGCGACTTTGAGGGACTCATACGCCTGCCTGGTGATAAAATCGCCTGCATGAACGACGATGTCTGCATCCTTGACGATGGCCAGCAATTCTTCAGGCATTTGGCTGTGAATGTGCGTGTCCGATAACACGATGATCTTCATTGGAAAATAGTATGATCTGTAAAAGTAAAAACGTTATCGTGCCATATAAAAAAGTAATGCTTATTCCATGTGCATTTTATCCGGGGTAGCTCCGCAATTCTTACAATGTGCAGGACAGCACGACCCGTGATGTGTGTAAAGTTTACAACCTGGCCTGCACAGGAACTTGTGCTCGTATCCACAGACTTCGCATACCCATTTTGGCATGATAAAGCGTTCGCCTTTAAACTGTTAAATATGTTTTGATATGATTACTTTCAATCCGTCTATCTTACCTATAAATATGCCAAATGTTATATCGAACATATAAATATAGTACGCCAGTAGCGGCAAAAATGGCGATCCCATGGAATCACAATACTCTCAGTTCTTCCCTAAGCCTTCTTATTATCCTAACCAGAGAGAGGCGATGGACCGGATATATAAAGCCCTGGTAGAGGGAAAGCCCGTCCTGTTCGAAGGCGCCTGCGGCACGGGTAAGACGTTATCAGCGCTAGCCCCCGCCCTGGCTTTTGCGAAGGAAAAAGGAAAAAAGGTCATTATTGCGACGAACGTCCACCAGCAAATGGAACAATTTATTCAAGAAGCCCGCGAAATAAAGGCGATCGCCAATATCAAGGTGGCCGTGCTCAAGGGAAAAGAGCACATGTGCCCGATGGATAAAGATTATGACGAGTGCAACGTTTTAAAGGAAAACACGTTCGAGATGATGGGGCTTGAAAGGGACCTAATACAGCTTAAGGAAAAGGATAAATCCGCGGCTAGCAAGGTTAAGGAAGACCCGAGCTTTGGGGACCTGCGGCAATCGCTCGCCAGCGAGATCATGAGCGGCGAAGGCCGTGTCGCCGTGCTAAGAAAGCGCATATGCCCGTACATGCGCGAGGTGCTCAAGGAGACAGGAACGTTCGGTGAATGGCTCTACAAAGGAGTCCGCAGCTCCGATGAGATCACGGAAGAGTCCTTGAAAAAAGGCCAGTGCGGATACGAATTATTAAAACGCTATATCAAGGACGCCGAGCTGATCATTTGTAACTATCATCACTTACTGGACCCCGACATAAGAGCGCGGGTGCTCAACTGGATGGGCATCACGCTGGAGGACGTCATCATCATCTTCGACGAGGCCCATAATCTTGAAGCACAGGCGCGACAGCACTCCTCGATCACGCTTTCGGAGCTTGCGATCTCGCGAGCGATCAACGAATTCTCCACGGGGCCTGCGGCGGCTAAATCGCCGATGAAGAATGATATACAGTACTTTTTAATGCTCCTGCAGAGCACCATTCGAACGGCCTACGAATCCAGGTTCGGCTTCGGCGAGGCGGAGCGTCTTTCCATGTCATGGACGGACATCACGATCAGGGAGCCATACGGCCACGATGACATGTTAACACAAAAGCTCCAGCACGAGCTAAAAGCCCATGGTATCGATACGAAAGCAGTGCTGGAAGAGATGGTCGACATAGGCCTGCGTATCGACGAGTCGTATAAAAAAGAATTCAAGGAGGGCAAGAGCGAGGCCCGCCACAAGTCTGCCTTGCTGGAAGTGGGCGCATTCATGCTGTCATATTTATCCCACTCAAGTGACCTGGACTATTATCCGGTGCTAAACGTGCGCCGTTCCCGGGAAGGAGACGTGTACGGGCGCATCGAGCTATTCAATTGCATCCCGACCGATGTGACGAAGCCGATCTTCGACGGCACCTATTCGGTCGTGCTCATGTCCGCCACGCTCAAGCCTTTCGAAATGGTCCGGTCGACACTTGGAATAGTGCGAGAGCCAGAGGAGATCTCGTTCGGCACGACATTCCCGCTAGAGCGCCGGCGCACGCTGGCCGTGGATGTGCCGCCCCTGTTCGCGAAGAACCGTAGTGTCCCCCACACGATGAGCATGATGACCACGCTGCTGGAGGACGTCATTAATAATTCCGAGGGCAATGTCCTGATATTTTTCCCGAGCTCCGGCGAGGCGCAGCGCTACCGTGAAAAGATCCATGTCGACGTACCGGTGTTCGTCGATGAGGTGGGGGTCTCGGCCCAGGATACTAAGACGGAATTTTTTAAGCATGGCGATGACGGCGGCAAAGCTGTGCTGATCTCATATCTCTGGGGTACGCTGACCGAGGGCGTTGACTATAAATTCGACCGCTGCCGGACGGTAGTCATCATAGGGATAGGTTTCCCAAATTTAAATGACCGCTTGAAAGCTGTCCAGAATGCATACGATACGAAGTTCGGGCAGAATAAAGGATGGGATTATGGCGTCCTGTATCCTACGATCCGTCGCATTCGCCAGGCCTGTGGCCGGGTGGTAAGGTCGCCCACGGACTATGGCATGCGCATACTGGTCGATGCGCGCTATTGCGAAGAGGAGGCGAAGGCTATGCGGCATATGTCCGTATACACGCAATTCCCGGAAGACGAGCGCATAGAGTTCAAGGATATCAAGCCCGAGAAAGTGAAGTTCTCCATGATGAATTTTTTTAATGACATCAAGGAGATGGACAAAAAGCCAGAGGTAAAGCCGGAAAAAAAGAAGAAAAAAACAAAAGCATGATAATGCCGATGACAGTGCGTTTTTTTAAAATAAGGATATTGGCACTTGCGGGGTCTTTGAGTTAGACATATATACCCCTTTGTATATCTATACTCAAGCTAGCCAATTCGATCAGTCATTTTGGTTAGTGTGAAACGTCTGAGCGTTCAGACGGTGCCCACGCTGGCACAGCTACGCCTCATTCGAGGCGAAACGCGGTTGTGGCTCACGGCGGCTATATAGCTGCATGGCGAAGTCACCCTTAACACTACAGAGGAAATATTATGGCGAGAAAAGCATCAAAGAAAGTCGACGCATGGCGGGCCAAAGCATGGTACCAGGTACTTGCGCCGGCAGAGTTCAACAGGGCAAACATCGGCGAGACTCTTGCGGACGATCCCGCAAAGCTGATGGGCAGGATCATGGAATCCACTCTCGGTGACATCACCGGAGACTGGGCCAAGCAGAACACCAAGATGATCTTCAGGATCGACGAAATTGGCGGCACCAACGCATACACCTCATTTATCGGCCACGAGATGACCAAGGACTACATGAGGTCTTTAGTCAAGCGCAGGACCAGCAAGATCGGCGCGAACATCGTCGTCACCACGAAGGACGGATGCAAGCTTCGCGTGAAGCCACTTATATTCACCGTCAAGCGCGCAAGGACATCCCAGATCGAGAGCATCCGCAAGATCATGGTCGAAGTCATTGTAAAGAAGTCCAAGGATCTCAGCTTCAACGACTACGTCACTGAGATCGTCAACGGTAAGGTTGCGGCAGAGGTCTACAAGGCGACAAAGAACATTTACCCGCTTCGCAGGGTAGAAGTCGCCAAGTCCGAGATCATATCCAAGCCAGCAGTAATGGCCTCGGCCCCGGCAGCAGCACCGGCCCCGGTAACGGCACCGGCGCCAGCGGCAGAGCCAGCAGCTGAACCGAAAGAGTAAATATTTTTTAATATATGGCCCCCCTTATAGGGGCTATACATTTTTTATTTCAACATCATTTTAGTATTTTACTCAGGCGACTATTTTTTTAACTACGGTGGCGCGGCGATAGCTAATGTAGTGGCTTGTAGAGCGGAGACATAGCCATCAGCTTTTGCGTGATCCCCGGCAAAACGTCAAGCACGTAGTCGATCTCTTCTTCCGTGTTATACTGGCTGTTGGTCAGCCGTAATGAGCCGTGAGCCTGCTCAGGGCGCATCCCCAGAGCCCGCAGCACGTGTGAAGACTGAAGGTCTTTTGAAGAGCAAGCAGAGCCGGTGGAAGTTTCGACACCCTGCGCGTCCAGCATAAGTACCAGAGATTCTCCTTCGATAAAATGGAAGCTCAAATTCACGTTATTAGGCGATCTTTTTGCCCTGCTGCCATTCAGCCTGACGTATTCTTCTTTCATGATCCCGTCGATCAGGCGGTCGCGCAGTCGCGTCATGTGAGCTGCATTCTTGCTTAGGTCTCTCACTGCCATCTCGCTCGCCTGCCCCATGCCCACGATAGCCGGTACGTTCTCTGTGCCGCTTCGCAGGCCTCGCTCCTGGCCTCCGCCGTACATGATCGCTTTTAGTTTTGTGCCCTTACGTACGAATAATGCCCCGACGCCCTTAGGGACCATGTATCTTGTGGCCTGAAAGCGTCAGCAGATCCACGCCCAGGCGGTCCACGTTCACGTCGATCTTGCCGAAGCTCTGGACAGCGTCCGTATGAAAAACAATGTCGTTCTCTTTTGCGATCTTGCCTACTTCCCCAATGGGCTGGATAGTACCGATCTCGTTGTTCACATGCATGATAGAGATCAGGATCGTGTTCGGCGTGACCGCCTCGCTGAGAGCATCTACGTTGAGTATCCCTTCTTTATCCACGGGGATATGTGTAATGTTGTATCCCTCCAGCTTTAGATGTTCCACGGTTTCCATGACCGCAGGATGCTCAATACTGGAAGTGATGATATTATCGCCATGCTCACGGTATGCATGAGCGGCCCCGAGGAGGGCGATATTATCTGATTCCGTGCCGCCGGAAGTGAAAATGATCTCTTTCGTGTCGGCGCCTATGGCACCCGCCACCTGTTCGCGGGCTTTCTCGATGCCTTCGGCAGATTCCCTGCCACGCATGTATAGGCTCGACGCGTTGCCGAACTTTTCGCCACAATATGGCTGCATCGCGCTCGTGACTTCGTCGCTCATCTGCGTCGTCGCGCTGTTGTCCAGATAGATCCGCCTCATAACACCATCAATTTAATATTAGTATTTTTATTAATATTATATTTACCATGCATGCTCGTATTCCAAAGGCTCTGATCAAATACGATCATTCAGCCAGGATAAATGCTAAATATTTAACAGCGTTTTATCGTCGCAGGTAAAGATATATACAAATGTAAATCATTGCAATAACATATGTTGCATATAAGAGCATATGCATTTAACACCTGTTACATGCGCATAATATAATCTTACGTACTAGCCACTGACTGAGACTCTGAATGATCCAGTGAGATCTCACTTCAAGGAGGACAATAATTAAAAAAACAAATGGTACACAAATAAGTCTTTGTGTTAGACTACAGGACGATTGTATTTTTGTTTGATCGTAATGTTATTGAATACTTTATCACTGATGATGTGTGATCTATAGTTGCTGATTAAATTTCCGCTAACAATCAACAGATGATATAACGAAGCCAAATATATGCTCAGTTTATCAACAATTTAAAATCGAAGATAAGTCACAAATTGCTTAAATTTGGATTAAAAAAGAAAAAGAGCCACCGGTGGCTTCCCAGTCGAAATGGAGCATCCGGACCAGCGTGCTTTTGCCCGACCCGCTTTCTCCAACTATTCCCAGCACCTCGTTAGGGTACAGATCGAATGAGACCCCGCCGCATGCTACAACCGAGCCGCAGACGGGACAGATGTTGGTCGTGCCGTCCATGTAATCCAGGTAGTGCCCGCAGGGATCACCAAAGATCTTGGAGATATTTTTAACTTTAAGCATGGGCTTCATTTCTGACACCTCTTTTCACAGTTCGACGTATCGGAGCAGGTGTAGAACTTCCGCCCGTTATCGTCAGTCATCTCATCCAGGTACGTTTCGTTCGTGCTGCCACACAGGACGCACGATTTTCCAGCAAAACTCTCTATCCTGAAGCGGTAATCCTCGAATTCCAGCGGCTCCACGATCGTGTGCGGCGGGACCGCGTAGATACGCCTCTCCCTGCCCGCTCCGAACAGAAATAGCGTGTCAGCCATGTGCAGCTTGGGCACATCCCACCTGGGGATCGGGCTGGGTGACATGATGTAGCGTTTGTTAACCATGACAGGGTAGCCGGCACCGATGCTGATATCGCCGGTACTGGCAATAGACTCGTACATGCTGAGCCACATGAGCCCGTAATCCATCTCCCCGTGCATGCGCCGGGTTTCCAGCTCGGACGGCTCTACACTACGCAAAATTTCTGGTTCGGGGACCTGTAGTACTAGTACCTGATTTTCGCCCATAGGCTGCTCGGGAATGCGGTGCCTGGTCTGGATGATGGTCGCGTCTCTGGTCTCGTTGGTGATCGTGATCCCGGTGACGCTGTCGATGAACTTCTTGATGTTCACAGCATTCACGCTCTCGTCACAGCCCTGGTCGATCACCTTCAGGATATCATCCCGGCCTATGATAGACAGCGTGATCTGGAGTCCACCGGTACCCCAGCCTCTCGCGATCGGCATATCTCTCGAGCCGAAGGGAACCTGGTAGCCGGGAAGGGCTATCGCCTTCAGGATCGACCTCCTGATCTCTTTCTTGGCCCCCTCATCCATATACGCGTAGTTATAGCCTTCCTTGGGCCTCTTCATCGCGGCCCATTCTCTCAACATCATAATGTTTCCTCCTTCTTTGTTACTTCTTTTGACAGGGGTGCAAGGGTCTGAGCCCTTCTTATCCTGTCCAGGCCAGACTGGAACGCGACGTAGTGGGGCAGCTTCCAGTGGTTACAATAGCCCATCGATTCGATTCCGTCGATATGTTGGAGCACGAACTCCTGATCTTCAGACGGGGCGGAAGGTTCCAGGGACTGTATGCCCTTGTCCAGCACGGCCATGGAAATGGCCTTGGTCTCGTTGTGGCCGAAGCAGATGCCATAGCCAGAGGTGAACTTCGGCGTGCCTTTGCCCGTGGCCTTGGAAATGATCTCGCACTCGGTGACCTTGATCTCTCCTACTCTGTACGGTTCGCCAGTGATCGGGTTGATGACTTCCACTGGCAGGTAGCCGACCCGGAGCTCGCCTATGTTCGGGTGGACCGACCCGTACCCACGCATGTTGGAATAAGCCAGCAACAGCATGCCACCTGTTTCTCCACGTGCCATGGCCTGCATGGCGGCACTCCTTGACGCCGGGAACTCGAGCGAGTCACGGGTGATGTCCTTTATCTGCTTTTCATGAGGCAGATCTGGCTCGGCCATCAGCCCTTCTTCACGGAACAAGTCCATGACTCTGGGCAGCGATTCAATGGTACCGTCCTCAGGGGCAAGGCCCGCCTCTTCCACGAACTTCTGAAGCAAAGCCTTGTGTTGTTCTTCGGTCTCGCACTTCAGCGAAAAGTCCAGCAACCTGAGGGAATAATCGGATGTCGGGCCGAGGATCTGGCCACCTGGAATGTCCTTGAAAACGGACGATATCCGGCGGATCACCCGCATGTTACCGGTCGGCCTGGGGAGCGAGTAGCCCAGCCGGGGCCTGGTAGCCCGATAAGCCCGGACCATAAACGAGGCCTCGAACGTGTCGCCGGAGGACTGTTTTAGTGCCAGCGCGGCCAGCTCGGGTGCGTATAGCGAGCCTTCGCTCATGACCCGGTCCACCGCGAGGTGAAATTGATCCGCGATCTGTCTGACTTCGAGGGGCTTTGACCCGCCTTTGACACGTTCATGTTCTACGTATTTGAGGGCGTTCTCGATGGCTTTGCCTCCTCCTTTTACTGCTACGTATCCCATTTATGTCACCTCCATGTGGGTGGTCCTTGGTATTGACGCGGTCCTGGCATCTCTGTCGACGAAGATGTAGTCGATTCCCATGGGGAAGTCTTTGTTTGCCGCCCGGATGTCCTGGATTTCGCCCGCGTTGAAGCCGTCGAGGGACAACAACTGCTCCCCGAGGATGCCCGGTCCCCTCAGCCGCAGTGTGGTGGCCTCGCCTTTCACCGACTTGACCAGGTAGATGATTGTGGCCCCCTTGTCCGGGTATCTTAGGTCTCCCCGCTTGGTCCGGAGGACTGCGCCCGAGCTTTCTCCGCCGAGGACGAGCACGTAATCCGCTTCTTCCACGCAAGTCTCCTTGGACCCGGTGGCCAGCACGATATCGTCGGCGGCAACGCCCTCGCCGACCACGGCGAAGGTGACTTCGTTGTCCAGCAGCGTGAGCAGGATGGGCATATATGGCGCATCTCCCTCCCGCAGGTTCAGGTGATAGACGGTGCCGGGCCTGCTCATGGCCTTCATCAGCATCGAAAAGGTCTGCTGTGTGTAGATGTCTTCTTTCAGCATGCTCATCCCATCACCATGTTTTCGAACTTGACCCGGGTGGCTTCCACCAGAGCTTCATCATGTTTCCTGGCCTCTAAGATCTTCTTCCGTTCGGGGGCCAGGATTTTTTCGACACCGGCAAGCTCAGGAGCCTTCGCCCTGACCAGGGCATCTACGGCAGCTGCAGCCACCGCCCGCTCCGGCTCTTCCCCCATGATCATGCCATAACCTCTGACACCCTGATACTCTACCAGAGCTTCGGCGGTCAGCGCTTCTCCGAGGTGAAAATCTGTATTAAACGGATCAGTGACGCTCACCATGATCAGCCCGACCGTGGGACCTTTTACAAGTGTTATCTCAAGCTTTGTTAGCGTTTTCAGCAACTCGGATAAGGCCCGGCTGTCCATATGATTTATCGTCGTATTCAAATCGTTCATCGATATTACCTCCTTTCGAATATATGCGGATTTGAGGTCTACCGCAAAGATTGTCACAAGCGAGACACCTCTTGCCACAAGTGCACGCTGGTAATAAAAAACCCGAACCAGGTTTTCAAGGCAAAACCGATGCCCACGTCCTAGCAATCGGTCTGCGAGGGCATTACTGCTATCTGACAACAGCTTCTGTCGTTTCTCTTTGTCAACGGATCACCGTGCGTCAGGAAGCTTGCCTTTGGGGAGTCATGCTATGAATATCATTTCCCGCCATGGCTATTATTCCGACTCATCGATTCCCCCAAGACGCCTTGTAGTTATTTATTATAATTCTGTGTAAACTATCGTGGCCTATTGTCAGGAAATAGGCCACTATAGACCAATATTGATCTATAGGTTTCTGTCAAGTTGTCGTCAGTTACTCTTTTTCATATGCGAATATCGTTAACTTTGTTTCATTGGATGACGACAGGTTCTGTGTAGTTATCGTCATCTGATGAAACAAAGTCAGCGATACTCGTGCAAGAAATAATGAAACTGACGAAGAGTACACAGAGCCTGTATATAGTCTAAATGATACCGTTTATGGGGGCCCTATTATAAAAAAGCGAACCTGTTATTGTGCTCCTGCTATTTATGATGATGGCGGGAGCATACAAGATGGATGGGTCTGGTAAAGCTATGCGAAAAGCAATGGATGAAAACAAGTTTTATATAATAGGGTGGGTGCTTCGAAGATCGGCAATACAGGCCGAGTTCGTATAGTCGTCGTGAATAATTATATAACCAAAAACGCTTCTTATTTTCAAATGAAAATAAAGGCTGGTAACGATGGAACCATTGAATATCAACGTATCAAAGTTCGGACTTATCAAGAGAGACACTCCACGCGCGATCAATCTCGATCCACTCCAGACAGGCGGTATTCTCACGGCAGAAGCCAGGGAAGCGCTCATGGAATGGGGTGATGGGTACTCCGTGTGTGATTATTGCGGCGGATCTCTCGACTTGATCAAGACCCCTCCGATATTCGATTTTGTCCATAAGGCGCTGCCAGAGTTCCTGGGGATCGACAACGCCAGGATCACGAATGGCGCCCGCGAGGCAAAGTTCGCGGTCATGCATGCCATGTGCAAGGAAGGCGACTGGGTCGTGCTGGACGGTAATGCGCACTATTCGTCACTGGTAGCGGCGCAGCGCGCACGCTTGAACATCAAGCTCGTTGAAAAGACAGCTTCGCCTGATTATTTCATTAAGCCTGAAGCTTATTTAAAGGCCATCGAGGAAGTAAAGAAAGATACAGGAAAAGCGCCTGCACTGGCCTTGCTGACATATCCTGACGGTAATTATGGTAATATCTCAGATGTAAAAGAGATTGGGAAGATCGTGCATGAGCACGGCATCCCATTCCTCGTGAATGGTGCATATGCCATAGGCCGCATGCCATTTAATGCAAAAGAGATGGGCGCGGATTTTGTGTCCGGAAGCGGGCATAAGTCAATGGCGTCATCGGGCCCGATCGGCGTCCTGGGTGTCAGCAACGAGTATGCGCCGAAGGTACTGGAAAAGTCGAAGACCCATAAAGTCAAAGAGATAGAGCTTCTGGGATGTACGGCCAGAGGCGCGACCGTGATGACAATGATCGCATCGTTCCCGAAGGTAATCGAGCGTACGAGACCGGAACAATGGCAAAAAGAGATCGAGGATGCCCGCTGGTTCTCTTCTCAGCTGGAAAGCATCGGCCTGAAGCAGTTTGGCGATAAGCCCCACAACCACGACCTAATGTTCTTCGAGGCGATGCCGTTCTTCGACATTTCGCAGAAGACAGACCGTTATTACTTATACAGGGAAATGAAAGAGCGCAGCATCCACGGCATCAAGCCCGGGCTCACGAAGAACTTCAAGATCAGCACGTTCGGCGTGGGTAGGGAAAAACTCAGCACCGCAGTCGACGCGTTCAAGGAAATATTAAAGAAATATAATGCGTAAATGCGCTTACATATTTTTTATTATTCAGACTTTTTAGCATTTTGAACGTATATGTATTCATGAGATTTTGCGCGTTCAGTCTTTACGTGTTTGTTTTTTAAGCATTCGTCCTGTTATTGTTTTGTTGTCTGTCCATACGGTAGCACGAAGAAACAAAATTTTTTTAGTGTTTACACTAAATGACAAAAATCTCTAGAGCACGGTTAAATCTCAAAATCCACAGAAGCTCTATTAAATGACTAAATTCTCTAAAACACTGTCTAAGAAACTAAGGAAGTGTCTCTAAAACTCGAACTGCACCAATATGAGAAACAAATCTATTCTCGCTTGGGGATTTGCCATCCGGTAAACGGATGGCAAATGATCGTTTCTACCGATGAAGCCTGCGTGATCGATCACATTCGTACAAAAAATAAAATAGGATGTGGATAGCTCACATGCATTTGTTTCTTATGATTGTGCAGTTCGAGCTTTAGGGGCACTTCCTTAGTTTCTTAGACCGTGCTTTAGCGAGTTTAGACATTTAATAGAGATTTAGAGATTTTCATGCTTTAACCGTGCTCTAGAGATTTTAGAATTTTAGTGTTAAAAACCTAAAAATCTTAGTGTCTTCGTGCTACCGTATGGACAGACAACAAACCAAACAACAATCAATATTCAAGAAAGTAAAAAAGATTCACATGAGACCAACTGCTCAATGCCCCAGTAGCAGGTACCATAAAAAAATGGCTATGCCGGCTGTGGCGATAGCCAGGAACAGCGTCCAGAATAGTGGCCTGAAATTGATCACGGGGATGCCGCCTTCAATGAGGCGAGATCCACGTCCACTGTGCCATTGAACACGGTCTCGGCAGCGCCTTCCATGTACGGTATATCGTTCACGAACGTGATCGTCAGCTCTCCGCCCTTTGTCTTGACAACGACCGAGTCACGGATCATGCCCTGATGCCTGGCTATGGTCGCGGCTGCTACGGATCCTGTGCCGCAGCTCAGGGTCTCGCCCTCGACGCCACGCTCATAGGTCTTCACGCGTAGCGCGCCCATATCACGCTGTACGAAGTTCACGTTCACGCCTTTCGGGAACATCGGGTCATAGCGGATCTCGGGGGCGGCTTCCATGAGCATCGGGTCGTCCAGGTTATCGACGAAGATCACAGCATGTGGGACGCCCGTATTGACGACGGAGAGCTCATAGCCGTGCAGCGGCACGTTGATGTACTCGCCAAAGCCCTTCACGGGTATCTTTTGCCGGTCGAACAAGGGTTTTCCCATGTTCACCTTGACAAAGGTCCTGCCATTCTCCACCCGGTTCTCGACCTCTTTCACGCCGGCATGCGTATCCACCGAGGATTTACCCGGCAGGATATAGCGCTGGTCTAGCGCGTACTTCTCGAAGCACCTGACACCGTTCCCACACATCTCCGCCTCCGAGCCGTCCTCGTTAAAGATGCGCATCAGCAGCGGCGCATGGAAAGATATGCTCAAGAATAAAACGCCATCGGCACCTATGCCGAACCGCCGGTCACAATACTTCTTCGCGAACGCGGCCTTTACGTCGTCCGGCACGACCGTGCCCTGGTACTCGTCGACCAGGATGAAGTCATTGCCATTGCCCTGTAATTTGGTGAACTTCACTTCGGTCATAGCAACCTGCCCGGTATCAGCTGGTTTTGTAATAGGTCATCATAGGTTTCTCTCTTGCGTATCAGGTCCGCTTTGCCATGATGTACCAGCACCTCGGCACAGCGTGGCCTGCCCACATACTGCGAGCTCATGCAGTATCCGTACGCGCCCGCATCCAGGAGAGCGACAGTGTCGCCTTTCTGGATAGCCGGAAGTTTTCGGTCCTTCGCCATGATATCGCCGGACTCGCATATCGGGCCAACGATCGTATACGTATCGGCGGCTTCCGAATCCGCTTTATTGGCCACGACAGCCTCGTGATATGAGTCATACATGGCTGGCCGGATCAAGGTGTTGAAGCCTGCGTCCGTGCCCACGAAATTTTTCGAGGTATGCTTGACGGTGTTCACGTGCATCAGCAATACGGTAGTGTCCGCCACGATATAGCGGCCGGGCTCGAGATGCAGTTCCGGGTGAATGCCGATCAGCTTACAACGGTCTTTGAAAACGGGCATGATCGCGCCCGCCCAGTCATGGGGAGTCGGTACTTTGACGTTTTTCTCGTATGGTATGCCGAACCCTCCGCCTATGTCCACGAATTCCAGGTCTACGAACCCTGAGATCTGCTCTACCAGGTCCATCATCTTAGTCATGGCTTCTGCATACGGTGCGGTCTCCAGTATCTGCGAGCCAATGTGACAGTGAATGCCGGCCGGTATGATCGCCGGCAGGTCGTTAGCCTCCTGATACATGCTCACGATCTGGTCGCGAGGTATGCCGAACTTAGAGATCTTCAGGCCCGTCGCCAGTTTAGGATGCGCACCGGCGGATATGTCCGGGTTCACACGGAACGCGATCTTGACTTCCTTGTTAATGCGGTCGGCTATGGCGGACAATGCGAGCAGCTCGTCATGAGAGTCCACGGATACCATTACACCTGTGTTGACCGCTGATTCGAGCTCTGAATCAGTCTTAGAGTTGCCCGTGAACAGGATCTTATTAGCGGGGATACCTGCCATCCTGGCTAAAAAGATCTCGCCATCGGAAAACGCATCGGCTCCCGCGCCTTCTTTGGCCAGTATTTTCTGGACGACGACATTATTATTCGACTTGGCCGCGAAGTATATTTTCGCGCCGTGGAACGCCTTTGCGAACCTGCGGTAGTTTTCCCGCAGCCGGTCCTCGCTTGTAACGTATAGCGGGGTGCCGAAGTCCTTTGCTAGCTTGACCGTATCGGCGCCATTTATGAATAAATGGCCGTCCTTGACTTCCAGATGCCCTGGTATCTCAAAGTCTTTCATAATTTCTTCATCCTCTCAACTGCTTCCCTGATTCGTTCGGCGGGCCTGGTCAGCGAGAAGCGCACAAAGCCTTCGCCGTATTTGCCCAGCGCGATACCCGGAGTGACCACGATGCCCGCGTTTTCCAGAAGATATTTTGTATACGCAACGGAATTTTCGCCGGGCACAGGTGCCCACATGTAAAATGTAGCCTTGGGCGCCTCCATCTCAATGCCCAGGGTCCTGAGGCCGGCCAGCAGCATATCGCGGCGGTCCCTATAGATACGGTTCATCTTTTTTGTGAATTCCTCCGAACGCTTTAGCGCATCGATGGCCGCGTACTGTACCGCGAGGAACGCGCCAGAGTCCACGTTCATCTTGACTTTACCCAGGCCTGCGACGATATCGGCGTTGCCGACCGCGAACCCGATACGCCAGCCGGTCATGTTGGAGGTTTTCGAGAGCGAGTGTATCTCAATGCAGCAGTCCATGGCTCCCGGCACCTCTAGAATGCTTGGCGCCTTGTAGCCATCATAAGTGATTTCCGAGTAGGCGTTATCGTGCACGACGATGATATTATTATCATGCCCGAAGTCGATCACTTCCTTGAAGAACTTTTTATCGGCGGTGGCCGCCGTCGGGTTATTGGGATAATTGATGAAGATCATTCTGGATTTTTTTACGATCTCCTGCGGGATCCTCGAAAGGTCCGGCTTGAAGCCGTTCTCATCCCATAAGGGCATATCGTAAGGCTTGCCGCCTGCAAACGTCGTACCGATGGAATAGACGGGATATCCCGGGTTGGGACACAGCGTGTAGTCTCCTGGATTCACGAATGCGAGCGGTAGGTGCGCGATACCTTCCTTTGAGCCGATCAGCGTGTATATCTCACTGCTCGCATCCAGCTCCACGCCGAAGCGCTTCCCGAACCATTCAGCGACCTCATCCCTGAACACGGTCGAGCCTGAATATGAGGGATACTGGTGCGTCTCGGGGTCGTGGACCGCTTTACATAATGAGTCGATGACATAGTCCGGTGTCGGAGTGTCCGGATCGCCCACCCCGAGGTCTATGATATCCACACCTTCCTTTAGCTTTTGCTGCTTTGCCCTGTCAACCTCTGCGAAAGGGTAAGGGGGCAGCGAGTTGATCCTGTCAGCATACTGAACCATTCATGAACACCTTGTAGGCCGGTTAAGCCGGTTTACTTATAATATCAAAGGTATAAATAAAGGTGTCCATCCAGCCCGTTAAAAAAATATTGCCGCAATGCTTCAGCTAATATCTTAATGGTGAAGCGGCATAGCCATCGTAGGGCTCCCGGAAACAGGTGGAACAGCCGATGGGCTCCGTTCATATTCAATATGGCCGGCCCAGCCTTTGGGAGGCACCAGTGAGCAGTTGAACGCATCATACACGCCCTGTATGTCATTACATCGATCGGAAGCGATCTCGATGTTCCGCGGGTCACCAGTGATCAATGGATATTTTTTTATGTCGCTGGCCACTTTGATCGCAGCGATCTTTTCAGGGTCGAATCCCATGACAATACTGCATGTGACGTCCACTTCCACAGGGTTAAATCCGGCTATTAGCACACCGCATTTTTTCGCACTATTGGACATGGGGCCTTCTTTTTCTCCCGCCGTGATGCCGTCAACCAGAATGAACTCTTTTCGCTGCATTGTATCATGCATGATGCCTTTTTTATCCGCGTATAAGAGTATCTTATTCAGATCGGCGATCGTCCGGGGAAGCGTGTTATTGCCGTACCAGCTTCCCCCCTCGATCGAATCGTTGAAGGGCACCACAGCTTTCGAGACGAACAGCATGGCGCAAACCGCCCGGATGGGGGCGAGTAATAGAACATTGTTCAAGGCAGCAGAATCGTCCCTGAGCCGTATGAACAAGCCCTTCCTGGCATCTCTCCGCATATACTCGTCACCGCCTTCTTCCGCCGATCCTGCCATGTGATGGGGCAGCCAGTCCTTTACGCCGTTGATGCCGACCAGGTTCTTAAGCGCACAGGATATGCCGGTCTTGCCATGGGTCT
>CAVTVW010000006.1:0-10183 GCA_963738255.1 uncultured Methanocellaceae archaeon | reverse complement strand
CCTTGATGAGCTCGTTGATCATGCGATTCATATCGTCGTTGTTTTCCATTTCAATGACCCCGAATTTTCTGATTGACTTGACTTGCCCCGTAAATCGACCCGCGGCAATCTTCTCTCTTAATTAAACTGTTTACAATACGTAATGCTTATTTCAGCAGTTCAGCCTCAAATTCTGCCTGCTGTTGACCTATGCCATTTCCAGAGGGGAAAAGCGCCGTAGCTTTCAGCCATGTTGCGTCCGGGAAAGATTTACGGGAGCCGGTGCCGATAGCAAAGGCCCCGACTTTTGTTCCCGCCAGAGGAACCAGCGCTCTCAAGTAAGAATCGATAGAAGGGCTGACTTTGCCCCCGTAGATGGGCCCGCCGGCGATGATCACATCGTAGCCCGAAACGTTCGCCGATGCCGGGCTCTTTACTCCCGCCAGCATGACCTCGTATCCCTTCGCTTTCAAGTCGTTCGCGATCCCTGTCGCCGCTTCCTCGGGAGCACCGCTGAGGCCCGGGTTATAGACGACCAGCGCCCGGCCTGTTGCTGTGCTATCCGGTGTGAGCAATTCTAAGCCCGTGGCCTGGCTACTCAAAGCATCGCTACCCACATAGACCATGAAGGCCAAAAACGCCGCCAGGACGATGGCTGTGATAATACCGGCGATTTTCATTCTCTTCGATATATTCATCGCTCAAACCCCCTTACGCGTCCTACGGTAGACTGGACATCTCCCGGGCAAAATTTCTGGCAGCGGCGATGTCAGCGGCGTTCGGATGGCCACGGCTGATGAGCATGAAGGTCTGGCCCTGACAGTGATAGCTTCCTATCACATTGGCACCTTTTCCTTTCAGAGCACCCGCCATGACCTGTACCTCCTGGCCCGTGCCGCCGCCGGATGTGCCGAACAGGGCGATTTTCCTGCCCCTGAAGTCATGGGTCGTGATGAACGTCTCCATGTTCTTCCCCGGCTTACCGCCATAGCAGCCGGAGCCCAGGAAGAGGACGCCGTTGCCCAGGTCGATTGAGGCGGCCTTCACGTCTACTACCTTCAACCCCAGCTCCGCTGCCATCGCTTCCGCGAGCTTTCGGGTGTTACCACCCCGCGAATCGTAAAAGATCTGTTGCATATTCATCTCCTTATCAAGTCTTCGTTAAATTTAGCCCCCATACTTCAAGGCTGGCAACGTCTTTTGCCTCATCGTCCGTAGAAGTTCACGGCCTATCAAGGCGAACCATAGCACACCGCCGATGGTAGCCAGTAACGAAATGGCGATCCCTATGACAGGGATAAAGACTCCAACGCCGGCGATTGAAAGGATCATTCCGGTGTAAGCGGTTAATTTGCTGAAAACATCGCTCCGAAGCATGAGGAAAGAGTATATTAAACCGGAAAGGCCTGCGAATATTGTAAATAAGACCCACGCAGTCCCATTGAAAGTTGTAAGCAATGACTCGCCAGCCGATAAATACAGGCTCCTGGCAAGGTCCGTAGTGGCCGCCGAATATTGATCGCTTAGATATACAATTTCTGCAATGGGCCTTGCCTGGAAACATAGTGCAATCGATAGCAAGGCAAAAATTAAAGCGATTAACGCATAGGATTCATTAACCCTTTTAAGAGCAACGTAAAGCGCCAGTTCGATGGGTATCGCAACTATTTCGGCGACGACCATGAAGAGATCAAGGGATATCAGCCCCGCTATCCTGTTGTCGTGCAGGGTCCTAAAGATGTTCTCGACCGAGGAAACCCCGGGTGTATATGGCCAAATGAAATAGGCGATTACTGCGACCAGTATCAGTACGACGAAAATGATGCAGGATATACCGCCAATTATGTAGAGCTCTTTCCAGGACGGATCTCTGGTCTTGTTTTCCATCACTTTATTTCCAGGTAAATAGGTCATTTTATTCTGCGCTCCTTATTCGGGGCCGGATGTAGTCCGTGATCGTGACTTATCACTGGCCCTGACGTGTACCACCATAGTATTTGCGATCTTGTCGAAGCCACGCTGCTTTTCTTTGTTGAAGAAGATCAGCATGATCAGCGCGTCGATGATGATCAGGTTGTTGATGTACTTGGACAGGTTGCGTAGAAAGGCTTCTTTGTAGCCTATCCTGGTGCCATCGGTCTTGAGCACTCGCAGGCCCAGGAGATATTTACCCAGTGTATAGCCGAAGTGCCCTTCCAGGACTATGTAGTAGCCCAAAGCCACGATGACCACAGATAAGCCAGTGATGAGCGCGACTGGAATGAACACCGCCAGAGCCATCGGGCTGGGTTCCCATGAGTGGCTGGCCGTGCCCGAAAACGGCACGTTCATGATCACCATCAGTAGTAGCATCGGTAATACCAGGAGGAGTATGGTCGCGCATATCACGATATTATCGATGATATATGCCACAAGCCTGGGCCAGAATCCAGCCCTGCTCAGGTTGCTCGCGTATGACTTCATGTAAGATTCGGCCGTTACCTTTGACGAGCACATATCCGCTTTGGCAATTTTCACGTCGTCTATTGTTACGGTGTTAGCGCCCTTTGCCCTGGCTGCGGCTTCGGCAGCCTCATAATAGTTAGAGCGTAGCTCTTTCTCGATATCTGTGCAGTCTTTTTCATCCAGGTTAATGTTATTGATGATCTCTTTCAGGTTTTTCTCGATCTCGCGCTTTGCGTCTTCATTAAATTCCATATTTGTCCCCTCATTCTATCCGTTAAATTTCCATACTTTTTCCATCGCTTCGCTGTGCTTCGTCCACTCTATTTTCATCTCTTCGAGGAACGACCGGCCGTCTGCCGTGATGCTGTAATATTTTCTTGGCGGCATCCCGGCTTCGGTCTCTTTCCAGTAGCTCTTGATCAGGCCATCCGCTTCCAGCGTATGTAGCGCCGGATATGCGTTACTCTCTTTCAGCGCGATCACGCCGTCCGTGATGAGGCTCAATTCCCTGGTGAGCTCATACCCGTACATGTCCCTCGTGCCGAGCAGCGAAAGCATGGCCAGCTTCGTGCTGCCTTTTCGCAGCTCTTTCAACCACTTTTCCAGTTCCGACTGCATGTTTACCACGTACACATCCATATCTATTACGAGTGTATACCTATTTGTAATATGTATAGGCTACCGGTATATATAGGTTAGTATGGATGGGATGAAGACACAGCACATAACGCTTGATGGCCTTTATGCACGTTGATGTTTATGTGCGGTTTTATAAATGGGATAGCGTCTAAGGGTTTATTGTATTGAAAGCCATATAGCGCTTTTTATAATAATATAAATGCGCCATTTTCAGCTTTAATCGGCGTAAATGTGATTTAATTTGCCCTTTTGGTGAAGAACTGTTATACTTCATCTGTCTCTTATAGATGGCTTGTCAAGTTGCTTATGATTCAGGAGCCGGATAGGCCTGAATTAAAAACGGAGGAAATAAAAATGGCTCACTCATTAAAGTTCAAGGGCGTTACCCTGGTATTGTTGTTCGCAGCGCTGTCGGTCATACTCTGCTCGGCGAGGGCTTTCGCAGTGCCTGACAAGGAGTGCTTCACAAGGGATGGCGCATCACTAGTCGCAGAAAGCTTCGTCAAGAATGATCAGACGTATAAGTTCGACGGCCTGAAAGACACGCTCAGCGTACGAGTCGAGCATGTAAACAGCCTGGCGGACTTCGCGAGACCCAGAGTGCCTGGCCTGACACTGGCCATGATGATGCCGCTGGAACAGAATGAGTACACGTTCAAGGCTAAGTTCGACTGCAGGCACAGCGGCTACGGCAACAGGGACGGAAAGTACCTGGCTGAAGTGATCACTCCTCACGAGGCGGAAATAACGGTCGAGAACTGCAATGTGAAGAGCGCGGTCCTCGATGGCAAGTGGGATATGATCAACTCGAAACTCATCGAATAAGTTCACCATTTAGCTGATCATCAATGGAATGCACAGGTAATTTAACTTAAATCAACGGGGGTGAAGGCTGAGAGAATATAAAAAATCGACCTCATTCAAGCATGATACTGTAAGTTAAATCAGAAGTGGATGGGCAGGGATAGGATATCCACCTACCTGCCTATGGCCATTAGGCAAATTATATTCAGAAATATAACTTTCTTTTATGAAGATCATGACTATTTTTTAACATCAACAAAAAACGCTTAAAAACCGTTCATTTTTGTCATATATTAAAACAATACGATTATAAAGGCTTTTTAGGCTCTATCTAATTATCAGTAGTTAGTTGGACGATTGAGCGATAAATAATATATATGCAGCGATGCAATGCTGCTTTATAACAAAAACAAGATTCAGTGATTTATCATGGTTAGTAAAAAATATTTCATGCCTGTAATCCTGCTGGTGCTGGCGGTTGCACTGGTCGCGGGATGTACGGGGTCTGAAAAAACAGTGAAAAGCGGCGACAACGTTTCAATAGACTATATTGGTACGTACGCTAATGGTACCATCTTTGATACGTCGAACGCGACAGTCGCGCAGGAAGCGGGGATCTACGATTCAAGCATCACCTACGGGCCGATCTCATATATCTCCGGAAACAATGAAATTTTCCCGGTAATCGATAATGCCACTATCGGCATGAAGATCGGCGAGACGAAGAACGTCACGCTGACTCCCGCCGACGGATACGGCGAATACAACGCTTCGATGATCCAGGCTGTCCCATTAAGCATGCTCGAGGAAAATAACATTACGCCACATGTGAACGATACCCTGTATTATAACCTGAACCCGGTCAGGGTCGACCATATCGTCCCCAACGAGACCGATCCGAACAATACCTCGGTATACATCGACTTTAACGATCCTCGGGCCGGCAAGACGCTGTACTTCCAGGTCACGATCCGTGACATAGAAGCTGCAAATTCTTCTGCGTAAGCCCTGAGCGTTCTGTCGAAAAAAGCTATTCCATTAACCGGAATGGATGGGGCGAGGTTTCGACCTCGCCCCACTATTATTTTAAGCATTGACGTCAAGGCTTTTATTTGTAGCAGATGCCAGGCTAATTTTAAACTATCGAGCCTGTTCAGGGAGATATCAATGGATTTTTTATATGTATCTTCGTATACGATAATTTTATCATGGCTTATTGATTTACTATATGCTAGATGGGGATCGTAATTTAATGGCCAATCGTGCAGTAAAGCTTGGTATCGTGATCGTAATAGGGATCACTCTACTTTTTGTCCTGTCGATCGGCGGTATAGCGGTCTACGAGTACATGTTCGTGCCCGTATGGACCGAGCATTTACCCTTATTGAACGCGATGGGCCAGGACGTGACCATAATCGATTACAGGAATGCGACGAATACCACGTATGCCAATCTGACGATATTCCTCGAGAATGACCATACGGAAGACTCACTATATGTGGATCCTAACTATACGTGCTCTGACTTCGCCATCGCATTGCATGATAGCGCCGAGGCGCATGGTATAAAGTGCGGCATCGTTAACGTGCAATTCGAGGGTAAGTCCATAGGTCATGCGTTTAACGTGTTCCCGACGAGCGATAAAGGCCTGGTCTTCATCGATGCCACGGGCTTGAATGAGACGCAGCTGAGCCTGAACATGACGCCCGATAAGGCGGCCGTATACCTGGAGAACGGAAGCCAGTTCGGAGAGATCGCCTTAAACCAGACCGGGGGCGATTTTAACTATACCTTCTATCTTGACAGGAAACAGAGGATCGACGAGTACAAGAATGAAGTCGCTATCTGGGAAGCCGAATATGACCAGTACTTGAGGGATTTCAACGCGTGGAACGATTCCGAGACGGAGCTCTACAATAAATTCTTGAACTATAGCGTGGATGTTAAAAGCTGTAACGCACAACTTGCCTCCTATAATGCGCAGATGGGGGCACATAACGCTGCAGTCCAGCAATATAATGCCGGTAATTATGGCGTGAGCATCCCGCCCGTCCCGTCTGGCGGGGACGAGCTAAAAACTTGGAAGGACCAGCTGGATAGCGAGTACATATCCTATGTCAACCAGAATAATGACCTTCAGCGGGCCGGAGCCACCCTTCAGGATCGATATAACGCCACCATGGTTACATATAACGAGCTAAAATCACAAGAAGAAGCCAAATGGATCATGTATAACCCGGATGGTATCGTGGATGTTATAGGCATATACTGGTAACCTATAATAATCGTCTCGACCAATTTTATGCCAGCATTTTTAATTTCTAATGCTTAACGTGCGTATATATTATCTAACGATCCGAGATATTATCCAACGATCGGAGAATCTAATTGACGCAGGCTATTGACTATTTATAACGATATCGTCGTCGAAAAAGGCTGTAACTGAACTTACATAATCCTAATTAATGTCTCTTATGACATCCTCTCTTGAAATAAAGCGTCGCTAGGACAAATAGATTAAAATATGGGTAAAGCAAATTTATGTTGGCGATAATTGCTCCCGGTGAATATATGACCCTGAGAACTTCTGATAAATACTATATATTGGAGCGGTTGCAATCCAAATATGATAAGACCGACACGTACATCGCCGAAGACCTGGTAGCGGGACAGGTGATACGGCTAAGGTATGACCCATATGACGGTCCCATCGGCAGCCTCACGCTTGAAGATATCACAACGCAGGTGAACGAAGGTGTGACAGGCCATGGGCCGTATGAACGATATGAGATCGACCAGGAGTATTTTGCCACGACAAATAGCCGCGGCATTATGGGCATCGAGTACCCGGTCATCCATGTCGATACGGACCCGGCAGGCTTCCTCTATGTGCGGATATATTATGATGAGAAGATGAAATATCAGCCTGATAATAGCTCCCGGTCGTACTACGGGACCATGGAGTTCATAGAAGAGCTCTTCGAGTCGGGCGACGAGGAAGAGATCGAGGAAACGAACGATATATATTAAATAAATGTTGAGACGTTTTAGATATAGCAATAATCGGTGTTCTTATTTTTTCACGCGGTTCGACAGCCGGCCTGTTGCGGTTTTCGGGTGCTTGACCGGGCCGAAAGGCCCTCTAGTCTAATGTCCTGGCCGGGCTTGCACCCTCGCCTGACGTTCGCTTCGCTCCGGGCAGACCCGAAAAATCTCCGCCTCACGCGCCCCTTATCAATGTATGTTTCTCCGGGGCCTCTCATAGTTGATTCGCCCACTAACAACCAGAGAATAGTTTCACATATGAACAAATAATAATGTATGATTGTTTATCGATTGCTATAGAAAGGTTTATTGATTAAGTGATTGATTTTATCTGTAATTATGGATAATAAACTTTCACAAGCAATAAAAGTCGGGATCAAGTGCGGCATCATCATCGCTATCATCTACCTGGTCATTGGTTTTACGGGCCAGTGGCTGAATAGTACCCCAGCAATAAAATCGTATACGGATCACATGGCTCAATATAACAAAAACCTATGGAATAACACGTATGGGTCGAGCTATCCATATCCGGCTTATTATCATCAGGCAATGCCGCAGCCTCCTCTTGAGTATTATATTGGCCTGTTACTTGGGCTGCTATCATTCGCTGTTACCGTGTTAGGCTTGTTGGCTATCGGTATATTAGCGATCAGGGCCGGAGGCTTGTCGAAATATTCCTTAAAAGACGTAGCCTATATGGGTGTTTTCGCCGGTGTGGCCGCATTCGGGCCTTACTTTATCGCTCTGATCATACAGATGGGGACAATGTACCTTTGGAGTGGTTCCTACCTGAACAGCCTTACCAGTTTTACGCCTGGTCTTTCGGCACTCTTCCCGATCATCATGATCGCCGAGACTTTCTGCTGCTGTCTGCCGACGGGCATCGTCATCTTTGCTATACTCTCGACGATTGGCGCTTGCAGCTACGCGTTATTAGCGAAAAAATTAGAGGATAAGCCGACACCGGTATAGTTCGAACTGTAACTTTTCTCAATTTTTTTGTTCACCTTTACATTGAGTAGCATGAATATCAGGCCAGACGTCGGGTAATTTTGTAAGGGATATAATCGAACATTGAGATGTGTATGGTATATCTTGTAGAATATTGTAGTCGATTTTTCTTTTTATCTAACGATAAGTTCATGGTGAAGAAGATACTCGTTATGGTGTAGTATATAAAGAAGTTAGAGAGTTTATGCCTATGAGTAAAGCAGCAGATGAAGCAAAGAAGACTATCAAGATCCAAAACGTCGTGGCATCCACAGCCATAGGACAGGAAATCGATCTGAAGTCACTGACACTCACCATGGAAGGGGCGGACTATGATCCTGAACAGTTCCCGGGGCTGGTATACAGGACTAAGGACCCCAAAGCGGCAGCCCTCATTTTTAGGAGCGGAAAGATAGTCTGCACCGGCGCGAAGAGTGTCGATGAGGTCGGCAAAGCCCTTGATAAAGTGTTCAAAAAGATGGAGAGTATCGGTATCAAAGTAATGCCGAACCCGGTGATCACGGTCCAGAATATCGTCGCATCAGCCGACCTCGGCTCAGTGCTTAACCTGAACGCGATCGCCATCGGCCTCGGCCTTGAGAATATTGAGTATGAGCCCGAGCAATTCCCAGGTCTTGTGTACCGGTTGGCCGTGCCCAAGGTAGTCGTATTAATATTCGGCAGCGGAAAGATCGTCGTTACCGGGGGTAAGAAACCCAAGGACGCCGAAGATGCAGTTGACCGTATCGTCAAAGAATTAGAGGGCTGCGCCTTACTATAAGACTGCGCCCGCCATTTTTTAATAGTAATACCCGGTATTTCAACTATTTTTTTAGAGTAGAGTAGATTTTGAACTTTTCTCCTGCAAGGGCTAGCTACAGGCATGGCATGTATCCACATCCTACATGAATTTTGGCATGAAAAAAGGCGAGAAAGTCGATTATGCTATTTTCAAAGGCGATGAGCCCATAATGTTTGTGGAGGCTAAGTCGGTTGATAATGTCCTCGTTAATCACGATGCACAGTTATCACGATACTTCAATGCGGTTCCAAATACTAAACTTGGCATCATTACGAATGGCATGGAATATAGATTCTTCACAGATCTTAAAACCCCTAATGTTATGGATGAAACTCCATTCTTAGTTTTGAATCTGACGAATTTAAAGAATGGCGATATCGAAACGCTAGCGAAATTTAAGAAAGACACTTATGCAAAGGATAATTTATCCCAGTTCGCCGAGGAGCTGGTATATACTTCGGCAATAAATGATTCATTGAAATATCAGTTCAAGACTCCGACGGATGAATTCGTTAAATTTCTACTTAAGGAAGTGGGTGTTCAAAGGGTATCTTCAAAGGATATAGAACGTTTCCGACCTATTGTTAAGAAAGGTATCGCATGTGCTATACTCGACATCGTTAGTCAGGGCTTGATACAACAAGATTTCGCAAAACCGGACATAGATATGCCGACAGTTGATGCCAAAGCTGAAGTGACAAAACAAAAGGCTGCCGATGCAAATGTTAAAGACGATGCCCCTCAGAAACCAGAGCCAATAACAACAGAGGACGAGTTGAAAATTTATAGTATCGTAAAGGATACCTTAGAAAAGGCAGGACGTGACACGAAGGATCTGAATTATAAGGACACGACCAGCTACTTCTCTATCAATAATCAAAATATCCTTAAATGGTTTATGCGGGTGAACCTCGATGCAGTAAGTAAGAATGTGATCGTACGATTAGATATGAAAACAATCGAGCCATTTGCTGCCGGTCATTTAATTGAACAAGCACCTCGTGCTCTTGGAGAAACACGAATTTATCTAGATGGTGCCGATGATTTTAAGAATTTTGATAAAATGATAGTGGCCTGCTTCGATGCGGTTAATAAGAAAGAAACGGTTTCACCCACTCACCCATAAGTAAAATTAGAAACTAATTTTTTATTTTTGTTATAAACTGTTGGGGAGAAATAGTTCATGCTTTAGATACATTATATCGCGGTCGTCGAGGCGTTTCGGGTTTGCCCGGAGCGAGCGAAGCGAGCGAAGGGATGTGTAGATGACGGGGTAATGAGCGTGCCGTCTTGTCGGCACGCTGCTTAGGGCTTGCGAGCGAAGCAAGCTGCGAAGCAGCCTTGCGTAGCGAGGTGCGAGCCCGGCCCCGGCATCGGAGCACCCGAAACGCCGAGTAGCCTGGCCATCAGGCCAGGCGTCGACCCGCGTGGAAGAAAAACACAAAAACAAAGTTAGTTAAAATTTTTAAAATCGAA
>CAVTVW010000005.1:0-704397 GCA_963738255.1 uncultured Methanocellaceae archaeon | reverse complement strand
TAGTGGCAGCCCCGGATGGCATCATGCAGCAGACCAAGGAGCACGTGTTCCTGTCCAGGACTCTGGGCATCAGCCAGCTCATCGTCGCTGTCAACAAGATGGACGCCGTGAACTACGACCAGAAGAGGTACGACCAGGTCAAGGCTGACATGACCGCACTTCTGAAGACCGTAGGCTTCAAGCCGGACGCAATACCCTTCATACCGACCTCGGCTTTCAAGGGCGACAACATCGCCAAGCACTCCGAGAACACAAAGTGGTATAACGGCGTGACAATTCTCGAGGCTTTAAACAACTTACACAGCCCCGAGAAACCGACCCAGCTCCCGATGCGTGTCCCAATCCAGGACGTCTACACGATCTCCGGTATCGGTGTCGTGCCAGTCGGCCGTGTCGAGACGGGCATCATGAAGAAGGGCGATAAGATCATCTTCAGGCCAGGAATCGACGGCGTTGGCGCAACCGGTGAAGTTAAGTCCATCGAAATGCACCACGAGGAAATACCCCAGGCATTACCAGGCGACAACATCGGCTTCAACGTCCGTGGTGTCGACAAGAATGCGATCCGCCGCGGAGACGTATGTGGCCCGGTCGACAAGCAGCCGACCGTAGCAGACGAGTTCAAGGCACAGATCGTAGTGCTCCAGCACCCGTCCGCGATTTCCGCAGGATACACCCCGGTGTTCCACTGCCACACGGCTCAGGTCGCGTGCATGGTAACGGAGATCCTCGCAACACTTGACCCTAAGACCGGCGGTATTAAGGAAGACCACCCGGCATTCATCAAGACTGGCGACGCAGCCATTATCATGGTCAAGCCGACCAGGCCGATGGTCATTGAGAAAGTCAAGGAGATCCCACAGCTCGGCAGGTTCGCCATACGTGATATGGGTCAGACCATAGCTGCAGGCGTAGTAATTGATATTAAGGCGAGATAAATCGCTTCGAAGGATGGGAGACCATCCTTCATTATATATTTCAGGTGACTATAATGGCAGCTCAAAAAGCAAGAATAAGGTTATCCGGCACTAGCCCAACAAAGTTAGATGACGTGTGCGGGCAGGTAAAGAAGATAGCCGAGAAGACCGGAGTCAGCATTTCCGGCCCAGTACCACTCCCGACAAAGAGACTGGTAGTACCGTGCAGGAAGAGCCCCAGCGGAGAAGGGACTGCGACCTGGGAACACTGGGAAATGCGCGTCCACAAGAGATTAATAGACATCGACGCGGATGAGCGTGCACTCAGGCAGCTCATGAGGATCCAGGTACCTAAGGACATCAACATAGAGATCGTCCTCAAGGGATAATTAAACTAAAAAACATATTAAATTGATAGAAGGTTCTCCTGTATGGGAAACTTTCTTTCCATCACCTCCATTTTACTAAGAGAGTAGGAGTGTTTTTACGACACCCCTACAATGAACTTGTTATCAGCTCGTTGAATCTTTGTTCTGGCATGTTTTATTTAATAGATATCTACTTTCTCGGAGCCACAAATCGGGCATACGGGCTTTTTACCTGCACCCTTGAAATCGCCATGACACTCCTTACATTTATATTTCTCGAATTTGAGCTCGCCTGTATCCAGGTCAAAATCCGGAGGGCCGCCAGCCGAACACATTTCATATCACCAATTTTATATAATAAAATTAGCATGTCCATAATACTTTCGAGTGGTATAGCGGTCAGGAGGCCTGACTGCTATTAGCCGTATATGGCCATTTTTTTACGAGTGTATAATTTGTGCCCGCGGGCAGATATATATTAACGGATGCTTTTGACGGTGAAAGCTGGAACATCTCATCACCGCCAGCGAGCCTGATCTCCAGGCCTAAGCTCGTGCCACTATCCATAAAGGTGACATTCTGGCTAAATGCCTCGCGTACTTTCTGGGCACCTTTGTATTCAGCGTTTAATGGAGATGTGGTCACGATCGTGACGTTGATCCTATTCCCCGTGGAATTATTTACGAATACACTACAATCGCGTAAAGTTCCGCACAATACTGTTATGCTCACAGGGTCAGTGGCTGCATGAGTATAGGTATGTACAGTCGAGGTCGTGACGAATGCAGGCCAAAATATTGTAAATATGATGATGATAATGGCAAGTACTGCCACAGTTGCTATAATGCCAATAAGCCTTTTCATTTCTCTTATCATGCGAAATCTTCCTGTTTATTTAAGTGCCCTATACTGTATCAATATAAACTTACAACTACGTTTCTATCTGCATAGCCATTTCTTAAAAGTAGAAAGATATCGGGCACATCATAACTCGGCCAGCTCGAGCCGTTAATTGATGGGGGGACCGATACGATGATCTGCGTAGTCCAGTTGTTGCTATATGCAATATCTCCTTTTGTGCTAGTCGTTTTATTATTAATATTATCATGATACATTAGTGCTTAGTAAGGCGAATTGTTTAAGAACAGGTTAAGATTTTCTCTATCTACGATCGTCGGATAAATACTCTCGTTATCGGGCCCGATCTGAAATATGTATGGCGATAATTCCAGCGTACCCTCGCCAGTCACTGACCCGCTGTTACTTGATATCATCCCTCCGACTATATGGTCATACCAGTAAGCGCCGGGAGGTATCGTTATTTCAGCGAGCATCGGAAAGCCTCTGTACGAATACCATATGTTGCCTATCACTTTGCTAGTGTTCAGGTCAACATATATTGTCATTTTCTCATTTTCTTCGAGCTGAAAACCCCAGAACTGGAACGGTACGTTGACTATCATGTCCGTGGAATTCATGTATCCGGACTCGCCGTCAATGCGGGATAACGTTACATTGCCGATATGTGAATTTTCGGGATGGTCCAATAACTTACCTTTAATCGTCGGATCGCTAAGCGCTATATTAATAGCAGCCGCTTTTTGGCTTACAATGAGCCCGTTGCTATCCACTGTATTATTAAGATTGCTCTGAGGGGTAAGAAGCATGGCTAAAGCTATGAGCACGATTGCGACAATGACAAATAATATCAGTACGATGGATAGTTTCTTCGTAACGATCCCTAAAAACTATCATAAAACTAAGATTATAAAAGCGTTCTCTAACCAATCATAAATCATCGTATAATCATTAAGAGCTTTTTTATTATGGGATATCCTATAGCATTATATTATGCAGGCCGTGCAGAATATCTACAAAAATTCCGAGATAATTCAACGAGCAATTGCACGTGCTATCAGCGGAGACCCGGAAAAAATAAGGATTTTCATCGAGTTTTTACTCGATATAATTGAAGGTTCAAGCCAGCCTTTCGTGATCGCCGACTCAAGGGGGCAGGTCAAAGGCTGTAATACTGCATATTGCCGTCTTGTTGGGTATACCAGTGACGAATTGATCTCGAAAAAATGTAGCGAAGACCTGACCCCTCCGGAATGGAGAAAAAATGAGGTAGAAGTGATCGCTGCACAGATCATGACTAAAATGCCCGCGATATATAAAAAAGAATATTTTAGAAAGGATGGCTCAAGAGTGCTTGTCGAGCTCTACGGCCACATCATCTTCGATACGAACGGCAGCCCGCTATACTTTTATGCATTTGTCTGCGATGTTTCCTCACAGAAAATCAGGAAATAGGATCAAAGCTTCGTCTTTTTTGATCGTTCATCCGGCTCATACATGATTTTCTTCTCCGGCGACATATGAGAAAGCCTCTTTTGAGCTTCAGCAGGAGTAACTGCTTCTCGTGAACCATCTTCATTTTGTACGATCACGCCGCTATCGACTACCATCCGATACCTGTCTTTCCTTACCCTCGGGTCTGGGTGACAGACCAGCTGGCAGAAGCTGCAGGTATATTCAGTCTTGAACCCGGGCTTTACTGAGTTATAGTATAAATGATCGTTCATCGGGCGCTTGATATATGCATCGGCTGCATTGTTATAAGCCTGCTGGAACTCCTCGTCCTTTTCCGGGATCGGATATCGTGACGGTGACCAGGTGGACCATTTACCGGCCGGGTTAAGCCCGGCGTATCCGCCGCACACGTAATTGCACCTATAGTACGTCTTCTTTTTCGCATAGGAGAACTTGTGACTGCCAAGCGTTATCTCCGAACTTTCATTCGGGGACATGAACCCTGACGAGCATACGGCTCGGCATAGCCGACAGTCATCACAGTAATTCTCAGATTCAGGTAAAGGCACCGACGGGTTGAGCTCCGCTTGCGTGACGACAGAGGCTAGTGCGACAGCTGCTCCATGTTCTTTCGTGATTAAGTTCCCGGACAGCCCGAAATGCCCTATCCCCGATCCGACTGCCAGGTACCTGTGCGACACAGGAGGCTTTCGATCGGCGTAGGTGACCTGGCTATCGTTCCTGTACTGGAAATTCGCAGGCACCGGCACGGACGGATAGCCAAGCTGGCACAGGAACGTTGCCATCTCTAGTGCTATACCGCTCGCTAGTGTTGTCTGGCGTATTTTATCAAGATTGTGGGCATCGTGGTCTTCTTTTTTCAGGTATCGCTCGATCTTTTCCTGGTCAAGCGGTAGTGCGAAACATATTGCGGAACGCGCGCCAGGTAGCATATATGTAAGGTCCGCCGAAGGCGGGCCGCCGGCCAATGTTTCTATTGTCGCAATGCCTACAAGACATGCACCGAGGTTCCTGGCCATGTCTTTCATTAGCTGGCTTAATTCTTCCCGATCCATAAACGTCTCATACTCCGTAACTACGTTTTATCACATACTGTACGCTTAGCGGCGTATATACAAAAATCCCTGAAGCAACTATAAACTAACAAAGCCGCCCCTTTTGATAAAATCTTTTTCATTGTACATGAGGTCGGTATGGGGCGGGCTTAAATTTACAGGCAGATCATGATGAAAAAATTTAGATTACCTTATTGCCGGCGTTTGCGCCCGGAGAACACTCGTAGACTTCGGTGATCTTCACGATGACAAGAGACCTTGCCGGAAGTGCAGGGTTCTTTTTGTTGATCTTCGCCTTCATTTCGTCGTATTCTTTGCCATGTGACTTGATCGAAGCCGTACCTTTGATCTGGTAACATCCCTTGATCTCCGGACCCCAGATATACATCGCTATCTTCGGGTTTTCTTTCAGGTTCTCAAGCGTCTTCTTCATGAAGTTGTCCGTGATCCATATCGTGTCGTCGCTCACGAGCTCTACAATACCGATAGGGGCTACGTTGGGTACTCCGTCTTTCGATGATGTCGCGACGGGAAAGATCTTCATCTTATGGAATGCTTCCTTGATCTCGCTGGTCAGATTCGTCATTGTTAATTCACCAAATAATAAATAAGTCAGTATCTTCTCATATATGTTAGCGTAAATAAAATATATTGTTTTGGACTTTTTTCTCTAACACAGCATTAAAAAAATTAGAATACCTCCTATTCAGGCAGGTATGATGCCGACGAGAACGGAGGCTGAAAATTTATCGTCCTTTCTTTTGTGACGAAACGAACGCTCCAATACCTGCGACAGCTATGGCAATAAAGCCCGTCAGCGGGCTCAATGGTGATGCTGAAGGCGTGGGTGTGGGCGTGGGCGTATTGACCGGTAGCATCGTCGGAGTCGCAGTGAGTACAGGTGTTGGTGTTACTGGAACCACCGTGGCGATCACCGAGAGATTAGCCGGTAGCGTAAGCGAGTAGAGCCGGCCTACTGCAGTGCTGCTGCCAAATGAGGTAAAATAGAGCGTATCGCCCGTGATCACGGGCGTCGAGAATATCGCCGAATCGGTTGTAAATTTCCAGTACAGGGCGCCTGTCTGCGGGTCCAGGGCATACAGGCTCATGTCGCCGGAGCCGATGTACAGTACGCCTTTATCGATGAGCGGCGAAGCCTTGATAGGCCCGGAAGTCTTGAACTTCCATAGGACTCTGCCATTAGAGGCATCCAGCGCGTACAGATAGCTATCCCAGGAGCCGACATAGATCGTCCCATTTTCCACCACTGGCCAGGCGCTGATCGAGCCGTTAGCCAGGATGCTCCAGACCGGTGTGCCTGAGTCATAGCTGAGGCAGAGTAGCTGGCTATCATAGGTGCCCACATAGATATTACCTGCATATGCAAGGGGTGAATAGGCCCGGTCGTCGATGTTCTTTTTCCAGATGATGTTCCCATAGAAAGGTTCAATAGCTACGACATCTCCGCCGAACGTGCCCACCAGGATCGTGCCCTGGTCCTCCGCGATCACCGTACTGACTGCGCTGCCTACGGAGCAGTTCCACGACTGGTTACCGGTACTCATGTCCAGTGCGTAGACTTTACCATCATCGGACCCGAAGATGACCTCGCCGTTAAAGATCAAGGGGGAGGAGTCGATGCTATTTCCTGCCTTGTATTTCCACTTCTCGTCGCCCCTGGTCGTGTTGACCGCATGGAAGTACCCGTCATCCGTACCGAAGTAGAGCATGCTACCATCCCGTGCCGGCATCGACTGGATGCCAGAACCGAAGCTCTTGCTGTAGACCGGCTTGCCATATGCCGTCTGGATCGCGTACAGCTTTCCATCCAGGGTGCCCATGTACACATAGCCGTTATCGTATATTGGCGATGTAGTGAGATATGAGCTGGCGTTGTATACCCATGTTTGTTGTGGTTGTTCGGCCATGCAGGCCGGAACGAACATAAGCGTGATGATAATCATTAAGCATATCAGGGAAAATTTGGACATAATATACCCAACCACTTAGAATGATATGGACTGCAATAAAAGCTTTTGCAATATGATATATATTGTTATTTCTTCCTGGTTTTCTGCGGTTTTATAGGCAGGGACATCGCATAATCCATGGACTGCTTGATCCATACGTCGAAAGATTCCTTGTCTTCATACAATACTGGCGGTACGATCATGTACTCTCTCATCGGCCTGCCCTTCATGGGTTCGAATTGTGCCGCATCCTCGAACCTGGCTAAGAGCTCTTTCCTGCCTGCTTCGGGAAGGCGGAGGAAAATGTGGTCTTCGTGGACACCGATGAACATCTTATCATTCGCAAAATATACGGTACTGCCGAACATGGCTTTTTTCTGTGCGCCATGTGGCTCCATTCTGGCGATTAGAAGCTTGATCAATTCCTGTGATGGCTTTTTCCATTTCAAGTCAAATGCTCCGATCCTGGCGATCGCTAATGATCTATCGTCTGATACAATAAGCTTTTACATACGATCTTGAAAAAAATATGGATCGCATAAGCAACATGCTTTAAATTAAGCTTGTGCCGATCAGGTTATTTTTCATATCGTGAGTGCCAGTCCGGGATGCATTGCCATATCCGGCGGGCGCTACAGCTGATATAAGGTCCATAGGGCCTGGAATTTCTTTTAATTGTCCGTTAAAAAACGGGATGCTAGCCGTGCCATCGGATAATAGGTCACTTCCGTGGCTATCGTACATGTCCTTTGAGAAGCCTAAGCTGTTCTCGACCAGGCTGTCGATCTGCCCCAGGCTGCTGGCATCCTGCTGGCCGTAAACTGGGTGAGCACTGAACCCCAGAAATGGCGTTTTCAATTGTGATTGATCTAGAGTCGAAACATAGCTCGCGATGGCGCTGGCGGATGACATGATGATCAGAACGGCTAACGCTATTAATATGATAACCTTTACCCTCATCTCAATACCCTCAAAGTTATGTGTTGCAGTGCCAGTGTAAAAGGATTCTATTCAATAATTCTAGGTTTTAGCGATATGATCGAAGAAACAGCGAGACTTAAGAATATATTTCAAACAGCTATGTAGTCCTGCAGAGCATTTGCAGCTAAATTTTTTGTTATACGTGAAATTTTCCCATATAACCATCGGATCGCTATTTGACCACTCGAATATACCTATGATTAATAGTTGAGGAGAGGGTATATTTGAGTAAGATAAGGATACTTGTCGTGCTTCTGCTGGCACTGGCGCTTTTGGTGCCTGCCGCCGGAGCGTCTTTGGGCGTTGACATGTTCAATTTCCCCACGCTGAGCGTGCCGTCATATAACGGCGTAAGTATATTTGACCAGTCGCATTCGTCGGGTGCGTCGTCGATCATGGCGCCATCGATGAGCAATATCATAAAGAGCGGCAATATCGGCCAGCACATACAGCCTGTACTTACAGAGCCGACCTGGACGAGCAGCATGAAGACGTCGCCGATAAACCAGCTGCTGACGCTAATGCACTTTAAAGGGAGTAAAGCATAAGCCAGATTCCCGTTCATAAAGCCCGGGGTAATTCAACATATCATTTTTCAAACTTAGTGTAAACCATGAATAGCCATCCGGCAAAATAATTTATTAAAGTCGGCCGCCGGAGGCTTATACTAAAACACCTTTGTGAAAATCCATGTTGATACAGTGCAACTTCGAGCACTTAGTCAGCCAGGCTGCCATGGCTAATGGGATATCGCCTTTTCGGCTATGGTAGCATTTTTCATGCCCATGTCTTTCTCAACTTTCATGAAAAATACATAGTACATCGAGGCCGAGGTGATGTATACGACGCAGGTGATCATGAACGGAAGCACATAGTTGCCCTGCGCCATGAAAATGCCGCTCACATAGGTGCTGATTGCCTGGAACAGGTACCACGACATGGAAGTAAGGCTGCTCACCGTTGCACGCTGGCGCTCGTCGACGATCTCCATGTTGAAGCTTGATAAAGCGGGGTTCGCCATGTTCATGAGCGTCATTCGCATCGTATAGGCAAAAGCCGCAATGAAAATATTCCCAGTGAAGGCGAGCATGATGAGGAACGGGATCGAGGCCAGCTGTGTAATCGCTATGCTCTTGATCTTACCGAACCGTTCGGTCATGAATGGCAGTATAACGAGACCACCTATCATGATCACCTCTCCGATGGAAAAGATAAAGCCGATCTCGCTCGACGAAGCCGAAAGCACGTTGTGGAAATACACATTAAAGAACGGGACGATCATGCCCGCGCCGATGCCGACAAATGCGTTGATCACCATCAGCTTCTGCACCGAGACGGACTTAACGGTAGAGCCGATGACCGCAATACGCTCTATCCGTGTGGATGATTTCCGCTTTTTCTCTTTGATATACAGCAGTGGTATGAACGTGATCAGTACCGCCGCGAATGACAGGAACAAGGTGTAGCGGTAAGATAACGGCCCTGTCGGGTCTACACCAAGGCCGGTCATGATGCCGGGAGCCAGGCCGCCTGCCAGGCTGCCGAAGATCATGGCCACTGTGGAGAGCGCAGAGTTGATCGAGAACAAATGCATGCGCTCATCCGGCGTAGAGCTCTCTACGAGGAACGGCGAAGCGGAAACAGTCATGAGCGCGGACCCTACGCCCTGCATCACGCTCGCGACCAGCAACGCCTCCTTTGACGTGACCGTATATAGCACAAGGAGCGCTGTAGCGGTGATCACGCTCGATATGAGCAGCGTATTCTTCCGTCCGATGCGGTCGCACATGACCGCCGCCGGAAGCGCCGCTAAGCCAGTCCCGATAAATACGATCGAGAGCATCAGGCCCAGGAGATCTTCATGATAGCCCAGCTTCAGGACATATAAATTAAAGATCACGCCATAGATGCCCATGTTTATTGAAAGGAAAAAGTTGAATGCAAGGTATTTCTGCGCGTTACGGCTGAACTGCCTCATCTTCGATATGTAGCCATTCACCGCTCCGTCATAGAACACTAATACATCCCCTGCTTAGCCAGCCATATGCCCCAAACCTAGATATATTTCCCGGTTAATGGGAGAACGCTAAGGCTACTAAACCGAGGCTTCAACAGTTCTACTATCATTAATGCCTTTCACAAAAAAGTCAAATACGATTTTATATTAACTTTCGGCAGGCATGTAACTGTTTTCTCTATAACTGTATTGGATATGTATCAGGTGCATTTGCTGAAAAAAATATGGTCTAAAAAAAGCAGGCCTGTAGCCTTACAGGTCCTGCCTCTCGAAGATGAAAATACAAGCGACTAGGGCTATACCTGTATACGCCAGTAAAATTATCACGTTCGCCCATAGCGGAAGTCCCGACGTAAGCGCCGACGAGCTACCGTTTAAGACCTGGCCCATTACGTTATGGCTTCCGGGATCGATCCACATGATGAGCTTCACATACCATGGGTACAGGCTAAAAGGGTCAACTACGCTACCTGTTGTAGATGCGGTGGCCATCACACCACTGCCTACTATGGAAAATATCCCCAGTGCGAATGCGGCAATATCGATCGCAAGGAACCCGACCCATACCAGGAGTGAGACCACGATCGATATGAGCGGATTTCTGGTAACCGTAGATATCAGGATACCGAGAGCCACATACACTGCGAATAACAGTAGCATCGCCAGTAAGGCTAGCGCGATCAGGGCCACGTGCCCGGCACCCGGCAGGACACCGGTCAGGACCGTGGTCAGTACATACGAAAGTATGGCACTAATGATAAACAATGACGAAATAACCGCCAGGCACCCCAGGTATTTACCTATGATGACCGAGCGTCGCCTCACTGGTTTAGAGAGTAGCTGGTATATGGTCCTGGAGCTTTTCTCCTGCGAAACCGAATCCGAAGGAAGCATGATCGCCAGGATCATGAGCAATATGCTGGCTAAGTTCATCACACTTAATACAATGTCAGCCGGCGTAGCCGTAGCCAAAATCGTTGGTGGCAGCCATCCCTTTGAATACATGAACCACACTCCGCCCGACATCAAGAGCCCGATCCCGACGTAGAAGATGCCGATCAGAAGTAGCCTCTTTGACCTGAGGTCATCTAAAAATTCCTTGGACGCGACGGTCATGATGTCCGTGATCTCACTTTTACCCGTCATATTTAAGCCTCCACGTTACCGTCGGCCGTTACCTTGAGGAATGCGTCTTCCAGCGTAGGCATGATCTCTTTGATACTTCTCACGCGGCAGCCGGCGCCTATCAGCGCAATGTTGATCTCCTCGGCGACTGCAGGTTCCTTTACTATTATGATCATCTTACCGTCGGTCCTGCTGACACCACTCACGCCATCCAGCTTTTCGACAACATGCATGTGTGCTTCCGTGAATGCCGGCGAGCAGACTTCGATGGTCGGCAGGCTTCCTTCCATGCTTCTCAGGAAACTCTCGACAGGCTTTTCCACTACCAGCCTGCCGCTTTTGACGATGCCCACCATATCGCTGATCTCCTGTACTTCATGCAATATGTGTGAGGATAAAAATATGGTGACCTTCTCGCTTTTTAGATCCCGGATGATACGCCGGATGTCATGCGAGCCCTGCGGGTCAAGCCCGGTCGTCGGCTCGTCCAGGATCAGCAGCTTCGGCTCTCCCAGAAGGGCGATGGCGATGCCAAGCCGCTGCCTCATGCCATGAGAATAAGTCCTTACCCGGTCGCCGCCTCTTCCTTCCAGGCCGACTTTCTTCATCAGCTCGCTTTCCCTGGCCTTCGCATCGTCAACGCCGAGCAGCTTTCCGAAATACTCGAAGTTGTCTCTGGCGGACAGGTCGTCATAAAATGCGGGCCGCTCCGGCAAATATCCAACGACTTTTGCGATCTCATAGTGCTGTGTCTTTATATCGTAGCCCATGACCGTCGCTTTACCCTCGGTAGGCTTCATGAATCCCATAAGCATGTTAATCGTCGTAGACTTGCCTGCTCCGTTCGGGCCTAGAAAGCCATACACGATGCCTTCACGTACGTTAAGGTCCAGGTCGTTAACTGCGACAATATTACCAAAATCCTTTTTGAGTCCATGCGTCTCTATCGCATTCATCATATCATCCCTGATCAACCGCATATATAAGAATGGCATTTAATCAGTTGCTTCCAATATAAATAGTAATCCTGATTTTGAAAGAGACTGGTAACTTATTTATAAACTAATTTTTCATGTAAAAAATTAGCATGAAACAGGTAGCGAGTAAATTAGTCTCATTACGCTGTGTGCATGACGATCATTAACCGGAAACTTACTGTTTATGTAAAAATGATCTTTATAACATTTTTGCATATTCAAGCACAAAATCAGTGTAATGACTCGCATAATAACGTAAAAATCGGAGTGGTTTTATACCCGTGAGACATTGTAATCCATAAAAACAGTGTGAAACCATATGGGCGTTGATGACAAGATATTACAACAGCTAATATTGTTCGGGATGACCGAGTATGAGGCTAAGGTTTACGTAGCGCTCACGCAGAAAGGCCCGCAGAAAGCTAGCACGCTGGCGCAGGCGAGCGGTATCCAGAGGCCACATATCTATTTGACACTTAAAACACTGCAGGAAAAGGGACTTATCACGGTGATCCCGAAAAATGTCGCAGAATACCAGGCGCGGGCACCGGGTGAAGCGCTGAACAAGCTACTGGAAGAGCGTAAGCGATCAGTGGAAGAGCTGGAGATGATCGGGAAAGACCTTACGCAAAAGCTTGAAAATAAGGATAAAGCCCATGACAGCGATGGCGATAAAATGCTCCCCCTGAATGTATACCAGGGCCACTGGAATATTATCAATATTTCACGTGAAATGCTTGGCAGGAGTAAATATCGCTGCGATATCATCACTAATAACCCATATGACCCGCAATTTATGGACCGTACGTATGAGCGCGAAATACTGGACTTGAAAAAGCGCGGGGTTGCGCTGCGCGTGGTCATGCCGATCATTAACGAGAACCTGCCCATCATGGAAAAACTGGCGAGTATTGCATCCCTCAGACATAGCACTAGCATTGAAACTGCGGCCTTACCGGGCGGGGAACAGTTTAGTGATTCGCGGCTACGCGTGATCGTCGTCGACGATACTGAATCGATGTTCATCATGGTAAACGAAGCGGACGGACAGGAATTCGCTTTACACGTGAAAAATAAGGAACTGGTAAAGATCACATCGCTATTCTTTTTTTACTTCTGGAACAGCGCACCAGACATCGTAAAACGGCTAGAGACGCTGAAAAATGCTCCGGTCAAGCCTGTCGGCACTCCAGAATAAATTATATACTAATGATTTTCGGAGACAGACTACTAAGTTGTAATGATGCTAACGAATAAGCACTATTTGCGTTGCAATTAGGAGTCTTTGCTCTACGAAATGCCTTAAAATTCACTCTAGCCAGGCGTTTTTAACTACTATCTTTCCGCTGTCTCTTTTCCACTCTTTTTCGTAATCGACACGCACGTGCTTTTTCATATGTGGCCCATATGTGACGAATGTCTCGTATTCGCCACCTTCTCCCGCGACGTGCACGCCATATTTGATATTTAGCCTGTCCAGGCGGTCGAGCGCATCCAGGTTCAGTATCCTGCCCAGCCACGACTCGTCCAGGCCTTCCGCCGAACACCCGGTGATCATGACCTCAAAACCTTGTTCGACCATTTCACGCATGTAGCTCCGTGGCTCCTTATGCCATAACGGCGCAAACGACTTGATTCCGATATCCTGGCAGATCTGGTCAAGCCTGCGGCGCTGGTACTCTGACGCGAGCGCGCCGGATACGATACCGTCGACATCCAGCCCTCGTAAAGTGTCCTTCAGCGGTATGAGCTCTTTTTCAGGCTCCGGTGGCGTCACGACTTCGACCAGCGGTATTCCTATGGAATCGGCGGCGAGCCGTGTCAGCTCAATAGCCGGCACATGGTACATGTATGACTCGCCCGACGTTGAAAAAACAGTCACGAGGTGCGTTATGTCCCAGGCAAAGTGCTGAGCGCAGAATAACGCATAGTTCGAGTCCTTACCGCCCGAAAAGAGCGCCGCGATCTTCATCCCAGCAGCTCCGATGCGGCCTCAATGAACTGCTCTTTGACCTCGTGCTCGTCGAACGTGAGCACTTCTCTGTTTTTCATGATGATGCGATCCTGCACGATCAAGTCCGTTACCAGGCCTCCGCTATACACCATATTAGCGATCAAGTCGTGGCGGGGCAGCATCCGCACGTCATCCAGGTCCACGAACGCGATATCCCTGCTGTCCAGCGTAGCCATACGCATCATGACTGGAGCGCTTGCCACTGTAGCGTCCCAGCGATGAGATTTTTGAAGCAGCGAGCCGATCTTCATCTCGCCCATCATGTCCAGGGAATTATTGCTTGACGCTCCGTCCGTGCCCAGGCCTAATCGTACACCGGCGGCCAGCAGCTCGGGTAACGGCATGACGCCGCCCGAAGCCAGTTTCATGTTAGAGGCGGGGCAATGGACAACGGTCACATTGTGCTCGGCCAGTATTTTTACCTCCATCTTAGTGAGCCAGGCCGCATGGAACAGCATCGTGTTCTCGTCCAGCATCCCGAGGCTGTCAAGGTACTCGATCGGCCAGAGGCCGGTCTTATTATGGCAGTCTACACACTCCTTCCGCGTCTCCGAGATGTGCGTCGTCCACTTCACATGGTATTTGTCGGCTAGCGCCCTCGACTTGTGAAGAGTTTCTTCCGTGCACAGGTAAATGGAATGTGGCGCTACACAATAGTCGACAAGCCCTTTCGGGCCGGACCTCAAAATGTTCTCCGCGATCCTGAGCGCGTCGTTCGCGTCTGAATTGTATGGATTACCTGCCTCCAGGATGGGCACCCCAAGCGTGCCGCGGATGCCGGAGCGCTCGACTGCGCGTGCCGTGTCCTCGACGAAATAGTACATGTCCGTAAAATGTGATGTGCCTGTCTTGATCATTTCCAGCAGGCCGAACATCGATCCTTTATAGACTAAATCGGCGGTCAGGCGGCTTTCCATGGGAAAGATGATCTTGTTAAGCCAGTTGTCAAGCTTTTCACCCTCTCCTGCGCCCCTCATCAGCGTCATGGCCAGGTGTGTATGACAATTATTGAAGGCCGGGAAAGCGAACTTGCCCGCAGCATCGAACTCTTCATCGGATTGGCCATTCCGCAGGTCACCTTTTTTAAGGCTGCCCCCCTCATAGTAAGTGGCATTTCTTATAAGCATAATGATCACGAAATCGTTGAGCTATGGCTTGTAGTTTTATGTAGTTCCCATTGTAGCAGATCCCCGTCGCCCGCGAGACTGCACATGCCGAGTTTTTCAAGTAGATGGATGGACGCCATATTATCTTTTTCGCATTCAGCCTTTATCGTATCGACTTCTTTGTGGTTGAACGCCCATTCGGCGATCGCTTGTGCAGCTTCAAAGCCATAGCCCTGTCTCCTGTACGCCGGTATAATGCTGTACCCTATCTCTACGGTCCCATGATCGGGCTTGCCTTTAAAGCCGATATCCCCGATGACCTGTTTTGATGAGGAATCGATCACGATCCAGATACCCCAGCCATATAGCCCCGGGTCCGACTTCAGCTGATTTACGTACCAGGGTAAAATATCCATCAGGTCGATTGAAGGCCAGCCGTCCGGCAGGCTGATGCCAGGCACAGTCCTGATCACGCTATGTTCGTGGATGACTGATAGTGCCACATCCAGAGAGCATGGCATAAGACACAGCCGACTAGTTCGAACGCGAGACATGTAAAAAGTGATATAAGTGCTAATAGATAATTAATTATTTCTTATCTTCTAGTATTGCAAATCCCAGCCACATTCCCTGGGTTAGCCGGATACCTCCTAATTTATCTCCCGGCTTAAAGTCGCCGCTATACCTCGCAGCACATCTCCAAGAAGCTAAGTTAGCATTAGGGCTATCCATAATACTGAAAGTGTGATCATCACATCATCTATTTCATCATCTCTAACAGGTTATGGGCGCATTTTTTGAACTTCACTCGAAAAAGTTTTTACCTAGATCATATGCCTCTTTCATAGTGATTTTGTGTTCGGTGACCATTGGTTTCATGCCCCGGTACAGGTCGGACGCTAGCATATATCCCTTGACATCGAACCCGACCAAGCTTATCACGTGCATAAACCGATTTATAGGCTCGATGAACAGACTTCGGTCCGGCTGGTTCTGGGTAAAGATGAACCTGGCAATTTTATGCCCGGGCATCATGCCGGTCAACACATTCGTTTTTACTCCATCTTCGATGCGTTCTTTCGAGCCCAGGTATGGGAACAGCCTGTCGGACCATAGTTTTGTTTGGGCTGTCACGAAGCCGAAGTATATCGGCGTGGCGACCAGGATACCGTCCGACGCTTCCATTGCCCGGTATATCATCTGCATGTCATCTTGTACGGCGCATTCTGTCGTATTTTTCATCTTACAGGATAGGCAGGACTGACATCCCTTTATTTTGAGATCGTTCAGGAAGAATATTTCGCTTTCAACTCCACACTCTTCCAGCCCTCGCTGCGCCTCTTTTACGAGGATATGCGTATTACTGTCCTTACTCGGGCTTCCAAAGATAATACTAACTTTCCGTTCCATGAGATCCCTTCATAAATCAAACGATTAATAGTATCATAGATACATATTAAATGAATACCGCATTTGCTTCTACGTGTACCCCGAGACTGTAGAGTTGATGGCGATTTCCGAGATGTTACAGCCATAGTCTGATACCCTGTCAATGCTGTCCAGGATGAACCCGAGTGGCACCGCAACTTCTGAGTCAAGCTTAATGATTTCGACTTCCATCTTTACGATCCTTTCTGTCAACTCGGTACGCCTAATGAATGTCGTGTTAGCCAGGATAATGTTCCGCTTAAAAAGCGCGTCTATAGCATCCTCGACTATCTTCATGGAAAGTAGGTTAGCCTCCTCGACCCCTTTTAAGATGTGGGCGGGCACATTTCTTTCGCCTATCTGCATGACCATGAGACAGATCTTGCTCGCGTGGTCGCCGATACGCTCCAATGGGTAAGAAGAAAGTCGCATGTCGAGATGTTCCTCCATGGTCATCTCAAACTTATCCGCGATGGAAATGTCTCTCATGACCATTCGGAACTGTTTCGAGACCAGTAAAAATAGCTTGTCGACCTCAACATCTCTATTCGACACGTCGTTCGCCAGGTCAAAGTCTTTTTCCCTCAGTGCCCTTATGGCATTTTCCTGCATGGATCTCGTGATCATATACATGCGCTTAATGCTTTTTTTGACAGAAAGCTCTGCTGGATTTAAAATATCATGGAGGATGATCTTATCAAGCGTCTCTTCAATGATCTCCGGGCCGATGAGCATATTAACGGTCTTACGTACAGTATCTCGCTGCATCGACAGGATCTTCGGAGCTTTTAACTCTATTACTGTATAGCCTGCAATATAGGCGCCGATGATCTCTCGTACGAGATTGTCGCCATCCTTATTCTCAATATATAAAATCTTCGAGCTTTGAACCTCTGACAAGTTTTTAGTCCTGACCGATAGCGAGCCGTCTGGCTGGGGCATAAGGGAAACTTCGTCCCCTGCCGAAAGGTTGACCTTGTTGACCCATGATTTTGGGAGTGACACGATCAAGGTCGTGCCACCTGTGAGCTGAACTTTACGAGTTTCCATGACTTATCCTAGCAAGATGAAATAATCTATAGAAAACCCGTATTATATAGTTATCATATATACACTATATAGTTTAATTATATAATGGGCCATTTCGTGTATAGTGGACTTGCTGGGATTTGAACCCAGGGCCTCCGCCTTGCAAAGGCGGCGCTCTTCCAACTGAGCTACAAGCCCATATCTCGATGAACATTCGTTTCTAGGGCAATATAACCTTTCTGTATATAGTCTAAATGATACAATCTATAGGGGCCCTACTGTAAAAAATCGAAATAGTTATTTTTGCAAGTATTCTACAATCGATCAAAATAATATTTCTATCTTATTGTTCTCTATTGGGTCTCTTCGTATTCTCCTGATAAAATAATCGGCAATGACTTAAAAGTGGCATAAATATTCTATTAATATTTGTATTATAAACACAAACTCACTACACCAATCATAAGAGAATCTTATTCCAATATCGCCAGGTGATTTTATGCGAATGCGAAAAATGATCTTGATATTGATTAGTTTAACATTCATATGCACAATTATGGCCGTTTCAGGCTACATGGGCATAAGCACTGGCAATAGTATATCCCCGACGACCAGCACAAACAATAATCCATCGTTAACTCAAACTACGATGCCGGCTACAATTATCACACTTACTCCGACATCGGCAACGGCCGCATCGCAATATAGTTTTAGTGATGGAGATAATGGTAACGAAGTATCACTTCATAAGGGCGATGTTTTCACCGTCAGCCTCGTCCAGGCTATGGGTAGTGACTATTCATGGGACGCTAGCACATCTCCGGGATTAACAATAACCAACAGCCAGTTAAAAGATTCAAATACGATAGGAATCGCTGGTCTAGGTAATCCATCACAGGTCTGGACAGTAGAAGTCATGAGCGGCGGGTCTCAATGGTTCAAGGCCGAAAATAAGGGCGGAACGATCACGATTGCAACCAATACACTTAACATAGACGTCAATTGATCTTATTTTATAGACCAACTCCTTTCGGGGGTTCCTTTATTATCCCACGTACATTTGATATGATTAATAATCAAGTAACTAGAAGAGGATTATCAATGCATTATATGATATCTGCGAACCGTAAGTTAGGAAGAAGCTTCATAGTTGACGATAAAACAGAAAAAATCAGAGGTAGCGATCTTTTTCCAAAATATATGGAACGATTCTTTGAGCTGACGAACAGGTTAAATCCGGATATATCTTTTAAAGCTATTATTAATTACGAGGGTACCTCAACCGAGTTTACAAATAATTATAAAGAGTTCAAAGATCAACTAGATATGATAAAAAATCGGATCGACATGGGCTGGAACGACAGCAACAGCGATTGGTTTGACTTCAGCATAACGGTGTTCGAACAATAAAAAAGCGAACAGGTTTTTATTGCAAATAGCAGGTTATAAAAATAACTAATTATATTAGGCATCATTTTTTTACATTGAGAAAACGACGTATGCCTTTTCGTAGGGATAACCGGTCTTCTAATAGATAATTAGATTATCTCAAGAACTAGACCAGGTAAAAGGTCTAGCTCCTGTTTACCATCGTTATACATTCCGTCGGGCAAACGTCCGCGCATAGTCCGCAGCCGTAGCATTTCTCCTTATCAACGACTAATTGGTTATTATCGCCTATCGCACGAGAGCCGAAATGGCAGACATCGGCGCAGATGCCGCAGCCACTACATAAGCTGAGATCCGTCGACTCGATCATGGCACCTTTATCGCACGGCTTGTGCAGGTCTAAACAGTATCCGCAACAGTCGTCACAGCAGAAACAAATACCGTCAGTCTTTGACTGGTCGTCATTATTCCTGAACGGTCTCGGAATAAGGTGTTTCTCTTTAGCTTCTTCAAGTATGCCCTCAACGATCGACTTCGATGCTTTTTTCTTATGAGATCCATCCGCAGCGGTCTTACTAGCGAATTGCAGGCATACGTCCATACGGGAGCGCTTGCACGGCCCGCGATGCTCCCTGCATGCGCAATCGCATACCCAGTAGTGATCGTGCTCATCGACCATCTTTCTAGCCTCTTCAAGGGTACAGACGTAATGGAATTCAAGGTCGTTATCGCTCATAGCTCATACCTTATGATGTAAATATGACCAACCAGTATATAATGAAGCCTAATAGGCATTAGGCAGGCTGCAGGAAAGCATTTTTACATTCGTGCTAGTCGTTAATGCTCTGATCACGCTTTCGGCGGGGGTAGCGAAGATCCTCAGGTCTTCGCTCTCGCCAAGGCTTTCATCTATTTTATATGCAAGCATGTCTGAGACGGGATCGAACAATACGTTAACGCCTGGCTTATTTCCACGTGCATCCAGTCGTATCCACCTTTTAAGGCTCGGAAAGTATACGGCATTCAACCCGTGCAGCACATACCCTGAGGATGAATCTTTATCACACAGCTTCTGATAGCAAAAGCCGGCAGGTATGCCGAGATAGCGCAGGATCGCGGCGAGCAGATGCGATTTGGCATAGCAGGTCCCATGCCCATATCGTAGCACGTCCGAAGCCTTGCATGTCACCTCGCCGGCACCGATATCAAACGTATGTGAGATCTCATCCCTCACGAATTCAAAACAGGCCTGTATGGTCTCGACATCTTCATACTTATCTGCCGATAGCCTGTGAGCTGTCTGCTGAATTGCCATATCATTATAGTCGATCACATGAGTCAGTGCCAGATAATCGATAGGATTATCGTTTGCCAGTATTAGCCGCATATCACTTACCTATCAATAGTTGGAGTTAACAGCATATCTTTTTTCGATATCAGTTCATTGATCACCACTGACAGCCGCTTAATGCCTTCCTCGATCTGCGCTTCACTGGAGTTCGAGAAGTTGAGCCGAAGCGTGTTCGTGCCGCTGCCGTCCACAAAGAATGCCTGCCCGGGAACGAATGCCACGTTCTCCTTGATGGCGAGGTCGAACAGGTCCATGGACGAGACGCCTTTCGGCAGCGTGACCCAGAGGAACATGCCTCCCTCGGGCTTCGTGTACTGCACACAGTCCGGGAAATATTGCTCTATCATCGAGACCATCAGGTCCCGGTGTTTTTTATACAGGGCGCCTATCTGTCGTATATGTAGGTCCACGTCATCATCCGTCAAATACTGGTGCACGACGCGCTGGGTGAAATAGTTGGAGTGCAGGTCGGATGCCTGCTTGACGACCACGAGCTTTTCCATGATATGGGGCGGTGCGCAGATCCATCCGAGCCTCATGCCTGGCGACACGATCTTCGAGAAAGAGCCGAGAAGCACGCTGTCGCCCTCTAAAAAATAACGCATAGAGGGAAGGTCCTCTCCCATGAACCTGATCTCGCCGTACGGGTCGTCCTCGACGAAAACCGTATCGTGGCCTTTCATGACATCAGCGACCTCCTCACGGTTTTTACGCGAATAGGTGATACCGGTAGGATTCTGGAAGTTGGGCACGGTATAGAATAACTTAGGGCTGAAATTATTTAGTACCGTCTTCAGCATACCGATATCGGGGCCATCGTCGAGCAGCGGCACGTCCTTGAAGACTGGTTCATAAAGGCCGAACGATTGTATGGCGGCCAGGTAGGTCGGGCGTTCGACCGCCACGACATCGCCTTTATCCAGGAACACCTTACCGATGAGGTCTATACCTTGTTGCGACCCGTTCACGATCAGGATCTCATTCCCACTAACGGAAATGCCTTTTTTCCTGTAGCGCTTCGCGACATATTCTCTTAAGGGCGCATAGCCTTCAGTAGTGCTATACTGTAGCGCGTTCTCGCCATCCTCCGCCATGACTTTCGACGCAGCCTCGGCTATCTCCTGAACGGGGAATGAATCCGGGCTCGGCAGGCCGCCGGCAAAGGAAATGATCCTCGGGTCCTCGGTCACCTTCAATATTTCCCTGATAAACGACCTGTGGACGCTGTGCATCCTATTGGCGAATATGTCTCCCATGAACGATTCTCCTTGTAAACGGGCAGCAAATGCTAGCATGCCCGCACTAATACATATCATTAATCGTGATAAATTAAATAGCCGAATCCATACGGGATGTGATATTTAAAAAGAGTGAATTAAAAAAGAAAATTGGCCTTTGGCACGCGGTTATACAAGCTCGCCTTTTGCCACCAGGATGACTTTTCCACCTATGGAGATGTGATATTTACCTTCTTTTACCTCGGCGTTAAGATACAGTATCGAGGGTCTGCCGATCTCGTATCCTTGCTCGGCTTTCAGGTCGATCTTTGGCTCTCCGAAGTACCGATTCTTCACGAGGTATGCGGAGAGACACCCGTTGCCGCTGCCGGTTGCCGGGTCTTCGGGCACGCTGGCATATTTGGTGAACACGCGGACGTGGATGTCATTACCCTTTTCTGCGGCCTCGGGGCAAAACGTGAGAATACCCACATTCTCCGGATCCGGCGACAGCGCCTGGAACTCCTTCGAATTAATGACAATACTGCGTATGGTGCCCAGGTTCCTGAGCGGCACGATGATGAACGGAATGCCTGTCGAGACTTCCTGTATGGGGAAGCGGCCATCGATGTCCGCGGCCTCGAGCCCCAGGACACGGGCCATCGTATCCACATCAAATGTCTTGAGGAAAGTCGGCTGGATCTGTCTCATCCAGAAGATGTTGTTCTTCACCGTCACAGGGATCTGGCCGACGCCTAAATTAAGGTTGACCTTGCTGACCGCCTTCGAGAGTATCTCGTGCAGGATGACGTAAGCCGTGCCGATCGTCGGGTGCCCGGCGAAGGGCAGCTCTTCCTCAGGCGTAAAAATACGGACGCTATAGCCGCCGTTCTTGATCTTATCGGACATTATGAACGTCGTTTCTGAATAGTGCATCTCGTTAGCGATGCGCTGCATCTCTTCCGTAGATAGGGGCTGGGCGTGCCTGATAACGGCAAGCTGGTTGCCCGCGTACTTTTTTTCGGCGAAGACGTCGACGATATAATAAGGATAGCTGCTCATATGATGATCAACTACAGATGGGCCGCCATAAGCTTCTATTTAACGCTTCGTCGGCTTGCGGGCAACCACGTTGATGCGCCTGAACGTCTCGAAGTAACGGCCATCAGGCTGTCTGGTGCGGTCGAACATCTTTGTTATGGCAAGTTCCCTGAAGCTCGCCTTGTCGCAATCATCCACGCACTGCATGAATGGTATGAGGGAGGGCTGGTCCAGCCAACCGATAAGCTCTTCTTCCGTAAAATAGCGATCCGCATTCTCTTCCCATGCGATCACATCCTTGAACGCCGGGTCGTTATCAAGTATCTCATAGCTGCTCACATCCGGCATATACCAGGGCCACTCGAAGTCCCGGAAATATTTTTTATAGGGCTCATTTGAAATGATCTCTTGTGCGACTGAATGAAAATTTGCGCAATTACCTTTACAGCCAAAATTCAACCGTATGGATCCGCCAGCTTTCAGGCTCTTGAAAATTTTACGTAGCAGCATCCTGTGGCCCTTGATCCAGTGCAGCGTAGCATTGGAAAAGACCAGATCGAACTCCTCATTGAAGTCGATGTGCTCGATGTTCATGAGCCGGAACTCCAGGTTGTCCTTTTCCAGGGTCTTAGCCGTTTTTATCATCGAGGCCGACGAATCGATGCCTAACACCTTGCCGTGAGGTACGAGTTTCGCCAGCTTTTCCGTCAAGACGCCATCGCCGCAGCCCATGTCCAGTATGTGCTCGTCCCCGTCCAGGTGAAGGCTGTCGATCATCTTGCTTCCCCATTCCTTCTGGTGTTTCGAGGCTTTCTTATAGCGCTCGCCGTCAAAGCCGTCCTGGCGCTTTTGGGTATAAATATAGCGAAGCACGTGAGTATGAGCCCCCTCGTCACCGTGATCCTCATGATCCTCCACGATGCCTGATCCGAGCACTATGCATTTATTGAATTGCTCGCGCAGCTCTTCTTCCGTGAAGTAATGTACCGGCCGTCCGGGCTTACTCTCGAAAGTACCGGGCTCCACTTCCGCGCCTTTGCCATAGCTCGGCTCTTTTTCCGAGAAGACTGTGAAATATAGATATCCGCCGTTTTTCAGCTGATCAATGCATTTATCGGCGAATGTCTTTCGATCCGCTTTACGGAGCAGGTGTAATACATTAAAACAATAGATCGCGTCGTACCTCTCATCCCCGAATGGCATGTCCAGCACAGAGCCTTTATAATATCGAATTTTAGGGGCGTATTTTTTTGCCATGTATACGGCCTCTCCCGATACCTCGATCCCCGTGACCGTAAACCCTGCATCAGAGAACGCTTTTGCGTTTCTACCGTAGCCCGATCCTGGCACCAGTACTGTTTTTACTCGATCTTTCGTGAAAAGACCTATGGCGGAAGTAGCCGTTGAACTCGGCGAATCACCCCATATCCTGCCTTCTTTTTTAAAACGGCCGTCCCAGTAATCCTGCATAGCATTAGATTGTTAGCTTTACCAGATGTTATATTTTTAGCTCGACAGTAGGCAACAGGATCGATGATGGCCGGGCATCACCTTGTTGAATAAAAAAGAATACCGCGGCATATACGATTTTGTATATGCCTTTAAAAAAGAATATCTATCGCGTCGGGTTCGTGTAGAAATTGAAGTAGTACATGTTTGTCATGTAATGATTAACGCCGGGAGTTGTCTCCATCAAGCCGATATCTACTTCGGTGTCATTGACGCTGATGCCATTCTTGAGCACGACGGTGCCGTTATACGTAGCATTATCTTTCACGCTGATCGATACGGTGGGAAACGGCGATGTAGATGCCGAAGAGCCGTTAATGAACGCGCTGCCCACTACATCGAATGTAGCATCCCTGTGCAGGTTGTTGATGACCGTAAAATTCAGGGTGACCGCCTGGCCCGGCTGTGCCGTCAGCTTGGTCTCATTATAGATCTGGATAGTATGGCTCGGGGTTTCCGGGCCATAGAGGTGGAAATCAACACTGCCGCTAAAATCGGTTATTGGTGTTACGGTCGGTCTCGGTGTCGGTGTCACCGTCACTGTAGCGGGGCTGGTACAGCCTGCCACAAGTACGAATAATGTCAGCAATATTCCTAATAATGCGAATGAACGTTTCATATGAAAGCTTCCTCCTGGTAATAAATGGATTAAGCTGCCAGCAAGCATAAAAATTTATCGCTCTTTTGCATTATGAATAATAACATGCATATCGATGAGCACTTGAATGCTACACCTGATCAATGCGGCAAATCCGGCATTCATACTGATCATGAGTAATGTCAAGAGCGGCTGATACTCATAGGATATTTGAGATAGTATTATTATTTGATACGTCCTCCTGCAAATGGGTACAGCTATGGTAAATTATGGCATTGTCGAAGCGGGTATTTTTTTCATGCTCATCGGAATCCTGGCATATTTCTCATTGAACATACCTATGATCCTTTCTGCAGCTATATGCGGTCTAGCGCTGTTAATCATCATCGTCGGCCTTAGCCGAAAGAAAACCTGTCGAAAAGAATAAAAAAGAAAAAGAAAATTTCATTGACAGAAGTACAGGAGATGTCGCTTATCATGTCCGATCGTATGGTGATCTTTGGTAACATCTTTCTGGTAATGAGCCTGATACCACTGGCTTTCCTGCTCTACACCTTAATAAATCTTACAGGCTTGAACCTCACGATAACCCACCCGAGAGTGATCGTAGAGTTCTCTATTTTCCTTATCTTTCTAATGGCCGGGACATATATGAAGTACAATTTTCATAAAAGTTAGTATCGGTATACTAAAAATCGGTATCTGATTTTACAGATCTCCTGCTGTTACCCGTCAACCACGCTTTGCGGTCCGGGACAAGGATTAAATATGAAAAAGATTAAGTAGGAATGAACTTACGTTCATTTATCTTATTTAAAGGTGCCCATATGTTGGATAATGCTGCTTCGACGCCCGGAAAGCTTCCCTACCAGGATCTGGAGGAGAAAGTCTGGGTGAAGGACCTGTGCGCCGGATGCCGTGCCTGTATCACGGTCTGTCCGTCAAATACGCTGGCTTACGATGAGAAGGTAAAGAAGCCTTACCAGTACACGCCTTGTGTGGACTGTAAGGCATGCCTGGATGCATGCCCGAGGATGCCGGCTAATGTCGATAGATTATTCTCTAAGGATATCATCGGCTCTTACCTCGACATAAAAAGTGTCAAGGCAAAAAAGGCCAATCTCCGTGCCCAGAACGGCGGTGCAGTGACGGCATTATTGACCGCAGCGCTCGACGAGGAACTGATCGACGTCGCGCTGGTCATGGGAGCTGACCGCTGGATATGGAAGGCACGGCCTAAGGCGGTCTTTAAGTCTGAGGGCCTCAAGAATGCCGCAGGCAGCACTTACACTAGCAATGAGATCCTGGAATCCCTGAAGGAGTATGTCAAGGACCCGAACGTGAAAAACATCGCGATCGTGGGCACGCCTTGCACGATACAGGCGATAAGTCTCTTACGTAATTCTTCAAATGAGTATGCCGTGAAGCTCGCGCAAAAGCTACGATTCGTACTGGGATTATTCTGCTTTGAGTCGTTTGACGACTCTCTAATGCCAGAAGTGACAAAGCGCCTTGCAGTGCCTTCGTGGCGCATCGAGAAAATGAACGCCGGCGAAGGTAAGCTGACCGTGACATTACGCGGCGGAGAGATACACACATTACCTCTCTCGAGCCTGGCGCAGCACGTGAAGCCGGGATGCCACGTATGTGCGGATTTCACTTCCAAGTTTTCGGATATATCCATCGGCTCGGTGGGCAGCGAGCATGGAAATAGCACCATGGTCGTACGGACGCTGGAAGGCAAAGGGCTGTTCGATATCGCCGTAGAAAAGGGATTGCTTGAAGTCAGCGGCGACGCAGACCTCAGCGCGATCGAAAAAGTCGGCAAGCTCAAGCTCAAGAGGAACGGCTTCTAAGCCGTTCTTCGTACTTTTTTTACCAATTATCTGCTGTGTTTAATATTGAATATTGTTTGGTTTGCTGTTTGTCCATACGGTAGCACGAAGACACGAAATTTTTTTAGTTTTTTAACTCTAAAATATAAAAGCTCTAGAGTACGGTTAAAGCGTGAAAATCTATAAAACTCTATTAAATGGCATAAAGCTCTAAAACACAGTCTAAGAAACTAAGTAAGTTCCCCTAAAACCCGAACTGCACAAGTTTAAGAAGCTAATGCATGCGAGCTGTCCGCCCATTTTAAAATTCATGCGAATGCGATCGATCATACAGCACAGGTAGAAACGATCGTTTGCCATCCGTTTACCGGATGGCAGATCCACAAGCAGGAATACATTTGTTTATCATATTGGTGCAGTTCGAGTCTTAGTGACACTTCCTTAGTTTCTTAGACCGTGCTTTAGAGCAATTAGTCATTTAATAGGGATTTTGTGCATTTCGAGTTTTAACCGTGCTCTAGAGTCTTTATCCTTTAGTGTTAATACTAAAAAAAATCTTCGTGTCTTCGTGCTACCGTATTGACAGACAACAAACCAACCGGGAGGGGCAATTAAAACAAAAATGAAAAAAGTCTTATCGGTTTTACTTACATGAAGCTTCTGACGGCGTTTATGATAAGTTCCGTTATGCCCCAGACGAATCCGCTCATGACGACGGCGAGGGCCGAAAGCAGTAGCGTGGATGACGTCTCGTCGATCCTTCTGTCGCGCAGGATCTTGTGCATGTTAAACGTCAGCAGGAAGACACCGATCATGACGATGCCCATTAAGAATGGTATGATAGCCGGTACCTGCATGCCGCTGATCGGGTTCACCATGGCTGTCTTATCTAAAACAGCAGGGTTATACGTATACCAGTTCATCAAGCCGCCAAGGCCGTCCAATACGAAGGCGAAGACAACGGCCACAAGGAAGTAGACCATATACCTGAAAAAGGGTATTGGCGAGGCTTCCTTTGCCGTGAGCTTTTCTACGATCCAGAACGCCAGGATACCGGCTATCGGCCACAATAGCGCATAGCCATAGACAATGCCCTGCGGGTCGACGATGTAGTTGCTTTCAGCCAGCCAGTAATAGACAATGAACGCAATGAACGTTATAAACCAAAGCCTGGTCATATCCCGGCTCCTGCCTTTGACCACGTAATGCGTTAAAAAGATCATGACCGGTCCAAGGATGGCCAGCGCATAGAGAATGATAATATCGAGATCCATGATCACACCATATGAATTGTTATGTAATCGGTTACAACCGTATTATAGTTAGCGAGGCAATCTAAACGTGGCGTCATTAAAGCTGACGCAAGTCAGCTTTAATGCGACATTACATCTTTCTTTATTTTTTTACCAAAAGTAGCCGTAATTCGTCGGCTCTTGAAGAATGAAAATGTAGTGGGACATAACAAATCGCTTATGCAATTTGTTATGTCGTTAATATCAATCCGCACCATTATTTTTCAATGGTACCTTCGTGCTGAATGAATTGCTTGATACCTTTAGTGGCTTGTTCTACGGGACAAGTGAACTACCCAATCCTGAACGGTGGGCTTCCTGCTTCATTGCTAATGCTTGCTCCGCAGTTAGGCGGCGTAGTGGCTTTAGTTCTACAGGCTCTTCGGGCTGTCCCAGCCCTGCAATTAGTATGTTCATTGCGGCGTTATAGTCCCCTATCGACTACAAGACCACAATGAGGACAGTTGTGAACCCTGTCTTTCAATCCCTTTGGTACATCGGCTCCACATCTTGAGCAGCGTTGAGTTGTTCCTTTTGCTTCGACCTTGATGAGTCGTCTACCAGCACTTTCAGCCTTGTAGTCAATCATTATGACGAAGCGTGCCCACGCTGCATCGTGGATATTCCGGTGCATGCCTTTGTTATATCCTTTCTCTTTCAGTCCTTTCACATCAAGGTCTTCCACGCATATCGTGCCATACTCGTTGACATAGTACCGGGATACTTTGTGCAGGAAGTCGTTGCGTTGGTTGTTCACCTTATCGAACAACTTTGCCAGCTTCTCCCTTGCTTTGTTTCGGTTGTTCGAGTCCTTCTTCTTGCGCGATAAGTTGCGCTGTGTGACCTTGAGGCGGTCGTGCGTCTTTCCAAGGTAGTGCGGGTGGTCGAAGGTATTTCCATCACTGTCCACAGCAAAACTCTTCAATCCTACATCTATGCCCACGACGGCATCGTTCTTCGGTAATACGTTTACTTCGGTGTCTATCTGGACGACGCCATACCATCTAGTGCCTTCTCGCTTGATGATGACCGCCTTGACCTTACCGTCTATTGGTCTATGTGTCTTGATGCGAACATCGCCAATCTTCGACAGGTGCAACGCGTCATCATGGAATGCAAATCCGCTCTGGTTGTAGTTCAGTGTCTTGTACCATCCTGCTCCCTTGAACCTAATGTGACTAATGCGCCTGCCGTTCTTTCTGAGTTGTGATAGCCCGCATATGTTACTCCACAACGTGTAGTTCACCATCTGTAAGACCTTCGAGTACACATTGTTGAGAGCCGGGTTCTCTTCCTTTAGCCGCGGTATGCTGTTCTGCATCTCGTACTTGCTCAGCGGCTTACCCACTTCTCTAGCCTTACTACTGTCTTCGAGCAGTCTGTTATATAGCCATCTGCATGTTTCCAGCGCTTCCAGTAACTTCGCCTCCGTCCCCCTATTCGGGTATATGCGACATTTACTGGTCAGCGTCTGCATAATCATATTACTATATAATCGGTCACTATACATAATTTCGGCACACGCGAAACGAAAGTATTATACTAAAGATACGAGGGCTCCGCTTTCATCCCCAAACCTAAAGGATTGGGACTTCCCACTCCGCCCTCCACGCTCCCACAGTTAAATATATTAAACGGCCGAATATATTCATTGAGACTGATGCCGAAGATCGCAACAATCGGGGACGTGAATGTTGACCTCATCGCACGAATAGAACATATGCCCGACCTGGGGAAACAGGTCATTACGCGGGACTTCCAGACCCACGGCGGCGGATGCTCCGCGAACTTTTCGCTCTCCTGCGCCCGGCTCGGGATGGACGTGCAGCTCTTCGGCAAGGTCGGCGACGACGTATTCGGCACATACGTGCTCGTGGAGCTGGATGACAATAACGTGGACACGAAGAACGTGCTGCTCACAGAAAACCGGACCGGTGTCACAGTTGCGATAGTCCAGGGCATTGAGCGCTCTATGATCACATTCCGGGGAGAGAATGCTTCCTATTCTCTCGACGATATCGACGTGACGAAGATCAACGCCGACATCGTCCATCTTCCCTCATACTTTTTACTGGATACGCTACGAAAGGATTATGTGAAGCTGATCGACCTGCTGCATGCATCCGGCGTTCAGGTATCATTTGATACCGGCTGGGACCCCGCGGGATTCACGCACGAGACCGTTGACCCGATCTTCAAGATACTACCCAAAATAGATGTTTTCCTGCCGAACATAGATGAGGCGCGGAACATACTGGGGCTGAGCCCGGGTACCGGGGCGGAGGAAGCTGCCCGGATCTTACTGGATATGGGCGTGAAGACCGTCGCCATCAAGATGGGCAAGGACGGGTGCTGGGTAGCTAATAAGAAAAGCCTCGAGTTCGTGCCTGCATTTAGCGTAAAGGCCGTCGACACGACCGGCGCAGGCGATAACTTTAACGCCGGCTTTATTAGCGCGTACATCAGTGGTAAGCCTCTGGTCGAGGCAGCCAGGATCGGCAGCGCTACGGCAGCGCTCAAGATCGGCGGCGTAGGATGGTCCACATACCCGAAACGAGCGCAGGTGAACAAGTTCCTGGAAGAACGAGGATTTAAAGGGCTATAGGCCAGGTGGTTTGTACATGAAGATACACGATATTTCTGTCGGGCTGCACAATGGGATGCAGGCTTTTCCCGGCGATCCGGCTCCGCAGATAACGCGCATGCTGTCCATGCCCAAGGATCCGGCGAACGTCTCCATGATGTGTATGGGCACGCACACCGGTACACACGTTGACCCGCCTATACATTTTGTCGAGGGTGGATATACGGTAGATCAGATACCGCTCGAGCATTTATACGGCAGCTCCGAGGTCGTTGACCTGACCGGCGTGAAAACTGAGATCAAAAAAGAGGATCTTGAACACATATGCTCTAAGATCATACTTTTTAAGACTCGAAGCTCTCAGTTCTGGAATGATAGCGAGTTCAGGAAAGATTACGTCTACCTTGGCGAAGACGCGGCAAGATGGGCAGTCGAAAATCATGTAATGACCGTCGGCATCGATTATCTCTCCATTGCCAGCTTTGATGCGGGCGCAGCCGTACATAAGATATTACTTGGCGGAGGGGTGACGATCATAGAAGGGCTGGATTTACGGAATGTAAAGCCCGGTAAATATACGCTGGCCTGTCTGCCGCTAAAAATAGTAGCGGGGGACGGAGCCCCCGCCAGGGCGATCCTTATCGAAGATTAGCTGGTTTACGATATGTTCACTTCTTGAATGTCACGTATAGTGATCATAAAGTGCAGTGTCTTACCGGCCATCGGGCTGTTAAAGTCAACGTAGACCGAGCTGTTATTCGGATCCGTTGCGTTCGGGACGATGTGGTCGACGCGGACCGGCTGCAGGTTATAGTACAGCGTCAGGTTGACAACCGGCGTGATGTTCGCCGATGTAAGCACGCTCATGGGGACCGGCAGGATCATCGATGAGTTATATGCCCCGTAAGCCTGGTCCGGCGTAAGCGTGACGTTCTTAGACTCGTTTATCTTCATGCCGACTACCGCGCTGTCAAATCCAGAGATCGTAGCGCCTGATCCGACTATGAATGATATCGGGGTGTAAGCCTTGCCCAGTACAAAAATGCCGGACTGCTGCGCTACTGTGGCATTAGACGTATCAAAGATGGTGCCGTTATCAAACCAGCCTGTGTAGTCAACTGAGACGTTATCGCCGGTTTTCACGATCTTTTGCGTAGTCCCCGCGCATCCTGCGATCAATGAGATCGATACTACGAGCAGGACCGCGATCATGATTTGATTCTTTCTAATCATAGTGATCACTGATAATTTGTTGCAATTGATTGCTCTATTGTATGCACCCATACTCTAATAAATATTTGTTGGGGTATCCGCGGCTAAACAAGCAATGCCCGCATATTCGGATGGCATCATTTTAAAGCACTAAACTTTAGTGCTGACCTGGTCAGTCCAACAGATTCATGATTTACCGCGTCATTATATATCTTGCTATGAAGATGCTGATCGACGGCGAGCAGACTGATGCCATATCGGCTCAGACCTATGAAGTCAGGAACCCTGCGACTGGTAAAGTGATCGATAGCGTGCCCTCGGGTTGCGCGGACGACGTAAAACGCGCCGCAGACGCCGCACAGGACGCTTTCGGGCACTGGGCAGCGATGCCTGCGAGAGACCGTGGCAAGATCCTTTTTAACGCGGCACAGAATGTCAGGGCCAGGGTAAAAGACCTCTCCGTCGGGCTTACTATGGAGCAAGGTAAGCCGTTGCGTGAATCACGGGACGAGATACAGGGTTTCGCTAACATCCTCGAATATTTTGCGGGTATTTCCGCCTCGCTGGAAGACCGTATTGTGCCGCTCGCACATGCGAAGGGCCAGTATGGGGTCATCATTCGCAAGCCTATCGGAGTTTGCGGCGGCATTATCCCCTGGAACGTTCCCGCGATCCTAATGGGATGGAAGATCGGCCCGGCGCTGGTCTCCGGCAACACGATGGTGCTAAAGCCGGCGTCCACGACGCCTTTGACTAATATCGCGCTCGCGTCGATCATGAATGAATCGGGGCTCCCGAAGGGCGTCCTTAACGTCGTTACCGGCCGTGGCGATACGGTAGGCGAGGCAATAGTCAGCGATCCTAAGATCCGGAAGATATCATTCACCGGGCAGGTCAGCACCGGAAGGCACGTGCTGGAGGTCGCCGCTCGCTCCATGAAACATGTGACTCTCGAGCTGGGCGGAAGCGATCCTATGATCGTTTGCGATGACGCGGACATGAAACAGGCCGTGGATGGTGCCGTACGCGGGCGGTTCTATAATTGTGGCCAGGTCTGTACGGCCGTCAAGCGGCTATATGTATTCGAATCCATTGCAGATGAATATATCAAGCAGCTGCAAGCCAGAGTATTGAGCCTGAAGGTTGGCAATGGCATGGAACAGGGCGTGGATATGGGCCCGCTGAATAACCTGCAGCAATTCGAAAAAATAAAGAATGTCGTCCAATCAATCCGGGAAAGTGGCAAAGGCAAGATCATCGCTGGCGGCAGTGTTCCGGAAGGCGAAGCATATAGCCATGGTTTCTTCTATCTCCCAACGCTCGTCAGGGATGTGCCGGACGACAGCATATTACTAAAAGAAGAGTGCTTCGGCCCCGTACTGCCCATCGTCGTCGTAAAAGACCTGGATGATGCCATTACGCGAGCAAACGACTCAAAATATGGCCTCGGCGCGTCCATATGGACAAAGAGCCTTGAGCGTACACACATAGCAAGCGCCAGGCTCGAGTCCGGCATAGTATGGATCAACCAGCATACGAAGATCCCGCCCGAAATGCCCTTCGGCGGTGTAAAAGAAAGTGGCCTCGGCAGAGAGAATGGTATGCAGTCCATCGACCGGTACACCGAAACAAAAAGCATATTGATCAACATCTAACCACGCGGTACCGACAGCCACGAAACACACTACGTGTACTTCTTATCTCTGCCGTGAAAAATAGCGCTTTGAGAAATTAGTGCGGAAGTCACCGGGTGGTGACTTCGCAACCGTCTTCGGTGACGATCATGGTGTGCTCGGCCTGCGATACTAGCCCTTTTTCATGCTCGACGAGTATAGGGTAGCTGTGCAGGACGCCCTGGCGCATCAACGAGCTCAGAGCTTTCTCGTAGTGCTTTATATTCGAGACCCAGCGCTCGGCGAACGGCAGGCCGTTATAAGCTTCTATGGCTTTAAGCAGCTCGCGCTCGTATGGCATGCGCACAGGCTTGATCCTGCTCACTCCGAAGATCCCTATGTATGAGCCCTCTCCTATGATCCCAATACCGTTCGTGGCGAAAGGCTCGATGGCAATGACCTGGCTGGCCACCAGCTTAACGCCGTCACCTATTGCCTTGTTAGGTATGGAAGGCTCCGCATGCTGTATGTATTGCTCCAGGCCGTGGCCCGTAAGATTGTAGACGGGCTTGAACCCGTAGCCGGTGATGGTCTCCTCGATCACGCGGCCGATCTCTCCGGTGCTGACGCCTGCCTTGACAATCTTGATCGCGTTTTCGAGTGCTGCCTCCGAGGCCTTGACCAGCTCGGGGTGGCCCGACATATCCACCGTCACCGCTGTGTCGCCGATATAGCCGTCGATCTCGACGCCGATGTCCAGCTTCACGATGTCGTCGCCGAACACGCGCTCGTCATCCGGTGCGGGCGTATCGTGCGCTGCCGCGGCGTTCAGCGAGATGTTCACCGGGAACGCCGGCCTAGCGCCTTTGGCGAATATCTCGGCCTCGATCTCATTTGCCACATCCAGCAGCCTCGCGCCTTTCTTTACCTTGGTCTTTGCGTTGGCGCGAACCTCGCGCAGGATTGCGCCGGCTTTTCGGTATTTATTTAATATCTCTTCATCATTGATCATGATCATACCTCTAACTGTTTTGGGAATTTCGTGATATCAATACAGCCTTTCTCCGTGACGACGACCATGTCTTCTATGCGTACGCCGCCGATTTCCGGCATATAAAGTCCAGGCTCGACGGTGACCACATTCCCTGCTACCAGGGGCTCCAGCCCGCCCTCTCCGATCGACGGGCCTTCGTGGATCTCGATGCCCACGCCATGTCCGGTGGAGTGTATAAAGCCGGTCTTCGACTTCGTGTGGGTCGTGCCGTAGCCGTGCTTCTCGAAGTGATCGCAAACGAGATCGTTGACATACTTGCCCGTGACGCCAGGCTTGATGGCGGCAATGGCGATCTGCTGGGCTTCCAGGACGAGCGCATACATTTCCTTAAGCTTTGGGCTCGCCTGTCCGCGTACTACCGTACGGGTCATATCAGCAAAGTACCTGGTTTTTTTGCTGTACGGGAACAAGTCCAGCACGATCGGCTGGTTGGCCATGACCGGTCCCTCGCCTGCGAAGTGCGGGTCAGCGGACCGGGGGCCGCAGGCGGTGATCGTGTCAGAAGCATCACAGCCGTTCTTGATAAATGTCAGCTCGATCTCGCGCTGTAGCATTTCCGCGGTCAGTGGCTTGCCCTTATGGTAAAGCACGCCTTCCTTCGGCTCGGCCTTCTTGATCATGTCGATCGCCCGTTTTAGGGCTTTCTCATTGACGCGCTGCGACTGTTCTATAAGTTTGATCTCTTCGGGCGTCTTGATCTCTCGTTTCTTCTCGAAGAGCTTCTCTGCCGCACTGACGTTGATGCCTCTCGAGCGCAGCAGGTCAGCCAGGTGCAGTGGAAAGTCTTTCGGCACCATGACGCTCTTTGCGCCGTTGCTTGCCAAAAAGCCCGTGATCGTGGCGACCAGCGCCAGATCCTGGTCCTTTAGCTCCTTCAGGCGATCCGTATAACCAAAGTCATCAGTCGTACGAACATCCTTCACGCGAGATTCCTTCTTTGCCCGTCCCTGCTCCATCGTGGATACTAGCAGGGTCTCGCTTGCGCCGCTACAAAAATAAACAAAACGGTCCGGCGCTTGAAATCCCGTCGCGTAATACATATCCGCATTATGGAAACTTTCGCTCACGAGCAGTATTGGCTGCTCGCAGTTAGCCTTTTTTTCTATCATTCTATCATAACCCTATTTTCCAATGGCTCAAGAACAGCTTATGCCATTTTTAAGTCCTGGTCTCAGCGCTCATTTAATTACATTGATATGGAACGCAGTGGCGTATAACAATAACGGTCACATTAATATTGTTCTTATAAGTGAAAAAAGATGCGGACATCACAGCCCGTTCTCTTTCGATCCCTCATCCGTATTGAGCCGGATCAGGTTTTCCTTGCCTTTTTTGATCTTAATGATCTTGCCTTTTTCCTTTAGCTCGGAGAGTACCATGCTGAGCTTTGACTTCGAGAAGTCCGTCTTTTTCACCAGGTCCGACTGGAACATCTGGCCTCCGGACTCTTCCAGGTACTTGATGATCTTTTCCTCATCCGACATGTACCTCTCGTTGCCTGCTTGTTGTGGCAGCCTTGCCGGCTGTTCGACCTCAGTTTCCGGCATTTCAATGACTGCCTCAGGTGTGGTGACTGGCACATATGGCGATTCTTTTTTACGATATATCAAGTAAGCCGCCCCAAACCCAATCAATGCCGATAAGATAATAACCGGTATTAGCATCCACCATCCAACGCTAAAAAGCGATCCGGGCTCTTGCTGTATGGTGATCGAAGGCTCTCCTGACGCGAATAGCCGCATGCCTTGATCGGTGCCATTGACAGAATTGCCATACCAGATGACCTCCGGCTGATACTTATCATTGAGGTCATCGTATGCCGGCGATACGCTTAAGATCTTATAATTCGGCGGCAGTATGATCCGCACGGAGTCATCTCTGTTCAAGACCAGGCCGTCCACGAATGCGTCGCCTGCCTCTATGACATCGCCTCGAACCATTGCGAAGTTCGTCCAGGTGAACTGGTACCTGATCACGCCATAGGTCACGGAGCCGTTATCCGACGTCGTGTACGGCTGTGACTTCTCCACGGTCACGTTGACGTCCCTTACTTCCATTGGCCTGCCGGCATCTCCGCTGATCCTCGCGACATAGCTCTTCATCTGAGACTCGAAGTCAGCCTTGTAGCTGTCCGTATCATTTGCCGCCGTAGCATCCCACCCGGCCACGTCATCGGGAGTTTCCAGCGGTATCTTCTTCTCGGTGGTCCATATGGAATCGCCGTTCGTCTGGAGCTGTATCTTTATAGATGTGGACGTTGTCTGAGCCATAGCCGAAGCTGAAAAAGACGTAAGGTATAAGCAAATGGCCAGCAGCGCAATGAACCGGCATAGGGTTTTGCTCATCATCTAGCTCCATATGATATGATCTTTATTATTCTAAAACCAAACGGTTATTCATTGATATATCTTTTGATGGTCGCCGGGGCCTAAATATCACAAAAACGACCATAATAAAGGCCGCAATGTCATAGGACTTCTCAAATGCCATGCTTCCTGTGCTATATATTGCTTATTTGACTTAACGCTATTTCCTTATGGAAAAATAGAATATGCCACAGCGTACTAATTGCGTTGATATGGAAAACGCGCAGGCCGCTTGCAGGGAGCTTATAGAGCTGATCATCGCCCGCGACATCACGTCGCAGGACGAATTAAATAAAGCGAAGAAGCAGGTGAGCATAGCCTATAGCCTTTCGAAGCTACCACGAAACTCTGACATTTTGGGCATGGCAGAGGGCGATGAGTATGAGATGGTGCTCGGAATTCTCCGGAAGAGGCCAGTAAGGACGATGTCGGGCGTGGCGGTCGTAGCGGTGATGACCTCTCCTTACAAATGCCCCCATGGTAAATGCGTGCCCTGCCCCGGCGGCGTGGACTCCATTTTTAATTCACCCCAGAGCTATACGGGTGCCGAGCCGGCCGCCCTCCGGGCCATACAGCAAGGCTATGACCCATATAAGCAGGTTACGTCCAGGCTCAGCCAGCTAAAACAGATCGGCCACGAACTCGATAAAGTCGAGCTGATCGTCATGGGCGGTACGATGACCGCCAGGCCGCTGGACTACCAGCAGTGGTTCGTGCGTAGGTGCCTGGAAGCGATGAATGACTTTGGTAATGCTGCACCTTTGAAGACGATCTATCTGGAGGACGCGCAGAAAGCCAATGAGACCTCCATGATCCGCAACGTGGCCATGACCTTCGAGACACGGCCGGACTGGTGCCGGGAGCGGCACATCGACCGCATGCTGGACATGGGCGTGACCAAGGTGGAACTGGGCGTGCAAAGCACCTACGAGTACGTGCTAAAGCGTATCGAGCGCGGGCACTCTGTGGCTGACAGCGTGGAGGCAAACCGTATTCTGCGCGATTCCGGAATTAAAGCAGGTTTCCACATGATGCCGGGGCTGCCGGGCTCTGACGTCGAGCGCGACCTGCGCATGTTCGACATGCTGTTCACGGATAGCCGATTCTGCCCCGACTACTTGAAAATATACCCGACGCTGGTCACGAAAGGGACAAGGCTTTACGACATGTGGGAACGTGGCGAATACAAGCCATTGCTGAGTGACGAAGCAGCCATCCTGATCGCCGGCATTAAGGAGCGCATGCCGAAATGGGTCAGGCTGCAGCGCATACAGCGAGACATCCCCATAAAGCACATCGTCGATGGAGTGTTTAAAAGCAACGTGCGCCAGCTTGCCGATGAGATATTAAAAAAGGATGGCAAGCACTGTAATTGCATCCGCTGCCGCGAGATCGGCCATAAGCTGCTCAGCGGCGAGAAAGCAGACCCGGGCTCGGTCGTATTGAACGTTGAGGCTTATGACGTCTGCGGCGGCAAGGAGCACTTCATTTCATTCGATGAGACCGATATAGATGCGCTGATCGGGTTCACGAGGCTTCGGTTCCCCTGCAGGCCGCACCGGTCGGAGCTGGAGGGCGCTGCCGTCATACGAGAGCTGCATGTATATGGCAAAATGGTGCCAATCGGCGAGAAAGGCGAGGAGTGGCAGCATAAGGGATATGGCGGCCTTTTGCTTAAAAAAGCCGAAAGCCTGGCGAAAGAGGCCGGATTCGGTAAGATCGCCGTGCTAAGCGGCATCGGCGCCCGGGAATACTACCGGAAGCTGGGCTACGACTACGACGGCCCATATATGTCCAGGCGATTATAGGGCGAGTGAATCATCCTGTATCATTTAATCAATAAGTATTAAATATATATAATGCAAATTATTCATATATGAAAATCATACCGGATATCCAGGTACCGGACTTTAAGGCTTTGATACCGGCGAAGCCGGCAGCGGATATGCCTGAAGATCCGGATATCGACCTGCCCATGGCCACGATCGTTTCCGTCTTTTCGATTGTACTATTGATTATCATCGGCGTATCGTTCTTGTCGGGCGTGACAATGAACCGGGATGAAAAAAATGCCCTGCTTAACACGCTTTTGATCTGCGATTCCATCATCTTCTGTGCGGCAGTGCTGTCGGTCGCACTTCTATGGTATATGTCGTCGGCTTTTTATGGGAACATGGAGAGCCGCAGCCCGATGAGGTCGAAGATACTGGCCGCCTGCGGCAGCCTCATCCTGCTGCCTTTGATATTCATAGCCTGCGACCTTGCCTTTAGGCCGCAGCTATTCGCAGCTTTCGACGCCTGGGCCTCCGCGGCATTATCGATTCTCGCTGCCGCATCGGCCGTCGTGCTTCTCGCCCACATGGTCACCAGCTTGAAGCCGCGCTCTATGGTCGGCGACCTGCTGGCGGACATCGAGCGTGATCATGCCTCCGCAGGGCTCGAGCGCTCCATCGGCTCCGGCTCAGGCCGATATATGGGCATACCTGCGGCTTCCAGGCTGGAAGCCTTGATGAAAAAATTATACACTTCAGGCGACCTCGATCCGGTCTATGAAGCGCTTGAAAATATGAAGCGCATGGCGCTTGCGCCGAAGGCACCTTTTAACGACCAGAAAGCTATCTCTCTATCATCTACCGCGGTATCGCTCATAGCCGAAGCCGGTATCGAGAGCGCGAAAACGGGATGCTACGAGGTCACCTGGCACGTGATCGATAATCTTTTTGATATTACGGAACGCTCGCTACACGGGGGAATTTCTTCCCACGCATTCAGGTACGCAGGGTCGATATATATGGTCTGCATTTCTAAAATGAGCGAGCCTGACCTTTCGAAGCTGGAGAATAAGCTAATAGGATCGTACACTGCGCTGTTCGACCGCACGGGCCGACGCGAAAGCCTTGACCTGGCAGCGGCCATGCTGGATAAGGCGATCACGTTAAAAACGTTCACGCAGGACGAGCACAATAACATACTGTACCTGGCCGCAGGCGTTTATCGCAGGCTCGCGGAAGCCGAAGGCTCAGAGGAATATGCCAGTAAAGCATTGACTATCCTTTACGAAGCACTGACCGCGAGCCAGCTTACGGATGAACCCATTGCCTACGCCATGATCAAGATAGAACTCGGTAAAGCTTACCTGGCCATGGGAAAAGCGAAGGGCACAGTAAAAAGCTACAGAGGCGCGGCAGAAGCCTTCGAGGAAGCAGGAAATGCTTTGACCGCCCGGACTTCACCCTGGGACGTGGCGTCATGCCAGGGTAAAGCCGCGTATGCATATACGCTGATGGCCGAGGAGTATAGCCATACGAAAAAATATGACGAAGCGCTTGAAGCTGCGAAAAAGGCGCTCTCCCTGTATGGGGATGCCGCTAAGTTTTTCACCTCGCGTAAGTCTGCTGAGGAGAATGCCTTGATCATGTCGAATCTGGGGACGACACATACGATCGTGAGCGAAGTGTTCGCAAGGTCTCGCATGTTCGACGAATCGTTAAAACACGCCCAGTTCGCGCTGACTGCATACTCGTCCGTAGCGAAGGCTGCAAACCTTGGTGCAATTCCCGAGCGATATGCCGCCATGAAGGTCAGCATCGGCCAGACCTATGTCACCATGGCCGAAATTAATTTCCGGGAGCAGCACTACGAGAGCGCCATATCGGCGTGTGACAGCTCCATTGCCTCCTTCAATGAAGCACTTCGCATCTTTGAGGATAAAGGCAAGGATAAGCTGGCAGCCGCTACCCGAAAACATCTTAAAAAGGCCAATGACCTTTTCAATACCATGATGCGCATCGGAGTGACGGATAAAAAGCTCGAACAGACGCCACTTCTCTTGAAACCAAAAAGCGAAGGGGAACTCAAATTCCTGGAGTAGCCTCCGGCATATGGAGGCTATTCATAAAAAATAGGTCCACTACCGAGATTTAAGCTCGGTACTCGACCGGATTACTTGGTCGAGACGATCTTGATGATGTCGTTGGGCATCAATTCATACTTCTCGCCAAGTCTCATCTTGGTACGCGCGTTCACCGCGAACAGGAATGACTCTCCGATCTGCGTGTGCACTTTGAATGCAAGGTCGTGGGCATTAGAGCCTTTCTTGATCAGGAATGCGTCTGGCAGGACATTGCCTTTCTTATCGGCGAACTTGCTCTCGTCCTCAACCGGATAGGCGACGATGTAGCCTAAAAGATCGAACACCGCTGTGTTCAGGCACTTCTGGATGCCTGTCCCGTCATTCTTTTTGATGAACGTGCGCATTGCTTCCAGCGCACCTTTTTGCTGAGCGTTCAATTTTTCGGGATTGAGGATCTTAAAATCGCTTTCTCCAGGCATGTACTCGATGAACTTGTGGGTGGCTGCATTGCGCAGTGCGAGCTCGATACCGGCGCTGCAGGTGATGACCTTATAGCCTTCTTTTTCCAGCCCTTTCAGCTTATCCAGGTTCTCTTGAGAAGCAATGTCCGCCTTGTTAGCAGCGATCAGGATAGGCTTGCTGATCTTACGCAGGTAGTCCGAAAGCTCGATCATGTCTTCATCGGTCCAGTTCGCGACGGGTTTGTCTGCGAGGCCGACCTCGAGTAGAGCCTTGCGTGCCATGATGCTGTCTATCCCCAGGCCTGCCAGCTGTTCTGCGACCACGTCCTCGATCCTGGCGCCAGTCGCCGCAGCGCTCTTTCTAGATAACTTGACCCAGTTCTTGCTCAGGATGCTGAACATCCACATCGTGATCTCGTTCTCCAGGAAATGGATGTCGTCCAGGGGGTTGTGTGATCCTATCGGGACGATATTGCCCTCGATGTCCGTGCCACCCGATGCGTCCACCACGTGTACGATCGTTTGCGCCTGCCGCATATCGTCTAAAAATGCATTACCCAGGCCCTTGCCCTTATACGCATCAGGGACCAGGCCCGCAACGTCAAGTAGCTCGACGGCGATGAAACGCTCGCCATCCATGCACTTCGGGCACGTGATATGAAGCTCTTTACAGGGGCACTTCGATCTTACATAGGAAACCCCTAAATTCGGCTTGATAGTGGTGAACGGGTAGTTAGCGATCTCGACGTCTGCGAGTGTGGCGGCCTTAAAGAACGTGGATTTGCCGCAGTTCGGCTTACCGGCCAATGCGATCAATATACTCATGATAACAACTTCTGTATTGATTTTTATTTGAATAATAATGAGCATCAGGCTTAATTATCATTGCGGTTGTATTTAGAGTCTTCAAAAATACCAGCATGCTCAAATATCTTCAACGATTATGAGATAAAGGATTTATATTTACATCAAGTGTAAATAACGTTGGCAGTGGGACTTATGCACCGTGTATTCAGGATGCTCATATTATTTTTAGTGGCGACAGCTATATTCGTAGCCGTACCTGCGCATGCCACCACCGCCCCGTCATGGGAAATTGGCACATTCACACAGGGCTTCGTGCCGCAGCCGCTCGGCAGTTTCGCCGTAGATAAAGGCGCATTCTTCGATATCTACTATAATGCTGATAATTTTACTCCCATGCAGATCAGCGACATCTACTCGAATATGACCTATGCCTATATGCAAGTCTCTGATTTTTACGGCAATTACCCGTATCATACCCAGGTCATTCTCGCGTCCAGCCATGACGAGTACAGAGAGATCCTTCAAAATGCCAACTTATCGGATTCGGAAACGGATAACTGGTACGGCGACGGCAATAAAGGGACGATCCTGATCAAGGCGCCGGAGCTGGTGCCCGATTTCAAGTCTAAGATGGCCCTGGACATGGCCCGTATTTCGACACGCAGTAACCTGACGAACAGTAAATACGATCTGCCGCTGTGGTTCAGCGAGGGCCTGGCCATGTACGTATCCGGCGAGCTGAACGAGAGCCAGAGAATGCTCATCGACAATCGCTATCGAAGCGGCACGCTCATGACCATCGACCAGTTGAATCTTTATGAGCAGCGTGCATCCTATCCTGAAACGACCGCCTCAGATATGGCCGCGACCGAAGCCCAGTCAGGCTTAATCATCGAGTACGTCGCACAACAATATGGCAACCAGTCCTTGCTGGATATCATGAAGAACTTTGACAAGGACAAAGACCTCGATTCCGCATTCATGAACGCTACCCAGAAGACCCCTGACGGGATCAACACTGACTGGCAGCGCATGATCGCGACTGACGTCGATCTCAGGGATGGGAATATACTGAACCAGCACATCCATGGCTATGTGACGGATACCCGTGGCCAACCTATAGCTTACCAGACCATCGTCTTCAGCTCGCGTCGAAACGACTCGCCCTTCGTATACGGTAAAATATACGAGGGTAAAACTGACGATACCGGCTACTATGACGTGAATGTCACATATGGGCCGATGGAAGTGAGCGTTGTACGGACCGGATATCCCACGTGGGACGATAATATCTCCGTGAACCGTACAGAAAAAAAGAACTATAACGTGGCGCTGAACAGCTCTTCGCTGGAGGCGGCCATATCGCAAAAGGCGGATACCGAGAATGCGAGGGGGCTGATGTATATCGCCCTCGGCGTGTTCAACCTCCTTGCGCTCATCGTGATCGTGATCGTGCTGCGAAAAACAAAAAAGAAGTAAAGTAAACACAGGCGAGAGCCCATATGTATGCCGTATCAACAATTCATAATATCAATTGTAATGTGAGGCACTTAAGATGCCTTTTTGTGTGAGAGAACGGATGAGGTCTGCAATGAGTTTCGAACATGGCAAGGTCCCGGCTATCAATATCTTCCTGATCATCCTAGTTGCCACGATCTGTCTTTTCGCGATTACGCCCATGGCCCTTGCCGACACCTCCGCCCGTTCACAGTCGGCCACCGCTTACAATATCTCCGGCTACGTTTTCGTCGACGGCATGCCCATGGATAACGTGCTGGTCTATACGGCTTATGATGGGGGTAGCGACGCGGTAACGGGGCCTGATGGCGCGGGCAGGCATGGATATTATTCACTCTCCACGATTGCGTCGCAAGGCCCGGCTAAGGTCACCGCCGTCTATACTGGCTCGGAAAATTCGCACGCCTCAAACTTTTCGGCCTCGGCAACCATCAGTCACCCAAATACGGACGCCGGATACGGTATCATGAACCTGTTCATCGATACCAACCATTCCACAGTCGCTTCGGTATCCCAGCCGGATGGCAAGCTGCTGGACCGTGTCGCAGGCGTATTCAATAATTTCATATCGCAGATATCCAACTGGGTCAAGATCAACAGCGGCGTATCTCCCTATAATAATGCGACATCGGGCGCTGTCGTCTCCAGGGCAGTCATGTTCGATGCCTCGGAAATATCCTATACGGACCTGGCGCTCGTGGACGCGAATAATACGAAGAAAGAAATGTATCATGTGCGGTCGGATGAGCATGGCCTTTATAATTTCACCGTCGTGAAGAACACCTATAACATCAATACCGGGGATTATGACTCTTCTTATCGCCTAAAAGCCGATCTTTATGCCGACGTGAACAATGGCAGGATGCTGATCGGTGAAGGCATATCCGAGCCGTTCTCTCTGATGCCGGGACAGACGGTAAATATGACAGCGGTCGTTTTTACACGGCCTAATAATATAACGGTTAGCGGTCCCGATTCCATGGGCATGAATGGTAATGATCATGTAACGTATACAGCTAACGTAACGGATGGGCTAGGCCGTCCGGTCCCCGATGGGTGCATGGTCCAGTTCACGCTATCTAACAACAATGTCGGCATGGGACAGCTGGGTCCGAAAGGGTCTGATACGCCGGCCGGATTGTATGTCAGTGCGCCGACGGTCGGCGGCAACGCGATGGCAGATTACGGCTGGGTGACCAGGCCAGGCGTTAATGCGATAAATGCTGAGTATGAGCAGGACATGAACGTGAATTCGTCTACCCCTGTGGAACTACGTTAATATGAATAGTATATGCACTCAGAGTATGTTTTATTTTTACTGAAGCTATGACATTCGTTTTTATTGAATCTGTGATATCGGCAATAGTGTGTATCTAAAAAAGTTTAAATACTATGTAGGGCCTATTAGATTCGCAGGCGTCTACGCTTGTATAAGCCGATTTTAACGTAATGCAGGGGTTGCCAAGCCAGGTCAAAGGCGCAGGATTCAGGGTCCTGTATCGAAGGATTTCGCGAGTTCGAATCTCGTCCCCTGCACCATATATTAAAACCAAAATTGTTTCTGTTTCTTGATTCATCACGCGGTTCGACGGCCCGACAGTAACTTTTTGCCCGAATAACGCCAAAGTTGAGTTCGGTCGAATCTAGTGTTACCGTCAGTTTTATATAACGTTATCAATAGCTTGTTAATTATTATTTATCGTATGTTTAGTAAGCTTATGTTGTTGTAGATTACGAATAACATGTGATCGTTAAGGGGATTTTGATGAGTTCCAGTCAGGCACGAAACCATACGGGCGGTTTTAAGCCATTTGTAAACTCGACTTGAATTATACCCTTTATGGCTATGAATGCAGTCATCTACGAGATAGGGTATGGGGATAAGCACATCGGATTATCGTTATGAGGTAACATGGAAGAGAGTGGTTCTGAATCTCAAAGGTCTATAAGGCTTATATGGGCGCCAGTTTTATTGTATGTTTTAGCGATAATTGTATTCTACTGGTTGAACATTGGAACCACATATCAGTCGCAGCCGTTATTGTTGGCATTGAATGTCCTGTTTCTTATTTCGGTCTCTTTTCTCATTGTGTATTTAGCCACGATTAGTTATCTGAAGACGGGCGCCGGTTCATTATTGTTTATGGGTTGTGGCGCACTATTCTTCGCCTTTGCTAACCTGTTTGGCGGAATCCTCGTGAACACCCCAAACATTGCTCTCACGATTGGTAACACTGGTTACTTCCTGACTGGGCTGTGCTTCCTAGGTAGCGCTTTATTTGCATATGCCCAGAAACCTCGCGCAATGAGGTCGCCCGGGGCATTGGGCAATATGGTTCTCTCATATCTGATAGTGCTCTTTGTAGTAGGTCTGTTGGCTTTGAGCGCGTGGGAAGGGATTACCCCTGCGTTTTATGTTCAAGGGCATGGCTCTACGTTGTTGCGTCAGGCTGTTCTTGATATTGTTGCTGTCGAGTTTGTGCTGGCTTCTGTGTGCTTTGGAATCTTGTACAGGCAGTCGCGCACAGCATTCATGATATGGTACAGCATGGGCATGCTGTTGATTGGCCTGTGTATGGTGACGCTGGCTATTTCGGGTGCAATTTGGACGCCATTGGCTTGGGTAGCGCGGTTAGGGATTTACGTGGGGGGGTTGTACCTGTTTATCGCCATGTGGAACATTTCGGAGAGCGGCGGTGACTGGCGAATACCATTAGAACGAGCTTTGTATGAAGTTGAGGAGAAATATCGTAACATTGTTGAGACGGCTAATGAGGGCATTGTTGTTGTGGATACGGATATCCGTTTGACGTTTGTCAATAAAAAATTTGCTGATATGATGGGTTATAAAGTTGATGAAATGATTGGTATGTCGGGGTATAAGCTATTTGAAGATGTCGAAGCCGGACGTGCGAGGCAGGAGCAGCGCAGAAAGGGCATTAAGGGCACACCTGAGGTCAAATTCATTTGCAAAGACGGTTCATCTATCTGGATATTTGCGAACGTAACGCCTATGTTTGATAAAGGTGGTAGGTTCGCCGGCACGCTGAGCATGGTCACGGACATCACCGACCGCAAGCATGCAGAAGAAGCGCTTCGCGAGAGCGAGTTGCGTCTTTCTCAAACTCAGAAAAAGCTAATAGAGAAAATAAATATTGATTTGGACCGGCGGACTACTGAGTTGAGGACCTTGTTAGATTTGCTACCTATTAGCGCGTGCATGACTGAGGACCGAGATAGCAAAACGATGTACTCAAATCCAATATTTGAGGATTTGCTGGGCATTCGGAGAGATTCTAACATGTCCATGAGTGCTCCGGATGATGAAAAGCCCAGCTTTAGGCCATTTTTAAATGGAGTCGAATTATCACCGGACGAGCTTCCAATACAGCAAGCGATAGCAACGGGTGCAATCGTTCATGACGCCGATTTTGATATCGTTAGAAGCGACGGTCGTATTGTAAACTTCCATGGTCATGCTGCGCCCCTATACGATGAAGACGGCAATGTTCGAGGCGCAATTGGCGCATTTGAGGACATTACACAGAACAAGCATATGACAGATGAGCTTGTAAAGGCTCGCGATGAGCTGGAATTACGTGTTAGAGAACGTACAGAGGAGTTAACAAAAGCGAATGTATCACTGAGTAGACGTGTTAATGAGCTTCAGGTGTTATTTGATGTGCTCCCGATAAGTGTCAGCATCTCCGAAGACCCAGAATGTAAAACGATGCATGCAAACAAAGCCTTTGAAAACCTCGTCCGTGTACCAGCCGGTTCTAACATATCACAAAGCGCCCCCGTGGATGAAAAGCCTAGCTTTAAGGCTTTCCTTAATGGTCGTGAAATACCCACTGAAGAGCTGCCCATGCAAAAAGCGGCGGCGACGGGCAAGCCTGTGATGGGCTCTTCATTTGATGCAGTATGTGCGGATGGCAGGATTATAAACTTTTATGGACATGCAGTACCCTTATTCGATGAAGAAGGCAAAGTGCGTGGAGCTGTTGGTGTTTTTGACGATGTGACAGAACGTAAGCGAATGGAAGAAACTTTACGTCAAAGTAATGAAACATTAGAGGCGTTCTTCGCGACTTCTCCCGGTATTCTTACTATAGAGGATGATGAGTTCAGATATCTAAAAACGGATGCATTGACTCCCACATATTTCGGGCTCGACCGTCAGACGATAATCGGCAAATCTGTCAGGGAACTGGCTCCGGAGTTTGCCGAGGACTACGAGGCAATGATGAGGCGGGTCATAGATACAGGTGAGCCAGTGCTGAATGTGGAGGTAAAAAGCCCTGTGCTAGCCAGACCCGGAGAAATAACTTATTGGCAGGCATCCTACTTCCGTGTTCCTATAAATAATGGAAAATATGGGATAGGCATCATGGGTGTTGAAATCACGGATATAAAAAAGGCAGAAAAAGCATTAGATGAAGCCAGGTTGCAGGCCGAGCTTTATCTCGACTTAATGGGCCACGACATCTCAAACATGCACCAGATAATCATGGGCCAGCTTGAGCTGGCAAATGAGATTATAGATGCAGAGGGCGGTCTGGATGCAAAGGGAAAGGGGCTCATAGAGACATCCCTAAATACTTTGAATCGGAGTGCACGGCTTATCGAGAACGTGCGGAACCTGCAAAAGCTGCGTCATGGGGAGTTCAAGGATGAAAGCATCGATATCAACAACCTGTTATCCAGCATTATGAAGGAATATGAGTTCATGTTGCCACTTAGCTCGATAAAATTCGTGGGCAACGGGCCCTGTCGTGTTATAGCTAACAAGCTGCTCCACGACGTGTTCACCAATCTTGTCGGTAACGCCATAAAGCACTCCAATGGTGATAATATTGATATTAATATCAATCTGGAGAGCGCTAGTGAGAATGGTAAAAATTATTACAAGGTATCGGTCGCAGATAACGGTCCGGGCATTCCCGACGATATGAAGGATAAGATATTCAACCGCCTCCAGCGTGGCGAGACAAAAGCCCGAGGGTTGGGCTTGGGCCTGTATCTGGTGAAGTCGCTGATGGACAGCTATCATGGTCGAGTCTGGGTCGAAGACCGTGTAGAAGGAGACTATACGAATGGCAGCAGATTTGTTGTGCTCCTGCCCGCAATGGGGGATTTGAATGGTAGTTAATGGGAGTGTGCCGCTATCGTTGACTATTAGGCGGGGTGGTGAGGATCTACGTGTCTCCTCCCACAACCATGATAATGTATACATATAACGAAAGGAATTATCTATTTTCAGAGAAATGAACATATAGGTCCGAGGTAGTTGATGAAGTTCACGTCGATTCGGCTGAAAGTGATCCTGCTCGTTTTGGCTATGGCCATCCCGATCGTCTTATTGGGGATCGCTGGCACTCTGTATTACCAGAGTGTCCTTAAGCAGAACATTCAGGATAATGAGCTTACAATGGCGAAGACCATTTCGGTCATGACGCCTGAGTACATGAATACCTCGCAATTATATTTGAAGAGTATTGCCGACCGGCCTTTGGTGATCAAAGCGATGGAAGATAACGATACGGCTTTTTTGCATTCCATGGCGGTCTATTCGAACCAGACTGATCGGATCAATAGCGCGTATTTTACTGATAATAAGGGTAATGTCATCGCTAGTACCCAGAACATATCCAGTATGATTGGTAGTAATGTTAAAGATAATTCTTATGTGGGTGATGTGCTTCGCACTGGCGACCCCGTGATCGGGGATGCAGTGCCGGGGAATGATGGAATGCCCGTCGTCCCTATAGGCGTACCCATAAAAGATGATAATGCCACCACATTGGGCACACTTGTCGGTACGGTCGACCTCAACGTATATTCGAATATGATCAGGGAAACAGCTGTGAATGATCAGCAGGTCATTTACCTTGTGAACCGGACGGGCCACATCATGATCCATAACAATCCCCAGTATGTGAGGACAATGGAAAATTTCTCGTCCGTGCAATCAGTCCAAAACATATTGCAGGGCGAAACTGGTGTCGCTGATTATTATAATCCCATTGAGAACGTAAGCCGTCTGGGTGCCTATGTTCCGATCGAACCGATGAGGTGGGGCGTGATCGTCACATTGCCAACGTCGGTAGCGTATAAGCCTGCGGTGAATGCCGGCTATTTATTCGTGGGTGGGACGGCCCTATTGACTCTCGGAGCAATCTTGTTGGGGCTGTTCTTAGCTGGCGGTATTACATCTCCTATTTTGCGGCTGTCGTCGGCTGCGAATAAAATATCCAATAAGAGTGATTATTCGGGGCTTATACCGCTTGATAGAAAGGATGAGATCGGGGATCTTTCTCGCTCCTTCAAGGACATGGTAGACGATCTTCAGACTAAACAGGAGGAGCTGGAAACACAGACTGAAGAACTGGAAGTACAGAACGAGGAGATACGCGAGAACAATGCGGGACTCCAAAAACAGATTCAAGAGCGTGAGAAGGCCGAGGAGGCGTTGCGTGAGAGCGAGGAGAAATATCGCATAGTAGCTGAAAATACGTATGACTGGGCGTTTTGGCAGGATACTGATGGTAAATTTTTGTATTCGTCCCCTTCTTGTCAGCAGATAACGGGATATTCTGGGGAGGAATTTATTAAAGACCCCGATCTCAATTTCAAAATTATTTTTAATGAGGATTTGCCTGCTTTCATGAAGCACAATTCTGAAGAGGCGAGACATGGAAAGTCAGGCGAATTAGTGTTTCGAATTATCACCAAAGATGGGAAGATTAAATGGATTCATCATGTGTGCAGACCGGTCTTAGAAAAGGGACGCTACGTCGGGACGAGGGGCAGTAATCGTGACATCACAGAGCGTAAAAACACTGATATAGCATTGTACGAGAGCGAGGAACGGTTCCGGGCATTGGCGGATAACATTCCCAATCTGGCATGGATGGCTGATGCTAAAGGCTGGATATTCTGGTACAACAAACAATGGTATGACTACACTGGTACGACATTGGAGGAGATGCAGGGTTGGGGCTGGCAGAAGGTCCACCACCCGGATTACGTGGACGCGGTAACAAAAGAATGGAGTGCTAGCATCGCGGCTGGAAAGCCATATGATAACATATTTCCATTAAAAGGTAAGGACGGGAATTACCGGTGGTTCCTTACCAGAATCAATCCTATCCGAGACGAGAAAGGCAACATAGTCCGTTGGTTCGGCACCAATACCGACATCACCGAGCGTAAGGAGGCGGAGGAGGTTTTGCATCGTCAGGCCGGGCTTATAGACCTGAGCCCCGACGGCATTATCGTCCGCAGGCCGGACGGGGAGGTCATTTTCTGGAGCAAGGGCGCCCAGACACTATATGGCTGGACCGCGCAGGAGGTGATGGGGCAGAATACGCATACTCTATTCCATACTAAGTTTCCCCAGCCTTTGGAAGATATCAACCAGCAGCTATCTAATACTGGACGCTGGTCCGGCGAGCTAGTCCATACGACTAAAGATGGTCGGCAGGTCGTCGTACAAAGCTGGTGGATGGCTCAGTTTGACAGACAGGGTAATATAATCGAGATTCTGGAGTCGAATGTGGACATCACCGAGCGTAAGAAGGCCGAAGATGAAGTGATAAGAGCGAAAGCGCAGGCTGAATTATACCTTGATTTGATGGGACATGACATATCGAATATGCACCAGATCATTATGGGTCAACTGGAATTGGCGCAAGAGATACTGGAAACTGATTGTAAGTTGGATGCGGTTGATAAAACGCTCATAGATACTTCCCTTGAAACATTGGATCGAAGTGCCAAGCTCATCGATAATGTTAGAAATCTTCAAAAGCTTAGCCATGGCGAATTCAGGGAAGAAGTCATTGACCTCGATGGACTATTATCAAATGTAATACGAGAATTTGATTCAATAGTGCCCGATGGATCGATTAAATTAGTGAGCAATGAACTGCACTACGTCAAAGCTAACAAACTACTGCACGACGTTTTCACGAACCTTATAGGGAATGCCATCAAGCATTCGAATAAAAATAATATCGATATAACAATAAAAGTGGATAACATTAAGGAGAACGGCAAAAACTATTACAGAGTTTCGATTGAGGATAATGGCCCCGGTATATCAGATGATATAAAAGTCAAGGTATTCAATCGGTTACAGCGTGGCAAGACCGAGGCAAGGGGCGTGGGTCTCGGCCTATACCTCGTTAAGACACTTGTAGAGAGTTATGGTGGATTTGTAAAAGTGGATGACCGTGTACGCGGCGATTATACACAGGGCGCTAAGTTCCTTGTATATTTACCTATGATTGGGGGCGAGCTATTAGATGAATGAAGGGCAGTCAAGCGTGGCAATAGTGGATGATGAGGCGGGCGTGGTGAGGACGTACGAGTTACTTTTCAATCGTGGGAAGATCCCATTATCGTTCACGGCTCTCGACGGCCCGGACGCGATCGAGAAGTTCAAGAATGCGAATCCCCGGCCCGGAGTTGTGATTATTGACTACCGGTTGCCGTCGATGAGCGGTCTCCAACTCATGAGGGAAGTGTTAGCCATCGAGCCCGATACGAAGGTGATCTTCGTCAGTGGTGACGACAGTATCCAACAGGAGTCAATTGATGCCGGTGCCGAAGTGTTTCTGAAGAAGCCCACGAGCATTAAGACAATAACTGAAACCGTGACTCATCTTATGAATTAGTGTCCCAGTCGCCGATAATCTTTAATACAGTCCCACCATCCCAGAAAACGTTGTTATTAGCGTTTATTACCTTGGCCTATTAGATTTTCGACTGCACTATATATAAGTTTAAAAGATGCTGGCTTCGTGAGAAATATGGAGGCTCCGGCTTGTTTCGCCTCTTCTTCGACGGTGAAATCGGCGCTTAGGAACACGAATTTTGCAGTGTTGTCTATTTCTCGTATTTTTTTCATGGCGTCAATGCCGTTCATGATCGGCAGTCGATAGTCCATGATAACGACGTGAGGCCTTGGGTTGCATTCGAGGTATTTTTTTATTGCTTCAAGGCCATCGTAGGCTATAAAGCAGATAGTGATACCTTTTAGGGAGAACATTCTCTCGTATGCTTTAACGAGGTCTTTTTCATCCTCTACGATGGCTATGCCAACCTTACATTCAGTGCTGCATTCGTTCATTTGCACTCCTCACAGGCCGGTAATGATACGATGAATTTCGCTCCCTTAGTATAATCTCCCGGCACCCGGTCTTCCATGGTGACATTGCCACCGGCTTTTTCTACCAAGCTATGCACGATGAAGAGCCCGAGACCCCTGCCGCGTGCTTTTGTCTCACGTTTCTGGAACCGATTGAAAATCTTAGACTTTAAATCATCGGGTATGCCCGGGCCGTTGTCCGTAATGGAGATATCATAGAACTTTTTGTCCGCACGCAACGTTTCCCTTATATCGATGTCTATGGTGACGTCTTTGTTTGAGTGCTTTATCGCATTATTTATGATATTGCAGAACGCTTCCTTCATCAGTGTTGTTCCTTTAATTATTATACCTTTCTTGGGCTTATAATTAATTATGACTCTCCTGCCCTCGGGTTTCGGCGCCTCTTGAATGCATAGGATTACCATATCATTGATGTCCTCAGACAAAATGGCCTGTTTTTCTGCACTGATATCTTGTATCCTTCGGACATTTCTGATGATGTTGGCACTGCCATTTATCGCGTTGATCGTGTCGGACAAGGCGGCCGTCTGCTTCTCCGTGAGGTTACCAGCACTAAGGATAAATTCGAGATTAGTAAGCGCGATCTGATTTAGATTGTTTATGTCATGGCCCATAACATCCAGATACAACTCAGCCTGTCTTTTCAAATCCACTGTTTTTTCATATAATCTCGAATTCGTGATAGCCATGGCGCAGCGTTCAGCACTGGACAAGAGAATATATTGCTCTCGTTCACTAAAAGGATGTGTCTTTAGCCAGTCGACATGAAGAACGCCCAGTATGTGACCATCGCTAACCGTGGGAACGCCCAGCATAGAATGAATCCCTAACCTCGATATTTCCTCACCATAAATGATGGAACCCTGCTGAATGTCCCCTATGTATAATGGTTTTTTTGTTGCAGCAATGGTCCCGGCAAAACCCTTACCAAATGGAACTGTCTCGCCCTTTCTACGCTCCGACTCAATACCGACCGACGCGTAGACCCTCTCAACATCCCCCTCATGAAAAAGTATTACGGCGGCGTCCGCCCCCATGACCGCTTGGAGACTGTTTAAGATAAAAGTTACTAGCTTATCCAGCTCTAATGTTCTAAAGGCACTTGTAGTAATTTCAAGAATAGCGTTCAGCGCCCGATTGCTGTCCCTTAATTCCGCCTCCACAAGTTCGATATGAGTGAAATCGCGCTCTATTGTGGATATCGTATGTGGTGCACCATCCTTATCCCTCAATACTGTAATCGTTAGCCAAACAGATAATATTCGGCCATCCTTGGTAACGCGCTTGGTCGTAAATGATTGAATCGTCTCACCACGCCTAAGCTTATCCATCATTTCCCAGAATTTAGCCCTCTCGCTTTCCGGAACAATGGAAAGGATGTTCATTTTAAGAGCTTCGTCCTGCGAATACCCATAAATTTTTTCAGCGCCCCTATTCCATGCTAGTATATCGCCATTTATATCTAACAATGTAATAGCGTCATTAGAATCTATGACAAGAGCTGTCAGACGTTTAAAACATTCCTCTCTCGTTATACTCCTATGCCCATTACTAGATTTATCCATATTAGAACCAACGTGCGAACCAGCCAATATAATAAAAAAGACGCAATTTAAATTTATAAATATATGCAATATAAAAATGGTAACAGGGCTACGGGCTATATAGCTATTGATTCGAGAAGATATTGTAACGCGATACGCCTTATAATTGATAGGCAGGTAGCATGATGACAAATTTGCTTCCTTGCTTGTAATCTCCTTGTACTCGGTCCTCTACCCACACTTTTCCATTATAGCCCTCTACTATCGTCCTCACAAGGTATAGCCCTATACCTCTGCCTTGGGCCTTTGTATTTCCCCTCTGGAATCTGTGAAAGAGTTTTTTCTTTAATTCATCGGGTATGCCGGGGCCATTGTCTTCGACAATGAGCCTATAATAGTTCTTGCAATTTTCATTGATTGGCTCGACCTTCACGCTGACGGTCAGGGGTTTATCTTCATCGGAGTGTTTAATTGCGTTCGAAATAAGGTTGATGAAGACATCCCTAAGCAGCTCGGTTGCTTCAATCTGGTATGGAGGGATGGTTGGAATGTTAATGGTGATATCCCTGCCGTTATTATGGAAGCTGTGGATGTCCACCTCTTTTATGAGCTCGCTTATAATAATTGGCCTTACCTTTACGCCTTCCCTCATAAGCCATTGAAGCTTCCGAACATTATCAATCAAGATCGTAGTATTGTATAATGACTTCAAAGGCTTCTCAATTAATGACTTATCCTCCAGCCCAAGTTTATTATCTAACTCAAGTTTATCAAGAGCGAGCTCAAGATAACCCATTGCGGATTGGTTCATATTATTAATATCATGGCCCATTAAATCCACATACAACTCAGCTTGGGCCTTAGCATCTTGCAATGCCTCTTCCGCGAGGATACGCTCCCGGACCTGCTTTTCAAGCTCCTCGTTATTTCCACGTAGCTCCTCCATCTGAACTTGAAGCTCTTCCGCCTGCGTCTCAAGTTCTTCCTGTTTCGTCTGAAGATTTATATTAGCTTCAGCTAGCTCAGCAGTCCTCTCCTTAACACGCATCTCCCATTCGTCCCGGGACCTTCGTAACTCATCCTCCCTCTTCTTGCGTTCGGAGATGTCAGTAATAAACGAATAATAGAATAAAATATTGCCCTGAGAATCTAAAGCGACATGCACCAAAAGCTCAATAGGTATGATGCCTCCATCTTTCCCCCGATAATTTTTTTCATACCTCTGAACCTCATAAGTACAATCAAGGATCTTACGCGCATTAAGTTCAATCATTCGCGAATCGGATGTTGTAAGGTCAGTAGCCCAAGAAAGATTATACAATTCTTCCCGCGAATAGCCTGTAAGACGGCAGAACGCTTCGTTGAAAAGCTTGGTCTTGCCTTCAGGGCAATAAGCGCTAAAAGGTTGTGATGTAGACTCCATAGCATCACTGAGAAACTGGAGCTTTTCCAACCAAACATCCCTCTCAGACTTACTAGCACTTGTTTTAACCCCACGTTTTTTCACGATGCTACCCCGCCATTAATCAATGTCAAATAACGCTAAACATTTGAAGCCAAAAGCATATATAAGTTTTCTAATTATCGACTTATATCAATAATGTCTTGATATCAATAATGATTCTTAACACGCTTCAATCTATGTTAAAAACTTGAGAGACGAATCACTCCCATCGACCCCGGGACGTCACAGGTACAATGCAGCATGAACTTCCAGAATCCCTCGTTGTTCATGGACTCGTTAGAATTTCGATAAGAAGACTTATTCTCATAATTATGCGTTTATTGCAAGACCCATGTTGCCACCTATCAGAGTACCACTAGGTTACCAATCTCTAATGGGCAAACAGCTATGGCTTATATTCACTCAATGGAGAAAAATGGCAAAATGTCTGTGCCATATGTCAGCAAGCCCACGGCTTACTAATACATAATCGGCAAGCATAACAGACTTAGTTACAATACCGTGAATATATAGCAAAATGTAGTATGCCGTATATATCCCCAGAAGAATGATGGACCCGCTGTAATTTGAACGCGCATGGATTGTAGAAGTGAATTATGAGTGTCTGTACCAGTCTGGGTGCCGGTTTAACCCCTGACTTTGACAAAGTCCCCTTACGACATCAATCATAGGACTTTTATCGATTTTACTACAAAACCGACACCCAGCACCCAAAAAATAAAAAAAGATATCTGTCAGTATCTAAATTTCTTATCGATATTCTCTTTAAGGGTTTTCACATCACCATGTAGATAGATCATTGTGCTTTGGAGACTTTTATGGCCCAGTTGGAGCATCACCTCTGTTATGGGTACCCCCGATTTTATCATGTTGCTTGCACAAGTATGTCTTAATAGGTGGGGGTAAACATGTTTTTCCATCCCTGCTCTTCTTGCTACGTTGTTAACAATGTTTTGTAATTGTTTCTGGCTTAGTCTCCTACCGTAGATGTTTAAGAACAGGTTGGGATCTTTATCAACTGGCCTTACACTCGTCCAACCGTCGAGTATTCTCATACCTTCTGGTGCGATGATAACATTACGCTCTGTATAGTTTTTTATCCCTTGGCCATGATCTCTCACCATAAGAATATGGTTCTTAGAGTCCAGATCTTCGATCTCTGTTGAGCATAGCTCGTTACTTCTTAGACCAGTGTATAACAGTAGAGCAATTATGGCTTTGTCCCTTTGTGTTGAGCATACATCGAGCATTGCTCTGGCTTCTGCAATGGAGAGGTATGAGCGCTCTGTCTTCACGCGTTTGGGCTTCTTAATTTTCAGTTCTAGGCCCATACTAGCGGCGAGGTATTCCAAGTAATAGAGCCTGTGCGTGATGGTGGTGTTTTTCTGCCCTATCGCCCTCATATTGGCTTCTATACGTTGCGCTGTATCAATGTCGGGATGGGTTATATTGTAATGTTCGATTAGGTATCTTGTGGCTACCATGATCGATTTTACATTGATCTTACTGAATCGTTTTTGATATACTAGGTATTTTTCGAGAGATTCTAGCATCTCGTGTTTATTCAATGTTTTATTTGTTTGATCGCTTTCATGCAGACCCTTTTTTTGATTGTTCCAAGGTTTATCCTCTTCTTCTTAGCTGCATGTGTCCCCTTAAGTTCACTTTTGGGGTTTATCTTCGTAGGTTTTTCCAGTGTCCCGTCTATCATATTTTACTCCTCTTTGAGGGACTTCGGAGGAGCACCGTCCTGAGACATCAGATCGAAAATAAACCGAAAAACGGAACGCTGTGAAGGCATCACCGGAAACGGTCAAAGGCGCAGGATTCAGGGTCCTGTATCGAAGGATTTCGCGAGTTCGAATCTCGTCCCCTGCACTGTCTATCATTACCCAGACGAGGGTTTTTTAATTTTCTTTCACGCGGTTCGACGGCCGGCCTTTGGGCCGGCCTACTCCGGTTTTTCGGGTGCTTCGATAACGGGGCCGCGCTCGCACCCTCGGCACCGTGCTTCGCACGTGCCTCCGCAAGCGCTAAGCGACGCGGCACAAGAGCCGCGTCCATTACCCCGTCATCTCCGCATCCCTCCGCTCCTTTCAGTCGCTCCGGGCAGACCCGAAAAACCTCCGCCTCACGCGATATATGATATTGTTTAAAAATAGAAATTTCAAGGTTCTATAGTATATGTATTCTAAATCATTGTGAACCATTTGCCAAATGGCAATATATGAAAGCGTTTTATGTATAACCGTATAGCCATTCGTATTTTACGCTTAAAATAATCCTCACAATGGATACCTTCCATCTATTAATGGAAAGTATTATATATCGGAAGTATCTTTCCTTATACTGTACATAAACATATCGTTAAGGTATGATCGATAATTCGTAAATTAAAAATCGTGAAAAAGGCATGATATGTATGATTTGCAAGGATTGTAGCCACGTATTCATTAATGAGCTGGTCGACGTATGCGAATTCGGTTATGGCGACAATATCACTGAATATCTGATCTGCCCAAAATGTGGACATAAACAGAAACTCCAGCTTATGGAAATGGCGATATACAAAGGTGAAATGGGCCGCGTATGATGAGCATTTAGCCCAGGCCTGGAATATAATTTATGATCTGGAAACATAGACTGAGTATTCGCAGATCCTATTTCCATCGAATTCGATTCAAGTTAATTTATCTATGGCCGGCAGCATGACTATGAATTTGCTGCCTTTCGTATAATTCCCCTGAATGCGATCCTCGACCCATACTCTTCCATTATAGCTCTCGACCAAGGATCTTACCAGGTATAGGCCGAGTCCCATGCCCCGGGCTTTCGTCTCGCCTCGCTGTAGGCGGTTGAAGATATTATCCTTCATGTCATCCGGTATACCGGGACCATTATCCTCGATGGAAACCTTATGGGCCTTTTTACCATCCATCTGAGCATCTTCAACCTTGACTAGGATATTAATATCTGAACCGTTCGAATGCTTGATGGCATTACCTATAAGATTCGTGAACACGTCCCGGAGTAATTCGTTGGCCTTAACGATATGAGCGCATTCATTCGCATCGATCTTGATCACTTTTTCGGGATACTGCCCATCGTATTGATTTGCGATGCCGGCGAGCATTTCATCGAGGCATATTTCTTTGTTTTTAACCTCCTCTGACCGGATCTTCTGCAGCTTTCTCACATTATCGATAAGCTTGGCGCTTCTCCACAATGATCTGAGAGAAGCATCGATCATCTCCCCGTCTTCCGCCTCAAGCTTACCATCCATCGTAATAATATCTTTAGCTAGCTCAAGCTGACCAATAGCAACCTGGTGCATGTTCGAGATATCATGCCCCATCAAGTCCAGATAAAGCTCGGCCTGCATTTTTGCATCCAATATCTCCTTCTCAGCCCGCTTACGTTCCGTGATCGGCCGCGTCGTGACCACGACACCGTCGACGCCCGGGACCCCGATCATGTTCACGCCTATCGATTCGACATCCAGATACTCGCCATCTGCTTTTCTGATCCGGAACTCACTGGTTGTTCCAGGATTTATTGATTTATACACTTCACCCAGTTGGTTCTCCATCCGCGCCCTATCATCCGGGTGCATGAATTCCAGGGGCGATTTTCCCAGCATATATCCGGGCGGATATCCAAGGATCTTCTCTGAGGACGGCGAATCATAGACTATGTGCCCGTCTTTGTCAATGATCCGGACGATATCTGACGCGTTCTGGATCAGCGACCGGAATCTTAAATCGCTCGCCCTCGCCGCCTCTTCGGCTTGCACGCGCTCGGTGATGTCCTGGTTAGTACCATACATTTTTATTACGCGGCCCGAGTTATCTTTTATCGGTTCACCGTGGCTTGATAAGATCCTTATTTTGCCATCATTTCGCCTGATACGATATATGATATCATAATGCTCTCCGGTCTTCCCTGAAGAATTGATCGTATTCTCAACATGCTCCCTATCCCGGGGGACAATGAAGTCCAGGAATTCCTGTTGATCAAGCCGGGTCTCTCCCGGCTCGACCCCAAAGACCCGGTAGGATTCCGCCGATCTATTGATCTCGCCCGTCGCCAGGTCCAGTTCCCAGCTTCCGATGCGGGCCATCGCCTGCGACTTTGCGAGGAGGGTTTCGCTGCGAAGCAGTTCAGCTTCGGCCCGCTTGCGCTCTTGAATTTGTTCCTCGAGCTTCTCATTGTTCGTCCAAAGTTCGGCCGTCCTTTCGTATACCCTGGTCTCCAGCTCGTCCCTGGATCGCAACAGCGCTTTTTCGGCCTTATCACGCCCCAGGCGGTCCCTTATCGCTTTTACACCATAGGCCAGGTTATCCGCCAGATCCTGCAACAGCAAGAGTTCTTCATCGTCAAAGGATCCGACAAAGCCCGAGTATATCACGAGAGTGCCAAGTATCTGCTGTTCATACATGATGGGAAGGTTCAGTGTCGACAGGTAGCCCCGCTTCAACGCCTCCCGGCGCCACGGCTGCATCTCTCCGTCCGTCTGGACGTTCCTGGCCCCATAAGGCTTTCTTGTCTTGAGACTTATGCCCGTTGGGCCATTGCCGCGTATCGGATCGTTCAGGGCAATATTCAGAGTATCTACATAGCCCACGTCATAGCCAGCGCGGGCTACGGGGCGGACCGTCCTCATTTCGTCGTCTTCGATATAGCCGATCCATGCGAGACGATATCCGCCGACATCGACCATGACCTTACAAATATCATTCAAAAGGGCCGGCTCATCCCTCGCCCGTATCATTGCTTCCTTGCATGTGGATAGCATCCGGTACGCCCGGTTGACCCACTGCATCTTATCTTCCTTTAGCTTGCGCTCGGAAATGTCAGTGATGAACGAATAATAGAATAAAATTTTGCCCTCTGAATTCAGAGCAACATGAGCGAAAAGCTCGATCGGTATTATAGAGCCGTCCTTTCTTTTATAGTATTTCTCATACCGCTGCGGTACCTGGGTGCGGTCGAGCACCTCCAGCGCCTCTAGCTCTCCCATGCGAGACTCGGGCGTTGTCAGGTCAGTCGCCCAATTGATAGAATAAAGCTCTTCACGGGTATAGCCCGTGATGCGGCAAAAAGCCTCATTAAAGATCATCGTCGAACCATCGGGTCCGCCGGCACCGAACGGCTGCGAGGTCTCCTCCATGGCATCACATAAGAACTGGAGCTTTTCCAGCCATATTTCCCGCTCGCTCCGGTGGTCTTTTTTAACTGCAACTCGCTTTTTGCCCGCCGGCTCCTTTTTCTTAGTCATTCCGCACCATCATTTGCACTAAATATAGCCATTTTTGCTAATAGAATATAACCTCATCGGCCTGAACTAAAAAGTGCTTGAAATAAAAAGTCTACTGTATAATATAAATATTTTGTAATAAGGACACGTCTTGCTTAATAATAATTTAAGCATCGATGGCAGGAAGCATGACCACAAACCTGCTGCCCTTTGTGTGGTCTCCCTGAACGCGGTCCTCGACCCATACTTTTCCATTATAGCTCTCTACGAGAGATTTGACCAGATATAAGCCGAGTCCCATGCCCCTGGCATTCGTCTCGCCCCGCTGCAGGCGGTTGAAGATCTTATCCTTCATGTCATCGGGGATGCCCGGGCCATTATCCTCGATAGAGATATTATAGTACTTTTTATTATTTTCCTGAATATCATCCAGGTTAATCAGAATATCGACCTTGCTACCGTTCTAGTGCTTGATGGCGTTCCCGATCAGGTTCATGAACACGTCCCTGAGTAACTCGTTGGCCTTAACGATATGCTGGTCTTTCCCCAAATCGATTCTGATCGCTTTTTCCATATAATGTCCATCGTATTGATTTACGATGCCGGCAAGCAACCCTTCGCTTTAGTGTATCGATGATAGGCCGCTCCTGTCGTAGAAATGTTTACACGGGAGCAAGTGGCTGTAATGTGAACCATCATAATATGGGAAGCAAGGTAACGAATCGGCTACCTTTTGTATAGTCGCCGGGTATGCGGTTTTCTATCCATATGACGCCGTGGAAATCCTCTAGTAAAGTCTTTACCAGGTACAACCCGAGACCTTCGCCCGCGGTTTTTGTCTTACCTTTTTCAAAGCGTGTAAAGACTTTGCCTTTTTGATCGTCAGGAATGCCGGGGCCGTTATCAGTAATGCTAACCTTAAAATATCTTTTGTCATCTCTCGCATATTTTTCCACCTCAATATCGATGACCAGGGGGCCGGTAGAATGCTTGATCGCGTTTCCGACAATGTTCGAAAAAACGTCTTTAAGCAACTCGTTTGCCATCACCACGCAGTCATTAGCCTGCGTATAATTGATCGTTATATTCCTGCCGGGGGCGATCTCATATAATTTTTTCACATCAGCAAGTATTTGTCCTATATCTACGGCTTTTAATTTTATTCTGCCTGCCCTGTTTCGTAGGAGCATTTTCACATTATCAATGAGTTGCGTGCTATTATTCAAAGATTCAAGGGACTTGTATAATAGTTGATTAAACTCATCATCGGGCTTTATCCCACTCTCCAGCGTATCAATAGCTAATCCCAGGTATCCCGAGGATACCTGGTTCAAGTTGCGTATGTCGTGGCTCAGAAGGTCGATATATATTTCTATCTCGGCTTTTGCCGCGTGCAGTTCTTCTTCTGTTTTTATGTGTTCGCTTATATCGGAGATCATGTATAAAGCGCCTGTAAATTCTCCAAGCTCATTAAAGAAGGGCGTCGTTGGTACTATGGCCCATATGTGAGAGCCGTCCTTTTTCCTCCATTTAAAATCGAACTGCATTTTGATGCCTTTTTGGTGTTCTGCCATGATATATGCCAGGCATCCGATACTTTCCTTGTCCGCTAAGACGAATATATCTTTACCGATGATCTCTTCTGTCGTATAGTCGAGCATATTTGCAATTTTCTGGTTGGCAAACGTGACTTTGTCGTTTTTATCTACGACGATGATGCCCTCCTCTGCGGTCTCCACGATACGGCGGTACTTTTCCTCACTTTCCCTCAATTCCTTTTCAAGACGCTTTCGCCCTGTGATGTCCCTGGAGATACCCGACGCTCCAATGATGTGGCCGTCGCTGTCGAATATTGGGGATATGCTGAGCGAAGTGTTGATCCGGGTGCCATCCCTTCTAATTCGTACCGACTCATAATAGTCTAACCGTCTCCCTTTTTTTATGGTCTCGATTATCTTTGGCATCTCGTAGGTTTTCTTCAGGGGGTATGATGATTGACAGGGATTTGCCTATGGCCTCCTGCGCCGTATAACCGTAGATTCGTTCCGCCCCCCGGTTCCAGGCAGTTAGTACGCCATCCAGTGTAACGCCGATGATAGCTTCATTTGATTGATTCACAATATTAGCCAAAATTGAGTGTGATTCGCTTTCCCTTGAGCACTTATTGTGCTCTGCTTTCAAACGCTCGAACCTCTCGCCGATCTCTTTGATCTTAGCGATAAGCTCTTCCTTCGGTTTTCCCTCTAATTCCATTTTATTAAAACCAGATTCAGGGCTCATCATCAAATCTCCGATCTTTAATTAGATATATTTTACAATTATAAAATATCACGTATGAATCGTGACGAAAAATAATGGCAGTATTAGCTGTATGGCAGGAATTCCATCATAAACTGATCCATATTTTCAATATCAAGACTCATTAGATCAAGGTATCGTTCTATTTGGTCCTGGGCCGTAATGTGTCATTTAGACTTTTTCTTCTTTTTTTGAGCTTGGCTGGTAATATCGCCGTCTCGTCTAGCCCAAATTGCCACGATCTTACTGATGGCGATATACGTGAATATGCTTTTCTCAGTTTTTAGCGTAAGAACTTCGTCCGCGCTTCCGATGACGTTCCCCATGAACTTATCGGAACCGCCACAATACACATCTACGTTTTGACCTAAAAGGTGACCGGTGATGAAATTTTCCATATTTATCACATTATTATATTATTTAAATAATATATATATAATAATCGGTCGCCTAATAATGGGGTGTTTATATTATTAATTGTCTATAATCGTTTGACTAATATTTGAAATCCATTTTCCAAAAATATTTATGATGTATTGAATGGACCGGCGATCGCGAGACGCATGCAGCCCTAGTAGCAACCAGGCTCGCCAGGCGTTTTATTCGGATTATCAGGACATCCTGGACAGCCCGGACAGCCGAGGCTGTTGCCCGGGTCCCCGGGCGACTTTACGCCTTGTGCATGCGATACGCGATTACTGCCCGCTGCAGATGCTTGAGCGCCTACGGGCATCACTATCGTGATGAGTAATGCTATTGTGACTAGTACGATAACGATCTTCAAATCAATCCCCGTTTTGAGGGTCTTCGGGCATTTATATAATGCGAACTGTTGCTATGAGCGAGGCGATATAGCGCCCGATAATGTTTTGCATATCCATCGCCCTATTTTATCTTTAAAAAACTGAAGGCATAACAGGTGAGCTATAAAGCCGCATGGCTTCGAGACGGCCACTCATTTATCACGGGCTGTCAATTTTTTAACATCGAATTGATGGTCTCGGTGATCTCTTTTATGTGAGTTGGCTTTTTCATGAATACGACCGCACCCACATCAAGGGCTTTGCGCCCGACATCTTCATCGGCGCTGATAAAAACGATCTTCGTACAGGGCTCTAACATCATGATCTCCCTTGTCAGTTCAAGGCCATTCATGAAAGGCATCCGGTAGTCTATGATGAGTACACGAGGCTTAGTATTTGCATTTTTGAACATTTCCAGCGCTGCATTGCCATCATATGCAACGAATGAGATCGGTATCTGCCTTCGATTGAAGAGTAGCTCATAGGTCTTCACCAGCTGGACCTCATCATCTACTATGGCGACACCCCCTGGACTAATATTCTCAGGCATCTGGTTGTGCCTCTGGTCGAGTCATGTTAATATTGCCCCCTTTTCATGATATTATTCCCAGTGCATTCGATGTTGGGTATAATAAGTAACGTTTATTTATCCAAATTATAAAAAACGTATAACTTATTACTTAATATACGTTACTCAAATAAGCAAAAGCTGATAAATATCATGAATTGTTAACTATAAAAATAGAATATACTATCTTTCTCATTGTTCCACCATAGAAACGATGATCAGGTATTTGATTCCGCTCATACGATCTCCTGATACCATGTCGACAGAATCTTTTGTGTCATCATTTGCCCCATATGACTGCTTTATTTTCTTTCGCACCACCGGTAATGATGTTTACCAGTAGTTTTTCACGCCGGACACAGTGCCTACGTTATAGTATTTATCGCCCGGCTGTAGGTTCCTGGTTATATGTATTTTTCCGCCCGTCGCATCCACGTAGACCAGCCCGTCATCTATGGTATCAAATACATCGATCGCGTGGCCGGTTGACTTGCCCTCGAAATTGAGCCCGGTATACCCGCAGCGAATGTCATGACTCTCTGCATGGTTCTGTAGCTCAATGGCAAAATCGGCGCAGGTAAAATCCGGATTGACATACTTATTGTGCACCGTGTCGTCTGTGCTTAAAAAATCCATCAGCTCCTGGTATGTCGGGTCATGCGCATTCGGATTTTCCATTAATACGGGATGCTTGTCGAGTGCGTCGGCCCTATCGGTGATCACTTTATATGAGATACTGGGTGGCGAATCTGAATTGAGCGCGGTATCCACCTGTGTCGTAGGAACGCTGCTGCCCTCGGTTGTTTCCATTTGCATGCGATCGATTTGCGAAGGATTTTCCGATGTAGTTTGATCGTATGAATTACAATTTACGGCGGATGCAACCGGCGGTGCAATGCCGCTCATGTGTGTGAATCCGATGAAGGGCACGATAATTGCCACACAAATTAATAAAAAGAAGAGTGCAACGGCTATGCCCCTAGCAAGCGCTTTGTACGATAATCCCATCACTGCCACAATCCAAATATGAGATTACCATTGAACTATAAATATTATTTTTGTAATATTATACAATATTAGTGCTTTATATCGCTCTAAAATCGGCCGTATCTGTGCTTTCAGGGTATGCTCGATAATGGCCGATCCGGCACTTATAATAGTGTTCTATCTACCATGATCTGGTGTCATTTTAAACATCGTATTTTAATACTAATGCGGATGGATTCTTATCTTCCGTCGTAGAATCTTTGTGTCAATATGATGCTCGCGCATGCATACATGTCTTTAAATTATAGTGGAGGATTTATGCAGGTTAAAGACGTGATGACGAAGGGGATCGCGTGCGTGGACACGAAATCGAGTGCGGCGGATGCGGCTATTAAAATGAAGGAGCAAAACGTGGGTACGGTCCTGGTAGTAGAAAGCAACGAAGTCAAGGGAGTTGTGACGGACCGCGCGATAGTGACCAAAGCGGTGGCGAACAAGCAGGACCCGCGAGACGTGCCCATCTCGAGCATCATGACAAAGGACATCATCGGCTGCCGGGAGAACGACGATGTAATGGACGCAGTAAAGGTAATGGGCGATAATAGGATAAGGCGGATGCCGGTGATAAATGATAAGCAGCAGCTCGTGGGCGTCGTCTCACTCGCTGACATCGCCCAGGAACTGCGGCCATGTATTGATTCGATGTTCGACGAGATCACCAAGGCGACAAAATAACAACACTAATGTCGGGCTTTGCGATAACAACGCCCATTTTTTTTACAGTTTAATTTCATGTGTGTGAAAGTATTTATTATGGTGACAAGCTTCTTATTCAAGGGCTTAAAATTTAGTATGGAGCAATTGATATGAAGAACATTGAAATGCAAGTGGAAGGTAACATATTGACGATCAAGGTAGACTTATCGAAATCGTTTGGACTGTCGACATCGGGCAAGAACACTATTGTCGCGTCTACCGAGGGCAACCAGTCCGTGCCGGGGCGCGAAGACGTGAAGATCGGCTTGAACATATATACAAAGAAGCAGGCGTGAATTAAATCTTCTTGTTTTTGTGACTTTTAGCCCGACCATACGTGTGGGTTATGCGATCCAGGCCGGATACATAACGGTTTCATATTAAATCGGCTTGATAGCTATACTTATTAATGTTAAACTACATTATTGTCATCTGTCGTAGCAAAATGTGAAAGATCAATGTGCCCAGCGGAGAATCAAGATGAAAATACCCAGTTTTCTATATGTGATCATCTTTTTTGTGTTGGTGTGGATCGTAGGATGGGGCTTAGATGAGTCAGGGATCATGGGAAATTATCCACCGGTAAATACTAGCTTCATCTACCAAGTAACGGTTTTAGACCTTAACGGGAGTCCTGTCCCCGATCAAAAGGTGTATTTCACTTCGTGTCTGGAGAAGCCGGCGGGCTGGTTTAATCCTGCCAGCTATGTAAATAATGGCAGCACATATGGATTTACGGATAAAGATGGGTTTGTGGAGCTTGACTCCATTAATTATACGGTCACAAAAAATGAGATCGTATGGCTGGGAGCCAGCATGAATGAAACTCTTCTGGCATCCGATTATAATAATAAAGCCTTTAAACCCGGAAGCATAGGGGAGTGGACCCATTACGAATACCGCAACATCAGCAGCTCGAGCGATCGCGGATATAACTGGGCCAGCAATATCTTAATTAGAAGCAGCGATGGAAAGATGATCGATGTGAACCAGTTTGGCAGTGAACATGGGTTCTATGACCTGAACACACACCCGATGGTGAGGTTCGTCGACTATTTGAATTATATCGATGATCAATGGACGGATAATCATAGTATATAATATAAAATAAATGCCGTGTCTCTACAGGTCACCTGATTCTTAACATTGTTAAGAGATAAGCATATATACAGAAAGTGGTCAATATACTCCTAATTCATAAAATTATATACGGCCGTCAGAGTATATCTTTATAATTTCTTGAATGATAACAACTATGGAATTTAGCGTGTGAGACCATGGATATGATAGATGATCTTGGCCAGAAACCGATCGTGTTGAACGAATTCCTCGATGACATGCGATATGTCAAGGGATATGCCAGCATAGTGTGCACCCTGGAAGAAGGGTACCTCAAGGATCACAACAAGATGTTCTTTTATGACGGAGAGATCCTCCAGTACATGGTAGGTACGAATCGCATCGTTAAAGCCATTGTCGATGTAAACGACTTTGCCGTACGAAAGGACGGCGTCGAGTATAAGGGCGAAAAAGCACGCGCGCAATTCAATAATGATGCCGATTTTAAGCAGTGGAAGCGCTCATGCGACGGCACTAAAAATGCTTTGATAAGCGACGCATATGCGACGATCCAGCTCTTCAAGGTCAATTTCGTCTGGGAACTAAAAGAGATGCAGATGCCGAAAGAGTACAAGTTCTATACCGTACAGGAATTACTATCTTTCCTGAAGTCCCGCGAGTTCGAGGCGGTACAGGCGCAGTATTTGCCACAAAAGGATAGTGCGAAGCCTAAGGATGAAAGCTCTTAGGTCTCTGGCACAATAATTCAAGGCTAATTGCCATATTATTTTCACAAAGGGCCTACATAAACTACTACAATAAACTATTTCTACCATATGGTGATATGCCGGAAGTGATGGATTCTACTATAGTCATAGGCCTGGTTGCGGGAGCCTTTACGACTAGCAGCTCGATACCACAGGCCGTTAAGATCTTACAGACAAAGTCGGCCAAAGACGTATCGGCGGCATTTTTTATACTAATGTCAGTTGGTATGATCCTGTGGCTAGTATACGGCTTCGTGCGCGCGGATATCGCACTCATTCTCTGGAATGCCGTGAGCCTGACGTTCTGCCTCTCTATACTGGGCCTCAAGCACGTTTATAGATAATGCCGCTTGTATCAGGCTTTAATTGTATAGCTCTTAAAATAGGGTGGGTACCAGATGTAATTAGCCTCCCGGATCGGATCGCGATACGTGATGCCGCTGCCGTTCTTTTCTACGGTCACGATGTATGAATGATAGAGCAGCCTTTTAATTTCGGGCAGTCGTATATAGCGGTCTGCTCCCGCACGATCTATACCAGTGTATTTTTCAAATGTGTGGCCGGCAGAAAATTCGTTGAAAAAGTCATATTTATAGAGACGATACGAAACTGGCGTATCTTCGATGACGATCCATTTGAACGGGTTCATAGTCGCTATGGTCCGCCCTTTTGTCTTCAGCGCCGCATAGCATTTGGTGACGGCGGAAAATCCTAAAATGGCGCCGAAGTATACTACATATATCCATGACCCGTCGAGACTGGTTTTGCCCGCCAGCGTGAGCGCGATAAATACAATACTTCCAGCCATGATGAACGCGCTCGGCCCTCCCAGCACGCCCAGAGTGTACTTTTTATCCGTTGCGGGATAAAGCAGCGGTATCCCCGGGTAAGCAAGGTAATCGACCGCAATATGTGAGACGGCGCCTGCAGCTATGGCGGCGAGAGCTGCGATGCCGAGCACTGGCAGCAGCCCTGCGAGGGATAACAGTACGGATAATAACACAATACATACAGAAATAATGCAGGCGCCTGCAAAGCTATGCGTGAAACCGCCATGCGTAAAGATATACAGCCGTGGATCCCGATCCGAGAAGAAGTTGAACACGACGTCAACATCGATCAGCACAGCACCCATGATGCCGAACGGCACCAGGTCAGGCCTGCCAACCAGGACAAGAACGATCGTGATGATCAGGGCATGGGTGAGGGAATCCATATATAGGATGTTTTACTTGAAGCTTATATATATTATGCGAGCAACGCTTTTTTTAGAAAATACGACAGATGTACGGTTCTTTAGTACATCTGCGAATTTACGCTTAATCTATATTGAAACCGGGGGGATACCGGGCGCGCTGTCCGTCTCATTCATCATGGACCGGTTGCCGGGCCACATGCCTGTTCCATTCATTCCCGGTGGCATGCCCGTGCCGTTGCCGTACCTCTCGGTTCCGTTGCCGTGCATCATCGTACCATTATAGCCGCGCATATTCGTGCCGTTGCCATACATTTCGGTGCCGTTGCCGTGCATCCTCGTACCATTATAGTCGTGCGTCCCATTCATGCCGCCGGGCGACATCATGGTGGAATTGTCATTCATCCCTGTCCGCATACCCCCATTATAGCCTGCTTCCGGGGTGGCCGTAACCTGAGAAGAACCCGTGTTGCTTGAGCTCGTGCATCCAAGCGCAAGCATGGAGGCACAAGCGATCAATATTACTAAAATAACCGTTACTCTCTTATCCATTATATTCGCCTCTGGCATGACCCTCGATCTGCCGATCGAAATACCCGTACATCAAAGTGTAACATTCCGGCTGTACGATCATACCCACAGATGTGCAATAGATTACCCTTTATAAATGATTTCTCGCTAAATCGTCAAACTGTTGTATTCACTGGTAAAAAATAGCATATAGCCGTACGTCACGACATTTTTTAAATACGGATTAAACCCGCATATATCTGTTAATGGTTTACTATATGTATCGATTTTACGTCAGTAATGATATGAAAACGATATATTAAAAAATATTTTATCGATATAGTTTCTATTTACAACTTTGATCATTTGAATACATAGAATATACTTGAACAATTGTATTAACTTTAATTAATTTATTAATATCTTTTTTTAAAGATATCATATGTGTATGCCTATATTTTTAAATTAAAGATTTAATGTTTACTAATAATAATTTTATGAAACACAAAACTTATCGGTAAATAACCACTTTTTTAGACATAAGAAATCTATAAATACTATATCGGTTACATATAACAATTGTATGTCGGATAAGCATACAACTTGTAATATCTAGCGATATATTATAGGCAAAATCATCCGATATAATAGCTAAATCTCAACGGAGAAGAAAAAATGACTGACAATTATGCGATCGAAGTCCAAAACCTGACTAAGAAGTTCGGGAAATTTACAGCGGTCGATAACATATCCTTCAACGTGAACGAAGGGGAGATATTCGGGTTCCTGGGCCCTAACGGGGCAGGCAAGAGCACGACGATCCGTGTACTGTGCGCACTGGCAATGCCCACTTCCGGCACCGCCAGGGTCGAGGGCCATGACCTTATCAAAGAACCGGACGCAGTCCGCAAGAAAATCGGCCTGGTCTCCGAGAAAATGATCATGTACGAGAAGCTGACCGCCGCTGAGAATCTCCGGTTCTTCGGGCAACTGCACAAGATGCCGAAGGCGAAGGTCGAAAGCCGTATCGACGAGCTTCTAGGCCTTGTGGATATGACCCAGTGGAAGGACACGATGGTAAGCAAGTTCTCGACAGGCATGCGCCAGAGGATCAACGTGATCCGGGCACTGCTTCCCGAGCCGAAGATCATCTTCATGGACGAGCCCACACTGGGGCTGGATCCCCAGACGACCCTCGCCATACGTGAGATCATCCGGGACATCAATAAAAAAGGTGCGACCGTGATCTTAACGACACACGCCATGGTGGAAGCTGAGGCGTTGAGTAACCGGGTCGCGATCATCGACCACGGCAAGATCGCCGCTCTCGATACACCCTATGAATTGAAAAAATTGGCGACGAACGACGACTCTAAGATCATCACGATACGGATACCCAACCTGACTCCATCCCTTACGAGCCTGATCCGGTCACTTGACTGTATCACGGGTATGGCACAGGAAGACGCGTATGACCTGAAGATCAGCACCAGGGGCAACGAAGCGGTAGAGACGATCGCCAGGACGGTCCTGGCAGCTGGCGGGAAGATCGACGCGATCAACACGCATGGACCTAGCCTGGAGGATGTATTCCTGACTGTTACGGGCAAAGCGATGCGCGATGAGACTTCCAACAAGAACGCGACTCCGGAATTCCATGATTTCGATGCGCCAAAGGCGAGGGCGAGGTGAGCATAATGGGCGTACAAGACATGCTGTTAGACAGCTATAATATCATGAAAAAGGACCTGCTCGAGATGACTCGAAACAGGTTGGGCCTGGTAATGATGGTCATCATGCCGTTACTATTACTCGGGATGTTCGGCTTCATTTATCCGAATACGACGGCAGCACCGCAGAACCTGCCCGTGGCCCTCATCGACCTGAGTCACAGCCAGGACAGCGCGAATTTCATCGCGCAGTTACAGGCCGCTAGTAATAATTCAGTGAAAATGAATTTCCAGACACTCGACACTGTCAGTGAGGCGCGGACAAATATCAATCAGGGCAAGATCAATGGAGCGATCATCATACCCGCGGACTTTGCCACCTCCGTCGCAGAGGGAAAGACGGCGAACGTGACCGTGCTTTATGATAACAGCAACCCCCAGGTCGGCGCAGAGGTCATGGGCGAAGCCGCAGGATTGATCGGCGGCGTGAGCGGCATGAAATCGGCCGTTACCGTGATGCAGCTCGGCGTGAAGGCGAACGAGGCGGTCGACCCGCAGGCTGTACTCAGCCCGTATACCGCACAAGCGCAGGGCACGATACCAGGATCGAACTACTTTAACTTCCTTGCACCGGGTATGCTGATCATGATCGTGATGATGAGCGCCATGACGGGCATCCCTGAAGGCATATCCCAGGAAAAAGAGCGGGGTACCTTCGACGGCGTCCTATCGGCACGAATTAATCCGTTATCGTATTCTCGGCAAGACCGTTGCCCTATCGATCACCGGCTTCATACAGGGCATCATGGTGATGATCATTGCGGTCCTGTTCTTCGGAGTGACCATCCAGGGCAGCATATTGGTCGTATCTTCCTGCTATTCCTGGCAGTCTTCAGCTTTATCGGGATCGGCATATTGTTCACGTCGATCGCGGGAGACCAGAAGAACAGCATCATGGTGATCAATATCCTGATGTTCCCGATGATGTTCGTGTCGGGCATCATGTTCCCGGTCCAGCAGATGCCGTGGTTCATGCAGTGGATATCCGAGCTCATACCGGTCACATATGCCGCTGATGCCATGCGTAAGGTAATGATCTTGAATGCTGGCTTGCAGGACGTGCTTCCACAGATAGTCATCCTGATCGTCTTCGGTGTCATCACCATGGCGATAGCACTGCCGGTCTTCAAGAAGTCGATGACGAAGTAGCGCCCGTAGGGGCGCTATTCTTTATTTTTGCGGCTCCAGAGCTAAGAGTAATATAAAATGATGATGAGAATATTCGAAAATTTCATAAAAACACAGGGGTGTCAGGATTGCAAGGACCGATAGACGAAAACGAGCAAAGAGAATCCATCAGTAAACAGATCAGCATCCGTGAGGACATCAAAGCGATCATGCAAAAACAAAAAGAGGAAGAGAAAGAGCGTAAGAAAGCCCTTCAGGAACAGATACAGGCAATCGTGGAGAAACAAAAACAAGAGGACTACGCACATAAGAAAGCCCTTCAGGAACAGATCGATGCGATCATGCAAAAACAGAAAGACGAAGATAATGATCGAAAGAGGTCTATCAAGGAACAGATCGCCGCCCGGATGGAGATGGCACGGGAAGAGCACATAATAAAACATCATCCCGATCGTATACATGACCGACTTGACTTTATGCAGGACGTCGAGGTCAGGAAGGGATTCCTGAAGTTCCATATACTCGGAGTCCTTAGATCCGGGCCTACCCATGGGTATGATATAATGCACCGGATCAGCCACCATACCGGCCATGTCTGGAGACCGAGCCCAGGTTCAATGTATCCGGCTCTCGAATCACTCGAAACCGGGGGTTTCATCACCTGCCAGGGCGATGGGCGAAGAAAAATCTATTCGCTGACACCGAAAGGAGAAAACATCATGGACCAGGTACAGAAGAAGCAACAAGAACAATTCCTGGAACTGAAGGCGTTTCTCTTGGGCATCTTTGATGAATAATTAAATTTTTTATAAAAAAGAGGATTATCCTATGGCCAAGTTTGAAATCAAGACTGATAGCGTAGTCTCTGTCGATGGTACAATGATCGGCTATCGCATGATCGGTAGTGGTCCCGGACTCGTAATCGTACATGGCGGCATGAGGGCATCGCAACATTATCTACCACTGGCAGAAGCGCTCGCCGGCACGTATACTGTATATATTCCGGATCGTCGTGGACGGGGAATGAGCGGCCCTGCCGGCGATGATTACAGCATGACTAAAAGCTCGAGGACTTAAGCGTGCTTTTGAAAAAGACGGGCGCAGAATTCATGTTTGGCCATAGCTCCGGCGGGCTCATCACTCTTGAAGCCGCTTTACAGTTTCCGATCAAGAAAATCGCCGTGTACGAACCTGCTATTTCGATCAATGGCTCGATGCCAACTGCCTGGTTCCTGAAGTTCGAGCGGGCTCTCGCTAAGAATGATCTGGCGACAGCAATGGCCCTTCTTATCAAAGGCCTACGCCTTAATACAAGCATGAACCGGATCCCGGCCTGGCTGATTGCGGGGCTAATGCATCTGGCGATGCGAGGTAAGGAAGGTAGCGAAATGGCGACGCTGGTCTACACCTTTCCACAGGATATGGCACTGGTTAAAGAACTCGAATCAACGTCGGAAAAATACTGGGCTATCCGGGCAAAGACGCTTCTCATAGGGGGCAGTAAGAGCCCGACATACCTTCGTGACGCCCTCCGCATACTTGCAAAAACTATCCCGGGAGCAAAGCTCAGGGAAATAAAGGGGCTCCGCCATAACGCTCCGGACACAGATGCTCCAGAGCGGATAGCAGACGGACTTAAACAATTCTTAAGAAAATAGAGAGGTGTTTGAATGGAACGAAAAGGAGTCGATTACGACGTAGGACGTGTTCTCGAAGGTACACTAACGCGTCCCACTTTTGACATAGGGGTTGTGCACCGGGAGCTTGAGATAATTAAAAATGACCTGCACTGCAATACCGTCAGGATATGTTGTCAGGATATCGACCGGCTGATGCAGGCGGCAGAGGACGCACTGAATCAAGGCCTGGAAGTATGGCTTTCGCCCGAAATGTTTGAAAAAAGTGAGCAAGAAACCCTCGATTACATCGTGAAAGCCGCAGAAGCGGCCGAAACGTTACGCCTGCGATATCCGCGGCTGGTGCTCAGTATCGGCTCGGAGCTGTCGATTTTCATGCAGGGCATCATAGAGGGCAATAACCTCATGGAGCGCGTCGGCAACCCGTCATTTATGGAAAACGTCATGGCAGGAAAGCATAACAAGGCTCTAAATGCGTTCTTAGCCAGGGCGAACCAGGCCGTGAGGCAGGTCTTTCACGGTAAAGTCACATATTTCTCGGTGCCGCTCGAAGCGGTAGACTGGAGCTTATTTGACTTCGTTGGCCTCGACATTTACCGGGATGCACGCATAAAGGATTCATTTGGCGACATTGTCAAGCGATATCTGAGCTACGGCAAGCCTATCGTTATTGGTGAGTTCGGCTGTTGCACCTACCAGGGCGCCGAGAATGCAGGAGGTATGGGATGGGCGATCGTCGACTTCGCAAATAACCAGCTGCAGCTGAAAGGTGATTATGTAAGGGACGAGGAACTTCAGGCTCGTGAAATAACCGATATGCTGGGTATATTCGATACAGTAGGCGTTAATGGCGCTTTCGTGTTACCTTTATCGCACCTGCGTTAACCTATAACAAAGACCCAAAATATGACCTGGACATGGCAAGCTATAGCCTGGTAAAAAGTTATGCCGATGGGCATGGCACAACCTACCCGGACATGGCGTGGGAGCCGAAAGAGGCGTTCAAAGCGGTGTCAGACTACTATGCCAGGTAAAGGGGAGATATTAAAGATCATTAAGATCGGCCATATGCGACCCACTTTGTAATATCTCTACTCTAGCACAAACAACGTGTTCTTAGTGTACCCATGGTTCCGTGACCTTCTCAGTGTCCACATCACCCGGCCGCCGGAGGCTTATACAATAACAACAGGGTCGCATAGCCGCCGGAGGCATATACTAAAACACCTTTGTGCTACTTCGTGCATTCCGTGTCTTTGTGTTGAAACCGTGACTTCGAGCACTTAGTGAGCATAAAAATAACCGTTGATCTCGGAGATACTAGACTCGGACCGTTAATGCTATTTGCTTGGCGCGATAAGCCATATTAGAAATGCATCTCATCATCACTGAAAAGCGCGATGCCGCAGATAAGATATCGAGCATCTTATTTACCGATCGTACGGCGGATCGCATCAACGGCGTAACTATTTACCGGTCGAAGTCAGGCGATACGGCAGTCGTAGGGCTAGCGGGCCACATCGTCGGGCTTGATTTTCCGGAACAATACCAGCGCTGGACGGCTCAGCCCCCCTCTGCGCTCATAAACGCCCCAATCCTGACCATGCCCTTAAAAAAGGACATCATCGGCGCCCTCGCGTCACTTGCGCTAAAAGCGACACATGTGACAATCGGGACCGACTTTGACCGGGAAGGCGAATTGATCGGTGTCGAGGCGTTCAACATCATCAATAAGATTTCGCACCCGAAGTTCGACCGCGTGCGATACAGCTCTTTTGCCAGACAGGATATAACAAAAGCGTTTGCTTCTCCTGTACCTCTGGACTTTAACATGGCCGCCTCCGGTGAGTGTCGCCAGGAGATTGACTTGATATGGGGCGCGGCGCTAACACGATTCGTCTCGCTGGCAGGGAATAAAGCCGGAAAAGATTTCCTGTCGGTCGGCCGCGTACAGACGCCGCTGCTCGCGATCATAGTGGACCGTGAGAAAGAGATCGAGAAGTTCGTCTCGAAAGCATACTGGGAGATCGCAGCTACACTTTTAAAGGGCAGCGAAGCCTTCGTAGCAAAACACAAGAAAGGCAGGTTCGAGAATAAAGAAGAGGCTGCCGGGATCCATAAAAAACTAGGGAAGACTGCGCTGGTCAAGAATGTCTTAACGGAGACAAAAAAGGACCCTGCCCCCATTCCATTCAGCACTACTGAATTCTTAAAAGCAGCGAGCGGTATCGGCTTCACCGCCGCCAGCGCCATGCAGACCGCCGAAGAATTATACATAAACGGATGGATATCATATCCTCGTACCGACAACACAGTATATCCGGCTTCGCTGGACCTGCGGCTTACAGTCGGTATGTTCAAGGCGAGTCCCGAGTTCGCTGTCAGCGCACTTGAGATACTGGGCCAACAAACAATTATGGCCACAAAGGGAAAAGTGGAAAGCAAGGACCACCCGCCTATATATCCGGTAGCATGCGCTAGCAAGAAGAACCTGGACGACCGCCACTGGAAGCTCTACGAGCTTGTCGTGAGGCGCTTTTTTGCCACCGTATCGCCCGCCTGTGAGTGGGAGATCGTAAAGGCTGATATCGACATTTCGGGTGAGCCTTTCGTCGCTGACGGCAAGCGATTATCACTTTCGGGCTGGAGAAAACACTACCCGTATGGCATGCAGAAGGATGAGATACTGCCAAAGCTGAGCGTCGGAGACATGCTGGCTGTAAAGAAAACCGAACTGCAGGAGAAAAAGACCGAGCCGCCAAAGCGCTACGGGCAGGGCACTTTAATAGGGATGATGGAAAAGCTCGGTTTGGGCACGAAGGCGACGCGGCATGAGGCGTTGACTAAATTGTATAGCCGCGGCTTTATCGAGGGAAATCCGCCGAAGCCCACGAAGATCGGCATTACGCTTATCGACGCACTGAAGACTCACGCATCGGCCATAACGACGCCCGACATGACAAGCGCGCTCGAGCGTGACATGGATAAGATCGCGGAAAATCACGTAAAGAAAGACGACGTGATCAAAGAATCCCGCATCATGCTGCGAAGTGTGTTTGACAGGCTGGAGACAAACCGGAATGATATCGGGCGTGCGCTTCGTCTAGGCAGCGCTCTAGACAGTCCTATCGGCCCATGCCCGCTATGCGGTAGTCCGCTCGTCATCCGCGAGACCAAGGCGGAAAAGAGAAAGTTCATTGCCTGCACCGGCTTCCCTAACTGCAGAAACACGTTCAACCTGTCACCAGGCTCTTACAAATATAGCAAAGAAGTTTGCGAGAAGCATAAGCTGCACTTCATTACAGTTACGCCGCCCTCGACTAAGGACAAGGATGGAAAAGCGGTCAAGGGAAAAGCATACGAATACGGATGCCCTGCATGCAGGAAAGAAGCGCTGTTCGGCGGCGGACAGACGCCCCCGGGAATAGCACAGGGCGTAAAAAGAAGTATGTAAGTTACGCCCTGGTCGGTGAACTTATAATGCCTTAGTTGGTTGTTCGGTTGGTTGTGCTGCAGATGCAGCAAATAATCTATAGATTATATGTGTATAAAAGAGCTTTATACATAAATTATAGATAAATATTGAGTTATATGGATATCAGGGGTAAAATTTGCCTTTTTAACAAAAATATGCCATATATTGGCTCATTTTCATCCTGCGGATACTATTTTCGCTTAAGCGCGAGTGTTCAACCCCTTATAGTTCTATCAAGTCTATAGGTGCCAGATCCGATAAAAAATTGTTGTTAAAAATCGAATATTAACTAAATGTCCTGTTTTCTTCTTTCGGAGGGCTGAAGACGTCAAGGATTTCGGTCGGCTCATGGGAAATGACCGAAAAAGCATGTGGCATGTCAGGAGGAATATAGTAGCCGGTTCCCTTCTCGCATATCCTGGTCTCGCCGCCAATGGTCAGACTGATTGTGCCCGATAAAACGATGCCCATCTGTTCTTCGGGATGGCGATGATTGGATTTGAAGCCCGGATCCAGGCGAGTAAATATCATCTGGGTTCTCTCTCCCGAGATCGCCTTTATGTGGACTCCATCTCTTTTATTTTTGAAGGTCGTGCGATCCAGGTCAAAGAAAAATGTCGTCATCTCTTTAATTCTATTTCCTTAGCTGTGCTAATATCTATCGATTTATGGTAATTTAAAGATAGAAAAATATTTTTCGCTTTAATGGCTTATGGTATGTTGAGATTCGACTATGGGACTATCTTTTGAGATCAAACCGGTGGATATTAAAAATCCCAACAATGTGAAAAGAGTCGTACGTCGAACCGTCGATATTGTCAACTATTATATCGAGGATAGCGAAGGCATATGCGCGGACTTTCATGATAAAAAGGTCAATCCTAAAAAAATAGCAGGTTGGTTTGGCTTTATCGAACGAGGCTATCCGTTCTACTTTGCGGAATCGAAGGTCGACAATCACCTTGAAGTCATTGGATTCGGACTATTATTCCCGCATGGCGACCCGGAGATGGACACGTTTAAACGGACTGCCGAGCTGGCGATTTTCATTGATCCGGGTTACCGAGGAAATGGGATCGGCCAGGCGATTCTGGAACGATTGGTCACCGATGCCAGGACAAATGGCATCGATAATATCCTATCATCCTTGAGTTCAAAGAATGCTAAGAGCATCGAATTCCATGAGAAACATGACTTCAAAATCTGTGGCAGGCTTGTACGCGCAGGAAAATGGAAAGGCGAGGACATCGATATCGTCTGGATGCAGTGTTTGATCTAGGTAATGGATGATATAATAGTAATTTTGATTTTATTGAAAAGCCAGCACCTGCCAACTTGATTGAACCCTTTTGAAAGATTTGAACTTAGTTTTGCACCCTATTTTTTATGACTCATTTCTAAGCAACTAGCACCTGCCAACTCGATAGACCCCACATCAGGGTTCTGTTAACTCTGCGAGGGATGAAGCATTCCAATATTGAGTTGCTAACCTATCCTGCCTTAAAATTAACTACAGTCAGAATCGGATACTTTGGTAAGATACAAAAATTTTATATAGAATAAATTATATATTATCGAATAATAAATCCATATTTGATTCTGATGTCATAGGTATTGATTTACCTGGATTAAATGGAGTGATTGTATTACATATTATTATTGCAAACGCGTACAGTAATAACTCCATTTTTAATCGCGAAAGTTCTATATCCTCTATTGAAGTATCTCTTGAGGGTAGTTCACCATGAGCAATATCGTTTCGTATTTCAATAACTTCATCAATAAATGTTTGCCAAAGAGTTTTTTCTTTTAATGGAGTATCAATGTTAAAAGAAAAAGATCCCATATCTATGATATAGGGATATGTTTTTGTACCGTTTATCAGTGCGTTCTTTAATTCTTTTTTTAACTCTTCCGAACCAGACCTAGAATTTTCAAATGCTACATCCAACTTTGAGTTATATAATATTGAAAATATACTCTCTATTCCAAATTTTTTAGAATAATTATCTAGTGTTTTCGGAGACATATTTTTATTGCTATCTGATCTTATTTCTGGATTATGTGTATACAAAAAAGGCTCGGGGATAAATTTTATATTGTATGGCTCAAAGTAGTCAACCAAAGTCGTTTTGCATTCTTCAATAGAATTTTCATTTATTCCCTTTTCATTTTTTACTTTTGCATAAAAATGGTTGCAAAACGTTCTTTTTATGGGAGTTGACAAGTCTTTATATATTCCATAATCATTTATGTCATTAATAAAATCTTTAACAAAATCCTTTATTGCGCCCTCATAATGAGCTGCTAAAAGCACTTGAGCAGACCTGCATAATGTTTTGTATACATCTTCATTTTCTCTATTTATTTTTGCTTGCTCTATAATAATATCTATTTCTTTGAATCGTTTATCCAAGTATTCAAAACGATCATAAATAGAAGTAACACCATCAGTCATTCTGCAAGAACTCTCCTTGCTGCATTTATCCTATAATTTAATTTTTTACTATCCATTGAACTACTTGCTATTGAGTCATAAAATTCTCGATCATTAAATAGATTTAAAAACGCCTTTACATTGTCTCTACTTAAAGTTTTACCTTTTAGATATACTTCTGAATATACAGCAATTGATAATGCGTCATAAACCGCTGCATTAAATCTTGACTGAAGGTTGAATTTACCGTCAACTTTCTGATATTTTGCAAATCCAATATCTTCAAAATTGTCAATAATTATCTTCATTGTATTTGTAAAATCATTCGCAAATTTCTTTAAGGATTCATCACTCAAAGTATTGCCTTTTGCCAACTCATCAGATAAAAAATCTGCAAAAGTTTTATCTTTTGTTTTTTTGTAATTTAAGTAGTTATCATCCTTGAGAGCATAAAATCTTAGAACATATTCAACATCTTCCATCTTTTGAACTTTTGGATGCTTATCAATTTTATTACCCTTTATTTGTAATAATCTTCTAAAATTAGGCTCCTTTGATAATTCTTTACAAAGAGAGTTTAAATTACCATTAAATAAAGCATTTCTTAACTCTTGCATGGTTAACTTTATTGAGCCAGAATTTAATCGTTCAAAAATATCTATTTTAACTTTAGGATCTGCTGTCGAGTCAACCCTTGTAAATTTTAGGGTTCTTTCCTCCAATCTCCTTATCAAAAATTGTGGCAACTCTTTATAGTGCTTACCATTTAACGCCCATAATAATTCTAAGCCCTCAAGCGGATAGTTATTTGTAAAATAATTGTAAATTGCATTCAATCTTTGTTGCCCGTCAATTACAGAATACCTCGAATTTTCTGTTTCTGTATCGGCATCAACATCCATTGATAAATATATTACTGGTATCGGGATATTTAATATTAAACTTTCGATTAACTTTGATGATGTAGTATTATTCCACCTATATTTTCTCTGATAGTCTGGATTGAGTTTAATCGTATTGTTATCAATTTTATTTACTAAAGTCTCTAAATCATATTCAAAACTCTGCGTTTTAATTGTTCTTTCTTTTGCCAACTCACGTAATTTATTATCATCTACATCTGGATCTAGACTATTCATGGGCATCACTATCAGATAGTAATAACATGATAGGTAGTTGTCAACATAAATGTTCCCTTTTTGTAATTGTAAGTATCAGACTATTGATGATTCTCGAGAACTAGGACAATAGGTAGTTATCTCAATTAATGCTATATTTTAGCTACCGATTTTAATAGCACTTTTCACAACCTCTCAACTACCGAAGACTTGACAGAACCTTACACAAAAACTTTTAAATAGGCATAAAACATACCTATTATAGGTATAAAATAGGTATATTTTAGGTATATAGGTAACAATAATGGTCAAAATAACAAAATCGGGAAAACAATATAGGGTTAATATACCAATAGAAGTCATACATCAAACAGGATGGGATGAAAACACAGAGTTAAACATATTTCCATACCCCGAAAATCCAAACGCGCCAATAACCCCGGACACCACAATAATAATGAAAAAAATAACAATGATAAAGAAGAGTACAAAAAATGGTTGATATAGGTATAATACTTGGCATAATAGGCATACTAGTAACTATTATTTTTGGCATACCAGGATTCTTTATCTTTAAAGATAATCCCAACGTTAGAAAAGTTATATATTTAATTTTTGATAAAAAAATATTAATAAAGTTAAGTTCGATCAAGAGATATTCCATATTTGAATGGGATTCTAAAGATATCAGTAATGAGCTTATAGAAAATTTAAAACAATCCGGGAAAAAAATAGAAAGAATAGACGTAGGAATCAACTATATAAGAATATTAATTGAAAACACGACCGCACCATACCAAATTAAAATATTGCCCTCGGAAAATGCGGAACCCTTAGAGAATGATGAAGATACAAAAGATATATATTTGGATGTTATTATCGATTTTGAAGGAATAATCGAAACTGGTTATAGAGAAGATAAAAAAACCCAAGAGTACCTTAGTTATATAGAAAGGTTCTATAAAGTTATAGAAAAGTTATATGGCGCTTCTCCCATTTATGAGGATTATGATCTTGTATCAACCCTGACAGATTTTAACGAAACATGGGAAGTAATAAAAACAAAAGATACTGAAAATGGGAAAGTCACTATTGGTAAAAAAACAATAGAAGTACACTCAAACACGTTCTCTTCATTATACAGCGATTGTAAAAAAAATATTACTTTGATTTAGTATTTACTTTTGGTTTTGTATTTTTATTTGATTTACCATTTATTTTACCATACTTCTTAAAGGATTCAACAAGTGCAAAAACGTCTTTGGTATGAGCCACATCATCAAAATTAGTGTAAATACTGATACTACCCTTTCGTGATACCCTGACTTTTACAATTTGATCGAGAACTTTTATTTCTATACCTATGAAATTTTTAGGTGCTCCTTTGGTTAAATTATACATAGGATCTAAATTTACGTCCTTACCATACGCGACACCACTCTGGATTTTACCTTGTCTATCCTTAAAACTAAAAGTCCACATACCATTTAATTTTTTATCTATTACATCACTTTCAATTGCTTGTATATCAAAAGTATAATTGTTTATCTTGTTTTTCTTCTTAAATAGAATTTCTGATAAAATGGTTTTTCCTTCTTGTGTGGGTGCTTTAGAATTATTAAATAAAATCGTATTTGTATTGGTAGATATATGAAAATCAACACTGTTAGTCATTTTTACAGTAGATTTAACTAACTCAAATTGTTTCTTACCTATTATATCATAGTTCTCAAATTTGATATTCTTTTGATAAAATAGAATACCAGTAATATATTTTGACTCGTTACTATCAATATAAGAAATTAAATTAGTCATTTTTTTTAAATCATCCTTTTTTCCACTGTTATCGGGATAGTAATAATCCTCAATGATGGATTTTGCTTTAATCGCATCGATTTTTTCATCTGTCCCACAAACCCACCTATTGGTAAAAGACATTATTCAACCTCTATTGGTTGAGTATTAGCAATTAAAGATATAATACTTGTTATAATATATTTGTTAATTTAGAAAACAATTTTGTTACATTAATTAATCTATTAATCGATAATCTTTAGCACCCTATTATATAACTCAACTCAAATTTTAGAATGCTCAATCCTCGAAACATTACTGCCTATTTTGGACACCCCCATCTCTAGCAGAGTTAACAGAACCTACTAGGTTATCTTAATAGATTATGTACATTTACTTTAAATAAAATGGATGATAAATTCTAAGTGTTGATTTATGAGAGAGAGCAAAATATACTTTGATGATAGAAAGAAAAAAAAGAAAAATTATATTTGTAGCATTATTAAAGATAGCGAAGAATTAGATTTATTATCAAATGAAAAACTATCAGAACAAAAACGTGATGAAATTTCAAAAATAATATTTAATAATTTTTGTAAGGTAACTTCCCCTTACAAACTCCCTCCCCCAAGTGAACACGGCCCTAAATATTCTACACATTTTACTCTAAGCGGAGAAGTATTTAGTGTACAACCAGGTCACATTATATTAAATTGGAAAAAACTTTTAGTAGATGGCAGCGAGAGTATACTAATTATGGCAGGTGCGATGGCAATCAACCCATTATTAATTCCCTTAGCATCACTTGTTTTATTGAATAAACTTCAATATCTTCAAAATATAAAATTATCTGATAAACACGCAGCAATTATAATGACAATTTGGAAAAATATGGGTAAGAATGACTTTATCAATCCTTCAAACCTATTAGATATGATAAATGCATATCTAAAAAATAATAATCGACCAACAATGACTATAGAAGAAATGAATAATGTCTTGGTAGATTTAGAAAAAATGAATTGTATAGGTAAAACCGATAATAATTCTTATTGGTTAAAAGAGCAAGTAGAATTACCATATTATAGCTGAAATATTTTATTTATTAATATATTTTTCAGCACCCGACTTTTTACAACTCAAAAATGATAGGTCAGCACCCGCCAACTTGACAGGGCCCTTTATAAAGCTATCGCATCTGCACGTAAAGTCCTAATTCTACACGTAAAGTCGATCAAAAACACGACTTTACGTGCAAGCCTCCCGATTAGTAAACTATAAATACTCGAACGGTGTATATGTCAAATAGACCTAGGTCAAATAAACATAATACAAAAAGAACTAGAATTTTTTGACCTAAGTCGTGAAGGAATAATGAAGTCGGAAAATTGTGAAAGATTTCCCGAAAGCTCTGGCATGATGCCGTCCGCGGCCCAATTATCGATAACGGCGCTGAATGCCTGAAAGTTCTTTCAGGATCGAAATGAAGGTGTGACAAATGACCGAGAATGTGATTGAAGTAAGATCGCTGGTTAAGAAATATGGCAAGTTCATGGCCGTGGATGGAATCTCTTTCGACGTTACCCGCGGAGAAGTATTCGCTTTCCTGGGGCCGAACGGCGCAGGTAAGACGACGACCGTCGAGATACTTGAAACATTGAAGAACGCAACAGAAGGCTCCGTGAGCTTGCTGGGGCACGATGTGAAAAAAGACGAGATGAAGATCAAAGAAAATATCGGCGTTCTTCCGCAAAGCTTCAACGCGTTCGACTGGCTGACCGTCCGCGAAAATATCGAGTACTTCGGACAGATGTACGCAAAACACGTTAATGTCGACGACCTTATTCACACGTTCGACCTGACTGACAAGAGCAAAACGCTTTTCAAGAACCTCTCCGGCGGCTTGAAGCAGCGTGTCGGCATCGCCTGTGCTCTTGTCAATGACCCTGAGGTCGTTTTCCTGGATGAGCCGACCACCGGCCTGGACCCTAAGGCGAGAAGGGACGTATGGGAAGCCATAAAGGCACTTAAGAGTCGAGGCAAGACAGTATTCCTTACAACTCACTACATGGACGAAGCCTATTATCTGGCGGACCGGATCGACATCATCAACCACGGAAAGATCATCGCCGAAGGCTCGCCTGAAGACTTGATCAACCATCACGGTGGCGGAAGTACGCTCATCATCAGGGAATGCAGCAGCGAAGCCATAGACCTGCTCTCAAAAGAACTGCCCTCCAGCAAGCTACAGGGTCACGACATCGTGCTCAGGCTGCCCGAAAACGACGGCATGGCCAGCATCACGAAGGCTGTATCGCTGATCAACGATAAGCATGTCTCGTGCAAAGAGCTATACGTGAAAAAGTCGACGCTTGAGGACGTGTTCTTGAATCTCACCGGAGAAAAGCTGGCACAGGAGGTGGCTTAAATGAGCAGGATATTCTCGGAAATCAAATACAGCCTCCTGTCGTTCTTCCGGAACAAGGGCAATTTATTCTGGACTTTCGGCTTTCCGATCGTCATGTTCCTCCTCATGGGATTCATGTACAGCATGCAGAGCGGCCCGATGACGCTCTACTTTGTGGATAACGATCATACGCAGGCTTCCGTAACATTCCGGGATTCCTTAAATGCGACCGGCGCCGTCCTGCTCACCGAAGGCTCGAGCGCCGACCTGGCGCAGTCGCTTAAGGACGGCCGAATCGGCGCCTACGTTGAGATCCCGCAAGGTTTCGGGAACTATGCAGGCACCGCATCTCCGATCAAGCTCTACTATGATAAGACGCAAGCATCATCCATGGCGCTCATCTCCATCGTGCAGCAGGTCGCCGGCGCATCAAATATGCAAATGGCGGGCGCTCAGGAGCGCATCGTCGTGACGCCGCAGGAAGTCGCCACAACGGCCGTGAAGCCGCTTGACTTCGTGTTGCCCGGCATCATCGGCATGGCGCTTATGATGTCCTCGATATCGAGCACCGTGAGCGTCAACGTCAAGAACAGGGCCAGGGGCGTGTTCCGCAAGCTCGCCACGACACCCATGTCGAGGCTGGAGTGGAACATCTCAAAGATCATCAGCCAGTCCGTCATCGCGCTACTCTCCGTAACAGTCTCGCTTGCCGTCGCATGGGCGATCTTCGGGCTGCACCCGAACATAGATATCATGACGATCCTATTCATCCTGGTAGGAACGCTGACGTTCGTGGGGCTGGGCATGATCTTTGCCGCGATACTGAAAAGCGAAGAGTCCGCAGGCACGGTGTCCAGCATGATCATGATGCCGCTCATGTTCCTCTCGGGAACATTCTTCTCGATCGACCTCATGCCATCGTTCCTGAAAATATTCGCACAAATATCGCCGCTGACTTACCTGAACTACGGCCTGCGGGATGTCATGGTATCCGGGAACTACGGTGACGCGTATACGCAATTGGCAATCCTGGCAGTGATCGGTGCAGTGTTCTTCGCGATCGGCGTCGCGCTGATGAAGTGGAAGGAAGAGTAAGACCAGGGCGCCATGAAAATGGCGCCTTCACAATATTTATATAATGATATGGAAATATGTCAATATGACATAGGTCAATGGGGACTAAATCACCACGGCGGAGATACTATGGGAATGAGTAAAAATGAAATAGACATCGTGATCCTGGGTATATTAATAGGCTCACCCTTACATGGCTACATGCTTAAGCAGGCGATAGAGCGAAGCTATGGGGATCGCTACTTTAAGCTGAGCAACAGCGCGATGTATCCGACACTTGCGCGTCTCGAGCACGACGGGTACATCGAGGGAAAGCGAGAGATGCAGGAGACTGTCCCGGACAGGAAAGTGTACAACATTACAGAGGCCGGCAGGAAACGCCTTATCGAGCTCGTCGCCTCGCCGATCGAGCCGAGCTCAAGCCCGGGCTCGACGGACTATGCCTTCAAGGTACATGCCGTCCACTTCGGCTTTCTTACGAAGGAGGGAAGGCGTAAGGTGACAATGCCTTTGTACGAGGACGCGAAAACCGAGCTGGCCGAGGCGCTGGAAAAACGCGAGGATCTCGACAGGAGTATGAAGCAATATCTTGAGCTGATCGAGAAAAATAGCCAGGCAAAAGAGCAATTCGCATATATAGGAAACATGATAAAGCTCCCGCGGGTCGTGCTGGACGAGGGCATCGAGGAACTAAAGAGCAAAATCCGGTTCTATGAGAAACTCATGGAGCTGGATTGAGCGGTGATAGCCGGCTCGTTGTTTTGATAAATTATTTTTTTAAGATTTTCTTGCGAAGTGTCTTTCATTAAACTGGCATAAGCCCTCAGATGACTACTGTCCCGAGCCGACCTATAGAGTTAATATACATTAGCTTCATCAGTCACGTCATCGATATCTATTGAACAATCATAGATATCCAGGGATATGGTATGTTAGATATAGCTTTCAAAAATATGTGGATGAGACGGACGAGGACGATCCTGGTAACGATCAGCATCGCCGTATGCATCATGTTATTTATTGTACTCGCCTCTACGACCGTCTGGGTGGAAAAGTCAATCTCGGATTCGATGAGCAAGTATGCGGGGCAGATATACGTAAAATCGCCTTCTACGCTGGCATCATCGGCGATAGAGTTCCCGCCGCTTTCGTCCAGCCTGACAATGGATGAAGCTTCGGGTCTCCTCGCTATCAGTGGCGTCGATAAAGCGAAAAGTACCCCATTGCTTTTTGAACAGCTGGCGCCTCCTTCTTATCCCGGCGGACCTCCACTGGTATTGGCCGTAGGCGTGCCTGAAGGAAGCGAACAAGCGTTCTATACGGATGCGAAGTTCAGTCAGGGGACGGGTGTCTTATCTGCTAAAAACCAGGTTATTCTAGGGGCCGCTGCTGCGCAGTATTATAATGTAAAGTTAGGCGATACGCTTAAAATAATGAATACGGACCTTAAGGTTACGGGCATTGCCGATGTCTCCAGCTCATTCATGGTCAATAACATGGTCATGATGCCTTTATCGACCGCCCAGAACACGTTTAACAGTGCGTCAGTGACGACAGTGCTGCTCGCACCGGGTTCCCTGGACAAGATGAACGCCCTTGAGGCTTCCGTGAAAGATAAATATCCGGAGCTCGATGTCGTTACGCAGAAAGACCTGCTCGACGGCATAAACTCCATGATGGCCAATACCAGGACCTTCCTTGGCGGCATTAATGCGGTCATGCTCATGGTGGCAGGTATCGTGACCTTGATGGTAATGGTGATGTCAGTGTCCGAAAGGACCAAGGAAATAGGCATGCTCCGCGCCATCGGTGCCAGCAGGTACAGGGTACTTATGATGGTCATCGACGAGTCCATCATCGTGTGTCTCCTGGGCAGTGCTCTCGGCATCGTCCTATCATTTGTCATGATGCAGCTCTGGTACGGATCGATCATCGCCTCACTTTCGACGATCATCGAGGCGGTATTGTTTATGACGATCATTGGCGTGATCGCAGGCCTGTATCCTGCGTATAAAGCTGCAAAGATCCAGCCTGTGGAGGCGCTTCGCTATGAGTGAACAGATCCTGAAACCCGCCGAGACTGTTCCGTGCGCAAATGCCGGAAATGTACTCGAGACCATAGGTGTTAAAAAATCATACAAGATGGGTAAGATCACCGTGCATGCGCTCAGGGGTATAGACCTTTGTGTCAGGAGCGGGGAGTTTGTCTCTATCGTAGGCCCTTCCGGCTCGGGTAAATCGACGCTGATGAACCTTCTAGGATGCCTGGATGTGCCTACGGAAGGCAAGGTTCTACTGGACGGTATCGACGTGTCCGGGATGAAAGAGTCAAAGCTTACCGAGATGCGGTGTAAGAAGATAGGCTACGTCTTCCAGAAGTTCTATCTTTTACCTTTCCTCACCGCACTGGAGAACGTGGAGCTTCAGGCCAGGCTCGCAGGGATCTCCGACGTACATAAAAGATCTCTTGAGGCACTGAAGCTGGTAGGCCTTGAAGAGCGTGCAAAACATCTGCCAATGGAAATGTCAGGCGGAGAGCAGCAGCGTGTGGCTATAGCCAGGGCGCTCGTGAAATCACCTAAGCTGTTGTTAGCCGATGAGCCTACTGGTAATTTGGATACGGTAACCGGCGACGAAGTGATGGCGACATTAAAATCGCTGAACTCGCAGGGGATAACCATTATCATGGTGACGCATAACTCCGAGCTTGCGGCCAGGACAAACCGGATCATACGCGTGAAAGACGGACTAATTGAGGGAGCCTGATCACGCTCCCTTTTTTTAATATCTGATATTGCCTGTTATTACAATATTTTATATTCAATCGGCTTCTCATTTGTATACGGACAATTATGCTTGAAGTCTATTGTGACTCTTCTTTCAACGAGGGTGGCCCTTCGTTCATCGGCTGCTTCATCATAAAAGATGGTGTGGAATTACACCAGTCGACCACTCGTATCATGCCGGACCCGATAAGGAACCTTGAGTGCGAGATGGCGGCCATAGACTTCGCGATTTCGCAGTTGGCACTTTTTTCGAACGGCAGCCAGGCCGTCATCTATAATGATTCCACCGAGGCCGTGAAGGAGTACCAGTCGCGAAAAACACCGGGCATTATCATCGAGTTCATTAGCCGCGTCAATCCATGCCAGTCGGTCGCGGACAGGCTCTCCAAAAAGTTTCCGCATTCACGGATCGAGACGTTCGACCTGTGTAAAAAGCCTGTCGAGACGTTCGCGCCCGAGATCCTCCGGGATATTGCAAACAACAAGCCGGTACTTTACCTGCTAAAGGATCAGCGCGAATCAACGAATTCGAAGACTGTTTACAGACTGGTCATACGCACTGTTAATGGTATCGTATCGGACCACCGAATATATTCTGCGAAGTCTGGCGAAGTAAAGAATATTAAAGTCGCTCGTGAAGTTTCAAGAGACCTGAGCGATCCGGCCGTACTTGGATCTTTTAATGGCATAACACTTAATGATCCATATTTCCTATTGACTGATGAAACCTGGGGCCTGCGACTTAAAGGCGGCGAAGCATACTCGATACTACCATGCGGCATACCGCACCGCATCATCTGCCATGAGGTCGACCGAACAGCAGAAAACCTGTTCAACAGGGTATCACCATACACGAATAAAATGTAGAAAGCTGTGTTTTTAGCCTTCGACCTTTTCGAAAGAATCCTTGCCGGCACCGCATACGGGGCAAACCCAGCCATTCGGGATATCCTCAAAGGCTGTTCCCGGGGCAATTCCTCCGTCGGGGTCTCCCACCGCCGGATCATATACATACTGGCATATGACGCAGATCCATTTATCCATGATGAGCTCTCCTAAAAATACGCTTATGCTATTACTATGATTTGAATTTTATTATGATATACCTTTTAGCCGGCATATACAAAAATTAATCGTTTAAACGCTTACTTGCACGTATGTAACTATTTTTATTATAGCGCATATCTTTTAGTATATGATGAAAGGGCGTCCGGAAAAAATGTATAAAGAGCACTGGATGGAGGATTTGAAAAAATGGGCGGTCATCATCGCCTTTATCATCTGTTTCCTGAGCGTTCTTTACCGCTTAAGGCACGGCTGATACGTCGGCATATTTATGTTGTATCAGCCCAAACATATACGAAATCATATGAATGGCTGTCTGAAGGCAATTACATTATAATTGATCATATGATCGCGGAGGCGTAAAACGTGAGAGACTGGGATGTCTGGCAAAAGCATAAGGATTATAATTCTATCATCGCGCTGGCGACTGAATTACCAAAAGACACGGTAGAAAAGCTCGAGCACATCGGCTTCATCGTGGACGACGGCTCGAAGCCCTCTGCCAAAGCGGACCAGCTATTCATCCTGCACGTGCGGGACCTTGACAAGCGAAATTACTGGAAGAAGTATGAGGAATATAAGAACAAATACGGTGATGTCGAGCCCCGTCCGGTACATATCGAAGAGCTGCCGGAGCTGATCATACGCTTCCTTGGGACAGTAACGCCGGACGAATGCATCCGCATCACAAATTTCACGCTGGATCTATTCATAAAAAATAAGCAATAACATCTTAAGCATCCTATTTTTTATTATTATGTTTACAAAGCTTACGGTATATTATCATTTAATCGAGTACTTTGTGGTATAGGTAAAAGCGGCGTACTACACGGTCCTTTCGTTTAATCCAATACATATGCCGCTAGGTGCCATATTTATTCCAATAAGCCTTAATTTATACGTTAAAATTATCATACGCTTTTAATACTGGAATAAAATTCGTCAACGTTTAAGATTATGCTGCTTGTACAAATTGTTTAGGGTTTATCTAAAAACCGTTGAGGAGGGTATTTATGCGCATATTAAAGAGGATTATCATCGTTCTTACACTAGTCTATCTGCTGGCCGGTCTCCTGCCGATGGGTGCAAGTGCAAGGTTAGAATCCAGGTGGGCGTTACAGTCGGGAAATGTACTCGTTGGCACGGACATAAGTATCCAAAAGCCACGAGCGACGCTGTTTCATGATTCGGCTACCACAGTAACTGATAGCGAGAGCACTGGCATAACATTCCCCACCTCGATCGAACTATCACCGTCTCAAGATACCGGCCTGGCACTTCCTGCGATCTCTCAATCCGTTGACCAGACCGCCCAAACTTCAGAAACGGGCTTTTTCACGGCAAACTGGTGTTTCTTGAACTCCCCTAACAATGGCGGCGGCCCGCTGGTCGCCAGTGATCCGACATCGACACATCCGTTCGCATCCAGCAGGATGATAGGCTCGGATATGCTATTCCCCTACATGACGCCGATCGCCGATGCCAAAGTGAACTTCAAGCCGATCCTCGATAGCTCTGATCTGGCAACGACCACTCCGGACATTAATAAAAACTCCTCATCGCAGTTCACAATATCGACCGCAGCCTTTTTGCCCTCGAACATGAGCACAAACATTTCCAGTGGCCCGACGAGTAACCAGAATGTAAATCAGAGCGGGCCATCTATACAAAAAGGCGCTCAGAAACCTCGCATAAACCCCGCATCTTCCGCTGCCGAGATCAAGAACATGACCGACCTGCAGCGTATGGACCGAAACGCTTTCGTAGGCACGACAATGTACAAGGCTTATCGCGGTGATGTTCAGAGCCCTACGTGGATATCTCCTAACAATCATCCGGCTGATGTCACGAAAATGAAAGATCATATCCAGGTGAATAAGGATGCGCTGAACATGACGAAGTCGAGCTCGCAGCTGACGCCCGTATTCTGGGACCTGTAGATATCCGTTTAACATAGCAACGGTGGTCTCGTGAATAAAGCGCAGCATTCGGCGGAAAAATTATTAAAATACCTGGTGGTCGCAATACTGGCAATGCTGGTCATATCGCTGACATCCCCCACCGCATGGTCTCGTGTTGAAATTCGTAAGGAACTGTGTACTGACGGAGTGGTATATGGGACGGACATAAGCATCGCGGCTCCGCAGCAGACTCTTTTTCATCAGCAATCTGCGCAAGCCCTGGACAGCGAAGCCTCGTCCGTAGCTTTTCCGAACTCAGTGGCGCTGTCCACCGGAACGGACATCGCGCTTCCTTCGATAACGCAACAAGTGGATCAGACTTCCGAAGTGCAGAGCACGGGTCTATTTGACGCGAACTACTGCTATTGCCCCGGCCCCAATAACGGTAACGTGCCGATGACCGCCAGTTATCTCACCGATCTCCAATCGATCCAGCCCGGCAGGCTGATCGGCTCGGCGCCTATGTACCCGGAAATGGTCAACACGGTGCCAGGGCAGCGTAAGCTTAGCGAGCTGGCTCGACAATCGGATAATACTTCCGAAAAAAGTGCGAACAAGTCGCTATCGGATCAGGTAAAGCATGCGCTGTCATTGAACTCACCCATTAGCATCACAAATGACTCCCTGAATAAGATCAGCTATGCCGAGCGGGAGTGCCCGACCTGCGTCGGGCCCTCGATCACGCCTCCGACAGTCGGTGTCAGCCAGCCTGGCACGAGCTGGACGACTGCGCCTACGACTATCGAGCAGCCTGGCAACAAAAACATCTCCGAGAATGAGACTACTACGGTACCCAGCGCGTCTCAGGGCTACGATCTCACTTACGAGCACTTTAACATGAGTGCGGATAGGGACACGATCAATAATATGTCGGTCACTGATCGCATGTGGAGAAACGCCCGCCTGGGCGGCACGATGTGGACCGCTTACCAGGGCGATACGGCTACACCGTCCTGGATCGCGCCTTTCGACAAGCCTCAGACTGTCATCCAGATGACGGATCACGCCCAGGTCTTAAAAGACTCCCTAAATATGACAGATCCGGGCACGGTCCTCAAGCCACGCTTCTGGCGACTCTGAAGACACTAAGAGGGCCAAAGCACTCTTTTTCACCACGGAGTTTCGCAAAATTATTTTATATAAGCCTCCGGCGGCCGTGCGACTCAATGTTCACCACAAAGGCCAGTAGTTCTGTGTTTGTGTTGGGAGCGTTTGTTTATTGTTTGGTTTACTTGCTGTCCATACGGTAGCACGAAGACACAAAGATTTTTTAGTGTTTACACTAAAATACGAAAGCTCTAGAGCACGGTTAAAGCGTGAAAACTCAAAGGCTCTATTAAATGATTAAATGCACTAAAACACGGTTATAAGAAACGAAGGAAGTGCCTCGAAAACCCGAACTGCACAATCATAAGAAACAAATGCATGTGAACCATCCATACCCCATTTTACGATCCATGCGAATGTGATCGATCTACTCAATGGATAGAAACGATCGTTCGCCATCCGTTTACCGGATGGCAGATACCAAAGAGGAATACGTTGGATTCTTGTATTGGTGCCGTTCGTTTTTTCGTGACGCTTCCTTTGTTTCTTAGAAACCGTGTCTTAGTGCACTTATGTCATTTAATAGTGATTTAGTGCATTTCGAGTTTTAACCTTGCTCTAGAGCTTTCGTATTTTAGTGTAAAAACCTAACAAATTTTTGTGTCTTCGTGCTACCGTATGGACAGCAAGTAAACCAAACAATAAACAAGCAAACGATTAAAAAATAAACACGGAACTACTGGCTCTCTGTGGTGAATATATATTACCAAACACGCCCAAAATCACTGCGACTCATTGTCGTCGAAGTCAATTCAAAACTTTACACAAAAATTATGGGTTTGAAGAAGTGTGGAAATCACTATACGTATGCATAGCGATTATTTTTTTACGCTTGACTACTATTGCTAATCTATCTTCCGCTTCGTAATGCCTTACCGCGTTCGATAAGTTCCTTAACCTTCTGTCCGCCTTTATGGCCGATATCCTCGTAGAAGCTGCCACCGTAGCGTTCCTTCGTGGTCTCGCCGCCGATCTTGCCGCCTCTCCGGCCGATCTTCTCGTAAAATTCTTCTCCGTAGCGTTCCTTCGTGGTTTCACCGCCTTTTTGGCCGGCTTCGCGGACAGTCATAGCTCCTTTACCTTTGTTTACCATTTCCACACCTCACCTTTGTATAATAATCAATGACCATGGGGGCAGTTTCCCTCTAAAAAGCCCGAAAACATGATCATTTCCTCTTAATCCCACAATTTTCCCACAAATTATACAAAGTATTGTAATATACGCGTGGAATTCAACGTTACTAACGGATTACGCGAGATTGCGCTTAATCATCAAAGTTGTCGCATGTAAACTTTGATGCCGTTATGCTTGTAATACTCCCTTGTACACTCAGTAACATATATTTAAAAGACCTGGAGTTTTTTTGTTATTACACTTATTCGTTTTTTCTATTACATATCAGGCAACAGTAACGTGTTATTTGTGTATTTCAGGTCCATGTACTTCTTTGTGTACAACGACACCGGAAGCAAATACAAAAATATCTTTGTGAAACTCAGCGTCTCTGTCATAAAAAAACAGTGCACTTCGTGTGCTTAGTCTTGCAACTGGCATGAAAATGGCACGGGCCAATTTCATGTCACTAAAAACGATTTACTGTTTGAGCTCTATCAGGTTTGGCGAGAACCCATAACTGACCAGAAGTTTCTTAACTTCTTCCTTATGGTCTCCCTGAAGCTCGATCCTGCCATTCTTTATCGTGCCGCCGCAGGCGAATTTTGTCTTCAGCTTCTGGGCCAGCTCCTTCAGGTTGACGTTCTTGGTGTCAATGCCATCGACAATGGTCGTGATCTTCTTAAAACGTCTCGTGTTCGTATAAACACGTATCTTCTGACTCTCCTTCGCCAGGTCTTCGCAGATGCATAAGTCCTGGGGTAAACCACATTTATTACAAACTTCCATTTTGTTCTCTACTATAACTCATTTAATATATCCTGTATAAATATTTTTAGTGCGCCTGCAAGTGTTCCTTCATATGAACTTGAAGCCACATTTTTTCGCGATCTCATCGCCGTAATCCTCTTCGGGATAGCGCTTGCATATATCCGGCTTCTCATCGTTAATATCGCAAATGTATTTGCCGTCGCTCGCCTGCACGAGATGCTTGCACGGGCTCCTGATCGTTAATTCCACGTCGCGCTCCATGAAATTCTTAATGTCTGCCTCAACTCCCACATGGCCTTCCAGCCAGCGTAAGTACTCGGTAAACTCAAAGTCAGTGACGCTGCCAACGCGCATTTCAATGATAAAATCCCTGCAACAGTTACCACATTGATTGCAGTGGCCTACTCGCTTTTTCATTAACATTCATTCGCCTCTAGTCTCTTTTTCTCTTTTCCTCTTTCGAGTAAACGCGCCTGATCAGCCCAAGCCACCTACGCGCATCTTCTACTCTGGCTTTTCTCGATTCCTCTTTAACAGACGTCTTTGGCTCCTGAGCACTGTATAGCGTATCCGTCGCCCGGGCCAGGCCCAGCGCCATCCGGTATAGCTCCGTGGCTTCATCCCGGTCAATATCATCGACCGCGATACGCCGGATGATCTCCTGCTTTTTCTTTCGTACCCTGGCGATCACATCGTCGATCTTTTGGATCTCTTCAGGGTTCAGGCTCCCGCGTTTTTGCGACATCTCGAATACGAATGACCGCAGCTTGATCCGCTCACTGTCTGCATCGATTTCCACGGGTATGACGGCGCCGGCAAAAGCAAACTCCTTTTCCAGCTTTATCAGCAGATTCTCTCGCTCGTATTTAGATAGTTTCTCTCCGCTGCGCTCCATAGACAGCAATAGAGTACATGTCCTAAGATGAATATTTTTCCTATAAAATCACGAATAAAAAAAGAAATAAAGTTGGTGTCTTAAACACCAACTTACTTGATCAGGTAGTATGTGCCGATGAGGCTGATAAAGATCAGCGAGATCGTGTTCATGACCTTGATCAATGCGTTCAGGGACGGGCCTGCGGTGTCCTTGTACGGGTCGCCTACAGTGTCGCCCACTACTGCAGCCTTATGAGCGTCGCTCTTCTTGCCGCCGTAGTTACCCATCTCGATGTATTTCTTGGCGTTATCCCATGCAGCGCCGCCGGACGTCATGTGTATGGCCAGCACCAGGCCGGTAATGATGACACCCAGGAGCATGCCGCTTAATGCGACAGGGCCCAGCAGGAATCCCACTACGAGTGGTGCCAGGACGGCCATGATAGCCGGCACTGCCATTTCCTTGAGTGCCGCCTTCGTGACGATGTCCACGCATCTGCCGTACATGGGCTTGCCGGTTCCTTCCATAATGCCCGGGATCTCCTTGAACTGGCGCCTGACTTCTTCTACTATGGCGAATGCGGCCCTGCCGACTGCCAGCATACAGAAGGAGCTGAACAGGAACGGCATCGCGCCTCCGATGAACAGGCCGATCAATATGACCGGGTTATCCACCGAGAAGTTTAGGCTCCCCACATTCGGGATGTCTGCCTTGAAGGCTGCGAACAGCGCTAAAGCCGCTAAAGCGGCCGAGCCGATCGCATAACCTTTCGTGACCGCCTTGGTCGTGTTCCCGACTGCGTCCAGCGCATCGGTGATCTTCCTGACATCCTCGGGCAGATCTGCCATCTCGGCAATGCCGCCGGCATTGTCCGTTATGGGGCCGTATGCGTCGATCGCGACGATGATGCCGGTGACCGAGAGCATTGCGACTGCCGCCAGGGCGATACCATATAATCCCGCAAAGTGATATGCGAGGAAAATACCGACAACGATCACAAGTACGGGCAATGCGGTGGCTTCAAAGCCCATCGCAAGGCCGGTGATGATGTTCGTGCCTGCGCCAGTGATGGATGACTTGGCCACTTCTTTGACCGGCCTATGGCCGGTACCCGTGTAGTATTCGGTGATGACGAATATTGCGGCCATCACGCCGAGCCCTACGATCGAGGCGATGAAGATGCCTAGGTTGCTGTCCATGAAATAGTAGTCCGCCGCTGCGAACAATATGACTGAGATCACGGTAGCAACAATGAGCCCCTTATACATGGCGCCCATGATATCCTGGCTCTTGCCGACCTTTACGAAGAAGATCGATATGACACTGGCGACTATGGCCAGTGACCCCAGAAGTAACGGGTATGTGGCAAGGTTGCCGAGCGAAGCCTGCGATAGGCTGTACGTCGTCGTCATTGCAGTTTGCACCGCAGGGATCGTGGCAAGCAGCATGGCTGCGAGCCCCGTGACGATGTACGTCTCGAACAGGTCCGCGCCCATGCCTGCACAGTCTCCGACATTGTCGCCTACGTTGTCCGCTATGACAGCGGGGTTCCTCGGGTCGTCCTCTGGTATGCCCGCTTCGACCTTTCCGACAAGGTCTGCGCCCACGTCAGCGGCCTTGGTAAAGATACCGCCGCCGACCCTTGCGAACAAGCTGATCAGGCTGGCGCCGAAGCCCAGGCCGATCAGTGGCCTCAGGACATCCACGCTTAACGCGGCGCCCGGAGAGATGACATTTACGATGATCAGATAGAATCCGCTGATGCCCAGCAGGCCTAAGCCTACGACCGCCAGCCCTGTGACCGAGCCGCCCCTGAAGGCGACGGACAGCGCTTTAGAGAGGCCCGATTTTGCAGCCTCTGCGGTCCTGACGTTGGACCTCACGGATATGTTCATGCCGATGTAGCCGGCAGCCGCCGACAGTATGGCTCCAACCAGGAAGCCGACTGCCACCCACGGACCTATGAAAATGCCCAGGATGACAGCGATCACAACAGCGAAGATCGCTATGGTTCTGTACTGTCTGTTCAAGAATGCCATCGCGCCTTCCTGCACTGCTCCGGATATCTCCTTCATCCTGTCGGTGCCGCTATTCTCCTTGAGCACTGACCAGGCTAAATAGGCCGCGACCAGCAGCGCAAGTACGCCTGCGATTGGCGCAAGTATGGTATAATCCATATCGATATATCCTCCTATAAGATTTATAGCAAATATAATGCTGGCTAGAAGGCCAGTTCAAATTATTGTCACAGTAAAAGTGCTTTGCTTTCACCTGACTAATACTTGGAGGGTGACCTCGGTATAAATAAGTATATTCATTATTAATAACGCTTTCTAAAGACACCCTTCATATGTGTACGCAAGGCTCATCGGAGCATCAAATATATAATTTTTATTTTACAACCTTTTGTGCAAGGACCAAAAGGCTAATCATGGGTTAATATTTTACATATAATATTCCGAATGTTATCGAATTAAGCCTGGTTCTTTTCGGTCTTTTCATCCCTCATTTACATAATGATATAAACTAAATCTGTACCGTGATCATCATTCTATATATTATGTGCAATCGGGGGTTACCACATGTCGACTGAAAAGCACAAGGCATTGATACAGGAATTCTATGAGGAGTTCTACGAAAGGAGAAATTTTCGTGTGATCGACGACCTGTTTTCCGAAAAGTATGTACATCACTTACCCGATATCCCGAGCTATGCAATGGATTTTCGTGATTTCAAGAAGCGCGAGATAGATTTTTCCATGGCGTTCCCGGACCGTAAAAAATTGATAGAAGACATGATCGCGGAGGACGATAAGGTCGTGACCCGCTCCATTATGACGGGTACCCAGACCGGAGACCTGCCGAACATCCCGGCCACCGGCAGGAAGATCAAAGTGTGGTCCATCGTAATAAACAAGATCAATGGCGGCCGGATCACGGAAGGCTGGGAATCCTACGATTCTCTGGGCATGATGCAGCAGCTCGAAGTCATACACATGGTCAGCACATTAAGTAAAGAGCCACATGAACGGGGATATGTTCCCTATAGCTTTTACAAATAGCGCACTATGCCTTGATATCGACCATTGTGCCTTTCTTGATGTCCAGGCGCTTTCTCAACTTCAGGGGCAGGATCACGTACTTGCTCTCTTCCGGGTAGATCTCCATTTCTCGTAAAGTGACCGGATACTCCTTGCCACTGGAGAGGACCATTCTCGCTTTATGATTACCTTTTACGTTAAGTGATGAGAGCGTTTTCCCATCGACCCATACGACGCTCTCCTCGTTCAGGGTTTCGAGCGTCCTGAGCTTCGAGCGGTGCCGCAGGCTTACGAACCTGTCATCGCTCATCACGACAATGAGCTTGAGATGGGTGGGGCTGACCATCGGCGCAGTCGCGGTCAGAGTCGTAGAATTGGGCTTACTGAGCACGTATGTGATCGATTTCACGTCTTCAATGGGGTTCAGCTTAAAGCTTCCCACGGGCATGGATTCAGGGGGTTTGACCTCCTTAACCGGCTCTTCGAACACATCAATGATGGGCTGTGCAGAGGGTGATTTCATATACGCAGAAGAGAGTTCGAGGAAGTATATAGAAACCCTGGCTTTGCCTTTTAGCTTATCCATCTCTTTCATGGCGTTTTCATCGTAAGACTTGCCGCTTTCCGATTCGAATGCCGCGCCTACCTGCTTGCCGAAGTTGATGAACACGTATCCGCGAGCTTCCTTATCGCGGACTTTGATAAAGCATGTGCTGTGCTCGTCCTCGAAACTCTTGACCATGTTCCGTATTGAAAGGTATGAGCCGAGTTCTCCGTTCACAGTCGAATCCACATGCTTATGCAAGAAAATATGCAAGAAGCCCGGGGGTAGCTCGAACGCCGTCATCCTGGCATCCACGTTGATCGCCTTGTTCTCCACCGGCTCGATCAGGTCGTCCCCAAGCGCTATCCAGCGATTATACTCCTGAAGGGCTGTGACCGGCTCACCTTCGACATAGAAAATAACGCTTTCATGGTCCGGGAAAGTGATACATAATGCGCCATTAAAGTTGCAGTCTTTCAGATCCTTGTTGCGGGAGTAAAAATCCCGGGAGCTGACATTGTCGAATTTAGTGTTGGCGAACGGTACGAGCATGAGCACACCTACACTGCGGTCAAAACGCCGGTGAGGAAGAACAGGCCTGCTGCTATGTCCAGCACGCTCGATAGCGCAGCCGTGTTGCCGCTGATCGCTGCCTGTGCGGCGCTGGCGACTAGAAGCGCAATAAATCCGAAACTCAGGAACATGAAGATCCTGAGCTTATATGAAGAGTACATGTACAGCGAAATTAATACCAGTATTAATTCCACCGCGATGACCACGAAGACCAATATTTGCGTTATTTCCATAGCTATGACCTAGTTTCTATAATATCCAATCATTTATTAAAGTTTGTGTGGGTCCTGAATATAAGGGCATTGCCCACCTGTAATATGAATCAAACTTATCATTAATAATAAAACCAAGGATAACTAACTGCTATCTAGTATATATCTCCTCAAATTTGGATGTTTGAGTGACGCCGTAATAGTGCGGAAATGTATTACCTGATATGAGCTGTCTCTTTACATTTCATCGTTTATTTTCATTACGAAGAAGCTCGATATAGCCAATCTCAGCACTGATCTTGTGGTTGATTGATTGTTAGAGTGTTCTTTTATTTTTGGGGGCCAATAATCGGTTGTAATTATGGACGAGAAATATAGGCTAGCGATAAGCGTTGGCGCTATCAGCGGGATAGCAACCACAATACCTACCGTAGTATATCTATTAGCCTTTTTTACTTTAAGCAATATACTTATGGCACTCGCGGGTCGTCCCATATGTGCACGGTACGGTAGAGGCTTGTTTCTATATGTTACAGGAAAGCGAGCAATCGCATCATGGCCGATAGGATATAATTAAATAAACGATAGTGGTTACATATAACGGTTAGATATGAAATCGCTGATATTAGACGGTTCGTTCACGGATGACAGATCAATGGATGGTATCATCGATGCTTTTTCCGTGGCATTAAAGCAAATCGGATGGGATGTCGAAGTCGTTAAATTGAGCGATAAGAAAATCGCCGGTTGTCTTGCATGCGATGCTTGCTGGTATAAGACGCCTGGCGTGTGTGCGATCAACGACGAGGGGCGCGATGTCGCATGTAAGATCATCCGGGGCGATCTGACCGTCTTTATGTCGCCTGTCATGTTCGGCGGCTATTCGTCCGTGCTGAAAAAAACCATTGACCGAACGAAGCCGTTATTGGCGCCCACGATGAGCGCCAGGGGCGGAGTTCTAGGCCATGCGCAGCGGTATGGGAAATATCCCAAAATCGTCTCAGTTGGACAGTTGCCCGGGCCGGATGCCGAAAGCGAAAAATTATTCGAGGCGCTTCTCCGCCGAAATTCTCTCAATTATACTTCTCCCGCTGTCGCAACCGGTATAATCTATAACGGCCAGGATATGGAAAAAACAAATCAATTGATCGTGACACTCTTAAAAAAGGTGGGTATACAATGAACACTGATAAAGTTCTCCTGATGATAGGCAGCCCTAAAAAGAGCTCCAGCACATCGGAGTCGATTTGCTCGTACCTCGAAGAGCAGCTACTGAATAAGGGCATGATCGTGACCAGGGCGCATCTAAAAAAGGCCATGAGTACGCCGGATGATATGAAGGAGTTCTTCATTGCTATCGATAATGCTGACATATTAATATTCACTGCTCCGCTTTATGTGGACTGTATGCCTGCGCATGTGACCGAAGCTATGGAAAAGATCTACGATCGATACCATGCACGGCCGGCAGGTAAAAAGAAAAAGCTACTAGCCATCGTTAATTGCGGCATGCCCGACTCATACCATAATGATGTGGCCATCGGGATCTTTCACCATTTCGCCGAGCTATCGGGTTTCGAATGGCTGGGCGGCTTATCCCTGGGCGGTGGCAGTATCATCGATGGCAGGCCGTTGAGTGCGATAGGTAATGATGCAAAGAGCATAATGAAATCCCTGAATATGACTGCAGATGCACTAGCTGCGGGCCAGCCAGTCCCGGCCGAGGCGTTAAAGCTGATGTCCCGGTCCTTGATACCGCCGTTCATGCCTAAGTTCCTCGTTGCCTGGATCGGCAACGCAGGATTTAAGAAAACGGCAAAAGAAAAAGGCGTTTTAAATAAATTTATGGACCGGCCATATGAGCAGGCATAGATAATTTTTTATTTCTACTCACGCTTTCAGGTCGATCTCGATGCCGATGGGGCAGTGATCAGATCCCTGAACATCGGATTCTATGTATGCGTTTTTCAGGTGTGGCAGCAAGTCTTTGCTGATATAGAAATAATCAATGCGCCATCCGACGTTCCTTTTTCGGGCACCAGTGCGCATGTCCCAGTACGTGTAATGCCCGCCCTCCTTTTCAAAGGCACGATAGGTGTCAACATAGCCATGTGACTCAAGCTTGTCCATCCATTCGCGCTCCATTGGCAAAAACCCGGATCTTTTTGCGTTATCCTTTGGCCTGGCGATATCCAGCTCCGTATGCGCCGTGTTCACGTCGCCGCAGACGATCACGCCTTTTCCATGCTTCCTTATTGTATCGGCGTATTCCAGGAACGCGTCATAGAACGCCATTTTATAGTCAAGTCGCTCCTGAGAGGCTTTTCCGTTCGGGAAATAAATATTCATCAGCACGAAATTGCCATAGTCGGCGACCAGTGTCCGTCCCTCATCATCAAACCTGGGAATGCCGAAGCCTTTTTCGACCTTTACCGGCTCCTTCTTCGTGAATAGGGCGACGCCGCTATAGCCTTTTTTCGTCGAGTGGCGTGAAAAGTAGCTGTGATATCCGTCTATTTGTCGTAACTCTTCAGGTATCTCATCATCGCTCAGCCTGGTCTCCTGCAGGCATAGCACGTCCGGGCTTTCTTTTAAAAGCCACTGGACGAAGCCTTTTTTCAGCACAGATCGTAGGCCATCTACGTTCCAGCATAGCATCTTCATGTCAGTCACTGCTCGTCAGACATTTTACCTGCCGTGGCCCAGTTCTCTTTCTTAATGTCGTGGAGGATCACGGTGACAGCCTGAGGGGGCACGCCCTCTTTCACGAAAAGGTCCGTGATACCCTCGACGATGCGCTTCTTCGCGTCCCGGTCTCTACCTTCCCACATGCAAATCTCTACAACTGGCATATATTCAAATCGGCAAACGTGGTATAAAAGATTAACCGCTGCTCCATTGAATGCTGAAATATATATGCATTAAAATCCTTATTATCATGTAGAAGGTTTTCACATGCGCGAGATCGATGATATAAAAAAGCAAATTGGTGAAGATGGGTTTGTTGGCGAGTGCCCGGCCGGCGTGACGTGCCCGTTCGAAAAAAGATCAAAGGAGCCAGTCATGAAAGATATTTTACATTTACAACAGACGATCGAAGGGCATACAGACAGCGTGCTATCGGTCGCGATCTCGCCTGATAACAGCATGTGCCTTTCAGGCAGCAGCGATACCACCATGCGCCTGTGGAACCTGGAGAAAGGCGTCATCATGCGCATATTCGAGGGCCACGGCTATGATGTCGACGCTGTCGCGTTCTCGCCAAAAGGAACGTTCGCGCTGTCCGGCAGCTGGGATAATACCGTCAGGATATGGGACATTAAGAGGGGCACGCTGGACAAGAAGATCGAAGGCTTCAGCTTTTACGTGAGGTCCGTCGCAATTTCCCCGGATGGCCACTATGCGCTCGTAGGCACGGGGGATAAAAATTGCATGTATGTCGACCTGAAAGAGGGCAGGATCCTGCACACGATGATCGGCCATAAAAATGCGGTGGACGCTGTGGCTTTTATTTCCACGGATCTCGGGGTGACCGGCAGCTGGGATAAGACGATCAACTTATATGACTTGAAGGAAGGCAAGTACCTCAGAACCTTCGAAGGGCATACCGGCTACATATATTCGCTGGCTGTATCCGCCGACGGTAAACACCTCTTATCCGGCAGTGGTGATAATACGCTCAAACTGTGGGACGTTGGTACCGGCGAAGCCATCCACACGTTCACAGGGCACACGGGGCACGTGAAAGGCGTCGCTCTCTCTCCGGACGGTAAATATGCGCTCTCCGGTAGCAATGATAAGACCTTACGTCTCTGGGACATTAATACAGGCGACTGCCTGCAGGTTGTTGAGGCGCACAGCGATGAGATCAACAGTGTCGCTATCTCATCGGACGGAAGGCATGCGCTCTCCGGTAGCAAAGATAAGACGCTAAAAAGCTGGGCTATTAAGATTTAATCATGATGAAAGACACTATCCTGAAGATAGTGTCTTCTAAATCCTATTTTACTTCCATTAGCATTGACGTTACCTTGGTGTTTTTATCGATCGTTTCGATCTTTAACGGTACTGGTACGTCCTTGTTTGCCAGGTATGCGACGGTAAAGCCCTTATTGTCGGTCGCCGCGTACAACGTCGCCGGCGCGCTCCTGCCGTCTGCTCCCACGACTGTGATCGTTTTAACGGGCGAGAACGGCACGAAATAATATGCCAGGCCGAAATCAGGTATCGTAAAGATCTGCAGCGTGGACGTATCCGTGTCCTGATAGAAGTCGCCGGTGGAGCCTTTAGCGTGCATACGCGTGACCTGGTAGGTCGACGCGTTGCTCCAGACATCGTAGGTGATGTTCATACCGTTGCCGATGGTCTGGATGACAAAATGTCTCACGACCGAGCCATTTATGGTCTCGTTTTCCTGGTGTACCATCATGTCCCAGGTCGAGTTCACGCCGCCTGCGGACATCGTGACATTATACTTCCAGTCGTGGGCCTTGTTAAAATCAAAGAACTTATAGCCGTACGTAGAGTTGTTCGGAGACGGCTGCGCCTGGGATATGCACCCGAATACCAGGGCTGCCAGGATAATGAGCGCGAAGACTAAGGCATAAGCATACTTCAACTGACTACACCAAAAGCTAGTATAATAATACAGATATAAAATAATGACAGGCGTTTATCGCGATATCCTAAGGATGTTTGGTCTATCCTTAGGATATCGGGTCGCCTGATCTTATAGCGACCCTTCCAGCTTGAGTAATTTTACTTTCATGTCCAGGCCGCCGCCATAGCCGCCCATGCCATTCGAAGCTAGCACGCGGTGGCATGGCAGGATAATTGCTATCGGGTTCTTTGCCATGACATTGCCCACGGCCCTGGCGGCTTTCGGCTTACCGGCAGCCTGTGCCACTTCCGCGTACGTCATAGTCTTTCCTGCCGGTATCCGGTATATAGTTTCAAGCACTGTGCGCTCGAATTGCGTCATTCCCTCGAGATCGAGCTTATAATCCGAAAAGTTGTCCTTACCCGTCGCAAGATATTTTTCCAGGGATCTTGCGATAGCGGAGCCACGGGAGGCGATACCCGGGTCTTTCCTGGCAATGTCGATCCGCTTTACCGTTTTACCTTCAAACTCGACTACCAGGTACCGCTCAAGGTCTTTTGAATAAACAACGTCTTTCAATTAGCACACGCTCGTATTCTTCTCAGCCTAAAACATCAAATATTTTATGTAGAGCTTGCCAGGTCCGACATATTAATAAGATAAAAGCCCTATATTTCCAGAGTATTTTTTAAAAAAAGTGAGGCATCGAAAAATGCTAGTAAGAAATGCGTTCCCCAATGATTTCATAGAGATCGCTAATAAATCCAGAGAATGGTGCGATACTGTCATCGAGAGAGAGTCTATCTATCATATCCTGGTGGAACACTTTAAGGAGACTTGTTTCATCGCAGAGGACAGGGGCCAGATGATCGGCTACCTGCTGGCCATACGCTCCCAGTCGCATCCCGAGCAAGCGTACATGCACCTCATACAGGTGGCGCCCAAATTAAGGGGCAATGGTGTCGGCAGACGGCTCTTCACTCAGTTCCAGGCAGTCGCGAAAGAGATGGGCTGCACTAAGATATATACGATCACGAAGCCGGAGAATAAGCAATGCGTCGGCTTCTATAAGGCCATGGGATATCATGTGGCAAACGGCAAAAATACCGTCGATGTCGACGGGGTAGAAGTCGCAAAAGACTACAACGGGCCGGGAAAGCATATGATCGTCTGGTGTAAAGAGATATGACACCAGTACATATTTTTAACGAATATTAGCAATGTTCTGTTGTTGTTAAATCAGATACCAGTCGACGTCGTTGGTTGATTGTTCGGTGATGCCCACTGTCCGCTTCGGCATGCCTTTTAAAGTCGTTAACGCATCGCTGAAATCCTGTAAATATGGCTTACGTGATAGGCTGCCGTACTTGAATGGCTTATCCGGCTGTATATTCGCTTCGAGCGTCTCCTGATCCGGCACGATGGTGACCTTCACGTCAGTCATCGTGAGCGCTTTTTCCATGGCGCGCCTGAAATCTCCGATGCAATACGCGACGCGATATTTGTAATAGTCCCTCGTCTTATCGAGGTATAATGCCAGTTTTTTACTCTCATTCCTGACAAATTCGTCCTTGACCGATGCGACATTGCAGCGGCCCAGCATGAACTGGTAGTCCATGAACGGATACTCTTCGTCAAGCTCACGCGGCGTGATCCCGCACGTGCCAAATGTGACTATGTGGACCTCCTCGGGGCCTAAAATGTTGAAAATGACGCGGTCATACATTTTGTGTGACGGGCTCAGGTGGTATGGCTTCATCTTGGCACATGGCACGAAAACACAAAAATCCCGCTTTGGCGCCGTATACTTATCAGACAGTATCCACTCGTTAGCCTTGACCATATCCGGGTGGTTCAGCACTCGCTCGCCGACCATCGGCTCATCAGAGCGCTCGTCTTCAGGAATTATCATGTGATACTGCCTAAAGTGTCACCGCGGTAAAAATATTTTGCGTATCTAGTAAATGCCGCAAACAAGCAGAATCCTAAGATCTAACGATAGACTTCAGGTATCCATGGTCGCATTTAACGTTCCGGAAGCTATTATCATCGAACTGCAGCCATATGGGGAGTGATCATCCTGAAACGGCCAAGCCTTGGCTGCTCAAATACGCTAAAGCTTTTCTTCTCGTTATCGGAAACTAGCTCCACGGAATGGCATGAACGTCCGGCCTTGATGACCTCGTATTCGCCGGTCTCGACCGTTTTAAACCCGCTTTCCGGGCTGAATAATATCAGGTCCGTGTAAATCGAGTCCACGTAGTCGCCACTGCCAGTGACCTGAAGTGCGATTTTCACATGGTCGGGGCTTTTAGGTATAAAATAGTAGAAGTTACGCGTGTCCCCCGGTGCGCTGCCTATGATATACCTGCCCCTGCCCTCGGGAAGGTATGTGTCAAGAGACATTATAGGTTATATAAAAATATACTAATATAAAAAAATGAGCCGCTTAAGTGCCGATCTTCAGTGGCTCGCATACTTGTTTGAGCGTAGCAATAGCCGATAATGCGGCAAGGTAGCTCGTCTTAGGGTTTGTGGCGGACGGTATGTTATCGATCTTCGCGCGGAACTCGCCGAACTCGCCCTTTACATAGATCTCGTGCGTGTTCCTCTTAGCTGCCGGGTCAACGACTACCTTTACGATCGTCTTTTCAAACCCGATACCCACGAGGCTGAGCGATGCCGCGACATTGACATTAGCCGGGAACTCCTTGATAGCTATCGAGGCCGGGCCTGAAAAGATCTCAGTGGGCTCGGTGAACTTTTCAATGTCCAGCTTATTCTTAACGACGAACGGTGCGCCAAGCAAGCCTTTAACGGGCTTGCGCGTCGTGAGCGTAACGGAATCGATCCGCCTGATAGAGGCGGACTTCACCGCGTCCAGGCCGCCTATGGCTCCAGACGGGATGTAAATGTGGCAGTGGTGCTCTTTTGCCAGCGATGTGATATGCTCTAATAGCGATGCATCCGCCAGCGCGCCCACACTCATGATCATGACATTCTTAGACCCGGTCAGCGTCGCCACTGCAACCTCTTTCACTGCTGCCTGTGATGCCGCTTCTACGACGATGTAGCATTCCTCGACTAGCTTTTCGAGGGGCAGCACTCTAGTCTTATGCTTGAGTGATGCGGCGAACGCTTCCGCCTCAGGTACGTTACGATCCCATATGGCCTCTAATTTGGCCGGTACGGCCCCGTCATCGATGGCGCGAGCGATCTCCTTACCGATCGCGCCCGTGCCCACAATGCCAATCTTGATCATGTTATCGCAGGTCTCTTATATCTTGATAGCTCAAATGATTTACGGTATATATGATCACTAGTGGAGAGCTGGATGCTTACCTGAGGGAAGACCTGGGCGAAGATGATGACTCAGACGGCATCGTGCCGGGCGTAGAAGCGTTCGGCCGTATCGTATGTAAGGAAGAAGGCGTACTGGCCGGGCTTGAAGAGGCGTCTGCCGTATTCAGGCGGCTCGGGCTATCAGTGTCGACGGCTTTTATCGACGGGCAAGAAATAACGGGCGGTGACGTCGTGCTCGAGGCTTCAGGGAACGCGCCGGATATGCTGCGAGGAGAAAGGCTTTCTTTGAATTTTTTAGGCAGGATGAGCGGCATTGCCACTTATACGGCTAAATGTGTCTCACTTGCCAGTGACGTGCGGATAGCCGCCACCCGCAAGACGACCCCTGGTTTTAGGAAGTTCGAGAAAAAAGCCGTCAAGCTTGGCGGCGGCGATACCCATCGCTATGACCTGTCCTCGTCCGTGATGATCAAGGATAACCAGATCCGCATCATGGGCCTGGAGAACGCGATCGCCGAAGCGCGGAGCGCGGCAAGCTTTACCAAAAAGATCGAGATCGAGGTGGAAACGCTTGAGGATGCGGCCAGAGCTGCGGCACTTGGCGTAGACATCATCATGTTCGATAACATGAGGCCGGAGATGATCGTCGAAGGCGTAAAAATTGTTAAAACGGCTAACCCGTGTATCATCGTGGAAGCATCGGGCGGCATCTCGCTGGCGAACCTTAAAGATTATGCAAAGACCGGCGTCGACGTGATCTCGCTGGGGGCTCTCACGCGCGATGCAAGATGGCTCGATTTTAGCATGGACATCGACGTATAACAAAATATTTTTATTTATAGGCGCTTTCCAAGGATTGCCAGATCCCTTTCAACGCCGTCCAGGTCGGCGACCCCTGGTAGATATCCCCATTGTTCGAAGTCGAACTTTTCGAAGAGCTTCTGGCTTGGCCCGTTATGCGCGAAGATAAATCCCACAAGAGATCTGATGCCAAGCGACGGGCATTGCGCGATCGCATATTGCAGCAGCTCGCTGCCGATACCTTTTCCACGATGATCAGGCGACACATAAATACTCACTTCGACCGTCGCATGGTATGCGGGACGCCCGTAGAAGGATTGAAAACTCAGCCACCCTGCGATATGGCCATCGTCAACCATCACCCACAAAGGCCGGTATCCGGCTTTATGCTCCCTATACCATGGCAGGCGGGCCGCAACGGTGACCGGCTCCGTGTCGGCGGTCGCCATTCGCCCTTCGATCGTAGAATTATAGATGCCTACGATGGCGGGCAGGTCCTGCTCTAACGCTTCTCGGATGAACATCAAGACAGGCATTTGCTTTAAATGCTATATAAATAACGTGGTAAAAAAAGAGAAGATGAGGGAAAATCCCTCACTCGATGGCTTTCTGGATGCTTTCGTAATCAACGTGCTCGTTGAACGTGCTCTTCAGCAGCTCGATCTTTTCCGGGTTCTTCACCCTTACGCTGCGCAGCATCGATTCCATCTTGTCTACGGTCGTCATCGTATCGTCCGTACTGAGTATGACGGGTATGCCCATCTCCTCGGCCCGGCCGAGCACCGGCGAGGGCGGGTACAGGTTGCCCGATAGTATTAGTGCCTTCATCTTTGTTTCGAGCGCCGCCGTCTGTACGTCTGTGTTGTCGCCGCCAGTGATCACCGCCCGGTTGGGTTTTCTTCGGAATACTTTGATGGCGTTATCGAGCGACATGGCACCCACGATGACGTTATTGAACGTGACGTCCAGATGGCCTTTACCTGCAATGACCTGGGCGTTCAGGCCCTCTGCCGCATCGCGCACCGTGATACTCTGTAAAGCCTTATTTGTCGGGATCACACCCAGCACTTTGATACCTTTCCTTTCAAAGAATGGGACGACCTTATCCTTTACTAATGCGAACTGTGCAGGCGGTATGATGTTAAATATAACACCGATCAGCTCCACGTCCTTGGGCATTAGCTTCAGGTATGTAGTGATCCGGTTGACTGCGAACTCGTCACAATAGCGTGACACCAGCAATATCTTGCTGCCCGTGGCGCGTGCCACTTCAAAGTCCGACAAGCCCAAAACCGAGCCGCCGCTTATGTCGCCGGCGCCCTCCAGGATCATGACGTCTTTGTCCTTGCTCACGGAATCAAAGGTCGACTGAAGCTTTTTGACTAGATGCTTATCACGGCCTTCGAGCACGTCGTCCAGCAGCTTGTGCGTGAACAGGATAGGCGCGATATCGTCTAAACCCTCTTTGAGCTCGAGCACCTTCTTCATGTTCAGCGCGTCATCGTCGGTAAGCCCGCCGTCGGAATCGACGATGATATTCCCGACAGGTTTCATGTAGCCTACCTTGTAGTCGTTGTCCTTCAATTTCATCGCCAGCGCCATGCTGAGCGCGCTTTTACCTGAATATAGCTCCGGAGAGCTTACCAAGATCGATCGCATTTTGTCCTTCCTCTATATGTTATGCTTGATAACCGGTCATTCTGTAATCGGTTTATTTACACTTAATAGTTACCCACAATTCGTAATATAATTTTTCCTTATTAATCATGATAGTTTTTATTCATAATGCTTTCGCTTAATTAAGCCCTCAAGTTCTCGAAGTATACTATTTTTCACAATAAAGACGCGAAGGTCGCGGATTTTCAGAAGGATTATTAGTTAAAACCTCGGCGGTCGGGGGACTGTTTATTATGTTACCATATGGCCGCCGGAGGCGTAACAATGAACGCTTAGCACTCTTCATGCCCTCTGGTATCTGTGGTGAAAGACTGTGCACTTCGAGAGCTTAGTGTCGAACCATCGTAATATGACAATGAACTAGCGACACTGACCACTTAGCGTCTTAATTAACCAGTAAGCATTTATGCATTTGAATGTAAATTGCCTTGGTGTCATTTTTATGATGGTCAGGACGACATATTATGTTGAGGCTGATGAGCCTCTGGAAAAAGTGGCGAAAGCGATCGCTGCGGAACAGTCGACAGGAACCTGGACTGAGGTGGCCGCAGAAAAGAGCGTCCATGAGGCACTGGGCGCGCGCGTCATTAGCGCAGAGAACAACACGGTCGTCATCGACTTCCCGGAGGAGATCTTCGAGCCGGACAACATCCCTCAGATCTTATCCGTGGTCGCCGGCAACCTGTATGGCCTGGGCGGGATAAGATCGCTGCGCCTCATGGATGTCGACTTCGACCCGCTGACTAAATACTATAGCGGGCCGGAGTTCGGCATACAAGAAGCCCGTAAGATGCTGAACGTCTATGACAGGCCTCTGGTCGGCACGATCATCAAGCCCAAGGTCGGGCTGGACCCGAAGCGCACCGCAGAAGTAGCAGAGAAGGCGGCGCTTGGCGGCCTCGATCTTATCAAAGATGACGAGACTCTGACGGACCAGAAGTTCTGCCCGTTAGATGAAAGGCTCGTCGCGGTCATGGATAAGCTTCACAAGGTCGAGGATCAGATCGGCAAAAAATGTTTTTATGCGGTGAACATCACTGTCGGCGCCGACCAGATCGTTGAGCGTGCCGAGCGGGCCAAAGAGCTGGGCGCGAACATGATCATGGTCGACATACTGACTGCAGGGTTCTCGGCCGTGCAAGCTTTGAATGATGAAAAGATCGGCCTGCCGATACATATTCACAGGACGATGCATGGCGCGCTGACCCGCGGCACCTTCGGGATCGCAATGCCGGTCATCGCGAAATTAACGAGAATGGTGGGCGGCACGAACCTGCATATCGGCACTTACAGCGGCAAGATGGAGCACAACGTCTGCGAGATCGACCGCTCGAGGGATGTTCTCCGGGAGCCGTGGGCAGGCTTTAAGCCGATGTTCCCGGCTGTATCGGGCGGCATTTACCCGCAGCTATTAAAGCATAACCTGGACTGCTACGGCATCGACTGTATCCTGCAGGCCGGAGGCGGCATACACGGACATCCCGAGGGCACTGTCGCGGGAGCCCGCGCCATGTTCCAGGCGGTGGAAGCGTGGAAGGAGAAAAAGACGCTCGAAGAATATGCAAAAGACCACCACGAGCTGGCGGTCGCGCTTCAAAAATGGGGCCCGAGCCAGGAGTGATCTCGAAGGGCTATTGAAGTAGCCCTTCAATTTTCCTTTTTAATGTATCCGGTATAGTATCCCTATTATTTTCCGTGACCTGTAATAGCTCCACATCGTCTCTAGCTTTGATCGCGTCCGCAAACGTGTTGTTTTTCTCCATGATCGTACCGATCACAGGCTTATTTGAGTCGAGCGCGCACAGGACAGCGGATCGAAATTTATCCGAGTACAATTCCATTCTTCCGATCTCGTCTATGACGATTACGCTTTTCTTGCTCATGGCATCCAGGATGGCGCCTGCAGCTAGCGTATCTACGGCTTCTATATCCACACCATAGTTCCCGACGCGGTACTGGCTTTTATATCCTTTCGAGGCCATAGCCCTTTTATCCCCTGAAAGCGTGATGATCTCAAATCCGCTACGCTCTTTACCTGTTCGTAACTCTCGGGTGTAGAACCCGCCCGGATCGGCCCCGATCATGCCAATTGCCGACTTCAGCGCCGTCGTCTTGCCAATTCCAGGTTTTCCGGTTAACAGAATATTTTTAGCCGCCCTCATCATTTCTAGATTATATCATGACATCTTAATTGATACTACGTCCGGTTGTTACGAGTTGATTAAACTGTGACCTGTTAACGTGTATCGCATGGTAATTTACCATAAGCGCCTGTAACATGGCTTTAACGCCCCTTAAGTGTGCGTTCATGCAGATAACGGCTATAAGGCAGCCATTTTCTCTTGCCCATTTATTTCGCAAAAATAGGCTGGATTATAGGTTTTATTTGATATAACGTTCATAAAGATGCGACGTTATCATCATTAATTTGGAGTTGAGGGTATAATGGGGCGTATCTTACTAGTCTACGACACAAAAGGCGGTACCACCGGCGAGATCATCGGCTGGATCAAAGACGGTGCCGAATCTCAGGGAGCGTCCGTAGACATAAGGATGGCCCATACGGCAAGAACGCTAGACTATGATCTTATCGTGGTGGGCACGCCCATCTATAACGAGCGGCCGATGAAAAGCGTGCGTGATTTCCTGAGACGAGATGACTTAAGAGGTAAGCGCATCGCCCTTTTCGTTGTCTGCTTCGCTGGCGTGTTCGGCATGCGGAACTTCATGGTGCGCCGGTACCTGGAAGAGCTGAAGCGCTTATGCACAGGTAATGTCATCAAACAGACCTCGTTCGATAGCGCTTTCGGCCCCTGGAGAAAATTGAACAGGTCCGTCTGCGTGGACTTCGGCAAGGAGCTTGCCTCGATCGCAAAACAGATGCCCGCCGCCATGAAAGCTACGTGACAGATATCATGCGCACAGAGGCGACGATGTTTATTTTAATATTTTTCTTAGCAGCGGCTTCGAGATCATGACCGCTCCCTCAGGGCACAGCTCCTGGCAGCAGAAGCAGCGGATACATTGATTGTAATCTATATTGGGAACAGAGCCTTTTTTGAAACTCATGGCTTTGGGCGGGCAATGCTCTACACATAGGCCACACTTTTTACATTTCGATGATTTAATGAATGGCTTTACCGCGAACATGCGTTTCGCCACCCTCATCAGTAGCGGCGGGATACGAGATAGCTGGAATGTCTGTGGCTTCTTGAAGTCTTTAATCAGTACTGACTCGAGCTTTTCTCCATAGATAGTAATGTCGCCGATGCTCTCCGGTCCCGTATGCCTCTCAAATGCCTTCTTGATCGTAGGTACCTTCATAGGATCGAAACTAACGGCAGAGCAGGCCACGAAATCGAGCGCAGTAGAGCTTTTACTGGCCATGATCAGGCCGATCTTACGCGGCGTACCGTTCGACGGGCCGGCGCCTTCCATGCCAACTACTGCATCCATGATGTCCAGATCCGTAGGGCGGGTCTCCTGTAGATCCAGTAACAGCTCAGCAAATAGCTCCGTATCGTTACTTGTATGGAGGTGGTACTCTGTTTTCTGCTTACCCGGAATATAGCCGTACAGTAACTTGACCGCGCCCGTAAAAAATGTCAGCTGGTGAGTCTTGAGCTTCGGCAGCCCGATGACTACATCGGCGTCCATCACTGCCTTAGAAATGGTAAACTTTTTAAAGACCTTCGCATGATCCGGAAAGACCTCGACCTTCAGATCATCGAAGTTCACGATCTCGCATCCGGTCTCGTCGGCCACTTTTCTGATACCGGTCTTCTCCATCAGCGTCTTAAATGAGGACAGCGTATTCGAGCCGCCTGGCGAATCCCCTAGGATCGGGGTTGCGCCAAGCTCCTGCACCATCCTAGCCACGGCTTTTGCTACTGACGGGTGTGTGGTCACGGCTTTATCCGGTTCCCTGGCGGCAAGCAGGTTCAGCTTGATCAGCACTCTGTCACCCCTCTTGACCACGCTCTTTAAGCCGCCGAGTGGCTCCAGGCTTGCTTCGACAGCTTTCCTGACAGTGCTCTCATCATATGAATCGCATTTAATGATAGAGACTTCAAATGTCATAAAGAACCTTCAAAATACTATGATCAATGAGAATATATCCTTTTTGAATTGCGCGAAGTTTAAAGAGGCCGCTACCAGTGTCCTGGCGGTCGTAGAAAAGACGAAAGGTATTTTGCGCTTTGTCACCTAATTCATATGACGCATATTGAGGCTTATGCATGACCGTGAAGTTCGATAGAAGAGTGACCGGGATCAATATCTCGGGCATCAGAAAGATGTTTGAAGGCGCCGGGCCGGGGTCTATTAACCTGGGTCTGGGGCAGCCGGATTTTGACACGCCAGAGCACATAAAGCTGGCGGCGATCGATGCGATCAAAAAGGGACGTACGGGCTACACGCCGAACATGGGGATACCTGAGCTGCGCGAAGCGCTTTCTAAGAAGTTTAAAAAGGAGAACAGCATCGATTACTCGCCCGCCGAGATCATGGTCACGTCGGGGGCCAGTGAAGGGCTTCATCTTGCGCTGGAGGCGGTCTGCGGCAGAGGTGATGAAGTCCTGGTGCAGGATCCGGGATTCCTATCCTATGTCGCGCTGGCCACGCTGGCGGAAGCAAAGGCGGTGCCAGTGCCTCTCGGTGAAGAGCTGAAGTACAGCCCGGAGGCGATCAAGGAAAGCATAACCAGCAAGACGAAGGCGATCATCCTGAACTCGCCGTCTAATCCTACGGGCATGGTGCAGACTCCAGGGGAGATAAAGGCTATCGCAGAGATCGCTTCTGACTTTCACATAACGCTCATTTCAGATGAGGTATACGAGCATTTCATCTATGAAGGCAGGCACGTCAGCCCGGCCCGTTTCTCGGATAACGTGATCACGATCAACGCATCCTCCAAGACGTATGCGATGACCGGCTGGCGTATCGGCTATCTGGCAGCCCGGCCCGAATACATCGAGCAGATGCTCAAGATACACCAATATATCCAGGCGTGCGCCTGCTCAGTTTCGCAGTATGCGGCACTTGCCGCCGTCTCCGGCCCGCAGGATAGCGTAGCGGTCATGTGCGGCGAGTTCAAGAAGAGGCGGGACTACCTGGTCTCTGAATTAAACAATATGGGCGTGAAGTGTACGATGCCTAACGGGGCGTTCTATGCATTCCCATACGTGGGAGGGGACGATGAGAAAGTGGCCGCGGACCTTCTCGCAAAAGGCGTCATCTGCGCACCAGGCTCTTCGTTCGGAAAAAGCGGTAAAGGCTATATCCGGCTATCCTATTCTACCTCGATGCCCAACCTGAAAAAAGCCGTCTCTATCATGAAGACGGTATTCACGTAATATTACCATTTTTTATTTTTCTTTTCTTAGGCTCAAGCTAACTTCGCATAGCTCATTACATTGATGCCCATCGCATGCATTCCGGAATGCGCAATTTATGCAAGTTTGAGACGTGTTTTCACCAGGGGCGAATTGTGTAAGATTTATGTGAGTCATATTCATGTGTGTTCGTGCTTTCATGTCTGTGAAGCCCTCTTTTTACTACTCATATGTCAGCCGGGAAGCTTATTAATAAGTGAATGATTTTGCGAAAAATGCCGATAGGTATTGGTGATAATGGCGATATAAAATAGAATTACCGGGGCTATAGCGGCTCTTTACTTATGGCTTGTGCTGCAAGCAGTTTCAGCTTCTTCCGCCTTTTCTCCCGATCTCTTCGAAAAACTCGCCGCCGTGCCTGGTTGCAGTGCTTCGCCCGCCCTTCGATCCGATCGATCTATGGAAGTTGTCTCCGTATCGACTTTTTGCTGTGCGGGCTGCCTTCTTTCCGCCCTCCACGCGTCCGGGGTCTTTCATTTCTACCATGATCTCACCAGTTCAAGAATTCGGGTGCGATTTGATAACCCTTACCAACAGATTGCACGATAAATCCCGGCTTTTTAAAACACAAAGTTAGTTAGGCCATGGCTATAATACCGAGGGCGATCAAGACCACACTAACAGAGGATAATATGAATAAATACCATAGTAGCAGGTTGATGATCTTTCCATGCTTACACTATCAGCCGATCAATGATAGGACTGCCGCCATATTCGTCCTGTCGCCATGATCATATTTTCTATGTGTTTATGCGCAACCACAAAGTTGAAAACAGCCTTAGCATTATTAGTTATAGTGTTTTTAAATGTGCGCCGTGTTGATGCTTGAGCGAGATAATGTCGTCGTAGGGGGCGGGCTATCGGGCCTTGTGGCGGCAATGCGGCTGAAGGGCAGCACTTTGCTGCTCTCATACGGCATGGGAGCCACGGCAATATCGACTGGTGTTCTTTCCTATCCGGGATCGCGTGATATGGCGGCCGAGAAATGGCTCTTGAGCTTGTTATCGCACAGCGAATGCCCTTATGTCGATGGTACGTGTATGGCTGAAAATGGCGTATTACGTGAAGGGCTTGTACAGGATTCCACTAATATCAGCGGCTCGCCCGTACCCGTGAGCTTTAATACGGAAAAGCCGGGCCAGGCATCCATCCAGTTCATGAAAGGCCGCTCTCTCCAGGAAATCGCAAAAGTCGTCGAGACGGAAGATAAAGCTCTTGCTGAGCTGATCGATCTACTGAAAGGCATTGATATCGATCGTATCGCAGTGCCGCCAGTGCTGGGCATCTCCAGGGCGCCTGAAATACGTAAGATCGTCGGCCATGCGATCGGATCTACAGTATATGAATACGTGACCGCCCCTTCTGCGCTGGGGCTTCGCCTTGTCATGGCGCTAAAGGAAAAGGCGCGTGATCAGGTCGATTGCCTTGAGCTTACGAGAATCGAGAGAATCGGCGACGGTATCGTGGAAGGACACATGGGCACAAAAGGCAAGCGCGAAATACGCGTTAAGGCAGGCCATCTGGTCATTGCGACCGGCGGGCTGATGACCGGGTTCCGCGTGTCCGGCGACCGCCTGTACGAGCCACTCACAGGTACCACAATTACAGAAAATTTTGAGTCCTGCCTCGATCATTCGTTCATGTCCCGGCACCCGCTCATGTACAAAGGTATAGGATCGGAGTCTTTACCGATATCGGGCTTTGAAAGCGTTCGCGCGATTGGCGCAACCGCATCCGGGTTCGGGCTTTATGGCGGGCTGGTCAGCGGATATCATGCGGGTGATCCCGAATGACCGGGTCCACGGAGCTGTGCGTAAAATGCGGCATCTGCGAGATCGTCTGCCCGTCGAAGCTGAGCGCGCTCAGGGCTATCGACATGGACAGGTCACGATTATCCAGTGATGAGATCGTGAACTGTACGACGTGCAACCGGTGCGTGGCATCATGCCCGGCCGGCGTTCAGGTGACCAAGGCTATCGAACGCATGCGGTCAGGGATGACCACTAAAGGCTATGATGAGACGCTTTACAATATTTCGACGTACGGCTCGTCGGTCGTGCCCGGCCGGACGTTAAAAGTGCAGCCGAAGCGCTGTAAAACGGCATATTTTGCAGGATGCCTGACAACCTACCGGCAGAAACAGATCTCCGACGCGGTCCTTTATACACTTGACTATCTTGGGGTTCATTATACGCAGATCGACGAAGTCTGCTGTGGCTCGCCGCTGAATCGTCTCGGCAGGTTTGACCTGGCTGGAAAGATGCTGGATAAGAACCTCGACAGCCTTCGGGCGCTCGGCGTGGAGCGAGTAATTACGTCCTGCCCGGGATGCACCTCCACGTTCCTGGAATACCAGGAAGAGTTCGAGGTGGCACATTACCTGGACCTCTATAACGAAATGGGCATTTATGGCCGGCTCGATCGCGACGACTTTATTGCAACGCTCCAGTACCCATGCCATCTCTACAGGAACGTATCCCCGTATACGATGGTCATAGCCGAAAAATTACTAAAACGTCTATGCCACTATGTCCGGCTCCCCGAGCCTGACAGCTGCTGCGGGGCAGGCGGGGGCGTGCGCAGGAATGACCTTGTCCTGTCCAGGGACCTGAAAGCCCGTAAAGTAGCTGACATTCAGGAGATCAAGCCAGACGTGGTGGCCGTCGCATGCCCGCAGTGCAGCGTCCAGCTCTCCGAGAACTTTACGAGGGTCGAGGACATCTCCGTGATGGTGGCCCGTAATTTCGGGTTCAAGCCCATTTCGTGAGGATCTCTTCTCTTTTGAACACTTTCGTGCTCGCGTATATTAACATGACATCCGCAACTAGCAGCAGTAAGCTGGTAAACATTAGCGTGTTTACGTTCAGCGAAACATCAGCCAAAGAGCTGTAGCACGAATAGGCCCATGATGGGGATAATGAAAACCGCGCTGACCTGCTGTGCCGCTCTTATGTCGTTCACTCTCGAAGAGACTACTATGGAGAGATATACCGACATTACCGATAGCAGCGGAGCGGTGATACCGATGGAGACGATCCATACCATATTAGGCAATATCAGATAGTTGAAAATGTCGTGCGTCAACACGTCCACCAGTACCGTATAAATGAGGAAACCGAGCCATGTGATCAGCACTGAAGGTATCACGGCAGCCAGTGTTTTACCCAGGAGAATGTCACGAGTCAGTGCGGGTGTCGCCAGTAGCGGCTCTAGAGTGCCGCACTTTTTCTCACCCACGATGCTGTAGGAGGATATTAATGTCGGTATGACCGCAGGCATCAACAGGTAAAACGGAAGGTTGCTCTGCACTACAAAGTAAATTAGTACCTGACGTGGCGACATGGTGTCAAACGCGGAAACCAGGCTTCTGAATGGGGTCACGTCGCCCCTGGAAACGTTCGAAGGGAGCGTAAATATATAGATCAGGGGTATGGCGACGGAGAAGATCAGCGGAAAGCTGGCCATCGTCGTCAGTATGTACTTGTTCTTGAGCACTTCGTCGAACTCTTTGCGAAGCACTATTAATGCATCAATGGTCAACACTATCACCCAGCATTTTCATGTACACGTCTTCCAGCGAGTGCTTGAGCTCCGAGACGTACTGTATCCGTCCGCCCGCCTGGACGATGCCGTTGATTATGTCCGCGTTATCGCATTCGGGGTTCTCGACTTCCATGACGAGCCTGTCGCCTCTTCTTTCGAGACGCTTTACCGTGTCCATGTTGCACAGCGTGTTCAATACGGTCTTTTCAAGGCGTTCAAGCTTGATCACGACCTCTCTTCCGTATGCCGAATATTTTAAGCCCTGCGGCGTACCGGTATTTAATATATGCTTGTTCAGGATAGCGATATTATCGCAGAGCCGCTCGGCTTCATCCAGGTTATGGGTGCATAAAAGAACTGTTCTGCCTTCTTTTTTTAGCTCCTTAATGAATTCTCTGACTGTGCGGGCGGACTCAGGATCCAGGCCTGACGTGGGCTCATCCAGGAATAGCAGGCGAGGCTCGTGGACCAGGCAGCGTATCAGCGCCAGCTTCTGTCGCATCCCCCTGGAAAACCCTCCGATACACGAGTTCCTGGACCCGTACAGGTCGAAGAGCTTCAGGTAATGGTCAATATTTTCCCTGGCTTTTTGCCGCTTTACGTGATACATGTCGGAGTAAAAAAATAAGTTTTTATAAACGCTCAGGCCGTCATAGAATCCTGACATCTCGGTCAGCATGCCTACGTTCTTCCGGATCTCTCGCGCATCATTTCTATTCCAGACATCGTAGCCAGCGACGTATGCATGGCCCGACGTGGGGCGGATCAGGCACGCAAGCATGCGTACGGTCGTCGTCTTACCGGCGCCATTAGGGCCTAACAGCCCGAATACCTCTCCTTCGCCGACCTCCAGGTTAAGGCCATCCACCGCGGGGATGCCGTTGAACCATCTCGTAAGGCCGGCTGTCTCTATCATCATGTCAGCCATAGTCTAGGAATAAATATATAAATTATTATATAAAAACCTACAGGTTGATATACGCCTGCTTAGTTACTTTTTCTGAGGATAAAAATAAAAAAGGCCGTGAATTTGGCACGTTTTCACGGCATACACGCATTACGACTTCCATCTGGTCAGGATCTCTTCCCGGTCGAACATCACGTTGCTTAGCTTCAGTGCCAGGGCATCAATGATGAACACCACGACCACGAGCAGGAACATGAACTGTGTGTTGATCATGATCAAGCCGTTGAACTGCAGCATGAATATCCCTATCAGCGGCAGCAGGATCACGACGCTGATCTGCTGTGCTACCCTCGGGTCATTGACCCTTGAGGAGATGACTAACGTGATCAGTATACCCAGGAATGCGAGGAGCGGCGCGAGGGCAAACATGCCGACCAGCCAGGTCATATAATCCGGCACGATCCATATATTTAATATCGTCTTGACGATCGTCTCGCTCATGGCAAAGAAGAGCAGCGTGGAGATCCAGGTGGCCAGTAGCGCCGGTATCATTGCTGACAGGGCTTTCCCGATCATGATCTCGTATACAGAGACCGGGGCCGCTAACAGCGGTTCGAGCGTACGGTTCTTTTTCTCACCGATGATGCTGTAAGAGGAGATAATGATCGGTAACATGGCCGGAAGCATCATAAAGAACGGCAGGAGCGAGGTGACCAGAAACGTAATGATGTCGGCCTGCGAGCTCATGTTAGGCAGCCCCGAGAAACCCCCATTGGAAACTGTCGTATTGTTGGATGATAAAAACGAATCGCCGGCAAACGCTATCGGCAGGATCATGGCCATCGGGACAATGACCGCGAATACCAGGGGTGTAAAGAGGATCGTGCCCAGTACCAGCTTATTCTTCATGATCTCGTCGAATTCTTTTTGCATGATGACAAGTATTTTTTCGAACCTCATTTCGAGCCCCCCATGACTTTAAAGTACACATCTTCGAGTGAGTGCTTGTTCTCATAGAGATACTGAACATCCGCGCCTAGCGCTACGAGTGTCTTGACCAGGGCCGGGTTATCCTGCTCTGGCGAGCCGATGTTCATCGTCAACGAGCTACCGTTCACGGATAAATTTTTCACATACCCAAGTGAGCCTAAGCTTTCAAGGATGGCGGGCGTGACCGCCCGAAGCTGCACCGTAATGGAGCTTCCGTAAAGCTCTTTTTTCATCCGCGTGGGCGTATCCACTCCAAGTAGCGTGCTCTTCATGAGGCCGATGCGATCGCAGACACGGTCGGCTTCATCCAGGTTATGCGTGCATATAAAAATGGTCCTGCCTTCGCCTTTTAGCTCCATGATGAAATCCCGGACCATCCGGGAAGCTTCCGGGTCGAGGCCGGACGTCGGCTCATCCAGGAACAAGACGCTGGGCTCGTGAATAAGGCAGCGGGCAATGGCCATCTTTTGTTTCATGCCTTTCGAGAAGCCGCCGACTGCATCGTCCCGCTTTTCCCACAGGCCCATCATCTTCAGGTAATACTCTATGCGCTCTTTTCGCTTGTTTTCCTCCACGTCATAGAGCCTTGCGTAAAAATCCAGATTACGGTAGGCGCTCAATGTATCATAGAGGCCCGGTGCTTCCGTCAGCATACCAACGCGCTTTCTTATTTCCATGGCATCGCTCTCTTTTCGGATGTCGAAGCCATCGATGATCGCCGTGCCTTCCGTCGGGCGTATCAGGCAGGCGAGCATACGTACGGTAGTGGTCTTTCCGGCGCCGTTCGGGCCCAGAAATCCAAAGACTTCTCCTTTATTTATGGTCAGGTTCAGGTTATCGACGACCTTAACTCCGCCAAAGCTACGCGATAACCCTTTTATATCTATCAAATATTCACCCCGGATTAACGAATTAAACAGATATCTCAAAGATATTTCAATAGCGCCCTTATCAGGGAGCTGTGATTAACCTATAACTACTCGAGTGATAATATAATTATTTAAAAGCTTATGCTCTATGGTCAGTTCATCATTGCATAATATATGGCCTTGACATGGAAATAGTCAACGCAGTTATGATATTTCGTGCAGTCTCGCTCGCTCTTGTGGCCATAATTATTTTCATAGCAGCAGCTATTGTATTTTTTGATGATAAAAGTTAAAGGATCAAGTGACAGGGTCACTTGATAAAAAATGATTTACTCTACGAGTACGCCGTTGACGATTCCATCCTGCCCCGGCCTGCTGGTGATCTTAGCCTTGCCGATGTCAGTGGAAACGACTGCGCCCTTTGTCAGTATGTTACGCCTGATGTAGTTCTTGTTGGCCGGGTTTCCGACCTCTGTGGCCATCTTGACCTTCTGGGTCTTGCCGCTCTTAGGGTCGGTTACGTTAATGACCTCGCCCTTGAGTACCTTGACCTTGCTGCCGTTGCCCATGGTGCAGACAACTTTCGTGCTCTCGACGCCGATGACCGGCTGTACGATGTCCCTGCCAAGCTCGAACTTCCTCTTGCCTCTGCTCATCTTGAGCCTGCCGCCGGTTGCCTTCCTGATGGATTTTCCCTGATATCTCATTATATGTACCTCAGATGAAATTTATAGTGTAAAACCAAATTATGGTGATAATCTGGATTTATAAGGCTTTAAAGCCTTTTTACGTTTTTGCCTTTTTGCATTATAAGGCTTTTTATGATGCGGTTACTATGGAGCACTTTTAGTCATATAAAGGTTTTGGATAAACAAACCAGCGACAAATGTTATAATTTTGCATTTATCATCTAGATTCTCAAAGGTATAAATGGGGTAGCACAACCTGGTATCCCATCGACTTTCTTTAATACTCGGTCCGTCGATCCAGGGTAAATAGTCCTCAAGAGTCCGGTCCCGGCGTGTGACCATTGCGCATGAGCCCGAATTGATTATTTAATATGTCCTGATCCGAGCGATATGCATTCCTTCATGTAGAGTATATTATATAGCGTAATATGCTAGCTTAGCATCAATTCCATACCTGGCCGGGAGGCTTAGGCGAAAATCATCATTATCGACATAGTTACAGCCTATAGTCGAGGGCTTTATCTAAAAAAGAGTTACTTGATTTTATATATCCGGAGTGCCCGAATCCTCAGCACGCTTCAATTGACAAGAACGGCATATGCTTCTTTTTGCTTTTTATTTTGCTCGTCCAGGGCGTGGCATAATAATGGCTCGGGCGCGTTGGTATCCATGAGGATCTTGCGCTCATAGCTGTACCATTCGCTCCTGTCGATGTCGGTCGCATGATAGCCGAAGTTCGACAGGTATTCCTTAATGCCATGCACATACGTGTTCTTCAGGCGGTCTACGTCGGAGAACTCGTTATTAACCATCAGCTCTACGATGCTTATCATCAGGATACCTCAATGCGATATTTTCACTAATGCACTTGAATACAACTTATGTTTAGAGCGAAAATAATCAATTATGTTCGAATTAATAACGCCATGTTTATTAATCGGTGTCTAAAAAAGTGTATGTATAGCTAGTGTTTGTATAATGCGTTCCACCTCCGGCACTCGCTGTCGTGTCTTATTATCGATCCCGCCTTCGCAGGATTAGGAAAGTTTATCTCGATTCAGCCCTTTCTTTAATTAAATTTCCTGTAGAGGAGCTGGATCATTTATGGATAGGGTGTATTATGAATTCCCGAGGCGCGTTGATTTCGAGCGCCATTACGGGTTCAAAGGGGATATGAGATACTTGACAAAGGTGATGGCAAGCATCCACGGTAAGTCGGGCAATATGGAATTCGATACGCAGGGCCCGAACGTGAAGAGGAACGTGGATAGCGTAAAAGCCAGACGAGAAGTCACGGTCGAAGTCGTAAAAGATAAAGTCGACTTTGTCAAGCTTACGCCCGATAATACTCAAAAGGAACTATCCACTATTCCGCAGAGCGGCACAGTTGACTTCCGTATCACTGTCATGTACAGCTATTTCGATAAGAACTTCGACAGGCTGCCGCTGCCCAGCGATATTTTCTTGGTCCGCTCCATATTGAATACCGACCTGACGCTACAGGTCACCAGCATCAGCGGGCAGGGAAGGACGCTGCCCGAAGAGATCGCGAATACGATCGAGACTCAACTGGGACATTTTAAAGGGTAGGGTCGACTTCATGCGAATGCCCCCTGCATCGAATCGGATCATTACTTTTTCATTTTTATCGCTTATTCTCGCTTGTGTCCTACTAGCTTCATCGAGCGTGGCTTATGCGGATACGGCCGTCATGTCCGGGACGATCTACTCGGGCGCTGACATCACCGAGACCGTACATGTGAACGTGAATAGCCTGAACGCAAATCAGCCAGGCGCGCAGCTCACGTATAATGCGCCCATACCGACATCAACAATCGTTAGCGGATATTCGGAGTCGGTCTCGAACTGGAATATCGTCGTCAGCCCGACGCCGAACGGCATGGCCGATATGACAGACCAGTTCGGTAACCCTTACCGGCAATTCACCTGGAACTTATCCCTGTCGAACGGCTCCTCATTAGCTATTACATCTACGACTACATTTCACGCGGACATCACAGGCGAAGCCACCCCCGTGAACTACAATGACCCTCTTGGCACGAGCGCAATGTCACAGTTCCTTTCATCCACGACGCTGGTACAATCGAATGATCCGTCCATTAAAGCTAAGGCGACACAGCTGGTGAATGGCGCGACTGGCGAGGCCGACGCAGTCGACCGGATCATAAACTTCGTAAAGACGAACATGCCCAATCAGGCATTAAGCTCATCTCATGAGGATGCTGTATGGTCGCTCACCAGCAGCACCGGTAATTGCGTTAACCGGGCCAACCTTGCCATGGCGCTCATGAGAAGCTCCGGCATCCCTTGCAGGTACGTATCAGGATATGTCTATGGCGATAACATCGTAGTAACCTACAGCTCAGGAGGCGGCCAGGCTACCGGGACTCTTCACTGGGATAGCGGCCCGCATACCTGGGTGGAGGTCTATTATCCGGCCGAAGGTGTCTGGGTACCCTATGATCCGTTCATGGATAAGGGCTTCATCGACAGCCGCCACGTCAAGACGCAGGTGAGCCTGGATGACGACACGTCAAGCCCGAACTACCGGAATACGCATGGTGACTCCGGCTTATTCAACGTGGTCAGCGTGAACCCGGAGGTCACCGTGAGCATGTCGAGCGCCATCTCAGTGGCTAACCTGCAGGATAATAACCAGCTGCAACAGTATGGCAGCACCCAATCCGCGCCGCAGGGCGGGCTGATGATCGCTCGCAGCTTGCAGAGTACCGCTACGGCCACTCCAGCCGCATCGCCATCAGCTTCGGCGACATCTACCGTGACAGTGACACCTTCGCCATCGGCTAACGTCTCCGTCACGCCTATACCGGCTAATGCAACGGTGTCCCCGGTCGCCCGCATCAATTCGAGTACCGCGACGCCTACGGCATTACCGGTCTCAGGAACGCCCGGTGATAACGGGACGTATTTTAAGTTGTCGGGGATCGTGATCAGTGCGCTGACGGAGAAGCCTGTCCAGGGTGCCACCGTAGTTTGTGGAGTTGAAACGATGAAGACTGGTGATAACGGTGCTTTCGCCTTTTTCGAGCCCAACGGCACCGTAACCCTTGATGTGAGCGCAGACGGGTATCTCCCATATAATAGCACGATCATCACGTCAGGGCAGGACCGGAATGTACGCGTTGAGCTGACATCGGTGCCATCAGCTTCCGCATCAGCGTCACCAAAGGGCTCATTCCCCATACCCGGACCGACAATTTTAATAACGATCGCCATATTTACAGGGAGCGCTGCTTTGCTATGGAGGGCAAGGGACCGGTAAGCGGCTTAATGATCGTCTCGGCTATGCCTTTTAAACTAAGGGGCAAGTCGAGGCTCAGCCGGGCGGAGTTCGCCTTCGCCCTGTCATTAGACCTGAAATGGTTCTCGCCTGAAGATAGCAAGGAAGTCATTAGAGCTGCGGAACAAGCCGGAATGGTAAGGGAGGAGGGAGGCCGACTCGTTCCCACTTTTAATGTCAGGGACGTCGAAGTGCCCCAAGGCTTCAGGCCAGGGCTCGATATTTTAGCACAAAAATCCGCCGAAAGCCTGTTTGAGCGGATACTAGGTCTCTTATCGACTAGTGGCCTCTCCCACGAAGAGACGCTCGCGCTTATAGATGAAAAAGAAAAGGCTTATGGCGACCTACTGACACGAGAGGTCGTAGGATTGATCATCGCCAGAGAGCGCGGGCTTAATATCATGCCGTATATACACGAAGCCCTTGTACAGTGCATCGTTGCGAAATCAGTTGGGTTGGAAGCACTAAACCACTAAATTTCACAGAAACACAAAATTTTTTTCAGTGTTCACTAAATCGCTAAAAATCACTAGCTCTAACGCACTATGCGCAGGCTCACAGTCAATTCACGAAACCTCTAAATCGCTGTTTTAATGCTCTATGGCACTAACGCACGGTTTTTAAAACTGAAAACAAGTCACTAAGAAACGAATATCACAAAATCCGAAGCTCAAAAATGTATTGTATATTAGCTATCCTCTTTTGAGTTTCAAGTTAGTGACGCTCGTGTCCCTTCGAGAGTTATTTTTCAGTTTTCGAAACCGTGCGTTAGTGCCATAGAGCATTAAAACTGTGGATTAGTGTTTTAGGGCTTTGACAGTGAGCCTGCGCATCGTGATTTAGAGCTAGTGTTCTTAGCGCATTAGTGAAAATCTAAAATAATTTCGTGTTTCTGTGGATTTTTGTGGTTTAGTGATTCCAACCTGACAATTTGCATGCGACAGCAACACGCTATATAATATTGAAATTAAAAATGACAACTAATTATCAGATATCAGCCTAAAACTGGCAAGAATCAAAAATATATAAAAATTTAATGCGATGAGCCTGGGATGTAGAAGACTAGCTCTTTTTGGCCGCCTGTCCATGCATCTTGAAGTGAGCGAGTAACGCTTCGACCTGTATGCGCTCGTTCGCGCCCTCAGTAAGTCGGAAATCCGCCTCGCCGATGCGGTCCACGAGTGCGACAAGTATGTCTTCGTCCAGCCCCAGGCTGAACATGCTCGTATATATCTGGTATATGATATCGCTGCCAGATAGGCCATAAGTGATCAGCAGTTCGTCTAGCTTGTTTCGGGAGTCCATGAACTGGCCGTTAAGGGCCAGCTTCAGCATGTCCTCTATCTCCTTAGGCTTCGCAGTGCTGGTGGTCTGGTAGATCGCTTCGGCGTCCAGCTTCTTTGAGACCGTGGATGCGGACTGTAGCGCGTTAACGGCGCGCCGTACGTCACCCTTGGCCACGTATACGATGGCGTCCAGGCCATCTTTAGTCAGCTCGACCTGCTGGTCTTTCGCAATACGCTCGACCGCTTTCTCGATGTCCTTCGGGCTCAGCGGGCCAAACCTGTAAATGGCACACCTGGACTGTATCGGCTCGATGATCTTGGATGAATAGTTACACGAAATGATGAAGCGACACGTCGCCGTGTAGCGCTCCATGGTCCTGCGCAGCGCAGACTGCGCGTCTGACGTCAGCGCATCCGCCTCATCCAGGAAGATGATCTTGAACCTGGCGCTACCCAGGGGCGATGTCCTGGCGAAATTTTTTATATTGCTGCGAACGACGTCGATGCCTCTCTCGTCCGATGCATTCAGCTCGATAAAATTGCTCTGCCATGTATCGCCATACATCTCTTTTGCGATGGCGATGGCGCTCGTGGTCTTGCCCACGCCCGGAGGCCCGGAGAAAAGAAGGTGCGGCAGGTTGCCGGACTTCACGTAGGATTTCAAACGCCTTACGATCTGTTCCTGACCTATAACGTCGTCCAGCGTCTTCGGCCTATACTTCTCGGTCCAAACGTCATCCGATGCCATTGATGATACTTCCACCCTGTATATGGTCATCATATGCTTAAAAGCTTCTTATCGATACGTATGTTGAAAATAATGTCCGCATGCTTTTCAGACATAACTATACGCATAACCTGTATCGTCCTACCATCTTCTTGCTCAAGTTTCGGCTAAACGTTATGAAAAGGAAAAAACATCATTAACCGGGGATCGGAAAACGGCGGATATAACGTTTGTTTTCGCCCGGCATAGGCTTGAAAATAATCGCACAGGACTGGAGGTAGAATCGCATGGCGGGAAGAGACATTGGGGACGGAGCGATCGCTGGAGCGATCGCAGGTTTCATCATCGGATTGGCGATGCTCATACTGGCGCTGATCGGGCTCGGATCATTGACACGGTTCGTTAATATTAACGCGGTCTTCGGGGGCTTTTTGCCCGGCTTAGGGACGACTGTCTTAGGAACGATCACAGCGGTGCTGGTATTTTTGGTGTTCACGATCATCGTGGGCCTGATACTGGGTGCCATATTCGGCGTCATACTGGAGCATATTCCTACGGCAAACGTGGTCACAAAAGGCATCATATTTATGTTAGCGCTGTGGGTGATTTTCGGATTGCTGCTGCCAATCGTGGCAAGGATGAGCACAAGACTGCCGGCCGGTGCCGCATCGGCAGGCATCATCACGTCGCTCATTGCGGCCATCATCTGGGGTGCAGTGCTCGGCGCAGCCTTTAACTGGGTCGCCAGAAGAGCCGCAGAGCCCACCAGGCCTATAGTCCGGACACCCTAAGCCCGGACTATCATTCATTTTTTAATGCACTACGTTTACAAAAATAGTGGACTTTGCGTACTTAGCTGCGGTGTCATGGGCTTAGCTGTAGCACGCTGCATGCGATGACCACCAGCGCTCCAAGCAATACCATGCGCAATATAGACTTCAGGTATCCCTGCCCGGATATTTTACCCGAGAACAGGCCCAGAGCGGCGAGAGCTATCAGTGATAATGCGATGGATATATAGATCGATATCCCGGTATAGCCGATCAGGAATGGCAGCATTGGCACCAGCGAGCCCAAGAAACTTGACACGCCGTGCAGGAGTGAATCCACCATGATATTTTTTTTAGCCATCTTTTCGATCTTTGTGTCGCTCAGATCCTGTAAAATGGCTTTCTCTACCTTGGAGATCTTACCATACTCGACAGCAGTTTCCGCCAGGTACGAGCCGATCCCGTTCGTCAGGCACAGCGCTATGCCGCCGCCCAGGGCGGCTTTCACGATGATCCCGCCGTCTTTTGTAGCCGTAGACAGCCCTATGATGATGCCCAGGACGGCTAAAATGCCGTCGATAGAGCCAAGTATCACATACCGGCCGCGCTCACTTTTCTCGAACATTTCCGCTTAAAAAAATATTACGCCAGCCTGTCCTGTGGCGTTTCCGCTTCCTCGATGAGCTTAATGCCCGCCGCCACTTCGTCGATGCTATGGATCACGGCGCCCATGTCCTCTATGACGCGCTGTATGTCGTCGAAGTCAAGGTTCACGCCCTCGACGGTGATCTTTACGTTCTCGGTCTGAGTGTCCACTTCCTGCAGGCTTAGATTCACGCCCGTCACATGTTTCAGGGCGGCCAGAGATTTGGATAATTCAATGATTGAAGGCTGATGCGGCTTCAATACGTCAAGCACTAATCGCTTTATTCCTGTCATATATAATCCGTCTGTATTAGAATTGAGTATGTAATTCCGTCATACTAAAATTATTCTGAGTATATTAATTTTACCATACGCACCTATTTGATGAGATACAATGGATCGTGAAATTATTGTATACTTCTCCTTGATAAATAAAATCTTTCGTGATCGGCTGTTATTATTATAATATTTTTATACATAGACGGATAGTTTAAATATTTTGGCACATAATTGAATTAATGCGATTTTCGCAGGATAGCGTAACATCGCAGGAAAACTAAACTATGCCGCTCCCTGATAATTTTAAATGTGTAGTCACGAACTGGGATTATATCTACGGTCTGTGCAGGAACATATCAAAGGATGTCAGGCGTTCCGGCTATAAGCCCGATGTCATTGTGGCGCTGGCGCGTGGCGGATGGTTCGCAGGCAGGGTACTGTGCGACTTTTTAGACCTTAACGATCTGATCAGCCTGAAGATCGAGCATTACACGGGCACCGCAACGGCTAACGGCGAGCCAAAGATCCGCTATCCAGTCGACTGCGACACGATCAAAGGAAAGAACGTGCTGATCGTTGACGACATCTCCGACACAGGCAAGAGCATGATGTCTGCCAGGGATTATATGCTCAAGATGGAGCCGAAGGATGTTCGTACGGCGACGCTACAGCATTTGATGTGCTCCGAGATCCGATGCGACTACGTGGGCGAGATGCTCGACGAGTGGGCCTGGGTCGTCTATCCGTGGAACTTCATGGAAGACATGTGCGATATCACCGGGCAGGTCATGTCCAGGGAAAAGCTGAAGGCCTGGACAATGACGGACATTAAGCTCAACCTGAAAAAGTATCATGCCATCGAGCCAACATACTTCGAGATCAGCCAGCCCGGACGGCTCCTGGAAGTTATGGATGAGATGGAGTATCGCGGCCAGATCCGGGCTATCGGCGCGGATGCATGGGAACCGATCGTTAACTGAGGCTATCGTATGGTAAAAGTCGGCATCATCGGCGGAAGTGGTATCTATAATCCTTCTATGTTCAATAACGTCCGTCCTGTCAAGATGGAAACGCCTTTCGGCTTGCCAAGCAGTCCGGTCATGGCCGGGGAGTATGATGGCATAGAAGTTGCGTTTTTATCCAGGCACGGAGAAGGCCACCGTTATTCGCCGTCCATCCTGAATTATCGGGCATATATATTTGCGCTTAAAAAGCTAGGCGTTACACACATTATCTCCGCTTCAGCCGTAGGCAGCCTGAGAGAAGATTACAGGCCACTGGATATTGTCATACCTGATCAGGTATACGACCGTACGAGCAAGCGCCCATCGACCTTTTTCGAGTCTATCGTAGCCCATATCGGCTTCTCCGACCCGTTCTGCCCGACGCTCTCGAAGATATTATACGATGTATCCTCCGAGAAATATTCCACTCATATGGGCGGCACCTACCTTTGCATGGAAGGGCCGCAGTTCTCCACTAAAGCGGAGTCGCGGACATATCGCAAGCTGGGGTTTGACATCATAGGCATGACAGCGCTGCCCGAGGCCAAGCTGGCAAGGGAAGCGGAGATGTGCTACGCTATCGTGGCCACGATCACCGATTACGACGTGTGGAAGGAGGACGATCCCGTCACGATCGGACAGGTGATCGAAAATGCCATAAAGAACGAGCAGGCCGTGCAGGACGTTATCCGGCGGGCCATACCGCGTATCACTGAAGATAGCGACTGTCCTTGCAAGCACGCCCTCGAAGGTGCCATCGCGACAAGCCCTGAGGTAATACCTCCGGAGACCAGGCGAAAGCTTAGCGTTATCCTGGATAAATATATATCATAGATCTATTAGCGGGGGAAAAAGCCGACGACCATCGATACTGAAACAAAGACGGAAACGACGCTCTATATCATTGAGCGGCACGATAAGTCCGCGAAGCTTACCTGCACGATCGGCAAGATCACGATCATGATGAAAAAAGGTATCGACAGGGACGTGCTCGCTCAGATATTACTATCGTTATCGAAGGTGGACTCGACCATCGCGTACGAGTATGAGACCATGTGCCCGTACGATGATATCAACCGCTTCCGGCTGGACGAGTACATCGTCGTCTCATATTCCAAGTCCACCGGCGATTATAAGACGATCTTTAACGTGCCCTTCTCCCGTAAAAAGGCGCTGAGGCGGCTGGCGCTGAGCATGCTGGAAAAGCTCAAGGCGTCCGATGCGGATATTTCTCTACTCTGGGATGGAAACCCATCGAAGGTGAACCAGCTCATGGAAGAGCTGGGCAGCGGCAGGGGATGGAAATACCAGGTCATCGAAGCAAACTAAAAACTGGCCACATAATTGTCGCCACGTGCATTGTTTTCATCATTTTCCAGGCAAGGCGATAGCTACTGCCTCAGACGTATAATAGTTTACGGATTGATAGAGAGATGCTTTATATAAACAGCAAATAAATCTGACTACAGATAGTGTAGCCTGTCAAGATTGGAGGGTGTAAATGATACGAACGGAAAACCTGGTAAAAGCATACAACGGCGTGAAAGCCGTTGACTCGATCAACATGGCCATTGGTAAAGGCGAAATATGTGGCTTTCTCGGCCCGAACGGTGCAGGTAAGACCACCACCATCGGCATGCTCGTAGGCCTTATCGAGCCGACTTCGGGTAAATGCTTTATCAAAGACATCGAGGTATCAAGAAACCCTCTTGATATCAAGCGCATGATCGGATATTTACCTGAGGGTATAGGGTTTTACGCCAACTTGAACGCCAGGCAGAACTTGAAATACCTCTCCAGATTTTATGATATAAAAGATGCTGACGCCAGGATCGGCGAGCTATTGTCGTACGTAGGCCTGGAAAAAGTGGATAAGCCGGCCGGCGCCTTCTCCCGGGGCATGAAACAAAGGCTCGGCCTTGCCAGGGCTTTGTTAAATGACCCTGACGTGATCTTTTTAGACGAGCCGACAAACGGGCTCGATCCCGAAGGTGTCATTAGCTTCAGGAAGATCATAAAAGAACAGGCGGAAAAGGGAAAGACAGTATTTTTCTCTTCTCACATCCTCGATGAAGTCGAGCATGTCTGCAGCACGATCTGCATTATCTCGGGCGGGAAGATACTTGCACAGGGGACGCTGGATGAAGTAAGGCAGAAGCTGCATAAGGGCGATCTTATGAAGATCGTCGTGAAGGTGATCGGGACCATGCCTAAGCTATCAAATCCGGGCATTATCGACGCCGCTTATCATGACGGAACAGCCACTTTAACCGTCCAGTCGGACATCGTGAACGAGATCGCCGGCGAGCTCATAAAAAATAACGTGAGAATACGCGAGCTGATGATCGAGGAAGAATCGCTTGAGGACATATTCCTCGAGACTGTTTACCGGAGGGAATAACATGAGACCGGAGCTAATAGTCGCAGAAAAAGAGTTCAGGGACCATCTGACCAGCAAACGTTTCATCGCCATACTTGCGATCTTCATGCTGCTGGCCGTGTATGCCATGGTCAGCGGCTTGAGTAACTATAACCAGAGCCTGGACATGTATAAGCAGCAGCAGGCATCAAGCGCACAGTATAAGCAGCAGACGATCGACAGCTATACCCAGATGATCCAGGATGCGCAGAAGCGGGGCGCATCCTCCGATGAGGTCCAGGGTCTGCAGGACCAGCTGGACTCTGCCCTGAACCCGCCGGCACCTTCGATACTTCAGGTGTTTTCGAGCTTCACATTTCTGTTCGCATTCATGGGCATGATCCTGAGCGGAGCGATCGGTTTTGATCTGATCTCAAAAGAAAAAGAGGACGGCTCTTTGAAGACAGTTCTCTCGAGCCCAATATACCGTGATGCGCTCATCAACGGAAAAGCCATGGGCGCTATCGCGACACTGGCGATCACAATGGCCGCGACTTTCGTGATGACGATCGCTATCCTGCTGCTATACGGCGTTGTGCCTAATATCGATGAATCCTTCAGGATCGTCATATTTTTCATCATTGCCCTGATCTATTGCACGGTCTTCCTGGCGATCGCAATGGCGATGTCGACGATCTCGAAGAGCTCGGCCATGGCCGTGATATATACGATAGGCGTCGTGTTCCTGATCCTCCTGTTCTCAATCCTATCAGCCGCCGTCAGCGATGCAGCCGCAGGCGTGATCGCCGGGCCGGCGCCCCCGCAGCCACAATATTCGTCATATGGGCCATATCCCATCCCTGTTCCCGTGTCATATACAGGCGCTAACGACACGGTTGTTTACAAGGATGGGGGCACTGTCACTTACGATAGCGGCAACACTAACGATACCTCATATGCGATGCCCCCATATACAATGTCACCTGCCGAAGAGGCATATAGCAATTACACGACGAAAAAGTACCAGGTACAAATGCAAATGTCCGATATACTAAACACGTTATCACCGATCAGCGATTTTAGCGGGTTATTAGGCATGGGAGGTAACGGTATAGCAGGAACGATACTCTCTAATCAAAAGCCCTACGATTTCACCTCGCAGTACTGGGGGTATAGCAACAAGCCGATCTCAGTCTGGCAATCGCTCGCTTACGTGTGGATAAAGATACTGGCGCTGATCGTAGAGATCATCGTAGCATTCGGTTTATCATACGTATTGTTCATGAGGCTGGATATACGGTGATAATTGCGAAGCATATACTGAACTCGGGACCGGCGAACGGTCCCTGTTATTTATTATAAAGGGCCAGTTTAATACGTATTTCTCGTGATGCATAAAAATGAGAAACTTTTTTTTAAGGGATAAAAACGTATTTAAGCTGTAGAAGCCATGAATGCGAGTGTCATGCCCATGAGCGATGCGAGTATCGATGCGACCGGCTCGGCGTACACGGACCTATGCGAAGGCTGCCGTCTCTGCCTGCAAGGCGCCAAAATGGTGCTGTTTGTCACGGGAGCTTGTGGCAGGGATTGCTTCTATTGCCCATTATCCGAGGAGCGAAAGGGTAAGGACGCCGTATATGCAAATGAGCGTAAAGTCGCCTCCGACGAGGATGTCCTGGATGAGGCGAGGCGCATGAGCGCGCTTGGGACCGGCATCACCGGCGGAGAGCCGCTGCTTGTTTTAGCGCGGACGCTTCATTATATCATGCTCTTAAAAGGGGCGTTCGGCGACGAACATCACATTCACCTGTACACCGGCATCGCGCCCTCGGGCGATGTTCTTTTATCATTAAAAGCTGCCGGGCTTGACGAGATCCGGTTCCACCCGCCCGTCGCAGACTGGGACGATTTCCGGGAGACGCCGTTCTATGATTCGATGAAGCAGGCGAAGGCGCTTGGCATGGACGTGGGTGTCGAGATCCCCGCCATAAAAAACGTCCCTGACATCGTACATGCCGTAAAAGATATCGGCGGTTTCTTGAACCTGAACGAGCTTGAATTCTCGGAAACGAACTTCAAGGCGCTCGAAGAGCGCGGCTATCACCTGAGGGACGACGTGTCAAATGCCGCAGCTGGCAGCGAAGAAATGGCTCACGAGATAGTTTTAAATATCTTAGCAAATACAAGGTATTGTTCTTCGCGCTTCAAGGACGCGGTCCAGCTTCGCGAGAGGTTAAAGAGGATAGCGCATAATGTCGCCCGCCCGTTCGACGAGGTCAGCGACGATGGAACCATTATATATGGGGAAATAATAGGTAATATAGCGAAAGCGCATCAGGTCCTCGAACAGATGCAGGTGCCCCGGCGCATGTATGCGCTGCATGACGATAGGATCGATATCGCCTGGTGGATACTCGATGATATCAGCTCAGAGATCGATGGCGATAAAAGTATCGTTGAACGGTATCCGATGAAGAATGGATTGGTCGTGGAGAGAATACCATTATGATTGATGAAGTTAATCTATGCTTACAATTATCATGTCATGTTTTATTTTTTGGAAGTGATGGTCCTGAACGGCCCTGAAGACCATATGGTGCTTGCCCGAATCAAGGATTATTTAAGCAGGGATAAGGATGGCCGAAGAAGGGCAGTCCTGAAGATCTTCCTGGCAGGCGGGCCATACGAGACGAAAGACATCGACGATAAGCTCAGGGAGCAGAATTTCGATGTGAAGAACAAGGGAACCCCGGCCATGGTAGGCCTGATGGGCTCAAAAACTGGCATTCTCAGCGTTGACGTAACCGGCGATCACAATATGTATTCGATCAAGGGAAAATATAAGCGGCTCGTCCAAGAGGCACTAGACGAGACCAGCTAAGCGCTTATGTCGTTCAAGTCTTTTTTATTGGACTTATTACAGGCTCGATGGTACGAGCGCGTGCCGATCCTGTACGCGTGGTATGAGCATTCCATTAAGCAGGAAGTGCTCAAAGGCCCGATACCGCAGCATATTGCCATAATCCAGGACGGTAACCGAAGATACGCAAAAAAGCTCGGCCAATCAACGGAAAAAGGCCATATGTATGGTGCCGACACCGTCGAGCGGGTACTGAACTGGTGCGACGAGATCGGTGTTTTACAATTAACTCTCTACGGTTTCTCTACGGAGAACTTCAATCGGCCTGAAAAAGAGAAGAAGGCCATTTTCTCCATCATGAAAGAGAAATCGAAACAGCTACGCGAGAGCGAGAGGACTCATAAGCTGAAGCTACGCATCCGGTCGCTGGGAGATATGGACCTGCTTCCTAAAGACCTAAAGGACGAGATCGCTATGACCGACTCGGCTACCGCAAACTATAATAAATTCTATCTGAACCTGGCGGTGGCCTATGGGGGGCGGCAGGAGCTCATCGACTCCGCTCGAAAGATGGCGAGGGACGTGCAGAATGGCACGCTATCACCCGACGACATTACCGAAGACATGGTCGGCGGCTATCTATACCTGGACAGGACCCCGAATTCTGATGTTGACCTGATCATCCGTACGGGAGGCGATGAGCGCACGTCGAATTTCCTTCCCTGGCAGGCGAGCGGCAACGAGTGTGCCATTTATATTTCAGCTCCGTACTGGCCGGAATTCCGTAAGATCGATTTTCTGCGGGCCATGCGCTCTTACCAGATCAGGGATAAGGAGCATAAAGTCAAGCTTGCCGTGAGCATAATAAAGATAAAACGGCAGAATGGCGGTATAAAGGATGCCGATCTACTGGAAAATCTTTCGTCCGTGCTCAAGATCGGGTCGGAAGAAGCACAGGTGCTTCTTGACAGCCCTCTCGTAAAAAAAGAGCTCGAGAAGCCTGTCAAAGCTTGATGGAACAGGCTTTCTGGCCATGTGTTCCCGAGGATGACAGGCAATGGCATACCGCCTGTAATATATAGCTTTTTTCAAGTAACTATTTATAACTAAAATGTATGTATCTTAACCGTTCCAGTTAAAAACGGAATGAGATGGCGCTGTTATGGATATTTCGAATACCAGGCAACTTTTAACGAGGTTCGACAGGCAGGTGTGGACACTATTCGGAGCGGAGATGATCAACGTCTTTGGCACGTCACTGGTCATGACCTTTTTGTCGATATACATGTACGAGCACATGGGTATGACCATGACAGAGGTAGGGATCGCCGTCTTCTGCTCTTCCATATTAGGTGCCGGAGCCGCTTACCTGGGTGGATCGCTATGCGACTCATATGGCCGGAAAAAAATGTTGATCATCGGCCTCGGGCTACAGATCATAGCCTATCTCGTCCTCAGCATGGCAATGGAATCGAGCGTGCCATACCTATTATTTGTCGGAGCTCTCTCGTTCAGTAATATTATCGGCGGCCTTTACCGGTCCGTGCCAGAGGTCATGGTGGCTGACGTCGTGAGGCAAGAGGACCGTGTCGAGGCATACGGGCTACTTCGTATCGGCGCGAACCTCGGATGGGTCGTAGGACCAGTACTTGGCGGTCTGTGCCTGTTATTTGTCTCATACCCGCTTATGTTCTATATCACCGCGATCACTACGTTCGTTTACCTGCTGATCGCATTATTTTTATTACATGACACCATGCCTTCGGGACCAAAAGACAGGCTGAGCCTGGGTGACATCGTGATCATCGCAAAGGATACGCCGTTCATGCTATTCTGTGTGATCAACCTGCTCATGACCATACCATACCAGCAGATGTACACGCTGTTTTCTGTATATTCGTCCGCATACGTGCATCTCAACGAGTTCTGGATAGGAGTGCTGTTCGCAGAGAGCGGGCTTCTGGTCGTGATCTTCCAGCTGTTCATCTCGACGAAGGTCCGCAACCACAGGATGACAACTGCGCTCGCGTCCGCAGCGGTGGTGTTCGGCATCGGGTTCGCACTGCTGTCCACGTCCACGATATTCATACTCCCCTTCATCAGTATGGCTATACTCACGCTAGGGGAGATGATCTGGTCACCAGCCAGCTCGACAATGCAGGCGAACATGTCTCCAGGATCGCACAGAGGCAGGTATTTCGGCTTTGCGGCGCTTTTCAGCAGCGTAGGGTTTGCTGTGGGGCCGCTCTTCGGCGGTGTTCTAAAAGATTCGCTGAATAACAACGTGCCGTCCATGTGGACTGTCGTCGCCGGCATGTTTATGGTCTGCGCCATGGGATACTTGCTATTGAGGCGATTTATACCGTCAAAAGCGAATAATGACGTACATAAAGAAGCTCAAAAAATAGAAGTGATTGTCTAAAAAGATGACTCTATGTCATCTTTCTCTCTGAGCGATCGACCCGGTTTCCTGCGTCGGCCCATCCTTCCAGGCCATTCTCATATGCACAGACTATCTTGAACCCCATGCTGAGGAACTTCTCGGCCGCATCGTCGCACAGCTTTGTCTTGCTTGCGCTACCAGGCCCATAGACGATGACGGGCATGCTCTTATCCATATCCTTCGCCCTGGACATGATCTCGCCATCGAACAATGAGCACGATCCCGGTATATGGCCTTTATAATAAGTCTCAATGTCCCTTACATCGATGAGCATGTATGGCTTGTCCCTCTGCCTCATGCGCTCTTTTAATTGATCAGTATTCAATTTTTTCATCTGTTTTGCGTACAACTCAACCACCATTGATGAGATAAAAAAGGCCTTTATAAAAAATTCACTCGATTATATTTTGACATTTGAATGCCGGACGATATTATGGACGATATTTTAAAAAATAATGGTCGTGAGCGGACAAATACGCCTTCGAATAAACCGAATGGCATATTATACTAAAATAATGCCTATTCCTCCTGGATAACCTGAATAAAGCCTTATTATCGGGCATTTTCCGATAGGTATCGGCTATTGACTAATAAATGCCACATTCCTGTTCCACTGGTAGCACAATAGCTTCAAACGATAAGCAGATATGACGGATCTTCGAAGTGAGAAACAACACTTTCAACAGGTCCGGATCAGCTTGACATATGCTATGATAGCTATGCCTAGAATGGCAAATGGCAGCATGATTTACCATTACCAAGGAGAATCGAGTTTATATATATTAAATACTTAATAATATTCTGTATATGGTCGGGAGAAAAGATGTTCGTAGAAAACAGCCCTGAAAATAAGCGTATATGCATGGAGTATTGCGGCACCTGCCCCAGCTACCAAAATGAAGGTTGTAAGCTGCTTTTCTGCTCGAAAGGCAACCTTCATGGCCATGTCGAGCAAAATGGCTGTAAATGCGGCATGTGCCCCGTCTCGATAAAGCACAAGCTGGACGGCGGCTATTACTGCATACACGGCAATCTCGATACGTTGCTGGATTAACTTTTTTATTTTTAAGTAATACTTAATGTCAGTAACTGAACTGGCATTCTAGCTTTAGCTCTTCACAAATACGCTTCGCGTTTGCCTTATACGCTTCGAACGTGCCGTCGTTCTTGAAAAGTGCTGACCTGCATGCTTCGAGCATGAGCTTATCGTGCTCTCTCAAATATGGCTCCATCCGGCTCCACATGCCCGGCTTGAGCCTGAGCCTGTCAAACATCACGCGCTCTACGCCGGATCCCTTTATTGCATAAAGTATCGATGTCAGGATCTCCTCGTCGATCACACCTGGTATCATAGGCCCGACAAATGCCCATACGGGAATGCCGGCATCCGAGAGTTCTTTGAGCGCTTTAAGCCTCTTTCCGGGCAGTGATGCGCCTGGTTCCATGATCGCCTTAACCTGGTCGTCCAGTGTCGTGACCGTAAAGCCGACCTCTTTCACTCCGAACATCGTGATAAGGTCTATGTCGCGCGTGACCAGCGCCGATTTGGTCTGTATGCAGATGGGAAAATCCTTCGCCAGCAGCACCTCCAGGCACCGGCGCGTAAGCTGTAGTTTAGCCTCTAACGGCTGGTAAGGATCCGTGACCGTGCTGATGCCCACAACACCCGGCTTCTTTTTACGGGCTTCGCGTTCCAGTACTGCAGGGATATTCATCTTTGCAGATACGAAGGTACCCCATTGCTCCTCGCCGGAATAGTGCAGGGTATGCGGGGCATAGCAATATATGCAAGCGTGCTCGCACCCAAGGTACGGGTTGAGCGTATAGTCTAGCCCGGGTAATAGCGACGGGCTTAATGCCGTTTTACATGTGATCTGTTTAAACGACGACATTTAGAAGTCACACAGCCTGCGCTGGAAACGCGTATCTTTCAGGATCGCGCTGTTCACGGTCCAGCGCTTGATCGGTATGTCAAAGCGGCTCTGTATATATGATAGTGCCGACTGGAGGTCGTTGAACGCGCTATAGGGCGCCTTCAGCGCTGCCCGAACGTTCTCGCGCACGTTCCAGACGCCGACGGGCATGATATAGCCGGAATGTGCCTCACGGAGGATGACAACTTTTGCCTGGCGTTTTTCACGTAACATATACTCCGCACATGCCAGCCGAGCCGCATAGTAGCATCCCCCGATCTTCGCGTAAGTTGTCCTGCCGCCATACATCTCATGGTCCGATATGATCATTAGATCCCTGCCTGCCGGGTTCCAGATAGTATCCGGATACCATGCCTCAACAAGCTCATAGCTCCAGGGCTCCGGTGTCATGAGCACGATAAAGCGGTTGTCAAGCTGCCAGCTTTCGAAGACACGGTACTCGCCCATGACCGGTAGCTGTTTCACGTCTTCCAGCAGCGTCTGGCCGATGATGCTGTCCACTGCCGTGATGCTCTGTCTCGTGGGCACAAGCCTTCTGGACTTTTTAACGCCGAATGCACCCATGCTAAATGCACGCTGTATCCTGGTTACCAGTGCGTCCTTCTCGTAGAGCTCCATTACGGCGTGTCTCGCGCCCATATCCGTATCGTAAAAAGCCTTCTCGATCCGGTGGTCAAGCTTAAAGTTCCCTATTTCTACTTTTTTCAATGGCGCGGAAGGCCCGAATGGCTGTACTTCGTCGTCCAGCTCGATCCTCCCACCGGGCTTTTTGAAAAATTCGGCGTTCGTATCCACGGGGCTCTCGGCCATGGATAAATATTGCATGTCATCCACGATCTTGCCGAACTTGTCGATCTTTTTAACATTCACTGTATAAAGACCGCGGACCAGGGAGCTGCGCATGCCCACGATATCGTCAATAGACTTCCCGATCCAGCGCTCCGGCGTATCCATCTCGCTGGTATCCCCGATGATCGCAGGGACAAGCGGTCCGATGGAGACATTCGGGTATCCGTATTTTCCTACGAATACGCCCGGAGCAGAGCCATAGATGGATAAGCTATCGATAGCCTGTGCATGCTTCTGTTTAGCATAATATTTTACTAACAATGGGCACCGTGATTTGGCGCATAACATTTTCGTGCCCTTACACTCCACACATAGCGACCGCTCACGCTCACCAAGTAACGATTTGCTTTCTTTTGACTTAAAAAGGTCCTGAGGAGCCACCTGCGGGGTCTCGATCATGCTACATAGATCCATATGGCGGGTCGCAATATATACTCATTTTATGCGGGCCGAAAGTAATACTCATTGATCGTGTAATGCAAGTATAGATTTCTAAACTATTAAAAAAGTTAGAAGGCCCGAAAGCGGGCCATTTCGATCATGCGTGGTAGTATTCGCCGCCGGCCGCTCTCTGCGCCGGTGAGACTGATTTTTCCTGTCCCGGCACACCACATGCGTCGGCACGGCACTGCTTGCAGAGCCTGAACTGCGGTAAATATTTCTCGGCGACGGACCTTGCCGCTTCAAGTTCTTTGCACTCGGGCGGCTTCATCTCCGAAAACTTGTAGAGCGGGATCATCGGTATGATATTCATAAGGACCGCCCCTCTCTTTGCTGCTTCCTTCGCGATCTTCTCGATCTGGTCATCATTGATGCCAGGCACCAGTACCGTATTGACCTTGACCATCAGGCCGGCTTTAGCTGCCGCTTCGACGCCTTTAAACTGGTTCTCGATGAGGATCTTTGCCGCTTCAACGCCGCGATATGTCGTGTTATGGTACCTGATCCAGGAATATATCTTGGCGCCTACTTCAGGATCGAAAGCGTTTATCGTGACGGTGACGCTCGATACGCCGACTTTTAACAGGTCATCGATCCGCTCCGACAACATCAAGCCGTTCGAAGCCACACACTTGATTAATTCCGGGTGTCTCTCGTTCACCAGCTTAAGCGAGCTGAAAGTTTCCTCGTTTGCCAGTGCTTCACCGGGACCGGCAACACCGACGACTTTCAGGTTGGCCAAATCTTTGGTGACCTCGTCGACCCTGTTAGCTGCCTGTTCAGCCGTCCAAACGTGCGCAGACACGCCGGGACGGTGCTCACACTTATCGATCTTACGGTTACAGAAATTACATTGAATATTACATTTGGGTGCCACAGGTATGTGGATCCTGGCCGTGTTAAAATGGGCTTTTTCGTTAAAGCATGGATGGGCCTCGGTCATGTGTGCGAACTTTGACCTGCCGCCGTCGAATACTTTTAATTCTTCCATATATGGTCTCCAGTAGGGATTATTGTTCATTTAAAGGCTTTTACGTATGCGTCGACTTAATCGCCTGCCTCACGATCACAGGCTTACGTCGCCGCATTTATTAATCGAAAGAACATGATACGCAATTGTTAAGCCGTTAGTGAAGAAATTTGATTTAAATGGTTAAATACTTTACGAGTTTTTTGAAAGCTCGACAACGTAAAAGGAAAGACGTAAGGGAGCAGGCCGTCTTTCCTCGATATACTTTAAGCCCCGAACTTTTTCGTTCTGTTGATCAAGTCGTAGGCGATTGGCATGATATCCATGCCTCTAATACGGTGTAAACCACCCTTGTATGCATCGATCTCATTGTATCGAGATACCTCGTCGATCCTGATGCCCGGCCCGTGCATGAGGATGGGCACCGGGTCCGCGGAATGGTCTTTGATGGATACGGGCGTGCTGTGATCCACGCATACGATGATGATCGTGTCCTTCAGCGTAAGGAGCGGTTTAAAGGCACTGTCGGCATCCTGCAGAAATGCCGCTTTCTTATCGAAGTTCCCGTCATGGCCCGCCTCGTCCGCGCCTTTGATGTTCACGAGCACAAAGTCATAAGTCTCGAGTGCGCTGACGGCCTTCTTTAATTTTGCCGCAGCGGATGACCCCGAAGCTTCGATCTCCATGCCATCTACTGGCAAATAATCCAGGCCGCACATCTTACCGATGCCGATGATGAGCCCTGCCGCAGCCACGACCGCACCTTTCATGCCGTATTTCTCCATGAATGGTGGTATGTGCGGGACCTCGCCTGCGCCACGGATCAGGATCGCGTTGCCGGCAGGAAGCCCCTGTTTCCGGCGCTCCTCGTTGACCGGGTGGTGGTTGAGTGCCTCGAAGACCTGTCGTGAGATGCTGTTAATGATATCTGCTGTCCGCTCCGACTCGGGCATGAGATTAGTGGAATGGCACTCCTTAATAGCTAATCCTTCCTTTTTCGGGTCGGTGTCGGAAATGTCCGGCGATAGTCCCTTGCCCCGTATGACCAATGCCGCCCTGTGTCCTGTGGAGCGCTTGAATATGATCTCGACATCCGGCACTTTCACTTTTTCGTTGATGGTTTTTGCCAGCTCATCCGTATCCTGGATGCGGCCGGCCCTGCGATCCTTGACGACGCCGTTCTCCACGGTGGCGAAATTGCACCGGAACGCGATGTCGCCGCCCTTCACGTCGATCCCGACGCCCGCAGCCTCGAACGGGCCGCGGCCGGTGTAATACGTATAGGGATCATACCCGAGCAGCGCTAAGTGCGACGTGTCCGAGCCGGGCCTGATGCCGATGCCGACGGTGTCCATGATGCCGTTAATGCCGCCGTACGCGAGCGCGTCCAGGTTAGGCTTATGGGCATGCGACAGTGGTGTCTTGCCCTCCACGGGCCTGTCCGAGGCCCCGTCCAGCACGATTAAAAGGATCTTACTAGCGACCAACGAATCGTTCGACATAAAAATCATATAATACATCTCCTGTCAAAGCATAAAAATTGTGAGTCGAAATATGGTCATAGCGGCCGAGAACCTCTAAGCGCAATTCGTGCGCTTACACTCTTGGGCTGGACTCGCCGAGTATGATGCCGGTCGCGATTAAATGTGCGACCCTGACGGGCTCGGGAACACGACTATGGATGGTTGTAGCCCGGACGATCTTTATAGCGTCTTCTTCACTAAGGCCGCATATCTGAATATAGATCGGCTCGCCTCTTTTTGACTCGATCTCGATGGCATTGCCGGCTTTAGCGATCAAGCCATAACGGTATTCTTCCTCGGTCAAATGTGTCAATGCACTTTTAATACTTACCATGTCAGGCAGCTTTCTCATTATTACGATGATGGGCAACCCAGTAAGATCGTGCAGCCGATCCATGTCGATCACGTTAAAGCCCGCCATTGTGATCCCGTTCAGCATGATGGCGCGGATCTGGCCGTAGTGTTTTGTATCGCTGACCATTTGGGCGATCTTATCCGTCGCATCCAGCCCGTCCTTCTTTACGTGCGTTCTGACCACGCCTTCCAGCCACTCGCCTCCGCGCATGATGGCGCCGACGACCAGGATATCCTCCGATATGAGCGGGGAATCATCGATACCGATGACGCGGATCTCAGGCTTGACTTGCGTCCGGGACGCCTCCCGCGTATTTTTTCCCGAACCACAAAAGCCCGGACAGTGATACGATACCGATCATGGCCACATAGATCTCTACGGGTATTGAAGAATAAGTGCCAAGAGATACCGTATAATAGCTAAAGATCGGCACCGCTCCGTCTAATATTGTTTTTAGCCCGACGGAGAGCCAGAGCCAGCGAAGATCATTCAGCTTCACGGCATATACGGCTAAAACGACCGCGAACGTGTGTACGAATAGTGTGAACAATCGCTCGAATATCGGCAGGGGGATCAATGCAAGCCCGAACTGGTCCTGCGTCGCCAGCGGTAAAGAATAGAACAATAAAGGCATAGCTATGAAGACGACGACCTCCGCCAGGGATAGTAAGCCAAGGATGATCGCCTCTGCGCCGCCAAAGCCTATGCCCATTGCCACCGCATCCTCCCATCTCATGCTCGAAAGCTTCAGGTACTTGACCCCGACGTACGTGATACCACTCTCAAAGATGCCCGTGCGCAGGCCCACGTACAGCGACATGATGATGAGCACAACAACGATCGGCAGCGTCGACTTCAAATAGGACTGTACCGGCTGCGTGATCGTCAGGTCCATGGCCAGCTTGATCGCAATAGCACATGCCCAGAATATGGCGCCATAAAAAAAATATTCGATTCGAGGATGTTTTTTTAAACACCAGTATACGATGGCTCCGGCGCCTACGGCTATCATGCCTATGCCCGATAGCAAGTTCAAATAGCTGATCATCGTTTATCACATTCGGCCGAATCTTCACGGATATTATGATGCGTGAATCTAAATACTATTCTTACTATATTTTTAACGTGTATACATTTTGCGCCTATCGGCGCATCCTGCTGCCTGTGGATGACTCGGAGCAGAGCTATGCGGCCGTAGAGCTTGCGGGAGTACTTTCGCGAGGATGCGGAGCCACGCTGACACTGTTCCATGTGCGCAAGCCGCCACAGGAAGTCGTCACGGACATGGTGACCAAAGATAAGCTATTCGCACTACCGCTAATGGAAAAAGAGCGGGCGATGTTCACGCGATGCAAGGATATCTTGAGCCAGTTTCATATCGATCCGCAGGTTAAGCTCGTCGAATCCGAGATGATCGCCAGTGAAATACTAAAGGAACGTAAGGCCGGTAACCATGACGCTATTATCATGGGCAATCGCGGTAGGAAAGCGATCAAGCAACTATTGCTCGGCAGCGTTGCGAACGGTGTGCTGGCCGAGGCGGAATGCCCGGTCATCATGGCACATATGCCTATAAGAAACGAGTGAGGGTGAATATCAAAAAAGGTCCTTAATTGAAGATCCGTATTAACCTTATTTTTATTTCTCTCGGGACCACAAGGATAAAACCTCATACTATAAAACTAATAGATAATTATTTATCGCGTTGCGCTATTACAACTTGAACCGACAGTAAGATGATCGCTATGATTGACTGGAAGAAATGGAGACACGTAACCAAGCTGGACCCTGACAAGCCAGTGACTGCTAAGGACGTCGCGGCCATTGTAGACTCCGGCACAGACGCTATCATGGTCTCGGGCACCCAGAATATCACAAAGGAAAACGTCGCCAACCTTGTGAATATGCTAGGCGAATATCGCATTCCAAAGGTACTTGAGCCCGCCGGCGCTCCCGGCATGAGGGACGACCTGGATTTCATGTTCATACCGTCAGTCTTTAACACGAAGAACCCTAAATTTCTCGTCGGCATGCATAAGGACTTCGCCCGGGACAACGCCATTGATTACTGGGATAAGGTCATCCCCGAGGCGTATATCATCCTTAACCCGTTTTCTGCGGTCGCCATCGTGACCAGGGCGCAGACCGGGCTAAGCGCCAGGGATGCCGCCGCCTATGCCGAGGTCGCAGACCGGTTCTTCCACTTTCCCATAGTTTATGTCGAGTACAGCGGTACATACGGCAACCCCGAGCTCGTGAAGGCGGTCTCTGAAAAGATGAAAAACTCTGTGCTTTACTATGGGGGAGGCATCGACAGCCGTGAAAAGGCCGAGACAATGGCAAAATACGCGAACACTATCGTGGTCGGCAATGCGGTCTACAAAAAAGGCGGTATTGAAAAGCTCAAAGAGACGATAGTGAAATGATCGTTTCATCTTTGACGATATCATCTCTGCCGTATTACGAATAATATTTCATAGAGTTGTTCACTGTGGAAAAAAGCATTTTTCACCTAACCGTCAACAAAGACATCGAGGTCAGCCTGCTGGAGGAAAAGCACGCGCCGGAGATGTTCGCCCTGATCGAGGCGAACCGGGAAAGCTTACGCCAGTGGCTTCCCTGGGTGGATACGACCCTGACCCTGGACGACTCGAAAATGTTCATCATGCGTGCCACGGACCAGTTTTATGGCGATACCGGCATTCACTGCGCCGTTTTTTATGAAGGGCGAATGGCCGGGATCATTGGCTGTGTGAAGATGGATCTCGGGAACCGGACCTGCGAGATCGGCTACTGGCTCGGGGATACATACCGGGGTATAGGTCTCATGACCGCCGTCTGTGCCGCCATGCTCGAGTACTTATTCGAGTCAATGCTCTTGAACCGTGCAGAGATCCGCTGCGCCCCGGAAAACATTAAGAGCGTCGCTGTGCCTATCCGCCTCGGGTTTAAAAAAGAAGGCGTCGTACGCCAGGCGGCATGGCTCAACGACCGTTTTATAGATCTTGCCATTTATGGTATGCTGGCTGAGGAGTGGCATGAGCGAAAAAAGGCAGGGCCGGCGTGGCCCTAGGTTAGCGCTTACGTTTTTCCATTAAATATCCCAGGCCTGTCGTCACGATCGGATATACCAGATAACCGAGGCCAATGTTCTTGATGTAATCAAGAAACGGCATGGCCATCGGTCCCCAGCTGAACATGAGCAAGTCAATGGCAATACTGATCCCCAGCCAGACAATGCCGATCACGATACCTTCCATAAAATCGCCTGCATCCACTTTCATAAAGTATTCGATCCCGAACATGGTAGCGAACAGTACGGTCACCACTGTCAAGATCGAGTCGAATAGCTGAACATCGGATGATTTTATCGGGAAAATGATCATGGATATGACAAACGGGATCACCCATAGTAAGAAACCCAGGCCTAGCGCCAATTTTATGGATCGTACCATATGATGTGAACTCATATCACCCTTATTATGCGGGCCGGCATATAATATTGTTGTCAATGTGTCCGTCATATGCTTAAATAAAAGAACGATATATGATTAACACATTATGCAGGAGAATGTGAAGACGGGGAACGTCAAGGCTTTCATACAGAAGACGCTGGGGTGCGATTGTGACGAGAGCGTGTTCCAGCATATAGAGAACGAGCGGAACGTGGATGCTGGAGGCATCAAGCTACGCAACCATATCAACGTAGGCGGCCGCCTGCTGGTATATATCGTGGATGCGGAAGGCCCGAGCTTTGTCAGGAGCCATATGGCCGATCTGCTTGAAGCCGGTCGAAAGGAGCGGGATGATCGCAATTTTAACCGGTTCAGGCTCGTGTTGGTCGCAGCCACTGACAGCGGAGTCCAGCTCGAAGTGAACCGCACGCTCAAACTCTCGAAAGCAGTGGATGAAAAAGTTCATGTGCATATCCTGGAAAAGTCGGATGTAGGTGCCCTGTAAGGGCTGCCCGACAGCTTGCAAGTCGTCCCTATCTATCGCTTGTGGTCAGTCCGATGGATTAATGTCCGGACGATCATGCTGCGGGACTTTTACATTGGCCCAGCGCTCTACGATTATTATCCAAAAGAAACATCGTGATTTATTAATATATAATTCGAGAAAATATGCATAACTTTTTATACTATGCTAAACTTTTTAAATATTGCAGAATAATATCTGCATGAGAAATATAAATGAGAGACAGCGGATTTAGGGGTCGCAGAAACTTCGGCGGCCCAAGAGAAATGCACAAGGCCGTTTGCGCCGACTGCGGTAAAGAATGTGAAGTCCCCTTCCAGCCAACTGAGGGAAGGCCGGTATATTGTCAGGATTGTCTCCCAAAGCACAGGAAGCCCAGGTTCTAAGACTTTTCTAACAAAACTAAAAGGTGTCATAAATGAGAGACAGTGGATTCAGACCCCGAAGAAATTTCGACGGCCCAAGAGACATGCACAAGGCAACTTGCGCAGACTGTGGAAAAGAGTGCGAAGTACCCTTCCAGCCCACCGAGGGCAGGCCGGTATACTGCCGCGACTGCTTACCAAAGCACAGGAAGCCCAGGTTCTAAGCAAATTTTTACAAGTGGTAATATATGCGAGACAGTGGTTCAGTGGGCCGAATGTCCCATGACTCCGTACCCCGCGAAATGCACAAGGCGATCTGCTCAGACTGCGGCAGGGAATGCGAAGTTCCTTTCCAGCCTGCTGAGGGAAGGCCTGTCTATTGCAGGGACTGCTTACCTAAACACAGGAAGCCCAGGCAATAAGACTTTATCATTAAAGTTTTGCTGTTAACCATGATCTTCATGGCATGAAGAGAAATTCTCTTCTGCAATACCCTTTTTTCTTTCGATCATCGATAAAACGCGAAAGCCATCTTCTTATCTTGATGCAGTGACTTTCTTCACCGGAATAAAATGATGATCATTTCCTCTTGAATAGCAGTAGATACCCGGCTGCGATCACGACACCAAGTGATACTAAGCCGCCGAACATGACGATCGGCATGTCTTGCGCGTTATACACCGTGGCGGTTGTATTATTCATGTCTGCCGGCCCCGTTAAATTGCCGGTGGCATTCGTCGTGCCATTTAGCACTACTGGCGGGGACACGTTAGCGATAGCAGTTACTTTTGCAGTCATGGTCGTCGTGGGCGATGGTGATGGTGTCGGCGTCGGGATCGGCGTAGGTGTCGCCGAAGGCTCGTTTATCGGGAAATCGATGACCATCTCGTATCTCGTCGGTTCCGAGACATCTCCGCTACCTTCTACTTTTATCAGCCCGAAGGTGATCGTCTGGCGTACATCGTCTTTTATTGTCGCCGGCACTGTGACGGTCAGGTTCCTGCTGGAGTTATCCCCGGCATCCCAGGAGAACACGGTGGGGCCATACTGGTATTCACTATCAGACAGGGACTCGTTCAGGACCTGGGCGAATACCTTCACGGTCTCATTGCTGGTGTCACCGTCCCGGACGATCGTAATTTGCTGCGGGCCGTCCCCTGCATTGGAAATGCCGCCACTGGTCGAGAAATGGACGTATGAGGATGATGCCGTTGCACTCGTCGCGCCCATGCATAACAAAAAGAATACACTAGCGCTTACAATACAAATGATTAGGCTGATATTGATGACTCGCATTATTGACCTGTACATGATCCATTACTTCCAGACGGCATGATATCGCCTGTCTTTATGATATATATGATATTCGCTTAGGGCAATGTCGTAAGAGCTCATCAAGATGATAATTACGAATAGTAACGACCACGCCCAATCCATACCCGATAGTATTCAAGGACATTCAAAGGTAAAAATTTTACCTTTTATTATCGAAAGCATATTCTCGTGATCGGTTAATAAATCCATTTCTCGACCACGGACGGCATTTACCCGAGCGCTAGCATGACAGTAAATTATATTCCTATTCAGTGCATGGTACCATACATATCGCTTACTCCAAAAAATTTAATATAACTAAAGTAAAATTGACCTGGAGTGGTTATCGATGTTTAAGGTACGTGCAGAACTTCGTGAAGTCGTGCCATGTGAGCATGGCGGTAAGCTGGAGGAGATCGCCACTAGCATGGGCGCCGGTGAGACCGGGCTGCTGGACTTCAGCGTGAATGTCAACCCGTACCCGCCGTCGGATGCCAGGGCTATCATTACTAAAGCTTATGACGGGGTTTCACGATATCCGGATAATAGCTACTCGAAATTTTGTCGCAGTGCAGCGCGTTTTACGGGTACGGTGGCGGAAAACATCGTGCCGGGAAATGGTTCCATGGAGGTCATCCGGCTCTTTGCCGAATCCACCATCGAAAAAGGCGACCTGGTGGCCATACCAAGCCCTACTTTCGGTGAGTATGAGCAGCAGTGCAGGCTTTTCGGCGCAGGCATACGTTATTTGCGGATTGCAGACCTGTACAAAAAGGAGTACTGGCACCTGAACGGGTGTAAAGCAACTTTTTTGTGTAATCCGAATAACCCGGACGGGAATCTGATGTCGAAGGAGGATGTGCTGCACGTCGTGGACCACTGCAAGAAAAACAACGTCATGGTGGTCGTTGATGAAGCTTTTATTGACCTGGCGGACCCGGAGCAAAGTGTAGCCGGCCATGTGGACGAATACGATAACCTGCTCGTTTTACGGTCTCTCACGAAATGTTTTGCCATCCCTGGTTTTAGGCTGGGCTTCGGGATCGCGTCCCGGGAGAACGCAAGCCTGTTGAACAAAGTGCGGCTGACGTGGAACATGGACTCGATATCAGCTGAGGTTGGGGTATATTACATGGACACCTCAAAAGCATATCTCGATGTTTCCCGCGCATATATTCACCGCGAAAGAGAATGGCTCTTCGAGCAGATCTCCTCCATCAAAGGAGTGAAAGCGCTACCGACGAGCGTGAATTACTTTTTACTTGACCTCGGCTTAAGTGGCTTGACGTCGACAGAATTCGCAGCTCGCATGCTGTGCGAGAGGATCATCGTACGTGACTGTGGATCGTTTAATATGATGGGCGATTCCTACGTGCGCCTGGCTGTCCGTACCCGCGAGGAGAACGAGCGTCTGGTAACGGCCCTGAAAAAGGTGGCAGGTGCTACAAGTTGATCCTGGAAGCGTTCCTGCTGGCTGTGGCTCTGGATCTTGTTTTCGGAGAGCCTGCGCCGGTTTTCCATCCCGTGGTCTGGATGGGCTGGCTCATTGGATTCATGGACAGGCATACGCCGCGTCATTTCAAAACGCTGTACGGTCTTTTTCTCGCGCTTTTATGTATAGGCGCTACTGTAATTATCGGATACGGGCTCACAGTCCTGCTATATCCCATATCCCCGATACTATCGCTCCTCGCAACGGCGTACCTGTTAAAGTCGACGTTCTCCTTCTCATTTTTATGGAAAGTATCGAAGGATATCTATGATGAGCTCAGGCGTGGAAACAGAGCCGGGGCAAGGTCTAAGTTGCCCGCGCTGGTGGGAAGGGATGTGAGTAAGCTCGACGAAAGCCAGATGGCATCCTGTGTCATAGAATCGCTGGGTGAAAGTTTCGTCGACGGCATATTCGCGCCTCTATTCTATTTCATCATATTCGGGCTGCCCGGTGCGCTGGCTTACCGCGCAATCAACACGCTCGATTCGATGGTGGGCTATAAAGATGAAAAACACATAAAAGTAGGCATGCCGTCCGCTCGCATAGACGATATCGCTAATTTCATCCCTGCCCGGCTGGCAGTGCTTTTGATCTGTGCCGTGTCCGTTATTTTCGGAAGCCCCGTACGTGCGGCTAAAGTCGCGCTACGTGATGGCGGGAATCCTCCCAGCGTGAATTCCGGCTTTCCCATGTCAGCGTTCGCCGGCGCGCTTGGCTTACGATTAGAAAAGCTCGGCTATTACGTTTTAGGCGAAGGGCTGAAGCCTTCCGGCGTAGATGATATCCCCCGAGCCATACGCTTTAATATGGCTTTATCCGTCGTGCTTATCGTTTTAGCCATTATACTAATATACGTGACAGGATTACCGTTTATACAATAGGACTGGTGAAAAATATGGAATCGCAGTTTACAAAAGGGCTCAGGGCAGGTATCGGGTTCCTGACGACCATACCGATGAGACTGGGTCCCGATGATTTCTTTTGTTTTACCGAGCGCATCTACATTTTCATCATCGTGGGCATGTTAGCCGGCGCGATACTGGGCGTCTCAGGCTACCTGTTACAGATATTCTTGCCCGCGACGATAGTACCAGTGATGGTCATCGCATGCATTTACTTGCTCACTGGCATTAATCATCTGGACGGGCTTTCCGACTTAGGCGATGGCGTCATCGCTAATGGCTCGAGAGAAAAAAAGGTCGCTGCAATGAAGGATGTCCATGCGGGAGCCGGCGGCATTCTTTTTATCGGCATGGACTTGCTGTTGCTTTACTCGATCATCTCGCTATTCACCAATATGGGCCTGTTCCTGCTGTTCCCGCTATTCGTGGCTGAGATCTGCGCGAAGGTCGCCATCACTACGGTAGCATCGTTCGGCAAGAGCGCACATGAGGGCATGGGCGCACTTGTTGTAAACGGCGCAAAGAAGGACCATTATTTCCTGGGGATATTGCTGGCCGTCGCAGCAGCTTTCCTTGCTATGGCATTCTGGACATTATCCACCTCATCTTATGATGGAATTACGCTCTACGGCTTGTCTTTGATATTGCTGCAGGCTTTTACTATGGGCATACTGGGGCTGCTGGCGGTGATCTCTGCTCTACTAGTGGGGCTGGCTTTTATTAGCATTGGGGACCGCCATTTCGGTGGCGTGAGTGGCGACGTGATGGGCGCTTCGAACGAAATGGCAAGGATCGTAGCTCTCTTTCTCATGGGGGTCCTGCTGTGGATGCGCTAGTGATGGCCGGCGGCATCGGGCTTCGCATGGGGAATGGTGAGAAACCGATGCAGCAGCTCAACGGATCGCCTATGATCTCCTATGTGATCGATGCCCTGCTGAAAAGCGAGTGTATCAATTTTGTCCATATAGCGGTTTCTTCCAGAGTGCCTCTGACGGAGGCGTATATCTCGAAACAATATTCGGATAGTAAAAAGGTCGCCATAGTCATGACACCCGGTGCCGGCTATATCCAGGATACGGTTTACGCTGTCGACGTTCTTGCACTTGATAGGCCTTTTTTGATCATCGCATCAGATCTGCCGATGGTCACCGCCGCGGTCATCGACAGTGTCGTGGCAGCATATGAACAGTGCGGCAAAGAAGCCTTATCTGTCAGAGTCCCTGCCGGTCTCGTCGAATCGCCAGAGCTGGTCTTACATGACACAGGCTTCGATACCGTTCCGGCCAGTATTAACATCCTGGACGGCGCACATATGGACAGGGCTCAGGACGAATATGTGATGGTCGTCGAAGACCCGGCGCTTGCCATCAACGTCAATTATCGTAAAGATCTAGTTTTATGCGCAGGATTATTGGGTAAGAGTTCGTGAGATCAAACGTCGTTCATCTTGTAATGTGCGCCGGTCGGGCACTGGCTTTGTATGACGTATATCTTCATGCCTTTACTACGAAGCAATTCATCCAGTTCTTCCCGAATCCTGCCTTCGCTCATGCCACCAGCTTCCGCCGCGACGCAATCATCCTTGAAAATGTCTTTCAATATACCGGTAACATCCGGTAATACCTGCCCGCCGGTCATGGCAGCCTGCCGGTTCGCGAAAACGACCACAAGCACGTCATGGCCGTGCAGCTTCGCGTTCAGCATCGCCTGTAATCCCGTATGCAGCAAGCCGAAATCGCCCATCATCGCGATGCCTTTCCTGTTAAATCCGCACGCGGAGCTCACGGACGAGCCGAGGGAGCAGGCTACATCGATCATGCTGAGCGGCGGGTTTGCCGCCAGTATGGAGCATCCCATATCTCCGGCTACCGGGACGCCAAGCGATTTGATGGCTCTATATACGGGCTCATACGGGCAATTGTCACAGTGGCCGATGGCCATGCCTCTCGATGCCATTGTCTCAGGCTCGACAGCTGCCGGCACGCTTTCGAATGCGATGTTTTCGGCGCCATGCCTTATCGATTCCGGGTCCAGCGGGCCCGTCCTGGGCAGATGACCGGTCAGCCTGCCCTTCACTTTGGGTGAGCATATCTGTTCCTCCAGGAATGGCGCAGCCTCCTCACATATGAGCACGAAGTCCATGGCCGACAGGAAGTCGCAGACCAGCGCTCTCGGCATCGGGTTCACGAATCCCAGTGAAAGGTGAGATAGATTCAACTTTCCGGCGATGGCGCTCGCGATCACGGATGCATGGCCCGATGAAATGATGCCGATCGGCCCTCGTTTTATGCAATGGTTCAGGCTCGACGTGTTCGCCTCTTTAGAAGCGATCTCCCAGCCCTCATTCATGTATTTCTGGTGCTTGCCATACATGGTGTAAGACCAGACGGACCGGTCCATCTTTTTGTGCGACGGAACTGCTTTTTTATATGAGACATCACCGCTGCTCGACAACACCGGATCAGTCACCCTAACGATCACCGGGGCACTGATGCGCTCAGAAAGACCAAGCCCCTCAAAAATAGCATTGTACAGGTCGCCGGGTGTCGAAGGATCGAGTACGGGGATCTCGGCGAGCTTCCCGTACCATCTTGAGTCCTGCTCGTTTTGAGATTGTAAGGCGCCCACATCGTCTCCGGCTATCACGACAATGCCGGCACCAATGCCATGCGTGGACGAAATAATAAGAGGGTCCGACATCACATTCATTCCCACGTTCTTAGAAATGACGATCGCCCTATCGCCGCAGGCGGAAGCGCCCACGGCCATCTCAAAAGCGATCTTTTCATTATACTGCCATTCCGCACACTGCCCCTGTAGCGCGGAGAACAGCCCGTTTATTGGATACCCCGGCACGCCGACGATCAGCTTCACTCCGCCGTCAGAGATCGCCCTGCAGGCCGCTTCGATGCCGTTCAACATAATAGATACATCAGGCATTACTTATAAAAAAATATATCGAGCTTTACAGGATCACCGAGTGCGTCGGGTCGGCGAAATATGGTAACGAGGCGGTGGCACCTATGATGCCCCGGCCGCATATCACCAAATCCACTCCGGCGGCCTTTGCGGCACGTTCCGCGTCCTCGCACTTGACCTGTTTTTGCTTGCACATCGCACCATACTCTTTAAGCTTATCTGCATCGAAACCGGTCAGGGCGACCATGCCGGTCTCTTCAGAAAGCGTGTATTTTCTCAAAAGCTCTTCGAACTCATCGATCAGCTTTTTCTCATCGATGCAGCCGAACTCGACCACTGTGGAGACACAATTTTGTGTCTTACAGGGCACAGGGAATAGCTGTACGATGGAATGCGAGACGTAGCGGGCGTTCTTGCCGTCGAGCTCGTTCGCGATGTTATGGACGAGCGACCAGGTGGCGCCCTCTTCCTTAGTGTCCGTGTCGTCGACCCCGATGAGTACGCGCTTTCTACGCGGCAGTACGATCGTGCCTTTGCTTTTACGGCTTCCGCCCGTCTCAGTGATATCATACTCAATGACATCCTCGGCCATCGATCGGCTGGCCGTGGCGCCCACGCCGCCTCCGCCCAGGCCTGCATACGTGATCGATACGGTATCATCGTCCACTTTTACGGATTCGATACCCGCCGCGGCTACCGATGACATCAGTTCGAGCGCGGATTCTCCAACTTTCGTCATGAAACGCGTAGAGTTGCCTAGAATTCGGGCGCTGATGATGAGCGGGCTCGCCTTTGTATAGTGATATTCGGACCAGCATGCGCCCCCGTGGCAGTTGGCCTGTTCGATGATCTCTACTTTTCCATCGCCGTCGTGAATAGCAACGATGTTCTTGTATGGTAAGACCCATTTTTTATTCGCATAGGATGAATTTTTCATGAAATGTACCGTCCGGACGCAAATCTCTCAATGACACCTCTCCAAGGCGCATATCATTTGCACTTTAACAGCTTTCGTTAGTTATTGCGGATCGCTTCCTTTCCTTGTATCGATAAAACCCTTTCGATCAGCTCTCGCAGCTCTTCCTTTCGTAGCGATTTCTTGCTCTCGCTCAGGCGCTTGATCTCTTCTAGCACCAGGCAGGCCTCTGCGCCGGTGAGCTCGATACCCAGCTGGCGTGCCATATAGCAAATCGCTTTTGTTCCGCTGTGCTTGCCCAGGATGAACTCGCGCTTCCCGCCCGCGATCTCGGGCGAATAAAGCTCGTACGTACGGTCGTTCTCCAGCAGCGCGGCGATGTGGATGCCCGACTCATGCGCGAACGCGTTCGCGCCCACGACCGCCTTATTCCGGGCAACTCCGATGCCAGCGTACTCTTCGACTTTGGATGATATCTCCGCCAGGCGTGAGCAATCGTATTTTTCGATGCCATACTGCACGATGAGCCCTAGCAACACTTCTTCTAGTGCCGCGTTGCCCGCGCGCTCGCCTATACCGTTCACGGTCGTATGCAGCTGCTTAGCGCCAGCTTCAGCGGCTGCAAGCGTATTGGCCACCGCCATGCCGAGGTCGTCGTGGCAGTGCACACAGATCGGGACGCTCACGGTCTTTTTGACCTCGTCTACTAAAAATTTCATCGTCGAGGGGTTCATGATGCCCACCGTGTCGGCGATGCTCACGTAGTCGGCGCCGGCATCCTCGCCGGCTTTATAGAACCGCTTAAGAAAGTCAAGGCTCGTCCGGGTGGAGTCTTCCGCAGCGAAACGCACGATGAGGCCGTGCTTTTTAGCGTATTCTAGCGCATCCACCATGCAATCGATCGCCTCGTCCTGTGTTTTCTTATGCTTATACATTAAATGCAGGTCTGAGGTGCCCATGAAAATCCCGGCCATATCCGCGTCGCAGTCGAGCACCGCATCTATGTCGGTCTTTATTGCCCTTGATAGGCAGCAGATCTTCGCGTTCAGTCCGGCGTGCGCAACAGCTTTTACTGCGTCTTTTTCGCCCTGCGACACGACGGGGAAGCCCGCCTCAATGATCTCGATCCCCATCTCGTCGAGCGTACGGGCTATATCTAGCTTTTCTTCAATAGTAAATGATACGCCAGGCGTTTGCTCGCCGTCCCTCAGCGTTACGTCACAGATCTCTATGTCAGTAAAATCAGCGGACACATACCGCATCCACTCGTTTTTTGAGTATCCGGGCATGCTATCTCCATTGTGAACGATATATTCGCTACCGAAATTTTCGTTCACAAAAAACTATAATAAGACCATGGTACTAATAACTTTCCATCACAAGTTGCGAGCGTGTATCGAATGGGCACAATCAGCGAGGAGATCCTGGGCAGGGCGGCGGGAACGACGGCGAAAGCCGGCGATTTCATAACGGCAAAGGTAGACTATGCCATGAGCCACGACGGTACGTCTGTTTTGGCTGTCAAGGCATTCGAAGAGATGGGTGCGGGCAAAGTATGGGACCCCGGCCGTATCGTGATACCGTTCGACCACCTGGTGCCCGCTAATAACGAGACGACTGCGCTGCTTCATAAGGAATTAAGGACCTGGGCGAAAGCTCAGCATCTCCCCCACGTATTCGACGTTGGTGAAGGGATATGCCATCAGCTAATGGCTGAGAAAGGATTCGCGCTTCCGGGGAAGCTCATCGCCGGAGCGGACTCGCATTCTTGCACGTACGGCGCCTTCGGGGCTTTCGGGACGGGCGTGGGCGCCACGGACATGGCAGAGATATACGCATCAGGTAAGCTCTGGTTCCGCGTACCCGAGACGATCAAAGTGACCGCGGATGGTACGCTTCCGAAAGGGGTAACAGCAAAAGACCTGACATTAAAAATCATTAAAGAGATCAAGACCGATGGAGCCACGTATAAAGCGCTCGAATTTTATGGGGATACCATCCGATCATTATCCATCTCAGGCCGGATGACGCTATGCAATATGGCTATAGAGGTCGGCGCGAAAGCCGGCATCGTCCCTCCTGATAAAAAGACGATCGAGTTTGTCGAGAGTCGCGCGAAGGAGCCCTATGGGCCAGTATTCGCGAAGGATGCTATTTACATCGATGAGCTACACTTTGATGCAGACATACCTCCGCAGGTAGCCTGCCCGACGGACGTCGATAACGTTCATGACATCGAGGAAGTCGAGGGAACTGGCATCGACCAGGTGCTCATCGGCTCATGCACGAACGGCCGGCTCGAGGATCTTGCCGGTGCTGCACAGATCCTGGCGGGTAAGGCTGTGAAATGCAGGACGTTAGTGATACCAGCGTCACGCAGCGTTATGCTGGAAGCCGTGGATAGCGGGATCGCATCGTTATTACTGAAAGCGGGCGCGACCATCTGTAATCCCGGCTGTGGTCCATGTCTTGGCGGGCACATGGGTGTGCTCGCGGAAGGAGAATCCTGCATGTCTACGACGAACCGTAATTTTAAAGGCCGCATGGGCAAGAATGCTGACGTATATCTTGGCTCGCCGCTCACGGCAGCCGCCACGGCCATCGAAGGAAAAATAGCCGACCCGAGGCGATACCTGTGAAGTTCAAAGGAAATGCCTGGAAATACGGCGATAACGTGGATACTGACGTGATCATCCCGGGTAAATATCTCAGGACAACCGACATAAAATCACTAGGGCTGCATGCAATGGAAGGGATCGACCCGCTCTTCAAGCCCGAGCATGGCGATATCCTTGTCGCCGGGAAAAATTTCGGCTGTGGCTCGTCCCGAGAGCAGGCGCCGCTCGCGATCAAGTATGCCGGCATTGATTGCGTCATAGCGCAGTCTTTTGCCAGGATCTTTTTCAGGAACGCGATCAACGTCGGGCTTTCCATCGTTGAAGCCGACATTTATGATATGATCCAAAAAGGCGATATCGTTGAAGTGGATCTGGACACGGGCATCGTCAGTGCGGGCGGAAAGGAATACTCGAGCACGCGATTGCCTTTGTTCTTACAGGATATCCTCAATGCCGGCGGGCTGGTCGCATACAGGAAGGGGAAACAATGAAGATCGCAGCGCTACCCGGCGACGGTATCGGCAAAGAGGTCATCCCCGTGGCCGTGGAAGTGCTTCGATCCGTAATACCTTCGGCGGAGATCATCCCGGTCGACGTCGGCTACGAGCGCTTTTGTCGCGAAGGCGTCGCGATGACAGATACGGATGTCGACTTGATAAAGTCATGCGACTGTGTCCTGTTTGGAGCGGTTACCTCCGCGCCTAAGAAAAGCTATAAAAGCGTGATACTATCGCTTCGCGCAGAGCTCGACCTGTACGCGAACATACGGCCATTTCGTTCATTCGGCATATCGCCATTCACCCTCGATTTGACGATATACCGTGAAAATAGCGAGGGCCTTTACTGTGGCATAGAGGACGTCCGGGAAAATCAGGTCCTGAGCACGCGAAAGATCACGCGGCAGGCCAGCGAGCGCATCGCGAGATCAGCCTGCAACAAACAGGGGATCAAAAAATTGACGATCGTCCATAAGGCTAACGTGCTGCGGTCATGCGAGCTTTTCCGGGATGCATGTATCGGCGTGGCTAAACAAGCCGGCGTGCCATATGAGGAAATGCTGGTGGATACCATGGCATACAATCTCATCCGAGATCCTTCGCGGTACGACACCATCGTCACGACGAACCTGTTCGGGGATATCCTGTCAGATGAGGCCGCGGCGCTCATCGGCGGATTAGGGCTCTCTCCAAGCGCTAACGTGGGGGATCAATATGCCCTTTTCGAGCCTGTTCACGGCAGCGCGCCCGACATTGCCGGAAAAGCCATCGCTAACCCTATGGCCGCTATCCTGAGTGCGGGAATGCTACTTGCATGGGCGGGCTACGAGAATGAAGCTGAAGCTATACGGATGGCTGTCGAGCGCACTATCGACGACCGCGTGCTGACACCCGACCTGGGCGGTAAGCATAAGACGTCTGACATATGTTCAAATATACTGGAGCATCTCGAGGCATCACTATGATATTTCCCCTTCACTGTAAGTTCATAGGCGTGGTCGATAAGGACCTGAGAAAGAACTTTCGCCCGGACGACCAGGTCTATTTTTCCTCCCAGTACGTAATCGTGTTCGAATCCAGGGACAGCTGCGAGATATACGCTGTACAGAGTGAAGGCGAAGGGTTCATGCGAACCCGCAGTGGTATGAAAAAGATCGCGGGAAATGACGAGACACTGGTTTACGATGAGCTGGTTGATATTACGAATCGCTCCTGCCTGATCAATAAGGCCTTAGAGCTTTGCAGAGGTAAGATCAACACCGTGGTCTTCAAAGGTGTTGACAGGCATTATACGTTCGTTCACGAGCCTTCCGCTGACGGGCTTGTCGACGTGGACGTGTTCGACGTAGCCCCGCCCTGGCCGGCCTGGCTGGTCTATAATATCAAACGGCTGGACGAGACCGGGATGTTCGGCGAGCTCGGCCTTGTATTTAATTATCACGTGCTCGACTTGAAGGACTTCGAGGACCCGGATCGAACGACAATATTCCCCTGCAGGGCATCAGATCTTCGCGGATTGTTCCTGGATTCTCTGGACGAAGAGCCGAAAGGCGACGTCAAGCTGGTCGGCTGCAACACATCCAGGGCGGTTTTCGAGACGCGATACCCGCTGAAAAAATTTGAGCATATCAACATATGCCCGCTTTCCACGCTTGTGCCATCCAGGCCGTTCATCCTCAGGTGTTGCCAGTCGGATAAGCTTGGCATCAAAGAGGTAAACGGCTTTAAAGGCGTAGTGGTCCACTGGGGTGCGAATCCCCGCGAGACCTTTGAAGCTATACGACTGCTCGCAGCCGAACTTCAAAAGACCGATGTCGGCCCATGACAGTATTCGAGCCTACCATCGCCTGCATATTCATATTCGGTCTCATAGCCGGGATTTGTCTATGCAATAGTGTGCTCTGCCTGTGACTGATCGGCTATCTGACCGGCGGCGAGTCTAAACGCTCTTTTTTAGATACGCTTACCTTGACCGTCCCTTTTTCGATCGGTACGATCATCGCCCTGCTCCCTCCGGGATCGTTGCCGGATTTATCGGGAGATATTTACTGTTCATCAGCAATTCGATGGCATGGGCATTCGGCGGCCTGCTCATGATACTCATGGGCTTGCAGCTGCTAAAAGTCTATCGGCCGCCGATCAAGAGCATATTCAATATTTTCCGGACCCGACGGCGAATACGGCAAAAGACACATTTTTATTAGGGATCTCATACGGTGCGATCACCATCGGCAGGGGTGCGCCGATGCTTCTGGTCGTATTAACCTATGTCGCGCTATACCAGACGGCAGTCACCGGCCTGTTCACCGTGCTCATCTATGCCGTCGAGCTTAGCATACCATTATTGCTGATCAGCTCGATAGGCGGCACCCTTGGCGCAAAGATCAAGCAAGTCACTACAAAAGGCGGCGAGTTGTTTGATATTGCGACCGGGCTACTGATCGTGTTGATCGGGTTTTACTTCCTGTACCTGGCGATCAGAGAGAAAACGTTTTTAAAAAAAATAAAAAAAGTTTTTGTTTCAAATGATCATGCGAAGGTGTATACCATCGTAACGGTCGCCTGGACGCGCTGCTGGCCGGTCGAGATCGGCGTAGAGACTGAACTATCCGCGGCTGCCATTGGGGCTGCATACATCGGGTACGGCGTCACTGTTGATGTGCTTGTCTCCGAGATCGTCTTCAATTGCGGGTTCGAAATACCTGCGGCGAGCGCGATGGCCTTTGCCTTGTCCGAGCCACTCGCTATTGCCTTCGCAAGGGCTTGCTGGTAAACTTCTGACGAATTTTCATCGGATAGCGTGAAGCTCACGCCATTGATCTGGTTTGCCCCAGCATTATATGCGGCATCGATGACCGGTCCGAGCTTCGAAGTGTCCCGGACCGTCACAGTGACCGAATTGCTGGCGGTATAGCCGGTGATCTTAGGCTTGATCGAGTTATAGTTATAGACAGGGTTGACGGAGACCCAGCTTGTCTGGATGTCCTTTGCCAGTACACCCGTGGACTTGATGGCAGATGTGACGGCGCTCATCTGGGCAGCGTTCTGGGACATGGCGCCCGTGGACGTATCCGAATCCGTGGTCACGCCTATCGTGATCTTCGCGATGTCCGGGTCCGCATACACATAACCGGTGCCTGTCACTGTGATCGTTTTATCCTTATCCGCAATAACGATCGTTGTAGGTATTGTTGAATCAGTCGCAAAAGCGTTACCTATATACACAAGCACTAATGAAAGTGCGAGGAGCACTCCGATGCCAAATATGAACCCTCTTTTAAATTCCATGAACATTCTCCATGCAGGACTAAGCATGCCATATATTTATGCATTGTTTAAGCTACGAGCCGGACCGTAGCTATGCTGGTCTTTTTCCTTGATCGAGCCATGGGAAGAGTTATTTCTTAAAAAGCATAACAATCGTATATTTTCATTATGACACTTAATTTGGCCATGGATATGCATTAGTGCCTATATAATCGGCGATATTGACAGAAACCTTTAATAGTCAAGCCGTTATTAGTTATATGTAATAAAAAATCAATAACTTTACCTCTTATATCCATCCCAATGGCTGTGTTAAATGCGGGGCGGTCGTGATCAACCCGGCCGTCTCGCTAACATACCTTTTAATCGTTCTTTTCTTGCTGTTTTTGAGCGGTGCTTCCGCGCTTCATGAAGTCAGCAGGTCTCATGATGATCTTGAGGTCAATGCTCTTGTTCTCGGGGCTGTAAAAGATCAGGCCGCCGTCAGTAGTCTTGATCAAGTCGACCGCATAGAACAGCAGGTCTAGGTCCATCATTACGTCCTTAAATTTCAAGGCGAACTTCGGCAGGCATGATTCAATGCCCATGTTCTGTAGATCGTCAGCGAAATCGCTCCTTGTACCGGGATACAGGAAAATGTTGATCCCCGACGCTTCGACGATGTATGGGCCAAGAAATTCGGTGATCGAAACGGATCCATTTGCCATAATAGGTAATCGCCGGAAGGTATTATAAATCCATCCATCTCATGGCGTGAAAAGCGTTATATGTGACTCGCCCAATATAGATTTTGGGATCTTATGAAAACGCTGTTCATAGTCAAACCAAAAGATCGCAATGACATACCCGGGACTATGGAGTTCGAGAGCCACGTCTTTGATGTCAAGAAGCTGATGAAAGCCTCCCTGGCGAAGAATGGGTATACGCTGGAGACAAACTTCGACCAGTCCTCTGTATTATACCCAAAAATGTTCAAGTTCGACTACGTGTCTGAAAATTTCACCGGCCACACGCCTCGCGAAGTCGTAGATGCGTTCTTCGATGCAATTGAAAAGACAGGAATATGCCTTTCTAAATACGATGTGCATATCACAATTGAATAGATCACGATGTAGTGATCAGATTTTTTATAATTTTCACGGATATGATCTTGTAGATTTTCTGCCCTTTCCGAACGTGTCCTAAACCAGCTCTCTTTATAAATGCTTGCCAGTATGTAAAATTATTTAGAACGCCACACGCTATTAATTACAATATTTATATCCTACATCAAAATATATTTATACTTATACTGTGACAGTTGTTATCAATGACAGTATTTGATAGTACAACCAGGGCATATAGGCTGGACGGGAATGTGGTGTCGGAGGAATCGCTTGATATCGTCCTTAACGCCGCATACGCGATGCTGGCCAAAAACGACGAGATAGCCCCGCCGTTCGAAGAGTGGGATGTGGAAGAGATGGGGGATGGCATGGAAACTCAGCTAAGCTACTTTGCCGTTACCGATGCAGGAAATGAGGTCAGAGTATCGTTCTCATTTACCGACATGACTGCGAAGATCATGCTATTATCAAAAGAAGCCCAGCACTTCATCGGCGATAATTTATTGTGTACTATCAAGGCCGATAAAAAGTACGACCTCGAAGAGTGGCTGTAAGCCGATCATTTCATTTTTTTTAATATTTTATTTTTTCCAATTAATTACTTTCTCATTTTGCCATTTGACCTGTGAGAAGATAGTAACGGCCGTTTATGTTAAGCAAAAACTTTAAATGCGTTATGGGATAATATCTATTGTACCATAACGTACAATTATATACGTTAAGTACTATTGTTATACTACTTTGTAAGGGTTGATTGAATGGTCGCAAATGTCCTAAAAGTCATGCTTGATATCGATGAGATGCCGAAGGTATGGTATAATATCGTCCCCGACCTTCCGGAAGCCTTGCCTCCTGCCTTAAACCCGGGCACAAAGGAGCCATTAAAGCCGGAAGAGTGGGAAGGCATATTCCCGAAAGGATTGATCAAGCAGGAACTGTCGCAGGAACGGTTCATCACGATACCGGATGAGGTCAGGGAAGCCCTCATCAAGATGGGCAGGCCGACTCCATTACATCGTGCTACGGGCCTGGAAAAGACACTGAAAACGCCGGCTCGTATCTATTATAAGCGGGAGGATACCTCCCCGGCCGGCTCCCACAAGCCTAACACGGCCATCGCCCAGGCATATTTCAACCACATCGAGGGGATCGATCACCTGGCCACCGAGACCGGTGCCGGGCAGTGGGGCTCGGCATTGAGCGCCGCTACTGCTTATTTTGGCATGAAATGTACCGTGTTCATGGTGCGGTCGTCCTATGATCAAAAGCCTTACCGTAAATACGTGATGAAGCTGTTCGGAGCCGACGTCCATGCGTCGCCCAGCCCGGTGACCGAATATGGCCGGAAGATGCTTGCAAGCGACCCGTCCTGCCCGGGCAGCCTGGGCATAGCGATCAGCGAAGCGATCGAGCTGGCCGTGCATTCGCCGAACACGAAATATGCGCTCGGTAGCGTGTTGAACCATGTGATGCTGCACCAGACAGTCATCGGACAGGAAGTACAAAAACAGCTGGAAAAGATCGACGAGAAGCCCGACATGATGATCGCATGTGTGGGCGGTGGCAGTAACTTCGCGGGTTTCACATTCCCATTCATATATGATAAGATGAAAGGAAAAAACGAGACGAAGTTCATCGCAGTCGAGCCGGAAAGCGTGCCGTCACTGACCGGCACGGTAAGCGGTCAATCTCGCTATGAGTACGATTTCGGCGATACCGCGGGAATGACGCCACTTATGAAGATGCACACGCTCGGCCACGATTTCATGCCGGACTCCATCCACGCAGGCGGACTACGGTATCACGGCATGGCGCCCACGGTCTCTTTGCTTTACAAGAATAAAGTGATCGATGCCGAAGCGTTGCCACAGATAGATACTTTCATAGCAGGACAGCTTTTCGCGCGTACCGAAGGAATAATCCCGGCGCCTGAATCTTGCCATGCCATCGCCTCTACGATCAATCATGCCCTGGAATGTAAAAAGACGGGGGAAGAAAAAGTGATCGTTTTCAACCTGAGCGGCCACGGGCTTTTAGACTTACAAAATTACGCGACCATGCTGAACTTATAGGGAAATTAGCGCATGGGCATTCAAGTCTTTAAGGCCATTCTCTAGTGTACGAAGTGTAACAAAAAAATTAATCATTTTTAGACTTCGTGGATTTGCGCTCATACAGAGAGCATGGCGAGTATCCTGAAGGGTTCAACGCCGTTGGTGTGGACCGCCTGTATTTCGGCATTCGCCGGAATACCGCATGCGAGCATCAGGAAAATGCGGCGCACCAGTACCTTTTCCGTATCTTCGGGAATAAAGAACAGCATAGACTTCACTTTGGTTTTTTCGATCTTACTCATGGTCATACCGTACAGCGTTTCGGGCTGAGACGTAGAAGTAGCTGCAAAGCTCGATACCCTGCCGGCGGTAGAATTTCGGAGCGCGATCGCGTTCAGCTTTCCTTCTTTGAAAGACTCGGCCAGGACTTTAAGTATGTGTGCAGTAAAATTCAGCGAGATACGCATGGCATACTCGGGGTCGTTTCCCTTCCGAATCTGCAACACCCATCCCTCGTCGATCAATGCCGCACCTTCGAAGGAGCCATAGATCGTATGTTCGTCCTCCTTCCATCCGCCAGACGGCTTTATCACAAAGCCCATCGTATACAGATTATGCACCGGTATGGCCGATGCTAGCGCCTGCGCATATGTAAGCGATGACCCCTCCGAAGGCTCGAGAGCGAAAAAAACGGTCGAATACTTGTTAAAATCTATTCCGGTATCCAGCTTTTCGCCTGGCTTGACAAGGATCTTGTGGTCCGCTTCGGCTTTGCCAAGCATTTCCTCATTATCGTCAACCGCTACGAGATATGCCGGCGCGGCTGCTTCTTTTAGGATCGTAACGACGGCGCAGCCTGCGGGACCACAGCCAATTATAACAACCTGTTGTGGAGAAAGAGCATCCATGATGATCACGACTATAAGATATTATGTCCTTGAACTTTAAAATCATTATGCGTGGCGGCAGCTTTGCGTTCATCCTACGCTTAGCACATGCCGGACGATTACATGCTGACGCTACCGTATATCCTGCCGGGCATCTACTTTTTATAGATAAATGCCCATAAGAGAGATACGATGTCCTCGACTGATATGTTCTACGAATCTGTTAAGATACAGCAGCAGTTCATCAAGCAGCTGTCTGAGATAAAAAAGGAGAAGATACTTGAATTCATTAACCTGCTCGCGGGCTTCATCCTGGATGAATCGAAGCACACGAAGGTCATCTACGGCATCGCAGAAGGGCGCAGCGCACTGGCGCTGTACGACTTTTTGCAGCAGTCCTCAAAATACGAGAACATATTCCCCGTAACGCTTGAAGACCCCATTCGCCGATACATAGACCTGGGCAAGGACAACCTGATCATAGCGGCCACGGGCTCGGGCGAAACAAAGAGCGTCCTGCGATACCTCGAGGATTCTTTTAAGCTTAACATACCAGTAGTGCTCATCACCGCTAACGTAAATTCACGCGCTTATGCTATGGTCGCCGAATATGAGAACGGCTATATCTTTAACATCGAGCCGCTCCAGGGTACCAGCAATAAGAGCCTGTCCGCACTCGGCTCCGAGTTTGAGCTGAAGCTTGCGGTGCTGCTTAACGCGATGATCCCGGAGCTATATCATCACGATTTTGGCAAGAACGCCGATAATTTTTACCAGCAGCTCGATCACATGTACAACAACGCCGGATTGCTCTTGAACATAGACGAGGGATACCTGAACGAGTGGACGGACAAGGTACTGAACCGCCGGGGCAACTATATCGTGGACGGCGTCAGCCGATCAGGCCTCGTAGCCAACGCGTTCGGCATGAGACTCACTCACCTGGGAAGAAATGTGTTCATGCGTGATGGCCCGACGACACCGGCCTTCCTCCGTGGAGATGCATACATCCCCATCAGTGGCTCTGGAAACACTCGCGAGATCATCGAAGGCGCGATAAAAGCGAAACTTCGAGGCGCGGACGTTTTCCCCATCAGTGTGAACAGGAATTCAAAGCTGTCCAGCCTGATGGACTCCTGGGGCTACTCCAAGAACATCATGTACGTCCCGGTGCTAAGCAACGATGTGGACATGTACATGGAGAAAGAGGCGAGCAAGATCGTGGCAACCAAGTCAATACAGACCAGGCCCTCGATCTCGGAGATGAACTCCTATATTTTCACCAACGCTTTCATCGCGCTGGCAATCGACATGCTCGGCGTCAGCGAAAAATACCTGGCACGCATACACGTATAATTAAAAGAAAGGGGTGTATTGAATATCGCCCCTGATCTTTCTTTTTTAATGCTCATCTAAAATTCCACGAAGTGATAGAACAGCTTTTTTGTGACTTCGGCCATGAATACGTATATGGCTACGATGCAGAACATGACCAGGATGAACGAGATCGGCAGCGGCTGGAAGCCTAATACCCCGGCTAGCGGCGTATATGGAAGCGCTATGACAACGGCGATAACCAGCATCGTGGCGGCAAACAAGTAACGGCTTGGGCGGCTAGTATAGAATGGCCTGCGTGTACGTATTACTAAAACGATCATGGACGCAGAGACGACGGATTCCATGAACCAGCCCGTTCGAAATTGATTTGTACTGGCATGCAGCACAAAGATCAGCACGCCGAAGGTCATGAAGTCGAATACCGAGCTTAGTATGCCGAAAGTAATCATGAACTTGCGAATAAAATCGATATTCCAGCGCCTGGGCCTGTCGACCAGCTCAGGGTCCACCGTATCCGTCGCGATGGTCATCTCGGGGAGGTCGGTCATCAAATTCGTGAGCAGGATCTGTTTAGGTAGCAGGGGCAGGAACGGCAATACTAATGAGGCACCGGCCATGCTGAACATGTTCCCGAAGTTGGCACTCGTAGCCATAAAGACGTATTTTAGCGTGTTAGCAAAGGTGGTCCTGCCCTCTTTTACGCCTTTTGCCAGCACTCCAAGGTCTTTTTCCAATAGCACGATCTGTGCGGCCTCTTTGGCGACGTCCACCGCGGTGTCGACCGATATGCCCACATCCGCCGCGTGGAGCGCCGGCCCGTCGTTGATCCCGTCGCCCATGTAGCCGACTACGTTGCCTGCTTTTTTCATGTGAAGAATGATGCGCTCCTTCTGGTTCGGCTCGACTTCCGCGAAAACATTCACATCGCTAATGATCCTGATCAGCGCCGCATCGCTCATCAAATTCAGCTCTGAGCCGGTTACGACTCGATTGCAGCTCTGGTCGTTGCTCTCAAGCTGCTCTTTACTCATGCAGACCGTACGGTTGATATAGGCGGCCACAAGGCGGTTATCACCGGTAATGACCTTTAGCGTTACGCCCATCTTCCGCAGGCTCTCGATCGCCTCCATGACACCGGGTTTCGGGGGATCATAGAGGACGATGACGCCGATAAACGTCATGTCCTTTTCGTCATCCTTTGAGATGTGCGACGTCACGTCCATATCCTTGTAGGCGACTCCCAGCGTGCGGAAGCCCTGGCTGCTCAGCTGGTCATAAAGTTTCATGATGTCGCCACGGGCATCTTCAATATCCACGACTTTACCGTCCGAAAGCTCTGCCTTCGAACAAACGTCCAGTATGTTTTGGAGCGCGCCTTTAGTAGCCATCTGGTATAAGCCATCTTTTGCGACCAGAATCGTCAGTCGCTTTCGAATAAAATCATACGGGGCTTCATCCGCCTTCGCATAGCCGGTCACGTCACGCTGCCTGTAGTTGCGGATCGCCTCATCGATAGGGCTGGAAAAGCCCGCCTCGTACAATGAGTTCAAGTATGCATATAACAGGACTTTATCGTTCTCGCGGCCATCGATGCCCACGGCGGATTTCACGTGCACGGCTCCCTCGGTGATCGTCCCGGTCTTATCCGAGCACAGGATATTCATACTGCCGAAGTTCTCGATGGACGATAGCTGTTTTACGATCACCTTATTTTCGGCCATGCGCTTCGCGCCCTTGGCCAGGTTTATGCTGATGATCGCGGGCAACAGCTGCGGCGTCAGGCCTACGGCCAGCGCCAGCGCAAAGATGAACGATTCCAGCACGGGACGCTGCAGGTACACGTTGATCGCGAAGATCGCGAAGACCAGTATTGAGGTGACCTCCAATAATAGGTAGCCGAAATTCTTGACACCTCGCTCGAACTCAGGCGTAGGCTGGCGAATGCTCAGGTGCTTCTCGATCCTGCCGAATTCCGTATCAACGCCGGTGTGTACGGCAACCGCTTTCGCCGTGCCGCTTACCACGTGCGTACCCATGAACAGGGAATTAATACGCCCGTTCAGCGGCGTCTCCGGCGGCAATGTCCTGACAGATTTTTCCGCAGGGTACGTTTCGCCGGTTAGCATCGCCTCGTCCACGTACAGGTTACTGGACTCGATGAGCAGGCAGTCGCCGGGTATGCCGTCTCCGGCATTAAAAATTACAATGTCGCCGGGCACAACCTCCTCGAACGGCACCTCGATCACCTTGTTATCTCTTAGTACCTCGGCCTTCACGCGAACGATCGCTAAAAGTTTCTCCACTGCATTATTGGCTTCGTATTCTTGCCAGAACCCAAGCAATCCGCTCGCCAGCACGATGATCATGATGATGATCGAATCGGTCGCGTCCCCGAGGTAAAAAGAAAGTACAGCTGCAAAAAGTAATAATAATATGATCGGGCTCTTGAACTGGCCGAGGAGTATCGTCGGCGCATCCGTGCGCTTCTTCTTAACAAGCGTGTTCGGCCCATACTCCTTAAGCCTCTTTTCGGCCTCTTCCTCGGACAGTCCCTCCCGGGAGGTGTTAAGCTCCTTTAGGATCTCGTCCGTGTCATAATTCCAAAAACCCCTCTTCGTCTCGCCAGTCATTCGCACCTTACAAAACCAGATAAAAATTCATGGTCTAGAAGTGTATAAATTTATTCAACGGCTAATACCGCTCAACGCTTAAAAAGGACGACAGTATTTCCTTTTACTTCGATGATCTCCGCGCCTGTCTGCCCCGCAAGAGCCTTCGCGATCTCTGCACGCGGCATCTCCTCTACGGCGCTTTTAAGCAACTTAACCTTGATCAGCTTGTTAACCTTAAGCTGTCTCTGTATCTCTTCGATGAGCGTGGGCGTTACGCCATTCTTACCTATGTGAGTTATAGCTTCAAGCTTCGATGCCTGCCCTTTCAACTCTAAAATCTTTTTATTATCCATGCTATGGTCATATTAGGGCGCCAGGCACATATCCCTTTCGATTCATAAGTCCACTAAGTTTTAAGAAGACACTATGAAGCGTAAGAAGACACAAAGCTTGTTTCACACAAAGAACACAAAGTTGTTTTAGTGTAAGCCTCAGGCGGCGAGCGACCCCATATTTTTATTGTATAAGCCTCCGGCGGCTGTGTATTTTATGGTTAATTATTATTCTTAAATCATATGTCAATTTGCTCGCACAATATACAATTACCAGGCCTCAGGAGGCTTATACTAAACCAAGACTTAGTGTTCTTTGTGTCCATGGTGTTCTTTGTGTGAAACGGCTTAGTGTCTTTTATACTTCATAGTGCCTCCTCAAAACTTAGTGTCTTTCATGTCAATAGGATTATGTGCTTTCAGGGACAAAGAGGGACTAGGTAAAACATGACTGATAAACTCAGGGTCGGCGATTATATGACCGGAAAGGTCATCACGGTTTCCCCGGACGACACGGTGATGGATGTCATTAAGCTCACCAGGGAGACCGGACATGATGGGTTTCCTGTCACACGCGAAGGCAAGGTCGAGGGATACATATCATCGCTCGATATGCTCCTCTGCGAGTCCGATGAAGTGGTGAAAAACGTGATGAGCAAGAACCTCATCGTCGCACACCCGAACATGGAGATCAACGAGGTGGCCCGCGTGATATTCAGGCTCGGCGTAAGCAAGCTGCCAGTCGTGGACGACCAGGGGCGTCTGGTGGGCATTATCACGAATTCGGACGTCATCAGATCGCAGATCGAGAGAGCGGACCCGCAAAAAGTGTGGAAGCTCAAGAAGACCCTGGAAATGTTGCATAATGTTAGTATCACCGTCGGGCGGGGCGAAGTGAATATTAGCGAGCTGCAGCCGACGCAGGGTAAGGTGTTTGCGGATGAGCTTGAAGGCCGTATATACGAGCTGAAGAAAGGCCTTGCAGAGCCTATTATTGTCTTGCATAAGCCGAACAAATGGCTTCTGGCGGACGGCCATCACCGCGTCGTAGCCGCAAGGCGGCTGGGGCTGGATAAGATCGACGCGTATATCCTGGAGATACCAAAAGATATTCCTCTCGGTATGGAAAAATCGGCTAAAAATGCGGGCCTGCGCACGCTGGACGATATTCAAGTGCTGGATTACGCGAAACATCCTCTGATCGAGATCACGGAAAGGCTTATGATGAAGGACAATAAAGGCCTGTCGCCGGAAGAGCTGGAGCGCAGCAGCCTCGACGATGACGAATAAATATGGAATGCGATCGATATGGACGTTCTTGATGAAGTTTACGATGTGGTCAAAGATCGTAAGGAGCACCCAAAGGAAGGCTCATACGTGGCGTCGCTATACGCAGATAAAAAGGGTATCGATAAGATCCTGGAAAAGATCGGTGAAGAATCTACCGAGGTCATCATAGCGGCAAAGAATGGCGGAGAAAAAGAGATCGTGTACGAATCCGCCGACCTGATATTCCATCTTATGGTCATGCTCGCCGCAAAAGACATACCATTCCAAAAAGTCCGCGACGAACTCCAGCGCCGCCGTCACTAAGCCCTCGAAGTGCACTATTTTTCACCACGGATACACTGAGGGCATGGAGTTTCACAAAGATATTTTTATATAGGCCTCCGGCAGCCGGGCGACTACAAACTATTGATAACTTATTCTAATATTATGAGATCGAATCTCAACTATTACCGTATAATATTATAAAATTGGTTATTGAGAGAATTGTGATAAATATTTTAAAGTATAAGGCGGGCTGCGAGGTGGTTGCAGCCCTCCTTAATTATTTACAAATTTTTGTTTATCCTTATGGCCGATCGTTCGGCCAGGTGAACCTGGCACAATAGGATTTACGAAAAGGAAAAATGGGGTTTTAAGGGGGCAAATATTACCCCATTTTTCTCGTTCGGATCTAAATGTCGTTTGCTTTATACCCCAACTAATTTCTTAGTTGCTATTTGATTAATTGGCGGGGGCTTATATATGATTTATGTCCAAATCATCCAACTGAAAGTTAAAAATGGTTTGCTATCAAAAAAAGTGAAATATAATGTAAGTCGATTGGAAAAAATGCCTCATGCTTGTCTGAAAGCTATTTGGGGGCAAACATGCTTACGTGAGGGCATGAGCCATATTTTCCTTTCGGGCTAAACAATTGTTGCTATAACACTCAACCATTAGTTGGTTGCTATATGCTCCTTGTTCAATGGCTTATATATCATTTCTGTCCAAATCATCCAACTGAAAACCAATAAATTACTATATAACATTTCATGTTAAAAATATTGTCAAAATGCCGAGAACCAACATTCCAACATTGGAGAAGGGCCAAATGATTAAATGAAATTACAAAATAATACTATTTAATGGCGAACGGAGTCTTTTGTCGCAATGTTATTATATCTATACATATTCAATATTATTTAACAAGACTAGTGCTCTCTAATTGGGCGCTATCACATTCCAAGAAAAACTGGCGAGGCTAAAAATGAAATCTATAATGAACTATTTCGTGATTCTACTATTACTGGTAGCAGCTATAACATGTATTGTATATATGGGTAGCTCGAACGTTACCTCAGCAGTGACTACAACTGACACGCCTATCGCCACGGTAACGTCAAGTTCCGAATGGACAGTCATGCCAGCATCGACAGAGCATATTTCGCAGTCTATCCCATCATTCTTCACATGTGTTTTCGGCGTGAGGATCTTTCCGGGTACAGACCATATCGGCGCATATTCAATCAATAGCAATCCCAATTATGTTCCCGACAAGGCATCTGGAAAAGTGAGCGGCCGCAGCCACATGTACCTTGGGCCTGTGGACTATCCAATACGCGATATTAAATTTTACTTAGTCAATCTAGATAACGGTGCAAGTGGCTCGTATTTCGCGATAACCGATGCTCAAGGGTATTACGAGATCGATCATGTGCCATTCGGGAACTACAGCGTATTTGCTTACGATAAAGAGACGATGCAAGCAGGCAACGGTGAATTTGTTAATTCTATACATCTGACAGTTTCAAATCCAGACGCAGTGGGGGTTGACTGGCAGGTAATGCCGTGATAAAATATCCTCAGTTACGGTCGGTCGCGTAAATGTGCATAGTCGCGAGTGTCTCGACATGCAACTTTGTTTTTTTATTTTCTGGCTCTTTCTCAAAGTTTAGATGACAACTATCCACTCTTTTTTGCCGATGTATTACGATTATTAGTGATTAAAATCGACTTGGATTATTTACAGGTTATAATCATAGGATAATAAAATAAATATCCCATCGTCCTAGAAAAGCACATGCATTTTTCTTTCAAGTATTATCAAATCGGCAGATAGATGTTCATCCAACCTTTGGATATGAATCAATTATTTATTAAAATGAGAATATACATATGATATTTTTACAATTTATACAACTATTTATACAACTATATTCTATAATTGTATCCTGGTGTCAGGCCTTGTATTTTTATTGAATTGCTTTTTCTCTACCTATTTATTATTAGATGAATTTCATATTAACTAATTACATTTATTGTATTATTTCCCGTCCACGTTATTGATTGACTCAAAGTCAGTTGGATGATTTGGACAGAAAATTTAAATCTTGCACACCAAACGGTTGATTAGTGATCTAAATGTTGAGAAAGAGTGGGATAATATTAGTTTTGCTGATAGCAATTACCATATTGGTAACGGCATCGGCGAGCGCGGTGAGTGCAGATACGACACAAAATACCGGAACCAGCGGATGGGTCGTAAACCAAGGAACAGCGGGCACATCAAGTTCAGTCGGATTTCGTTCTACCGGACCAAGCTCAGGTTCCATCAATGCACTTAGTGCAAGTAATGCTTTTGCACCCGGCGTTAATTATATCGTACAAGGACAAACATCTTACTTTAATGCTTATATACCTAGCCAACCTGGATTTACAGTTGACTTGAACTGGGGTAACTCTGCAAATTCTTTATCATTAACGGTATTTACACCTGATGGATATGTCCTTGGCCCATATTATGATAGTGCGGATGGTAGGATCGATGGAAGAATCTGCTTATACTTCTCAAAAGGTACAGGTACGATGATTCCCGCTGGTACTTATTACGCAAAGGTGTATGGGTATCAGGTAACAGGCACGCAATCATATACCATCTGATAAAAAAATTATTATAGCCCTAGACCGAGTATATAATATGCAAAAAGTCTGGAAAATATCAACTTTTTTTATTTTGTATTTCCTACTAGTATTATCTATCTTTACAATAAACGCTTATGCAAATGGTGGAGTTAATAATACGACTGGAGCTTGGTTGGCCTCGGATGGTTTAAGCAATAATGGTTATCAACACCCAGATTCATTACAATCTTTTATTCCAATATCATTTTTCGATTTACCTTTATGGGTTCAAATTTTTTTAATTCCATCATTGTTACTTTCATTGGTCGTATTATTAAAAGCACCTATACTTATCGGTCGTCTTAAGAATGTCCTCGATAATGAGAAGCGTCAGGCGATCTTAACTTACATAATGGAAAACCCGGGCTGCACGATCGCCGATATTTCCGATACCCAACAAATAAACCGCGGCACTGTGAAATATCATATTTTCCAGTTAGAGCTGAACGGCAAGGTCTTCACAAAACATGAAGATAAATTTGCGAGGCTTTTCCATAAGACCTCTGAGTTCCGGGATATGGAGCGTGTGATCACGCCGTACCTGCGCAACGATACCAGCAAGGCGATCCTGCGAGTTATCATGGACACCCCTGGCATTACCAACCAGGATCTGTCATCTAAATTTAATCTTGATAAGAGCACGGTCCACTGGTACCTGCAAAAATTCAACAACGACGGTATCATAAATTTTGTAAAGGAAGGAAAGTTCCGAAAATGCTTCATGAATACGGACGCAAAACTTGTGATGCTCCGGTTCATTCCGGCATAAGCCTTTATTTTTCTAACATCCGCTCATAGAGAAGTGGATAGTCTTTCTTTTTCCACGCCTCTATGCCGCCAAGCACGTTGTAGACGGTCTTCACGCCCGCTTTCTTCAGTATGCTTGCAGCCATGCTCGCCCGCATTCCTGTCGAGCATATACAGGCGACGGCACGGTCTTTAGGTATCTCGTTCACCCGACGTTCGAGCTCTCCCACGTAAATATGCCTGGCTTCCTTGATGCGCCCTTCTCTCCATTCCGCATCACTTCGCACGTCCAGCACGTCTATTTTCCCGGCAGAAAGCATGCCTGCAAGGGAATCGGGCACTAATAGCCCTATGAAATCGACGTCCATCGCCTCTTCGAGCCATGTTTCCAGGCCGCCGCAAAGGTATCCTTTTATGTTGTCGAAGCCTAGCCTGTACAGGCTGGTAGATGCTTTGATCATGTCCTCATCCTTTTCGAGGACCAGGTATATCGGCTTCTCATATTCCGAGATCCATCCGGCATAAATGCCAAGCCCGTCAAGCCAGATGCTGTAGGCACCTGGAACATGTATGGCAAAAGCATAAGGCATTCGCGCATCTAAGACGATACCGTTCCTGATCTCGTCTTTGAACTTGTGCACATCTAACGGTTGCAAAGGCGGCATCATTCGTGATGCAGTGGGACCTTCCAGGTTCATCTTTTCCATTCGCTGGAAATAGGCAGGCTTAACAAGCGATTCGGCCATTTTCTTCGCAATGAATGAGTCTCTGTCAAGCTGTAAGTCAGGATTTGACAGCCTCTCATAGCCGATAGTCGTCATATCTCTCTCATCGATGCCTGTGCCGCATATCGAACCGGCTCCATGTGCCGGATACAGCAGGACGCTGTCACCTAGCTTCAGGATTTTATGTGTAATGCTATCATACAAAATACCGGATGCCTGTGCACGATCTCCCCCGAGATCCGTGCGGCCCGTGCTTCCGGAGAAGACCGTGTCGCCCGTGAACGCCATTAGTGCGGTTTTACCTGTCTTCTCATATAATACAAAACTCAGGCTTTCCGGCGTATGGCCCGGCGTCTCCAGTACGACCAGTCGAATTTCTCCCGCTTCAAATCGATCGCCTTCGGCCGCTTTATTACCATACTTAAAATCAAGCGCTCCGCTATGGTATATCGCAGCGCCTGTCGCTGCGCTCAATAATGATGAGCCAGCGACATAATCCTCGTTCCGGTGCGTCTCAAAAATGTATTTAATACGCATGCAATGCTCGCGGGCGATATCCAGGTACGCATCAATGTCTCTTCGAGGGTCGATGACAGCCGCTTCGCCACCGGACCCGATAATATACGAGTTATGCGCCAGGCTTTCGGATTTAATGCATAGGAACAGCATACGGACCAATATGATATTTATTAATGCCCATATATAAAACGCTATATCTTATACATTCACGGACGCATTCGCGCATATTCCACGTTAGTACAGGTATGTCCATACAACCTCGTAGCAATCTTTATATGCGGCAATAGAGAGATATGATATTATAATGCACCCAATAGCGTCTGATAAGCTCGGCAACATATGTGCGTTTAACCAGAGCTTTAGCTATTGGTTTAGCTTTAATTAGGAATACAGCTGGCAAACGTTGCCCTTTTTGGCTGTATTCCTCTTGTCAAAATGCGGTAGCGCCTGCCATGCTCGGATGGGATGAGTATGGATGGTAAAACTATTCGGATGAACCGGATCCTTGAATCCGGCAAAGCGGTCATAGTCCCCATGGACCACGGCGTCAGCGAAGGGCCGATCGAAGGCCTTGTGGACACGCACCGCATGGTATCGCTCGTAGAAAAAGGAGGCGCTAGCGCAGTCCTTTTACATAAAGGTATCTTGAGATCACTCACTAAGCCGCCGAAGTGCGGCACGATCATGCACCTGTCAGCCGGCACGAAGTATGGCGAAGATAAAAATAAGAAAGTGCTCGTGTCAAGTGTCGACCAGGCTATCAGGCTGGGCGCCGACGCCATCTCGGTACATGTGAACATTGGCGGCAGCGCTTCAGAGCCGGACATGCTTGAGCATCTGGGCCTCATTGCGGACGAGTGCGATGAAAAAGGCATGCCCCTGTTAGTGATGACATATGCAAGAGGCAAGAATGTGACCGCTAATGCTGCAGAGGTCGCACACGTGGCACGCATCGGGGCAGAGCTAGGCGCGGACATTGTAAAATGCCCGTACACAGGCGATATCAAATCTATGCGACATGTGGTAGACTCCTGCCCGGTCCCTGTGGTCATTGCAGGCGGGCCGAAATGTGACCATGATCATGAAGTATTACAGATGGTCGAGGACGCCATGATGGCCGGTGCCATAGGGATATCGCTGGGCAGGAACATCTTCCAGCACCCGAGGCCGGACCTGATGACAGCAGCGCTGCGCGCAGTGATCGTGGACGGCGTCTCCGCTAAGGACGCATCAGCCATATTGAGGGGCTATGTGAAAGAGATCGTGATCGAGCGCCTGCCAATGGAGGCTGCCCGATGAAATACTCATTTTCTCCATACGAATTTTAACGCTGCGATAATACCTGCAATGGATACAACGCCGGCTGCCGCATATGCCGACCATAATGGAAAAGCCGACGAAGTCTGCCCTTCTTCAGGTATATCGACCAGCATGTCAACTCTCAGGTCTATATCCTTCTCGTAATCACCCGACTTGATGGAATATCCCCCCTGGTCCAGGTCTTTAAACGCATATATACCGCTAAACGAGATAGAATCCGGACTTTCCAGCCCGGTCAGCGTGACGTTTACCGACTGCTTTGATCTGAGGTACAGGGTTGGCTTGTTTTTAACGGGTAATGATTCGCCGTCGCATATGCTTAGCGTATCAGGGCAATCCAATAACGATAAAAGTGTAGGCGCTAAGTCCTCCTGTGTATACAGGCCACTGCCTTTGACTTCTTTATTGTTGGAATAGATCAGTAGTGGTACTAGCGTACTTTCATTACGTGCGGCTACGTCTACGGATGCGTGCGACCCTTTTGAGCTTGAGTCCTTAAAGCTCATCCCGTGATCGCCAGTGACCAGCAGCGTGACGTTCGAGCGGTAGCATGCATCGATCAATTCGCGCAATCCGGGGTCGAGTCCGGTCATCACGGCTTCATAGCCGTCACTTCCCAGGATATGGCCCGCCTCATCGAGCCCGCCGTCGTTCGCCAGTAGTACATAATTCACGCCCGGCTCGCTGCTGTTCATAAAATCGACCAGGTCTGTCGCAAAGCCAAGTGACCAATTATTATAGCGGATATATGCGGCATTCTGGTCTTTGCCGGCTTTGGTCTCGTTCAACACCGGATAGCTCTTCATCATATTTACAATGCTTTCCGGGGCGTTTTTATCGTTCAGGATAAACTCGAAGTGTGGCTTATAGATCGAATCGTTCTTTTCCCTCACCGCAATATCGAGATTATCAAGCATATTATTTGTATCGCCGGTTTCCATGATGCCAAGGCAAAGGTATCCTCTATCTCTTAGCACGTCGAAGATCGTCGCATTATCATACACGAGCGTATCAGCCGTGGCATCAGAGTATCCCGTGACGATAACGGAATGGCCATGTTCGGTCTCAGGGACAGGTACTCGTAACGTATAATGCCCGTCCGCTTCGTCAACGGCACTCAGGCGTACCCATGGAATGGCCATTCCACTGGTATATGTCGCGATATTATCATGATATACGTAGGAAGAGCCGAAGCTGTCAACAACCAGTATAACGGCGCTTTGAGCGCTACATGCAGGTATGATAGTAAGCAGGATGAATATCGTTAATATGAGTATCGTATAATGCATATTAACTTATTTACATATTTATGATATTTAGTTTTTTTCATTTATCTTATGATTATTAGAAATGTTTATGATTTCCCGATTATGCCTGTCTTATATGAGTGACCGATCACTGTGCGGCATGTGGCCTGGCTTCAGGCGAAGCTACACAAGGGACAGGCTTTTTTATCGTTTCCAGGCGCTGCGCGAATGTCTCCAGCTTTGCAGCCAGTCCCCTGAAGTGCGGGAGGTATGCTTCATAATAATAGATCCTTTCAGGGTCGATCTCCGCTTCCTCCACATATCTTTTCAGCTCTCCCACACGCTTTGCCACGTTCGCCTTTACAGCTCCATTCAATGCGTTAGCTGTGCCGTCGCCAAGGAACACACCCAGTGCTCCTTTATTGAAGACATGTATGAGATGTTTCGGCTCAAGGCGCATGACCGAGGGCACATGGATGATCCTTACCGATGCAGGATACGATATCCTGTTCACTCCCATATTATCGGCCGCTACGTACGCGATGGACTCGTCCAGGAACGCGATGATGCGGGGCCCTTCACCCAAACAGCCATCGATACGGGCGATGATCTCGTCGTCGCTACAATGCGGCAGCTCGATCGCGTGTTCCGGGCATCGCGAAATGCAGCCGCCCAGGCCAATGCAGGACAGCGGGTCTATCTGTACGCGGCCGTTCCTGTACGCTGCTCCGTAGGGGCATAGCTCGATGCATTTACCGCAGCCGCTGCATTTTGCGCCGTCGATGACAGCGAACTTCGGCTCTATCGCTATCGATCCGGGGCTGACTAGCTCCGATGCTTTGGATGCGGCGGAGCGCGCCTGCATGATCGAATCGGTGATATCCTTCGCGCCCTCAGCAGTGCCGCTGACAAAGATGCCCCTCGCGGTCGTGGAAGCCGGGTCCAGCTTGGGATGCTTCTCTTTCACGAATAATTCCGGCGTAAGCCCGATGCCGAGAGTTTTAGCCGCGTCGATCGTTCCGCCGGATGGCTCTATCGCACACGAGAGTACGACCATGTCCGTCTCGATTTCCATTGGGCCGCTGCCAAGGGTATCCTCTACCCTGACGACAAGACCGTCGTCCTCCAGCACTTCCCCTACACGGCCTCTGATGAACACGACGCCCTTTTTCTGGACTTCCCGGTAATACTGTTCATATGTGCCCGGCGCTCTGATGTCCGTATAACAAATATACACCTCAGTGCCCGGGAAGTGGTCTTTAATATAGCTGGCGTGCTTGAGAGCGACCATGCAGCAGATCTTTGAGCAATATGGAATAGAGCCGGGCTTTTCATCACGGGAGCCTACGCACTGCACCATGACAATGCGCTTCGGCGCTTTTCCGATGCCCGGTATCTCCAGCCTGCCCTGCGTGGGGCCGTTAATGGCCAGTATGCGGGCCAGCTCCATTTGTGTGATGACGCCATCGTATTTTCCATAGCCAAGCTCGTATTTCTCCGTCGGGTCGAGCTCCGAATGTCCGGTGGCGACAATGATCGCCCCAACGTGTAGCGTCTCCTTTGAAGCTGTCGCGTCAAGGTCGATGGCATCAGCCTGACAGGCTTTTACACATTTTCCGCACTTTTTGCATGTCGAGGAGTCGATCGTATACGCAGTCGGGACGGCCTGGGGGAACGGCTTATAGGCCGCCTTTCTTTGTGAGAGCGACGCATTCCACTCGTCCTTTGCATGTGCGCAACAAGCCGCCGAGCATTTGCCACATGATGTGCATTTCGACACATCGATATAATGGGGCCCTGATTCGACGGTCGCGCGAAAATCACCCGCATGCCCGGATAAGCTAACTAATTTTGAAAGCGACTTGATCTCGATGAGCTTGTTCTTTGCCACCTCTCCCATGATGGGCGCAAGCGAGCACATGGCGCACTCCTCGGTGAGCTTATCCGGGGAGAATACTTTTCCGATCTTCACCATGTTGCCGCCGATCGTCGGGCTCTGCTCGATAAGGTATACTTGTATGCCCTGTTTCGCCAGAGCGAGCGACGCTGTCATCCCGGCGATGCCGCCTCCGATGACAAGCACGCTTTTCTCCGTCGTGATCGAAACGCTCTCCAGCGGGGCAGCCTTCCTGATGCCATAGATCGATGAGCGTACTATGTCGACCGCCCTGCCTGTCGGGTCCTCCGACGGCACCCATGCACACTGTTCCCTGATATTTGCGATGTCAAGTAAATACGGGTTAAGGCCCGCTTCTTCGGCGCAGGCGCGGAACGTGCGCTCATGCACGTTCGGGGAGCAGGAGGCGACCACGACGCGCTCGAGCCCCAGCGATGTGATGCGGTCCTTGATCAGCGATAGGCCTTCCATGGAGCACAAGTATGGAAAGTCTTCCGCGCATGCTGCGCCGTCCTTCAGCGCCGCATGCTTCAGCCGCTCGATGTCTATGAGTCCGGCAATATTATCGCCGCAGTGGCAGATGAACACACCCGTGGAAGGCTTTTTCATGTCCTGCCCCCCGGGATGCCGACCCTCTCCAGAAACGGCTCCACCGGCACTGCATGCATGTCCAGGCCGATCTCGTATGGATCGGCGCCTAGCGCGAGCGCGGCCAGCTCAGAAAAATAGAGCACGGGTATGTCGAGCGTGCCAACTTGTTCCGCCAGTGTCTCTTGATAATAGTCAAGGTTGAACGTACAGCCCGGGCACTGCGTAATGATCACGTCGGGCTTAGCTTTCCGGATGGCGGCGAACTTTCTTCGTAGTATCGTCCGCGGATATTCGCGATCTAATAGCGAATAATGGAAGCCCATGCCGCAGCACAGCGATCGCTCCTCATAGTCAACCACCTCGCATCCCAGCCCTGTCGCAATATGGTCGAGTACCGTCGGCCTCTCAAAGCTGCCCGATGATACATCCTTGTAGAAGATCTTAGCGTAATGGCAACCGTGATGCGTGACCGCTCTAATTCCTTTGAATGAATATGATGCCCTTCCTATGATCTCGTCCAGCCTGGCCAGGAACACTTCGGACGCATGGTACACCTGTGGAGTCATATCATAGCTCCTGCCGACGCTGTCCAGGACCTTCGCGACTTGATCGTGCTTTTCCAGGTCGACAGAAAGCATTTCCTTACACTCTTTCAGATTGCCATACGAGGTGGGGCAGGTGCAGACGATGTTTTTGTCACAGGACGTCGCTGCGAGCGAAAAATTGCGCGCATTTAATGATAAGTTGGTCAGCAGTGGAACGACACCCGTGTGGTAACCGAATCCAGCGCATGAGGAATGCCGGGGGTCATCCGTATAATGGGCGTTAAGTCTGTCCATCACGAACCTGATGGATTTCTCGATACCCGGGTATAGCGAGCAGGTGACACAGCTTTTAAATAGATAATAATTGTCGGATGGCACCGTTTTACATACAGTATCACTCATCGTGACCACGACCTGAATAACCTGTCATCTCCATGATCATCTGTATCTCAGCCATCGACTCCTCCGGGATACGCTGCGCTCTGGCGTCCTCGCGGTCAAAGCCGAGCCTTATGCGTTTTTTATCATTATCGCGACATCTTGCGTATGTGCGCGGGCCGAATTCGCCTAAAAAATTGAACATATACGGAAGGAAGGTCTCCCCGCGTTCGTAGAGATTCTTCCGGATCATCCGAACGACAGGCATGATCTGTTCTGGCGCCTGCCCTCTGGCTATGGACGCTTCGCGCAATGCAAGTACGCCCAGCGCGACGCTGTTGTTCCTGGGACATCGTGCGCTGCATGAATAGCATTGCCCGCATTTCCATACTAATTGCATTAATGCGTCGGTGTCACCCATCTGTAGCTTTCTCATCACATCTCGCGGTCGATATTCCTCGTACATGTATGCTGCAGGGCAGCTTGCCGTACAGCGGCCGCACTGCATGCACCGCTCAAAGCCGCAAGCGCTCAGCCTTATGTCATCGATGCTCTGCGTAGCCCTTTTCATCCTGACTCTTGGGGGGTTCACCTGCGCATGCGAGGTCATATTTATTGCGTTATATCTCGCGCTTTATTATCTTTTCCCTAAAAAGATATAATAATGTCCTTTAAAGGAAATTATTATAAGATTATTTACCCATTTGTAAATACGATAACCAAAAAAAAGAAAAACATATATCACGTTCGAAACGAATGATACATACAGCGAGGTAACCTATGGGCTCTTACGAACTGTTCTGCCACGGTTGCGGGCAAGCCATACCGGACCATTATACCCTGAATTGTACCTGCGGTGCAGGGCTGATCAGGGCCGAATACACAGCAAAACAGCTGACGCTGCGAGACCTGCCGGGTATGTGGAAATTTTATGACTGGCTTCCCTGCAAGGAATTCATCGATACGCCCGGCGGCACAGTCACGTATAAAAGTGAAGGCCTGGCAAAAGAGCTGGGTCTGGATAACCTATACATCGCTTTTAACGGCTTCTGGCCTGAAATCGGAGCTCGCATGGATACGTGCAGTTTTAAAGAGCTGGAGGCGCCGCCTACCATCGCCAGGGCAAAGGAGCATAAAGGACGTGCTATGGTACTGGCATCTGCGGGGAATACTGCGCGGGCGTTCGCATATCTCTCTACGCTCACCAACTTTCCCCTGTTGATCGTCGTACCGAAGAAAAACCTCGAAAACTTGTGGATCCCGGGTAAAGAGCCCGGCGATTCGATCAGCCTGATCACGATAGACGGAAATGCCGACTATAGCGATGCGATACGGCTATCGGAACGCCTGGCAACATTGCCAGGTATCCTGCCCGAGGGTGGCGCTAAGAACGTTGCTCGCCGAGACGGAATGGGCACGGTAATGCTGGACGGTACGGTGCAGATGAAACACCTGCCCGACGATTATTTCCAGGCCATCGGCAGCGGAACAGGCGGCATAGCTGCCTGGGAAGCGGCAATGCGCCTACGTGCGGACGGCCGTTTCGGCTCGCATTTACCGCGATTGCACCTGGCACAAAACCTGCCGTTCGCGCCGATGCTGAACGCGTGGAAAGCAAACCGGCGCAACATCATCCCGGACCAGGACATGCCGGAAGCGAAGCTGCAGATAGCAGAAATGTACACTGATATCCTGTCGAACAGGTCTCCGCCGTACGGCATCACTGGCGGTGTCTACGATGCTTTAGTCGACACGGACGGAGGCATGTACGGTGTGACAAACGATGAGGCAAAGGCTGCTAAAAAATTATTCGAGTCACAGGAAGGCATTGATATCCTTCCGCCAGCCGCAGTGGCCGTTGCCGCGCTCATGCGGGCATGTGAGCAAGGGCTCAATAAGGGCCGACGTATATTATTGAATATCACTGGCGGGGGATACGAGCGACTGAAGCGGGAAATCCCCTTGTATCCTGTAAAGCCGGTCCTGAACGTAAGCGGCCCTGACGTGCCGCTGGAAGAGATAGTAAAGGTGATAGAATGGCCGACGTTGAGCAAGACGTTATAGACATCATGAAGGCATGCGGTATTGACATAGTCCTCACGCTTCCCTGCGATAAGATAAAAAATCTTCTGGCAAAGATACCCGTGTACTTTAAAGAGATCCCGATGACTCGTGAGGAGAATGGCATGGGCATCGCTGCCGGTCTGTACTTTGCAGGGAAAAAGCCGGCGATGTTGATACAGAGCACCGGGATCGGAAACTCGATCAATGTGCTGTCGTCTTTACATATGACCTACCGGATACCGTTGCCGATCCTGGTAAGCTGGCGGGGTGTCTATAAAGAAGGCATACTTGCGCAGGAACATTTCGGCGGGTGTCTGCCCTGTATCCTTGATGGCACTAAGTTGCCGTATGCCACGGTGAGCTCCATGAATGAGCTATCAGAAATAAAGCGAGCCATTGAATTGTCTTTCGAATCAAATACGCCCGTTGTCGCGCTGCTCTCGCCCAGGATATGGGAGGCTTCCACTGCCCGGCCATATGAGCCTGATAATGTGTCAAAGGAACGCAAATTTAATATCAACTGCAACTCCCACGTCCCAAAGGCCACCCAGACGCGCTACGAAATGATCCAGGGAATCGCTCCTTATTTAAATGGCAAGATCGTCGTGTCCAACATCGGTATACCAAGTAAGGAATTATATGCCGCCTGCGACCAGGACTCAAACTTTTACATGCTTGGCAGCCTGGGCCTCGCTTCAGCGATAGGCACTGGCCTTGCGATGAGCGTAGATACGGAAGTAATAGTTCTTGATGGCGACGGCTCTCTTTTAATGAACCCTAATGCGCTTGGCAGCGCAGCCCAGGAGCATCCAGAAAACCTGACCATCATAGCATTCGATAATAGCGCGAATGGCTCAACGGGCAATCAGCCGACTTATTCGTCTCATATGGACCTGGAATTGCTTGCAAAGGTCTATGGTATCAAGAACACTGCAAAAGTGTCAACCGTCGACGAATTATTAAAAGCTTTAAGATCAGCTGGAAAAGGCCCTCGCTTCATACACGCGGTCATCCTCGCGAAGAACGCCGACGTACCCAACATCCCGATGACACCAGTACAGATAAAAGAGCGATTCATGGCTGGCATACGGCCTTTATAATACGCAGACCCTTTTTTCTGACACAATTCCAACAAAACATATCGACGATCGCGGTCGGCGAGGCTTTTCGGGCATCAGTCGGCCGAAGGCCGATGCGAAGATGACGGGGTAATGAGCGTGCCGTCTTGTCGGCACGCTGCTTAGGGCTTGCGGAGGCCGAAAGCGCGAAGCGCCTTTCGGCCGAGGGTGCGAGCCCGGCCCCGGCATCGAAGCACCCGAAAAGCCGAGTAGCCTGGCTATCAGGCCAGGCGTCGTACCCGCGTAGAAATAGATAGAGAAACAATGCTAATTCTTTCATTAAAATATAAGGCGCTCGGATCGAGATTTGAACTCGAGTCGGAGCCTCGACAGGGCCCCATGATAGGCCGCTACACTATCCGAGCATTTATTCAAAACTTGGGGTTTAAACATACACCCGATTAGATTTATACTTTTCCCCACTCAGCCCATTTGGGGAATATGTCCCGCCTCCCGAATTCGAATCGGGGACCTGTCGGTTTCCGCAGTCGTTAATTAAGGTCTACAGCCGACCGCTCTAACCGGGCTGAGCTAAGGCGGGATTTTGTACAACAAATCGGGAGTACGAGACATCACATATACCTTAACATACTTAAAATTTGCGGACTCCATCAGACTTTTATATCACCCAGGTCCCGTGTCAATAGGGGCATAACAATGGTATGTACGGCCATTGGACGATCCAGTATATCTTAGGAGTGAGATCCACAGGGGCTATAAAAATTTAATGTTACCACAAAGTATGGTCGAAGTATTGTCGAATGCCAGTATTTTTGTCACGTTGGCTATTAAACATCATGATGCACAAATAAAGCATCCGGAGAACAAAGTTTTTCTAGTAGTTAAGCGATTGAATATATTACTTGACCAATATTGAGCGATTGGCCAATTGTGGGAATGTTGGATGTTCCTATGCGAACAAATGGCGGAGATATATCTATCTTATCGAGGGGCTGGGTTTACCTCATAATATTAGCGGCAGTCACGATTGTTTTCAGTGGTATATTCGTTTATATCTCAGTTTACGATTCACAGGACCAGATGCTGTTTACATACGCGGCTTTGATCTATGCGGTCTTTATCCTGTACCTGATGATCGTCACATCGGCATATTACCTGAAGATCAGGGAGCCGGCGGAGATCATGGTGGAGGTACAAAAACTACAATCTACCATCTCCGATGCTTTCAGGCGTCCGCGCTGGTAGTGCCCGAGTCGATGGCAGCGACACAGTGGGATGCCAGATTAAGCTCCACTATGTCAAAAAATTGTATGTGACCGATTATTTAGATCTACGCTACATATAGCGTGAGTGGTATTGTATCCGGGATCCTGGCGATTCAGCAGTATCCGCAATGTTCTGCCCATATTGCACTATCAGGTTACAGCACTCGTTTTTTCATCTTTTTTATATGCGATAAAACGGTTCCAATTATGCATTTTTTCAGGTGTTTTCCCAAGATATGTTCATCACAATATAATTAAATTTTTATCCGGTGTCGAAATGGCCGATAAAAAGAGGGTAAAATGGCCGTAGAAGCGGCCGGCCAGAAAGACGGAACACGCGCCTCGGAAACACACGGCCGGGAATTCTACTGACACATCGGCCCAAAGGCGGACAGAAGGTGCGTGAGCTAATTGAAAAAGGCGAAACGACCGAGAAACAATAATGCAGGAGTTTAAATGGCTTCGATCATAGCAAAAGTATCAAAGTCCCTGAAGGGCATAGATTTCCCGGCGGACAGACGAAAAGTGGTGGAGCAGGCAAAGCGGAACATGGCGCCGAATGAAGTCCTGGATGCGCTGAACCACATACCGGACCAGAACTACGACAGCATGGCGGGCGTGTGGCAAGCGGTCGGGAATCGGAGGTAAGTGCTGAGTCCCCGATTCGTAGCCTGCCATGGACCCATGGCTCGCTAAAACTCTACAACCACAGAATATTTCGGGTATGCCTAGCCTTATCTTACCTGGGTTAGTCTTTAAATCAATCACTACAATAACGCTACAAAAGTATATGCTTGTATATTTTTATAATATATCACTCGGTTAGTATGTGTTATTATCGAATCGATAATCCTATGATAAAATTGTTTTCATTAGTGATCATCACGTTTTTATTACTTATCTCGGTCACTTCAGACTTAGTCAAAGCCGCTGGAGACGCACTTAAATAAGCTGGCCGATACAGTCGAGCTGCTCATTAAGCAGAGCAAGCCACTGGAAAAACCGGCACCTGTCCTCGATAACGGCGCAGTGAAAAAATAAAGCTGACCATTATGGCTCCTCATGCGGAGCCATTACCTTTTTTATTATTAGTCTTCCTCATCCTCGAGATCAGGGAACTCCTCGTCCACGTCTCGCTCGCCCTCGAAGCACTCATCGCCCCCGATCATATCCCGGAAATCCTTGATCAGATCATTGGTGGTCTCACTGAAGTGCTCTACAAATTCCTCGTACTGCGAAAGCAACTCTGATAGCTCTTTATAATTATCCTTGTCCATGGTGATCGGCTCGCCGGGGACTACTTTCAGCTCTTCGAGCATGACGCTGGCCCTCTCTATGATCCTGATCTGCTCATCAATGCGCTTATTAAGGATATCGCCGTGTACGTCTATCGATTCTACTTTCATTTTCAGGCCTCATGGACAATGTTACGTCTTTAGGTATAAAATGAGCGCCCTATCTAATTCTATACTGAATTGATTTCAAGATTAATGCAGGAGATGATCTGCCCCAGATATGGTGCGCTAACGCATAGGTTTACGTGCCCGAAAGATCTAAAGAGTCCTTCTTGCGATAGACCATGCCCTGGAAAATGGCGATCATCTCGCCTTTTTCGTTTGTGATGTCCACGGTATATGTGCCTATTTTAGGATTGATCGATATCTCCCTTGCTTCCGCATAAAGCGTGCCGCTGGAGGTGGCTTTCATGTTCGAGATACTCGCATTGATACTCACGGCAACGGTGCCATGTGAGTTCGAGGCGGCCGCGAATGCAAGATCAGCCAGCGTAAAGATGGCGCCTCCCTGGACGATGCCCACGCCGTTCAGGTGATGCTCCTTGATGTCCATCTTCGCCTTTGCGTGGCCTTTGGACACCTCCGTCAGCTCTATGCCGATGAACGCGCAGAATTTATCCTTCTTAAAGAACTGCTTGATCTCTTCCATGATAAACACTTACTGTGAAATGTAATCTCATGTATGCTTATTAATGTAACGAGTTCAGAGAAAGTTTTTCAACTTAACCGCTTACCTCTATGTGGTGATAAAATACCGATCGAGAAACCAAAATACAACGAGCATGCCGAAGCACCGGGTGCCTCATCCATCAAAGAACTTGAAATGATGAAAGTGGAGATCGTCACACAGCTGAATGGAGCTGGGATCAAGTTCCCGATCACATCGAAGGAGCAGCTTAAAAAGATCTTCCCGAAGCCGACGCCGATGGGCTGTCAATATAAAGGCAAGGTCATGACCATGTCCGACCTGATCGAACACCTGAACCCGGGCGACTTCCCGATCAATAATGCCGGTGATGTCGCAACGATCCTTACGACCAGATGTTATATCTAATCCTTTTTTATTTTTATCTAACTTCCCCGAGGAGGCCTGGTATTCGGGCATACGCACATGCCTTTTATCAGCGATGATGGCATGGTCGCAAATACGGGCTGCTGGATGTGCGATCCTGAAAATTCTGACGTCCAGAATACCGATTCAAAGATCGAAAATGGGACAATGGAGCTAAAAACGTTCTACGAGCACTCGTTCCCTTTATTCACGTTGCGGTCATCGGTGATGCCGGCTTCCATGGCTCCATCGGTTTCATCGGGGCCATAGGCGTGGAGCGTGGATCTACCGTCGGAGTCGGCGTTATCACAGGATTTTCTATGGTCTCATTGTTTTCAGGTAGGGTTACAGGTGTCGGGTTAAATGATGGTTCATTGACGCTCGGCAGCATCAAGTTCATCTGTGGCTCAGGTATCATCGATCCACTGTAATTATAATCAGGCTCCTCAGTCGCGGTAGGGACGGCGATTGTTGACGCATTTGGCATGATCTCCTGCGGGGATGATATCATCTGCCTGATGCCCAGTGCATAATGTGCAATAGCCAGTATGGTCAGTAAAGATATCAGTGTAATAGCTAAAGTGAACGTTTTAACCTTCATGGCAACTCAGCCAACCATTCGTCCTCCATATATTTATATAAAACTAAAGATATTATTGCTATCCTGTCTCAATACTTGCTTCTTTTACATTATCATTGATGGCCGAATGTTGTCTCGAAGCATGCGATACGAGCATTATCTTTTTAACCGCTTACCACCTATTCTTTTTTATCAGGTAGTCTATCATGACATTGAATGTTCTCAAGTGGCCATTGAGCGCCATGGGTGGTGTGCTGGTCACCGTTATTTTTTGTGCATTTACGCTAGTATCGATCGCATCATATTCCACGCCATTCTCACCTTTCGATAACTGGCTTAGCGACTTGGGAAACCCAACGCTGGACCCCGCCGGAAGTATCTTTTTTAATACCGGCTGCATCCTCACTGGGCTTGCCATGATCGTGCTCATGGCCGGGCTAGGCAAGTGGGATGTCACGGGGCGGAAAAAGACGGCTCTAGTTGCGGGACAGGCTTGTGGTATCCTTTCCGCATTCGCTCTAATGATGATCGGGATCTTCACCGAAGGGACACCGTTACACGGTATCATGGCGATCACGTTCTTTTCGCTCCTTTTCTTGTTCCTGGTGCTTACGAACGCTGCGATCTTCTACGATCCGAGATACCCCAGGTGGATCGGCTATTATGCGCTGCTAGCCATCGCAATAGACCTGATCTTCATGTACACGTACTCCGCATATGCGCATAATACAATCTGGGAATGGCTGGCTGTGTTCAGCGCACTTCTCTGGGTGGCCATGGTGTCATATAGCTTGTTCATGATCGACCGGAGAATTGAACGCCCGACTGCAAGACCGGCCGACATTTGAGCAACCCATGAGCATATTTGACCGATGTGCAGAGTGCAGGCAGTGCTGTAAAAGCATAGACAGCTATCTGCATATACACATTTTTTCGCAAGAGCTCGAATTAAAAAGCCGGCTCGCCGCGTCAAGCCTCGATACGACGAAAATTGTCATCGCCCCCGGCAATATGTGTCGTTTCCTGGGCCCTTGCGGCTGTACGCTGGGCGATTTAAAACCTTTTCATTGCAGGTTTTATCCACTTTTCCTGTTGCCGGGAGATGCGATCGGCATTGACCCGGAGTGCAGCTGCAGCAAAGAATATGTGTCGCAGCTTGGCGATCCTTCCAGTGATGCCAACCGTCACTTGAAATACTCTAAAAACGAGATCGCAAAACTACCGGAAAATGAAAAGGCAGCGCTTTGCGAATGGAGCCGTTATGCATGCGACGTCGATGTAATTGATGATCATAGTACCGACTCGGTATAAGGCTCAATGTAGGGCAATTGATTATTTACTGTATGTAGGCATGATCGATGAATAATTATAACTATTTTTACGTCGACATGGTCAATGATGGTACAGAGCTGCAGGATCGACGTCGAACGATACAAAGCCATTCTTTTTGACCTGGACGGCGTGATCACGGATACGATGAAATTCCACTATGAGGCGTATCGCCAGGCGTTCGAGCCGCTCGGGATCAGCCTGACGCCTCTGGACGTCTATCAGGCCGAAGGTATGCCTTCGATAGAGGTCGGGAAAACGTTTGTAAAAAAATACGGCGTTTCTGTCGGGGAAGAACAGGTTAAAAATGTGATCGAGCAAAAGCGGGAACTGTATAGAAAGCTGGCTGCCGGACATATAAAAATGTATCCCGGAGTAAAGGATACCATCGACCTGCTCCGGAATAACGGTATAAAGCTGGCGCTTGTGTCGGGCAGCAACAGGATATCGGTTACAAAGGTGCTCGACGAGATCGGTATGGCTGATAAGTTTGACGCTGTCGTAACGGGTGCCGATACGGAGCGAGGCAAGCCATATCCGGACCCTTATCTCAAGGCAATGAATATGCTTGGTATCCCGGGTGAAAATTCCGTCGTAGTCGAGAATGCTCCGCTGGGCATCAAGTCCGCAAAGGCGGCAGGCGTCGATTACGTCATAGCCGTGACCACGACACTGCCGGAGTCATATTTACGAGAAGCTGACGATATCATGCCTTCTTTTACGGATATAGAAGACTGCCTGGCGAGACGCTTTAAGGAAGCGCAGAAAAAATAGCGATCCTATAGGTTATTTTCGATCGCGTCGGTCACTGTTTTCAGGATCTTTATGCGGGAATAGAGCTTATCATTCGATTCGACGATCGTCCACGGCGCATATGGCGTGTTCGTCTTTTGCAGCATGTCCTCGAAGGCTGCATTATAGCGGCCCCACTTTTCCCTGTTCCGCCAGTCATCTCCCGTCAGCTTATATTGTTTGTACGGGTCGATCTCTCTTGCTTCAAATCGGCGTAGTTGTTCGTCCCGGTCGATGTACAGCAGCAATTTCACTATGATCGCGCCAAAATCCGCGAGCTGTTTTTCCATATCATTGATCTCGCCATATGCCCTGGACCAGTCCTCGGGAGTGCAGAGCCCTTCGACACGCTCGACCAGCACGCGTCCGTACCAGCTGCGGTCGAAGATCGCGACGTGGCCGGCGCGAGGCATGACCTTCCAGAACCGCCAGAGGTAGTTATGCGAAAGCTCGACGTCATTGGGGGCGGCGGTCGGCTCCACCTCGTATCCCCGGGGGTCCATACAATCCGCCAATCGCTTTATTCCACCACCTTTACCGGCCGCGTCAGGCCCCTCAAAAGCTATGATGACGGGCACGCCGGCACGATAGACCCGGTGATGGAGAAGCTTCATGCGCTCCTCGTACGCCTTCACGAAGACCTTATACTCGTCCTCCGAGATCGACCTGTTCAGGTCTAAATGCTTGAGCCACTGGACCGCTGGCGGCTTCGATGGACCCGGCTTAGCAGGAGCCTTCTTTTTGGTGGCCGCTTCCGCCTCGATGATCTTATGCTCGAACGCGGTGATTACCGTATTGAAGATCTTTACTGTAGCATACCGTCGGTCGTTCGCCTCGACCACGGTCCATGGGGCGTAAGGCAGGTCGGTGGTCTCGATCAATGTGTCGATCGCTTTCACATATTTATTGTACTTCTTATGCTGCACCCGATCCGCATCGGTCACAGTCCAGGAAAAATCCGGAGTCGCAGTAAGCTTTTCGAACCTCGCTTTTTGCTCTTTCTTGCTGATGTGCAGGAACAGCTTGACGATCAGGCACCCACTATCCGCGAGCACTTTCTCAAAGCTGTTGGTCTCGATATAGGACCGGTCCATGTCCTTCTTATTCAGCCCGCCCTCGATCTTTTCAAATAATAGCTGGCTGTACCAGCTTTTAAGAAAAATGGATATTTTCCCTTTGGCCGGCGTTTCCTGCCAGTACCTCCAGTAAAACGGTTGGGACTTCTCCTCGACATCGGGCTCTTCCGTTATGAAGACACGAAAGCCCCTGGGGTCCAGTGCCAGTATCAGGCGATTCATCAGATCGCCCTTTCCTGCAGCTGCCCAGCCTCCGAACAGGATCATCACGGGTATGCCGAGATCAGTCGCTCTCCGCTGGAGCTCGCCTAGCCTGAGCCTCAATTCAGGAATGGCTTTATCATAGTCTTCCTTGGGTAATCGTACCGTTAGATCGATGTCTTCGAGCATATTATGTCCTTACTATCATATGCCCGCCATTTATTTATTATATCTTCGCAGAGATGGCAGACAATCCATTATTAACCATTATATATGACGCCTATAAGGAAAAGGGTTATAAGTAATACTTATCTCTATAAATCTGTGGACTACGATAAGGACTATTACGAGATATTGGGCCTGGAAAGCACGGCTTCTACGGATGACGCCAAGAAAGCTTACAGGAATCTCGCTAAAAAATATCACCCGGACGTGAACAAGTCCGCCAGCTCCGAAGAGATCTTCAAGCTGATATCAGAGGCGTACGAGATACTGTCGGACCCGGGAAAGCGGACGAGGTACGACACGTACCGTAAATTCATGCACGAGTACGAGTCCAAGGGCGGCGAGAAGAGCGAAGCGTCAAGAGCTGCTGCGGAAGATAAAGCGCGTAAGGCAGGAGCCGCAGAGGGCAGCCAAAAAACACAAACCCGGGCTCGGGCGGCAAACAGGGCAAATCGGGCAGAATCGCCCGAAGTCGAAGCTAGAAGAGCGGATGAGCGCAACATTTTCGTGCTATCACTGATAGTGCCGGGCTTCTTCCAGATCTATTCGGGAGAGAAAAAGTTCGGCTACCTGCTCTTAGCGATATATTTTGCTTTCTGGGTGCTATCATTCGTACAAAACCTTGCCATCGGGACACTTGCCATATTCGTGTGGCTGTATTCCGTTTATGATGCGTACACCTCCCTGAAGAGCTCGAGCAGCGAGGGCCTGGTCAATGAGCCGTAAAGGCCTTTTAGCATTAATGGCGGCAATCGCGATATGCTTCATGATCTTTAGCGTAAGCTATGCGACATCACAGTCGACAGGTATCAGTATATCGGGAATCGTCAGGGATGACCACGCTAACGGGATCTCCGGCGCAACCGTGACCCTTTATAACGGTAATATGATCAACAACCAGTTCACGAACAGCAATATCGTGGACATAAGTAATAACCCTCAAACGACCAGCGACAGCCCCGCCAAAGGCATGTTCGTTTACACCCGGCTGCCGAAGGGCACATATAATTTGACCGTCGAAAAGGACGGATATTTCGGCTCAGAGATCATCACCGCTGATGAAGGCAGCGGCACCATGTCGCCTATCGTTATATTAAGTGGATACGGGGAAAAGCCTTCGACCGTTGTAAATCCTTCGGCGACTACACAGGCGACTCCGGGCCAGGGAGAGCCGACCGACACAGGCCAGACATCGATCATACCCTCGTTTTACGATATCATCAAATTACTGTCGATGGCAGCCATCGGCGCGCAGCTCGTGTTTTGTTCAGTGGTCCTGGCGCTATTCGCCAATACTAAAAAGTAGACGTAACGTGCGATCATCAATACTTTTCATTAATGTTGATATTAGTTATGTATTTGACATGATCGTGGTCAGGAACCCGGCTAATAAATATAACCCGTAGATGAAGAATCCCACCCCGAAGACCTTTCTTACGTATGGTTCATATTTCACTATATTATTCAGGTAGGTCTGTGCGACTTTTGTACTCATGCCAATCAGTATGGCGAATGCCAGTATCGGAACGCCGGTTCCTATACCGAACAAAATGGGAAAGCTCATTCCAACAAGGTTCGCTTTCACTGAAAGAGGTATTAATAGGCCTAGGAAAATGACCGCTGTACAGGGGCAGAGCGCTAGTGATGATGCGGCCCCCATTGCCAGTGCTCCCAGGAGCCCTTTATCTGGCAGGCTTAAACCATATTTGGATTTTTTACCCTCGCTCAAGGAAAAGTTAAGCTTCAGGATGTTCAGCATTACAATACCGATGATGACCAGGGAAGCACCGAGTATAAGATTTTCGTAGGTCTGAAGTAGTGGTGCGAAGTCCGATATGGTCGAGCCAAATGCGAAGATCAGCAGCCCAAAGACCATATACGTTAGCGCCCTCCCGATCGTGTAGAACGTCCCCGATAATACGGCCCCGCGAGGATTATCCAGCTTTAACGACACATATGCGATGCCTGCCAGATCTACCCCCATATTGCAGGGATTTATGGCCATGACCAACCCAACCAGAAATGGGTAGATAAAAGGTATATTTGCCATCGAGGAAATATCGGGAAGGCTCATTTTACCTTCCCAGCTGCTTGTCGACCGCGTTCTTCACCGTTTTCATCGCTGCGTCCTTGTTGCCGACGTACATCCAGACCTCTGGAATATCGACCACCGACTCCTGGCCGCCGCGGGTGACTACGAGCTTAAGGGCCCAATCCTTCACGTTGTATTTATCCGCCATCGCCTTGTCTGTAACCGGGTCCACTACCTGGTACGTGACCATGCCGGATTTCATTTCATTACCATAGTACTGGTTCAGCGCATCTCCGACGTATTTCTCCATCTCGCCGCATGAACTGCAGCAGCCTTTGTGATAGAAGAGTATCACGTTTATATGATCGGGTGCCCCCTGGCTTGTTTGCGCGTTCACTACTGTATTCGTAAAGCATGTTGCCATAAGCAGTGCAGATAGTACGATAGATATAGCTAATTTCCATCCCCACTTGTCCATATTATACCACAAATGGGAGTCCAGCATTACCATTGAAATAGCTTCGCTTAAAAATACGTGGCGAGCGATAAAAATAGGTGAGGTATGGGCGAACAATATCACCATCTAATGCATGATTCGATGATTCTTCAGCGTTATCAGCCGAAACCTATTTGTGTATTCGCATATACGAATATAACGATATTAGATGGATGAGAAGATCAAGCTGCTGAAAGCGATGGGTGACGATACCAGGATAAAGATCCTGCAATACCTGTTAAATGGCGAAAAGTGCGCCTGCACTATAGTACCGTTCATCGGTAAAGCCCAGCCCACGGTATCGCAGCACCTCAAAGTTTTGGTCGAAGCAGGCATCCTGGACGTGCGAAGAGATGGCACGAAGATGCTCTATAAGATCAAAAACGATCAGGCCGTTCAGATCCTGGAGATACTGGACATACCTCGAATGGAGGTAGACGACTCGCAATTAGGTGATTGTCTATGAAGAAAGAATTGACTGTATTTGAAGGGGCTATGTGCTGTCCTACCGGCGTGTGCGGCCCGAACGTGGACAAAGCATTGATCGATTTCAATGAGACACTAAAAAAGCTAGCAAACGAGTATAAAGACTTGAAGATCACCCGGGCAAGTATGTCCTTTAACGTGCAACTATTCATGCAAACTCCCTTGGTCCGCGATCTGGTAAAAGCGAACGGGCCATCCATATTGCCTGTTACCATCATCGACGGGAATGTCGTGATGAAACAGAAATACCCGAAGTACGAGGAATTAAAAGTATTGCTCGATGCTTAGGGGGACACATGTTCGGAAGTATCGTAGTGCCTCAGCGCAAAGGCGAAACTAAGTTCATCTTTTTCAGCGGCAAGGGCGGCGTGGGTAAAAGTACCATGAGTTGCGCTACAGCCGTGTGGCTCGCGCGAAAAGGCTACAGCACGCTGCTTGTAACGACGGATCCGGCACCCAACCTCTCGGATATATTCAGGCAGCCGATCGGGAGCAATATAACGCCGATAAACGACGTAGAGAACCTATCGGCGGTTGAAATCGACCCTGACGCGGCATCCGACGCTTACAGGGAACGGGTCATAGCTCCCATGAGGGAATTATTAGACGAAAAAAGCCTCGAAACAATCAAAGAACAGATGAAATCACCGTGCGTAGAGGAAGTAGCTGCGTTCGATAAATTCATCGATTTCATGTGCGAGCCCCGCTATGATGTCGTGATCTTCGATACGGCGCCTACCGGCCATACGATAAGACTGCTAGAATTGCCGAGCGGCTGGAGTGAGGAGATATCAAAGGGCGGTGCTACGTGCATCGGCCCAAGCTCATCATTGACAGGGGCAAAAGAACGGTACGATGAAGCGCTTTCATACTTGAGGGATGGTAAAAAGACCTCGTTCATTTTCGTGCTAAAGCCCGAGCGACTGTCGCTCATCGAGACGAAGCGTAGCACTGAGGAACTATCTAAATTAGGCGTGAAGACGAGCCTGCTAATAGTGAATGGCGTGCTGCCCGACGAGGCGGTCACCGATAAATTCTTCCAGAAGATCAAAAATGACGAAGAAAACGAGATCACCCGCATAAACGATGAATTCAAGGGCGTTGAAATAGTCCTGTATCCTCTTAATGATGGTGAAGTAAACGGGCTACAGTCACTTGAAACTGTTGGCGCTTATCTCTTCGAGGGAAAACGCGAAACTCCTACAGAAAGCACCGGACCATCTGTAGTTGAGTTCTATCCTGGCAATGATGGGGAGAGCATTGATCGTATTCTCACCCCTGCGAACGGGACGAGATATCTTTTCTTCACGGGCAAAGGGGGCGTGGGTAAAAGCACTATCGCTTGTGCAGCTTCGGTATATCTGGCAAGCCGGGGCTTCAAAACTTTGATCGTCACCACCGATCCCGCTTCGCATCTACAATACATCTTTGAGCAGCCCGTGGGCAGCGAGCCTACGCCCATTGAAGGTATAGATGGCCTGCACGCTGCACGTATCGACCAGAAGCGATCACTTGAGCTTTATAAACTGCGCATTCTGGAATCGGTGAAGGATAAGGATGAAGCCACCAGAAAATCGGTGGAGGAAGACCTTACTTCGCCGTGTGCCGAAGAGATGGCGGCATTTGAAAAGTTCATGAGCTTCTTTGACCTGGCCGGATACGATGTGGTCATCTTCGATACTGCCCCTACCGGACATACGCTGCGTTTGCTCGAATTACCGGTGGACTGGAAGGGGTTCATCGATATAGGGACGCTGACAAAGGAATCGTCGAAAACGTCGAAATCGTACGAGCATGTCATCGAAATGATGCGGGACCGGGATAAAAGTTCCTTCATATTCGTGCTATACCCCGAATATACGCCCATCATGGAGGCGTGGAGGTCGGCAAACGACCTGAAAAAACAGGTAGGCATCGAAACAGCGTGCGTAGTAGCAAATTACCTGCTCCCCGCAGGCTATGGCGATAATCAATTTTTCAATCGTCGCAGGGCGCAGCAGCAGAAATATTTGAAAGACATTCAGGAACGCTTTAAAGTGCCGATGCTGCTAGTACCGTTGCTAGAAAAAGAGCCGGAGGGCATAGACGGCCTGCTTGACCTCGATAAAAAGATATTCAAAGACAAGATAGTAGCTTCCAATGAGCTTAAGCACATCATAAACTAAGGGCGATATACGATGATACCCACCGGAGATAAAATCGAAAAGACATACAGATTTAAAGACAATGGCTCGCCCGTTGCCGTGGCGACGCTTGCGAGCGACTACGAAAAGTTCAACCTGGACGGCTATGCCATGATCGGCAGCGTGTACACGGAGAATTTCGGCATACAGCTTGCGATCACGAATATACTGAAAAACCCGAATATCCGCTATCTGATCCTCTGTGGCCAGGAGAGCGCGCACCTCGCAGGCGATGCGTTCAAAGCGCTACATGAGAACGGTGTGGCAAGGGTGGGTACATACCGGAAGATCATAGGCTGTAAAAGTCCGATACCGTTCATCGATGACATACCCGAATGGGCAGTCGATGAATACCAGGAAAACATCATGCTGGTCGATATGATGGGCATCGAGGATGATGCTCTGATCCAGAATAAAATAGATGAATGCACCGTGGAATTCAAGAAAAACCCTATCATAAGGAAGGAAATGGATACTGGCATGCCCGTAGTGGATGAAATGACCTGGAAAAAATATGCTCCCATAGTTGAGAGCGTAATGATGAAAAAATTAGCAAAGTAGGTATGTTTTATGAGACTATTATTGATATCGGATCTTCATGCAAACATGGAAGCGCTTCGAGCAGTACTGGAAGGCGTAAAGTACGACCGCATCTTCTGCATGGGTGACCTCGTGGACTATGGCCCGAACCCTCTGGAATGTATCGACTGGATACGCAGCAACAACGTGCCGACAATACGTGGAAATCACGATAACGCCGTTGCACTTCATGTAGATTGCGGCTGCAGCTATGTTTATAAACACCTATCGGAAGCTACGAGAGAATATACATGGGCGAAGATAAGCGAAAATGAAGAGAACTTTTTACGTAATCTTCCATTGAAACTGGAGCTTGAAATAGAGGGAATAAAGATCATGTTCGCACATGGAAGCCCAGCATCTTTCTTTGACTATATCAACCCGGACACACCCCTGGAAAAGCTTGAAGAATATACTTCCGAGGTTAATGATGAATATCTAATTCTGGGGCATACCCATAAGCCCGCCATCTTGAAAACATCGAGAATGACGATCCTTAATCCCGGAAGCGTCGGGCAGCCTCGCGATAAGGACTGGAGAGCTTCATGCATGGTATTTGATACGAATAATAAAACACAGGAAATCATTCGACTCGAATATGATATTGAAACCACCTGTAAAAAGATCCGGTCTTCCATGCCCTATGCGGATGAACTGGAAGCGATATTGAGAAGAGGCTATTGATACGAAGATTTCATCTAAAGTGGTGTTTGAATTATGGCTGAAGAAGTAAACCCGAGGCTTTCTTTCCTCGACAAGTATCTCACGTTATGGATATTCCTTGCTATGGCCCTGGGCGTTAGTCTGGGGTATTTATATCCGGGCTTTGCGACTTTCTTGAATAGCATGTCCGTAGGAACGACATCCATCCCGATCGCTATTGGCCTGATCGTGATGATGTATCCGCCGCTGGCAAGGGTCAAGTATGAGGAGATTGGGAAGGTATTCAGGAATGTAAAGGTTATGGCCTTATCCCTCTTCCAGAACTGGGTTGTCGGGCCGATATTAATGTTCGTGCTCGCGATACTTCTGCTAAGAAACTATCCCGAGTATGCGGCGGGCATCATATTGATCGGCCTGGCACGATGTATTGCCATGGTCATAGTCTGGAATAAGCTCGCCTGCGGTGATTCTGAGTATGCGGCAGCATTGGTCGCACTGAACTCTATTTTCCAGGTGGTCTTCTACTCGATCTACGCATACGTGTTCATCACATTATTACCAGGCTGGCTGGGCATGCAAAGCATGGTCGTCAATATCACCATATTGGAAGTGGCCACGTCAGTCTTGATCTATCTGGGCATCCCGTTTGCTGCGGGCGTGCTGACTAGGCTCGTTTTACGCCCACGGATGGGGAGCGACTGGTATGATAACAAGTTCATCCCGACCATTAGTCCCATAACGCTCCTGGCGCTACTCTTCACCATCATAGTGATGTTCTCGCTCAAGGGCCAGTACATAGTAGCCCAGCCATTCGACGTGGTCGTGATCGCGATACCGCTCATATTGTATTTTACCATAATGTTCGTGGTCTCGTTCTTCATATCGAGGCGTATGGAAGTGAACTATGAGCAGTCCTGCACACTGTCATTTACGGCAGCCAGTAATAACTTCGAGCTGGCCATAGCCGTCGCGGTGGGCGTGTTCGGCATCGGATCAGGTCAGGCATTCGCGGCTGTCATTGGCCCGTTAATAGAAGTGCCCGTAATGATCCTGCTGGTAAATGTCGCACTTCGATGGAGAGAGAAATACTTCACCCCGAAAACATGGAAGGAAACATAGAAATTGATGTATAGGAGGATGATTTATGGACGATATCATATATGACGTGGCCATTATCGGTGCCGGCCCCGCAGGGTTAACGAGCGCTCTATATTGCGGTAGGGCGAACCTAAGCGTGATCGTCTTCGGTAATATGTTCGATTCACAGATGGCTAAAGCCGGAGAGGTGGAGAACTATCCTGGCGTTGGCTCAATCAAAGGGATCGATCTGATCGAGAAGTTCAACGATCAGATCGAGACTTACAAGATAACAATGATACCTTCGAATATTGCCCGAATAATATCCGGCGAAACATTCAAACTTTACTCGGATGATGGCGAATATTCCAGCAGGAGCGTAATTATTGCTACGGGATCAAAGCACAGGGAGCTTAACATTCCCGGAGAAAAAGAATTCATTTATAAAGGCGTGACCTATTGTGCCATCTGCGATGGCGCACTATACAAAGATAAAAAAGTGGCTTTGATCGGCCAGGGCGAAAATGCAGCTAAAGCTGCTTTATACCTGGCAGGGTTGTGCAAAGAGGTAATCGTTCTCACCGATAAGTCGGAACTGGACGCCCTTGACTATGGCGATAGGATCAAGTCGGCCAATAATGTAAACGTTATCACCAATGCCAGTATCACTGCCATAGAAGGTGGCGAGTATGTGGAGCATATCCGATATAAAGTTAAGGAAGACACACGAACAGCGGATGTCGATGGGGTTTTTATAGAGGGGGGAATCCCCAACACACTGCTTGCTACCGAACTTGGGCTAAGCCTGGACGATAAGGGCAATATCAAAGTAGATAGACCGGATCAAACGACAACTATACCGGGCGTATTCGCAGCCGGCGATGTAACCGGTGGCATACATCAAATATCAAAGTCAGTCGGAGAAGGCGCATCGGCAGCAGTCAGCGCGATCAACTATATGAAGAAAACAATAAAGGTGAAAAAAATAGCGTAGATTACAGCGAAGGCGATAGCACTATCCAATAATCAACACAGCAAAAAATATTGGATGAATAATAAATTTCTTATTTTTCCTTCCTCGAATTAAGCGTCTATTTCCAGGCTTTTTAGAACGATATCTTTACCTTTTAAAACATGGAGGGTCTTGCCGCACATAGGACACGAACATGCGAATTTATCCTCCACACCGCCGTTATAACCGCATTCACATTCGGTTTCTGCTGGTATTACAGTGATATACATATGCGATCCCCTAAGTATCGTGTCTTCAGTAATCACTTCATACATGAATTGGAGCTGCTCTGGGTTGATGACCGCAAGTTCGCCCACATCGACCAAAATACTCGTTACACTTATTGCATTATTTAACTTTGCTGTTAAAATCGCAGCATCAACAATATCAGTCGCAACGCTTAGTTCATGCACATTGAATATCCCCTGTTATAAAAATATCTTATACTCTGAATCCAATCTATAAATATATTACAATTTCCCCACAGTGTACGGCTTCTCCCTTCGACGTAAGAGAGTAAATGAAAAAATTATATTACTGAGCAAAAGCCTCACGCAGAGTGTTACATGTCAGATCGATTGCATCCCGGGATGCCGGCGTATCGACAAGAGCGTCATCGGAGATGAAGTCATGGGTCATTCCCAAGTATTGTATTCCCGTCGTTGGGACTCCCGCATCCGAGAGTTTATGGGCGTAAGCCTCGCCCTCGTCTCGTAACACGTCATATTCGCTGGTGATGACCAGTGCAGGGGGCAGCCCTTTTAGCTGGTCCATCGATGCCTCTAGCGGCGATGCCGTTAGCTGTCGTCTCGCCCCTATCTCCGGCAGGTAGTTATCCCAGAACATTTTCATCGTATTCCTGTCGAGCAGATAACCCGTCGAGAACTGTCGATACGAGGGCGTATCGAAGCTGGCATCGGTCACAGGGTTGAATAGTACCTGGCACTTGATATTCGGTCCACCTCGCTGCTTGGCCATAATGGTCATGACCGTCGCCATGTTCCCGCCCGCGCTGTCGCCGGCCACCGCCAGCCTCGAAGGGTCGAGGTTTAGCTGCTTGCTGTTATTGGCTACATACTTCAGCGCATAGTACGCTTCCTCGTTGGCGACCGGATATTTTACGCCTGGAGAGTGGGTATATTCGACAAAAACGACCGCCACGTTCGCCTCATTTACCAGTTCGCGGACAAGCCGGTCGTACATGTACTTGTTACCGATCATCCAGCCTCCCCCATGGTAGTACATGACCGCGGGGAGCGCCTTCGTGCTGCCTTTGGGACGGATTATGCGGATGTCGACATGTCCTCGCGGCCCTCCAGGGATGCTTAAGTCCTCTATGTCGGCGGGCATTTCTTGTGTCACCAAAGCACGTATCCCAAGATCGGCATTTACGGGAAATCCCCCGTTGGCTGGCTTAAGTAAATGAATGCTGCTATCGAAGATAACAACCGGTATCATCACGCCAGATAACGCTAATATGCTACATACCGCCAGAATCCTCTTGAGGCTTAGAACATGCACAATATCCATCAAGTTAGATTGGAAAAATCGTTTAAAATATTTATTTAACTATTTATGCGAAAATCGGTGACATAATGAAAAATTATGATGGTATGGCTATATTTCTTATTTGCGAAAGCAAAAACTACGAACGGCCGGGAAAATCGAGGGCTACTATATTGATGGCATAACGATGGAGATCAATTAAAAATAAAATTTAACCCCCGGCCTTTTTGGGAGTTGATCTACGCCTTATTCCAAATATTTTAAAGTCTATGTCTTTTAAGCTCAAAGCCCTGCTTTCGATGAGGTGCCAGGACAGCCACGCTAACGGCACTGCGATGATAAGCGTTGTAGCGAGTAGCATCAACGAGTTCATTGTGAAAAAGTTTACTAAGGTCTGCTGAACGGGGTAATGCAAAATGTATAAGCCATAGCTTATATCAGCCTTTTTACCGATCATGTTTATGTAAGGTATACTAGCGAACGCGATGCCCAACACGATATATGGTATGCAGATGAATGATGATAGGAGCAAAAGGTCGTAATTCCAGAAGGTCAGCACCCAGGCGATGGAAGCCAGAAGTACAAGGCGCAGGTCGTACTTTATATTCCGCCTGTTGAGGTAATATAGCGATCCAATTAGGAAAAACAGCGGATAGACCAGGATTTGCGAATATGGCTTAAGCTGATTTATTATATCGTGTGACATGATCAGCAAGATTGCATGTATCATATGGACGTTAATGTACAGGTAGATCCCTAGTACTGATAAAATAAAGAACGACGCTACGTATTTTCTATATAATATGCCTAAAACACCCATGGCCAATATTATCAGATACATTGTTGACTCAACGGGCAACGACCATAAGGCACCGTTTACCTTGTCCATGGGGTTGTGTAAGAAAACGCCCGGAAGGGAGTAGGACGGGAAGAATACCGTTATAGTACTTAAATAGCCCCACGTGGCCCGGCTGGTAAAATAATCCCATAACTTTAGATTGGTAGTTAATGGGCCTATGATGAAGATCGTTAATAGCGCCACCCCAACGAGCGCCGGCACCAGTCTCAGGAACCTTGCCCATAAGAACCTTACGACATTTCGCCTTGTATCCCAGCTCTTCGCGATCAGGTAGCCGCTTATGATGAAAAACATCAAGACGCCAAGACTGCCTGTAGTAAACATGCCGTTCGTCAGCCGGAACAGTGGGTCCTGCATGCCGGCACCCAGGACTCCGTAAGAGGTGAAAAATATTACCAGCAATGCGCCCGCGAGCCTCAGAAAGTCAAAGTTATTACCATGCCTGTTAATCGTATCTGACATATCCTACACCCAATAATTCTTATTTATGATAGTTAAAAATAAATTGAAATAACTATAGTTATATGTTATCAAAGGAATACACGATTTATCGGTGATTGGATAGAAAAAATGCAAAGCTTACCTACTGTTTATATACCGTTGTAAATGAAAAAAAGACAGTATGTAAAGGTTACAGCCCTGAAAATAAATTGCCTATATATTTCCCCCCGCTTCTTCAGGTCCATATTTTTCTTATCGTTATCAGACTTGTTGAAGGAAAATATACCGCTTCAGAGAACTCTTTTTTAAAGCTCGATCTCAATGTTTGTGGCATACACTACAATGACGCTTGTTTATTCTTCAGGAATCTGATCCCGACTACCAATGGTATTCGGTATAGGCTCAGGCCAGGCGTTCGCGGCTGTCATAGGCCCGTTGATAGAAGTGCCCGTGATGATAGCGCTAGTGAATGTCGCCCTAAGGTGGAGAGAGAAATACTTCACCCCGAAAACATGGAAGGAAACATAAAAATAGATACGTAGGAGGCGATATGTTCACCGGTCTCAATATTTTTTAATAAATAAGTCATAGACATATTTTAAAATATTTCTAAACTCCTATAGTTTTTCTGATCTCTTGATGAAGTCATGTACGGCTTCTCCCTTCGACGTCAGGGAGTAAATGAAAAAATTACCGTCCTTTTTAAATGAGATCAGGCCCGATTCTTTTAGATTTTTCAGGTGATATGACAATGCCGCATACTGAAGGCCAGTAACGTCAACAAGGACACATACGCACAGTTCTTTGATCCCTAGCGCCTCGATTATCCTGATCCTGGCGGGATCGGCGATAGACTTGAATAGATCCTTAGTTTCATTATAGTCTTTCTCTCCGATGGCTTCGACGGCACGTTTTACCTTATCGCTCATCGGGTATGGTAATGTCTCTATTTTTTGCATTGCATCCTTCTCTCGCACTCGAAACAATCGGTAATATCCTTTTTATCGGTTATGAATTCCTTTCCGCACATGGCACATATGATCTTATGGAACCCCAGATCCTTATATGGGGTGCCTCTGACAAGATCAGACAAATTAAGTCCGCAGCAACATTCTTCTTTCATGTTATCGCCTTACATTTTCGCTTTTATCCATTTTTTGATCTCATCCGGCGACGGGACCCTACCCATTGATTTTACCTCTCCCTCGACGGCAAATCCCGGCGTTGCGAGTATCCCAGCTTCAACGATCTGGTTGATATCATTTACCTTGACAACTTCGGCGTCTATCCCCATATCTTTTATGGCCTGTTTCGCCACTTTTTCGAGAGTGTTACATTTAGCGCATCCTGTCCCGTATATCTGTACCTTCATGATTTTCACCCATCACTATCTGTTTCAATGTTTATTTTAGTTATTGTTTGATAATACTATTAACGAATAGCTATTTTCCGTGATATACTATAAATTTTTCTATTTAAAATTTTGTTTAAGTAGAAAATTATTTATAGCAAGTGTTTAAATAACATTTTAAATAGGTGCGGGAATTATGGCTCATGCCTGAGAATGTATCGAGAAAAAATAGAGGTGCGCATATGGGAAATTCAATTAAGGGCTCTGAAAGTTGCACATGCGGAGGAGGACCGAAGCTGATCTATTCCTGCTCCGGTTCAGCAGATGTTGGCGAGCTAGCTGACAGGGCAGCCAGATATCTTTCGGCGAAAAGCGTGGGCAAGATGTCGTGTCTTGCCGGTATCGGAGGTCGACATGGCGGCCTCATGTCCCTGGCAGAGATAGCGTCTTTGATCTTGGTGATCGATGGCTGCGGGCAGAATTGTGCGAAAAGAACCCTCGAGGTTGCAGGATTCAATGAGTTCATACACCTGGAGCTCGATAAGATGGGCTTTAAAAAAGGATCATCCTCCCCCACTGAACAGAACATATCCTGTGTGGTACATAAAGGGATTGAGCTACTATCAGATGAAAGCGCTCCGCGTTAAGTAGTTACCAAGTATCAAATATTTTCATTTACCATATATGAGTTGGTCTATAATGCTGAAGGAACCTGTGGATTATTTAGTTTATTCAATATTGGGCATGAGCCCTGCATCGCAGCTGGGGAGCGCGCTGGACTTTTTCATATACGAGACGATAAAAGTTTTACTGTTGCTCTCCGTGATGATCTTTGCTATCTCCTATATCAGGAGTTATATACCGCCCCATAAGGTGAAGGAGTGGCTCAGTCACATGAACGAGTACGTCGGTAATGTGCTGGCGGCGCTCTTCGGCATCATAACGCCGTTCTGCTCCTGCTCGGCCGTGCCGCTTTTCATCGGCTTCGTGGAGTCGGGCATACCGCTTGGCGTGACGTTCTCTTTCCTCATCGCCTCGCCGATGATCAACGAGGTGGCCGTCATCATGCTCCTGGGGCTCGTCGGGTGGCAGATCACCGCATTATATATTGGCACCGGGCTTTTCGTGGCCATTCTCGCCGGGATACTCATCGGCCGGCTCAAGCTTGAGGGAGAGGTCGAGAGCTACGTCTATGACGTGCTGAATAAAAAGAAATCGCAGGTATCGTGCGCATGCGGCCCGGTGGAGATCGAGGAGCCTACGCAAAAAGAGCGTCTGGTCTACGCAAAGGACTATATGATGGAAATATTAAACAAAGTATGGCTCTATGTGATAATTGGTATCGGCCTGGGCGCCTTTATCCATGGCTATGTTCCGACAGACTTTTTAGCGCAGTACGCGGGTAAGAATGACCCGCTCGGCGTGCTTGTCGCCGTCGCCATCGGCGTGCCGCTATACTCGAACGCGGCGGGCGTGCTTCCCTTGGTCACCGTTCTTATGGAGAAGGGCGTGCCTCTGGGCACCGCGCTTGCCTTCATGATGGCCGTCACGGCGCTATCGTTCCCCGAGATGATCATCCTTCGTAAAGTCCTGAAGCCAAAGTTACTGATAATCTTTGTCGGAGTCCTGACTGTGTCTATCATCGCTGTTGGCTATCTGTTCAACGCCATAATGTGATTTGCTCGATTATATCGACGAACCAGGGTTCTGCTCAAAGCCCCTCTTTCGTTTTTTCGATTTCGTTAATATTATTTGGTGGTCTTTGTTAGAGTATTATCAGCGTTTATGCCATCGTTAAAAAGGACATGGCCAGTAAGTATGATCCGTAAAGGATGAAAATGGCTCCTAGTGCTTTCCTCACGTAAGGTTCGGCTTTTACGATCTTATTAATGTAGGCTTTTGCGAACGTAGCACTAATTCCAAGCAATACGGCGAATCCCAGTACCGGGAGCCCTGTACCGATGCCGAATAACAGTGGAAAGCTTGTGCCTATGATCCCCGAACTTAAGCTAAGTGGTATGAGCAGCCCGAAAAACATTACGGCTGTATAGGGGCAGAACGCGAGGGCGAAGATGGCCCCCAGCCCGAACGCACCCAGTACGCCTTTTTCAGATAATTTCAGCCCATATTTAGTCTTCAGGCTATCGCCGATGGAGATATTTGGCTTTACGAGCTCGAGCATGACGATCCCTACGACCAGCAGGAGCACGCCGATGATGATCTTCTCGTAATCCTGTAGCGAGGGTGCGCTTTCCATCACCGTAGAGCCGAAGACGTACGCCAGAAAACCTATGAACGTATATGTGAGGGCTCTGCCGATGGTATACATAGACCCGGCGAGCACTGTATCCTTTGAGTTCGTGAATTTCGAAGATACGTAGGCTATGGCGGTAATATTGGCCGATAAAGGGCACGGCCCTATGGCCGTGACCATGCCTATGGCGAACGCATAGAGCAACGGTATCCCCTTAAGTGCGGCTATGAAGGATAGATCCATGGTCACGTACCCAGTTCCTTATTGAGAACACCTTTCAGGTAGTTCATGTACGCGTTCCGATCGTCCACGTAGGTCCATATTTCAGGCACGTCCTTTACCGTTTCTTGCCCGTTCTTCGTTATGACCAGCTTTAAGTCATTCATGTTAACGTTATATTTCTTGGCCATCTCGGGTTCTTTCTGGTAATCGATGCTTTGTATTGAGAGTTCCCCGGACTTCATTTTCTCAGGGAAATACGTATTCAGCGTGTCGCGGGCGAACTGCTCGGCATTGATGCAGGTCGTGCACCGTGAGGTCCTATGGAAAAACAAAAGCTGGATCGTTTCCTGTGATCCAGAGGTACTTGTGAAGCTAGAGGCCCCATTGTCGCTGATCGCCGGTAACACGGACACAGATAAAAGAAGCGCAAGTACGGGAATAATCACAAGTAAAGGGGGTTTTTTAAGCACAGTCATCTCATCACCAAACGACCATTAATTTACATGCTTATAAATAGTTTCTCTGAAAAATACGGTTAGGTATTTCAATACTTTTTTAAGTAACCGTTTGAAAAATAGGTCAATGTATAGATATTTTCTATAATATTTCATGAGTAAGACTACTTAAAATTTTGTTTAAGTAGAAAGTTATTTATAGCAAGTGTTTAAATAACATTTTAAATAGGTGCTGGCATAAAGCATTAAAGCCAGAAGCATATCTTAAAAATCTAAGATATGAGGGAACTACAAGTAAGTTAAATATAGATTTCTAATCGAAACTTAGGTTGATATAATGGCTGACATTAAAGCAGATCAAAGAACTGAAACGGCAACCGCCCAGCCGGCGACGGCATTATGGCATGGGATATCGAGGAAGAGCATTGAATGGTATCCAACGGTTGATGAGGACGAATGTATCGGCTGCGGGATGTGTTTCGCCACGTGCGGAAAAAAAGTTTACCAGATAGTTGACGGTAAATCAAAGGTAGTAAGCCCATATTCTTGTATGGTCGGCTGCCAGACCTGCATGAACCTTTGCCTTTCTGACGCCATAACATTCCCGAATGTGGATATGGTCAGAGATCTAATAAAAGAAAAAGACGTGTTAAATCATCTCTAAAGCAACGCAGGGATATTGGTACATATGAGCGATAATGTATATGACGTTGCGATCGTCGGAGCAGGCCCGGCGGGGCTTACGGTGGCGCTTTATTGCGGCAGGGCGAACCTTTCCACCGTCGTTTTCGGTAACATCTATGACTCGCAGATCGCGAAGGCCGGGGATATCAGGAACTATCCCGGTATCGATTCGATACAGGGAGTCGACCTCATCGAAAAATTCCAGAACCAGGCCAAACAATATACTATGGCTGTTGTTCCATCGAACGTTACTCGGGCTGTGCCGGGTGAAATCTTCACGTTATACTCGGATGTAAACGAGTTTAAGGCCAGAAGCGTCGTCATCGCCACCGGGTCTAAGCACCGCGAGCTGAACATACCGGGCGAGAAGGAGTACGCGTATAAGGGCGTATCGTATTGTTCCATTTGCGATGGCAACCTCTATAAAGGTAAGGTCGTGGCGTTGGTTGGCAATGGCGACCAGGCTGCGAAGGCGGCATTATACCTATCGGGCCTGTGCGAAGAAGTGATCGCGCTCACGGAAAAGCCCGATATGGACAGCCCCATGTACTTTGAACAGATCAAGTCGGCGCGCAACATCCGGGTCATAGGCGAGGCCTATGTGATTTCCATCGAAGGCGGCGAGACTGTAGAACGTTTAAAGTTCAGGTCAAATGATGGCCCTGAGGAGTTTATAGGCGTGGAGGCCGTGTTCATCGAGGGTGGCATACCGAACACGCTGCTTGCGCTCGAGCTGGGCCTCGTGCTCGATGATAAAGGTAACATTGGTGTCAGCTGTCCCGAACATTCAACGAATGTAGAAGGCGTATTTGCTGCAGGAGACGTCACGGGCGGCGTGCACCAAGTGTCTAAGGCCGTGGGCGACGGCGCCAGCGCTGCAATGAGTGCCATACTGTACGTGAAGAAATTAAAAAAGGGCGAATATAAATCATATTAAATTATTTTTAAGGTCCATATGAATGATAATGACGGATATCGAGTTTGTAACCCCGGGATTACTCTCCAAGGTCCTCTCTCGGAAGAGGAGCGCAAGGTCCTTGAGCAAAAGCTGGTCCGGACCCTTAACTGGATCGGAGTAAAGATACCGCGGGAAGTGGAGCTGAAAGGCAAGAAGGTGCCCTTGAAGGAAGTGATGTGGGACCTGATGAGCAAAAAAGAGTGCTTCACCGAGGATGAGAAAAATATATTGTACGATCTTGAGTCGGCCCTTGAGAAGAAGTTCAGGGAGGACATCAAAGAGGTTGGCACCGACGAAAGCAAGACCGATGCTATAGACCATTATTGTGAAGCCCTGGGGCTCATGAGAGCCGTCATATCATTAAAAACTATGATCGAGACGGATAAATGCAGTATTAGTAAACAAAAATTGTCTCAGCGGATAATGGACAGAAGGAAGGAAGAAGCCGAAAACTGGCTGGGATTCTTAAGAAGAATCGACCTTTATTAGAATACGAGACAGTGGATTTTTCTACTTAAAATTTTGTTTAAGTAGAAAGCTATTTATAGCAAGTGTTTAAATAACATTTTAAATAGCTACTGGCATTATAGCTTAATGGCCAGAGGCACCTCATGAAAAACCGAAAATGTTCCTGAGATGACCATATAATAAAAGGTGTAAATATGATAAATGCTGAGGAATACTACGAGTTAGGGTTTAAATTCCATGGGCATAAGTGCCCTGCGATGCCATTGGGAATGAGAGCGGGCGCTACAGCGATGAACGCACTGGGTGTCAAACGCTCCATGGACAAAGAATTGGTCTGTTTAACTGAGACCGGTAACGATCATGCGGCCGGCTGTTTTACCGATGGGTTACAGGTGATCACCGGCTGTACATACGGTAAAAGCAATATTCAAAAGTTGTATTATGGAAAAATGGGCTTTACGCTGATCGATACCATACACAAAAAGGCCGTTCGCGTGCATCTGAAGCCGGAATTTTTCGGGAAGATGCTCGGTTCCCCTTTCGTACAACAGCGTAAGAAAGGCGTACTACCGCAGGACGTTCCTGCCGAGATTACCGACCCGCTGGTCAAGAACGTCATGGGCATGAAAGAAGAGGATTTCCTCGTCATTAGCCCGGTCTTCGACTATGACTATCAGAAAACGAAGGGGAACTTCGACACGGAACTGTGCAGCGTTTGCAGCGAGAGGGTCTTTACTCATAAGCTGCAGGACGTTAATGGCAAGAAAGTATGCATACCATGCTCAAAAAAATAACGCACTAATCATTAAAACGGAGGTTCACTGATGATAGAGTTATGGGCAGGCATAATAACGCTTATCGCGACGACCGTCCTTACGATGGCTGGAGTCGGTGCGGCGTTCATCCTCATACCTATCTACCTCTTTTTAGGGGTAGACTTGCTGACGGCCACGAGTACGGCATTACTACTGAATGGTGTCGCAATGATCTTCGCTTCGGCCAACTATGCCAGGGAAAAATTGATCTTGTGGCGTGTAGCGCTCCCCGTGTTGATCGTCGCGACGTTGCTGTCCCCGCTGGGCGCGTACGCCACCGTGCTGGTCCCGAAGACAGACCTGTTGATACTGTTCACCCTCTTCCTGATATTCGCAGCAACCATGATGTTATTCTATAAGCCGAAAAATGGCGAGCAGACCATAGATCGCTTAAACACGCCTAAAACGCTGACAGTTGGAGGTGCGCTAGGAGGGATCGCCGGTTTCGTCGGAGGCTTGCTCGGCGTTGGCGGTGGCAACATCATTTTGCCGGGGCTGGTGTGGCTGGGCATACCACCAAAAAAGGCGTCGGCAACCACGGCGTTTATCGTAATATTTTCATCCCTGGCAGGGTTTCTCGGAAGGGCATCGATATCCAGCCTGAACACCGACCTGCTCCTATACACTATCGTCGGCTCCATAGGCGGAGCATTGATAGGGTCGTGGCTAATGAGTAAAAAATTGGAAAATGGGCAGGTCAAAATACTCATCGCAATTGTGCTATATTTCATTGCCGCCAAGATGATATTAGATATCATCTAGCCATCGAGGCTAGCAGGAACAGACTCCGTTTATTTTTTCTATCTTTCCAGCATACAATCAGAGTTCAAGAAGCGCATTTCCAATTCCTTTGCAGCGGTAATCTTTGCCGATGTATATGTTTACTTCAGCATCTCTTCGACGATCTCCGCTGCATCCCTGACATATTTCGGGCATAGCGTGGTGGTAAGATTGCGCTCCTTGGCATACTTCATGCCTTCGGCAGAGCCTATATCGCATCCCAGCAGTTCCTTACAGTTTATCGAGCCATTACGGTCTATAAAGCGCCTGGCGAATTCATTGGTCAGCGCATATGTCATTTCCTTCGCTTTTTCGTCCCCTTCCCGGTACTTACCATATTTCAGGCCGATGACCATGAGCGCGCCGGTCACTGCGCCGCACGGGCCTGCCATCCTGCCCATTCCACCCCCGAACGCGCATGATACTTTAAATGCGGTGGCCTGGTCCATGCCAAACTGTTCGCCATATGTCGAGAGCACTGCCTGTGAGCAGCTAAACCCTTTATTGAAACATGAAACTGCTTCCTCAGCATGAGTCATCATAATCACTACGTCTACATTCCATCATGATCAAAAGATTATTTCGGTCGCATACCGACAAAGATCGTTCATGGCTATGTCCGAAATACGATATCCTTTTATCTCTTGTTTAATAATATTTCAACATTAAGAGTGTCATTATCATGGTCTTTAAATTATTGATCGCCACGGACGGCTCGAAGTTCAGTAATCGTGCCGTCGATTATGCTATTCACATGGCAAAGGAATCCAAATATGAAGTTATCGCGCTGTATGTAATGAATCTCAAGCATTTCGAGGTATACGCGCTCACACATCATGACGACATTACTGGCTATGAAGATGAAGACATTAAGCTTAAGAAAGAGGGCGAAGACGCTCTTGCATACGTGAAAGAAAAAGGCGCAGAGGCCGGCGTACCCGTCGCTGTGAAAATGTTGCGTGGTTACCCGCCCGAGCAGATCATGAAACTCGCAAAAGACGAGGGCGTGAACATGATTGTCGTAGGGCATCTCGGAAGGACCGGCATCGAGCGAATCTTGCTGGGAAGCGTGACCGAAACCATAGTTAGAAATGCTCCCTGTCCAGTGCTCGTGGTTCGGGGCAAATAGTGCACTAATATGGTCTGTCGTTCTTAATTATGACATATTCGTGCGGTTGTCATGATCGGCTTTACAGAAAGTGCTTTTTCCACGTCCGATACCGTGTGTTCATGGAACTGTAGCGCGATGGCATCCTTGATATTTTGCAAAGCTCCATCGATCGATGACGATTTTGTGGTGACGCCCGCCTGAGGCGCGTAGGCACGATAAAACTCAGAGCCGTTACGGCAGGGAGAGACCGATATTAAAAAGCGTTTAATAGAAGTCGATTCCTGGAGACATAATCGTACGTCTGCGGAGCCGAAGACCGGCTCGTCGCAAAGCACATGTTCGTGTAGGTCGATATTACTATTTGATAAGCTGCATTCCAGGCTCTCCAGCGCACCGTAAGGATCAGGTCCCTTAGCGGATAACGATGTTCCCTGTACATAGGCCCAAAAATCTTTGCCGTCATGCAATATGGTCGCGCCGACTGTTTCCTGACGCTCGATGTGCTCCAGGGCAAAAGTGGTCATGAGGGGCGTTTTTAACAGCTCGCGCATCAAGTCAGTGACGGTCTCGTCACGGTACCGGGCCTGGATGACTTCGCCAAGCGCCGAATATGACTCCGTGAGCGAACCGCTAGTATTTGACAGGTAGTTCGTGGGGCACATGGCGAAAAATTCTCGATGGCCTTTATGGCCAAATGCCTCATAGGCGCAGCTTAAAAATGTCTGATTGCGCATGCCACCCCTTAAGTCCAGGACCGTGTGGATACACGTGACGAATGGGCGTATGTATTCAAAAGAATGGGGGATATACAAGCCTGTGTCGATGTCGGCTTTCACGATCGATGTCAATTTTGATAAAGAACGATGAAAATCAGCATCCCGGGCGCATGAAGAAGCATGCTCCGATACATATTCAGGGCTGGCGCCGCCAGTTCGGTACACGATCGCATCGAGCCTTGGCATGTTTAATTTATTCTAATTTTTACATATAAATACTTCCTCATATGTATAACATAATTTTGCAACTATCGGGGCGCCAGTAAAAAATCGTGAACTAGCCGTCACATCCGTATATCTGCTATCGCTGTGTTCCGCTTTACTGAAAGATAGGCTTATATGGATAGCGTATACCTAATATCATGGGAACATTATGGAAAAAGGGCATAAACTGCTATTCATATCTCTCATGCTGGTCGTCGCCATAGCGGCTGCTGGATGTACGGGCACATCGCCCGCTGCAAATAACTCAAGCACTACGACTAATAACACTCCAACACCGGTGCCGGCTAGCTATACGGTTAAACTCACGGCAGATAAGGACTTTTTATACCTGTCATTGCCTGCCGCAGGCGCAGACGATACGATGACAGTCACCGCATCTGTATACGAGAATGGGAACCTGGTGAAATCCGGCGTACCTGTCACGTTTAACCTGGCTGACGAGCGTTTCGCGAAGTTCGGGCAAAAACAGGTCATGACGAACGACAACGGCACGGCTTCCGTCATAGTCTCAGCTCAGCCTTCCGGCGCATATCCTAACACATACCCGTATAACCTCACTGTCACAGCCACGGCCAATGGCTCTTCGGGCTCCGTTATAGTGCCGATGAGCCGGCATGAGTCGCTGAGCGGCAGGTCAACCGACAAGGAAGGTAACCCCGTGAGTGGTGCCACTGTCACACTCAAGTTCAACGCGACAAATGATGTCGTACGAGCCCCGGGAAACCCGACTATTACGGATGGCGACGGGCGATATAACTTCACCTGCCTGCCGGTGGATATGGGCAACATAAAGCTGGTCGTACAAAAGGGTAGCCTGACCACTACCATACCGGTCAACTTTACGACAATCAGTAAAAATATGACATGAGAAAGTGCTCCAGGCACGATATCATACGTGTTATCCTTTTTTATTTCTCTTTTTTTTTAATTATCAAAACCAGGCTATTATCATTGATATATTTCAATCGTGTCTTTGAAGCTTCATGCCGAATGTCGTGCCTTAAAAAACAGGGTGTTTAGAAACCGGGCTTATTTTGGATTATTAATATCTTTAATAGGAATTTATTACTATATACACGTGGGAAAGTGAACGTGCCTCGATAGAGATATGCGGGCACTTTGCCTACGTTTTGCGATTAAGTGATGGTAATGGACAGCTGGAGCATCGTAAAGAACCTGGCGGTATATCTAGGGCTTGGCATTGACGACCGGATGGTGTCACAGCTTGCTTCTAGTCCTGGCAGCGAGCGATCTTTAAAACTGATAAGGGCATCGGCATATGATGTCTTCGGGGGAAAATACCGGCCTGACGAGGTCAAGTCCATCATACTGGCAATAGTCGAGACCGATCTTCGGCCGTTTGACGAAAACAGCCCTAAAGAGCGCTGTGCTTTACTCTCAAAAAGCGTGTACGAACGATCAATAGCGGCATCCGGGGGCCCATTCATGGAGTTTGACACAGTCTTTCAAGATTTTATCAGACGATTCAGATCAACGCTCGGAGGCATTATGTCCGTCCTGGGCCTTGCGCATGAGAATATTAGCCTGGACAATACTGGCATTAAGGATTATCTCGTCGAGCTCAAAGAACTGCCGTGCAGGCGGCTAGGCGGGCTGAGTGCCGGACCGATATACGTGACACGGCCAAAAGAGTCCTCAACAAAGTATGTCGTATCGCTATTAAAAAAATACGAGGGCATAGCGATATCTTCCGAATCGTGTAATGGCGTGATCGAGACGATCAATAAAGTTTCAGGCTACTCCGAGTATTTCAAGCTCATGGACTCGCAGAAAAAGCTCGTCGAGTCGCGGCCTGTTCTACTGGCCATATCAGAATTACATCGATATCATGATAACGAGGCCGATAAGCGTGATATGATGTCAGCCCTGAGCATGCTACTCTTCAACATTTTTCCCACGCCAAAACTGTTAAAGTTCATTGCAAAATTCGAGCCTGATCCCGGAAACGATCTTTTATATTTCGACCACAGCGCACTTCTGGCCCTGAATTATACCCTGCTTGGCCGTCTTAATGAGGCGGCCATCTATAACGAGCGGGCATATAATTCTGCGATCGACGAGGAAAGGCGGGCATATACACACATGTTAGGCAGCTGCATTTGCATCAACAGGCATCAATTCGAGGAGGCAATCAATATGCTGCATAGATGCATATCCTTGACCAAAGATCGACGCATAACAGCCGTATCACAATTCTACATGGGGATCATTCATTACGAGCTAGGCCATATCGATGACGCGTTATGGTGCTTTAGGCAGGCAAGAGTCGGCATCGACGACGAGATAGACCTGATGAGCGTGTGCAATGACCTCGGCACATGCGCCATGGTCAAGGGCGACGTGAAAGCAGCCGTCCGGTCATTTGAACAGGTGGACGAGCTCGGCCGGCTCAAGGGCAGCAACACCGCGAAATTCCTTACCTCAGTCGCGTATAGTAATCTTGGCATCGTGCATATGAGCATGCTGGACTATCAGCGTGCGGTAGAATATTTCAAAAAAGCGCTCGTGCTGAACCGGGAAACTCATAATAAGATCGGCGTGGCCAACCAGTTAGGGAACATCGGGCTGGTACTGAAACGCAAACAGGACATAGGCTCAGCACTGGAATATTTTAAGTCTACGCTCAACTTTTCCTATAGCATCGACTATCCCGAGGGGGTTTCCTTCGCATATGGCCAGGTCGAGCAGCTTATGGCGCTCCAGGGCTCATTCGAAGAGGCCGAAGCCTACCGGCAAGAGGTCATCAAGCGCAATCCTGGCATATCGAAAATGCTAAAAAAAGAGTTTAAAGGTTGAAGCAGGTGACGATCTTTTTTTCTCCTGTCACATGCCCTTCTACCTGTACATAGTCCTGTATCCCGGAGCCGATCAGCTTTGGCCTCAGCAGCTCGTCGATCTGGAACACGCCGGCAGAGCTTGACATATTGATCCGCACAAGGATCGGCTTCAAATTGCCGTCCACGATCTCGACCGATTCGATCGCCTGCGCCGATATTGCATGAATGTTGTTCTTATGGTTCGCGTCATCCCACAGCCTTGTCCTTCCATGTGCCATATCCAGTGCATCCGCAATGCGTAAGATTCCGGCCTCTATTGTCAGGGGCGTTGAATCCTTGTGATGTACGGAGATGCTGTGTAGCACTTCTGAAATGATGATGGTCTTGAACTCGGTAGAATAAAATCCGTCCAGTATGCGATTGAGCAGGGGCGCGGCCACCCATATGCTGTACTGCGAGTGGTGATCCCTGTGTATCGAATGACCAACGTCATGCAGGCAGGCCGCCAAAACTACGATCAGCTCGGCATCATCGTATGTCAGGCCGTAGTCTGTCATTGACGAGGGCTGTACTCCCGCCTTCCGCAACATCGAAAGCAGCCGCAGCGAGTGATCGGACACGATCTCGACATGCTGTTTTCCATGATCCGAATAGCCGAGCCGCTTCATGGCAACTACGTTCGAGCATTTCCATAGTGCTTGTATCTCCTCGTCCCTCTCGATACGCGCCTTTACCGACTTTAGCATCTGGTTATTACCGGTATCTATGAGCAATTCGTTAGATTCGCGAGCCTGAGGCTCAGCGAATGAATATTCTTCTATGATCTCCCACTTTTCGGCGGGGATCTTTACATTTTCCATTATCTCTGTCTTCATCAGACGTATGTGGTCAGCGCCTACATAAATATATATTCAATATATTTTCTATATATCTATATATTGAAAACCTAAATTATACATATACATATCATGATTATTGCTCGCTCTTCGATAGGGGCTATTTTTGTACCTCGTACAAACTCTTTTATGCATACATGACCCATGTACGCGAGATGAGTGACAGAGAGATCGTTTCGGCAATCAAGTATGTGTCGCGGATGAAGCCGGAGTTTACGCTATCTGAGATTCAGAATTACATAAAGAGCGAAACGACCACCGAAGAGGTCTTTAATGTTATTAAGCCGTCACTGTTCGACCTGGGGCTGACGGTAACGAAGGTGGGCGGTGATTATAAGGTCACGCGTGTGTCACCGGCAAAAATACTAGTGATGAGCAAAGAAGAGCTCGAGCAGCACGAGACTTTCTTCAAGTCACCCGGGGTCCCGGAGAAGCTCGAGCGGATCGTCGAGCAATACGTCGAAAAGAAAACGGGCAAGAAATTAGACGATCCCGTCATGCTCGAAAAGATACGCAAGGCCATCGCCTCTCAGAAAGCCCAGTACTGGAAAGAAGGCGATAAGCGCAACATTACCTATGATACCGGGTACAGCATCCTTGGATATCTTACCTACCAGTTCCCGGTTTATTTTGCGCAGTTCGAGCACATACTCAAAAGCCTGGCGGAGGACGGTCTTTTAAAGACGCGCATGAAGATCCTCGACATCGGTACAGGGCCGGGAGTCGTGCCCTTAGCGATCATAGATTTCTATAGCCGGCTTAGCGAGGCCCAGGCTAAGATATATTCACTGGAAAAGTTCGACGAGAACATCGAAGCTTATGGTGCGCTGGTGCCCGAGTTTGCCTCTACTAAGTCGAACGTCGACGTGGAAAAGCCTATCAAGGCTGACCTGCTGAAATTATCGGCCGATAAGATCCCGGATCAAATCGATCTACTGGTATTCTCGAACGTCTTGAATGAGCTGAAAGGCGTCAACATCGAGCAGAGGACGAACATCGTCCTCGAGCTTGCGAAAAAGCTGTCGCCTGACGGAAATATCGTGATCATCGAGCCCGCAGAAAAGATACACTCGATGGAGATGAGAAAAACAGTCCTGGCGCTCCAGCGTAAAGGCCTTAATATCTACAGCCCGTGCTCATTTATCTGGTGCGACCGCTGCAATCCCATTTCCTGCTGGAGCTTCGAGGAAAAAGAAGACATAGCGCCAACCCGGCTCATGGAGCTGGTGGCAAAATGCGATGAGCCGTACCGGTATATGAATACTGATATCAAGTATTCCTACGCGATATTGCGTAAGGACAATCTGTCAAGGGAAAAATATATCGTGCCTCCGAAGGCTCCTTTTGCCCGGTTTTCGGACTTAAACACCCGCGTGAACAAGCGCATTAACGTCGTCGCGTCCAAGATGTCAAACGACCTTGGGGATAAAAAGAACCGGATCTTCAAAGTCTGTGACGGCACGTCGATCAAGCCTGTATATGCCATTATTCCGGCATATCATGAGGATGATAACAACAACTTACTGATCACGGCAGATTATGGCGAAGTCCTGGAATTTGAGGGTGTCGTGGCCAGATTGAACAAAGACTTCGACTCTTATAATCTACTGATCACGAGGAATTCGAAAATAACAAAGGCAGGGGAGTAGCTACTTAAAAGCGTCCCCAATTTTCTCGAAAATATTCTTGTTCTTGTTTTTTCCATTCTCGTGTTCGTCCGCGGCGAGCTCCTGGAAGATCTTCTTCTGCTTATCTGACAGCTTTGTCGGCACCTTCACGAGCACTTTCACGTGCATGTCGCCTCTGCTGCGCGAGCGCAGGCTCGGCACGCCTTCGCCCCGAAGCCTGAACGTCGTATCGGTCTGAGTTCCGGGGGGTATCTTTAGCTTAGCCCTACCATTGAGCGTTTCGACCTCGATCTCATCACCGAGGACGGCCTGGGGGATCGTAATGGGCATGATACAAAGCACATCATCCCCGTATCTCTGGAAAAACGGGTGCGGTTTCACGTGCACGACCACGTATAAGTCGCCAGGATAGGCACCGCCGGCGCCTGTTTCTCCTTCCCCGGGCACACGAAGCTGCAGGCCGTTATCGATGCCAGCCGGCACTTTGACAGAGATCTTACGCACATGCCGTGTCTTCATGCGGCCCTTACATTCCGGGCAGGGGGTATCGAAGATCTTTCCTTTTCCCTGACAGCGAGGACAAGGCGCTACATGCACCATCTGGCCGAACAGGCTTTGAGATACCTGTCGTACCTGGCCGCTGCCCTTACAGTTCGGGCAGGTGTCTATTTTTGAGCCGGGCTTTGCGCCCGAGCCATGGCACGTCTCACAGTTTTCCATCCTCGGGACGACGATCTCCTTCTCGATGCCGAATACGGCATCCTTGAATTCGATCTCCATATCATAGCGAAGGTCGGAGCCGCGGCCTCCCTGGTTCCTGTTCCTGGCGCCGCCGAAAAACAGGTCAAAAAGGTTGTCACTATCGCCGAAATTCATGCCGGCAAAAATATCATGGAAGTTGATATTATTATACATGTCCGCTTCGCTGTAGCCCTGCGTACCGGCATGGCCAAAGCGGTCATATTGCGTGCGCTTCTGCTCATCGGACAGGATCGCGTAAGCTTCAGAGAGCTCCTTGAACTTCTCCTCGGCGCCGGGCTCCTTGTTCTGGTCCGGGTGGTACTTCATCGCCAGCTTCCTGTACGCCTTCTTTATGTCATCGGCTGAAGCTGTCTTCTCGATTCCCAGTACTTCATAATAGTCCCTTTTTTCTGCCAAAGCGCTCACCGTGATTAAAAATAAGGATAAGAAGTAAAGGCTTACTTCTTATCGTGCACTACCTCGTAGTCTGCGTCGACCACGTTGGGGTCCTTGCCCTGTTGCTGGCCTGCCTGCGGGCCTTGCTTGCTCTGGCCCTGCTCGGCCTGCTGTTGTGCCTGGTATTGTTGCGCCGCCTGCTGATACATCACGGTCGCGACTTCGTTCATGACCTTGGTCAGGCTTTCCGTTTCAGCCTTGATCTTTACAAGATCCTCCGTCTTCTGGGCTTCTTTTAGACTTTCGGCGGCCTTGTTGATCTGCTCCTTCTGCTCGGCCGTGATCTTATCGCCGGCCTCGGACACGGTCTTCTGGGCAGTATACAGGATCGTCTCTGCCTGGTTGAGCACCTCGGCCTTCTCCTTCTTCTTGGCGTCGTCCGAGGCGAACTTCTCCGCTTCCTTCATCATCTTCTCGATCTGGTCCTTTGACAGCTTCGTGGAGGCGGTAATGGTGATCTGCTGCTCCTTGCCGGTGCCCAGGTCTTTCGCCTTCACGTTCATGATGCCGTTCGCATCTATATCGAAGGTGACCTCGATCTGTGGTATGCCCCTCGGTGCCATCGGAATGCCCACAAGGTGGAACTTGCCCAGCGTAGTGTTATCGTACGCCATGGGACGCTCGCCCTGGAGCACATGTATCTCGACGCTGGTCTGGTTATCCGCAGCGGTGGAGAACACCTGGCTCTTACGCGTGGGGATCGTGGTGTTGCGCTCGATGAGCTTCGTAAAGACGCTGCCGTAGGTCTCGATACCGAGCGAAAGCGGCGTCACGTCCAGCAACAGCAGGTCCTTCACTTCACCAGCTAAGACACCGCCCTGGATCGAGGCGCCCATTGCGACGCACTCCATCGGGTCGATGCCGCGCTCCGGCTCCTTGCCGAAGAACTTTTTCACGGTCTCCTGTACTATGGGCATCCTGGTCGGGCCGCCGACGAGGATGATATGGTCGATCTTATCGTTAGAGAGCTTTGCGTCCGCGACAGACTGCCTCATGGGCGGGTAACACCTGTCGACGACATCCCTGACAAGTTCCTCCAGCTTAGAGCGGGTCAAGGACAGGTCCAGGTGCTTCGGGCCGTTCTGGTCGGCCGTGATGAATGGCAGGTTGATGTTCGTCTGCAACGTGCTCGAAAGCTCGATCTTTGCTTTTTCGGCAGCATCGCGCAGACGCTGCATGGCCATTTTATCATTCCTCAGATCGATGCCCTGGTCATTCTTGAACTGGGTGGCAATGTAATCGATGATCTTATTGTCCATGTCAGTGCCGCCGAGCTGCGTGTCGCCCGACGTAGACAGCACTTCGAACACGCCGTCGCCCATCTCCATGATAGTTACATCCAGCGTTCCTCCGCCCAGGTCAAAAACTAATATTTTTTGGCTGCCCTTCTTATCCAGGCCATATGCCAGTGCGGCCGCCGTCGGCTCGTTGATCACGCGCACGACTTCCAGGCCCGCGATGGTGCCTGCGTCCTTGGTCGCCTGCCGCTGGTTATCGTTAAAGTATGCTGGTACAGTGATGACTGCCTGCGTGATCTTTTCGCCAAGATACGCTTCCGCGTCCTGCTTGATCTTTGACAGGATCATCGCAGAGATCTCCTGGGGCGTGTATTGCTTGCCATCGATGCTCACCTTATAATCGGTGCCCATCTTTCTTTTTATGGCCATGATCGTGCGCTCGGGGTTCGTGACGGCCTGGCGTCTTGCAGCCTCGCCGACGAGCCTCTCGCCGCTCTTGGTAAATGCCACGTATGACGGGAATAGCCTTGCGCCTTCGGCGCTCAATATTATCTGGGGCTTGCCTCCCTCGAGGATGGCTGCCTCAGAGTTGCTGGTGCCCAAATCAATGCCTATTATCTTCGACATTTTCACTCACTCCGTTTGGAAACTTTCACTTTTGCGTAACGAATGACTTTCATGTTTAACGTATATCCTTTCTGGTATTCTTCGAGGACCGTTTCGTCCTCGTGATCATCCGAGACTTCCTGCATGACAGCCTCGTGAAGGTACGGGTCGAACTTTTCACCGACCGCCTTAATGGGCTTGAGCCCATATTTCTCCAGCACTGCCTTCATGTTGCCGTAGATCATCTCGAGACCTTTAGCCATCTTATCGTCAGATGACTTTCTGGCAGTATCCAGCGCCCTTTCCAGGTTCTCATAGACGTCCAGCAGGTCCAGGATCAGCCCCTCGTTGGCGAACTTGACGAACTCGTCACGCTCTCTTGCTGTGCGCTTTTTATAGTTCTCCAGGTCCGCTTTCAGGTACATGACCATGGCCTTGTACTCGTCAGCCTCCCTGGTCTTTTGCGCCAGCCGTGAGTCGATTGTGTCGCTTTCATTTTTAACAGGCGCTCGCTCTTTTATTTTTTGCTTACTCCCGTTATCCGCCTTATCGGGCTGTTTGATATCTTCTGCATTCTCGTCAGTCGAGTCCATAAAAAGTGCTCCGGCTCAGGCCTTTTTGGTCGATTTTATGTAATGTTTGCACTTCTATAAATAGTTGTTCGTTAAACGCCACTATTCCAGCCGTTGTGCAAATTCCAAAATAAACGTGCTGCAAGCCATACTTTGATTAACCTGGCCTAAGGGCTGCCGATGGCGACAATTACTACATAGCCGCTTACCTTTCGGGCATTATGCTATTTATTGCCTGTTATGGGGAAATCACAAATTATTTGGTCGAGCTCTTATATACGCACAGAAAAAGATAAGTTAAGGTAGCGCAAATAAGTGTTATATAATATCGAGGGCTCTTAAAAATATACTGTTCATAATAACGGTAGGGAAAGAGCGGGTGTGAATATGGGCTTATTTGACAGCATACTGGGTAAAAATGAAGCGATCGGGGGATTGACGGTAGAGCCGACAAACGGCGGTTTCACCATAAAGCCACTGAAAAAGACTGACTCCTCGAAGATCAGCCGCATGGATATCATGTTCAACTCTGCCAAACCACCATATGCCGAGCCAGAGCTCATCAGGGACGTGATATCGGAGGCCAATGTCTCGCATATCCTCATGCCTGAGGTGCTCATCACTACTTCATACGAGGTCATACCGGGCGTAAAGGAATTCCTGAGCACGAACGAGATGCCGGAAGACCTCAATGCATTCGTGATGGCCAGGGCGATGATGAAAGGTATCGCAAGAGGGCCTATAGAAATGGGGAAAATACAGGTCAACTCATTTCAGATAAAAGACACAATGGGCGTCATCATTCTTAAAGAACTATAACCTGACATTTTTTCTTTTCTAAAATTTTAATATAGTGGATATTACTAGTGTATCTCTAATCTAGATAGCTATGGTATAGCATCCAGAGCATGGCTAATAATCCTGCGCCCAGTAGAAAGACGCTTAATATTGCATACATTAACTCCATATTCTGCCCCCTGTGGCATATTTTTCTTCCACAGAAGAACATATTGTTCATGCCCATAATAAATATTTCGATGTAAACAGGATATAACGTGATAAAATTTCTATTTTTAGCTAATTATTGCTTATTTTTTAATATTTATGAACAAGATGTTCTCAAAAGGACATTTATCTATCGAATATACAGCGATCTGCAAATCGCACCTAATATATGATCAATAACAAATAGAGGACTCTGGCTGATGTCCGACGTAACGCATGCCGATCTATATTTATATGGCATTACAGAGAGTCCGTTTCAAAATGTATAAATAGGATCAGGCTATCTTCTGGTCAAGTGATCATTATGGATTTTAAAAATTTAGCTAATGCGGCTTTATCCGCAACCGGCGGCGCCGGCAAGACGGATATGCCGCTATCCGGAGAGTCCATGGGCAATCTGACCGACCTGATCGGTAAGGGTGTATTCAAGGACAAGGGCGATTTCATCCAGTTCGTGATCAAAGCCTACATGGAATATAAGACGAGTGGCGGGTCAGCGCAGCCAACGCAGGGTGACGTAAAAAACATCATCCAGAATACCGGCGTGGGCAGCAACCTGAGCGCATCAGACATCGAAGGACAGCTTACGCCTCTTTTAACCGAGGCTTTCCAGATGGCCGGCAAGACTAAAATCGGGCTATAAACTAAATAGCTCTAATTATCTTTTTATACGATTACCATTATTATACACTGATATTCTATGGACGTGCAAATGCTAACAACAGGAGATCTTGGTTTCACTGATCAATTTTATCTCGTGTTCGTTGCGCTGATACTATTATTACAGATGCGGGAACGGCGTGTCAGGTGGTGGAGCCTCATGATCATGCCGGTAATCCTGGTGATGCTCACCGCCCCGATCGTGTTCTCGGAACTGTCATCCGGCATAGTGAACCTACTCCTGATCGCAGCCGGCCTCGCCATCGGTCTAGGGCTCGGCCTGATCATCGCTTCGCGTATGGTGGTGAAGATCGATGAGCAGGGCCGCATGATCCTTAAAGGCTCAACTGTGGCAGTGCTCATCTGGGCAGCTATCATCGTGCTGAAAATATACGGAAAAAGCCTGATAGCCGGCTTTGGGCTCATCGACGTGGGCGTCCTTACCTCGATATTCCTTATAATGACACTCGGGGCTATGATCTCCAGGCGAGCATACTTGTACTGGATATACCTGAAAAAGAAAGATCTTGCGAGCGTCACGGTATAAAAAGCCCGATCACTATTTTTTGATAAAATGTATGGCACGCAATTTCGATTTACGTAGCTGATGTTTTTAACTGTGGAAGTCCATTAGCGTAAGGATGTGTCCACTTCTTAGAATAAACGCAAAATTGCATATTTACCAAATAATCCGGAACAACTTATTCTCATTATACAATATTCAAAACATTATTAGTTTTTTATCCCGAATTTATCATCTTTTTTTAGACTTCATGGAAAGCTTTATAACCACTTTTACCAAGTATCTGTTTGTAACGCTGAAAAAGGGTTACACGTTACCGGGATACCTCAATACGTGCTGAAAAAGCATGAATGTGGAAAGAGGGCCCGCATGGGAGGAATTATTGATGAGCGAAATGATAATTAACAATGTGGGAATGGCCGTTGGTATCCTTATAATATCGATCTTAATGCTAGTTGCGATCGTAATTTAAGATCATCCATCGCATTCAGCTTGATCGAATCGTTAAAACATTATACTAAAAACCTAATTTTTTCCTTTTAATATACAATTTTACTCGTCTCTAGTCTTTTTTATTTTTCGATAAAACCGTCATTTATTAACAATTAATCGAAATATTTTTCCTGAAATAGATCGGGCATGTGTATTATATAATGATATAATTTGTAAACTACCATCCATTGGTTTATTATAAATGGGCATGCACTAGTCATATTATACAAAATATGTAAACTTTTTCAATTTAAGTATGATTTTAAATTTTTTTCATACAATCCAACATATTTAGAACAATATTACGATATATCAATTAATAATCGTAAAAATTATTCATAAATCGAAAATATTATGACAATATTAAGGGTATAATCGAAATCTTTATTATATGTACGAACAACTATTCGATTGTAGCACTGAAAGGTGCTACATAAGGGGGCAACCTGCAAATCCGTGCATCATTGCACGGATTTGCCACTCCCCTGCATGGGAAGGGCATGTATGGGAGAAATAATATGGATCGGCATTCTCGCGGCAATGAGCGGGATGCTGGTTATCGCGTTAATCGCGCAATATATCGCATAATGATCAAGAGCGAAGTAATGACGAATTCAAATTACGGTAATTTGTCCGACGCTCACTCCAACATATGAAAAGCTAAAGTAAATGCTGCCGAAGGGCTGTGAATAAACCTCCTACACAGCCCCTCACGATTATCAAAAGGCAATAGGTTCCAACAAAATGTTGTGGGAAATGGGCCGTATCATCACCCTGTACGGCCCTTATAATCATAAAACTGTGGTATCCTCCTTAGGGTTTATTGAGCCTGGCGATAACGCCAGAGCTCAAACCCGTCAAATTTATGAAAATTCATCGAGTCATTACATCTTGTACTGCAAAGAAATGTAATGTTTACATTTTATCTTTGGAGAATAAAAATTATACAATAATCTAAAAAACGGAATAGATTATTCCTTATAACGAACAATATACTGAAAATATGCGTTATAATCGAAATATTTATTTAGTCCGATCAGAGTTATTATCATTGTAACATGTAGTTACACAATATTGGTCTCGGATCCAGTGTGGGGTCATGAGGCTTAGAGCTAAATCACGATTAGGGGGCAATAATTACGATGAGTATGATAGACTCGATAGCATACCTATCCATGATGACCATAGTTTGTTTCGCAGTCATCCTGGCTTTGTACACGCTACATAAAAAAACGACACAACTTAACTTAAAAACGAAGGCTGAGAAATAATGGCAATCATAAGGGACACAAGGCGAAGCTCGATCATAAAAGAATCATTGGGCATCGCGCATCAGAAGATAAGCGCTTCCAGCTTTTACATCGAGCGAGGCTTACTTGGATATCTAGAAGAGTACGCGAATTCGATCGGCTGTACAAAGCATGAAGTGATGAAGCAGGCGCTGATGGAGTTCATGGAACAGAACCCGGTCAGGACCGGAGAATCAACTGAAAAATTTCTCGAATATGAGCTAAAGATCGAGGACTGGCTGAAGTCGGTGATCGATAATAATCGCGACATCAGGTGGAACGTCAATCTTCACACCGAGTCAAGCCGTATCATTTACCACTATGGCTTGAATAAATGCCCGTTTTGTAGCAGTCCGACCCCGTCGATCGAGCTAATCGAAGACATCGGCGCTCAAAAAGTCCATGCAATTATGCTGGGTAATCACGTAGACGGGGAAAAATGTCAAAATATGCTTAACGATATGCTATTTGGAGAGCATTTATTATAATCGGTTAAAATATAGCGATCAATTTCATATAAAAAGCCTGGTATTATGTTGTATCCAGGTACCCTTTTCTCTGTAGCCATCCGGCTTGCGGCCCGGTATAGCGCCATATGACGTCGGCTTTCGCATCCTGGAAAGACCACGGGACCACTATGACAACATCCCCTTCGCGTACCCACGTCCTCTTTTTCATCTTGCCCTTGATCCTGCACATCCTTGTGATGTTGTCAAGACACTGGACACTGACGTGATAAGCTCCAAGCATTTTTGTGACTGTGCCTAATACTTCTCTTTCTGCCTTGTTGGGCGTTCTCGCCCTGGTGACAACTTCGCCTACGCCTGCGGGCTTCTTGCCACCCTTATAATTTGACCTGTACAAACTTTTGACCTCAGTATTATAGTGTTATCATACTATATATAATAATCATATTATATTACAAATTTCAGCCATTTCTCAAAGGACAACGACTTTTTCAGCCCTTTCGAGGAAGCCGGTTTTTAATATCGACTATTTTACAATAGCCCCAAAAATAAATATTGTATACGAAGAGCGGACTCTTCGTAGTGTTTTATTGTACTATGAATACTTAGAACCTTGGCTTCCTGTGTTTCTGGAAGCAATCCTGGCAATATACAGGCCTGCCTTCAGTTGGCTGGAAGGGTACTTCACACTCATTTTTACAATCGGCGCAAGTTGCCTTGTGCATTTCTCTCGGGCCATCGAAATTTCTCCGGCCACTATATCCACTGTCTCTCATTTTAAATTCTCGTGCAGGGCTTTACACTCTGCACATCCTAAAGGTTAACATAGTATATATACATATGTATTTTTATTAATTGTATTATTTATTTATAAAAATACATATCTGTAGCCGTGTATATACGCCGTACCATTCCAGCGATCCCGGGTATGGTCACAAAACGCCTATGCCGCATGTCCAGGAATTTTTATAACTCTTGCATGTAAAAAGCGGGGCTCTTCACATGCGCCTGCTGCATGGCGGTCATTATTTCCTAACTTAAAAAAGCCTTAATGATCGGTATTTTTATGTTTTGGTAAGCATGCCTGGCAATATACCGCTCTACCCACGACTGGATGAAAAGGTAGTTCGCATACATGGCCACAATCGGTACAAGCTGTCTCGTACATCTCTCTCGGGCCGAAGACTTTCCGGCCGCTAAATACAACGTCACTCATCTAAAATACTCGTATAGAAAAATAATCTACTATCTATAATGATCTGCATGACATAAGTATGTATGCTTGATTAGAAATTGCTTATAAAAATAAAATATGGCATACCGAGGTTTAACTCCCGGTATTGCATTGAATTATTTAATTATTGAAGTTGGTAAAACGCTTTAGAACCTTGGCTTCCTGTGCTTTGGAAGACAGTCCTGGCAATATACAGGCCTGCCCTCGGTGGGCTGGAAGGGTACTTCACATTCTTTACCGCAGTCGGCGCAAACGGCCTTGTGCATCTCTCTTGGGCCATCGAAATTTCTCCGGCCCCTAAATCCACTGTCTCTCATTTTAAATTCTCGTGCAGAAAATTGATCTGCAACCGAGTAAGGTAGTACATAATATAAATAGCTATGTTTTATATTCGCTATTTAGTAAGTGATCCGGGATCGATTATTCTGAATAACTCCTTATGTTTCACTATAATATACGTCATGACGGGGACTGATACGTATAGATATAATAGGCTGACTCCGGGCCTATTTTCTTTCTCGTATGTGGCGAGAACGTGGTATTAAGACCGATCATTAACGCATATATCCTTATAACCTGACCAAAAGACCCCGCGCACTGGCGCGTTCATCGAGTTGCATAAAATCCATCGCACAGGCCGAGATTAAAAAACAACTTACGATCTTAAAAATTAAGGGCACGGTATATCCATGCTGCCATGTTAAAAATTATAGGATGTCGTCGTCCTGTACGACAGGTTCGACAGTCTCATACTCGATGACCGGCACCAGCTCGTCACTGCCTTCCTCGGTCTCCGGGATATGCTTATTGACCATCGCAAGTCCGGGTTTTTGTTTTTTTGCATAGCAATAATAATGGGCGAACATGTCCATGTCGTTTATCACTATGACCTCACGGTTATAAATCGCTACAGAGAGATATTTCAAATGATCTACTTCCGAATCTACCTAATGTTGGCTTAGGGGATATAAACTCGATGGTACAAATCCATCAATAACATAAATTTGCCGGTTTTTCTGGAGATTTTTAATTGAATAGTAAGAATTTATACCGTAGGCACTGTACCACCAGGCGATTACATTCCATTTGATCTTATACCGATCTTATCATTGCGAGCGCCCTATTCATTCGATGATCCTCACTTTATCACCGATACTGATGCCGTGCCGGTCGCAATAGCCTCCATTGACCTCCACAACATATCTGCATGGCCTCGACCAGTACATGGCCGTATCGAGCGGCCTGGCCTCTTTATTAATATCGACGATCGTGCCGTCGCTACCGATGTAGATCTGGTCTAATGGAATATATGTGTCTTTCATCCAAAAGTTGCGCGGCCGGTCTCCATTGAAAATGAACAACATACCTTGATCGGCCGGTAAAACTTTGCGATCCATGAGGCCTACAGCCTGTTCATATGCCGTATCTGCGATGGACACGGAGATGACAGCGCCGTCGTGGCCGCTGAAGACGACTTCTGGCCTGTAGCCCTGCCCCGATACCATGACACTTGATGTAACGAATATCACCCCTACAAGAAGGGCGATGGATACGGCCGTTATATTACGCATGATTCATGCTCCCGTCTAACAATCGACGTACATGGAGGAATACCACATGGGCCGATTGTTACGCCTATTGCCATCGAGAGCCGGAAAAAAGACGATAACAGATTAATATTCTCATGAGTTGCCGAATATACTTATGAGACGAGCAATAAGGGCATAATGCACCGATCACCTCGAGATGAACACTCATATAGACTGTCCTGTCAAAATATGGGACGACGCCGGGAAAATAAAAAAATAAAAAAGTTTTACCTGACAGTGACCTCGGGCTTCTTATTGAGGTATTTGTAAATTGCCATGAAACCAGTCATCAAAAGCGGTACAAGGAATTTTTTAATATCGCCTTCGGCGAAACCACTGCCTATCCCGGACTTACCGATAATGTCCATGATCGTGGAAATGCCCGGCTCTTTGCCTCCGCTCATCGCAGCGCCCAGGTTATTTTGCATATATGATTTCGCCAGGAATCCCATGAAGTCCTGCTTATTGCTGAATTTGCCTTTATCCATCAGCATGTTCAGCCCTGTCAGCGCATCGCCGGATACTGGCAGCTCGACATTCTTTGTGATGTCCAAGATCGACGGCTCGCGGACACTTGAGACCGACTCCCTGACCTGTTTCATCGTTTCTTCCGGAGTTCGCGTCGGCTCGACCTTTGTAGCCTCCTCATACGGGATCCTCTGTCCTCTATACCCTGTCTTCGGGACCTCATGTTTTTTCCTGCTGAACAGGTAAAGCGCGATCGCTCCTAATGCGATGGCTCCAAGTACCCATCCCAGCCATCCTAAGGATAGCCCGGTAGATCTCGCGACTTTTGGCATGACGAAGCCTGGCGGCATCATTATGCTATCAACCTGGTATATCGCGCCGTTGCTGCAGTCGATACCCTGATTGACAACTCTTGCGCCTCCGACGGTCAGAACGCCGTTCTTATAGGCTACGGGCAGCGTTGTCCCACCCAGCGTCGTGACCTGGCTCATTTTTGTAAGGTCCGAGTACGTTAATTTCCCCGGCACGACGTGGTTCCTGAGCAGGTCGTTAAGCTTCACCTTATCGGCCGCCAGTGCGCCAAGAGATTCTTTCGGCACAGCACTGAATACTCCATTGCTCGGAGCAAAGACCGTGTACTGGGTCGCCCCGTTTAATATTCCGTCAAGGCCCGCAGTCTTGACGGCGGATGACATTGCAGAATAACCGTTTATCCCTGCGAGATTCTGGTATACCGTCCTCTGGCTCGAAGTTGTTTGTGCAAAAGATACAGCCGTCGATAAGCACAGGACCAACGACAATAATATCAATACTGTCACAAGCTTTCTTTTGTCCAACATCTATCATTCACCCTGATAGAAGTGAAACTAGTTTATATATAATTATTATAATTATGATGATAATAAAAATCGTTGAAAAGCCGAATAATACATCAAATCAAAGCATTTTCAAAGGCTGGCCCCTATTAGCATTTGCCTGAAGAAAATCGCCTATCATATCGTGTAATGTCGAAAATTGACAAATCTAAAAGAAGCCCTATGAGGAAATTATTCAACTGCATGAAATACCAGTGTTCGTCCTGAGTATATTATACAAGCCAGCGCTATATGTAATATCTGTTTATCCGACATACTCGATTGTATCCGTCGTCTGGCACTTCGCACGTGTTATGGGCTATCATCGAATCGATCTATCGTTTTAAGCTTTGAATATTGCTTTATAATAAAAAAAATATGTTCTATCGGAGTTGTAGCATGTTTCAGTGCCCGGGCACTGAAAGTCTTAAAAGGCTATCATTGTCCTCTATCGGAAAATCCATTCTATTGATCGGTTCTTGGGGCCGTTAATGAATTTCACAGGTCAGCAACATGAAAGATACTAATATCATACAGGATCCGGGAAACGAACGTAATTGCTTACTCGACCAGTTGGGGTCTGAACATAGCTGGATAAAACAGATGTTGAGTATATTACCTGTGGGTATCATAATCACAGACCCCAATGGCATAATCGTCACATTCAATGAAGAAGCGGCGAGGATACATAAGTATGCTATTTCGCCATCGGATAAGATCGAGGATTTTGTCGGATGGAGGCTGCTGAAGAACGGCCGGCCACTTGAGCCGGAGGACTTTCCATTGACCAGAGTCTTCCGAAAGGGTGAAGTCGTGAAGGGAGACAAGCAGATAATGCTGCTTGATGATGGTACGACGACACCGATATCGGTCGATGCGGCAGCCATTTATGATAGCCATGGCCGTATAGCTAATGCTGTTATTGTGATCACGGATATAACCGGTCAAGAACGTTGTGAAAACGAGCTACTAGGATTGTCCCGTGAGCAACGTTGGCGATAGCCGCGGACACCGAGCGCCATGATGTTCGCCTGAGGGCTGGCACTATCACTGACCCTCCATGTAGCGTTCATCATATAGAGCCTAAGATTGTCGACGAAAAAAGAATAAATTTCCGCAATATCTATCTCAAAAATTTTTTACGAAGTACCGTTTCTCATTACACAGGTACGGTCTATGGGCGGCAAGGCCATGGCGGATAAAGAAGATACAAGGCGAATATGGGATGATCGGCTGGATAACGTCTATACAGTACTATCCGACCTGGTAATGCACGAGGATGAGCGCTTCACCGACACTATCAACATATCCGTTCTCGTGCAAACCATTCTCTTTGCAGGGCTCATACAGCTAAATACGCTGGACCAAAGCCTCTATTCAAGTAACCACGTGCTGCTTCTCCTGAAAAATATACTTCCGCTCGTAGGGACTTTGTTATGTATTAACGCACTCTATTTATTTCATATAAGGATGGAGGCGATGAGCTTTTGGAGGAAGCAGATATACCGGATAGAGGCCGATAGTGGTTTCATCAGCGAACAATACGGCGAAGGGCTGAATATTCATACTTCAAGAAAGGCCCATCTGGAAAAAAAGCATTCTAAGTATCCCGGCCTTATCGTTGACATACTAAAATATGAACGATATTTTATGCCGATATTATTCTTGATCTCATGGATTCTGATCTTAGGGGCCCAGCTTTATTCATATCTCTAAAAAGGGAAAGCCGCCAAGCCGACAATCATTATTCTTCTCTAAAGGAGGCAAGTACCGCACTGAATATGGTCATGGATGAAGTGTTGACAAAATCGTGAATCCATATCGGATTGCCTACCCCTAAAAGGCACAGAATCTTCGTAACCGGGATGGGGACGCATATCCACATCGGCAAGCCGATCTGTTTGCAGGAAAGACGATCTTAATACTCTATTTGTACATTCAGGGCCCCATGTTTGCCGGTCACATTAACGAGCGTATCCTCTTCGATGCGCCGGAATTCCAGGTTCGTCAAAGCATTACCTATCTTAATGTTCGTGAACTGTACTCTATCCAGCCAGGGTGGTAAATGTGGCCTGGTGAGCATTAGCCGGCCATTCATAGCATCCGGGGTGATACCAAGTGACGCCATCAACATCAGGGGTATGGCTCCCGACGACCATGCCTGAGGGCTGCATGCGACCGGATAGTTCACAGGCACACTATATGTTGTGCGCGAAAACCCGCCAAAACACTCCGGAAGCCTGTACTCGCTAAATAATCTTGCCGCATCGTACATGCAAGTGAATAACGCCGATAGCTCATTAAAAAACCCATATTTTCTTAAACCCATCGCTATGATCGAATTATCGTGCGGCCAGACGGTACCGTTGTGGTACCCTAGCGGATTATATCGCCGCTCCTTCGAAGATAGTGTCCGGATGCCCCAGCCGGTGAACATGTCCTCCTGGAACATCCTATCCACGAGGAATTTTGCTTTTTCCGGCTCGACGATCCCACTCCAGAGTGCCTGCCCGGGGTTCGATGAGATCACGTCGCACGTGCCGGACTTGTCCAGCGCTTCCGCAAAATATTTTTTATCATTTAGCCAGAAACGATCATTGAACTTTTCCTTGAGGCTCACTGCGTCGCGCCGTAACCGGTTCGCATCATCCTGCCTTCCGATGTGCTCGTACAGGCCGGCGATACGCCTTTTCGCCATGTACACATAACCCTGGACTTCAGCCGTCGCGATAGGATGGGCGGCAATGCTGCCGTCCGAGTGGCTTACGGAGTCCCAGGAGTCTTTCCAGCCCTGGTTAAATATGCCTTTGGGCGAGTGACTTGCATAAGAGGTGAATCCCGAGCCATCGAGGTCGCTGTACCGGTCTATCCATTCGATGGCAGCGTCAACGTTTTTTATCAGGTCCTGGAATAAGCGTATGTCGCCGGTCCAGTCGATATACTCCGCTAACAGTATCAGGTATAATGGTGTGGCATCGACGCTGCCATAATAAGGCGTTTGGGGGATCAAGCTCAAGTTCGCCAGCTCGCCTACCCTTAGCTCGTGAAGTATCTTACCGGGCTGCTCGTCCCTCCAGTCATCAACCTTGCTGCCCTGATATTTCGAAAGTAGGAGCAGCGTGCTCCGTGCAGGCTCAGCATCAAACGGTAAAAGCTGGAGCGCCGAGATCAGGCTATCTCTCCCAAATAACGCATCATACCATGGCACCCCTGCGGAGTGATACATGTAGCCGTCCAGTTTCATGCGCATCATGTTCAGGTCTGCCAGCGAACGCTCCATTATGCTGTTAAAAATGTTATTATTGGTCGGTATATTGTTACAGCATTCCTTTACCATTGCATAGGCCCGCTTGATCATGTTTATCTTCTTCTGGGCATCGATGCTTACCCTTTCGGGATGTTCGCCGGGTGTTTGGTCCTCGACGAAGATATTCACCTTGATCACCCGGGAACCGTATGATCTGATATCCAGCGCGAAGTTACATGATCCTCCTTCCACCTTTGTCGGGGACGGATCAAATTCTATCGTCGTTTTACGCAAATGCCCGTCCTGGCCCTTATATGATAAAATAAGCTTACCATCGCCATATTTTATAGGCAGTAACTCCCCATCAGCAGGCTCAATGATGCCTCTGATGGTAAAGATATCATTAAAATCCGAATCGAACTCTAGCGACAGGTCCAGGGTAACATCGAACTGGTTAAAATTCTCTACCGTAATGGTTTCCACGATATAGTCCGGTATTACCGTATCCCTTGTGATGATGATCGTTTCAGAGCCGATCGCATTGCCATGGCAGTCCTTAAATTCCGGGTTGGTCATGATGACCGTTGACCCATATCCCCTTTCGTCGCTTGAAAGGATCTGGGTCAAAGTCACGCCCATGATCGTTAACAGATATCCGCTCAGGAACCTGCAATCATTGTAGTATAAGCCATACCCGTAATTATTCTGGGTGGGTATCTCGGCATTCGGCAAGGTCACGAATGTCAGGTCATTTTCTCGTATGACAAGCTCGTCTGAAATATCGATCGACCGGGTATGCCGCTTATAAATATCCCATGCCTCACGTAAACCTCTCCTCTTTGCAGATTCCATCATGACGAATTCCCCCGTTTGATGATCTATAGGATACTCTAAAGCGTTCCCGACACTGTTTGATTATATCTTTTAGTTAAGCGACGCCCCGGGCAGGTGCCTCGGATGGTTTCCTTTCTTTCATGAGCGGGAGCACGTGCTGCCCGTAGCCCTCGATGAACGCGTACTGGTCAGGCCCTGCCGTATGGATATACAGCCGGTTGAAGCCGATATCGATATATTGCTCCGCGAACTTTATATGCTCCTCGGGATCCGTGGAAATGCACATGCTGTTCCGGATCGTATCATTCCCGACCACAGCGCCGTTCATGGCTGCCATTTTAGGTGAATAGATATTCTGTAGGTACATCGCGTGGACCGCTGTGCTGGCCCAGTACTTGTGATGAATTGTCACTGCGGCGTCAACGTCATCGGTATATGCGACGTTATACAGGGCCATCTTAGGCATATCAGCAGGGTCTTTTCCCGCCTCCCTGGCACCATCGTCGAAGTTGGCAATGATCTGGCGCATCTGTACCGGATTTCCCGCGGTGATCAATCCGTCGCCGTACAAACCCGCAAAGTATGCGCTCTCCGGAACGAGCGATGAGATGTAGATCGGTATACTTCTCCGGGGCGGTGTGTACAGCTTCGCCTTCCTGGTGGTGAAATAATTTCCGTCAAAGGTGATCTCGTCGCCGGTCCACATTGCACGAATGAGATCTATAGACTCGCGCAACATGTCCTGCCTCACGCTAAAATCCGGCCATAGCCCGGTGGTCGGGTATTCGTTCAGCGCTTCTCCGGTGCCCACTCCCAGGTATACGGGGCCCGGGTTCATCCGGTCGATGGTCGCCGCTGACTGGGCTACGATCACAGGATTATACCGTAATATCGGGCAGGTGACCCCTGTGCCGATCTCTATGCCGTTCAAGCGCGCTGCTGCCGCACCCATCCACGACCAGGTATTGCACGACTGGCCCGACGGGTCCCACGGATGAAAATGATCGTCTACGAGTATAGTCTCAAAACCTGCCTTTTCCGCTGCGATCGCCTGTTTGAGCAGCTCGAGCGGATCATATTGTTCAGGGCCTCCCTGCCATCCAATCATTACCATGTCTCTACACCACGATTTTTGATTGGTTATTTTATTTAAATATTATACTGCGTTAAATCATGAACTTCGGCAATTTCAACCGTAGCCTCCGAGCTCCTCGCGCCGCATCGACGTTATCGCACACCTGCAGGGCGCTCATTTAACACTTCGCTACTGGTCGCTTGATCTAACATCTCCAATAAATCCCGATTTGAATAATTGGTATTTCGGTGGGCAATTCAAATGGAATAAATACGTAAAAGCTCCATTTATCATGATGACCGGGTTTATCGATCATGTCACAAGCTTTCTTTAATACGAGAACTCATAGAAAAAGGGCATGCGGATTAAGCTCAATGAAAAATTTAAATCAAGGATGATGTATAAATCTTTTCACAAGCTACTTCTTGGATATTATGGTCATAAAGGATAATATCATGCCTATCAACAGGCTAAGCGAGGATAACATCTGGACCATATCAGATCTGAAACCGAATCGGATACATATCGGTGCAATTATTATGCTTCCCGCTATGAAGCCGATGCTGATGTATAATAATTTTCCCGAATTCATATTCAGTTTTATCGTCGACATACAAACACATTAACAAACTACCTTCTATTACTTAATAATATTATAAATATAATATATTGGCTATGTTTCTAATATAGTTTATATGATAATAACAGATCATTTAAAAAGCAGAAGGGACGAATTTTTTTCGGTACCTTTGCTTTCCGTGCTCGGATTAGCCGGACCACTTACAGTGCCAGGGTTCCTGGGACCCAGAAAACTTAGAGGATTCCAGACACTTCCGTAGATGAAGGGATTAAAAGGGTCGAACCCAAAACTTGGAAATCCCGGGCCGCCATTGTTTGCGATCGGCCTGAAGAATGCGATCGGATCAAAATTGCCACTTACCGGAGAGCCATAGCCGTATTGTGCGGACGCCGGTGTTAAAATAAACAATACCGCTGCGAAACATAAAGCAGCTGCCAGTAATTTTCCTGACATTTTCATTACTATATCCCCCTACTATAGTTCAACTTCTAATTAGGCAAGATAAATAGCTTATTATATTAAAATACGAAAAACAACCTGGAACACAATATTGAATTTCGATCAGTAGAGCCATAAGCAACTTCAACTCCAGGACTGGTTAAAGCTTAACCGATTAGCCACTTATCACTAGTATCAATTGAAGATCTAAAAATTTTGACTCTTCTGCGTTTTTTGGATGATTAATTTTCATTTTTTTATTTCTCTGTTCGTTGTTATGTAGTGCATGTTATCGTCGCCGTGTGATCTGTCTGGTTGGAATCACAAAATCACTAAACTTCACGGAAACACAAAACGTTTTTAGATTTTTCACTAAAACGCTAAGACCACTAGCTCTAAATCACTATGCGCAGGCTCACAGTCAATGCTCTAACCGCACGAATGCGCGGTTTTAATGCTCCATTGGCACGAAGGCACGGTTTTTAAAACTGTAAAAGAACTCTCAAAGAGCACGACCTCTCCAATCTGAAACTCAAAAGAGGATGGCGAATAAGCAATACATTTTTGAGCTTCGAATTTTGTGATGTTCGTTTCTTAGTGATTTTGTTTTCAGTTTTAGAAACTGTGCCCTAGTGCTATTAGAGACTTAAACCAGCGGTTTAGTGCTGTTAGCGCGTTGACTGTGAGCCTGCGCATAGTGATTTAGAGCTAGTGGTCTTAGCGTATTAGTGAAACTGAAAAAATTTCGTGTTTCTATGTATTTTTGTGTTTTAGTGCTTCCAACCAGACCGATTGCACGACGACCGAACAAAACAACTATGATCAAAAAATGCGAACACCATTCTTCAAAATAGTTAACAGAACTACCATCCAAAAAACGCACAAGAACCAAAATCTTTTAAAGCTGATCTACAAGCTATATGTAAAAGTCCAAAATTTCTGTACTTGAGCATTGCCGCTCAAGAATTGAAACTGGACTTACGAAAAAACATGTGCGGTCCGGTATTCGTGACGCCGGACCCATCGACCGTTATACTTTTTATGAACTCATGCCTGCTTCGACGTTAATAGCCAGAAACAGCCAAGAACCATTGGCGCCGCCACAAGTGATGCGATACCGAACAATACGAGCAGCCAGCCCACATAAACGGCGTTGCCTATGTTCGCGAAAATGAGCCCCACCACAATAAAAATCAAGCCGACAGCTTCGCCCATCAATAAAGTCTTTGCTCCATCATGCATCAATAAACACCTCATCGCTACTAATCGAGTGCTATTTGATAAGTGCTATGCAATTATAAAACTATTTGTTTGCGATCGCACAGCTTATGATCAAAATACATTACCATACCCCTGAGGTATAAAAATTTTTCATAAATTTTTCATATCTCGCGATGTATGTTAGCCTCATACCTTGAGCTGCCAGCCTTGTTCGATTGCCTTGGTAAGCTGCTAGCTACTTTCTTTCCAATTTCCGTCAGGGTATATTTCTCGTTTAGCTTTGTTACGGCACCCTTTTCCGACATATCCTTAAGCGCTTTATCTAATATGAGTTTCGGCATCCTCGTGAGCTTTCTAATAGTTTCATAGGTCGCGCTTTCGTTTTTATCGAGCACGTCGAGGATCTGCTTTCGTTTCACGTTGCCGGTTATGAAGCCGGCTAATTCTTCGACAGTTGCTTCCGCCATTGTTATCACTAAGCCATATATTGCGTTGCAATGCAAAAAGGCTTTTCCTCGATTCGATGATAAAATGACATCGATGTTTAACCGCATCTTTGGGTACCTATCAAATTTCATCTAGTGCAAATTTTTATGAATTGTGAATTTGCAGCAGGAGAGTTAAGCTGGCTCAAGAAATATATTACTATATAATCGATTCCTATGTGGGGAGCACAATTAAGAATTTGTTTAAGCTGCTCACTATACTAATCGATGAATCATCGTCGATAAAAAAGCTTAAAAGCTATACAAGTAAAGACAAAACAGAGTGGAATATTGATAATGTGATTTTTTCAAAGGAGGTATTGTATGAAGAATACGAATAATATTATAGTGACCAAAGAGAAAAGGAACGATATGATCGCTGCAATAAAGAACTATTTTTCCAAAGAAAGAGAAGAAGAGATAGGCGACCTGGCTTCCGGTCTATTACTAGACTTCATTATAGAAAAAATAGCGCCCGAATTTTACAATCAAGGCGTTTATGATTCTTATAAATACATGGAAATACAAATTGAAGATATGTTGTCAATTCAAAAATAAAACTTTATAGCGAGCTGGGGCAGTATCAGTACGGACAATTAACTTCACTGGAAAAATTATGCTAAATTCTCTTTCGATATTATACTTTTAAAGGAGTCCTGATGCTATAAATGATAAATTCCATGGGCGCTGATATTATTTAATAGAAAAATTCACCATACTGGTCTTACAATAAAATTCATTAGGAGTTACAGATTTACAGAAATATAGGGTCACTTCCCAACACAACTTTAATGGTATAATATTTTCTAGATAATTATGGTATCATAAGATTGCTGTTGATATTTCTCTTTACGTATCTTCCCTCATAGTCGGAAGCATAGCTGGATGTACATTGACTTCATGGGTATTCCAGTGTCCGAGAAATATGATAAAAATTATAGAAGTTAAGAAGATCGAATTATGCGATAAAAAAGTTGAATTTTGACAATTCATTTCAAATCGTGTTTATTGACTGATTTCATTATTTTTTCTTCGGCGGTCTTCCTCTCCGCTTTTTCTCCGTTGTTTGCTGAACAGTCTTACCTGGTATCCCTATCAATGAAAACTTTAGATCCCATAGAAGATCATGTGCTTCAATTAAATGCCGCTCCATCTCCTTAGCCTTATTATAAAGCTTCTCATCTTTCCGAATTTGCTCGAAGCTCAATTCCAGGTCTGGCAGGTTGTTAGCGATATTTTTAGATAAATCGATTGAATTTTCCAAAGAACGCTTCATAAATCATTAATAATAAGCTCAATAGATATAAATAGATATGATAATTCCAGGTTTATTCACATACATACAGCGATTTTTCCTGTTTTTTAATTTCCATTTCTGATTTATAATTTTAGCCTAAACTATTCAAGAGGATCTAATTATCAGGAGTGAAAATCGACTGTTTCAGATGAGCTAATCGCCTAATTATCAGTCCTTTAAGGTAATATCACCGGGGCATTTTTGTTCTATGTTAAGAGATGGTAACATTATTACGAATCGGCTGCCTTTTGTATGGTCGCCCTTTATACGATCTTCTACCCATACTTTTCCATCGTAACTTTCTATGAGGGACTTAACGAGATAAAGTCCAAGGCCAGAGCCCTTTACTTTTGGATTATCCCTGGAAAAGCGATTAAAGAGCCGCTCTTTCCTGACATCGGGGATCCCATGCCCATTATCCTCGATCATGACCTTACAATACCTCTTATCGTTTTCACAGACAGACTCCGATCTGATCGTGATCTCGAGGTTTCCGTTTTCGTTGTTGTGTTTGATGGCATTACCGATGATGTTAGTGAATGCGTCTACGAGCAGTTCATCCGCCTGTACTTTTACTTTACATTCTTGAGGTATCTTATATACGAAATGTACGCTCGGCGTACCCAAATATTGTCTATAGGCTGCCTCGACTGTATCCCTGAGACATACCTCGACTGTTTTTTGCTTCGCCCTTACTCTTTGGAGCTTCCGGACATTCTCGATAAGCTTCGAGCTACTTCGTAACGAGGCCATAGGTTTCTCGATTAACTCGGCATTATCCATACAAAGCTTGTCACCGGATTTTAGCAGATCGTCTGCCATCTCAAGATATCCGAGGGCGATCTGGTTCGAATTATTAATGTCGTGGCCCATCAAATCGAGATACAGCTCAGACTGAGATCTGGCTTCATCCAATTCTTTTTCTATCTGTTTACGCTTGGTGATATTTTGCTGAATTCCATACATCCACTCGGGATCGCCGTTAGAGTCCTTTTTTATCCTGTCAGCTACGCTATTGATATATCGAGTGGTGCCGTCAGGCATAATGATGCGATAATCAATATCATACAACTTATTCTCTTTTTTTGCTTTATCAATAGCATCTTCCAGTATTTTCCTATCCTGCGGGTGTATCCTGGAAACTAACAATTCTAGCGATGGTTGAACCTCACGGGGATAACCGAATATCCTGTAGCCTTCATCCGACAGGTTAAGTATGTTCGTTTGCAGATTCAACGCCCAATTACCAACATGGGCGATCTGCTGAGACTTAGCAAGGATCCACCGGCTCTTTTTTAGCTCTTTTTCAACTCGCTTGCTCTCGGTAATGTCCTGGGCGATGGTCGAAGCGCCGATAACGTTTCCAGCCGCATCAAATATCGGTGAAATCTTGATAGATACGTCGATCTTTTTACCGTCTTTGGTTAATCGTACCGTTTCATGATGCTCGACGCGCTCGCCACGTCGTATATTGTCCAGAAAACGTTTCTAGCTCTTCCATGTGGTCAGGGGGCATAATGATCCCAATGGACTTGCCCAAAACTTCCGCTTCCGAATAGCCATATAACCGTTCTGCAGCCTTGTTCCAATTGGTGATGATGCCGTCCAGTGTTTTGCCTATGATCGCGTTATCGCTGGACGTGACTATGGAGGCCAGCCGGGAAATTTTTTCGTCGGCTAGCTTGTGTTCCTCATTTTCCTGTGCTATTTTTCTATACAATCTCTCGAACTTCAATAAAACGAACAAGGCGATCAAAGGGGTGACTATGCCGGTAAAGAGTATGGTGTAAATGTGCGATTCCCATACGGTCATATCCGGGTCAAAAAAGTACTTTGCTACCTGGAAAATGGTCATGACAACAATACTGGCCAGCATGATGAATAGTAGAGATAACGCTAACCGAATGGTACGGGAACCTGGTTTATTGAACGCTTCGGAAAAGAATTCTCCCCATTTCATAATGCCCTGTTTATAATGATGTTAATTTTATAATTTTATACACCATTCTATAAATATATTCCTTAATGGTCACTCTACCTTTAAAGCATGGCTAAATACGCCGATTTTACACAATATACAGCATACCAGATAAGAAAAACGACGCCACGTATAGATATTATATGGATAGTTAGTAAAATCCCCGGATTCCCGGGCTGAACATTAAGCTGGATGTAAAAACAAAAGTGAATAGAACAGACCCTGTGTTATATAATAATATAAAAAATAGACGAAATTTTCTTTATATCTTGTGGAATGTCCGCGCAGGCTTATTGTTCAGTGATAAGGTCAACACATTTCCACTTAATGTTACGTTGTTGATAGCACCGAGTGAAGTAGCGCTCATTTCATACTTGCCCGCTCCGTCATTCTTCCAGGTATAGAGCGATCCTCCCATACCTTCGATCGTTCCGTCATAGGTCCCATTATCATTGAACGTTATGGATATGCTATTTGTCGAGACTGATAATCCCGAAGTCACATAAGCGTCATTTCCCCATTTACCAACTATCGGGTCAGTTGCACTGGTACAACCAAGTACGGCTACGACCGATAAGAGCAGACAAACTGCTATGATCGATTTGATAATATTTTTCATAAAATGCCCTCCTTAACAAACATGTTAACAAGTCCATATACTATCAATGATTTATAAATTTTATGAATATGCAAATAATACTAATCGATTGCAGAAAAGTTACTTTATTATTTTGATACAATATGTGGATAATAATCAAATTTAAGATCGTCTTTTTTATGCATGCATGAATAAATAATATCTTTTAATTATCTATTGCATAATATAACGTTGAGGTTTAAGGGTTATTTTATTAATAAGAGAGTTTAAATAATCGTAACCGTTTTTAATATTGGGATTTTGGCTCGATAGGTAACAGGCGTTCATGCAAGCATCTGTTCGAGCATCATGGAGATATGTTATGAAATTTAGTTTAGGGAGCATTATATTTGTATTAGCTATTTTAGCAGCTGTAACGATAGCCGGCTGTACGACTTCGAGCAATAGTGGCACATCTCCGACGCCTAGTCCGACGTTGTCCGGGCCGACCCCGACACCGGTACCGGCCATCGGGTCCACGTTAAATAAAACCAGTATGATCGACCTGTCACAAGTCCACTGGTACGAGTACAAGATCACCCCATCCGGCACGGTCGTGGACTTGGGGAGTGGCTTTACTACGGCAGGCTCGACCATGACAGAACGATGGGACTTCAACGTGAACTACAATGGCCAGAATGCTGACGAGGTGGCAGGAACCGGGACTTATCCCAGTAATGGCGATACGGGCAAAACTATTGAATTTATGAACCATACAGATCACGAACAGATACTGGGGGGAAATTTGACGGTGATGAATAACGGCAATGCGATCTACCAGGGTGCTATTACTCCCAAGCTTCACGCAATTCAATCCCTCCTCGATCTCACCAACAGCTCTTATTCCGGACCGCATACGGTGACATATGGGGGCACAGAAACAGTCACTGCGCCATTGGGAACGTATACCACGACAAAATACATGTATACTGGTGCCGATAACCTCACCATCTATATGGACCCGGGTGTACCGGTTCCCATAAAGGTGGTAGCAGTGACCACTTCCGGAACAATATTCGATGTAGAATTAATGGGATGGGGTTGATCGCTCCATCTTTTTATCTATTTTTATCAGGACTTGCACTTCGATGCTTATCTAACCGATTAACTTTAACACAGATACAGTACAACGCGCCCATACGGACGTAAGACTACACAATAATAGCAACCATAAAATAAACCAGAATTAAAGCCTTACCTGATGTATACTCATAACTTTTCCTATTCTTTTAATTGTATCAATTTTTCAGGGATATAAGGATAGTCTATAGCGGAGTTCGTAAAAGTGGTGGGAGAAATCGAAGTCTTATACTTGCTTCGTCATGCTCATGATAATAGCTTACCATTGTGCCCATAATTCTCCTTTTTGATCTCGACGAGAATCACAGTAACAGCCTCCTTTGCTACCCCTTCCTTCACGAAGACATCGGTGATACCCTCGACGATCTTCTGTTTCGCATCCCTGGTCCGCCCTTCGTATAATTCGACGTGTATAACTGGCATAGATCGATATATGTTTGATAATGAAATAATGATTTCCCAGGTTTCCCAATTATCTTAGGTATTATATCAGTTTCTTATTGTCTGATACTTTATTGAACTTACTCTTACATAAATTCTAAAAGGACTCAAGGTGCTAGTCATAGATGTTAGGTGCCGAAGTGCCGTTAAATGCAAAGCCTTGGCGGAGAAAAGTTTTATAACATAAAACCTTTTTTGCGTGTGATTGCTATGGGTGTGCCGGCGGTAGCGGAGGTTGATAAATTAGGTGCGGAGGTCAAGGCCGTGTTGAAGACGGCCCCGACGTCCAGGATCTATTTTTTGGATAACCTCAAAGTGCTTATTGCTATACTTGTGGTGTTCCATCATGCGGCACAGCCCTATGGCCCGGGTGGCGGCTGGTGGATAGCCTCCGAACCCGGCGGTATCATAGACTTCGTCATCCTCGGCATCTTCATGGCCGTGAATGCGTCCTTCTTTATGGGTCTTTTCTTCATGATCTCGGCCTACTTCGTGCCGGCATCATTAGAGAGAAAAGGCGCCGCTAAGTTCATGAAGGACCGATTGGTAAAGCTAGGCGTGCCAATACTGATATTCAGCATAGGTGTCTTCCCAGTGATGGGCTATCTACTGAATGGCGAGCCGAGTATCACCCTGGGACACCTGTGGTTCCTGGCGATGCTGCTGATATTCTCGGCGATCTACGTAGCCTATTGGCTGGTTAAAAAGCCCTCGTTAAAGGCAAAGCGAGCTTTCCCTGGTAATGTGGCTATCCTGGCCTTCATCATGGCTATGGCGCTCATATCTTTCGTCGTAGGTATCTGGTCGCCTGAAAACAATTGGGTACCCCTTGGTCTGTTTGAGCCATTCCATCTAACCCAGTATGCTATGCTTTTTGCTGCTGGTCTTATAGCGTACAGGGAAGGCTGGATAGACGCAATTCCTAAAGCCACGGCAAAGCTATGGTCAAGGGTCGCAATTCTAACGGGAATAATGTTAATTTTCGTCGGCGGACTGACTAACTCCGCGGAATTCTCCGGGGGCTTAACGCTGGCGTCCCTTCTAGGGACGATCTGGGAAGCATTCATGTGCGTGAGCATGTGTATCGCTTTGCTCGCGCTCTTTAAGAACCGGTTCAACTCGCAGGGCCCCTTAGCGAAGGCGCTGGCGAATAATTCATTCACAGTGTATCTAATACACATTCCAATAATCGTCTTCCTGCAATATTTGCTGATTGGAGTAGCAATAGATCCACTCATCAAGTTCGCCATTGTTGGAACCATAGGCGTCCTGCTGGCATTCGCCATCAGCCACTATGTAATAAGACGACTGCCATATGCAATGTATATACTAGGATAGCGGTGAATCAGTCGGAAACCGATCAATTTATTGGCAGAACATGCGCACGAGAAAAAGATGCCGCTAATAAACGATTAGGGATAAAACGCCAACCACATTTTTAATCACTGATTAATATAGGTAAAAGTCCGGATTTGAAAGATACCATATACCCTAGAAAAACGATGGGGGATATGCTCGGGCAGAATGATTTTACCGTTATTATACTAATGGCCTGAGATCTTCGCTAAATATAAGACTTTTTACGCAAGGATGAGTCTATGATTCTATTAGATTTTTCTATTTTCCAAAAATTGGATTTATGGCTTTTTATTGATATTTAATCGCTATTATTGCTGTTATTTGCAAAGAACTATAAATAATTGCATAATTATATTTTTATGATGAGGATTACTATATGCCTACACACTCTGGAGAACGTGAGCATCAACATTGCTCGTCTTGTGGATTTGAAATGAAAGGTAATGTTTGTGGATCATGCGGAAAACCGCCTGCTGAATGTATCTGTGAATGTACCTGTAAAAAATGAATATTAACCAAGATAAACTAGAGATAGCTGCTTGGTCAGTAATATATTTTTATTAAGTCTTAGCAATTTGGATGGTATCCAAATTTTCATTTTTTCTCATTATTACTTAACCCCCATTTGTATTATTAATAAAAAATGGGGGTGCGTTGTTCATATCTTGAATTTTAGATAAATTACAACACAAGCCACCAGTATCAAGGCTAATATGATAATATATGAGAGTATATTGCCCTCTATATGGAAGCCAAAAAACCCATTATCGCCGCCTGAGTCTGGTTCGCTTGGCAATCCTACGGCCTGTGAGAAGCGTTCCTCTATGCCTCTATTTCCTGTTATTAGATATGCTGCGAGACATATTATCAGGAATATGAGCACGATTGCTCCAAATATTATCCACCCTTTCTTTTTACTGCTTTGAGGTTGCAACGGGGATCGCCTCCTGGAGTATGTCCGGCCTGACCTTTTTTATGTAGGATATGACATAGCCGGTGATGAACGCTTCAATGATCGCTACGCCCATATTCACTGCTGCGAGCAAGGATAACCCGTAAAGCATGGTCGTAACGGTAGTATCGACACCTTGAATGCCCGAGATTAGGATGACGAGTATCATCGTAACGTTGCCGAAAAATAGCCCAGTTATCGTAGCAATTCCAGCTCTTGCGAACGTGCCGATGTTCATCTTTCCCAATGCCCGATATATGCCGTAAGCTATAGTGACCTCGGTCATGTTTACTAAAAGGTTCGCACCAATCATGCCCCAGCCTCCGTGGCCGATTGAAGCGGATAGAATATTTACGATAAGAACGATGATTCCGCCAACGGCAGGGCCGACCAATATGCCGATTAGCGGTGTTAGATTGAGATGCACTCCGCCGAACAACGGCACATTTACCTGAAATATAGCAAATGAGGCAGCCGTACACATAGCTGCTATCGTTATTGTCTTATTATCAATCTTTTTAACATACCTGAGCCAATACACGCAAAGTCCTATTATAATAATAGCAACAACGTACCATATGACGATCCATTGGATCGAAAATGCACCATCTTCAAGATGTATATGTGCCATACAAGCCTCCAAATCAACTTTAAAGTTATACAATAATAGATTAACATCTAAGCATATAAAAATTTGGGTATACACCAAATTATACTTTTTGATATCCTGTCATATAGTTGCGGGCATATACCCGAATTCAATGAATGAACAATACCTGAATATTTTTTGAGAGAAAAGGTTATGTTGTTTAATGGGATTGTTTTTCTCTGATGTCTATTCCGGAAGTCAAGTTAGATGATCTTATTCATAAAGGCAATAAGCCTCTTACGGTTGGCATAGCCTGGAGTATCTTCGGCATTACTATCTGTCCTTGCCCCCTCTGTTTGTTAGGGTCGCTTAGCTTTCTTTCAATAGGTATCGCTGATAAGCTCGGTTTAGGCATATTCAAAAATACAAGGAAGTTAAAGGAAGAGCACAATGCTCATTGCGAACAATGTAACGATAACTTATAATAAAATTACTGACCGTTTTTTATAACTAACAAAATCAAATACTTTAATTAAATCTTATTTTCATATGGGCGTAACCAACGGCAAAATCTTTCAGCTTACTTATATCCCCCCATCATTTTCTAGGAGATATAGTTAGGCTGAAAGATTTTATCATTTGGTCACTAAATTTTTAAAAAAAAAGTCAATTGGTGTTTCTGGGTTGTAGTTTATTTTTAGGCAGATTCAAGAACACGCTTTTTCCACTTTTCGACGTCGACACCTTTAATCAATAACCACAAAGTAAGTGAAACTTCCGCAATGAAACTAGCGGCGAGACCCGGGTAAGTTATTACGCCATATCCAGGGAAAAGGAAAAACTGGAAAAACCATATCAGGACGCCAATAAAATCAAGGATCAACAATATGCCTAAAATTCTGGGAAGGAAGCCCGACTTGTAAATTAAATAACCAAGGGGAAGTAACCAGGTGCCATAGAATATCTGGGCGATCATAAACCCATTCGTGTATAAATTGAGAAATAACATAGCCAGCGCTTGCAGTTGATCTACCTGGAATACTTTTAAGTAATCGGCACCACTCATAAGCAACACGACCGCAAAGAGATTAAGCATATTAAAACACTGTATTGCGACGCCGCCCAGGTTTAATAGCACGAACAGCAATGCAAGGTTTTTATTAACCGGTTTTAATAATACGTATAAAGCCCAGGCCGCTAAAAGGAAAAACACGCCACATAGGACCTCGTCCATAAAATCGATACGGAAAAGCCACTCGGAAGCCATGATATTACTGGCCGTTGCAGCAGCATCTCCTAATACAATCAGTTTAGAACGAATAACGGATGACACCATAAGGGTCACGATCATCAGCAGATACAAGAACCCTGCCGTTCTTGCGATATTTTTAATTGAACTTTTTTTGGTCATATCCAGATTCATAAAATCACTCCCTTCTATTTTTCCAACTATTTTACTTTCCCGAGTCTTTTTTCAAAGGCTGACGTAATTCCTTTTTCAAATGACATGGGGTGCCCAGGCTATACCCGGGCCCTTCTGCGGTTTCTCCACCGATCGTACCGATTGTATGCGCTGAAGACCGGCCGGAAAACGAAGCCGATGACCTTCATGTCCGGGCCCTCCAGCGCCTTAGAGACGCTCTTGAGCTCCGTCGGTATGTCGATGTGCTGGGTGCAGACTTTCACGCACTTGCCACAATTTTTACACTGGGACGCATACCCTTTCCTGCCGGACCCGTCGATGCCCTCGCCCACGTAGATCATGTACATCATTTTGGCCAACATGGGACTGCCCAGGCTCAGGTTGTTATAGCATTCGAAGCAATACGGGATGTTGACACCCGCCGGACAAGGAAGACAGTAATGGCACCCGGTGCAGCCGACTTTTACCTGCTTGCGGTAAACGTCTTTGACGCGGTCGACCAGCGCTAATTCCTTTTCCGTCAGCGAGCCAGGCAGCGATTCACCGGCGGCCCGGATGTTCTCCTCGATGTGGCTCTCTTCGTTCATACCGCTGAGGACGACGGTCACCCCCGGGTGGTTCCAGACCCAGCGTAGCCCCCATTCGGCCGGGGACCGCTTGATGTCCGCTTCGTCCCAGATCGCCTGTACCTCCTTCGGCGGCGCTTTGACAAGGTTGCCGCCGCGCAGCGGCTCCATGATCACGACGCCAAGCCCCTTCGCAGCGGCGTATTCCAGCCCTTCTTTGCCCGCCTGGTTCGTCTCGTCAAGAATGTTGTACATGATCTGGCAGAAGTCCCAGTCGTAAGCGTCGACCATCTCCTTGAAGTCCACCGTCCCATTGTGGGTAGAGAAACCGATGTGCCTGATGCGGCCGTCTGCTTTAGCCCTTGCGATGAAATCGATGACGCCTATGCCTTTCAGCCGTTTCCATGAACCGGGCGATAGGGCGTGGAATAGATAGTAGTCGATGTGATCGGTCTGCAGGTTGTGCAGCGACATATCGAGCAGCTCGTCCATGTCTTCCCTCTTCAGGACCTTGAAGAGCGGCAGCTTGGTCGCAATATTCACTTTTTTCCGGTAGCCGTCGGCGAGCACCTTGCCGACGAACGCCTCTCCCTCGTAGCTGAACGCCGTATCCAGGTAGTTCACCCCATGGTCGATGGCGTAGCGGATCTGCTTAGTCGCCCGCTCCGTGTCTATGCTCCTGCCCCTCTTCGGCAGCCGCATCAAACCGAAACCCAGTGCTGACAGGCTGTCGCCTGTCTTTTTCATCGTTCTGTACTGCATATTTCCGTCCGTCTATTTGAGTTGAAGAATCTCCATTTATGTCCACTCCCATGCATACCAGATAGTCAGTAAATTAAACACAAGTCCTACGACTATCAGGAACTTATCGTATGCCGAAGGGTATGTGGGTAATCCGATGAGGTTAAAGCCGAAAAAGAATAAGGCAACGAGTATGTTTACCCAGCGATTGAAGGGATTATTCAATGTCAGTGTCAGTATAACCATTACAACCGGGATCACCATTAATATTGCAATTCCCAGCAACAGTCCCTGAGTTATTGGCCTGCCCCCGATTTCTCCCGGCTTGAAGTCGCCGCTATATAATCGCAGCACATCCCCCAAAAGAAAAGCTAACATGAGAGATATCCATAATGCTGAAAGCAGGATTTTCGTGTCTTCCATTTCAATCGTCTCCCACAGGCCTCACTCAGCCTGGCTGTCCCTGAAGTCTCCGTATATGAAGAACCGGGCGGTCTGCCACAGCTTTTTGGCAGCGTCGATCAGCGCGCCAATGATGGCGAGAGCAAGAAATACCTTGATGCCTGTCTGGATCATCACCGATAGCTCTGGGTTGAACGGGAACGCCTGAAGAAGCCAGACGGTCAGCAAGGCACTTGCGAGGCTCAGTCCGGTTTCCAGGAGCGACGGCACCCACTTCTGCCGGAGCACGAGGTAAAGTATTTGGGCTGCAATCGTTACAACTAACATCGCGATGTAGTACGGTACGAACGTGCCGAACGCCGGCGATAACAGCGGCACCAGCCTGCCCGTGCTGAAATCTGCGAGGAAAGGTATGCGGGGCCATAGCAGCCCGACCACGACAAGCCCGAATACCGACCCGGCGATCACCATGCCGATCTTGACGGGCGATGCAGGGTAGTCGAGGCTTTTTCCGAGCCTGTGTAGCCGTGTTTCGTAAGTCATCTTGAGTCTGGACTCGTACAGGTAGATGGCGAAGAATATGGCCACAAGCACTACGATCGCCAGCGCCAGCGCCGACACGACCGAGAGGATCACGCCAATGGAAATTCCGGCTGCATCAGGTGCCACGACAGAAATGATCACGGCTACCAGCAGGAAGGCAATAGCAATGCTTGCCAGAAACTGTACAGCTTTCCAGATGCCGCTCTTCTTAAGGAAGGTTTCCTTCGAAGGGTACATGGCAGCGAGCTTCGCGGGTGGCATCATCCCGGACAATACTTCTCTGACGATACTTTCATCGATCCCTGTCCCTCGTTTTGCTGCGATAGCTTCGGCGCTATCATAGATGTGCGACTTCAGTTCCCTGCCGACTTCGGCCCGCTGCTCCTGGCCCATGTCTTTGGTGACCTTTCCGACATATTCGTCGATCAACTTCTCGTACATTTACTTCTTCCCCCGTATCCAGCTTTCGCCGTCTCCGGCCCGGCGTTCATCGAACCGAGTGAGGCGAGCATCTTCTCCCTGATTTTCCGTCCATATTCCGTGATCATGTAATATTTCCTAGAGCGTGGACTCGTGGTCTCCCGGCGAATCTGTCTTGTCGCCTGCTCCCTGTCTGTGCCTCTGCCATTCTTCGGCAGCCGCATCAAACCGAAATCCAGTGCTGACAGGCAGTCGTCCGTCTTTTTTATCGTTCTGTACTGCATATTATGTGCTCTCCGTCCGGCATTTTACGTTACTGACCATTTTTAATTTTCTGTTTTGGCAAACAATGAAGCGATCGCAGACGGATTGAATCCTTTAACGATCAGCCATACCGCTAAAACCATTTCTTGCAACAATATGGGAAGGTTAAAAACGACCTGGATCGTCGACAAAGGGTCTAGCAGGCGGAACATCACTAACAGGCTTGCCACCATGCACAATATGATTCCGATGATGCCCCAGCCTGATAACCATCGAGGAATGAGCTTTGTCTGATAAAATATATAATAATACATCAGGGCACCAATGCACCAGGTCAGCAACAGCGGCACATTGCCCACCCAATTATATCCAGCTAGTAATAATACGCCCAGGGTTTGAAAATACGATGAGTCCGGAGTTCCGGCTTTTATAAATTCCTGGCTTAATGACAATAGTAATATCAGGCCGATCACGGAAACAATATAGAGCACTCCTTCCATAAGCCTGAAACCAACCGCTCCAAGGGCCAGAGCTTCATCATATTTTCTTAGGATCGGATACAGCCAGATCGCAATACTGGCACATGCAGCAGCCATAATAAGCACAAAAAGTACTCCTACGATTACCTGATTCTCATTTGCAGAAATTTTAATCAGATAATCCGGACTACCCAGAATATCCCCTGTAAAAACAACACTTAACATGCCTGCAGCTGTCCCAATTATAAATAATACTCCCACAATTATTGCAGTCCTATTTATCGAACGCATATTACTTATTTCTAGATTCATAAATTCACTCCCATATATTTTAAAAAATTAAAAAAACTATAACCAGCCTTCGTTGCCTTTGATAGTATCCTATTCATTTACGATCGCCCGCTGGCCAGAATTTATAGCCGGTGATTGATCCTTTATTCCTCTGAGCATAAGCCATAATCCAATAGTTATTTCAAATGGCAGTATCGGGATGGATACCAATATTGTCGGAGCACTGTAACCCATAACTTGAAACACTAGCCCTACAAATGCCACAGACACTACCAGAATGCCAAAGAGGGAGATAACGCGGGGGATATATCTTGATCTATAAAACAAGAAATACCACAATATTCCGCCCGCGCAGTAGAACCACATAAGTGTCGTGCCTGCCTGGCCATAAACCCCCTTATACAGGATTTCACCAAGCGTTTGATAAAATGAATCTGCCGGAGCCCCCGCTTTAACGAAATCCAGGCTCAAAAGTATCAGGGCAAAAGCCCCCAGCTTGCTTATGGCAACAAAAATGGCTTCTCCTAGCCACAATCCCAGGGCGACAAGCGCGATGATCTTATGCTGTTTGTTTAAGACCATGTAAAGTAGGGCTGCCAGGACAACGATTCCGACACAGGTAACCATGTCCATCAGGATACCCAGACGCATCAGGGTAAGATTATTTGAAATCTGGACAAGCATATCGGATATACTGCCGGACCCGACTGCCGACATGAGCAGGATACCACTGCTCAGGTTGGTAAAAACAACGATTAAAAACACTGCCCCTAAAAGTCGGGGGGCATTTTGATAGAGACTCATTCACTCCCTCCCGTTTTGATCTATAGTAGCCGTATTCAACATGAGCCGCCGCGCCGCCTTCCATAAATTCGAGGCCGCGCCGACCAGCATCAGTATGATCAGCACGGCGAGCAGCACCCTGATGCCACTCTGGATACCAGCCGACAGCTCCGGGTTGAACGGGAATATGGAAAGGATCCATAAGTTCATTATGGCGTTGCCAATGTTCAGTATCGCTTTCATGAGCGAGGAGAACCACTTTTTCCTGACGGCCAGGAAAAGCAGCCACACGGCGATGCTGAGGAAGCCCAGCAGGTTGAACCAGGGCAGGACCCCTGCGAAACTCGAAGATAGTAACGGCACCATGTGCGAGGTCGACCCGAAGCTGGCCGGGAATTGTACCTTATACCAGAAGAGGTTCAGCAGGACTAGCAAGACAATGGTGACACAGATCCCGATGAAGACACTAGGCGGCGAACTCGCGTAATCAATGCTCTTATCTCGCCGCTTCTGCCGGGCCTCGTATGGTGGTACCTTAAACATGGCCTCGTAAAAGAACATTACCGCCATGCAAAAGAGTACAAAGACAATGATAACCAGCGCGAGTACGCCCACGATGGACATGGTGGCTGCAAAGGGGAACGTGTCGAGCGTATATGGAAAAGCCAGCCAGAGGATACCCGCCACCAGCAGGAATACGGCCGCAATGCTGCCCAGGACGAGGATCACATTGCGCAGGCGCCTCATCTGCCGGAACGTCCCGGGCGTGGGATATAGCTCGGCCATCTTCGAAGCCGGCATCATGTTACGGATCACTTCGCTAATGATCGCTTTGTCGACCGGTGTCTTTCTTTCCGCGGCCAGGGCGTCGGCGCTGTCCATGATGTGCGTTCGCAGCTCTTTCTCCACTTCTTTTTTCTGCCTGGGGCCCATATTTTTGGTCACTTCTTCCAGGTATTCATCGATTAGCCTGTCGTACATTAATGCCCTCCTTTTGTCTTGTCTTCCATTCGCTCGACCGCTGCGGTAAAATTTTTTAGTGATGCGAGCAACTTCGCCCGGACCTCTTTCCCGTAGGCCGTGATCACGTAGTATTTCCGTGGCCGCGGGCCATTCATTTCCCACTTGCTCGATAGCAGCTTCTCGCCCTCGAGCCGCCCCAGGATCGGGTAGAGCGTGCCATCCTCGACGCCCAGGCCATCTTCCTTCAGGCTCTTGATAATGTCATAGCCGTAGCTCTCCTCCTCGAGGAGGCACAGGATAGCCACCTGCATCATGCCTCGCTTGACCTCAATCTCATAGCGTTCGACGATGTCGTCCATCGGTATCACTCGTAGTGCCATATAATCTGTGTGGCAAGTACTCTTGCAACACAAGATACTGTATCACTCTATGTATAAATAATTAGCGATGTCTAACACAGCGGTCGAACAACGACTGATTAATCATTGAACTACATCAACACAAAAACACAGCCTTAGTGCTATTGGCAAGGAATCCAATGAGCTTGACGAATCAACAATAATAGGTGGATATACTAGTGCATCGAAAAATTTCAGTTGCTTTTACGGTAACCCGTGTCCTGCAAAACGGGGTTGAATGGCTTTTCACCGTCCAGCAACATATTAAAACGCAACTCGTAAAAAAACAAAAGCAAAAATCAAAGAAATGCTAAAATTAAAAGTATAAATTTAGACTTTTAGCGAGCCACGGAATGCCCTAACGCCATAGAACGAGGGCGCACTGTTATGATACACGAAGACATGGCCGTAGCGACGATCAGCAAAGAGGGCGCCGCCGAGTTTTCTAATATCAGAAGGCATTTCTACCCAGCTCTGCGTTTTCGTATCGAAATTTCCAAGTTTCTGCAACTCACGATATTGTTCTTCCGTTAAAAGCTTAATGCCCATGGCGGCGGCCATATCAATAGTGTTACCTGCTGGATGCACCCCTTTCTTTTCCCTCTCATCCTGCCCTTCACGGTCGTAACAAACATTTCTGCGGCCTTTAGGACTTTCCGCTGAACAGTCATAAAAAATGTATTCGCCCGTCTTTTTATCATGACCAACAATATCCGGTTCGCCGCCGGTTCTTTCCATTTCATTGAGTGACCACAGTTTTTCAGTATTAGCTTCCAGCTTTGCCTGTACTTTCGCCCATTCAAGACCTTTATGGCGGTTCATGTTTTTCTCAAAACGGGCTTTCAATGCTCTGAGTAGTTCTTGACGTTGTTCGGGCGACAACTCCTTTAGTTTGGTCATAGCTGATATTAATCATCCCGAATTTATAAAATCATCTATGTAGGGTGCCAGGTTCGTGTTCATCTCATTTTCTGATGAATCTGTCCTTAAAAAATCCCCGGCTGAGATATAAAGCGGCTACGGGATTATGCCCGAGAGCACGATCCTTGACCACGAGCGGTGTTGTCTCAGCTTTACAATTGCGCAGGAACAGTATGTCATGGCCCACGCAAAGTCCTACCATTATATTCAACTCTGTTTTTTCACGGTTGAGTAATTCTGCCTGCATTATCGGGTTGCAGAAAATGTTCCCTGGCATACCCATCTCCTGTGGATTCACTTCCCCACAGAGGCATGATATCGAGACGACGTCAAACCCATTACTTTCAAGAATATCTGACAAAAACCTCGATTCAGGCATCAATGAATAACATGTAGCAATACCAATCCTTGTCATTCCTCGTATCTTTGCATACTCCATGATCTCGTCAACTCTTGTCCACGAAAATTTTTCTCTAGATTTTTCTGGATCAAGAATTTTGCTCATCAAACTAAGCCAGCCCTGAATTACGGCCTGGTTTTCGGGTAGCGCATATTTTTCTTTCGTTTCCTTAATTAAATCCGGGTACTTTTCAGTAGGGCAGGATGCCGGCACATTCTTGTTCTTTTCTTTATCGCCACATCGAAGAATCGTACATTTTGCACACTGTGGACTTTGCTTTTCCATTTCTATACTCCTTTTATTAGCTTAAGGCATAGTTACCGCTTAATTATCTCTCTAGAAAATATGTGCCGTGTGAGTATTAATATGGATACGGACACAAGTGTCGCCGACGGACATTTTTGTCAACAGGGGACAAAATTGTCATCGATGAAAACACGTCCTAAGACATATAGATAAGTAGGATTACGATAAACAAGATACCATATAACAAGGCGTGGTATCCATGATAGCGAAATCTTGCCCGATTTGCCAGATTCAATATATCCGAGGTAAGTGGAAAATTAAGCTGCTCACCAACCTGAAGGACGGGGCGTTAAGGATGAGCGAGCTTGAGCATCGTATTCCCGAGGCAAACCCGCGGGTGCTTGCCCGGCAACTCAGGAGCCTTGAAAATGATGGTATAGTACAGCGGAAGATATACGCCGAAGTGCCCCAGAAAGTAGAATACTCACTCACAGAATACGGAAAAGCCATGATGGAGTTACTTAAAATGATCAACCAGTTCACAAAAGAGCATCTGGATATCCTTAAAAAATAACTTTTCATAAATCATTGAGAATGTAAGATACTTTTTGCTGAAACTTTATTATTTCTCAATAGTAAAAAATTGATGAAAAGGATCGTAACCGCTTACAAACTCCCGGCCGTAAAGACTTCCCGCAAAAGCCTCACAGAAGCTTTCTTCTGCTGTGGTCGAATAGCCCGAAGGCTTGCCAGGCTTGAATTGCATATTCCATTTCTTCCTGTTTTCGCGTCCCATCTGCACATAGATGAAATGGGCGAGCTCGTGGGCCATGACGTATTTGACCGGGTCGTCGCAGTCAGGGTGGTAGCCTGTGGCCACAGATATCTCGTAGCTTTGCCGCAGCCGTTCGCCATCCCGGAACCATCCGGCGTTGAGCAGGATGACTGGCACGGGCAGGAAGCGCAGCCAGTGGTTCAGGCACATGGCGTAGCCGTCCAGCTGGGCGTCGAGCCACGGGAGCGTCCGCGGCACCGGGACGCCGACGACGATGGCATGGGCCATGGGCTCGGGATACATGGCTTTCAGCTCTTTGCAGGCCTCGTTGATCAGATTTCGCCCGGTCCGGCAGAAGTTCAGCAGCAAAAGCATAAAAAGTGTGTTTTCAGAGATAAAAGCTGAGGGAAGCTTTACGAAGCCGTAGCGGCCGCTTTCCCGCCGCTGGACTCCTTCCGCTTCTGCTCCTCATCGATCCATTTCATTGAGTGTCCACAGTTTTTCATATTAGCTTCCAGCTTTGCTTGTACTTTCGCCCATTCAAGACCATTATGGCGGTTCATGTTTTTCTCAAAACGGGTTTTCAATGCTCGGAGTAGCTCTTGACGTTGTTCTGGCGACAACTCCTTTAGTTTGGTCATAGCTGATATTAATCATCCCGAATTTATAAAATCATCTACACAGGGTGCCAGGTTCGTAGTCATTATTGATCATCATTGAAAATAAGTTAGCGATGTTAAATTTTATGTGTTCTGGAGTCTTCAAGTAGATGTAAAGGTTTCAAACTCAAAACCTCGTTTAACGTAATAACCAATATCGTTAATTATTTCATTTTGATTGATTTGATCATACCTTTTAATGATAATCTCACGGCTATCATCCTCGTCGGTATGTCGTTTTAATATCGTTGTATATCCAACGTTTTCCTGAAATATTTTTATTCTTTCCATACCGTCTCTTATCTCATAAGTCAAATTAATGTTAGTAAGTGCCACTAAATCCACCTGATAACTTATCTTTAAAAAAATATTACGCCATAAGGATATATGCTCATGTTCGAGTAAATATGTAAAAAATATACCAAATTGTACCATTCAAGGTTGATTTTATCATGCCGTTGGTTCATAAAACGAACTTTTTTTAATGATGGGTAATATGTGTAATGATATATTACGTCCAATGCGGATATGTCCAGTTAATAAGCGAGCGTATATGAATTAAAGCATACACCTTTGAACTCAAATTGACGAGGCTTTTTCCAGAATATGCATGTCTAGCCACGTATCGAAATAATACACCTCATACGGCGTATTAAGCGCGATCCGTTCAAAAAAGCATTCATCCTCCAGAGAACTCTGAAGTATGCTGAGCTCTGCCATCGTTTTTGTCCAGACATTGATCACGATAAGGTTCGATATGGTGCAAAATGTATAGTTATACATTATATTTTTTCCATACTTTTTTGTGATCAACGAAATAGCTTTTCCATTATCAGTACCGTTCTTTAAAAAAAGGCTCATCGCAGCGAATATATATCCTGACGAGGTCGGATCAAACTTTATGCCATAGCTAATTAATCCGTTTTCCTCCATGCGTTCCATGCGAACCCTTGCGGTTTTCGCGGAAATATTGAGTTCATTTGCTATGTCAACGATCTGTTTCCTACTATTCTCTTGAAGCGAAGCAAGGATCCTATAATCCATATTCGTAAGCAGATCTTCCGATGCTGTTTTCGATTGTGCCATATCGAGCAGGCCATAAACAGGGTTTGTTATCTTTCCTTCACGTATAACAAAGTTAACATACTTGTTCATCTCCGAAATATCATGAAGTATTCCCCTTACATAGATGTAATTACCGCCTGCCACATGTATCCTGAAAGTGGAAGGGTTTTTTCCCAGCCGCTCCACCATCTCATTAACCGAGGATGTTTCGGATATACCACATATGCAAACCCATACTTGAGGTATGGCTTTTTGAGTAAGGCAAACGGTATATTGTTTAATAATTCCTGTATTGACAATCGCCTGTACTCTTTTATGGACTGAATTTACCGAAATATGAAGCTTTTCAGCAAGCTCGCGATAAGTGGCCCTTGAATTCGATGCAAGTTCTTTCGTTAGCCAAAAGTCTATATCGTCCATTGCCCGGGTTACACCGAAAGAAGATATAATCTGTTGATATATAACTTATTACTTTGAGGGTCGATAATAATATTTAGCCATCACTTATTTTCTTAGCTTTAAAAGATAGTTCTCCCGTGCGGCGGTCGCGTCCAGCGCCGTGTGGAGCGCCCTGGCCTTGCCCTTTTTATCTTGTCCGACCGAAACCTTTCTTGCCTCGTCCAGGGCATTTTCCAGCTCTCCGACCTTAAGGACCGTAGCGGCGATGCAATAGTAGCTTTTAGAGCGCCCCTCGTTGAATTCCGCCAGCATTTCCTTAAGTATGATCTCCTTGGCTTTCTGAACTTTATCGAATGCTTCAACGCCGTGCTCCCGGATGAAGGAAATATCGCTCTCGAGCGTTTGATAGCATTTAAAAGAATCCATCCGCCGGCTAATCTCAATGCGCTTGCTCCACCTGTCGCAGGTCGCGTTGTCCGGGCATTCCCAGCAAAACTCGACTCCTTTTTTCTTTATCGCGCAATTGACTATGGGACACCAGTTTTTGCCTGCTATATGGGCCTGTATCTTGCACCCGCACTTATTTTCCCCTTCCTGGTGGTACCGGGGACAGAGCCTGCACGATAGGCCGCAAATTGCCACATTGGGGTACTTAATCTCCATATAAATAACGATGATAATTCGATTGCTATTTAACCTTAACTCTTTGAGTTTTAGGAAGTATGTTTAGGTTTAATTTTTTCGAGTTGTTCTACTTTTTGGGGGCGTCGCTGATTATAGTTCCATTGTTTATTTCTGCTCAATACAGTGTGCGATGGAACACAAAAACCGAGAGCTGGATTTATAACAAAGAATCAAAAAAACGGGACGTACATTTATAATAATAATAATAATAATAATAATAATAATAATAATAATAATAATAATAATAATAATTTTATAAGAAAAGTCTCTACTTTTCACTTGATATATTATACCCCAGAAAAAAGATGGGCTCACTGCGATTTGAATGCAGGACCTTTCGGTTATCAGCCTAGCGCTTGTTACTGCTTTATGGTGATTCGTGTTTATCTTGTGTATATGAAAAAGTGCTGGAATCAATGATACACAGGAAGCTGCTACAAAAGATCGTTCATGCGCTGATTGAGAAGCAGAGGCTTTCCGGTCCCGATCTCGCGAAGGATCTGAATATTTCGGATAAGGCGATATAGCGGCATATAGCCGAGCTACAAGAGAAAAATATCATAGGAAAGTTTCAGGTTAATGATAGGGCTATTGTATATTCCATTAATATGGACACAAAATAGTCCTATATATCAAGGATTAGACTTTTTAAATACCTTGATAAAAAAACTTCTTTCAGAAACGTGGCTTTCGGTTTTTGCTCCATAGCTCGCGAATACGTTTTCCTGCATCATGACAAAAACTTTTGACACATTAAGACCCATGCTATGTGTCGCATTCAGCGTATAATAGTCGCCGTTATCGATATAGTTTATCATATCGAACCAGTTGGATACGATACCCACCGAGACGATCGCATCCAGGACCTCTTTGAGGCTACATTCCTTCAAAGGCTTATGCTGGTAATATTCTATAATGAATTCACCGGGTGTCTCTTTGGCAATATATTTCTTTTGCCTTTCTATGTCGGTGGTTTCAAATAGCTCTTTTAACGCATCCTTCTGGACAAGGCAAGCCATTTTACTCAATTCCTGGCCTATTCGGGCCCAGAGCTCCTCTTCAGGCGATATATGGGTAGCCTGCTTTGTACTATGATCCAGACATTCAAGAGCATGTTCTATGACTTTTTGCTGAGTTTGATATTTTTCCGCATGTTTATTAAGTAAATCCCAGTGTCTCGATGATAACGTGGTGTGGACGTGGTGCTTTTTCATCGTCTGATTATCTATTCAATATATTAATATAGCTTACTATGTTCACATCGTGTTCATTCATGTTGCCAATCGTTAAATAAACGAGCCATGATAGACGGTTTGGAATAACTTAGCGGAGCGGTCATTTACATAATTGAAAATGATCGTCCCGGACCTGATCAAGAGTGTGATCATTATAATTTGAGGAGGGCATTTATGAAAATATCGTTTCAATGGATATTAGCAGCAATAGTTGTTTTATTAGTTATTGTTGTAGGCGCCTTTGCGCTAACGAACGGCAATCATGCGCCAGCGAATAATGCGACCGCAACGCCTGTGGTTACGGTGACTGCCACGGCAACACCAGTGGCTAGCCCATCGTCTTCGCCGACCTCTGTCGCCACGGCAACGCCAGCAGCAACGACGAAGCCGACGCCAACCGCGACACCGACCATTACGGGTAGTAACGGCGTGCATCAGACGAGCTTTGGATACTATATCACATATCCGCCGTTCTCTGAGAACCAGGTAAACGTGAACCCGAACTATGTGATTAGTAACGGATCTCCCGCCATAACGCCAACACCAACATCAACACCATCGGCAACACCAAATCCAGCCCAAACGACTGTTGCATTCCAATACAGTGACGGTGGATTAGCATCAACTAAAAATTTTATGATTTACAATCTCCATGATTGGAATTATTATGGCGATTACATGAAATGTAATATTTCGTTGGTTCGTACCGGTAGCTTGGATGGTGCTGTGACCGCTTACGTGGATATGACTTATTACTCGCCGTCGACAAACGAGGAAAAAGACACTGTAATGTACACTTCTACGGTTACATTCCAGAATGGCCAGTCAACTGCGTTAATGCTTGTTGGTGTAAACATGGATGATCTAGGAATAGGCCCATACACGGTCATATACCAGATCCAGCCGGATGACAGCTATAATGTGGGTTCACCGTCTGAGTTTACCTTCCATCCCTGGTCTAGTTAAAACAACTATTATTTTTTATTTTTATATCGCACTTGCATTCTTCTTTTAATGTCGCTTGCTGCATAGTATCATATGCTTGATGTAATGCTACTCAAGGACAGGCCCGGGTCCATCTTCGCGAAGATCTCGGAATCTAGCCTTTTAACATATCCCCATAAAAATGATGGACCCGCTGCGATTTGAACGCAGGGCCTCTCGGTTATCAGCCGAGCGCTTGCCTATGCTTTTGTTAGAGAGTAATTATATATCTAAAAATAATTATTATACCAGTTAGCTTTGTTATATGATCTAATTATCGACTTTTTTACATATTATTTTCATGATATGAATTACTTTTTATTGAATGACTTGCCTCTATATTACTGACAGTCGATGAATGGGCAACGCGTTGGACATCTGGATATTAACGATTGGGTTTACATTGCGATTTTATTTGCAATATCACGTATAGTTTTGACTGTTATTGGTTATATTGCTCATATCTATCTATGGCATAAGACACCTGTTACATTGGATGATTTTGCGAATATTTGGAATGTTTGGGATGGACGATTTTACGTTGATATAGCTCAAAATGGCTATTCAGCCAAGCCATTTAACATAGAGGGTATGGCTAATTATGCTTTCTTTCCTTTATATCCAATCCTTATCAAAATAGTCGAGTTTATTGTCCATAATTATGCGATCTCCGGGTTGATCATTTCGAATATCGCGTTGCTTGTCTCTTGTTATTATATACACAAGTATGTCTCGTTGGACGTTGATACTGATAAAGCGACAGCCAGGAGGACTGTCAAATATTTTATCTTGTTTCCAACTGCCTTTCTCTTCTCGGCAGTGCTTACAGAGTCCTTGTTCGTGGCGCTTTCCATAGCTTGCCTGTATTATGCTCGAAAGGGAAACTGGCCAGTAGCCGGTGCTTTTGGTTTCTTTGTTGCTATTACAAGACTTCCAGGCGTGGTAATTATTGTGCCTCTCGGATATGAGTATTTTAGGCAGCATGTTTTTTGGTCTGGAGGGGTGCCAGACTTTCGTCGTTTATTTAATCCCTCAATCCTAATGTTGCTACTACCACCCTTAGGTTTGGGGCTATGGGCTGCCTACAACTATCATCTGACCGGCGATGCATTGGGCTTTATTCATGTAGAAGCAGCATGGGGAGGGGGGCATTTAGCCTTTCCGCTAATTGAACTCGTCGCGAGTTTTCTCCAATATAGCGCATATGTCGTTACAGGCGCTGTTTTCACCCTAGCCGCACTCTTAATAATGATACGTTTCTATAGGAAGGTCGATTTTGGAGCCTGGATATTTGGCATATTATTGATCTGTATACCCTTATGCTCTAAAGGGTCCATGTATAGTATGTTACGTTACCTCGTAGTAGTATTCCCATTATGCATTATAATGGCGAAGGTGTCAAAGAATAAACGAATCGATATTCTATTAAGCGTGACACTCATAATTCTACAGATCATATTTATGGCATTATGGACCACCTGGAGTAATCTTATCGTATAAAACGGTCAATAATTATGTAATTCAAAAAGGATATGCAGATAATAAAAGCGAAGTAATCAGGCATGCGTTAAAAGCATTTGAACGTGAAATTAATGAAAACGAAGAAGCTATACTCGTCAAGAAAGACGTAGACGAAATGATGTCTAAAATCAAGAGCGGAAAGATCGTCGTAACCGGCGGAAAGAAGCCCAAGGACGCCGAAGACGCTGTCGATCGCATCATCAAAGAATTAGAATGCTGTGCTTTACTATAAGACGGGCCTGGTAATTTTTTTACAATTTTAAGGGCGACCTTACGCATTCTTGCAAACGGGCTATCGTTGGACGAGGCTTAGCCGTCCGCTCTTAGTCTCGCTGATCACGCCACTTTTTATCATCTTATTCAAGAGCTTATCCGCCTCAACACGGCTTATCTGACCTGCGACGAGCCGCACGAGATTCTCATGCACGCGCGCTCCTTCCTGAAGCGTGCTCAGTATGAGCCGTTCAGGCGAATCCTGGGCGAATACGCCAGAAGCATGATTCAAGGGCTCTATCATGGGCAATATCGTTTCCATCTTGAGATGAATAAGTTCCATTTTTATTTCATCAGGAGCCTTCTCCACCATTTTCGGTAAGAAGACCACGTCCCAACCGTCCACCTGCTCAACACGGATCTGTCCAAGTTGACGCATTTCGGTTATAACAAAACGCACCTCTTCACTACTTGCACCCGAAAACATCCGTATAAGCGCCGACCGCCTTATTCCACCGCTAGCGAGTTTTTTAGGGATCCCAGCCCGGATAACATTACGTCGTTTGGCGGTATTCTTAGATATGTTCATGGTCGATATTGTCATTATCACTCCGGCAGTTCTATATATTCATAATTCTTCGACATCGATGAAAACCGTCAAGTCAATTTTATGTAAAAACTATTACACGACAGGTAAACATTGTATCGAACGACCTTTAGGGCATAAATGCCCAATGAATATGAGGGATTCTTAAGAATCACAAACAAGGCACAGCATAAAAAGCATGTGTATCATATTCGATTCAGCATTGACGACGAGAACAGGGACACCGTAAACATACCAAGCTCCAGAATCTCGCGCAATATCATAACATAAACATTATATTATTATTAGTAAATAAGCCATTGGTCAATAAAAAGCGAAATCCAAAATATTAGGACTTAAGGAAAACAATGCTAGTATCGATGACAGAAGCGGATGCCGTTAAAATGGGTGTATCGGCGAGGGCTTTGTACTAGTGGAAAGCAAGGATCAGGTAAATAGGAAAATATGGATGACCCGGAGGACAGCTTATATAGGAATCATGAGCTAAAGTTAATTCTTCAGGATGTACGAGAATCATGCTATTCAGGAAATTCGGTAAGACGGGCGTTGATGTATCCGCGCTGGGATTCGGCGCCATGCGGCTTCCGATCCTCGGCGGCAAGTTCGAGGCCATCGATGAGAAGACGACTGAGGCCATGCTACAATTTGCCATCGACAACGGCGTCAACTATGTCGACACGGCTTACGTCTACCACCGTGGCATGAGCGAGATAGTCGTGGGCAAGATCCTGCATGAGAATAGCCTCAGGGAAAAAGTCTACCTCGCCACAAAGCTTCCGACTTATATCATCCCGAACCGGAAAGAGATGGACCGTATTCTCAAGGAACAGCTCGCGCGGCTAAAGACCGACCACATCGATTTTTATTTGATGCACAGCCTTGACTACAACCGGTGGAGCAACCTCAAAGACGCGGGCATCATGGATTTCATGGATTGTGCCCTGAAGGACGGACGGATCAGGCACGCCGGCTTCTCCTATCATGGCGAGTCCGAGAGCTTCGAGCCCATCGTGGATGACTACGACTGGGACTTTTGTCAGATACAGTTTAATTATATGGATACCGCGTACCAGGCGGGCCTGAGGGGGCTGAAGTACGTGGCGAAAAAAGGCCTGGGTGTGGCCATTATGGAGCCGATCAAGGGCGGCCAGCTCAGCGGCGTCTTGCCGGATGCGGTGCAGAAGATCTGGGATAAGGCGGATACAAAGAGGACACCGGCGGAGTGGGCTCTTCGATATGTGTGGAACCGCCCGGAGGCTAATGTCGTGCTGAGCGGCATGTCTACCCTGGATCAGGTCAAGGAGAACGTGAGGCTGGCAGACAGCGCCATACCTAACTCGCTAACGAAAAAGGAAAAACGCCTGTATGAGAAAGTCGAGAAGAAATATCGGTCCATGTTGGCCGTGGACTGTTCCGACTGTAAATACTGCATGCCCTGTCCCTCGGGCGTCGACATACCGGGCAACTTCCGGAGGCTCAACAACGCTGCCATGTTCGGCAAGGCCGACGACGCAAAGATGGCCTATAAGACGCATATGTCGGAGAAGCAGCGGGCATCCAGCTGTCAGAAGTGCGGAGAATGCGAAGAGAAATGCCCGCAGCAGATTCCGATACGGGAGAAACTCGAAGAGGTACGAGAGGTACTCGAGTAAGATCCCTCTTCCCTTATCACTTTTTTATCTTCAAAACTTTAGAAGAAAAATTACTGGAAATAACCTATATGGCCGGTTTAAAGTATTCAATGGTAAAAAGGCAATATCAAAGCAAGTAACGCCGTTTAACTTTATTCCAATTGGCATCGGCTATCAAAAATTCCAATTACAACTGAGTCTATCATACCAATGTTGCCCTACATAGAGATGGATAATAAACAGTTTAGAGAAATCCTATAAAGACCATTCATCGATTACAAGACTGGGGATTAAATATCCGAATGAAATCTCAATGAATTGTGCAATGGAAAATAAAAAACGATAGTTTGAATTATAGCAAACAGTAAAAAGAGTAAAAAGTCGGATTATGTTGTGCCTAAATTATATGTTATGGGGCCAGAGTAATCCTCGTTTGGTGCCGTTATCGTTAAGGTTACTCTAACACTTGATCCAGGTGAAAGTGTTATTGGCAAATTCGGAGTGACTGAATTTAATGTAAAACCTGGTGTTGTTACTGAAATTTGGTTTATATCATGATTTAATAATAATGCACTACTTGTTATTGTAAACGAACTGGTTAATTGTTGGCCTCCTTTTAGAGTTAATGGTGTACTTGATATAGCTTGAGAAGTTGGCCCGAAGTACCCGCTTGTTGAGCCTGTATAAGAAATATCAAGGTTATCTCCTGTTATAGTTACAGTTTTAGCATTATTAGAAATAGATTGCATCCCAGAATCCATACCAGAGATAAATGCTGCTATGACACTGACAACTATAAATAATGCAATTATACCGCCTATAGCTAAAGCAATATTTCGAAGACTGAATATACTTGGCTTAGCAACATTTTGTGTTACCGGTGTTTGTTGCACTTGTTTTATTGGTTCATTTTGTGGAACATCTTTACTCTGACCATTAGAAGCGGCGACTTTTGTCCCGCAAATATTACAAAACTGAGAATCTTTTGGAATATCAGCACTACATTTAACACACTTTAAGTTAGTATCTATTTTATTTCCGCAAACATTACAAAATTGTGACCCATCGGGCAATTCAGCCCCACATTTATTACATTTCATCCATAACACCTTTTTTAACATTTTTTATCTAAAATATTAGCCAACCAACCTTAAGCATTATGTAGCATCCATAATCACTTGTAACAAATTTTTCTTGATACTACCAAAAAAGTTCATTTATGATATATTAAATTATAACTAATAAGTTTATAAATATTTATAAAAATACTACTATTATCATATATCCCATTTATCACTCATTATCATCATTTATTCACGCGTGAGTAAAAAAGTCTAAAATTTAAATGTCGATACCAATTTATAAAATTGAAAATACTATTTAGATGTGTAAAGTATGGCTGGCTAACTATATTCCCAGAAAAATGATGGGCCAGCTGCGATTTGAACGCAGGGCCTCTCGGTTATCAACCGAGCGCTTGTCGCTGCTTTTGATTTCAGCAGTTCTGACCTGGCTAACCTAAGGGATTGGTATTATCTCGAGCAAGATTATTAATTATTTTTGTATTTCTCATTAAAAAATTTTTAACCATGCTCTTCTATAATTATATTTAGCTATAAATTTATTCCCATATATGAAGTAACAACGGTAATAATAAGTGATATGATATGGATGATATAACGTCTATTATTCTTGCTGTGGGATCTGCTCTATTTGGTGCTTTTCTGGGTGGTATACTCACATATGTAGCAACATTCCGTATAGCGAAATGGCAGTTTGAGAAAACAATCGATTTTGAAAGACAACAATTTAAGGAGACAATGGCGTTCGAAAGGAAGCAAGATGATGATAGAAGGGAGCAACAGAGAATCTTAGAGAAAGAACAATCGGATATACTGTTTAAAGAGCTATTTAGGGAAATCAAAGATAATTATACGTTTCTAAAGCAAATCAAGTTGACATTGGATAACAATCCATCTATTATATATGATAATTGGCTAACGATCCAAGAACTTGCGGAAAATATCTCATTCATAAACTTCGAATCCTATATTGGGACAGGTTTACAGAAATACCAACCGGAAACTGTGAGAAATATAACCCAACATCTGTACAGGAGAATGCTTGAAGTAACGAATAAAATAAGGTATGCATCTGAACATTTCACAGCGTATAACGGTATTAGCAGTGCAGATTATCTAAGATCGATTATACGTAAAGATGCTAATGATTTAATAATCAAGGTTATCAATGAAACTGATGAAGTTCTAAAAAAGATTGAACTACCCGAATAAGGAATGCACAATATTAACACAAAATTGATCTATCCCTTATTGTTTTGTTTATCAAAAGACATATTTAAACTGTAAAGCCCTATCTATTACTTCTTTTCTTACACTAGGATCTATGTCCGTAACAATATACTAACGACGCTTGCAATATTTAATAATTGTATATAGTTAAAATAATAAATTATATATTTAATTTATCTGTATTCTATTTCTACTTTTTCTTCTAAGGCCCATTTATCTGTATCTACTTTTTTTATACATTTATGTTCTTCTAACTCTTTCAATAAAGTATCAAGTTCTTGCTGTGTCATGGGATGTCGATTATTATTAGCAAGTTCTTGATTTACTAATTCTAAGAGTTGGGTTTTATTAAAATAGGATATATTATTATATGTGGACATTGTCCAAACAATTGCTGTATGTCTATCTGTAAGATTGATTGTCATGCTAGATCTTAAAAATGTCAATATTTTAAGTATTGTAAAAATAGTTATAAAAGGGGAAGCGATAGCAGCCCCAATAGCTATTTCTGGATAGGCTGAATGTTCGGCCATATTGCTTAAGTTAAATGAAATGTTGCCAGGTTTAGTGCCTGTACCACCGCCAATCCCGCCATTTCCTGTAGTTATTGCGCCAGAAACTGACTCTGGTGGTGTAAATTGACAATATTTATTTATGATAAAATTTGCTATTTCTTCAGCCTTTTCATCCGAAATTATTGTATAATCAGTTTTAAAAGGATCGTATAGGGACATATTACCTAATTTTACGTAATCTTTTGCAGTATTGATTACTTGTTTTCTTTTTAACTCCATCCGCTCAATATCTGCCCTTTCAATTCCTGTCAAATTGCCACCTGCTATGATGATATATTATTCAATCTACAATCAAGTATATTTTTTCATATAATAAACCTGATAATATATTTATCTTAGTTTAAGTATCATATTTTACGTGTTTTCCAAAGAAATTAATATGTGCCTTATTTTCAAAAAAGACATAAGAAGTGCAAAAACTTGGCTGCTAACATATCCCCAGAAAATAGTAGGTTGATGGGCCCGCTGCGATTTGAACGCAGGGCCTCTCGGTTATCAGCCGAGCGCTTGTCGCTGCTTTTGATTTCAGCAGTTCCGACCTGGCTAAGCTACGGGCCCCAACACCTGTCATAAAAGACATTTCTACTACATAAAAGTTATGTTTGAAATACGGTTTACATCACAACAATTATGCCCGTCTATATATACCGGATGCCTGAGCCGTGAATCATGCTATTTAAATATTAATCACAGGGCAGGTTTCTCATCCTGTAAGCCGGCTTGTCGTGTCTCGACACAATGGATTTATACTTTATGATATTGATGGTGCTGTAACTATGAAATGTGATAAGTGCGGCAAGGAAGCCGTCATCCTTCAGCCTTATTCCGGCATGCACCTCTGCGGCGTCCATGAGATCATGGATGTAGAGCGGAAAATAAAAAGGCGCATGCGACAGGAGCGTATGGTGGTCCAGGGCGATCACGTAGCAGTGGCCATGAGCGGAGGCAAGGATAGCGCGGTCATTTTAGCCGTACTGGTCGAAATCTTCAGCATCCGGCCCGATATCAAGTTCACGGCTGTCACCATCGACGAAGGCATCGAAGGTTATCGAAATCATTCGATCCCCAAAGTTAAAGAGCTCTGCGATCAGCTCGGTATAGATCACATTATCGTTTCTTTTAAAGAGGAATTCGGCTACACACTCGATGAGATATTGAGACGTGAGCGAAAAGAAGCATCCTGTACGTACTGTGGCGTGTTCCGGCGTACATTATTGAACCGGACTGCGCGAAAAATTGGCGCTAATAAGCTCGCTACCGGCCATAATTTAGACGACGAGGCCCAGGTCGTCATGATGAACGTCATGAATGGCGACATGGAGCGGCTGGCCCGTCTGAGGCCTTCCCGCGTGCAGGAGGGACTCGTCCCGCGCATCAAGCCACTCATCGATGTCCCCGAGCGCGAGATCGCTTTGTATGCGTTCCTGCGGAAGATACCGTTCTACATGGGAGAATGTCCTTATGCGAGGGAATCTCTTCGTGGGGAAATCAAAGACATTATGAATGATTTTGAGTATAAGCATCCGGGCACGAAGTATTCCGTAATGGGCGGATTCGAGAATATGGTGGGCTGCCTGAAAGAGAAGTATCAGCAGGTGCCGCTGTCGAAATGCGAGTTATGTGGCGAGCCAGGGATTGAAAAGTTATGCCAGGCATGCAAGCTCAAGCAGCGACTCAAGATCACGCCCGAAGCGACTATACCTGATAAAAATAACTGATCTGGGGGCTCATCACGTGAAATACCCCTTGTTCTGCTTTACTTATCGTGAATTTCTCAAGTGCTAATAGCTTTTTCCATTTTATATTGTTAGTTAATTATTAATTTATTTTAATACTGTACATAATATTGTTATGTACTCTACTAATTTAGGTACATAACAAGGACGTATATCAAAAACTGAGGTCCACAATGCAGGAAGACCTTGACAAGTGGTTGAACGAGCTAAAAAAAGGCACGACCAGATACTCAATACTCGCGATCCTCCGCGACGGCGACATGTACGGCTATGAGCTCCGGCATGAATTCGAGACCCGGACAAAAGGAGTCATCGTACTTACCGAAGGCAACGCTTACCCGTCGCTACATAAAATGGAAAAAGGAGGGCTGGTCACGAGCTACTGGAAGGACACAGAATCCGGGATTCCCCCCCGAAAATATTACCATATAACCGAGAGAGGCCTGGCATTGCTGAACGAGATGATACCCGAATGGAACCGGTATGCAGAAGCCGTGAATAATCTGTGGAGTGGTACGAATGGAACTAAGTGACGATGCCAGGGCGATCCTGGAAAATAGAGTCACGAGGATCTTAAAAGCGGTCGACATCCCCGATAACGATAAAAAAGAGATCAAAAAGGAGCTGATCTCCAACTATACGGATGCTTCGATCATGACCGCGCAAGCGCGCGGGGCACAGACCGTCGGCCGGGCCGATGTCGAATTAGCCCTTGTGACCGCCGAGCCTCCCGAAGAGGTTGCGTCGATGTACATGATATCCTACACCGAGACGCTGGTGCGGGCGGGGATCTTTACCCGATCTGCAGCATTTATCGTGGATTATGTCATCTCCTCGGCATGCGCCTTCATCCTAACGACGCAATTCATATACTTCGGGTCGTTCTCCGGTGGGCCACCGCCACAGCCGCCTTTGATACCACTGTTCATGCAGTCGTTGAACCTGTTCATGACATTTAACCTGGCGATCGTGCTCATCTACTTCGTCATATCCGAAGGCTATTACGGCTATACGCCCGGTAAATGGATCCTGGGCCTCAAAGTCCTGAAAGCAGACGGCAGAAAGGCCAGCTACCAGGATGCGCTGGTCCGGAACATCCCGAAACTCTTCATCCTGGCCATCCTGGTTGACGGCCTTCTGATGATCTTCTCCGGGAAGGATAAGCAGAGGCTGTTCGATAAGATCGCAGGGACGATCGTCATAGAGAGAAACTAACAATCTGGTGGGCAATATTAAACTTACATGGTGATCAGAAATGAGGGTTGATAACAGTACGAACGATATATACGTGGTTGATAAGCCACAGGACATCCGGCTTATCTTCAGCGAAAAGCACAACATGATCCTGCGGCTGCTCATGGAGCATGATCTGTCGATCTCGGACATCGCAAAAATATTAAGTATAAATCCGGGTTCCGTACACTATCACCTGAAAGAGCTGGAAAAGCACGGGCTGGTCAAGCAGGTCCGCGAGGAGGTCAAGCGAGGCATAATCAAGAAGTATTATCGCTCTGCGGCAAAGCGCATTCTCATCGATAGCCCGAACTTCGGCGCGAAAAATTACCTGGATCATACTACAAAGGAATATATTGATCGGCTGATCGCATCCATAGAGTTTCTCGGCTACCAGCTGCCTCCGGAGAATCTGGACGATGCGAAGGACTTATTGTCAAGATATGATCGCCGGATCAAGGAGCTGTTATCACAGCTGCATGATACGGGGCTTGAAAACGTGGAGAATGACGGGGTCATCCTTCAAAATGCCTATAACCTGATCTTCAACATCTGGGCAAAGGAAGACCCGGAAATGGGCAGGATCTATAGCGAGTTCGCAAAATTATTTTTACGATATGAATAACGACTGATAATGTCACGATTTCCGTCGGGTCATTATCATGTCTTCATTAATGATCATTACCTCTGGCATAGATCGGGCTCCAGGTCATTATCACCCAACTGCCCTGTGTTAGTTTAAGATCATTAAAAGGTTTAACGTATATTTATAATAGGATAACATTGACGATTCTTTGCTCTATTTATGCCTAATATATTAGTCAACACCAATGCTATCAGATGATTGGAGGAGGGTGATTATGGATAAGAGTAGAATACTATTGTTAGCAATCTCGATCGTGGTCGGGTTGTCTTTCGCTTCTTTTTCGAGCAGCGCGTTCATTGGCGCAGGCATTAACCTCGACAAAGGATTTAGTCACACGATCAATTTCGACCTTGGTGGGAGCATACCATTCGGCAACACGGCGCTGGGTGTCGCCGCGCTGGATGTAGGTGTCACCTATGGCGTGAACTATGATCTGAGCGCGCTTGCCGGATACCCGTATGGCTATGGTGGCGTGGGCAGTGTAACAAATGGCGACGTGGGATACAACCTGGGCGTTACGGTTGATGCGGTGAACGGAGGGGCATTTAACGGTGCAGACTGGGGTGTTCCGCTTAATAAGCAGGCACTGACGACTACACATATGGCACAGGATATCGCACAAGAAGCCCATTTATCCGATACGCAGGTCGCATTGCCGTTCGCAGGCATCTGAGGTTGCAAAACTAAAAACGCTCTTTTTTTTATTATTGAATAGGTTAAATACTGTTAATTTCACAGCTCTTTTTTTATGTTATGAGTTGCTCTACATTCAGAGTTGTTTGACTATACAGTAGCACGAAGACTCCGTATGGACGAACACTATTCAACACAACAGTGACCCGTAAGAATAAACATTGGTAAAGGAAGGTGAGGGCACTTCCTTGACCGGTTATGCTTTGGAGATATTCGATGTTTTCATGGCCGGTTACAAAATGGCTGGAGATGATCCTATGCTCATTTGGGGTACATTTATTGAGTGTATCGATATGAGGCATTTTGTTCTCTGGCAAACCTTTCATTTTTTTCTGGTCAAGATTTTGGGATTGCAGTTCCAGGTTTGTTTATTGTTATGGTGTTAATGGCATAAGATCATTCAAGAACACCGGTGGAAGGGCTCTAAAGCAAATTTTTCAGATATGCCCGGAGCGCCCGGCACCAGTGTTTATGATGTATAGGCGGAATTAGCCAGATTATAGCCGATACCATAAAGACGGTGGCTTCAATGGTTTTTTATGATACTACCCTCATCAATATGATAGTTATCCATCCTATTGTCTAATATGTTATTGACTTTATATACACGTATAGGACTGCATTTTTTTATTAAAATTGCATGTTAAAGCTTTAAGAAAATTTAAATATACAGTATTATTTTTAAATATACAGTATTATTTTATGCTGACCTGTCAGGTCTTGCTAGAATGTTTGATGCCGCAGATCATCACATGTACCGGGAAAGTGGTGTTAAAACTCGTTTGTAAATATTACAAAAATGGTGTTCAATTAATAATTGAGGGAGGGGTAGAATGAGTAAAACTACACCTCCTCTGTACTTGTGCCTAGAACCCGAATCCGAATCCAGGTAGTGATGTCGTTCCTACGCTGGTGAACGGATATGAGAACTCTGCGTTCTCAGTGGTCTGGGAGAAGTCAGTGTGCGTGACATCCTGGGTCTGCACTACATTCTGCGTGATCGACGGGAACGCCAGGTTCACGGCACCGAAGTCTAACGTGCCTTCCTCGGCAGTCGGGAAGCTGATCGCCACATTCTCCAGGTCTGTCGCAGCCGCTGTATCCTGATTAAATGCAGTCGTCGTTCCACTCTGGACGATCACCGGGAACCCGAATGAAGTCGCAGTCAGGCTGGCACTCACGGGAAATGCCGAGACGATACAGGCCGTAGCCAGTAAGGTCAAAATCCATATATATTTTATCTTCATATGTTTACCCTCCTCTGAATAAATGGTTTCATAAGCCACGTCTAATAAATTTGTAATTTAATGAACGAGCATCGGGCATATTTTACCATTTTTACCTGTGAGTTAAAGCTTTAACGATCCTTAAACTTCACAGGATACGGTATTATTAAAAATGGCCGAAAAATACTCGTAAAAATGGTCGATCATATGATACAATAAATTTGGCAGAAATTTATCCATTAAAGCTTATCGGGAATAAGAAAAAAATACGAGATCCATATTTTGCCATAAGGACACTCGTAAATATCGTTATAGTAGTGCAGCCACGTTATTGATCTGCATATCTTTCGCCCAGGTCTTGTCGAGGTGCGTCGTGGTCAAGCCCTGTTGCGTCAGCGGTATGCCCCAGTCGGAGCCGTCAAAGCCCATGCCGCTCGTCGAGTCCAGGCTAAGCCCCAGGTTATAGCCGAGGTCGCCCGTGGTCACGGCACCAATGCCGCCATAGCCATACGGGTAGCCTGCGACCGTATTCAGGTCGTAGCCCACGCCCCAGTCGACGCCGATATCCATGTTGGCGAGTCCGTATGCGTTACTGTCGCCGGCAAGGATGCCTTTGCCCAGGTTTATATCCACCGAGCCGCTCAGGCTTTTACTCAGCGGTATGCTGGTACCGATGAAGGTCGCGCCCGCGGGCATGGCGATCGAGAGACTGATCGCAATGGCCACGAGAACCGCCAGTCCTTTAATAATGTCCATAACTATCCTCCTCTCACATTAGAACCCAAAGCCGAAGCTGGCCAGTGAGACATCGCCGACGCCGACGAACGGGTACGCGAATTCCGAGAACTCGCTCGTCTGGGCGAAGTCCGTGTGCGTGGTCGCCTGAACCTTGTAGACGGACTGAGTGATCGACGGGAATGCCAGGTTCACCGCGCCGAAGTCAACTGTGCCCTCTTCCGAGGTTGGAAAACTGATCGCGGTATTTTCCAGGTCCTCGGCAAATGCCGTGTCCTGGTTGAATGCCGTCGTCGTTCCATTCTGTACGATCACCGGGAACCCGAATGACGTCGCAGTCAGGCTGGCCGCCACAGGAAATGCCGAGACGATACCGGCTAGTGCCAATAACGCCAATATTGTTACATATTTCATCATTATTTTTTACCCTCCTCTGAATAACGGGTTCGTAGGCTATGACTAATAAATATGCGATTTATTGAACGAGCAACGGACCGTTTTTACTCGCTTTCTATGCGAGTTAAAGCTTTAACGATTTTTAATATGCCACAAAAGCCATTATATCATCGTTGGCCCGCATATACAAACAATTCAGGCCCTGAATACTAAAATATCTTATATTTAAAGCCTATTTATTAAACCAGGGCAAAATCACACTGTTCGTAAGGGAAAGCCCTTTAATGCACAGATATTAACTTCAAGATATGATAGATAAAGTCGTCTCTGAAGACCACGCCATTTCAGAATGGCGTCGAAAAATAAAAAAATGTGTAAGGAATACCCTCACACACCATTCATCATACGGCTTACAGCAAGCCCATCGATGGCACTGGCGAGCCGGCCATGCTGAACCACGGATATGTGAACTGGCTATCCGCGGTCTGGTTCATCGTGCTCAGCGATAACAGCGTCTGATCCTGGTTGCCGTTTTGCAGTATCGTCGGGAATGCCGAGCCCAGGATACCGCTGGTGCTGGTCGATGTCGGGAACGAGACTGCCGAATCCTGCAGGTTTGTGGCGTTCTGGAATTGCATATTCGTGGTACTTAGCGTCTGGTGCTGATTCATCACCGGGAAACCCCAGGACATCGGTACCAGGGATGCGTTTGAAGTCAGCGTAATGCCAGCGATGAATAAGCATAAAACCGCCGCTATAACTAGTCTTTTCACCATATACTACCCTCCTCTTAATACTGAATATTTTCGGCGTTATGTAATATATTAGTAAATTTATAAACGATAATAACACCATTCGCTATCGTTTTTGATGCATAATAAAGCTTTAAAATAATTAAACAATGCAAATTCTATGGACTCCATCGATATCCGCTATGGTACTAATAAACTTGGATAGCCGGAATGTGCGACGTGTTGATTAAATCTTTTGACTCTTCTGCCTTTTTTTGGGTGATAGTTGTGATGATTTCTTATCAATTTATTTTTGTTGTTCGTTGTTATGTAAGGCGTATTATCGTCGTTTACAACTGGTCTGGTTGGAAGCACTAAAACACAAAAATCCACAGAAACACGAAACTTTTTCAGATTTTCACTAATGCGCGACGACCACTAGCTCTAAACCACGATGCGCAGGCTCACAGTCAATACTCCAAATTACAAAGGCACAGTTTTAAAGCTCAATGGCACTAACGCACAGTTTCTAAAACTGAAAAGTAACTCTCAAAGGGACACGACCTTCACCAACTTGAAACTCGAAGTAGAATACTCAGCATGCACTACTTTTTTTGGGCTTCGGATTTTGTGATGTTCGTTTCCTTGGTGTTTTTCTTTTCAGTTTTAAAAACTGTGCATTAGTGCCCATAGGGAATTAAAACTGAGCTTTCGTGCTTTTAGTGCCTTTACAGTGAGCCTGCGCATCGTGGTTTAGAGCTAGTGATATTAGCGTTTTAGTGAAAATCTAAAAAAATTTGTGATTTTGTGAAATTTAGTGGTTTAGTGCTTCCAACCAGACCAGTTGTAAGCGAAAGATCATACGAACCATTATCAAAAACATAAAAGCGAACATCTTTTACAAATAATGCACAAGAACCGATATTTAAAAAAGAAATGGGATGAAAATGGGCGATCAGCTCACCATCCCCGATAAGGATAAGTGTTTTATCCCTTTGCCACCGCGATCGGCACGAGCCTCGCTACCTTCTTCGATATGCCCAGATCGTGTACGACCTCGATCACATCATCGATGTCCTTATACACTTCAGGCGCTTCTTCCGCTATGGCCGCGTCCTTCGGCGCTTTCACGACGATACCACGTGCCATCAGCTCACGCTTGACCTCGTTACCCTTGATATCTTTTAGTGCCTGGCTCCGGCTCATTACGCGGCCAGCGCCATGGCACGTACTGCCGAAGGTAAGCTCCATCGCTTTCTGCGTGCCCGCAAGCACGTAGGATGCGCTGCCCATGCTTCCCGGGATGATGACCGGCTGGCCCGCGTTCCTGTACGCTATGGGCACTTCGATGCGGCCGGGAGCGAACGCCCTTGTGGCGCCCTTCCGGTGTACACATAGCTTCACACGCTTGCCATCCACGTCGTGTTCCTCGAACTTAGCTACGTTATGAGCGACATCGTACAGCAGGTCCATCTTGACCTGGCGCTTATAATATCGGTTGAACGCTTCCCTGACCCAGTGAGAAATGATCTGGCGGTTCGCCCACGCGTAATTGGCGCCGGCGGCCATGGCAGCGAAATAGTCCTGCGCTTCCTTAGATGATAGCGGCGCACAGGCCAGCTGCCTATCGTAAAGCTTGATGCCATAATTCCGCGAGGCCTGCTCCAGCACTTTAATATAGTCTGTGCAGATCTGATGTCCCGCGCCTCTGGAGCCACAGTGTATCATCACGGTGACCATGCCTTCCTTGAGGCCGAACGCCTTTGCGGCTTCCTCATCGTATATTTTCTCGACGCGCTGGATCTCCAGGAAGTGGTTCCCGCTGCCCAGCGTGCCCAGCTGCGGGCGCCCGCGCTCGAAGGCTCTCTTGCTTACCTTCGCGGGGTCCGCGCCCTTCATCTCGCCGTTCTCCTCGCAATGCTCCAGATCCGCAGGCACGCCATAGCCATTCTCTACCGCCCACCTGGCGCCCTGTATAAAGACCTGGCTCAACTGCTCGTGGCTGGCGTGGAACTTCGACTCGGAGCCCAGGCCCGATGGCACGGCTTCGTATAGCGCATTGATCAGATCTACGGAGTGCGAGCGGACGTCTTCGAACATCAGGTCAGATTTCAAGAGACGGACACCGCAATTAATGTCAAATCCTACGCCGCCGGGGCTGATGACGCCGCTCTCCATGCTGAACGCACCTACTCCGCCGATGGGGAACCCGTAGCCGACATGTACGTCGGGCATGGCCATCGCATATTTCTGTATGCCGGGCAGCGTGGCCATGTTCGCCACCTGCTCAATAGCGCTGGATTCCATGTCCTGGATCAATTTATCCGATAAAAATACTCGGCCTGGCACGTTCATGCCGGGCTTATAATCCTTGGATACCTCATAGGTATTCTCGGCGATTTTCACTAGCTTGCTGTCCAAATTGACCACGCTCAGATGTCCAATAGTACTTGCGCCTCATATATATTATTTCTTTTTTCAAAGCGCAGGTCATGATATGTAACTGCCTTAATGTGCATGTGGAGGTTGAGGCTCTCCGTTACGGGCTCTCCGTATGCCTTAGCCTTCAGGCGATATGTATCGCCGTCTTTCGTCACGTGGGCGTCGAATTTCCCGAAGATCAGGCGGTCGACCTCGAAAATATAGAGCAGTTCCGACAGCCAGTCATATAACAGTGAATCCAGCGCATCGCTTTCCAGCTCGACGTCCTTCGAAGCTTCCAGGCGCACATCCTTCGGGACGATCATCAAATTAAACGTAGCCAGGGCGGCGTTATTGAACGTCGAATCGATCGAATCGCCGTAGGCGATAAATTCTGCATCGGCTATATGCTTCAGGTAGACAAAAGGTTCCATTGATTATACGCCCGACTAAAAATTAAACGACTTAATATAAATAACGTGTTCAAAAGCTTAATAGCATGCTATCGTCGATGATGTCAATATATGGCGCCTGGGCCGCTGATATATAAAGAAAATTGTCGCCCACCTGCTGCTTGATATCGTTCGGCTTTGGCTTCTTGATCGTTATCGGCAGTATCACCGGGCCGCCGCAAGAGGTACATAGCCGATAATCCCTCTTATTCTCTTTGATGTAGTTTACGATAGTCTCGCTGATCCTGATTTGCTTCATCGTATCACCAAAAGGTTATCTTAGAATGCCGCTCCTATCAAATATACCTGCCGGCATTAGTATGATTTAATAGATCATAACGCCACAGCTTGAAATATTAACCACTCGACCAGTATGATACGTATAATTATCTTAAACCGGTTACTTTTCGTATTTAAGCATAAGAACCTATTTATTTCGCCCTATTAGAAGTTAAACTGTAGTAGGGAGATGTTATTGTGAAATTGGTTGGAAAAGCGTTAGTGGCCATTGCATGTGTAATGGCATTACTGTTAGTTACGGCACCTGCTTTTGCACAGTTCGCCGGCAGCCCGATGGGCTATGGCGGATATGGCCAGGGCATGGGCTATGGTGCTTCACCATATGCAAACACTAAATCTGTAGCTCCGAATATGGCTCAGAATGTGGCTCCAAACGCCGCTAATTATGGTGGCATGGGCAAAGGCATGGGCTATAGCGCAAATGGTCCGATGGGCTACGGCGGCATCGGTAAAGGTCTCGGCATGGGCGGCTATCCCGGCGTCGGCGGATACGGTGGCTATCCGGGTGTTGGTGGCTATGGTGGCTATCCCGGCGTTGGTGGATGCGGCCTTGGTGCCGGCGGATACGGTGGCTATCCGGGTGTTGGTGGATGCGGCCTTGGTGCCGGCGGATACGGTGGCTATCCGGGTGTTGGTGGATGCGGCCTTGGTGGCCTCGGTGTTGGCGGATGCGGCTTCCCGGGTGTCGGAGGTCTTGGTGTCGGCGGCTGTGGTCTTGGAATCGGTGGTCTCGGTATTGGTGGCTGTGGCTTCCCAGGTCTCGGTATTGGTGGCTGTGGCTTCCCAGGTCTCGGTATTGGTGGCTGTGGCTTCCCAGGTCTCGGTATCGGTGGTTGCGGCCTTGGTGTCGGCGGCTGTGGTCTTGGTATCGGCGGCTGTGGCTTCTAATATAACAAAAATAACAAAAATTTATTTTTTTAATAAAGATACGTTTTTTCGGATTCTATCTTATCTCACACTTTATTTTTTTAACTGCTAAGAGGCATGTGCCACTCATGAAGTAACCGCACGGCGGCATGCCGCTGCCTCTCCGGGCTTGCAGCACAGGCAAATATTAATACTTAGCCAAGTAACTAATAGCAAGTATATAATAATTAAAAACAAAGGGAAAAGGTAAGGGAATCAATAGTTCATATTCATTGTGTGGTGTTTTATTTGGTAGAGTATCCGAGTGAAAGCTGGAAGCAGGAACAGTTGCAGGAAGCGCTCAAAGGCAAGGACGCCATGCTAAAGATCGGCGCGATCAGGGTCCTTCAGGAAGCGCCGAAAGACGAGTACGTGATGTCTCTCATCGACGCGCTCAACGACACCGACAGACTGATACGGATAAACGCCGCCATCACGCTCGGAAAGTCAAAGAACCCGGTGGCCGTCCCGGCACTCGTTTACCATGCGGTCGCAGACCAGGATAAGGATGTCCAGCTATATTCCATATGGGCTTACAGGCAGATCGACTATACTAAAGCATCCGCCCAGCTGGTAAAGATCCTTACCGAGAGCGATAATTCCGCCATGATCAGGTTCGCCGCTAACGAGCTGCGGCAGAAGACGGACACGAAGTCTATCGACCAGCTGATACAACGTTTCCACAGCAAAGGCCTATACACCGGCTATGACCTCGACGTGAACGTGATCAACGCGCTCTACGAGATCGGCTACGCGACGGTGGAACCGCTGGTGAAATGCCTGGACAGTGACGATGTACGCATGCAAGTGAACGCCATATACGCGCTTGGCAAGATCGGCGACGAGCGCGCTATACAGCCTTTAATTAACCACCTGCCCGCTGCCAATATCGAGCTGCGCTCCAGGATCAGCGATGCGCTGATAAAGATAGGCCGGGCTTCCATACCGTCATTGATCAAGCTGCTTGAGAACAAGGACCGTGAGCTGAAGTGGATCGCAGCGTACAGCCTTGGCAGGATCGGGCCGGACGCGGAAGCTGCGCTCATCAACATTTTAAAGCAACGAGGGCCGCAGGCGAGTGAGGAGATCATCTATGCGATCGGCATCGCCGGCAGGACCGCCTCGTTCGAGCCTCTGTTTAATATCTACACCACCACTAAGGACGACAGCATCAAGGCGTGGGCGACCATCGGCCTCGCAAGCGTTGTCGCACATAATTATGCCTCGATCTCGGACAAGAAGTCCGCAGACAAGTTCCTGATCGACGTCGGCGAACAGCTAAAGCCGCATATGCTGCTTTCGTTCGATACGCTGCACTCGCTGGGTAAAATATACATTAAAAAGGCCATCACCAGCGACCAGGAAGTCTTTAAGACAAACATCGCGCTCGGCGTGAAGTGTTTCGACCTTTCGTTGATCGAGCGGGATAACGCTGTGGCGAAGGCATACCGCCTGTTCTACGGCTCCTACTTCAAATTGATGAACTCCAAGTCCTCCGAGATCATGAATTATGTAGAGAAGGATATTACGGACATGAAAAAGGAAGCGGAGCGATCAAGCAATAAAAAAGAGACCGTCTTCCTCATGGACCGCCTCTTACAGATACTCCAGACAGCCTATGCGGATAAGAACTTCAACTTTGCCGGAAAGTTCGAGGAGTTCGAGGGCATATGCGAGACCATGGAGGAGTTCCTGGAAGACTCGACCGAATCGGCTGACGAGACAAAGAAGCTCTCTGCAAAGGAACTTTCCACGCTACACGCTGATATAGGCATCATACAGGGGAAAGTGAACAGCATGCTGCAGGCGTTCGGGTCCCAGGATGACGCCGAATCCGCTGCGCTGGCCTATCGCCTCTCGACTGAGCTGGCGAAGATCGATACCGGCCTGTATGAGGACTATGGCGCCATCGAGATGTGCCTCAAGAACATTGTCGCACGGATGAAGATCACGAACGAAGAGAAGTCCGACCTCAGCTTTAAGATACTGCTAGTCAGCAAGAATGGCGTGCAGCAGATCGAAGTGGTCGTGAGCCAGATCATGAAGGCATTGAAAGTGACCGAGGCACTGACTGTAAAGAAAGACAGCGGCCTGCAGAAGCCTTCGGATAAAAAAGCTAAGGTAAAAGTAACGGGCGTAAAAACTGTGGGATTAAAGGAATATATAGCAATAATTGTCCTTATAATCCTGATAGTGGCGGTATTGGTCCTTGCGCTGAACAAGTTCGGCATCGTGCGCCTGCCTTATACGTTCCCTGTGGCATGGCTCAACCCGGCTGAATTCGTTAATGCTTTATTTAACGCGGGCATTTTCTAAGCCCGCACTTGATTTTCAAATTTTTTATACAGGCACGCTGATCAATTCACATTTTTCCGCATTTTCATTCTATATTCACGCTAAAACCTACATTCATGATTTTATAGGCTCATTACAAGTGATGCTGGGTGATGTAAATGGAGAAGAAAGAAACGGCATCCGCTAGCTGCCAGAATTGTGGCGCTGAGATACACATGGGTAAAGACGAGGAGTGCCCTGGCTGTCACAGGGACATTAAGGAATGTGTCATCGATAAGGACGTTACAAGCTCTGTATACCCCATGTAAATCCTGAACCCCGGTGTTTCTATAGGCTGTTAGTTCGCTATAGGATCAGAAAAATAGTGGTTCAGGGAAATTAATTTATTTTTTTACCTGTTTTACTTTAGCTATCATAGCCACTCTCTAGCCAGTCTTCAGCCAGCGTTTTAACAACGCCGTCCCTGTATGTGCCCTGGACTATCGTATGTGTCAGGTATCCGCAGTTTGCGCTGAGGATCATTGCGGAGGAGCCTGGCTCGGGGCTCAAGTCCCCGGATACTCCATAGTTTGCCAGGTTAGACGCCGTGTCCGGACCACGAGTGGCGCCGGTACGGTCCACGAAAATAATATTGAGGCTTAACAAATTCGCGACGCCGGGGCCCCCGTTATTGACGATCGAGATATTCCCTCTTGATGAGATCGTCAAAGATATCGACACATTATAATAGCCGTCGACCTCATTGGGCGTCTGGGTCGGAGTAGGTGTATTTGTCGCCACACTGGTCGGAGTAGGTGTCGGAGTTGCAGTAATTACGGGATCCACGGTATACACCATCGTCAGTGTCGGCTGTGGTGTCGGGCTTGACGGTGTCAGGGAAGCGCAACCGCTTAACGCCAGGACGATACCGACCATAGATACCATAAAAAGCGCTTTTACAAATCTCATGTTAGCCCTTCCTTTACCATTTTATGATAGTTGATCCCTGAAATCGTCAGGAATGATTCTCAACAAAGCGATTTCTATCTTATGATGAATGTATAAAAGCATGCTGGTCCTATGGACATTGGCCGATAAATAATAACCGTGACTGGATGAGCCGGCGATCTTGCGAAACTTGAGTTATGGCTGACTCAAGGCGAAAAAGACATGACTATCAAAACAAGATAAAAAAAATAAACGATTGGATCTTATTGCGATACATCCACATGCCAGGTGCCATCAGTATCGATGTTCAATAAATAAATCCCCGGCTGTGCTACGCTGATGGACTGAGCACCGTGATACGGGCCGATCTCATTGATTACCGTGTCCACAAGCTTACCATTCTGGTCAAGCAGCTCGATGTTAAACGTGTTCATGCTATTATGGGAAACGGAGAATGTGGTAAGGCCGCTATTCAGGTAAATGAACTGCGAGGCCACGGGGCCTGTACCTGAAATCGATACCGGGAGCGGGTCAGCTTTGGACGGCCTTGGCTGTGTGATATCGATCGACCACGCGCCGGTTGCCTGCACGCTAAAAGAATAGTCGCCATCCGAGGCGATTGCTACGGCCCTGCTCCCATCGTATGAGCCGATCAGGTTGGCCACTGTATCCACCGTATTGCCATTCTGATCCATTAGTGCCACTACGAACTTGTCGGACCCGCTATACTTCGTCGTAAATATTGAGATACCGCTTTCCAGGGGGAACGTATTTGTCGAATGGCTTCCCGATCCGGACATGCTGATCGGGGACGCCGTTGGCACAGGTGTTGGTAACGGCGTAGGTGTCGGTGTCGATGTATCTGTCGCCATAATGCTCGGCGTCGGAGTCGCATTCTGCGAACCCGTACAGCCACAAACCAGTATAGTGATTATCACTAAACCCAGAGCTCCCGCATACCTCATACAATACCTCAGGCTATTTACTATATTAGAAGGGGTATATACGGCTTGGGATGTATACGATTGGCGTATCCGGGCGATCATTAATCGATTAGCCTGACAATAAACAGAAAAGAGTAAAAATTAGAGCGCATCTTTTGTGCTCTGATAGGTTATTTCGGGCTTCCTGGCAGCAAATGATGACTCGTACCCGTCTGCCATACGTCCCGCCATCTCGATGGGGATGCCAAGCGCCAGCATATCGGAAGGGAACCATTTGTTGCCTTCCGGGACGAACGGGCTGAGGATGGCCGTATCTTTCGGGCAGTTGCTCGCAATTCCTGCCGGGAAACCGACGAATGTCAGGCAACCTGAGCCCCATGGGGCCATGATGGATGTGAACGCCTTTGGCGAACCGAAATGTACCAGACCGCCGAGGTTTCGGATCTGTTCGGCATTGCCGAAGCACAGGATCGACATCAGGCTGCTCGTACTGTCGTCCATGTCTTCAAGCGGCCGCATCACGATGTACTTGCCAATGGGCGTGAACTTTCCCATGTCATTGAGCGTCGCGGTGCAGATCTCAGAGGTCTGCTTGATACACATCGAGTTGTCGTTCGGCGAATCGCTGGAGAACATGTTTTCGACCTTCGGGGGAAAGCCCGTGAAACCAAACCAGGCCATTGCACCGAAGCAGGATTCTTTCGCAGTATCCTGGCCGATGTAGATCGCCGGGACGTCCGGCTGGCTTGCCATCTTGAACAACGCTTTGGCCAGGCACGGGCCGCCGTTCTTGATGACCATGGCCGTGGTGACGGCGTCGGATGGCTTTGAGTCTGTCCCATAGACGCCGATGATCCGGTGGGTAAGTCGTCCTGTTTTCGCGAGTCTCTCGTTGATGGTTTTTATCGATACTGTCATTGTATTCCTCAATGTTTTACTAGATATTAATTTGGCCAATTCCTAATTGACTTAGATAGTAACTATTGAGATAATAACTGTCTGGTGAAATAGTTACTGATCGGTAACCATGAGCCGGTGATCAGAAAAAATATCTTGGCCCTATGATATGGCACTCTGCGTCATCGGGGTAGCTATCCTTAATATTCACCATAAATGAGTCAAATATCATACTTGTTGTAGGGTCAAAATTCATATTGTTAAAAGACAAACCAGGCGCAAAAATAACATTTTGAGACATAAATCTATCATTAACGAAAATTCATGCCAGCATGGGATTCATCACAATTATTTATAATAAGTAATTTATACGAAGCGGTTCTTATAATATATACTAATAACAGCACGTTGAATGACTATAATGGCCTTTGCATACAAGAAAAGCCATACCAGATACGTGGGGATCATTGACATGGAACAGGAATTTAACAAAAGAGCGGAGAAAATTGTCAACACTCATTACTTCCTCGGTCTGCCGAGCGATGTACGTTCCAGTTTCGTTAATGATCTGGGCCGGGCGAGAAGCTTCGAGAAGCTTACATTGGAGAACCGGTTTATCTGGAAGCGGGCAGAGGCAGAGATCAAACGTAAAGAGATTGTTAAAAAATGAAAAGTTCCAGAAATATAGATAGATCTATATGAAACATCAAAAATATACGGGGTTTGTATCTAATCCTGCGTGAGAAAATTTTAAAAAACTACCGTACTCTAAAATATGGTAGAGATAACCGTTTTTATATTCAATTATGGAGTCATAGCCTTATATTAAGGCACAGCCCTCTAATTCCTTGACGATGCGGTCGACGGCATCGTCGGCGTTCTTAGGCGTCTTGCCGCCGGTGACGACGATCTTTCCGCTGCCGAATATTAATACGACTACTTTGGGTACGTCCAGCCTGTATACAAGGCCAGGGAACTGCTCTGGCTCATACTCAACGTTCTCGAGGCCGAGGCCGATGGCGATCGCATTCAGGTTAAGCACTGAGCCGAGATCGGCCGATGCGACGATATTCTGTACCGTGATCACCGGGTCAGGCATTACCTTGATGCCAATACTCTCCATCTTTTTGAACACTTTTTTAAGGCCCTTGCCGACGTCCTCGACGCTCTTGGCGCCTGTGCAGACGATCTTGCCGCTCCTGAATATGAGGGCCGCCGTCTTGGGATCCTTCGTCCTGTATACCAGCCCCGGGAATTGTTTAGGATCGTAATCCGCGCCTTCCATGGCGAGGGTCAGAGTCTTCAGATCGACCTCTGTCCCGATGGCAGTGGATGCCACGACGTTCACGATCTGGATAGACTTCTTCGCTTCATCAGCTTTACTCATAGGCATAACCTCTCTAATTCCTTTATATACTCCTCTATAGCGAGTATCTTCTTCTCGAAGAACCTATCGTACGATAAAAAGAAACTGCGACTAAAACATAAACCAGATGTCGATTATTTAATTAGTAATACTAAAAGTAACACGATTTTCCATAAAGATTATACTGTTTCACCTACTATAGCAACCGTCGTATTCATGTATAGGAGTGCGATTCGAAGCACGAACTCCTTCGAGACAGGGTCCTAATCCCTTGTTTCGTCTATCGTCGCTAATTCGTTGCAGGTCGGGCTCGTTTTATTTTTATTATTTATAATTATACGGGCGTCTGTCATGTTTTCAAGGAATAAACTAACTTAAGTTATTTATCGCTTATCTTGTAAGATTTAATAGAAGCGCTTGCATTGAAAATAGAAATTATTTTATTAATTCGGCGTTGACCAGTTCGAGGATTTGTTTTTCTACCCTTTCGCCATCATCATTTATTACCTCGCAGGTCTCAATTATTACACCGATATCATACGTATGCGTCCGGCCACAGTCGGGGCACTTTAACTCTATCTTCATATGTAGTAACTCCTACTTGTTTAATGATCGGTCGTACCTATTAACTTTATGGGAGTGCCAGCGACCTGATCTGAACAGGGGAATCGATCAGAAAATGTGGTCATGAACAGCCATTGAGCCGATATTGTCATAGCACGGAGTTAATAGCTTCAGTGGGCTCTTTTATCGGCGTCGGCTTTTTCATAAAGATCGTCGCATATGCACTCGAAAGAACTTGACGCTTAGTTTAATAACGGTTTGTGAGAGAAGCTATATTTAATCCTCTCCCGATTATTGTTAGTGATGGCAAGGATGCGCAGATCGATACTCTTCGAGGGCGTCACGGTAACACTCCTCATTTTACTTATGTCCATCCTTATTGCCATGATCATGGGCGCGTCTGGTCCCACGGAGCGTTCCATTCCAGGCTCGGATCAGATGCAGTACATTTATACGGGTAACGATGGCACGCTGTACATGTTCTATGAAAACCACATCCAGGCTATGAACGCGAAAGGTGACGAGCTATGGGACTTCGCATTACCCCCGCAGTTAAAAATAGCTCCAGGATGGCGATTCTCTCTAAACACTCTTCTCCAGTGGGGTAATCCTGAAGTGATGATCGAGCCAAGCTCTGGTCCTATCGTTTTTGCCGATAACAATACCTTGTATGTTTATGTCGTCCCAAATCAAACCTATACGACCGGTGGGCGACATACGGGTGAACGGATGAGTGAGGGACTTATCGCCATATCGGGAAAAGGCGACGAGCTCTGGAGCCTTCCTCTACTGAGCTTGTTAATCAACGGTACACAATACCATCCGAACGGCGCCCAAGGTTTTAACATATCCTACAGTAACATATCCTTTAGTGATGCGTATATCCAGGCGCAGAATGGCCGCGTGTACGTGTTCCATGATTATAATGAAACGGTTCTGGATATGAATGGCACCATCTTATGGAATATCGATGGCATATCGGCGCCAGTATCCGTGGATGAGCATGGCTTCGTATATTGCGTACCCGCCATGGAGCCGCCAACCGAATATACACAGCTATACTTATCAGATGCATATTTATCGACGAATGATTACCTCGTACCGTCCGCCATAGTCGATGCCTATTATCCGAACGGCACGCATTACTGGCGTAAATATTCTGGCGAGCTGCTGTACCGCCAATATATAAGTGACGAACGCTTGCCACTGTATAAAAATGGTACCATTTATGCGCCGCTTGAGAACGGGGTCGTAGCATACGACCGTCTGGGAACTGAGGAATGGGTGAAAAAATATAACCCTAATGATTTTTATTTCCAGTACATCGTGACGAACGACACGGGATATAAGAGTAACGGCATTACACAGAGCATTTTCAGTATTTATGGTGCCATGCCATTTGACTCGAAAGGCGATGTATATGTCCAATACTTAAGCCGCAATATGGTACCACTGTCGGACAGCTTCATGTCCCCGAGCGTCTACGAGGCATATCTAATCGTTATAGGGCCGGATGGCCGCGAAATCGCCCGCAACGTGATCGGCCAATATGCGTACAAGGCAGTTAGCGATGGTACCGCATATAACGAGAGCGAATTTGAAACCTATCCACTGACAGTAAGCAATCTGACGAGTTTGAGGTCGAAGAGCTTGGTCGCTTACAATATCGTCAACGGGACGATGCTATGGAACTACACGTTTCCCGTTAATGATCCAACGGTGGTCATCGTGGATGCTTCGAATGCAGGGGGGATCTCACCCTACTTAGTCATGAATTACCAGTATTATGTCAACGATTATAACACGATGAGTACGAGCCTCGGCCGTGCGAACCTATCGACGGCGGGCATCAGTAAAGTAATCGCTGGAAGCGGCCCGGTGTATGTACAATTCTACAGCGTGAATTTTGAGGTACCAGTGGTCTTCGGTAAGTCGAAAGCCGCATACGTGTCCGGCGTCTATGCGTTCGGCGAGAATGGGTCGCTACTGTGGAGTAAGGCGATCATTCCGAACGCCCTCGGCATGAATGTGGTGAACAATTCTACCATATTTTATCGAGACTGGAATGGGAACATCGTCGTAACTAATACTGGAGCTGCCGTTGGCTTCACGATAACAGCGATCCTGTACATTTTTATAAGGTTCATCTTTGTTGGCGCTGTAGCGCGGGCACGTAGCCAGATCAATAAGAACGAGAGGCGTAATGCGGTGTACGCTTATATTGCAAAGAACCCTGGCCTTACCCTCTACGATATTTCAAGGGGTCTTAAGATGAACATTGGCACTGTACGCTATCACTTGTTCATTTTAGGTTTAAACCACCGTATCGTGTCCTATAGTGAGACAAAGTTCGTGCGCTACTTTACAAACTCTAACTCTTTTAGCAAGGAGGATCAGGCCGTGATATCATTGGTACGGCGGGATTCCTATGGAAAGTTGCTCGTATACATGCTTACTAGACGGTCTGTATCAAACGTTGAGATCACAAAAGAATTAGGCTTACAGGAGAGTCTGGTAAGCCGTTGTATCAAGGAGCTTGCGGAGAAGGGCATCGTTGTCAAAGAGCCTTCAGGATTACGGGGTGCCTATACTATTGACGATTTGCAGCGGGAGAGAGTCGCCAGCGCCATCAGGCACATCGAAGGCGAATAATATTATCGAGGCAACCCTCCCCGTATCCTCATTTTTTTGATTACTGTTAAACCAAAGCTGCCTCTATATGATCATGCATAAATTTTACGTTCGCTCTCGTCGATATCGATAAGATCTGGATATTCAGGATCGCGCATATCCTCATGTACTGCGTCGGCGGCGGCCATTCCGAGCCTAAAGTCGGCTATGATATCAACTACTTTGCGTTTTAAAACATTGAACAGTCCCAGTATCCTTTTTATTTTTAGTGGGAGACAATTTTATAAAACTTAGCGGTTACTATAATATTGCATGAATAACAAGTATCTGGATATATATGTATTTTACTTATTACTCGGATGAGCTAAACATTTATGAGATATAACACATATCCATTAAGTTGTGATAGGGTCACCGGCCCTACGGACATCGAAACAAACCAAAAAAATTGCCAACTTATTGGGATTACTTAACAGTGTTAAGTATAAATATCGCCTAGCATAGTGCGGGGAGTGCGATTCGAACGCACGAACTCCTTCGAGATAGGGTCCTAAGCCCTACGCCTTTGACCTGGCTTGGCAATCCCCGCATGACGTGCTTTGTATAGTCGGCTTAAACCTACATAAATATTGTTATGGATGTCAAAGCTATCATATGTTATTATAAGTTATCCATCTGAAATAGAGATTAACATTCAAAGATATGCAATAGTCATTTACATATAATACAAGGTTCTGTCGAGTTGTAGAGGGCTGTATAAAAACAGATCATACTACAAAGGGTATTAATATCTTTAACTCCCTGCGGCGATCTGGTCTCTCGGCATGGCAGTGTATCTGCTTTTCTGCCTTGTCCATAAACTGGCAGCCTGAAAAGGATATAAGACGGAAGCGCATTTGAGGTTATTACAATGAGCGATGTTGCTATCCGCATGACCCACCTTACGCGGGATTTCAAAAACGTCAGGGCCGTGGACGACCTGACGATGGATATACCTGCGGGTGTGGTCTTCGGTTTCCTCGGGCCCAACGGCAGCGGCAAGACCACTACGATCAACCTGCTCCTCGGGCTGCTGGAGCCGACAACCGGCAGCGCGGAGGTCCTCGGGTTCGACACGAGAGCGCAGGCGGCTGAGGTCCGCAACGGGACCGGAGCGCTGCTGGAATTTGCGGGGCTGTACGAGCGGCTGAGCGCTGCGGATAATCTGGAGTTCTACGGCCGAGTCTGGAAGATGCCGGCTCGTGAACGAAAAGATCGGGCGAAGGAGCTGCTTTCCCACATCGGCCTGTGGGACCGGCGTAACGAGAAGGTCGGCAAGTGGAGTCGGGGCATGAAGCAAAAGCTCGCGGTCACGCGGGCCATCTTTCACCGGCCGGCGCTCGTATTCCTGGACGAGCCGACGGCGGGCTTGGACCCGGTAGCTGCGGCCACGCTGCACCAGGACATCGCCTCACTGGCGTCTCGGGAGTCCGTGTCCGTGTTCCTTACGACCCACAACCTGGCGGAAGCCGAGAAGCTCTGCGGAAAGGTCGGCGTGATCAACCGCGGGAAGCTTATCGCCATCGGACGCCCGGACGAGCTGCGGTCGAAGGCCGGCAAGCCGCGGATGGAGGTCGTCGGGCGAGGGTTCGACGACGCCATGATTGCCTCGCTCCGGTCCCGGCAGGGAGTGACCGCCGTCCAGCTCGAACATGACCGGCTCATCATCGACCTCGAGGCTGACGGCAGTACGTCAGATATCGTCCGTCTGATCGTCCGCGCCGGTGGGGATATCGAAGAGGTACACAAGGAAAAGCCCAGCCTTGAAGAAGCGTTCCTGTCGCTGGTGGAGAGAAAAGCATGATCGATGATATAAAGACAGTCATGTGGAAAGAGATCAAGGAAATTGTCGCGATACAGGGCACAGCCTGGGGCAGTATCTTCCGCTTCGTCCTGGCTTTCGGCCTGTTGAGCATATTTTTCCCTCTATGGCTGGGACCGTCCATCATTGATCAGACGACGTTCCTGATCTTCTACATCTGTATCCCGATATTCTTTGGGATCGTCATTGTACCTGACTCATTCGCGGGAGAGCGGGAGCGCCACACACTGGAGACGCTGCTGGCCAGCCGTCTATCCGATCGCGCCATTCTTTCCGGCAAGCTGCTGGTAAGTGTACTCTATAGCTTCATCATGACCCTCATATTTATTGCCCTGGCTCTGGTGGTCTTGAACATCGCATACTGGGACGGGAAAATAATAATGTATCCCGTAGCGCTCCTGGAATTTGCGCTGATGGTGGCACTTCTCCTCGACACGCTCTTCGCGGCAATCGGCGTCCTGATCTCGCTACGGGCACACACCGTACGACAGGGCTCGGAGACGCTTTTCATGGTCATCTTTGCGCTGGCAGCTATTCCAATAGCGTTGTACCTTATCCTGCCGAATGGCCTGAAGAATGGCCTGCTTAACTGGCTGTCCACGACGGACGCCGCAATCGTCGGGCTGGTCGTGCTCGCGGTGCTGGCCGTCGCATGCCTCATCGCCCTGTACCTGGCCATGCTCAGCTTCCGGCGCAGCAAATTGATACTTGAGTAACACGAAGGGGGCACCACGGACACAATATACGCCAAGTTAGCCCCCACATTTCCTTTCCCGCAGATAATCACTAGCAGGCAGATCTTAGACTTTAGGTGCAAAGCCTTGTCAGAGAAAAGTTTTATAGCATACTAGCTTTTTTGCGTGTGATTGTTATGGGTATGCCGGCGGTATCAGAGGTTAATAAGCTAGGTGCGGAGGTCAAGGCAGTATTGAAGACGGCCTCGATGTCCAGGATATATTTTTTGGATAACCTCAAGATACTCCTTGCGGTCCTTGTCGTGCTCGACCACGCGGCCCAGCCTTATGGCCCGGGTGGCGCATGGGTCATACCTTCGGAATCAGGGAGTTACATAGACAACCTCGTCCTCAGCATGTTCTTGATTCTGATCCCAGCCTTCTTCATGGGTCTTTTCTTCATGATCTCGGCTTACTTCGTGCCGTCATCATTAGAGAGAAAAGGCGCTGCTAAATTCATGAAGGACAGGTTGGTAAAACTAGGCGTGCCAATACTGATATTCATGATCGCTGTCTTCCCCGTGATGGGCTATTTACTGCTCGGCCAACCGCTCATCTCCTTAGGGCATCTGTGGTTCCTGGCATTGCTGCTGATATTCTCGGCGGTCTACGTAGCCTATAGGCTGGTTAAAAAGTCCTCTATAAATGTAAAGAAAGCTTTCCCCGGTAATGGGGCAATCCTGGCCTTTATCATGGCTATGGCGCTCATATCTTTCGTCGTGGGTATCTGGTGGCCTATAAACCAATGGGTGCCACTTGGTCTATTCGAGCCTTTCCACCTTACTCAGTATGCTATGCTCTTTGCCGCCGGCATCATCGCTTACAGGGAAGGATGGATCGACACGATTCCTAAAGCCGCAGCAAAGCTGTGGTCAAGGGTCGCAGTTCTTATGGTAATATTGTTACTTTTCGTCATCATAGTGAACAGTGAGATGCTATCCTTTGGGGGCTTATCGCTGTGGTCCCTTCTTGGGTCTATCTGGGTGGCATTCGTGTGCGTGAGCATGAGCATCGCTTTGCTCGCTTTCTTCAAGAACCGGTTCAACTCGCAGGGCCCCATGGCAAAGGCGCTGGCGAATAATGCATTTACAGTCTATCTAATACACATTCCGATAATCATCATCCTGCAAATTCTGTTAATCGATGTAGCGATAGACCCACTTATCAAGTTCGCCATCGTTGGGGCCATCGGCATCCCGCTGTCATTCGCTTTCAGCCATTATGTGATAAGACGACTGCCATATGCAAAATATATACTAGGATAGGATTCAAAGGGTCCGCCTATCCTTATTATTTGTTACATGGGCATGTCAAATATTGTTATGCGCAAACTTTTGAATAGTCGGCTGCCTGCTTTACCAGTGCATAAGCGGCAACTATTTAATATTTCTATCGATAAAGGACAGTAGCATGGTAGGGATTTGATATGACTACTGAAACTCAAGCAATTATTCTAACAGAAGGCGAAGACGTTATCGGCGAGCTTTATAAAAATTTCAAGAGCGGGGAACTGATGACCAAGCTGGACGAGGAAAGCTTCCCCCGGATCGAGATACAGAACCTCAAGTTCGTCCGCATCGCCGACATTCACGAGACGGACCATCACAATAATAAAAGTATCTGGGTCGAAGTCACATTCGACTTCTGATCTTTTCTTTTTAATTGCTTACGTCCTTTTTTATTTTTATAACCTGGTCTATGTCCATATCCCACGTCTTTGACAGCACGTAAATCATAATCACAAAGAGGAAACACATGGCGAACGTCACGTACATGATCATGTTAAGCTTCGACGTTAAAATCTCAAAGCCCGCCTCGCCCTGCGCGTAATATTCCAGGATGGCCAGCGGGTGAAGCCGCATGGTCAGGCCGTTATACATGAACGGCACGAAGTAGTCGAATACAGTTTGGGCCAGGAACCATGCCCCGGCGATAATCCAGGGGAAGAGCTTGGTTCTTTTCAAGTATGGCAGGAGCAGGACGCTTTCTATAGCCATTCCTCCATGCGAGACGAACAGGCCCATTGACATGAGCGCATTCTCAGGCGCGAAATAGATCTCGTTAAAATATAATAGCACGAACATGGTCCAGGTGCCGTACATCGATAATCCCACCGCCGTCACAGCATTGAACGTGTCATATCGCTTTCCCAGGATCAGGAAGATCAGGGCGAAGATCATTAAAAACGTATACAGCGGGCAGTCCGGCACGAAGATCCAGTAATACCAGGGCGTCATCATTAGCTGGTCCCAGTAGTAGTACAGCCCGAAAAGCGATCCGACAATGTTGATTGCAATGATGATCGACAGGATACGATGATCTCGGTATATCCAGTCGATGATGGATCTAATGATCTTGATCAATGTTTTTCCTCTCAATGATACGGGCAGGCACGCCGCCCACGAATGCGCCTTCGGGCACGTCACAGTTCACCATCGAACAAGCAGATACGACGGCGTTGTCCCCGATTTTGATGCCTGGCAGTATAGTAGTATTCGCGCCGATCAATACGTTCTTACCGATAATTACCTTTCCGGTCCTGTGCACATCGATCAAATACTCGTGCGCCAGGATGGTCGCGTTATATCCTATGATGGAGTTATCGCCGATCTCGATGAGCTCAGGGTAAAAGATATCCACGGTCGCCTGCAGCGCCATGGCGACGTGTTTTCCCGCCTTTACACCCATCAGTCTCATCGCGAAGAGCTTCAGCCTCAGGGACGGGCTGTAACGGACAACCTGCAATAAAATAAAATTGAGCGTGACGCGCAAATGGCTTCTGGATCCTGTCCATCCCCAGAGCGAGTTCACACCCTTACGGGCCGGATGTACTATGAGATCACGGCTTGACATGGCTACCGAGCAGCCTCACGAGGAGGGCTTTCTGTGCATGCAGGCGGTTTTCCGCCTCTTCGAAGATCGCGGAGTTCGGGCATTTTATCGCCTCGTCGGTGATCTCCTCGCCCCTGTGGGCAGGCAGGCAATGTAAGACAACGCAATCTTTTTTAGCCGCTTTTATGAGGCCCATGTTGATCTGATAATCCTTCAGGTCCTTCAGCCGCTTCTCTTTTTCTGCCTCGTCTCCCATGGACACCCAGACGTCCGTATACAGCACGTCGGCGCCTTTAGCCGCCTTCTTCGGGTCATCGGTGATCTCCACGTCGCCGCCCATTTTTTTTGCTTTTGCGACGATCGCTTTATCCGGCTCATAGCCGCGGGGGCATGCAATGGATATTTTCATGCCCATAATGGCCGCCGCCAGGATCCAGGAACTGCAAACATTATTGCCGTCGCCGATCCATGCCAGCTTTAATCCCTTGATATTGCCTTTGCGTTCCCTGATCGTGAGTAGGTCCGCCAATATCTGGCATGGGTGCTCCTGATCGGTTAGCCCGTTGATGACCGGCACTGTGGAATTCTTCGCGATATCCATGACTGTCCGGTGGCTGTTTGCGCGTATCATGATGCCATGCGCGTAGCCGGACAGGATCCTCGCCGTGTCCTCTATGGTCTCGCCTCTGCCTAGCTGCATCGAGCCGGGGTCGAGGTATAGTGAATGCCCTCCAAGGTCGGTCATCCCGACCTCGAATGAAACCCTCGTCCTTGTGGATGACTTTTCAAAGATCATTGCAAGGCTTTTATTTTTCAGGTAGTCCGTGACCTCTCCCGTCTTCCTTTTTTGCTTGAGGTCCACAGCCAGATCCAGGATACCATAGATATCATCGGCTGACAGGTCTGCGATCGATATAAAGTGCATCAATCTCCGTCCACAAAAACTTACGATGCTTTTTTAAATACGTTTTCAGATAATAAATTTATCTTTCGGGACAAGGCCTTGCACATGTAAAACCTGGTTTTTTACATAAAGATCGGTGGTACAGGTAACTTTTTCCATATACAGTCTACAGGCCTATAATTGATTGCGAATTACTATTGATAATACTATAGAAATAATATGCTGCAATTCATAAATGAAAACGATGATTTACAACAAAACTAGTTGTCAAATGTTATTATTTTAATTTAATGTCTGGCAAGGTTTTTACTATTTCGCCTATGGCCCTATCGATATCTTTTATGCTGGCTGGCTTTTTCAAGAATATTTTAACTCCTGCTTTTAAAGCTTCTTCCTTTACATCTACATCGGCGCTCAAGAAGATGATACTTGTCTCCGGGTCTATTTTCAATATTTCTATTGTAGCCTCGATACCATTGACCGTGGGCATACGATAATCCATGAGTACGATGTGGGGCTTCGGCGTGCTCTTGATGAATTTTAAGATAGCTTCTCCCCCATCATATGCCACAAAACATACGCTTATGCCGCGCTTTGCAAATAGTCTCAAGAGGACATCCACTAGCGCCCTTTCATCTTCAACGACAGCGATGCCTGCTCTACATTCGCCAGCCATATTATACACTCTCCGGTACGGGTAAAGTAATAATAAATCGTGTTCCCTTCGAATAATCTCCGGCGACCCTGTTCTCCAGCTTCACGGTCCCGCCGAACATTTCGACCAGTGTCCTGACGATATACAATCCAAGCCCCTTACCATGCGCTTTCGTAGTGCCTCGCTGGAACCTCGTGAATAGCTTCGGCTTTATATCTTCCGGAATGCCATAACCGTTATCGGCTATGGAGATCACGTCATATCTCTTACCATCCAGCATTTCTTCAGTGGTATTGATATCCATTGTGAGCTCATTACCCGAATATTTGATTGCATTGTCGATCAGGTTGCGGAATACTTCTTTTAGCAATGGCGAAGCTTCGACGATCATAGCTTTTTCGGGCTTGAAGTTTATGTTTACGATTTTATCATCCGGCCGGGGCGCTTCTTTAACACAATCGAGTATCATGGCATTGATGTCGACTTTTTCATGCCCCAGTTTTTGCTCACGGATTCTCTGTAATAATCTTACATTATCGATGATCTCTGCGCTTCCTCTGACAGCATCGAGCGAGTCGCTTATCGATCTCCGTTCATCATCATCTAGCGATGGATCATCCTTTACCAGTTCGAGATTTGTCAGGGCGATCTGGTTTAGATTATTGATGTCATGGCCCATGATATCCAGATAAAGTTCCGCGCGCTGCCTTTCATCTTCAGCTCTATTTCTTTCTTTTTCCATCTTTGCCTTCGAATCTTCGGCCTGGTCGCGGGCGGAAATAATATGTCCCCTATCTTTTTTTATTGTATTCGCCATCGCCAGCAAAGAGCGAGCAAGCTCGCCGATCTCGTCCTTTCGTCCGAGGGGAAGGTCCTGCTCGATCAATTTAGGATCGGCCTCAGGGATCCTGGCTGCGGTGCCGGCCATCCGGACCAGCGGGCTCGCAATGTAATTGCCAAAAATAACGGATAATATCGCAGCGATCAGTAGCAATATCGGGAGCAAAGCCAGGAAATACCAGGTGAATTGCGTGATTGGCTGATATGCGACATTATCCGGCAGTGAAACGACCACTCCCCAGCCGTAAACCGGTACGGGAGAATAAGCGGCCAGTCGAATATCATGTTCGAAGGGGAACTCCTGCTCGACCACTCCTTCCTGTCCTTTCTTCAAGTATTGCACGGCAGGAAGAACCGAAAAATCAGTCATGTTCATCATATAGGTTTTATTGCTATGGACCATGACGTTGCCGCTCTTATTGACCAGGAAGATGTACTGCTGATTCTTCACCTGTGTCCCTACGACGGTTTTCGTGTAGTTCATCAGGTCCATCGACCCTACAAGGACTCCAATCGTCTTATTACTGGGATCCTTGATGGGAACTGCAATATATACCGTTGTCAAGCCGTCTGCTATGTTGTGTCTGGCATCGCTGACATAGGGCTCGGAGGTGTTAATGACCTGTCGGATAAACGGCTGATCATAATAGCTCTGACCTACCTGATCAGTATTATTATTTTTATCAGGGTACATAGAATGATAGGACAATATTTTCCCTGAGGGATCAGTGACAAATATAGTATCAAATTCAAGGCTCTCGTTCGCAGCATATTGTGTCGTGACGTTGAGGTATGTTGAATTTCTCTCTTCGATAGCTGAAATGACTAATGGTCGGCTGGCAAGGCTATTTAGATAATTCACGCTCAGGTCTACATAGTTGACCGTTAGTGTAGATATCGCCTTTGCCTGTGCCAGATTATCGTCCCAGATATTATGCTTGATTACGTTCTCGTAATACAGGATGCCAGCACTACCCAGCGCTAAAAACGGTACGATCATCAGTAAGGCTATGATTATGATGATCTTTAATCTAATAGAGGATAGTGATGACATTTTATGACAATATTTATATTGTATATACGTTTAAATAAATAATCCATACAATGGTACTGGATTGTTATTCAGTCGATATTATCATAAACTTGTTACTTTTTAAATATCGAGCATGTGGCTTTTATGAAAAATGTACTGATGCTATGGGCCAGGATCATATTTGTTAATAAAATATTCGCGCTCTTTAGTTACATGTCTGTCTTTTATATCCTGGCACCATCTATTTGCAATATGCGGTGCACATATGCCGTTTTTTACGGCCCAATACATTATACAAAAGTGGTGCTACTGTAAAATGGGCGTAAGCTATAAATATGTTCGATACCACTAAAGGTGGTGTTCAAAGTATAGCCCTGTATCATGCCGCCATAACTCAGTTGGTAGAGTGTCTGGCTGTTAACCAGAATGTCACAGGTTCGAACCCTGTTGGCGGCGCTTCGCGGCAAGGGGGTATAGCTTAGCCAGGTTAGAGCGCCCGGCTCATAACCGGGAGGCCATGGGTTCAAATCCCCTTACCCCCATTTAGTTAATGTTTCGTCGGCAAAGCTTCAAATAATCATATTGCCGATATGTAGTTTGTGAACAAACAGGATGCCCTGTTAGCTCAGCCTGGGAGAGCGCCAGACTGAAGATCTGGATGTCGCTGGTTCAAATCCGGCACAGGGCATTAATCTAATTTTCTAGAATATCTAAGCTATACAGGCATGTTTCTTCTTCCAAGCGGTTCGACGCCCGGCCATCAGGCCGGGCTACTCGGCGTTTCGGGTGCTACGATGTCGGGGCCGGGCTCGCACCCTCGGCCGAATCTCGCTTTGCTCGCTTCGGCCTCCGCAAGCCCTAAGCGACGTGGCCATAAAAGGCCGCGTCCATTACCCCGCCATCTTCGCATCGGCCTGATGGCCGACTGATGCCCGAAACGCCTCGACGAACGCTAAACTCTAGTATTGACATATTATTACACGTTACTTGGCGCTTTCAAGCATTATGGGCCTCTACTGCATCTCAGGGACCCCGAAGTCCACGTGAAGTCTTCAAAAAGTAGCTTTATATATTCGATTATTTTATAATAATAAAACTATTAAATATTTGTGTTCACGTTCGGCTAACATAGAACAATGGAGGAAGAATATGAAAATATTGATGGTGCTGACATCCCACGATCAATTGGGCAACACGGGTCGTAAGACCGGTTTCTGGCTTGAAGAATTTGCGGCCCCTTACTTTGTTTTCAGGGACGCCGGTGTAGAGCTAACACTAGCCTCACCGAAAGGCGGGCAGCCGCCGATCGACCCGAAGAGCGATCTGCCTGAAAATCAGACCCCGGCCATGGCGCGGTTCAAGAAGGATGAGGCAGCGAAAAAAGCCCTTGCCCATACCATCAAGCTTGCAGACGCGAAAGCGGAGGATTTCGACACCGTCTTCTATGTGGGCGGGCATGGCCCGATGTGGGACTTAGCCGAGAGCCCGGTTTCTATCGCGTTGATCGAGTCTTTCTATAACTCCGGCAAGCCGGTGGCGTTGGTGTGCCACTCGCCTGGTACGCTCCGTCATGTCACATACAAAGGCGAGCCTCTTGTGAAGGGGAAGCGGCTGACCGGCTTTACGAATGGCGAGGAGGAAGCTGTTCAGCTCACCAAAGTTGTGCCATTCCTTGTGGAGGATGAACTGAAGCGCCTCGGGGCCATCTTTGAGAAAGTCCCCAACTGGCAGCCTTTTTCTATTGTGGATGGCCGCCTGGTTACCGGGCAGAACCCTGCCTCATCGACTATTGCGGCAAAAAATCTGCTGAAAGTGGTCGCCGCGGAGACGGTGAAGGCGGTCTAGGCTTTTTGTCCTGCTGCCTCACATGTTAGAAAGGGTTTTTATGAAAGAAAGAGCCCCATCCCATCAGTCAGGGCAAGATGTTTTCAAGGTGGTCTTGCCCGAGGATATCGACTGGAAGCCTTTCGCGGCGTTCCCGCCTTCGGTGCGCCTCGCCGTTGTCGTAGGTAAACCTTCGGAGAAAGGCCCTTACGTGATCAGGGTCAAGGTGCCCCGCGGCGTGAAGTTGATGCCACACAAGCACACCGAAGACCGGATATACACGGTCATCTCCGGTATCTTCTACATCGGCCTGGGTGATCAGTTCGATGCCGAGAAGCTGATGGCCTATCCGTCCGGCGCCGTGATCGTTCTGCCCGGCAGCACATCCCACTTTCACTGGGCAAAGTCCGGCGAATACATCACGCAGGTGACGGCGATTGGACCGCTTGGCATTGAATATGTCGACTCGAACGACGACCCGCGAACCAAAAAGGATGGCCAATAGACGCCCGCCACGCCGCACGAGGCCACGAATCGTACCTACGGGTATATTGACCTGCTTAACGCTGCTTTGCAGGATCATTTCTTAACTGAGCATAATAGGGAAAAAATAGGCTAAAACTGACTTAGCGTTACTTTGGAGTCTCAGCTTTCTTACGAGGCTTGTAAAGAACCCCGGCAATGAGAAATACTATTCCTACGACGGGTAATATGAGCGCGGCTTCCACGCCTCTTGCAATAAAGATGCCGAGCCCCAAAACAATTAATATACCTCCCATCAGGAGGAGTCTTATCTTCATCGATTCCACTTTTTCACCGCCTTCCTCATCGCTTCCATCTTTGCTACTTCCACTTTGTTAGAATTTCTCCCTGATTTGACTTGTTTACCTTTTCTTCATAAAACGATACTTGAGGAGATATCCTATTACCATTATAACAATGGTTACACCAATAACGATCACGGCTGTTTCTGTAGTCATTTACAATCACCTCTCATTAATTGTGCTATTTATGTCTCGGCAAAAATAAAGAGCCTTTACTTCCATTTTGTCAGTATTTCCTCCCTTTGAAAAGTGGTAGTACTTATAAAGAAAAGGGCCACGTCAACCACAAATATAACACCGGCGATTATGAGAAGCCCATTTATATCCAGCTTTATTATGCTCATTTCGCTTGCAAAATAAATTGCCATGAAGGGAATGAAAATTAGTATCCCATAAGTGTTAGCGCTTCGCACATCGTTAACTTTAGATGACACGATCACGCTGTACAAAACGCTCATAACAACGGCAACAGGAACGAGGACCAACAGCAAAACGCCAAATGTCAAATTTGGAAAATAAGTATAGCCAAGCTTGCCATAAGTCACCGCGTCAATGCCAACCATGAAAACTACCGCTCCAGCATACATCGCAATTAAAGCTGGCAACGCAGCAGCTATAGCCTTCCCAAGCAAAATCTCCCCATCCGTCAGAGGAGTGGCAAGAAGCGGTTCCAAACTTTTCTCAACTTTTTCGCCGACTATACTGTAAGAAGCAATTCCCAAAGGAACGTACGCTGCCCCAATAACAATAAAGAATGAGAATGAGTTCAATAAGTTTGGAAGGCCTGCCGCTGAAAGTAGACCGGCATTTCGTTGTCCGGCAAAATATATTACAATTGGAAAGAGCACTGAAATTATGACCGGGAAAATGAGGATTGAGTACAAAATATTCTTTTGGCGCCTAAATATCTTAAAGTCCCTTAAGGCTATAAGCCATGCTTTTGACAATCTCATGCTGACTCCCTCACAAGCTTCAAATATACATCCTCCAAGGATGAACCAACCACGTTTACTGTGTTAATGTGACCGCCCGCCATAACCACAGCCTCCACCACAGTCCAGTTTTCTCTCTCAGGGTCGGCCACATCAAACGTTATCTTGTTACCATCGATTGTCAGGTCTTTGAGTGACAGTTTACTTAGAGCTTTCTCAACTGAGTCGTTGGCTTTTTCTAATGCGATCACGGTTTTCCTGCCCCTGATTGCCAGCTCAAGGTCCCCTGGAGTGCCCATAGCCTGGAGCTTTGTGTTAAGTATGCCTATTTTGTCGCATAACCGCTGGGCTTCATCGAGGTTATGGGTATTTAGGAAAATGGTTTTCTTTTGTTTCTTTAGATCAAGAATAAACTCCCTAACCGTTTTGGCAGACTCCGGGTCCAAATTGGCTGTTGGCTCATCCATGAACAGTATCTGTGGATCGTGGATAAGCGCCCTTGCAATTGCCACCTTCTGCTTCATACCCTTAGAAAAGGTCCCGACTAAAACGTTCCTCTTGTCCCAGAGATCCAGCATGTCTAGTAAACGGTGAATGCTCTCTTTTCTCTGCGCTTCTGAACAATCATAGATCCTTCCATAAAAATCCAGGTTGTCATAGGCAGTCAGGTTTTCGGTGAGCCCGACGTTATCTGGAACATACCCTATGATTTTCCTGATTTTAAGGGAATCTTCCCTGTTGCCTACTTCATAGCCACCTACCTTAGCGCTTCCGCTAGTTTTTAATATTAGACAGCATAGCATCCTTACGGTTGTAGTTTTTCCTGCACCGTTGGGGCCGAGAAATCCAAAGACCTCCCCCTCTTCAACATGCAGGGTCAAGCCTTCAACCGCTGTGAAATCGCCAAATTTCTTGCTCAGATTTTCAGTATCAATCAAGTTTGTCACCTCTCTATGTCAGTGGCGTGAGCTGTATCTGTTTCGAAAGGTTATAGGCGGTCGTCAGGTCGCTATCATTATACACGAGCACCCTTCCGAGGACGAGCACTTGATTGTCCGAAAAGGCCATCTGCTTCATTCCCGCTGGTAGGTTCCCCTTCCAGCCCGGTCCGCTGATGAGATAGTCGCCTGCCTGAGTACCGGTAGTGCGCTGGCCGACATAGGAGGCGTCACCCCAGGGGTCGACGAACTCGATGCTGTAGTATCGTCCATCCATGTCCGGCACGTGCAAAACCTGCGATCCTTTGCTCAGATCAAGCACGCCTGCAGTGTAGAGCGTGTCGTGATTTCCGCCTGCCAGATTGTTGTGTGTAGCCGGAGAAGCGAGAGTTGTCAGCGTGTAGAGCGTATTAACGGGAACGCCGGTGGAATTTGGTGTTGCTCCGTCGCCGTTATTGACTATCGCATTATCCCACGCGTTGTAAATTAGATGCGGATAATAGTCGATGTAGGCGACGGTGCCTACTCCCCACACTATGAGCACTACTATGGCGAACAGACGCAGCCGCTTGATGGATAATAGGTATAAGATAAAGGCAATGATCAGTAATATTATACCCACCACTATTAAAAGTATGATTAGACCGGAGCCGTATAGTGGATTAGGGATTATACTTATCACAAACCCTAGGATAATCAGTATAACTCCTACCGCGGCTAAAATAATTGGAATATTCTTTTTATCCGAAGTTTTTTTGCCTGGCATCAGCTCACCTCCACGACGGGCGGCACCTGGTACGAACCATTCAGGATCGCCTGGCCGGGCAGATAGGCGCGCAGCCACAGCTGGAAGTTGCCGGAGGGCGCCGGTAGCCAGTTGGACTCGTTGCCGGATGGAGCCGCGTTTTGTATGTATATGTCAACGGACCCGTCAGCGTTCGGCGTAAGGTTCGACAATGAACCGACATTATAACGGTTTATCGAATTGTTCACCATTAAATAGTTTGAGTCTTCCATTGTCAACGACCAGAAGGCATTGTTGGGAGGGAGCCCTCCGGCCGGGAAGTGAATTATATAGTCATGTGTTCCGCTCAGCTTAGTACCCGTGTTGTCCACGGTCGTCGACCAGTACACTGCCTCCTCTGGCACGTTCGCGGCGGTAAGGACCTGGGAAAACGCTGCCCGTTCGAGAATGTTGTTACCCCATTCACCGTAATTCAAGGTGGTGCTCCAGCCATTAACATTCGTTTCCATGGTATGCGCCACATAGTAAATAAGAGCGCCTCCAGTGAGGAATGCCAGCACCGCCCCCACGATAATTCCCAGCGCTATCACAGCGATGATCCTCGTTTTTGTCATTTTGGATGGCACTGCGTTTGCGGGAGTTTTTATGGTCTCCTTTTTTCCCAGCATGAAGTATCCGATAATAGCGCCGATAATTAGGAGGATTATAGTTACTATTATCATTAACGGCGTACGGGCGTTCCCATGTGTCAAACTAGCCTCTATCCATAAGAGTAGTAAACCAATTATGCCGATAATTAAGCCTACTGCTCCACCTAATATTGTACCGTGTAGCTTATTCGTGCCATAACCTCCACATTTGATAAATGCGAAGACAACGACGATAACTATTATATCGCCGAGTCTCAGTCCAAGGAGTCTATTCTAAAATATATGCGGCTATCGTATTTAAAATGAATTTTGACTATATCCGGTTAAATACCCGAAATCCTGCATTGACCGATATTGGTTTAAACGGCATACCAGGAGGTTGTTGAACTATCATGAACTATTCTTAGTTTTAAGAATGATCGATGTTTTTTAGGTAGTTACATTGTAAAAATGTATCCGATTTAATTTATCATGGGGGCGCGATACTGGTTACAATATAATACCATCCTGCACTTATGCCAAAGATATTTATGCCATATCTAATAATACAATATCTGTGCCTTCGAAGAATATCGCCGGAATATTGAACAATGAGTCTAACCTACTTATCTTAAGGTGGCTCAAAACAAAACCATATTATCCGAGGGAGCTTGCTGGAAAGATGAATATCAGTGAGCAATTTATCGTGCGCAGACTAAAAGCGATGGAAGAGTACGGTATAGTAGAAGGAAAATGGGAGAGCGAAGGCAACCACAGAGTAAAACGCTACTATCCTAAAGATATCACAATACAAATCGGTGATGAAGGCCTGGAAGTAACGTCCGAGTATGACCCTAAAATATCACCGGATAAAAAGTGGAAATATATTAAAAAAGAGTTAATAAACTCACTCCTCATGTTTCTATGGCTCCCCCTTGTATTATACGGAGTACTATTCGACGCCCCGATCCTCATAGTAATCCCATCCATTTTTCTCATATGGTGGGCGACTAATAACATAGTATTTTATCAAGAATATAAACCTAAATCGCTTAATATACTCATACCTGCGGCACTATTACTCGGTATACTCCTATTGTACAGGGCTTTTTTAGTTTATACCCTCGGAGATAGCTTTAAGTTCCCCATGACTCGAATTGATATAATCTTGATGTTATTCATGATCATTTTTGCCACCCTTTTTATCAATAATTTTATCATTATTTTTCAATATAACTCATACCAGATACAAGTCAAAAACTTAGCCAAGTCTAAGAGAGAGTTCATTTCAAGCATTTACCCCAAGCCACTATATATAAGACTATTTTACTTGCCAATAATATCGACCTGGAAGCTAAGTGAAATCTTCAATCTAGTATAAATAACCAGTTATACAGATAATGAAATAATACATACTCTTTATGCCTAAAAATGACAGCGTTTTATAGTAGATTAACCTATATCATGTCGATATATATCGATACGAGTTGGATTTCATCGATATATGAAAAGTTACTCTTTCGCCTACTCAACATTCAATGAGATGATTATTATGGGAGATGCCATAGCAGTAAATGCTCTTTCCAAATCATACGGTAAATTCAAAGCTGTCGACGATATTTCTTTTAACGTTAAGGAAGGGACCATATTCGGCTTCCTTGGGCCGAACGGCGCGGGGAAGACGACGACCATCAGGATCCTTACCTGCCAGATGCCCCCGACATCTTGTAAAGGATATGTATGTGGCATGGATGTCACTGGTTAAAATCCGGCACATGGCATATATCTCTTCTAAAATTGTAAAGTATTTTATTACTTAAATGAAAAGCTAGTTTTGTCGGTATATTTCAAAGCGGTTCGACGCCCCGCCATCAGACCGAATTTCATAAAACACATTTTTGCGTTGTTTATAAACTCGATTGCTCAAATGGATACATGTAACGATATTGTATAAAACGGCAAGCTTTGTTGTAATCAAGCATAAATTGTATTCACAAAATAATCAAAACAATTTAAATAAATTCATTATATTGTATCAAAGTGATAATTATTATTAGCTACCGAACCGCAGGAGGCATATACCAAAAATATCTTTGCGTCTTTTCGTTGAAAGTCGTCGATCATACACGACATATATATAATAAGGAAAAATTACTGTAAGTATATATTAAACATCTCTTCTTCAAGTATTTCGATGTCCTGCCGTTCTTCTTCATAGCTGTTCAATGCCGACCTTGAAATTTTTCGTGTTTGTCAAGGCCTAAAATCCATCGAGTCAAATTATAGCGCCTATATCGTAATTTGCATCGAATTTTTAATGTGAATTCCATCATGATAAATAGCTATATAAAATTTAAAAACGATAGTAAATTATGCCTACACACTATGACGCAGTATTTTTAACGGTCGGCCAGCTGACGTACAGGTTGCATTTCCCATATTTACTCGAAGGATTTGAGAAAACCATGCTTGTCGAAGATGCCAGTGACCATTTCACTTCCGACACCAGGGAATATACGATCAAAGGCTTAAAGCGCGGAAACTCCACATTCGACGCGCACATAAAAGAGACCGGTGTGGATATTCAGCCGGGCAGAGTCGATGCCTGGTTTTATGAGAACGAAGAGGAAACTACTATACCACTGGACATGCTGGCAAACATCAAGATGCGGCTAGAGGAATCCACTCAAAATAAGATCCAGTTGAACATAAACGGGCAACGGGTCAACTAGATCTATTACTTTTTCGCATAATATGAAATAAGAACGAACAATTTAATATAATATGCATTATTATGACCACACCCGAAAACACTCCCGATAATTTGCAAGCTTGCCGCTGTCCCGGCTGTCCCACTTACCCACAAGACAACAAAAAGTTCTATTGCGGTACTGAGAAGAGCGGCAGCGAGATAGTTCGCAGAGGCTGCATGTGCTACGACTGTCCTGTTCGTAGTGCATACCACTTTCAGTCCATATACCTGTGTCGCGGCGGCAAAGTTCCATAGGCTGGAACCGTATGGTATGGTTATGATCGCTACATAGATTTATTGCTCCAGCCGCTAAACATTGCTTTGTCGTGAAATTATGGCGGAAGACGTGGACATGGACATAATAAAGTTCGAGGAGATCGTGAAAGAAAATCCCTCGAGTGCGGAAGCACATGCTAACCTTGGAGTTCTATATAATATGGGAGGCAGGCATTCAGATGCCGTGCAGCAACTGCGCAAGGCTGTGGAGCTAAAGCCGGCTTCGCCCTTATACCATTTTAACCTTGGACAGGCACTTTACGCACAGGGCGATGTGGACAGAGCTATAAGCGAGTTGACTGCAGCGCTGGCACAGAATCCGAAATATATCGATGCTTTATTCCACCTCGGGCTGATCCTGGAGAAACAGGGCCGCCTGGATGAGGCCATTAAGCAGTATAACGCAGCCATCGCGATCACTCCGGCTTTAGCACCTGCATACCATCGCCTGGGTATGAGTCTGTCGAAAAAAGGCTCTAGATCGGAAGCGATCGCGGCGATATCGAAGGCAGTCAGCCTGGATGGGGACTTCGGCGTGTACCACTATGACCTGGGCACTCTGTACCTGGCCGACGGCCAGTCGGATGCTGCGGTAAAAGAGTTTCAGGAAGCCATCAGGCTTGAGATATTCTACCCTGAAGCCCGGCGCGGGATCAAACTTGCACTGGAGAATAAAGCCGCGAAAAAATAATTCCATAAGGACAGGCGATGTAAGATATTCATTTTAAATGGACCGATTACCATGACCGAGAACATTGATATGGAACTTCAAAAGTATGAGGCCGCTGTCAGGGATAACCCGGGCGATGCGAGAGCTCACAGAGACCTGGGCCTTACCTATAACCTGAAAGGCCAGTACGATGATGCTGTCAAAGAACTCAAGGAAGCCGTGCGACTGGAGCAGGATAGTGCGGAATCTCATTTAGGCTTAGGCCTCGCCTATGATGCCACAGGGCAGCTGGATGCGGCGGTGAGCGAGTATCGGGAGGCGGTCCGGCTCGCTCCGAAGCTGATCAATGCCAGGCTGGCACTGGCGACCTCTATGGTTGCAGGCGGCATGGCTATGGATGCCCTACCCGAATTTAAAGAGTTGCTGCGACAGGATCCGGATAACGTGGCTGTATACAACGGAATGGGCCTGGCGCTGTCCTCGGCGGGCTACCTCGACGAAGCCATTGATATGTTCCGTGAAGCGTTAAAACGAAATCCACAAAACTATGACTCGCACATGTTCCTTGGTGGTGCCATGGCGGACAAGGGTGACATGGTTGAAGCGGCCAAAGAATACAAGGCTGCAATTACCGCTAATCCTAAGAGCGCGGAAGCTTTCTACTATCTCGCAGCTACGCTCGCGGACTGGGGAGAAGAGGGCGAAGCGATTGAAAGATACCAGCAGGCTATTGAGTTTGATCCCAATCTCGTTAACGCGCGCTTTAACATGGCCGTGTTGCTAGATCACCAGGGGCTGCTGGATAAGGCGATGAGCGAGTATGAAAAGATAAAAGAGCTCGACCCGCATTTATCGGATTCCTACAACCGCCTGGGGGTAGATTATTGCCGGACGGGACGCAGCGACCGGGCTATGGAGGAGTTCACAAAAGCTATCCAGATGGATCCGCACTTTGCGCAGGCTCACTATAACCTGGGCATGCTTCTCTTCGGTAAGGAACGCTATGATGAGGCTATCGTGGAGTTCGAGAAAGCGATCGAGATCGACCCGGACTATCTTGAAGCCCAGAATAGCCTGGCGATCGCAAAAGATAAAAAAACAACAAAGAGCTAAAGCGTTTTCAAATTGTTCCTTTTTTTATTATCCAGGTCGTAAAGCGTAAATCCAATACCGGCTAGCATCATATAAGCTCGATTCTATTTGTAAAATATGCGATTGTAAAACAAAAGGTTAAACTATTACTAATTATATAACATATACAATCGTCCAGGGTGTCGTGTAATGTACATTAATAAAAAATCAATATTTATATTGCTCGGTATTTTGCTTATGTTAGTTTATCTTGTGGGCTTGCCCATTGCTTCTAGCCAGAGTAGCTATTCGGCTACCCCACTCCCACTGCGGATCCGGTCGCCACGACCGTTTGTTGCGGCTTATTTGTGGTCCCTATAGTGGTAATTGCGTATTTATGGTATAGAAAAACAAGTGTGGAATACAAGCGCGTAAAAGCCAGTAAGGAAAATCATGACATTGAGGGCCTGGTCAAAGGGCTCACGTATTCAAAATCGATCGTCAGGAATGAAGCGGTAAAAGCACTTGGAGAGCTAAAAGACCCGGCGGCGATAGACGCACTGGTACGGGCTTTAAATGATCGAGACTCGGATGTACGGAATAATGCGGCATATTCCTTACAGGAATATGGGGTAGAGAATCTCGGGGCACTGATCACGGGCATCGCGAAATATCCCAATTATTCGTTCGGTGTTAAACCGGCGGCTACACGGCCCATTGACATTAACGTATCCGCACAACCTGACCCCGTTCACGTGCAGTCGAGATATGTCACGTGTGACCTGGGACTTGAAACGATCAGCATCCTGATTCCGGCAATGGGCAGCAATGATCCGCTGCTCCGGGAAAATGCCATTGCGATCCTCAGGCTCTTCGGCTCGTTCGCCATAGACCCGCTGATCAAGGCCCTGGGTGATTCGGATAACAACCTTAAGGTGAAGATCGTCATCGTCCTGGGCGATATTGGGGACGTACGTGCTTTGGAATCGGTCAAAAGCTTATTGACGGACAACGACCCGGCAGTGAGAGATGTTGCTGCAATCGTACAAAAAAGATTGGATACAACCGACCCCGTGGATGATATTCCCGTAAGTGGAGTCAATATTTCCGACATCGTCGCAGGGATGTGGGCCACCGGCGTTTCTCAGGATCCCGACGATGCGGTTACGACAGATAAACCCTATCTAAAGGACCTGGAAAAGCTGGGAGAGTTGAGAAGCAAAGGCATACTGTCTGATGAGGAGTTCCAGCGGGAGAAGAAGCAAATATTGTTCAATGCTAATAAGGTCGAGAAGATCAAATGCCAGTATTGCGGTTCTTTTATAGAAGCATATAATGAAAAATGCCCGACGTGTGGAGCACCCATAAACAAAACCGACACTTCTCCGGAAACTAGCGAGAACTGATCCCGAAGGGCGCTTCAGGGATCGTTTTCTTTTTTGTTATTTATATTATGATCATATGAACTTCAGCTCAGTATCTTTTTATAAATCCTTACCATTTCACCGTCTCTATCCATCTCGTCGCCCATGTACTCCCAGCCCTTCTTCTCGTAATAGCCGATCAGGGGCGTGTAAATATATATCGCATTATATCCCATCTCTTTAGCCTTTGTTAAAATAAAATCCTGTAGCGCCGAGCCAATGCTTCTAGATCGGTATTCCGGGAGCACAAAAAGGTTAGCCATCCAGGGAAATAGGTCCTGTCTCGAGAACAGGTCAGCCTGTAAAAGCCCTACCGTGCCGACCGGCTCATTATTAATAAATGCCACGTAGATCATAGGTATGTCATCGATTTTTGCATGTGCTACGAGGCTGTGGTAAAATTCATAGTTGCGGGAATTACCCCAGAAACCCCACAACCACCCTGCTATGGTCTCCCGGACTTCCAGACATTCAGAGACATTAGAAAAAACGATTTCAGGCATTATTATGACATCATGGCTGCCCTGCTATTATATTTTCCCATATCCGCCCGGTCTATCAGATGTCTGTCGAATTCGGTAAAAATTATATTGCCTTTATACCCATTGCGCTCTCTACGGCATCGGTAATGGTCTTAATGCTCACGGGTTTTTTTATGAACATGAAAGCTCCTGCCCGCATCGCTTCTTCCTTAACATGAACGTCGGCGCTTAAAAAAATGATCTTCGCATTAGAGTCTACCTTGAGTATCTCTTTTGTCGCATCAATACCATCCATGATAGGAAGGCGGTAATCCATTATGATTGTATGGGGCTTAGGCTTACATTCTAAGTACTTTTTAACAGCTTCAAGCCCGTCGGAAGCCACGAAACAAATTTGTATGTCCCTTTTTGCAAAGGCTTTCGTATATATTTTGACGAGGTCCATCTCGTCCTCCACGACAGCTATGCCAACTCTGCATGCCAGAGTTTCGCTATCAGTCATGTTCGCATTCCTCACATACCATTAAAGACACGATGAATTTAGCTCCACTGGCATAATCGCCGGGCACGCGGTCTTCAATTACAACATTGCCCCCTACTTGTTCCACAAGGCTTTTCACGATGAATAGGCCTAACCCTTTACCATGTGCTTTGGTAGTACCCCTTTGAAACCTATTGAAGAGCTTTTGCTTTAACTCATCAGGTATTCCATGGCCATTATCGACGATAGACACGTCGTAAAACATTTTACCAGCTCTTTCGACCTTGTCAATATGTATATCAATTTCCACTTCATCCCCGGAATACTTGACAGAATTACCAATAATGTTCAAGAAGACTTCCTTCATCAGCGGGTTTGCTTTAACTATCCGACCGCTTTTCGGTGTATAATTAATCGAGACATGTTTACCCTCCGGGTTTGGATATTCCTTAATGCATTCCAGAAGCATGTCGTTAATATCCTTGGGTTGAAGCACATCTTTTTCCTCGTTAATCGCTTGTACCTTCCTGACGTTATCGATAATGCTGGCGCTACCCATAATGGCATTGAGCGCATCTTTAATTGATTCTCTCTGCTCATCGTTCAGATTGCTATCATCCTGCATGAGTTCCAGATAGCCAACGGCAGCCTGATTTAGATTGTTGATGTCATGACCCATGATATCAACGTAGAGCTCAGCCTCAGCCTTCGCATCTCGTAACATTTCTTCGATGAGCTTACGGTCCGTGATGTCCTGCATAATGCTATACATCCATATGGGTTTGCCTGAAGTGTCCCTTCGAACTCGGTCAGCGACCATGTTCACGTACCGAACGGAACCATCATGTCGTGTTACACGAAAATCGATGTTAAAAAGCTTATTCTCAGTAAGGGCATTATCCATCGATTTGATAACGCACTCTCTATCATCGTGATGGACATTCTCAACGAACCATTCGTATTTCGGCTGGAATTCCTGCGGTTTGTATCCATAGATCCTGAAGATCTCATCAGACCAGTTTATATTATTTGTCTTTATGTCCCACGCCAGATTTCCAACATGGGCAATGATCTGGGTCCGATCATGGATGGCTTTACTCTTTTTTAGTGATTTTTCCATTAACCTACGCTGTGTAGTGTCGTGGGAAATAGTGGATGCCCCGATAATTTTACCAGACCTATCCCTTATTGGTGATATGGTCAATGATACGAAAATAGTCTTGCCAGTCTTGGTGATGCGCTCTGTCTCGTAATGGTCTATCTTACCGCCTTTTCTTATGGTCTCAAGGATTCTCGGCGTCTCGTCCTTGTGTCCGGGTGGAGTAAGAATGGAAACAGGCTTGCCGATGACTTCCTTTGCTGTATAGCCATAGATATTCTCGGCGCCCTTATTCCAGCTTGTGATAATGCCATCAAGCGTTTTACCTGTTATGGCATCATCGGAATTTTCCACGATAGAAGCTAGCAGTGCCTGTGTCTCGTCAGTTTCAAGCCATTTCTTGCACCGCTCCCCAAGATCAAGAGCATGTTTCTGAAAGTCGGCTAGTTCTTTGATAAGCTGGCCCTTAGTCTTATCGTCTTCCATCATAATTGACCTTAATAATTATAATATGCTATATATAAAAAACGCTTGCAAACAATATCAGTCATATTCAATGAATTTAGCAAATGAAAGATGGCCCGGAGGCTTCACCATAGAACAAGAATGATTTTCAGGAAGGCTTTTAATAATATGCGCCATACAAAAATAACATGCCTTATATAAAATTATTGAATGTTCCTTTGAAATGTCCGAAATGTGGCATTACTCGTGTCGCTATGGGCATGAAACAAAATACTTCCATTCGAAGCAGCATAGAAGGTGAGCAGCCGGCAATGGCATATGCCGGTATTTGCCCGGATTGCGGCGAGATCATGGAAATTGACGAGCAGCTAAAAAATTTATAAGACTGTACTCGAAATGATCTGAAGATCGGGCTTATACTATGCTTTTGCATACTCATGCAAATGTAGCTTTTCTCCGTCGACATAGATCGTCACGTCGCCTATGATCCCATCCATATGCAGCTCCACGTGATTATCCCCGCCAAAGCCCGCGTTATTACCTATCGCTATATGAGCTGTGCCAGCTGCTTTCTCGTCTTCTACGATGATGCCGCTGATCATGGATCTCGGGTTCATGCCTATGGCGAATTCAGCTATCTTCCTCGCGGGAGGGCCGAAAGGCGCCAATAGTTTTTCCAGGCTAACAGCATGCTTACCTTGAATAGAAACGATCGATCCGTTTTCGAACGTCAGCTCTAATGGCGCCGAAAGGAGGTCGAAACCAGCCATCGATACATCTATGATCGCGGTGCCGCTGGCGCTTATCGGGGCGACGAAGACCTCGCCTGCCGGCAGGTTCGTGCTGTCACCGGGGTTTCGTGCTATACCGGTATCCTTGTGAAACTCCCTGTCCCCGTATTCTATAGTCAGGTCGGTGCCTTTTTCTGTGACCATGCGCGCCTGTCTCGTACCTTTGAGCCTTTTCGCAATATGGTCTATGTTCGTGCTCATTTTACTAAAATCGGCGGTCATTCCGCCTCTGGCAAAAGCTTTCATGACGAGTTCTTCGGGATGTGATCCATAGGGCATCGACGCGACTCTCGCTCCATTCTCGCTCGCTTTTTTTCTCGCTTTTGTATGGGTGAGCGATGATGCGGTAGCGATCAGTATGACATCAGCTTGCATCATCGCGTCGGAGACCGCCTTCGGCGGCTCATGTTCGCGCATTTCACCGGGCTTTATCTCAAGGTATGTCGTGTCCGCCCCCACATCGAGAGCAGCCTTGTATAGCGGGATACCCACGTCGTTTCTGACCTCGTCGCTGACGATGAGCGCCCTCTCGCCGGGTGTAACGCCCATGCATTCCTTTACTGCAGTCATTGCACTACGTTTTATGTCCTGCACGGAAACTTCGGCATATAGGTCGAATTTACCAGGATACATGATATTACAATAGAATTAATTTGGTTCAAATTTATATCTTACCTGAAAATTACCTGAAAAAATCCTGATAACTCACAAAACAAGATATAGCATATTATTAAAATCTGGCTTGCACAAATATTTTCTAATTTTTTCAATATTTAGTAATATTATCGAAAATCTGAACAAATAATTTAAATATATACCATAAAATCGAAATGTTTATCAGTTACCGGGCAGTAATATCCCCTGTCACATATTGAATTGCATGTGATTAATAACGAATAACGAGTTGAATAAAAATGATACCTGATGGTAAGCCTGAATCATCAGCATATGATATGCTTGAAATGCCTGTTAGCGGCACGTATATAATAAACTTGATCGATCGGATCGCCGACGATATCAGCCCTATGGATATCGGCGTGATCATATGCGACAATCTCGACGTCATTCACTATGCAAACCAGGCTTTCGAATACATTTATGGGTACGCTGTCAATGAAGCCATCGGTAAAAAAATTAACGTTATTTTCCCTCCCGGCGAGGCGCCTAATAAACTCTACGGGACATTCAACGGGAATTACGAAACGGTCACCAGAAATGGCATCCGACTCAAGACCATTATATCCTCCTCCGTTTTGAACGGCGGCAAAAAGATCATATTTTTTAGGGATGCCACGAAAAGAAAACAGGCAGAAGGAGAATTAGCCCGTGTCGAAGTGAAGAACCGGGCGCTCATCGATGTCATCCCGGACTTAATGTTCATCGTGAAAAAAGACGGCACATTCATAGACTATAAAGTCGAGGATCTCAGCCAGCTCACAGTTCCCCCCGAGCAGCTGATTGGTAGAAAGGCGGAAGAGGTGCTGCCAGTATCTATCGCCAGGCGCTTTACAGAAACGGTCGACATGGCGATCGAAACCGGGCAGACCCAGTATTTTAATTACGAGATCAACCTGAATGCTCGGACAAATTTTTACGAGGCCAGATGTGTCGCTCTCTCGCCGGATGAGGCTTTGATCATCGCCCGTGATTTCACTGAACGCAAGCGCTTCGAGGAATCTCTGAAGCTCGCGCAGTTCGTCATGGATAAGACGACGGATATGACGATATGGGCATCCCTCGATGGTCATATAACGTACGCGAACGAATCCACGTGTAAAACACTCGGGTACTCCCGGGAAGGGCTATTATCGCTGAGTGTTACGAACATTTGCGATCTGGTCAATGAAAACAACGTAACTGAATATCTAGAACATATCAAATCTCTAAAATGGAATGAGGGCCATAACTTCGAGATAAATGCTAAAAGAAAGGACGGTACCTGGATACCCATAGAGCTGACGGCCAATTATCTCGATTACGCCGGCAAGGAATATATCTGCGTCTTTGCCCGGGATATCACAGAGCGAAAAAAGGCTGAAGAAGCCCGCTCCCTACTGGCTTCCATCGTCGAGTCCTCGGATGACGCGATAATCGGCGAATCCCTCGACGGTAACATTACGAGCTGGAATCGGGGCGCCGAGAAGCTATACGGCTATAGTTCGGAAGAAGCGGTCGGCAAACCCGTATCCATGATCCTGCCCGCTGATCGTCCGAACGATGCGTACGATATTATCGAAAAGATAAAACGCGGCGAGAAAATTCAGCATTACGAGACGGAGCGGCTGGCTAAAAATGGTAGTATCATTACAGTCTCCATGTCCATATCGCCCATACTCGATAGTGCCGACACGATCATCGGCGCATCCGCCATCGTCCGGGATATCACCGAGAGCAAAAAGGCGGAGCAGGCAATACTGAATAAAAATATCGAGCTGGCCGCGCTCAACACGAAACTACGCGAGCTCTCTCGGGCGGTAGAGCAGAGCAGCAGCACGGTTGTGATCACGGATATCGACGGCAACATACAGTACGTAAACCCGAAGTTCGTGGCCTTGACCGATTATACCATCGAAGAAGCCATGGGCAAGAACCCACGAATCTTAAAATCGGGCGAAACGCCTCATGAGGTGTACCATAAACTCTGGGAAACCATCCTGGCCGGTAAGGAATGGCATGGGGAATTCCATAATAAAAAGAAGAATGGCGAGCTTTACTGGGAGCAGGCCAGCATCTCGCCTATAACGGATAATAATGGCATTATCACGAACTTCATAGCCGTTAAAGAGGATATCACCGAGCGTAAACAGGCGGAAGAAGTCATCCGTATTAAAAACCGGGACCTGGGCCTACTCAATTCCATCGCCGCCACGATCAACGGGACGGCCGACCTCAAGTCCAAGCTCAGCCTCGTCCTCAAGGACGTGCTCCTGCTCACGGAAATGGACGCGGGCGCGATCTACCTGAACGATCCGGATGCGCCGGGCGAGATGGGCCTGATGTCATTCGAGTATCGGACGCTGGCCGGGAAGAACGTCGTCTGCCGCCCGCGGATGACAGGCAGCGTTCCCGCCGAGATCGTCTGCTGCCACCTTACGCCAGGTAGTGTCACCCCAGTCCTCGAATGCTGCGATGAGCACCATAGAAAAGTCAAGACCATCGATATCTTCGAGAACGCCGAGGCATTGATCGCCGTGCCGCTGCAAATTAAAAACAAACGCGTCGGGATCATGGCCTTGAACGGCTCGAAGTGTGTGGGCCGCAATAATCACTCGGAGCTGACTAACATCGGGTCGCAGGTCAGCATCGCGATTGAGAACTACGGGCTGTTCAAGAGTATCCAGGCTACTAGTAAATACCTCGCCGACGTTATCAATGAGGCGCCGGACGCCATGCTAACAGTCGACCGTAATGGCAAGATCCTGTCGTTCAACAGGAATGCAAAAAGGCTGCTGAAGTATAACGTTAAGGAAGTCAAAGGGAAAAAGCTATCTTCGCTGCTGCCTAAGGGCGATTTCGACCTGGCGGCGGTCAAGAGCTGTGTCATGGATTTCCGCTCGAAGGGCGGGGCCGTAGTACAGCTTAACATGTCCACCTCACGTATCGATAAAAGTGACATCGACAGCGATTATATCATTACCCTGAAGGACCTGTCCGAGATCAGCGGGCTGAAGATCACTCCGATCATGGAAAAAGCCATAGACACTGCCCGGAAATTCACGCTCGAAAACGGTACGATATACACATACGACCGGCGCGACAAGCAGGACTACCTGGAAATATTCGCGGACCAGGTCCGGCATAACGTCCAGGGCCTGTGTATCACCCGGCAGAACCCGGGGAAAATACGACAGCGTCTCGGCCTTGAGAAGACGCCCATGATATGGCTGAACGCCAGCGACGTGGTGGCCGATGAGAACTGTATCAAGCCCGACAATCTTTCCGGCCTGGGCGCAACGCTTAGCAAGTTCCTGGGCGAAGCGGATAATGGCTTCATCCTGATCGACGGGATCGAGTACCTGATCGCAAGGAATGGCTTTGAGACAGTGCTCAAGTTCATCGAGTTCCTCAACGACAAGACCATGGTCAGTAATTCCAGCATCCTGATCGTCCTGGACCCGCTTGCGATCGCGGAGCAGCAGTACCACCTGCTCACAAGCGAGATCGCACAGTTTAAAAAATAAGTGTTTTTGTTGCCTGTCCATACGGTAGCACGAAGACACGAAAATTTTTTAGTATTAACACTAAAATTCTAAAACTCTAGAGCACGGTTAAATCTCGAAATATACTAAAGCACTATTAAATGACATAAATCTCTAAAACTCGGTCTAAGAAACAAAGGAAGTGTCACGAAAAAACGAACGGCACCAATACAAGAATCCAACGTGTTCCTCTTTGGGAATTGCCATCCGGTAAACGGATGGCGAACGATCGTATTTATTCATCGTATTGAACTATCACAATCGTATGGATCTTAAAACGGAATATGGATGGCTCGCATGCATTTGTTTCTTATAATTGTGCAGTTCGAGTTTTAGTGACACTTTCTTTGTTTCTTAGACCGCGTTTTAGAGCATTTAGCCATTTAATCGTGTCTTTGAGTTTTCACGCTTTAACCGTGCTCTAGAGTTTTTTATATTTTAGTGTAAAACCTAAGAAAGTTTAGTGTCTTTGTGCTACCGTATGGACAGGCAACAAACCAATAACTAAAATCACCCGGACTGACGGAAAGCATATCTTGAAGGATGAAGATTACACATAATATTCTATCGGGATCGCCCTTTAAATGGCGCGATCCGCGTCCGTACCGGACGCTTATCAAATTCACCAGAGGGATCTAGATTGATACCAGAGCCAGTATTAGATCATTTACAGAAGAACAACGATAAATACGTGAGCGAACTTTTCGAGTTTATCAGTATACCCAGCATCAGCACGCTGCCGGCGTACGCCCAATATATCCGGAGCGCGGCGGAATGGCTGCTCGCACGCATGGAACGCCTCGGCTTCAAAGGCGCGCTGTACGAGACGCCCGGACATCCCGTGGTCTTCGCAGAGCTTTGCCCGCATGCAGACGCACCGACCGTTTTAATCTACGGCCATTACGACGTCGTGCCCCCTGACCCGCTGGACCAGTGGTGCACGCCGCCGTTCACGCCCACGATTCTGAATGGCTGTATCCACGCCAGAGGGGCCACGGATGATAAAGGGCAGCTGTATACGTTCATCAACGCGATCGAAGCGATTCTGGCCGTCGATGGGCGGCTGCCAGTGAACGTGAAACTCGTCGTTGAAGGAGAGGAAGAGGTCGGAAGCCCGAACTTCGAGGCATTCGTCCACAGCCACCGTGAACTGTTAAAAGCGGACGTCGTAACTCTCTCAGATAGCTCAAAGTACAGCGATGAGATCCCGGCGATCTGCTATGGGCTGCGTGGCCTTCAGTATATGCAGGTCGACGTCTATGGGGCGGAGCAAGACGCGCATTCCGGCATCTATGGCGGGGCACTGGTAAACCCGGCGCAGGCGCTGGTGAATATCCTTTCCCGATTGAAGGACGCCAATGGCAAGATCCTGATACCCGGGTTCTATGACCGCGTCCAGGATATAGAGCCGTGGGAGCGGAAAGAGATGGCATCCCTGCCCTACGATGAAAACGCGGAGAAAGCCCGCCTGGGCGTCTCGGCGTTCACGCCCGAAGCAGGCTATACCGTCCAGGAAAGCACCAGGGCCAGGCCTACGCTGGATATTAACGGCATCTGGGGCGGCTTCCAGGGCGAAGGGTCCAAGACGATCATACCCGGCCATGCAGGTGCAAAGGTCAGCATGCGTCTCGTGCCCGGCCAGGATCATTCCGAGGTCGCGAAGCTCTTCGAAAAATACGTGATGTCGCTGGCGATCCCAGGCGTCAGAGTCAAGGTGACCAACCTTGTTGGCGATAACCCGCTGATCGTATCCCGCGAGAGCACATCGATGAACGCCACCGCGCGGGCCATCGAATACGCCTTCGGCCGCAAGCCGGTGTTCACCCGGGACGGCGGCAGCATCGGTGCTGTCCTGGCGATGAAGGTCGAGCTCGGTATCGGGGATGTATTGATGCTGGGATGGGGTGACCCGGGCGATTCGCTTCACTCGCCGAACGAGCATTTCAGCCTCGAGAACTTCCGCAGAGGGACTATTGCGGTCACGGCGCTGATATATGAGCTATCGAAGGTAAAAAAGACCATCAAACCGTTGCCGGTCTCGCAATAAAACGGATGTAAAAATGAGCAATATAAAATTCGACGCCCCTGAACTGGCCGAGCGTTATGATGCAGTCAGCGACAGCCAGTATAAAAAAGGACTAATGTTGATAGAGCAAATGGGCATAAAAAGTAGCGACAAGGTGCTCGACGTGGGCTGTGGGACGGGGCGCATGGCCGTACATGTGTCCGATATCGTAGGCCCTTCAGGCAGTGTATTGGGCATAGACCCATCGCCACACCGTGTTAAAGTGGCGGAAGAAAAATTGAAAATGCTGGCTCAAAAAAATGTACGTTTTGAGATCGGGAGGGGCGAAGATATAGGCTCCCTTTCCGATACCACGTTCGATCACGTTTACTTTTGCTCCGTGTTCCACTGGATCGATGATAAGCCCGCCGCACTGGCAGGCGCGTACCGGGTCCTCAAACCTGGCGGTAATATTGGCATAACCACAGCTGACCGGGACGAGCCTTCCACGATCCGGAGCATCACTAAAAAAGTGCTGAGTATGCCTCCTTACCGGGGACAGGTAAAATTATCCGAAGACGCCAGTAAGCCAGTCACTATTAAAGAGCTTGAAGAGCTTTTATCCGCTGCCGGGTTCAAGGATATCGACATTACGCACAGGCCCGTGAACAATCTCTTTCTCACGCCTGAAAAAGCCTTTGAGTTCAACGAGGCCAGCTCCTTCGGCAATTTCCTGCAGCATGTGCCAGAGAATTTACGTGCCCGGGCGAGGCGCGATATAGCAGTGGAGCTGGAAAAATTGCGGACACCTGACGGCATAGAAGTCGGCACCAACTCGGTCTTTGCGATAGCCAAAAAACCACTGTGAAATAATTTACTCGATGTCAAATTTTTTAAATCGGCTTTTCAAGATCTAACATCCTCAAAGGCCAATTATATTGCCGGGCTGTATGCCTTTTTTATTATCCTGGTTATTATTGTACCCGGTATGTCATATATAGCGCAATGTCCCCATATCTATGGGCTCATTAAATGGAACATTGTCTATCTAACAAGAATTCTGGTAAAATGCGCGTGAAATATTCGCATATATATTTTAAAGCAATATCATATTCTGGTTAGGGGATAGATTGTGCAAAGACGAACAATAAACATACTGTTGGCTATATGTGTAATAGCCTCGCTTTTGCTGGTGCTTACGCCGGGTGCGCTCTCGCAGGGCATGCACCGTGCCAATAACACCACAAAGGCATGGAACGTTGATGAAATATATTCGGCGATCAAGGTCACAGGCATAACAAACAACTCAGCCTCTTACGACATCATGAATGCAGTGATCAAGTCAAAAGAAGGTAAAGTGGGAACGATGGACTTTGTGAAGCCGATCTCAGGTCAGTATTTCTTCTCGAACGATACCGGCTTCATCACCATGGGCACCAAGACCGGTGAAAAGAAAAATAAACCGGTGGAGGGAGACTATAACAACGCGACCATCAAAGTAGCAGGCGCATCTGCTGTCATGGTCAAGAAGAACATTACTGTGACCAAGCACGATAAGAACGGCTTCGAGATGCAGTTCACGGGCCTTTCTGTGTACCTGCCGGACGGTACCGAAAAGTCATATATGCTCAGCAAGCCGGTGATCGTGACCGGATCCAAGGACGGTAAGACGATGAAAGTTGTCGGCAGCCCGGAGCTAAAAGCTGACATCCAGGACGCCCTCATGGGCGGCAAGACGTTCTCGGCGAATGCGGCGCCAGTCTCGTTAAAGACGATAGATAGTAAATAATTGGGCATTTGCCTGAACAACCGGACCATGTGATAATTCCATGGTCCCTTCTATTTTTTAATGAATTCATCATATGATTTATATAGCGACTTTTACTTAACTATAAAGACAGGTTACTTTATGGCCAGTGTGAATAACAGGACTTTATTGATATTTTCCGTGATACTGGTTCTTTTACTCGCATTTGCTTTAATATGTATCATCATTGGCATTTCAATCTTATCTCCTGCGATCGAAGATCAGCTGTCCGATCTTCCCATCGCTCAGGACGACATCGGGGGTAATTTTTCCGGCAAGCAGCTGGCCTATGTATCCAGCCCCATCGATTATGCGGTCCGAGCTGTTGACCCATCCACTAAACGGGTTGTGGCGATATTGAACTTTACCATTATGCCTGTATTCGCGATACCATGCCCGGAGAGCGGCGACCTGTACGTGGCCTCGGGAAATAGCCTTTACATTGTTGACGGTAAAAGTCTCGGTACTATGGTAAATATCACGTATCCGTATCCTGTCCAATGCATCGCTTTCAGTCCCGATGGAAAGCGAGCATACGTAGATACTAACGTAGGATACGCGTCCCGGATCATGGTCATCGATACCGGGACCAAAGCCCAGCTGTCGCAAATCCCTGATATGGCCGGTCTCATCATCGATGGCATGCAGACCAGCCCCGACGGAAAATACCTGTATATGGCGGATACGGGCAGCGGCAGTCTTGTCATCGTCGATCTACCGGGTTTACAGATCGCGAATAAAATCCCGTGCAGCCAGGAAGGCGGCACGGCTTCTGACATTGCGCTAAGCCCTGATGGTAAGCGCATATATGTCAGTCTCGCGTCGAGCAACGAGCTTGCGATCATCAATGCTGAGAACCAGACCTTGCAAAAGACGATACACATGCCGATCAACAATTCGAGATCGGTGGCGGCCAGCCCCGATGGCCGGTATGTATATACGACAAACTATGACGAGAATAAAAGGATCTCTACAGTGACAGTCAACAACGTCGGCGACGATACAGTCCTAAAAGAGATCACCGTTGGCATGGAACCTTTGAGCATGCGCATCAGCCCGGACGGTAAATATCTCTATGTTTGTACCGCATACGATCCCGTGCAGGTCATCAACACTGATACCATGAGCGTAGAGAAAAGCCTGGGCTTCGTCGGAAATCATGTGGAATTTAGTAAATGATTTTTATATTTTCTTCTTACACAGGTACCACGTCTGGCATTCGAGCCCTTCATGTTCTTTAATACGTTTCTCCGCGTCTCCCTGTGTTTTCGGAGGCGAAACGACCACCGGGTCTCCGGGCTGCCAGTTTGCAGGCGTATATGCGTGCTCTTTCTCTATGAACTGTAGCGCATCGATGGTCCGTAGTATTTCTTTGATATTCCGCCCCACGCCCGGCGGGTAAAAGATGATATTCTTGATCACGCGTTCGGGATTGATGATAAATAAGGACCTCACTGGCGATGTAGTATTGATGGGCGGGTGTATCATTCCATACAGGCGTGACACTTTTGTATCCAGGTCTGCGATGATCGGGAACGGGATATGTACACCCATGTGTTCCTCGATATCCCTTACCCAGGCGATATGCGAGGTGACGCTGTCGACGCTCAAGCCCAGCAGCTGCACGTTCCGCTTCGCGAACTCATCGTGGGATTGTGCAAAAGCGATGAATTCCGTCGTGCATACCGGAGTAAAGTCCGCCGGGTGAGAGAACAGGACCACCCACTTGCCTCTTAAACCTGAAAGTTTTATATTACCATGCGTGGTCATGGCGTCGAAGTCGGGGGCCATCATGCCCAGAGTGATATGGTTATAAGCTTCGACGTTAGATATCTGGCGATCGTTAGTCATCATCAATTGACCTAATGCAGGCCGGATATTTGACTTATATCAAAAGATATAGCAGCTTATGCCGGTAAAAATGTGACCAATTCATGTATGATGCCTTACTCATTGATGCCTATATTTTATAAGTTTTGATAATTTATCTGATCATATCCTCGAACTCCCCCTTCATGACCGTATCGTTAGAATAGTGTTGTATTTCAGGGGGAGTTCTATAGGGTATGGGTAGGGTTTGGGTTTAGGTATGGGTTTTTGAGTTTGGGTATTTTGCTGTTTATGGCTCTGGGAGGTATGTCTGATAATCCTTAAACCGTTTTTAAGGCGGTATACTAATATGGCGCTTGGGTAGCACCCTATTACAATACTGTATTAATATCCTATACTATAAATACTTACTCTAAAAATTTATAATATATGTGTTTAGCGCATATTATTTATAACTCAAAGTATGTTTTATTTTAAATAATATAGAAACAATTGGTGTATCAGGCAGGCACGTCCAATCAATATCTGTCTAATAAAAACATGTATTAGTGGTTATTAATAGCCTGATGGCGTACCCTGCGTTAAATGCCGACTACGTTAAGCGAATGGCTCCGACACGATCGTAATAACGCCGATGAAAAAGTTTAAACAAGCTTCACTTCTTTTTCCAGCCTGGCCACTTCTTCCTGGTGGTACTCTACCCTCTTTAGAATTTCCTTGTCGTCCGGGTTCTCTTTTAGTTTTTCCATCCAGAACTTGACCTTTAATTTCTCAAGCTTCAACTCGTTCTGCTCTGTTTGCTCTTTCTGGTAGATGCGGTCCAGTTCCATGATTTCTTCGTCGTATGGCATAATAGTCTCTTCACTATATGTTCGTTCATTTCATTTTCATCTTTCGGTCGTAACAAGATCGGGGGCTAAAAGTTCATAACGGTGTGCTTGAGCCATTAAATGTTTTTAAGCGTACAAATAATATTATATAGTTTGATGAGCAACCTATTGACCATGACTGTCAGGACCCGCCCGACTATACGAGAGTTCATCGTGGTCGATGACCCGGATACAATGAAGCTGGTGATCAGTGGTAAGTACAACAACATACTCGAGCTGATCGACTCCTGCGAGATGTCCGTCTCTGATATCGCCCGTGTCTTAAAAATAAACCCGGGATCTGCACACTATCACATTAAAGAGCTGGAAAAGCGAGGGCTCGTGATGATGGTCGGCGAAGAGACAAAGGGCAACGTGGTCAAAAAATATTACCGCACGGCTGCCAGGAATATTTACCTGGATGGTTCGCGTTTTAAGACACTTCGCCCGGGCGAGACAAACCCTATGGACGAGTACTGCGATAAGATGTTCAGGCTGATGGCGCCCTTCGGATATGACCTGTCTCCTGAAAAGGCCGGACTTTTAAAAGATGCCCTGCATCGGCACGATAAGCGAAAAAAGGATCTCGTAAGACAGGTGCAGGACGCGGGCGTAGAAAATATCGAGGAAGACAGGCTTCTCGTCGGCGACGCATACAGCACGGCGCTGTTATTCCGGGAGATCGAAGACGAGGAGCTTCGCTCGATCCGAGAGGAGCTGCGGGTGCTTATATCAGAATTCGGGGACCATAAATGAAAAAAGAAACGATACTCATCGTGTTTGTAGGCATCGTCTTCAGCATTGCGAACGCGTGCGTCTCTATGTACATGGGTTTAAAAACCGGCTTCAGCGATGGTATCTCCGTCCTGCTGTTATTCGCTGCGTTTATCATTTTCACCGCCATCGGGGTCAAGTCACGCTCGAGGAGCCTGGTATGCGTTTCCGCTATCATCATGGGCTCGACTGGCGTCGCATGCGCATACACGGATGGGCTGGGTGCCATCATCCTGTCGGGCAGGCCTTTCAACGTGCCGGACTATGCGATGATTGTCGTCCTGATGCTTTCGGGTGTCATCGGCATCCTCATGTCCTCGTATTTTGCCGATTACTTTTTAAAGAGTAACTTTCCATGGCCGGGCGCCAGGGTGATGGCGTCCCTGATCAGCATGCTTGTCGCGGAAAAAAATGATGCCCGCCAAAAAATATCTATGATCCGCATGAGCGCAGCCGGATTGATCTCCGGGGGCATCGCTTTGCTGCGGAGCCTTGGCGCTTTACCCGAGATCTTCGGCTCCATAAATATCGGCATTGGCCTATCCCCCATGATGGCCGGCATTGGCATGCTCATTGGCTGGAGATCCTGTCTCCAGATTGCCGGCGGCGCGATCGCATCGTTGCTGGTCTTCCTGCTGCTCGAGGCCCCCGGGACAGATTATGCCACGCATATGAGAAACCCCTGGGTGTTCTCCACTGCCATAGCCATGATGGTGACCACCGCCGTCATCACTATGTATATTGTCATGAAGCCGGCCATCGCATCGCTATTGAAGCGCCGGAATGCAGAACAGGCGCTGGCATCGGATGGAGGTGTCCATAAAATTAGTATCCGGTCGATCGGCTTCAAGAATATTGCTTTAATTGCCGCGATCGTCTGCGCCGCCCTGCTGCTCGCCGTATTTCCTGGCGTACCGGCCTGGATACTTTTAATAGGCATTCTGATAGCCATCCTTTTTATGGTCATAGAGACCCGGGGCAGGGCGGAGATGGGCATGGGCATCGGCATGTCCTCCTTCGTCATCCTGCTCATCGTCGGCCTCGCGTTTGACAGTGTCGTCCCCCTGCTGATCCTGGAGGGCTTCGTCGTCGCCTTGGTGTGGACATTCTCGCTGACTTTTGGCGTGCTTAAGCAGACCGAGTTCTGCGGCGTCGATACTAAAGGCATTACATGGATGGCGTTCATCGGTGTCATGGCCGGCGCCTTCATCTGCGTACCCGCTATGAGATTTTTTAACGCTCTATTTAAAATAGGCTCCACTTCACTTCCTGCGCCCTATAGTGTCATGTGGCTGGAAATGGCGAACTCGGCGGTGGCCAAGGTCATGTCGCCCTCCATTAACCTATATTTGGTACTGGCCGGCGTCGTGATCGCAATTGCGCTGTACCGCTTGAAGATCTCGGCGGTCATCGTGGCCATCGGCCTGATGCTGCCCGTATCCACTTCTGCCGCGATCATCGTCGGCGGCGCCATTGCCTGGGTCGTTGAAAAGAAGGGCTACCTCAAGGACGATAACGGCATCACGGCATCCGGGCTCATGGCCGGGGACATCATCGTGAGCCTGCTTGCATCGTTAAGGTTTCTAATATAAGCCTAGGGTTTAAAATACCCTTTTTCCTGTGACTCGCGAATGATTTGCTGCGCGTATGCCCACAACGTCGCCGAGCCATCCGCTATGCGGCGGTTCTTCTCGAGGACTTGCGACGGCTTGATATCGTGCGCCTGCCAGGTCTTGCCTTTTGTATAGTAGTTTTGCAGGATTGGCTCCAGCCGGTCCACCGCGTTCGCGAATAGAGACTCCGGTGTCTTTCTTTCCTCGAACTCTCGCCATAAGTCCAGGTATGTCTCCGCCTGGTCCTCCGGCAGGATATTAAAAATACGCCTCGCAGCCATACGCTCGCGCTCGTCCTTGCCCTCGTTTGCCTTATCGTCGTAAATAAAAGCGTCTCCGGCGTCGATCTCGACGATGTCATGGATCAGGAGCATTTTTATAGCCCGCAGCATGTCGCAGCGAACGTTCGCATGCTCGGCCAGCACCAGCGCCATCATGGCGATGTGCCAGGAGTGTTCCGCATCGTCTTCACGGCGCGACCCGTCCATCAGGTAAGTCTGCCTGACGATCTCTTTCAGTTTGTCGATCTCGACGATAAAGTCGATCTGTTTTTGAATCCGCTCATCCATAATGCTCATTTTGAATATGCTTTCATGACTTTCAGTGCGTTCAACGTGATCCATTTGCTCGGCTGGTCTTTTTTCTCGATACTCGCTAGCATGCGGCCATTGAACGTGAAATCAAGGTTCCATCGACCGTGCTCATCCTGCTTCGATACGACGGCTTCGACCGCATCACAAAGTCGCTCATCATTGACTCCTAGCTTAGCCATGATGCCCAGTATCTCGAGCAGGTCCGTATTGTACATGTACGGGAAGCCGAACTGAAGCCATCCGGGCATGGCGACCTTACTCAGGTTGTGGCTGTGCTTGTAAATATGATGCTTCAGCAGGAACTCCACGCTGGCATCGATCGTATAATCGATGCCCTTACTGTGGATCTTAGGGATCTCCGCGAGCACTTTCAGCGATTTTACCATGCCCATGAAACAGGTATGGCTACCCCAGCAGTTATCGTGCTTAATATAAGGCCAGCGCAACGGAGCTTCCGTCTCGCCGTCATCGAATCGCATGTACTGGCTGAGCCAGCCGATCGCCCGCTGGACGCGGCCGTTATCGTAATAGCCAAACCGGACCAGGCTCCAGGCCATGTTCCCGGTCAGGCAAGGGATGATCGCGCTTTTTTCTCCGCCTTCTCCATCGTCTGAAAGCCTTACTGAAAAGCCTCCGCTGCCCTTGTCATATGAGCTGTTCAATATAAAGTCACACGCACGTCGGACGCGCTCGTCCTGGCCGTCCGCCCCCAGCTGCGCCAGTATGATCAGGTTCCATACGGTCCCTTTATACTTGGCCCCGCGCATGTAAAAGTTCTCGGGCTTGCCCCAGTAGCCTCCCGGCTCTTGCTTCGACAGGATCTTCACGACCGGCGCCGAGCCCATGATAGCGGCCTTCGCCGCGACCACTTCGCTGTCGTTCTCAGGCCTGTCCAGTAATTCCCTGAGCGTGAAATATCGGACGGACGGGTTCTCTGCTTCCAGCAACCAGTCTACCGGATCTTCATTCAACGAGGATTTCCAGTCACCCAACTTTATTCCCTTCCTTTGTTATCGTATCTTCAATTAACTCGGACTTCATGCCTGCTTTTTCTGCCTCTTCCAGCCCCGCGAGTGCGGCTTTATACCCGGGATACGCCTCGAGCGCCCTGCGATATTCTACGATCGCTTTATCAATTTTACCTTGTTTATCATATATGTATCCCATATAGCGATGTGCGACGGGATCGGCATTATAGTGCCTGAGCACGTAGGTGAACTGTTGCACCGCCTTATCGATCTTATCCTGCTCTATGAGCGTGATCCCCAGGTCCCTTCGGGAGATTATCAAATCCTGGTCCATATTGACCGATCTATAAAGCAGCCTTGCGCGTGCATCCACATCCTGCGTCATCATCGCCAGCAGATGATACGACTCCGCGTCCCTGCCATACAATTCCAGCGCTGCTTTTAGTTCAATGTTCGCTTCGTCGCGTTTGCCGTTGAAATACAGCGCTAACGCCATGGCGCGATGCGATTCGACGATGCTGTCGTCGATATCACTGGACTTCATGGCCATTTTAAGCGCTTGATCATAATATTGCGCGGGGTCTTCTTCGTTTTCCTCATACCATCGGCCTAGCATAGCATAAGCCTCGCTCAATCCGGCCAGATATAATGCATTATCCGGATCATCTTTTAGTAGCCACTGGTATACATCGATGGCACGCTTGTAGCCTTCGACCGTGAATCGCAGGTACTCCTTTCGCACGTCCAGGTATTCCACTACAATTGTTTTCCATCTCAGACGGTCAATCTCATCGTCGTATTTACGGTCGTTGATCTTTCCATCCTGATGGCGGTCCTCGAGAATATCTCTTGATATCCTGATCTCGCGCCGGGGCCCGTCCAGCGATTCGCAGGGCTGGATATCATACTTGATCCTCCCCGTTTTGCCTACGATGCTACTCTGAATGATCAGGCCTATGACGAACATGATGGAGAACTGTATGATGATCGGCAGCAGGTACGGCCATTTGAACGTGCCCACAACCACCTGGCAGTAATATACGATCAAGCCGATGATGGTCATTAGCGTAAAATAGACCAGGTTCCTCTGCAGCACTTTCTTGTCCCGCAACAGTATGTCAAAGAACCGGATCTGGGCCAGGATCAGCTCGTTGGATAGAATTCCGGGATGTGGCTTCAGGTAGACGACGCTGCGGATCTCATCGCCGTCGATGAAGTGCATGAATAAAAAGCCCATGCGCTGCGAAATATGCGAGTTCTTATAGTTCCATCGCTTGATCCCCAGCAGCTCATATACGCGATTAATGGATTTTTCCAGGCCGCCCCTGAGCGGGTCCCGGATCGGGTTGACCATACCGCTGAAAATGTTGGTGATGATGACCTTCTGGAAGTCTACCAGGTATAGTATCTTATCGGCGAATGCAAAGACTATCGAGAGTAGCGACACCTCCAGGACGGTCAGTGCGCCCTGGGAGATCTGGATATCGCCTTTGCCGTTCCCTATCGCCAGGTTATTCGAACGGCTAATGAACGTACGCTGGCTCGTGTCGCTCACGTTGAAGCCATATCCGCCGTTGTAGCTGGCGTTATTGTTCGCGATGTAGTTGTTGCTAGACCCTTCAAGGTATACTCCGTCGGCATGATTGAACGAGACGTTGTTTCCCGATAGGATATTCTCGTCCGAAGAGTTCAGGAACAGCCCATTGCTGTTCCAGAACAGCTGATTGTTGCTGATAAAATTCACCTGCGACGATTCCAGCCATATAGCGGGGCCGACGTTCTGAACGATGCGATTATTTACCATCGAATTGCTTATCGAGGTATTAAGGATGATGCCCTGCCCGTTGCCGCAGATCGTATTATTCTTTAGGAAGTTGACATCGCTCGAAGGGCCGATTGCAAGTCCGGGGCCAGAGTTATTGATAATGACGTTATCGGATAATACATTATTATACGAATTCGCGATGAGCCCGCCTTCCCCGTTATCATTGATCACGTTCCTCGTGATCGTATTGCTCATGGAGCTACTAATGAAAAAACCGACCGCATTTCGCCTTATGGTATTGTTGGCCATAAGATTATTATTTGAATGGTCGAAGACTAGGCCATAGTAGCCATCCTCTATAGTATTTCCCTCGATCCGATTATTGTTTGAGTTGATCCAGAGCCCGTAAGACCGCGAGTCAGACCCCTGGTAGCCGCATCCCCGTATCGTCGAATCTTTCATGCCGAACGTGCCGCTATTATAGATGTAAACGTTGTATGCCGGCCCGTTTGTAATGATCGAGGAATTATTCAGGAATAAGCTGCCGCCGCTCATCACCTCGATCTTAAGGCTGCCATTATGCGTACCATTCATGACCATGGTGACGTTATCCATACTGATGGACGTGCCCTGGTCGATCTCCAGGTCATTGTCTATTACCATCGTCTCGTTCTTGTAATATAGCGTGCTCGGAAATATGCCATGGGCGTTAGTATCATTGCCAAAGTTTACTACGTGGCTATATGAGTTGATCCAGGATGAAATGTCGAGCTGGTAGGCCGCGACGGGCTGGGTAAAAATAACGCAAGTGAGAAGTAGTGCCAGGATAAAGAATACGCAAGATCTTCCGTTCATGCCCGCCCCACTCTTAAGCCGGCAAGCGCCGGCACACTTACAAATCCTTCTTTACTACTGTTTTCCAATCCTTTTTAAATCTTCTGGTACCACAGCGGGAGGCTTATCCATGAAAAAAGCAAAAATGCCTCACTCTTTTTCTTTCAATAAATAGTAAATGGAGCCAAACAAAATGATCGTCCCTATGATACAGAGTGCAATCGTGATATGCCATGGATCGCCAGGATTGACTGATTCAGCGTTTGCAGTGGCTGGTAACTCCAGCCCCTCTGGCAAGGCAATGATCAACAGCCGTAAAGCCCTTTTTCCATATCTCGTAATAAACCCCCGACATTGTTAGATAATGATGGATGTTTATGACGATGATATATTTTAATGTTGTTTCAATGTTGATGCATTGAATATTATTATTGTTTGGTTTGTTGTCTGTCCATACGGTAGCACGAAGACACGAAAATTTTTTAGGTTTTTTAACACTAAAATTCTAAGATCTCTAGAGCACGGTTAAAGCATGAAAATCTCTAAAACTCTATTAAATGTCTAAACTCGCTAAAGCACGGTCTAAGAAACTAAGGAAGTGCCACTAAAGCTCGAACGGCACGAACATGAGAAACAAATGCATGCGAGATATCCATACCCAATTTTAACTGTTATGCAAATGTGATCGGCCACGCAGGCTGCATAGGTAGAAACGATCATTTTCCATCCGTTTACTGGATGGCAGATCCACAAGCAGGAATACATTTGTTTCTCATATTGGTGCAGTTCGAGTTTTAGAGGCACTTCCTTAGCTTCTTAGACCGTGTTTTAGAGCTTTATGTCATTTAATAGGGCTTCTGTGGATTTTGAGATTTAACCGTGCTCTAGAGATTTAGTCACTTAGTGTCAACACTAAAAAAAATTTTGTTTCTTCGTGCTACCGTATGGACGGACAACAAACCAAAGAACAAACAATATTCAACACAGCATTTCAATGCAAAAAATCATTGGACTTTATGCGCCAACCGGACCGCTTTCTTCATCGAGTCAAGGCTTTCCGCATAGTGTAAATGGGATAAGCAGCGACAATCACTGCAGCCGAATCCGGTCACCCTCGCCAGGCGCCTGTCGATGCCCACGGCGACCGTGCATTCCGGCCTCGGGGACGTGATGATCTCGATGATCTCCACGTGCGGCAACAAATAATCGATATGCCATTGCCTGGTTTTATTTTTATGTTCGGCCACATCCCTGTGGCGGCGTATGCGGGCGAATCCTGCGTTACCCAGCGCGGAGCCCGTATATGCATAATATCCTTCATCAAAAAACACTTCGCCAAGCGCTCCGACCTTCAGGCGGAGCTGCTCATTCAATTTCATGACGAGCGTGTACGTGCCTTTATCTTCCACTATGATCCCCAACTAAAATGGGGGTCTTGTCTCAATTATCTTACGGTTCAGCAGGCTACCGCATCGTGTGCATATGTCGCCAGGCTTTTTCTTTGCAGCCTCGATAGTGCTGGAAAACTGCATAACGCAATTATTACTGCAATGCTGCAGCCCTAGTACATGCCCAGCTTCATGCACCGCCTCTTTGGCTACAAGTGTTGCAGAGTCCAGCCGGTAAGTCGATACGACTGCCCCAAGGTGAAACATGGCCAGTCCCATGACAAAATTCAAACTATTATAATACATATCATTGTCTACGATCCAGAGCGCATGCTCGGAACGCATGACCCGCAATAGGTAGTCGAGAAGCGTGTGTGCATCGTACTGCCTACGCCTGATATCATATGCGCCTTCATAAGGTGCCAGCATGCCCGCCTTTTTCGTCTCCACCCCATATACTTTTTTCAAGTTTTTCGATATGATATCTAAAAATTCCTCAGTATCTGCCGTATAAAATAGGTCGAACGCTACACATACCCCCGAACAAAAGACGGTATGCAAGACACGAATAAAATATTTCACCGCCGATTAATAGGAAATGAAAGAGTTTGTGCGTGTTATTGGTTGGAAACGTAGAGGCACAGTTGACGTTATTGTTTAGCCTCAGCGGCCGGGCGACTCATTTTAACCACAGAGGCACAATTAAAGTTATGGTTACCGCCGGAGGCTTATGCCAAAACAATTTTTCATCTCATCAACGGAACCCGTATTTACCTATGAGTGGTACGAATGCCACGGCACCTTTATCATATACATTTACGGCACCATTCTCTCGTTCTACCAGCTTTAAAACCTGGTAATACGTCCCGACGGGAACCACCATCTTTCCGCCATCTTTCAACTGATCGACCAGTGGCCGAGGTATATCCGGAGCTGCCGCGGCGACGCTTATCCTGTCATAGGGCGCAAATTGTGCCAGCCCTTCGCTGCCGTCGCTGATAAATACCTCTATGTTATGATATTCTAGCTTTTTCAGGATCTCGCGTGCTCTGTTAGCGAGTGTCTGGATACGCTCGACGGTATAGACCTTACCGGATCCCGCCAGAATGGACATTACTGCCGCATGATATCCGGTGCCAGTGCCGATCTCGAGCACCTTCATGCCGTCTCTGATGTCCAATGTATCGCACATGATGGCGACCATGCTGGGGGCGGAGATCGTCTGCCCTTCGCCGATGTGCAGTGGCGAGTCGTCATAGGCATATCGTAAAAGTTCAGGCGGAATAAAAAGATGTCTGGGTACCCGGGACATGGCGTCGAGTACCCTATCGCTGATGCTTTCAGATCGTAATTGCTCGATCAAGCGTTCTTGTGGCCGGCTCCACGCCGAGCTCCCATTGTACCCGATCTATGTCCCCCCGGAGTGCCCTTTTGTACACGAGCTCCCGTTCCAACGGATTTTTTCCCGTGAGAGCTTGTTTTAACAGTTCCGACCATTCTTTTCTGTTTGATAGGTTTCTGGTTGAGGATCCTGGAATAGACACGCTTGACGTACTTTGCCTTTACCGGGACTCCCTCTCGCTCTACGTGCCTGCCGTCACGGGTCTTGATGCTGGAGATCACGACTTCCTTCTCCTTGATCTTCATCACGTCGCCTACGGCGAACTCATAGTCGCCGTTGATACGGTAGTCGACGGACTCTGTCTTCGCGCCGCTCTGCATGGCGATCTTGGCGACGACCTCGTCGATGGTCCTTACCCATAGAGCCCTGATATCCTTAGCTTTTGCACGGGGGGTCCTGCCGGCGGTATTCAACTCGATGGATACCACCTGTACGCCGCTGACCTCGTCACCCGCATCGACGACGAATTCATCGTCCTCGTTGATCTCGTCGTTTTCGCCGACTTCGATCATCTGTGGCGTGGATATGCCCTGCCGGCTGACAATGACCTTAAGCTGGACTTTCTTTTCTTTGATAGTGGGAAGGCGGTGGATTAGGCCGCACTCCTCGCACTTGATCAGCTTATCTTTTATTACGGTATGTGTTACAGCTTCTTTCGGGCTGCAGGAGGGACATGACGCCTCCACTATCTCTATTTTATCCAATGAAATACTCTCCGTGATTTATGAATGAACAGTGTACATTACCTCGTGTATGCTTAAAGAAGTTTCTCATATGCAAATAAAAATTAGCGTATAGTCATTCAAGCAAAAATATACCGAAAATCGTTGATATGAATAGCGCCCGATTCGTGGTCATGCTTCCGACTGCATAATTGTTATTAAATATCTTTCGATATATTCCCGCTTTTGATTGACACTTCCGAAAGCCATTATCCATTATAGGCTTGTCAAGACCCTTAAACAAAATTATATTGAGGGAGACTATTAATATATAAAATTAAATATATGATAAGGTAGACCTTATTCCTGTATTTTTGGTGACGTTGGAGGGGAAATGACGACGTATGGAAAGCTTATCGATGAACGCGAAAAGTCTTTGGAGCGTTTAGCAACCGTCGTTCGTGACTCTAATGATGCTATCATTCTTTTCGATTTGAATGGTGTTATTCTTCAATGGAACTATGGGGCCGAACAGATGTATGGCTATAGCGAGAAAGATGCGCTGGGCATTAACATACTAAATCTCGTACCGGAAAATAAAAGGGAACTTGATAGGGGAATGATGAACCGTTTGCGGAGGGGCGAACTCGTCAAGTCGTTAGAGACGCAACGCCAGACTAAAGACGGCCGTATACTGGAAGTATGGTTAACCATAACCGTGCTCTATGATGAGGCGGGAAAATCCTATGCAATCGCTACGACTGAACGTGACATCACAGAACGCAATAAGCTAGAAAAGTCTTTGGAGCGTTTAGCAACCGTCGTTCGTGACTCTAATGATGCTATCATTCTTTTCGATTTGAATGGCGATATTCTTCAATGGAACCACGGAGCCGAACAGATGTATGGCTATAGCGAGAAAGATGCGCTCGGCATTAACATACTAAATATCGTTCCAGAGGACAAACGGCAGAAAGATAAGGAGATGATGAACAGTCTGCGGAGAGGTGAGCTTGTCAAGTCGTTAGAGACGCAGCGCCAGACTAAAGACGGCCGTATACTGGAAGTATGGTTAACCATAACCGTGCTCTATGATGACGCGGGGAAGTCCTATGCTATTGCTACGACTGAGCGTGACATCACAGAACGCAATAATATCGAGAGGGAGCTGATACAAGCTCGTGAAAGTTTAGAGCGCAAGGTACAGGAACGGACCAAAGAACTCGAAAAGGCAAATCTGGGGCTCAAAGCTCTGGCTGAGGAGCGTAAGCAGGCAGAAGACGAGTCGGTCAAGGCGAAAGAGCAGACTCAGCTTTATCTTGATCTGATGAGCCATGATATCAACAATTTGAACCAGACTGCAATGGGATTCCTTGAACTTGCCCTCAACACACTTGAGAGTAAGAAGATGATTGAGCTTGATAACAAACTGTTAATTGAGAAACCCTTTAAAGCTCTGACTGATAGTTCTGCGTTGATCAATAATGTCCGAAAGCTTCAAAGACTTATGGAGGAAGGCGTTAAAACAAAGCCTATCGATATTTCGGAAATTTTAAAAGGGCTAAATGTTCATAGCTTCTACCCTGAAGGCAGGGATATCACAATTAACATTCAACCTGTGCCACATTACATGGTTGAGGCAAACGAGCTTCTCTACGACGTTTTCTCCAATCTAATAACAAACGCTATCAAACACTCCGAAGAAGGAAAGCCAGTGGCAGTTGACGTCAAGGTTGATCCTGTCAAAGAAAACGGTCAGCTATTTTACAAGTGCGTCGTTGAGGACAACGGGCCTGGTATATCGGATGAGATGAAAACGAAACTATTTCACAGGTTCCAGCGAGGCACGACAAAAACACATGGCAAAGGTCTCGGATTATATCTTGTCAGAACGCTGGTGGAAGGCTACCACGGAAAAGTCTGGGTCGAAGACCGCGTGCCTGGAGACTATACGAAGGGCGCCCGGTTCGTGGTCATGCTGCCGGCGGTCGAGAAATAATATTGGTCATTCTTGTTTTTCGTTTATCAAATTTAATATAGCAATACCGTCAGTTTTATATTTATGTCGATAATAGCTTATTATTTATAATCTATCGTATACTTGGTAAGCCTAAGGGCAGGGAAGTTCACGAATTTCAAGAGCATGGTCAGGGATTTTGATGAGTTTTAGTCATATGCGAAACCATAAAAGCGGCAATAGTAAGACTAAAGCTGAACTGGTCCTGGAATTAAAAGCTTTACAAGATAAAATTATTTTTTTAACAGACGAGCTTCAGTGTAAAAATAAGGGTCTCGAAGTGCAAAATGCTGAGGCGCAAGCTCAAAACGGAGAGCTTTCAATTAAAAATGAAGAGCTGAAAGTAGAGAATAAGGGGCTAAAGGTTAATCATGGTGAGCTTGAGCGAGACATCGCCGAGCACAATGATATTGAAGAAGAATTAAAGCGGCTCGCCCGCAGGGATGAGGAGGCGCTACGGGTCGCGAACATGGGGTACTGGGAATTGGACGTGGCATCGCGGACTTTCGAGTTTAACGACCAGTTCTACAGGATCCATGGCATCAAGGTAGAAGATGTCGGTGGCTACAAGATGGACGCGGAGGAGTACGTCCGGAAGTACATCCACCCCGATTATGTTGATTATATGTATGATCTTTTCCGGACGGTGTGCTCGATGGCGGATCCCGGGTTCACTGGAAGTTACGAGGGGCGTATATTGCATGCCGATGGTAAGCCGCATTACATGTCAGCCTGGTGCCGTGTCGAAATGGACGAGCAAGGGCGGGTCGTCAGGCTGCACGGTGTGAACCAGGACATCACCGAGCGCAAGCTGGCCGAGGATGGGTTACGGGTGAGTGATGCGAGGTTCAACCAGGTTCTTAACAACCTAACCGATGCTTTCATGATCATTGACTCAAAGTGGCGATTAGTATATGTGAATGAGATCGCTGCAAAAAGATTCGGAGTGTCTAAGGAACAGTTGATCGGGCATGTTGTCTGGGAACTATGGCCTCAGTCGGTTGGATCCATCCATTATGAGCTATTATCGAAGACAATGGATGATAAAACTCAGCGTACGTGGATAAATCATTCCAGCTCTACCGATATATGGTATGAATACAGGGTATTCCCTTGGGAGGACGGTATCGCCAGCTTTGCCCGCGACATCACAGAGCGCAAGCGAGCCGAAGATGTGCTGCTGGAGAGCGAAGCCCGGTACAGGGCGGTTGTCGAGGATCAGACTGAGCTGATCAGCCGTATGATGCCGAATTTGACCATTACATTTGTCAATGAGGCAAGCAAGCAATTCTGGGGGATAGCACCTCAAAAGTTCATAGGTAAAAATCTCTTAGACTTCATCCCTAAGCTCTATCATGGCCGGGTGAAGGATACGCTTAAAGTCATCACTTGCGAGAAGGACTCTGGTCTCTATGAGGACAGCGTGATGAGTCAGGATGGTTCGATGCACTGGCTGCAGTGGAGCTTCCGGGGTATCTTTGACAAGCAGCACCAGCTAAAGGAATACCAGATCGTGATGCGGGACATTACTGATCGCAAGCGAGCCGAGCTGGCATTGAAAGAGGCAAAGCAGCAGGCAGAACTCTATGTGGATCTAATGGGCCATGATATTAATAATGCGCATCAAATCGCTATGGGCTATCTTGAGCTGGCGCGGGACATGCATGCCGATGTTAAGCAGACCGAGTTCCTGGATATATCTATGGAGATGTTGCAGCGTAGTGCCTTGCTCATCGATAATGTAAGAAAGCTGCAAAAGGTCAATGAAGGAGTGTACCGTAAAGAGAAGGTGGACGTTTGTAATGTGCTAAAAGATGTGGTACATGAGTATAGTGCCGTACCCAATAAGACTATTTTATTTAACGATTATGGAAACGAGCATTATCTTGTTCTTGCTAACGAGTTGTTGCACGACGTTTTCTCCAACCTGGTCAGCAATGCGATCAAGCATTCGAGCGGAGATAATGCCAATGTAATAATGGATATTGACTGTGTATATGAGAATGGCATTCAATATTACAGGGTGATGGTCGAGGATAATGGGCCGGGCATCAATGACAATTTAAAAGATAAGATATTCAACCGCTTACTCCGTGGTACGACAAAAGCAAAAGGCATGGGCCTCGGACTATACCTGGTAAAAACGCTCGTCTATAGCTATGGCGGAAAGGTTTGGGTCGAGGACCGGATCATTGGCGACCACACGAAGGGCGCCAGGTTCGTCGTACTCCTGCCCGCCATAGAGGGCCCAAATGGCTGCTAATGGAAGTATTGCCATCGATGCATTCGTTATGTGTAATCGTATGCTGACTTCTTTCATTAAGTAAGCGCATATTATATGCGGCATCCCTGCGTTGGGTGATCTTCAAAGTGTTGTCATTTGCCTCCGTTTTTGTGTCGGGTGTGTATGTTCATCGTGAGTTTTTGTTATTTGGAAATAGTTTAATATAACGTACTCTATAATGTTAGTTGATTTTGGGGAGGTGGTTTTGTTGGGTTCTGATGATGCTGGGGGCAATAAGGGTGATGATAAAAAGAGAGATGAGTTTGTTAACGAATTAAACGCAATCCGAAAGCGAGAAGTTGAGCTTTTAGGGTTGATCTCTCCCCAGAATAATGAAAAGAAGTTAAAAGAGCTTCAGGATAAGCTTGTTTATTTAACTACTGAGCTTCGCGCTAAAGATGAGGAGTTGCAGTTGCAAAAAGAGGAACTACAGGCTCAAAATGAAGAGCTTGAAGTTCAGAAAGCAGATCTCGAAGAGCATAACAAAGACCTCAAGGTTAATAACGATGAGTTAGCAAAACTAGCGAAGACTTTGCGTGAAAGCGAAGAACTTAATCTGCGATTGGCATCAATAGTGGAATCCTCGGAAGATGCTATTATAGCTATGACGCTGGATGGCGTCATCACGAACTGGAACGCCGCAGCTGAGAGGATGTTTGGTTATACTGCCGGTGAAGCTATTGGTAAATATATGTCTATACTTGTCCCGCCGGGATATCCTAATGAGATCCCCCATATACTTGAAAAGATTAAGTACGGCATACATATCGAGCATTATGAAATAGTTCGTATGAAGAAGGATGGCAAATTAATAGACGTCTCAGTTTCTATATCCCCAATCAAGGACAAAAAGGGAAAGATCATCGGAGCTTCGAGTATAAAGAGAGATATAACAGAAAATAAGCGGGCGGAGGCAGAATTAAAAGAAGCAAAGCAGCAGGCTGAGCTTTATCTCGACCTGATGAGCCACGACATCTCGAATATGCACCAGATAGCGATGGGCCAGCTTGAGCTGGCCAACGAGATCATTGGTGAAGAGGGCGGGTTGAAAATCGAGGAAAAGGAACTCCTGGAGATGCCCCTGGAGATTTTGAATCGGAGCGCCCGGCTCATCGAGAACGTGCGGAACTTGCAAAAGCTGAGGAAAGGCGAGTTCAAGGAGGAGTGCATAGACCTCAACGACCTGCTATCCAACATCGTAAAGGAATATGAGTTTATGGTGCCCTCCCATGCGATAGGATTCCGGGACAATGGGCCGCGATATGTTATGGCCAATAAGCTGCTCCGCGATGTGTTTAGTAACCTTGTCGGTAATGCCATTAAGCACTCAAAAGTGAATGGTATTAATATTAATCTCAAACTGGAGAATGCCAGCGAGAATGGTAAAAATTACTATAAGGTATCGGTCGAGGATGACGGTCCGGGCATTCCCGATGACCTTAAGGATAAGGTATTCAACCGGCTTCAGCGGGGCCAGACGAAGTCAAGAGGCCTGGGTTTAGGCCTGTACCTTGTGAAGTCGCTCGTGGATAGCTATCATGGTAAAGTCTGGGTCGAAGACCGGGTAGAAGGAGACTATACGAAGGGCAGCAGGTTTGTCGTACTCCTGCCGGCAATGGAGGATTCAAATGGTTGTTAATCGGGGTATCGCTATTGTGGACGATGAGGAGGGTGTGGTGAGGACGTACGAGTTGCTCTTCAATCGCAGGAAGATCTCATTATCGTTCACGGCACTCGACGGTCCAGAAGCCATCGAGAAATTTAAACTGGCGAATCCCAGGCCAGGTGTCTTGATCATCGACTACCGGTTGCCGTCTATGAGTGGTCTCGAAGTCATGAGGGAAGTGCTCGCCGTAGAGTCGAGTACGAAGGTCATTTTCGTCAGCGGCGATGATAGTATCCAGCAAGAGTCTATCGATGCTGGTGCCACCGTATTTCTAAAGAAGCCTGCAAGTATTAAGGCCATAACAGATACGGTAACCAGCCTGATGAACCTTTGATATAAAAAAGCTATTTTTCAAAAGCCGGCAGCATGACCACGAACCTGGCGCCCTTCGTGTGATCACCGGGCACGCGGTCTTCCATCCAGAATTTTCCATTGAAGTCGTTCACGAGCTGGTTAATAAGATAGAGTCCGAACCCTTTTCCTCTGGCCCTGGTATTTTCGGGGCTGAGACGGTCTAACAGCTTACTTTTCACCTCATCGATAATACCTGGTCCGTTGTCATCCACCGATACTCGGCAATAATGCTTTCCATGATCAGCTACCATTGTCATTTCGATATTTATCAATAGCGGGCCGCTGGAATGTTTAATGGAGTTCCCGACGATGTTCACGAAAATATCCTTTAGGAGCTCGTTGGCCAAGACCCGGCACTCGCCATTTTGGTTCAATTCAATCGTGATGTCTTTACCTGGCACATGGGCATAGCTATCTTTGACTTCCCTAAGTACACTGCCGACATCAAGGATGCCGGACTTATAGTTGCCCGACTTTTCTCTCTGTATCTTACGGACGTTATCGATGAGCTGGGAGCTGTTCAGAAGCATTTCATGGGGCTTGGCGAGCAGGTTGATATTCGACTTCTCCAGCCTGCCCTCCGTTTGCATTATATCGAGCGCGATCTCGAGAAAGCCTATTGCGACCTGGTTCATGTTGTTGATATCGTGGCCCATCAGGTCCACGTATAATTCCGCTTCCGTCTTTGGCCTCCAGCAGGTCTTTTTCCGTTCTTTTTCTCGCCGTGATGTCCCGGGCGAAGGCCATCATATATTCGTCGTCGCTGTACTTCAGGTAGTTACAGGTCACTTCCACCGGAATGACGGACCCGTCCCTGGCCCGGAGGCTAGATTCGTAGGTCATGGACCCCGCGCGTTTCATGCCATCTACAAATTTGGTCCACCCATAGCCTTCAAAGGATGGATCCAGTTCGGGCATTTTCATCTTGACCAGATCCTCCCTGGAATATTTCAGCGAGTCGCATGAGGCCGTGTTCGCATAGATGATGTGGCCTCCGGTCTTGACCCAGAAGACCATGTCCTTGGCGCGGCTGACGGAGAACTCGTTCAGCCGTAAGAGTCGGCTCGTAATCTGTTCCTTCGTCATGTCCTCCAGACGGATGAAAATGGCGGACTCGGACTCGTAGGCAGATATCTTAAACCATTTATGGAGAAGGTTCGAATATTTGAGGGCCGTCTCTTCCTTTCCCTCTAAAAGTGGCTTGATGACCTTGGGGGCGAGAATGTGGCCGAAAATTTTTGGAGATATCGCCTCCAGGGGCCTGCCTATGAGCGATGCCTCTTTATCTGTAAACATTTTTTTTGCATCGCCGTTCAAGTAAATCAGGTGCCATCGGCTATCGAGGATGATGAATGCTCCGGGGACACTTTCAAAAAATGCGTAGGTAAGCGCCTTCAGCTCCATGAACTCTTCGATTAGCCGTTCGCGATCCACTTCGGGGTTGGGTCGCTCCCTGAGGTGTGCTATGGGGTCGTTTATATCTCTCGTATTATCTGTCAAAATCAGCCTGTCCGTTTAATACGTTTAATATTATAAATCGTTTGGGATGGGCTTTTGCTCCTGCACATTCGGCGTTCCACTCTCCCTCATATAGGCCTCACACTAACTGGCCATATTTTCCAAGGCCAGTAGAATTAAGCCTTTCTCGCCGATCTCGATCTTTCTCGCGTTGAGCAGCATCCGTCTATGGCCAATGTTCGGGAAATCTCGCTCGACTTTAAAGTCATTTAACACTTTTTTCTTTGGAAGCACGCTTTCCAGCTGCTTCTTAAGCTCGGGAATATCCCACTGGCCGTTGCCAAGGTTGAACAGAAGCTTGCCTTCCGTCTCTGTAGACCCGACGCGGAACGTATTGTAGAACGACTTGTTGGCCGTGACGACGCGCATGGAATCGTCGAGCACCACTAGCGGCTCCCGGATGGTGGCAATGATGGCTTCGGCATAATCCCTGCTTTCCCGTAACGATTGTTCGAGGCGCTTCAGTTCCGTGATGTCGTTGAACGTCATTACTACACCGTCAATGACGTTATCGACGGTCCGGTAGGGTATGATGCGCATATTATACCAGCGTCCTTCCTTGGTCTCGATCTGGTTTTCTACGGTCGCGAGTTTTTCGAGAACATGGCGAGATTCTTTTACGATAAAGTCGTCGCCGTTACTGGTATCCTTGAGCTTCGTCGAAATGTCGGTGATTGGCCTGCCAATGTCCGAGGGGAGAAGATTGACTATATTCGTGGCCGCCGGCGTAAAACGCGTGATCTTGAGGTTGCCATTAAGGAATATAGTAGCGATATCGGTGCTAGCCAGAAGATTCTTGATATCGTTGTTTGCCCGGGTCAGGTCGTCAACCTTGGCCTGGAGCTCCGAGTTGACGGTCACCAGCTCCTCGTTGAGCGATTGCAGCTCCTCCTTGGACGTAGTCAGCTCCTCGTTGGTGCTCTGCAGCTCCTCGTTGGTGCTCTGCATCTCCTCGTTCATGCTCCGCAGCTCTTCCTGCGAGGCGTGCATCTCCTCCAGCGTGCTCTGGAGCTTCTCCTTCGTATAGCGCAACTCCTCGGCGATCTCGTCGCAATTACTCCAGCTTCCCGCGGGTAACGTCCTTTTTCCTGGCCGCGGGCGGCCGCTCGACGTCCTGGAATGAGACGATCAAGAAATTTTTCATAGCCCCAGGCTGCTGAATCGGCTTCACGGTCACATCCACTGGCTGCACGTGCCCGTTTGTCTGGACTTCGACACCCTTCAGGATCACGTCGGACATTATCCCTCTTGGCCTTCTCGATAGCGATCCCCGAGTTCCACGCTCAGGCCCTTCCGGGCCATCGCGATGATGTTCACGCTCGCCTTTCCCGGAGCCGGCTCCAGGTATTTACCCGTATGGCCGTGGATAAAGACAATGTCACCGTTCTGGTCGACGATCGCGGCCGGCGGGGAAAAGGCATCCAGGAGCACCTGGTGGGCCATATCGCCGGCGAGCGGCCGGGTGCCAATGGACTGGATCCTCATCCGCTCGATCGGGTTAGACGTGGATATCGGTATGATGGTCTGCACTTCTCTCCGCGTCAGATACTCCCTCCTCCGGTAGAGCTTCCACTTGCTGTTTATCGTAGTGAACATATCTGACATGCGCCCGAGGGTCTCGGAAGTACCCAGGAACAATATCCCCCCGGGATTCATCGAGTATGCGAACAGCGATATGATGCGGTTCTGCATCTCCGACGTCATGTAAATTAAAAGATTACGGCAGCTGATCAGGTCCATGCCCGAAAAAGGCGGGTCGTGGGCGACGTCCTGCTCCGCGAAGATGATCATTTCCCGGACGTGCTTCTTGACCTTGTAAAATCCGTCCTCCTTGATGAAAAACCGGTTCAGGCGCTCTTCGGACACGTCAGTCGCGATATTATCCTGGTAGATGCCCCTGCGGGCATACTCGATCGCTTCCTCGTCGATATCGGTGGCGAATATCTGCACCTTGTTCGGCCGGTCACCCAGGGACTCCAGGAGGATCATGGCGATGGAATATACCTCCTCCCCCGTGGAACAGCCGGGTACCCAGACCCGGATCAGCGTGTTCGGCTGCACGATCTTCAGCATCTCGGGAATAGCTGCATTCTCCAGGACGTCGAACGCATCCGGGTCCCGGAAAAAGTTTGTGACGCCGATCAGCAGCTCTTTAAAGAGCAGGTCGATCTCCTCGGGATGAGCGTTGAGGTAAGCCACGTAGTCCGACAGCTCCCTGACCTGGTGGACTGTCATGCGCCGCTCGATCCGGCGGTAGATCGTGTTCAGCTTGTACTCCGAAAAATCATGACCGGTCCGGCGGCGGATCATAGTCATCATCTTCTCGATGTCGGACGACGCTTTTGGCGTTTCTTCGACCTTCCTGCTCATCAGCTGATATAGCTCTTCTCGAAATCGACGAGCAAACCTGGCAGATCATAGGCTGGCGCAACGTAGTCGACCATGCCGGTGTTGATGGCGTTCTGCGGCATGCTATCGAACTTGGCCGAGGCGGGATCTTGTACCAGCACCGTGCCGTTCTTTTCCTTGACGGCCTTGACGCCAAGGACACCGTCGGAGCCCATGCCCGAAACGATAATGGCGATGGCCTTTTCCCGCTGGTCTTCCGCAAGGCTCCGCAAAAAGACGTCGATGGGCATCCTGAGCCCCCTATTGTCGGACATCTCGCTGAGCTTGAGGACTCCGCCTGAAATGGTCATGTAGTTGTTCGGCGGTATGATGTATACATGATCCGGCATGACATGCATGTCATTCTTCGCCTGCGTCACCGGCATTGTCGTAAAGCGCTGGATCAGGTCCGCCAGGAGATCAACCTTTTCCGGGTCCAGGTGTGAGACGAGGACGAACCCCATCCCGGTATCCGGAGGCAGGTTCTTGAAGAATTCCTCGTATGCCTCGAACCCGCCGGCGGAACCGCCGAGCCCGACGATGAAAAATTGGCCGTCACTAACGGTAGGCCCCTCATGGTCGATCATCAGCTTATTAGGTGTAGCTGCCTTCTCGCCGGCATTTTTCGAAATTCTTTTAGAGCTCATAAAAACCTGGATTTTCTGGATGACAATAGTTCATTTATATACAGATTTATTGTTATAAATATTATCGTATAAACACATGACGCCCCCCGATTAGAATTTCGCCCGGCTCCTACGCTTTTTGTATAGCTTCGATCAGGATTTCCCCGTATTGGGGTAAGGTCGTGATGCTGAAAGTTCGTATAATACTGTCGGAAACTGCAAATTTGATCCCACTCACAATATACAATGTCATAAAAAATATGATTATTAAATATCCATATTTGACATGTGATTATGGTAAATTTCATTATGATAAGTGCTCAGATATTTCATAAATAATAATATCGTATTTAATTTATGTTTATACAACAATGAATAGAAAAGTTATTATTAAACCTGGGCATTTTATATCTTATAATTTAAATCTCAGTACGTAAAATCGAGGGTTGAATTGATGAAAAGTCTATCACTGGGGGATAAATACGTTACGTTCTGACACTCGTGGTCTTAATCGTGAGACTGAGGATCGATGTAACTGCCATGCATTTGATATACTTGATGCAGTAGGCGATGCTTTTCTTACGTTAGATAAGGAATCCAGGGTGACGTATGCTAACAAAGAATTGGGTAGACTTCTTAAACGTGACGTTGGTAAACTGATCGATCTACCTATTCTTGATTTGATACCCGATTCCACTAGCTGGATGTTCCACATGCATTTTGAGGACGCTATGATACGTGGAAAACCCGGAACGTTCGAAGGTTTTAGATTTGCGAATAAAACGTTTGAAGTCTTCTTTTATCCAATGCGGGATGGCGTGGCAATTTCACTTCGCGATATCACTACGCGGCGGCAAGTCGATGAGTTATCTAAACTGGCACTTTTCGTGCTCGACCGCATAAATGAGAAAGTATTTTTGGTCAGGTCCGACGGACGGCTATTTCACGTGAACGAAGAGACATGTCGTACACTTGGCTATACCCTTAATGAACTTATTCATATGAAGATTTTCGACGTTGATCCTACGGTAAAGATCAATGATTGGAGCGATTACTTTAATAATATCAAAACGAAAGACCACATCGCATTTGAGTCCATACTCATGAAGAAGGACGGCGGGCTCATCCCTGTCGAAATTCGTGCTAATTATATCCTGTTATATGGGGTCGAGTACTACTGCGTTACAGCCCGTGATATCACCGAGCGCAAAAAGGCTGAGGAAGAGTTGCGCCATGCGCACAGCGATCTGGAAAAAAAGGTCGAAGAGAGGACGAAAGAATTGTTGCATGAAAAGATGGAGGCTGAACTGTATCTCGATTTAATGGGCCACGATATATCGAATATGCACCATATCGCCATGGGGCAGCTGGAACTGGCAGAGGAGATCATGGCCGAAAAGGGAAAGCTGGAAGGCGATGAAAAAGAACTAATAGATACTCCCCTCCGGATACTAGAAAGGAGTGCAAAGCTCATCGATAACGTGCGTAAATTACAAAAACTTAGGGCGGGAGAGCTTCACTTGAAGACCGTTGACCTTGGCGCAGTGTTAACCGATGTCGTCGAGGAACATTCGAATGTCCCGGATAAGAATGTTATAATAGATTATTCCGCGGCCAGTGGTCAACTCGTGTTAGCGGACCCATTGTTGAAGGATGTTTTTACTAACCTGGTCGGAAATGCGATCAAGCACTCGAACGGTTCCATTAAGATATGGGTGAAGGTGAACAAGGTGAACGAAAACAATTCTCATTTCTACAGGGTAGCCATCGAGGATACGGGCCCTGGCATACCTGATGATATGAAGAATAAGATCTTCAACCGTCTGCAGCAGAATCATGCGAAGTCCAGGGGCATGGGCCTCGGGCTATATCTTGTCAGGTCGCTTGTGGATAGCTATAATGGCAGGGTATGGGCAGAAGACCGCGTACAGGGAGATTATTCGAAAGGTAGCCGATTTGTCGTGATGTTGCCTGAAATGGAGGGTTCCGATGACAGTTAACGGGTGCATCGCGATCGTAGACGATGAGGTAGATGTGGTGAGGACATATGAGTTACTCTTCAAACGCAGAAAGATACCATTATCATTCACGGCTCTCGATGGTCCCGAAGCCATCGATAAGTTTCAGAATGCGGATCCCAGGCCCGGGATCGTGATCATCGATTACCGGTTGCCGTCGATGAGTGGCATGGATGTCATGAGGGAAATACTCACTATCGAGCCCTGCACGAAGGTCATCTTTGTCAGCGGCGACGATAGTATCCAGCAGGAGTCTATTGAGGCAGGTGCGGCCGTGTTTCCGAAGAAGCCTGCCAATATTAAATTAATAACGGATACTGTGACCAGTATGATGAACTCCTGATATTTTTTATTCATCAACAGGAGCATATATTAAGAGGATTCTATATTGCTTGACACGTATGCTTAAAGAAGTAATCCACGCCAGAGGCCATCGGAATATAACGGCCGGGCACAGATCCACATTTGAAGTGACCGTCGACCCCGATATTTCGCTCGCGGCCGATTGCATCATCGCCGTCAGTGCGGATAAGGGAGCATCTTCTTTGAGCGATGAATTCAAGATCGCCGTAGCAAGTGACGATGCGTTCATGACCGTTTGTATCGTAAGCGGTGGATTCAGAGATATGATCACAGGCTGGGGCTCCGGCGCCATGACATTTACCGACCCCCGAAGCATAGTCTTCCGCGTGAGTGATTTCGTATGCGGGCGTACGGTCATGATCCACGCGGACAAGCCGGCAGCCAGGCTGGATCGCGACCTGGTCAAAGCGCTATCGGAAGGTAAAGACGCTATCGTCGAGATCACGGTAGAGAAAAAAGATCGCCCACAGCCTTCATTTAATACATTATTCTAGGTGTATGCATATGGCAGAGGAACAAGGACCCGCCACACAAGCGGATATGGAAACGATGAAAAAAGAGCTGGCAGACATAAAAAACGAAATGATGAAGAAAGAGCTGGAAGAGATCAAGCGAGAGCGCATGAAAAAAGAGCTGGCCGATATCAAGGCCGAGCGAGAAGCAAAGCCAATCGTCCCTAAATCCGAGTATAAACCGGTAGGAAATCCATTATTGATCCCTGCGGTTATCCTGGCAATGTTATCTTTTCTCCTGGCGGGCTACCTGATCGGCACGCTTTATGGCTTTAACGTTAGCAGCAAGGTGGATCAGCTTATATCTGGCTATTCGCTTCCTGTTTCGGGAACTATCCTTGTCCTCACAGCCAGCGTGGTACTGGTGCTTATCGGTGCCGGCCTGACCTTCCTGGCGAAAAATAAATAATATTTTTGACTTTTCTGCTTTTTTGGATAATGGTTGTGATGATCAATTTTGAGTTTTTGTTTCGCTGTTCGTTGTTATGTATGGCGTGTTACTGTAGCCGTGCAATCTGTCTGGTTGGAAGCACTAAACCACTAAATTTCACGGAAACACAAAACGTTTTTAGATTTTTCACTAATGCGCTAAGACCACTAGCTCTAATGCACGATGCGCAGGCTCACTGTCAATACTCTAATGATCACGAATGCGCGGTTTTAATGCTCCATTGGCACAGAGGCACGGTTTTTAAAACTGTAAAGTAACTCTCAAAGAGCACGACCCCCTCCAACCTGAAACTCAAAGGAGTATGGCTAATAAGCATTACCTTTTTTGAGCTTCGGATCTTTGTGATGTTCGATTCCTTGGTGATTTTGTTTTCAGTTTTAGAAACTGTGTCTTAGAGCTAGTAGAGACTTAAAACTGGGCTTTAGTGCTTTTAGAGATTTGACTGTGAGCCTGCGCATCGTGATTTAGAGCTAGTGTTTTAGTGCATTAGTGAAACTGAAAAAATTTTGTGTTTCTGTGGATTTTTGTGTTTTAGTGCTTCCAACCAGACCGATTGCACGACGACCGAACAAATCAACAATGATCAAAAAAGACGAATACCATTCTTTTAAAAAAGGTTAACAGAACTACCATCCAAAAAACGCACAAGAACCATATTTTTCACTCATTTTTGTAAAGCCTCAGCAATTCTAAATATGTCGCACGGTTACCGGAGGCTTTTATTAAACATTCGAGATGTTTACAGTGCCGTAGTGGCTTTTTATTTTTTTATAAAAAGGAATTTTTTACAGGCAATTAACATTTTTCATATAATTAATATGGTTAATTCCACTTTATTAACAAACATACCCATTAAATATGAATAATTTGTCGAAATTAGTATAAAGTATATATAGGATAACTTGGAATTGTCGGTTAACTAGTTGCTATTGATGGCTAGTAGCGCTAAATCTTGCGGAGGGAATATCATAAAAACAAAAACTGCACTGGGGATTGTGGTCCTATTCATCGTGCTGCTTTCGACAGCAGCCTTAGTATCCGCAGCCCCGCAAAAATCACTGCCCGCAGACAATACATCGGGCTATTCTACATACATCGTTGCATTCAAAGACGGCCAATCCGCTATGGCGGAGAACCAGGCCATGGACATGATCGACTCTTTTAATGGTCAGATCATTTACAAGTATAGCGTCATCAACGGATGGGCAGTCACCATCCCCGATAACAAAGTTGATTCGCTGAAAGCTCTCGACAACGTCAAATACGTACAAAAGTCGCAGGAAGTCCATGCGCTGCTTGACAAGGCTGTCGTACAGATCGGCGCCGACCAGGCATGGGCATCCGGATACACCGGAACAGGCGTCAAAGTATGTGTCATCGACACGGGCGTCGACGCGACTCACCCTGACTTGAACGGCAACAAAGTCGTCGCATGGGTGGACTACGTGAACGGGCGGACCACGCCTTATGACGATCACGGACACGGTACTCACGTATCGAGCACCATCGCAGGCACGGGCGCTGCGTCCAACGGACAATACAAGGGCGTAGCTTACAATGCGAGCCTGATGGTCGCTAAAGTCCTGAACGCACAGGGCTCGGGCAGTGACACGAACATCATCAAGGGTATCGACTGGGCCGTACAGAACGGCGCGCAGGTCATATCCATGTCACTGGGCTCAACCTCGCATGATCAGGCATTAGACGACGCAGTCGCCAATGCAGTTAGCAAGGGCGTCACGGTCGTCGTAGCAGCAGGCAACAGCGGCCCGAACGCAAAAACGATCGCCAGCCCTGGCGACAGTCCCGCCGCGATCACCGTAGGCGCAGTAGACAGGACCGATGCGATCGCATCGTTCAGCTCCAGGGGACCTAACACTGACGGCACCGTCAAGCCGGACGTCACGAATATGGGCGTCGGTCTCGTAGCAGCAAAAGCCACAGGCACGAATTCCGGTAAGGGTACTCAGTACTACCTGCCGATGAGTGGCACCTCCATGGCCACGCCGATGACCGCGGGCACCGTCGCATTATTATTGCAGGCGAACCCGAAACTCACTCCCGCGCAGGTCAAGACCGCATTAGAAAAGACCGCGAAGCCTCTCGGCAGCACCGTACCAAATAATGACTACGGATACGGCCGTGTACAGGCAAAAGCGGCACTGGACTACGTGATGAGCGGACAGCTGCCATCGCCAACACCGACACCGACACCATCGCCGGGCGTATCACCGACACCGACTCCGATACCAGGCGTATCACCGACCCCGACCCCGACACCGGCTCCGGGCGGATACGCAGTGACGCTGGTCAGCATGTTCGCCACATACAACGGGCAATATGGGTTCATGAATAACTACCAGGTCACTCCGGGCACGACCATTTCCCAGGGAATGATGGTCGCGAACAGCGGCAGCTCGGCTGACTCGTACACGATAACGGTCAGCGGTATACCACAGTCCTGGTACACCGTATCCGGATATTCGGGCGGCTCGATCGACCCCAACGCCGCAGTATCATTCTCGGTGAAGATCACGCCGGAAGCCGGTACGGCAACAGGCTCGTACCCGTTCAGCGTGACAGCAAAGTCCGCATCGGACAGCAGCGTATCTAAGACGCTGAAGTACACCCTGAACGTGAAGTCGGCCGCTTCGTCGCCGACTCCCACGCCGACCGTGACAGCGACCCCAAGGCCATCTGTCACTCCATCGCCCACGGTCAACCCGTCTCCCACGGTGACACCGACAGCAACGCCGGTGCCTCCGGGTGGCACGACCTTTACCGGTAGTGTGACCATGGGCCAGGACTATTACGTCTACGTGACGCCGACACAGGCCGGTCAGGTAACTGCGAAGATATCCTGGCAGAGCCAGCTCAGCAGCGTATATCTATACCTCTACGACCCGTCCGGCAAGATGGTAGCCAGCTCGACAGGCTATTATACGACGACCCAGTCGGTCCAGTATAATGCCCCGCAGGGTGGCTATTACCTGCTGAAGGTCAGCACGCCTACGGCGTTCAGTCCTATCACATTCACTGGTACGGCTAGCCCGAGCGTAAGCAAAGCCTTCGTGAAAGCAGGCACGGTCAGCGGCGGCAAGCCACTGTCCTACGCGATCAACACCGACGGCAGTGCGAACGTCACGGCCCGTGTTGCATGGAGCGCAGGATATAAAGGCCTCGCTGTCTCCCTCACCGACCCGTCCGGCCAGCTTGTGGCGCAGCCACAGCAGAAGACGGACAGCGCCATGAACGCGTATGACCAGATCAACTATGCGCCATCTGTGTCCGGTACTTACACGCTGAAGGTCGAAGTCGCCAGTTCCAGAGATACCGTGAGCTACTCGCTGATCACTCCATATCAGCTATAAGTTCACGCTATTTTTTTTATTTTTCTGCATCTGTTCTTTATATTATTTCTTGCCTGAAAATAGGCCCGTTTTATCCGGTATCCTGGGTGCGGCAGGTTCGCAAAAAATCTCTATGGTCCTTTTGTTCGCTCACCCATTTCATCGTCAAATGTTATGTACCTCTATGCGAAGAGGTCATTTTGGTGATGAAATGGAAGGACTGAAAAAAGAGGCCCACGGCGCAGGTAAAGAGATTGCGGGCAGTATGAAGGAAAAGGCCGGTAAAGCCCTCGGGAAACCCGGCATGGAAGCTAAAGGCAAAGTCGAAAAGTTTGCAGGTAAAGTAGAAAAAAAGGTAGGCGAGATGGAAAGGAAAATGTAATCTCCTTTCCGATTTTTTATATTTTATTCTTCCATTGATCTTTTCATAACCTCGAGTCCTTCATCAATGCCTTTGATCTTCACGATCGTCATGATCATGGAGGCATCCAGTGACAGATCTCGGGGCATTCGCACGGTCATGCCAAGCTCGCCCGCGCTAAGCGGCACCAGAAGTTCCTCTTTTAGCCCGAAGACCTTCGCGACCTTCAGGCCCATCTCATACTGGCTGATCCGCTCAGGGCCTGCAAGATTATATAGCCCGCTAATATTTTCCATCGTGAGCTTTGCGATTGCCTCCGCCGCGTCATCGATGAAGATCGGCGAGAAGTACATATCCCTTGCAAGCTCGATCGTGACTCCCGACTTCAGGCTGTCATAAACTCTCTTCACGAAATTATCATTAAAGTTACCATACGTCTCGCCGACCCGGAACGTCAGGTGATCCGGCGACTTATCCGCGGCGACCTCGCCCATGAGCCTTGTCTCCCCATAGACGTTGATCGGGTTTACCTTATCGTTTTCCGTGTACAGTCCGCCGGGTTTTCGCCCGTCGAATACATATGCGGTTGAAATGTACGTGATGCGGGAGCCTATGGCTATGCCAGACTCGACAAAAAAGCGTGTGCCTCTGGTGTTAAATTCCATGGCATACATACGGTTTTGCTCACAATATTCGATGTCCGGGTTCTCTTCCGTGAGTACCATCTTCGCAGGCTTCAGCTCGTTGACGATCCGGGCCACATCGTCACTGCTTTTAATGTCGTACGTGAGGCATTCGCTTCCTGCGCGCTCCTTATCACATGCACACTTGACCTCGCCGGCCTTGCCGAGCAGCTCAACAAGTCTTGATCCTAGAGGGCCGCAGCCCGTTACTAAAAACATACACTGGCTCCTATCATCGATTAGATATGCTATCGTTATTCATAAACTTTTCATGACAGTGCAACAAAAACGTCGTCACTCATCTTTTTTTATGTAGCCGAGCCTCGACAGCCTCTTTTTGGCCATCTTGAACCCGGCGCCGTTATTTTTATGCCCATCGAGGATCTCGGGCACAAGGATCACGTCAAGCCCCTCGAGTATTTTTAACAGAGACTTGAAATCCGTCTCTCCGTCACCGATCTGCAGTCCCTCGCTTGATACGCCTAGTGCGTCGGAAATATGCAAATGCCTGATATACGGCTTTAGTACTGTAACGTAGAGGTTAAGATCTATATGGCGAGAATTACAGTAAAGCCTCGCGTGGCTCAGGTCCATACACATGCCCATGTCCGTCTCCTGCAGCACGTCGCGGATCTCTTTCCAGTCCTTAAAGAGGCAGGTGGCCCATAGCTCGTTATTATTCCAGTAAATATCGGGCATGTTTTCCACTACCAGATCCACACGGTCACCCGCATACGCCTTTAGCTGCTTCATCGAGTCGATGAGCCCGGAATGGTTCATTTGTATATGTTCTTTGTATACTCCGCCGGGATGGCAGACTAGGACTGCGGCCTTTAGCCTCTCCGCCAGGTCTATGGTCCTTTTTGCAATGTCGACAGCCCTTTTTCTTTCGTCCTCGTCCATCGCGCCCAGGTCCACAAGAGCGCCGTCAGGATACTTTTCGGGCATGTGCACGGCCCTGGGCCCGATGAACTGTACGTCGTTCACCCAGGCACCGTCAAGATCTTTCGCATGAACTACGAACTCTAGCGCTTCAGGCCCTATATACATCAGGCTATCGAGATCCGTGTGGTGCACTTTCAGGCCGAATTTCATCAGTATCTAACTGCACTTCATGGATAAATCGTTTTGTATAAGCCTCCGGCGGCTGGGTGGCTATATCGTATTAGTACAATTTGAACAGTCGATTTGAAAATACTTTTAGACGATGTATCTCATAGCCGCCGGAGGCGTAACCATAACGTTAGCTGTGTCTCTGTGGTTAAAATGAGTCTCATAGCCGCCGGAGGCTTACACAAAAACAATTTTGTGCTACTTCGTGCACTACGCGTCTCCGTGTTGAAACCGCGAACTTCGAGAACTTAGTGAGATTAAAAAGTCGATTTAGAAAAAAATAAAAAAGAATTAAGGAAGAACTTGTGTCTTCCTTAGCCGAACAGGGCGGAGAGACCTTCCATGCCGGATGCCTCATCCTTTTCCTTGTTCTCTTCCTTCTCGGCTTCAGCCGGGGCGCCTGCTGCTGCGGGTGCTGCGGCGGCTGCGGCCGGGGCTGCTGCGAAAGCTGCCTTGGCGATAGCCTCGTCGATGTTGACGCCCTCTAAGGACGCCACTAATGCCTTGACACGGGCCTCGTTCACTGCGACACCGGCGGCCTTCAGGACGCTGGTGACACCTGCCTCATCCACTGGCTTTCCAGCCTTGTGTAATAAAAGTGCTGCGTATACATATTCCATTTTGTAACACCTCGAATTATTGTATCTTCTTGACTATTTCTTCATCTAATGCGTTCTTATCTTTAACCTGCTTTGCCACCGAGAGCATCTCAGCCTCGCCCTTCGCAAGGATAGTATCCATGACTTCCTTCGCGAATATTGGCGCATTGACTGCGAGTGCCTTGGATTCCATATGGGCCTTCTGTATGAGTGGCACAATGGTCTCCTTGTTCGCGATGCCTGCTTCCATGCTCAGGTTGAACGCCTCGCGAGCTGCCTGCGTGAACATGCCCTTGAGCACGTCCTCGTTAACCGACAGGTCTTCGGGCATGTACATCGTCTCGTTGTTCTCGACGACTGCCTTAAGATTCAGGCCGATCTCCATGGGGAAGATCTCGAGCCTTGTCAGCATTTCAGCGAGCTTTGCGGATATCTTGGCGCCTTTCTTCGCGACGACCTTGTTATCCTTGATGACGACCTTGCCGCCTTCGATGCCTGCCGGAATACCGGCCTGCTGAAGGTCGCCCACGATGGGGCCTGGCTTGAACGACGTTGCGCCCTTCTGGACTGAAATGTCCGCAGGGGCTATGTCGCCGCCCTTTGCCGGGGCTTTGGTCTTTGTACTCTCTAACAGCTTATAGAGCTTGAAGGGGTTAGTGTTGGTGTACATGAAGACGATCTGTCCATCTACGTACTTGTCCATCTGCTTAGCCTTCTCACCCTCCGGAAGCGAGTCGAGTGCGATGGTCGACAGTGTGTTCCGCACCATCTTCATCGTGACGGTTCCCCTGAGCCTTTGCCTCATCTGCTGAAGCGCGCTTGCGGGGACGCCGCGGACGTCAACAATTGCCGTCACTTTGTGTGCATGCAGATTGTCGATGATATCCTTGATCTCGTCTTTCTTCCATTGGGGAATGTGTATGCTGTGGTGTACTCCTTGCACTACCTCGGTCATCACATCACCTTCACTGCTGGTCCCATCGTCGTCTTCACGTATACGGAGCCGATGTTGAACTTGCCCTTTTCGAGCTTGCCCTCAAGCCTCTTGACGATCGTATCGATGTTCTCGGCGATCTCTTCGGCGGGCATCGTCTCCATGCCGATGGTTGTGTGGAATGTCATCCTGTCCTTTGAACGGACCTTGATAGCCTTCTTCAGCCTGGTCACCATGTTGGTGACGTCAGCGGATGGCGGCAGTGGCGTCGGCATCTTGCCGCGCGGACCTAGTACCTGGCCTAATTTTTTACCGATACTTGGCATGTACTGCGTTTCCGCTATGAAGAAGTTGACCTCGCCCGCGAGCTTCTTAGCCCGCGCCTTGTCCGCGCCGAGTTTATCTATCTCCTCGGGCGGGAAGACATAGTCTGCACCTGCCTTTTCAGCGTTGATCGCGACATCACCCTTAGCGAATACGGCGACCTTTACGGTCTTGCCGATCCCGCTCGGGAGGATGATCTCCTCGTCAACCCTGTTTTTGGGCTGGCTTAAATCTATGTTCTTCAGGTTGATGGCAAGGTCTACGCTTTCCGTGAAATTACGCTTTGGTTTATCGGCTAAAGCCTTCTTGACGGCTTCGACCGTTTCTTTTCTTGCCATAATGTTCCTCCGTAGTCTCCGACCATTTGCGATCTACTACGACTGATAGAAATGTCAAACGTTTTATTATTCTAGATTGCCGGACAATTTATCGTCGTACGTTCCCGCGTTGATATCTGCGTATATGTCTTTTGCCTTCTTTCCTTCGACGGTGACGCCCAGTGACACGCAGGTGCCGATAACTTCCTTGGCCGCGTTCTTGATCGTGTACGATAAGAATGCGCCCTTCTTCTGATGGACGACCTTGACGATCTGCTCCATCGTGACGTTACCTACCTGGCTTGTGTTTGGGGTTCCTGAGCCTTTTGCGACTCCCGCTTCTGAAAGAAGTAACGCAGATGTCGGTGGTGTGCCAACTTCGATCGTGAAGGTCTTGTTGGCGCCGACGCGAACCTTTACCGGGACCGTCATTCCGTTGAAATCTTTGGTCTTGGCATTGATCTCGTCGACCACTTTTTTAATGTTTATTCCCAGTGGGCCTAACGATGGTCCTAGTGGGGGACCTGGGTTGGCTTTTCCTCCGGGAACCAATACTTCTACTACATCTGCCATTGGTCTCGATTCTCCTTTTTTGTTGAGAATGTAGGTGTGTTTAAGGCCTTAGATGTATATAAATGTTAAGGTTGTTTTTTAAAAGTTAGCCTATATTTTAAGTAATTCACCTAACGTGATTTGAACCCTTTTATAATCTATTTCTCTAATCTGATTTGCATGTATCAAGAATATCCTATATAATACTTAACCGAATGAAGAGTATCTATTTCTTGAATAAGTAATTGATATAGTTATATTTCGTTTAAAAATCCGGATAGATCCAACGATCGGCCATATTTTCTCATGTTCATGTGTTCGATATTACACTATCGTTAACTATATCTTCCCTTATGCTCTAGCTCGTAGTATGGTCAAATGCGACAATTGTGGTAAGACGGATGGCTGCAGCTTCCACGATTACGGCGATAAGCTGCTTTGCTTTAGGTGTTACCGGGCAGCCAGGGACTTGGAATACGAGCGTCGGCATAAGACGGTGATCTCGACCGGGAAATGATCGTTCCCAGGAGTGTCGTTTAAACCATAGGTCCCGGCAAATCAAGCATAATCCCCTCAGTTCTCGTCGCTATTTTTTGTATGATAAGATAAATAAATCGGGATATTATGGCTATTTATGAAATGGTGGGTGGTGGCGTATGTATTTCTATTGCTGGTCTTGACCGCCACGACCGCAAACGCCGTGAACATGGGCGACAGCACCAGGCATTTCAATGTTACTTATTGTAATAGCCTCTCGAATCGTATGAATAATGCCGATTTCCTGGGTAAGTTAGAAGAATCCTATGACTACGTGAACGGGTATTTTGGCTCCCTTCCTGGTCATGTCGAAGTGATCGTCATCGACGATAAGGATATGGACAAATTTGGGAAGCAGGTGGACTCGTTCTTTGCCTGGAACCAGCAGATGAGCGCCATTATCCTGCGGCAAGGAACGCTCGAGAATCGTACACTATTACCGGTGATAGTAAGCCATGAAATGACCCATTTAGCCGTCAACGACATACTGTGTAAAAAAGACCCCGCCGATTTTCATTGGGCCGAGGAAGGCATCTCTATGACGGTCTCAAAAGAGCCGCTCAACGATGCCGATGTATCGAAATACATCGTCAGTCATGGATTCCTGAACACAAGTGAGATCTTTGGCGCGATAAAAAACGAGAATACTAGTATCTCGAAGAACGGCTATATGAACTCGTACAGCCTGGTCAAGTATATCGAGCAACGATATGGAATAAACACAGTCATCAACATGCTTGAATGCCCTGAAACAAGCTTCGATAAAGCCTTTCAACAATATACCGGCGAAGATTTCCCGCTATTCTATACCGAATGGAAGAAATCCGTTCTGGCAACTGCATCCGGAGCTAATAAGTAAAACGCTATAGCAAAATGCATATAAACGATCATAAAAATATCCGGATGTATCATCGTAAAAGTCGAGGTTATTCTTCAAATGAAAATTCCAATAGATCTAAGCCCTAAAGCCCTAAAATTCATTGAATCCAGAAGAAAAGACCTCTCTATCCAGCAATACATAAACAAGGTCATGGAGAACCTTTTCGATGAAACGGCCATGTCTAGCGTAACCGTAGATGGATATGATGTAGTCGAAGTCATTGAAAACAGTACATCATATGACAGCGGGATCTCGCAGTTTCAAAAGAAACATGAAATGAGTGGGATTACCGAACCATATGGTGATCATTCTTTTGATAACATACCTCAAAAAGTCTATGACTATCTAAGCGAGGTATATGGAGCTAAGGTCCCGGCGGATATTTTCCGTAAAAAATGCCTCGAACGGGGCATGACAGCAGAAGATGTGAATAGCGCCATTCGGTATTATAAGGATAAACTAGTAAGGCCCGGGAAGTAATCATTATTTGTAGTGATAATAATAGACAAATAAACTGATCCTTATTATGGTTGGACCCAGAATCACACCGGGTAAACGCTCCACCATGATACCGGTAATGTTTCCCGGCCTATATCCGCTTCCGCAGGATCCATTTTTAGCACGCCCCTTTCTACCATCATGCCCAGTACCAGGTTGACCATCTCCCTGGCATCACCGTAGTGATCCCTGGCATCATCGATGATGCCTCCTACGGTAAAGTGGCCATGGTTGATCGCATCAAAGATATGTTCAGCCACTTCTTGATATTCTTTCATAATATCACCACTATGGGGAAAGTTTAAATGGATTATATACTTGCCTGTCGTACGGTAGGTATATAAGCAATAATTTGGCATATTTCATTTTATTTTTGGTGTAATATGGTATTGTGCTGATATTTTTTATATGGTGCATAGGGCAATAATCAAGAACAATCACATCATATGGGTCGATGGTCACATGTCATCGAATATTGGTTCCATTTTATACTGGGTTCAGCCTGAGACTGGCAAATATTTTTATGAGCTACGAGAAGGTGACAGGAAACTGGCAACGCTTGAATGGAAAAATGCTCATAGCCGGGATGCGGAAGGCATGTCTGACGAAAGGCAATTATCGTTAAAGCGCCGGGGCTTTTTCCTTCATTATACGGCCATTACCGATGCCGGAACAGGCTCTCAGACAGCCGTTTTTAAATTCTATGGCGGAGATAAGGGCGAGCTGAAGTTCAGGGATGGCTATAAGCTCCGCTGGAAATTCGAAGGCATACTTGAGCCCCGGTGGTACTTTACCACGGAAAAAGGCAGCGAACTGCTTTGTTTCTCAATACCTCCTGCGAAAAAGAAGACGGGCTTGAGGATTGTGGCTGTAATCGAGGTCTTACGCGAAATGGACGACAGGTCCGTATCACTTTTGTCTATCATCGGCTGGTATAACCTCTATAATATTCTGTCGACTGGCCTTTAGTCTGTGTAATATTTTTAGTGTAAATGAGATATTTACTTTTAAAAATCATGCCAACACAGTCCTTTTTTAATCCTTTTACGATATTATAGAACTAATTGACACCAATATGTTTTTAATTACAGACAAATAAATAATTACTTACCATATGCTTCTTCGACAATCATTAAAACTCCACCCATCAACGATACATGAAATCGCCTTGCTTATCTACGGTGGAGTATATACGCCCATTCGTAAGCCGGGGGATATCGAGCGGTTTTTTAAAACGGCCGGAGTGGATTATTATGGTAATATCGGTGTAAATCCGGGGGATTCAAATGGCTCAGAGATCATAGGTAAGATCGTCGATATATTAACCAGATTCAACATCGGCTCTAAGAATAGCGAAACCAGTTTTCCTCAACTATCGCCGGAGATTGAACTGATCATTAAATACCTGGTCGATCCCAGAGAATACGATAGAGATCTTAGTGCAGTGAATAATATCAAAAATAAACTAAATGAAGTCTTAAAATTTGAAAAGATATCCGTAATACTAGACGAGTCTACTGGATATTCCCCGAAGATCATGCCGTATAGCCATGATACTTTGATCGGTCTTAATGACACTAAAAACGAGCTCAAGCCAGTAAATGAGATAAAAATTGCCGCATACATGAAAAAACATGACAGCCAATTTAATCTCAAGTATACGTTTTACTCGATATTCGGCATGATCCTTGTCGTGTTGATCGTTTTAGTCATTACTAATTTTAGTAAAGCCATATTTAGCGGTATCGACGTTATTCTATTATTTGCTCTTGTATCTATCGTCGTTTTACCACTATTCGGCTTTGGCCTGGATATTTTCACCAAAGGCGAATACAGAAAATTCCTTGAAAATATTTTCAATGTCGTTAAACAAATAAAACGATAAGTCTTAATCACAGGCGAGTTTCTATAATCCGACATTCGACTAATCACTAGACTCATACAGTCAGACTCCAGTCGCCGTAGCAGTGAAAAGATCTGTAAAATATTCAAAAATATTCAAAAAGCAGAAAGCAATTCTTTTTCATATGGATTGATGTTAGATCATACGGTTTTCCGTCCTAATGCAATGCTTTCTGCCTTTTGATAATCTCGCCAGTGTATTCAATGCCTCACGCTATCCGCCTTGTGTACTCCACCAAGTATTTCCGTTGCTCCAGCACGGATTACCTGCACTATCGACTAATACGCCATTATTCAAAGAACAGGCTCTGCTCGATGGGTATATTGTTGCTCCATTTGGTCCTGGTGCAGAAGCACTCGGGGTACTCCACCATGTATTCCCATTGCTCCAGCACGGATTACCGGCGCCGTCGACGAATACTCGATTATTCTGGTCGAAAGAACAGGTTCCGCTCGATGGGAATATTGTTAATCCGCTAGTTCCTGGTGAAGTAACGATTGGAACATAACTCGATGCTAAAGTCCCGCCTACTGGGACCGGGATACCGAAAACTCCGCCTCCGCCTCCGCCACCGGATACTACGGCTTGCCCCGCCTGATTGATCGTGATCGTATTACCAGAATTAGAAGTTATAGTTTGAGTGTTACCAGTACCGCCCTGGACTCCCTGTGTATTGCCAGAGCCTCCGCCCTGGACACCTTGGGTGGATCCAGGGCCTCCGCCCTGGACTCCCTGTGTGCTTCCGGGTCCTCCGCCTTGGACTCCCTGTGTGCTTCCGGGTCCTCCGCCTTGGACTCCCTGTGTGCTACCTGGGCCTCCGCCTTGGACTCCCTGTGTGGCTCCCGGTCCTCCGCCTTGGACTCCCTGTGTGCTACCTGGGCCTCCACCCTGTACGCCTTGGGTTGCGCCTGGGCCTCCGCCTTGGACTCCCTGTGTGCTTCCGGGTCCTCCGCCTTGGACTCCTTGTGTGGCTCCCGGTCCTCCGCCTTGGACTCCTTGTGTGGCTCCCGGTCCTCCGCCTTGGACTCCTTGAGTAGCTCCGGGCCCTCCACCCTGTACACCCTGAGTGTTACCTCTTCCGCCGCCTTGGACTCCCTGTGTATTTCCGGGTCCTCCGCCTTGTACGCCTTGTGTGGCTCCCGGTCCTCCGCCTTGGACTCCCTGTGTGCTACCTGGACCTCCGCCTTGTACGCCTTGAGTAGCTCCGGGTCCTCCGCCTTGGACTCCCTGTGTGCTACCTGGGCCTCCGCCTTGTACGCCTTGAGTAGCTCCGGGTCCTCCGCCTTGGACTCCCTGTGTGCTACCTGGGCCTCCGCCTTGTACGCCTTGAGTAGCTCCGGGTCCTCCGCCTTGGACTCCCTGTGTGCTACCTGGGCCTCCGCCTTGTACGCCTTGAGTAGCTCCGGGTCCTCCGCCTTGGACTCCCTGTGTGCTACCTGGGCCTCCGCCTTGTACGCCTTGAGTAGCTCCGGGTCCTCCGCCTTGTACGCCTTGAGTAGCTCCGGGTCCTCCGCCTTGTACGCCTTGAGTAGCTCCGGGTCCTCCGCCTTGGACTCCTTGGGTGCTACCTGGGCCTCCGCCTTGTACGCCTTGGGTTCCTCCCATGCCTCCTTGTACGCCTTGGGTGCTACCTCTTCCGCCGCCTTGTACGCCTTGGGTTGCGCCTGGACCTCCGCCTTGTACGCCTTGGGTTCCGCCCATTCCGCCTTGTACGCCTTGGGTTCCGCCCATTCCGCCTTGTACGCCTTGGGTTCCGCCCATTCCGCCTTGTACGCCTTGGGTTCCGCCCATTCCGCCTTGTACGCCTTGGGTTCCGCCCATTCCGCCTTGTACGCCTTGGGTGCTGCCTGGACCCATTCCGCCTTGTACGCCTTGGGTTCCTCCCATGCCTCCTTGTACGCCCTGGGTGCTACCTCTTCCGCCGCCCTGGACTCCTTGGGTGCTGCCCGGACCTCCGCCTTGTACGCCCTGGGTGCTACCTGGGCCGCCGCCTTGGACTCCCTGGGTTCCGCCCATGCCGCCTTGTACGCCCTGTGTACCGCGCCTTCCGCCTTGGACTCCCTGTGTGCCGCCCATGCCTCCCTGTACGCCCTGAGTACCATGAGGCACCTGACGGAAGCTGGAAACACCACTTCCGGCCGGGTGGCTGACCCCACCCGTCCCACGCGCAAATACAGGTTCGATCCCACATACTAGAATCAGCAAGACCATACATATTGCGATGGCAAGCAATATCTTTTTAAAGTTTCCCATATGTACCTCCGTTCTTCGCGTCTTTTTTTATTTTATATAAATCATATTATATTTTATGATAAGAAGTAATCAGAAAAGATATGATTCGGCCGGCACGAGCGCACGGCGCATTGATTTATAGTTTTCTAAAAAATATAGCGGTAATAGCCATAATTGGTAATAATTATTATCGAAAATAGTCCAAATAGAATTGAATATTATCAACACACAATTTTAATCGTTAAATGCAATATACCACTTGATATCAATACGGATCTTGAAAACGGCGATTCAATGAAGTCTGATATGGCGTCCCATTTTCCCATCGCTTAATTTTTATACATTATAGCTCCATTTCTTATGGTACGGACGGAGAATTATGCGAACTGCATTATTAATGGTCGATATTCAAAATGATTATTTCCCGGGTGGAAATAATGAGCTTGTAGGCTCTTCCGAGGCGAGCATCAAGGCAAAGAAGCTGCTCGAAGCATTCCGGGAAAAACAATTGCCTGTTATACACATACAGCACATATCGACGAGAAGCGGCGCGACTTATTTTGTACAGAATACGCCCGGAGTACGGTTTAACGAAAATGTGATGCCCCTCCCGGACGAGATCGTCATCATAAAGCATTTCCCGAACAGCTTCAGAAATACGGAGCTACTTGACGTCCTTAAAAAAGCCGGCGTCGGCAGGCTGGTCATTTGCGGCATGATGACACATATGTGCATTGACTCCACTACCAGGGCCGCCTTCGACCTGGGCTTTGACTGTATCGTAGCGCAGGACGCCTGCGCGTCCAAAGATATATCATTCGATAATAGGGTTTTACCCGCTGAATTAGTCCATCGGACAATTCTAGGCGCGTTGAACGGTATGTTCGCAAAAGTTGTATCCACTGATAAGGTTTTGTCAGATCTATAAAAGATATTTTTACCATCCTGTTTTCAGGGTCAATGCTTTCGATACTTAAAAAATGCATATCGACTTAATAGCTCGGATAACATGTTTATAAATCTTTAAAGCCATATACAATTGTGGTATCCTTTGAAAATATTGGCCATCGAGAAAGAATTATCGACTAAAACAGGTGCGACCGATAAAGCGCTTTTCGAACGTGAAGCGCGCCGCGCATGGGAACTTACCCAGTCCGGTATTTTTCGAGAAATGTATTTCATGCGCGACAGGCCGCTGGCTGTCGTCATCCTGGAGGCGGATTCCATCGAAGCTGCCAAAATAGCGCTCGATTCCCTCCCGCTGGTTCAGGAGAAGATCATAGATTTCGATATCATGCCGCTGGTGCCATATCCAGGCTTTGTGCGGTTGTTTAAAGATCAATAGCGTCCAAAGACCAATAGTGTTTAGAGATCTATAGCATTCAAAGATCTGTAACTGGGCTTTTTCGCCTCATCCAGTCCACTTTTTTATTTTCAGCGGCCTGTGTCAATATCTCATCGATCCTTTCCTGTCGTGTCTCGGGCCTTTTCGCATCGTTTACGTATTGGGCGCAGCGCCTTCGATAGGACGGCGCTAACTTTTCAAAATTCTCCGCTGTCACGTGATCCTTTTTAAGGGCATTTGACAGGTCTGCGGGCATGATATCCCTCAACGCCCGCTTTTCTCGCTTCTCCTGCGGATTATCCTCAAGCCCTCTTTTATAAGCCGATAGTCCTGCCGGTGCCATTCTACCCAGTTCGATCATCGTTTCCGCTATGGAGATATTAAGCTCGGACCAGTTGCTGCCTTTTTTCCTTGGCGTGAACCGCTGGACATATTTTTCCTCGTCGATCCGCCGTACGATGCCGTCGATCCAGCCGAAGCAGAGCGCTTCCTCGACAGCGTCTTTATAGGGTATCCTGGGCTTACCCGAGCCTAGCTTATAATAGATCAGCCATATCTCGGTCTTTTTATCGTGGTTAGCCTCAAGCCAGGCACGCCATTCTTCCCCTGTGGCCACATATAATGTTTCAGTTATTTCCAAGCAATATCTGCCGCCTTTTCTTTTATCCGTTCCAGATGCCGGTCTCTGCGACCTCGCAGACGATAACCCGGCCCCGGTCTCACACAAATTCATTTTATTATCGGGCGTTAAGGTGCCTGTCCAGCCTTTCCATGCCCTCTTTTATATTTTCAAGGCTGTTAGAGTACGAGAACCTCAGGTATCCCTCAGCCCCGGCACCAAAATCGATCCCCGGAGTCACGGCCACTCCCGCCTGCTCGAGGATCTGCCGGCTTAGCTCTAAAGAATTCTGGCTATATACTGTGGCGTTAGCAAGGACATAATACGCACCTTCCGGCTCGCATTTTACCCTCAAGCCGATCTCGTTCAGCCGCCTGATCATATACTGTCTGCGCCTGTCATATTCACAGACCATCTCCTTAATATGCTCCTGGGGACCCAGCAGGGCTGCTACTCCGGCGTGCTGGACGAAGTTGTTGGCGCAAATAAAAAAATTTTGCTGGAGCTTTTGCAGCGGCCGCATACAGTCCTTCGGCGCTATCAGGTAGCCCAGCCTCCACCCCGTCATCGCGTACAGCTTAGAAAATCCGTTCAACACGAACGCGTTATCAGTAAATTCCAGGATCGAGTGGTCCTTTCCTTTATATATCAGGCCCTGGTAGATCTCGTCCGAGATTATGGGCACGTCTCCGGCAGTTTCGCTGACCGATCGTAAAGCCTGTGCATCCATCACATGGCCAGTGGGGTTTGCCGGCGTATTGATCAATATGGCTTTAGTGGCAGGCGTGATCGCACCTGAGACAGATTCCGGCCTCATAGTAAAACCGGTATTTTCCTCCGTGTATACGAATACGGGCTTGCCGCCCATGATCTTCACAAAATTGGGATAGCAGGCATAGTGGGGATTGGACATGATGACTTCGCTGCCCTGCTCCAGCAGGCCCATGAACAGCAGCAACAGTGCCGGACTTGTGCCCGATGTGATCATGACCTGTTCCGGGCTCAGATCCAGCCCGAACTTTTGGTTATATGTTTCGGCGATAGCTTCCCTTAACGACAATAAGCCCATGCTGTGCGTGTACTTAGTCTCGCCCGCACGCAGGGCACTGACCGCGGCCTCGGATATGTGTGCAGGCGTGGGGAAGTCCGGCTCGCCTACCTCCAGGTGTATGATGTTCCTGCCCGAGCGCTCGATCTCTTGTGCTCTCTCCAGCACTTCCATCACTATAAAGGGTGGAAGACTTCGGGCTGTTTTGGTTAGCTTGATAATTTTTCATCCCTCGATGATCGTTGAATTTTGAATTACCATACGCAATTTACGGTTGAGGTTGATAAGGGTTTCCAGTTATGTGCTTAATATATTACCGGAGACTGGTTTAGTCTCCGACAATCTCATTCCGTCCCAGGGTACTTTTTTAACTGCAGGTCCTGGCGAAAACCAGCTTCTAATATCGCCGATCGAGACGTTCCTCCACAACGATGTGGCTGCACCCAGTATGCAAAGCAGCCTCGCTCCGATCATGACATAGGACGTGACATGCGACAGGGTATACGTGCCGGCGTCCAGTATAGGGCCGTTATAGCCGTAGGCGTTCATCTGTATTGCGACCATGATCGTCGCGACGGTAACGCCAAGGGTCATCCCGAGGTTACTGGCCGTAGAGATATGCTGGTAGCCATTGCCACCTTACTATATCCCCTGGCTCATGTTATAAAACCGGCTCCGGGGATCGTCTGCGCAGCTGTGTAATTATTAAATGCTGTGACACGTACTGGTTAATGTTGTATCTCATCAATTTGATGTAAAAAATATGCATGAAAAAATCTTAGCTTAATAATCCAGTTGTAATGGCATGTCGAGATGTCCCCATAGTTGTGACGGCGTGATCACAGGCATTCCCTGGGCGTTGATATAGTCGATCAAACCATCGAAACTCGCCCGATCCCACCATCCGCCTCCGTTGCCATCCGGGTATATGCCATGCATGAGAATACAGATCAGATACTGGTTAGCTTTTGCCACGTCCACCCATGATCTGGCCATATCGAGTGAAGTCGACCCCTGAATAGGTTCTTTCACGTACATGGGATACTGGGGCAGAGCAGAATCATACGCTTCCGTGCTCGATCTTGCCAGTAAGAAATAGCGTTTTGCCACTTTTTCAATCGTGGGGGTCCATACACCTTCCGGCGCGGCCAGGAATCTTATGGGCTTTATACCCTGGGCTCGTATCCAGTCCAACTCGGCGGCCCATAGCTGGTCAAGCGCCTCTTCGGTCATCTGGTCAGTCGGGATCGGGTTGGAGCCATGAACACCGATATCCCAGCCTTGGGCAAATAGCTCCTTCAGTTGCACCGTACTCATATAATTCGAGCTGCCGTAATATTTAGAGCTGACTGCCAGCGTCGCTTTATAGCCGTAACGGTCCAGGCTAGTCTTTATTCCGGTGTACTGGCTGGAATATCCCCCGTCGCAGACGATCATCACTGCCCCGCCAGACAACCAGTCAGGTGTGGCTAGCATGCGCAAATCGTTCATATGAACGGCGCATGGCCCCGTTGTCGTTAACTGTATCCGGAACTGCCGTATGTCGGCCGGATCAAGCAAGCCTTTACCCGCCGGGTCCGTCATTAATGTTTTCGCCCTATACCACTGGCCCGCCGTCAGCTGCCCGTATTTCATGGCGTTTTTCAAGTCAAAGTTGACATAAGAAATATCATCCAGCGTAGAGCCGATGAAGAATATGCGCAGTGCAGCCAGGTTCTCGGGATGGTCTATATTGACCCACATCTGGTACTGGTTTATATTACAACCATGGGATAGAAACTTTGCCATCCGCGTTGTGGTATTTTTGTTCCCGGCTCCCGTCGTCGAGAGCATGAGTGATCTCTTCCACTGGCCGCGATATGTAGGTACGCTTTCATCATATACGGCGTCGCCACCGAACTCGCCCTTATTCTGAAAATCAGTCAGTGGTGCCATTAACGGGTTATTTGCTAACAGATCCGCCGGGTCCACAGGGATCTGACCCGGCACTAAGGGTGGCGGTAGCGGTGTTACCGTAGGGCTAGGTGTACTCGTAGGGGTTGTGTTAACGATCGAGCCGATACATCCGGCTACGGACAAGCCCGCAAAGCCTATGCCGGTCGAGATGCCCATTCTTAACACTGTGCGCCGGGATAGCTTTTCCCGTGTTATTTGGTCATAGATATTATCATTAGCTATAATTAGCCCTCTGATTGATTGGTAATCGTTTATATTACATATTGATATTATAATATAAATATATTATACCTTCCTCTATTAATATAAAATAAAACTTTTTTTACATTGTATGATCGAAGAAAAAATGCTCTGGTTAAAAATACAGTTATACAGCCCAAATCCGGTATTATCAAAAAATTTGTTGAATCCCGGCCACTCTTTACTACGTCGGGGATTTATCACAATGTATTGGGATGTAATCTCGGTGATACCTATGATGAGACGAGGAGAAGAAAAGACCAGGACCATGGAAAAATGCGGCATCTGCGGTAAGGAAGTACGGGAACAGCCAATGGTCACCGAAGAAGGAACGTGTAATCAGTGTGGCGCAAAACTGGACATGAGTAGAGAAAAGTAATTTCCCGAATATCTTAGAGTGCCGGTGACCTGTCCCACATTAACATGCAGGATAAACAAAAATCTCTATTTTTTATCTTTCAATACAATAGGTAACTGGATCGACCCCTTTCGGAACTGCTCTAGCACTTGACTGGCTCTCTTGAATATACTATTATTCCAAAAAGACGGCTATTTTTGACTAATAAAGTTGAAAATCATTTAGTTCATATGGCATAATAATAGCCCGTGGGATGGAATAATGACCGTTAAAAGACACAAATTAATAATGTTATTATCAGCGCTAGCTCTGGTAGTGCTGTTATCTACGATCGCGATAGTCGCGATGCAGGGCGAATGTCAGGTAAATACGGGATATAGTGCTCAACAATATTCGAGCCAGCCTGTGGGACAGGCATTCCCGATGCCAAGCGGTTCAATAATGCCCGGGTTCCCGACTCGCCCGCCGATCCCGTCAAGGCCTGCGATGCCGACGATACCGACGATGCCGACAACACCTGCGATGCCGACCAGGCCTCCAATCGGATATCCTACATCAAATCCGATGCCGACTATAATCCCGTCCATAACGCCGACGGTTGTTCCTACTGAGACGCCTACGGCGACGCCGACTGAAGTTCCGTCCGTTACGCCGACGTTGACGCCGACACCCGAGCCGACTGAGACGCCGACGGAAATCCCGACGGCAACGCCAGAGCCTACGGAAACACCCGATGGCAACGGATAAGCCTGATGATAGGGATCTGTCGAACAGTGTGCATTAACGCCAGATCAACAATGGCATAAAAACCGGCGGTGTCAATGCTTTAACAAAATGCCCGTTATGGCAATTAAAAAAAGGCTGGCCCGAAAGGCCAGCATGTCATTTTATGTCAGTTTCATACGGATTCGGCTAACGTCGAAAAGGTATCATGGTGTCCCTCTTCCTGCTCCAGGATACCTTTGATCAAGTGTGCCGTTGTGATATCTCCTTCTTTTTCAGCAAGCTCGATGATCTGCTTATACAGCTTGATAGCAGTCTCTTCCGATTTTATGTCAATAGCGATCATTTCTTTCAGGGTGTCACCTATGGAGATAGCCTCGGGCTTTGTGGTCGGCTTGGCGCCCAGATAAAAGATCCTTTCGGCTATCTTCTCGGCATGTTTCATTTCAGTGACCGAGATGCTCTTAAATGCTCCCTGCACGGCATAGCCTTTGACTCCAGACCACTGGACGTGCTGCCACATGTACTGGATCGAGACTTGCAGCTCGCGTGCTATCGCCTTATTTAACAAATCTAGTAATTTTGATGATGCCACTGGTTAATCTCCTCCAAATTAATGGTACTTATATTAACCAATCGGTACTTGCGTATAAAAGATTATGTAAAAGATTAATCAAAAATCGATTAATAGTACATGATAATTCCTTTTTGTACGACGGAAAAGCGCGATTTCGACTGCCCGCCAAAGGCTTTCAGTCACGGCGATATATTCTCTTCTTGCAGCCCGTATCTTTCGACCATCTTATTGACCGCTGTAAGGTCCGCATATTCCACGCCATATTTCTTTTTCAATGCTTCCGCCAGTGCTCTGCGGTGCGGCATTACAGGCTCTTTCACATCGTCCACCAGGCAACACCGGTGTTTCATTAAAATATAGTACAGCTCGTCCAGTTCCTTATCCATGCCCTTCAGGTAAATGTTATACGCTTCGATAGTCCTGTACGCGTCCTCGCTATCATAGAAGGGATTCGCGAAAACTTTTAGCCACTGGTATCCGATGTGGCGCTTATTCAGCGCGTTGAACTTGATCAGCGCCTCTTTCAGGCGGTCATCATCTGGCTTCAGCCTGATATCGATGACAAGGTCGATATCGTTCTCCGAGAGCAATTTTATCAGCCCCTCGTAGCTCTGGCCTTCCAGCCCGGCGATGAAGAAAACCGGCATCATATGATTTACATTTCGCAGGGTATCATATTAATGGTAGCGGCATTATTTTCTTCTTCGCCCGAGTTTCTGCTGACAGGGTATACCATCATTTTAATAAATATTGTCGTCAGTCCTGTCATAATTGTACATTTGCCCCTCGACTAAATCACCGGTAACATGGGTGACGTTCATCATTCTTTTTCATGTTCTACCGATGTTCTTTTCCAATTATTTAATATATAAATATTATATACTGACGTCTCAAATGTAACGATTCGGTGGTCTTATGGATACATTCGACGAAACGATGAAGATGTTGAAGAACGCTGGCCCCGAGGATAAAAAGATCAAGATGGATCGGTTTGCCAGCCTGTGTGCATGCGGGTCGTGTCCCTCTTACACTGAATGTGCTAAGAACGACCAGGAGGGCATATTCTGTCTCATGGGCAACAGTTTCCGTTGCATAAACCAGATCAACGGATGCAACTGTCCGACCTGCCCGGTGGAACAGAAGCTTTCTATGAAGGACAACATGTACTGCATGAAAGGTTCCGAGTTCGAGAACAGGTACGTCAATAAAATGGTCTAATCCGCTTCATGCGGCTCGATGATATTTCTTTTTTTAGTATCAGTTTAGATGATATGATCTGCTCTATCGCGTAAGATCAAGGCAAATACGGCCCACTTACGTATCTATATGGTATTCCGTATCTATGGAAATATGGTGAATCATGCTACAGAATAAGAGAAGGGATCTCTTTTGCATCCCATGAATATTGTTCGTATCACGTAAAAGAAATATCCAGGGCATCCGCATCAGCGGCCAGAGACATTCGAAGACGGTCTGAGACCGTTCAAGCTCCTCCGGGGCTCAGCGGGCCAGAGCCGGCTTTACCCGAACGGCTAAGCGTTCAAGAACAACTACCACCAGATACACTCGCCTCTCAACGAAGCAGAGCCGAATGGGTAAATGCCGAATACTCCCACGATGAAGAAGACCTGTATCGCTTTCTAAAAGGAGGCCTGATGGCAAAATAAGGACATACGGGTGATACGCATGGAAACCGGAATGATATGGAGGCAATGAAATGATAACATACTGTAGTCAATATTTTTTTAATAATTTAAAAAATAAGCAACGCTCTTTATTTTCATCTCCCTCAAGTCGAGCAAACTGATCGTCTCTGATTTTTATTATTAACAATAGTTGATCAACCGAAAGACTTAACTATTGTTAAGTCGATATGATGTTTGGTGAATTATACCATGAGGGATCGTTTTTGCCTTTAATGGCAACAAGCTAGAAGTATCGAATGTATTTGAATCGTCGAACAAACTCGAGAACTTGCCGCCGTCGGCCAAGCTCGTTTTCAAGGTCCTGGAAACCAGCGGCCTTTTAACTCAGAAAGACATCATCAAGCAAACCTATCTTCCTCCGAGGACTGTGAGGTATGCCTTGAACCGGCTTCGGGCCGAGCATATCCTGCAGGAACGCTTTTACTTCAAGGATGCACGGCAAAGCCTCTATGGCCTGAATGCGGGGGTGGTGGCTCTATAATCGCCCCGAAATCTTATTTGATGGGACCCAAAAAATAGGGCGATCTCCAGCCAGGTCGCTTTTTATCCTCCCGTTTTAATCCATTACGCAAAGCCATGCGGGCTGCCGGGTAATTCGCAGCCCTCTATAATGGATATATCCAGTTGGCAAAAGGCCAGCAACGTTCTACATGATCCTATTATTTCCTTTTCAACGTACACCGCCCTTAAGCTTCAGGGAATTAATAATAGAAAAATTAGTTTTATAACCTTCGATATTAAGCTCGATAATACCGCTTATTCTCTAATATAAGCTATGAACGTTTATTTTCGTAAAGCTCCATGTAGCTTTTGCAGTCTCTGGCCAAGGGCGCCCAGTTTTTCTTCATAGGCGAGCAGATTTTCCGTGCTAATGTCCTCCAGGTAAGATATATCACTATCAATCTCGGTGATCGCGCTTTCGACGGTATACCGCTTGTTCTGCCATGTCCCGGCGAACGGCTCAAATCCCTCTACGATCTCATATCGGCCGTCGTTCCTTTTCTTGATAATGCCGTCCTCTGTGAGCTTACTTAGTAACGGATAAATAGACCCCGGCGACGGCTTCCATGCACCGTAGCTAAGCCTCTCTATGTAATCGATGATCTCGACACCGTTTTTAGGGCTTTCCGTGATCGAGTCCAGCACGTATTTCCTTAGCCCTCCGTAGCCGCCGTATCTTCCTATTTTATTGATCGTTTTCCATATGTCGCCCATATCGGATCATCCGTTATCGAATGTTTGGTATTTACGATGAATATATAGTTTATGGATATTTCACGGATTAATGCCTGCAAATTATGTGTTCTCAGTGTAAGCTATTATACTGAACATTATTTCATCCGGTTGTTATTTGAGGGGAAGGTATCTAAATGGTCTTTTTTATATGCACATTTAGAGGTGATTTAATGATATCCCTAAAAGAATGGGCAGGATTATTAAAAAAGGCCCGGATACACGAGGAAATGAGGGAGAGAACAGAAGCGACCATCAAGGCCGCAGGATCACTGTTCTCAGCCGGAGAGCGGGAAGCCGTTACCCCGGTGATCAAGCGGATACTCAACGCGGGAGTCCCGTTGTATAAGATCAGCGCGAAAACAGTACAGGGGCTGAAGCTTCTATCGGCGAGCCACGATGAGATCATCGTTGAAACCGCCTGCCCTGTCTGCTCACACCTCTATTCGGTGAAAGTCAGATCGTGGAAAACCAGGGCTCGCGATTACATAGCCCCCTGCCCCGAGTGCGCCGCATTCCAGCTGATAGACCTGGATGCTTTAAGAAAGGAGCGTTCTGCGACTTACTAGAAAATTTATTTTTTTGACTTTTCTGCGTTTTTTGGATGATGGTTGTGATGATTAATTTTCATTTTTAGTTTCGCTGTTTGTTGTTATGTATGGCGTGTTACTGTCGTCGTGCAATCGGTCTGGTTGGAAGCACAAAATCAGTAAACTTCATGGAAACACAAAACGTTTTTAGATTTTTCACTAATGCGCTAAAACACTAGCCCTAAACCACTATGCGCAGGCTCACAGTCAATACTCTAACAGCACGAACGCACGGTTTTAATGCTCCATTGGCACGAAGGCACGGTTTTTAAAACTGTAAAAGAACTCTCAAAGAGCACGACCCCACCAACCGGAAACCCAAAAGAGTTTGGCAAATAAGCATTATATTTTTGAGCTTCGGATCTTTGTGATGTTCGATTCCTTGGTGATTTTGTTTTCAGTTTTCGAAACTGTGCCTCGGTGCTATTAGAGACTTAAAACTGGGCTTTAGTTCTTTTAGAGATTTGACTGTGAGCCTGCGCATAGTGATTTAGAGCTAGTGGTTTTAGCGTATTAGTGAAACATAAAAAAATTCGTGGTTCTGTGGATTTTAGTGTTTTAGTGATTCCAACCAGACCGATTGCACGACGACCGAACAAACAAACTAGATCAAAATAGGCAAACACCATATTTCTAAAATAGTTAACAGAACTACCATCTAAAAAACGAACAAGAACCATTTTGTTGTTAGACGCTTGGTTCATTTAACTTCTTCTTTACCGAATACACTTCTATCATGTGGTGTGGATGATATCGCATCTTCGCCTCGCGCAATCCTGCGATCCCGAGGTCGCTCTCACGGTTGATATACTCAAAGTCGAGAGCAAGCACTTTTGCGACTTCCTCGTTTACCACTTTATAGATGCCATCACCGCTTTCGGTCAGCCCTTTCTCAAAATGGATCAGGGCGGTATTTGCGTTCAGCCTTTCGAACATGGACATCGCACCGATCTTTCCATCCACCCTGACGATAATACCGGAAAGCCCAAGATCTTTGAAATGATCGATCGCAAAGTTCATAGCCTCTTTTTCATTTGAGAGCACCGGGTCGCCCTCGCAGTTTCTCCACTCGCACCATCTCTCCAAAAATAATTTTGTCTCGTCGCTGTTTTCGATGGATACAGGCTCTATAGTATGGGTATGGTCCCGCAGGAACCTGTGAAGCTGCCTGCGTATATAGACATAATTGCCGCCCGGCAGCTCCGCCAGGTCTTTTGCCAGGTACATATATTCGAACTCGTTTCGGTCCTGCACAATGTTCAGCGTCGGATCGACCGATCTCATCCATTCGGCGGTCGCCGGATCGATTAACAAGATTGGCTGGCTATCGCTTACCTCATTTGATAGGCGGATCAGGTCCTTTAAAAGTTCCGGGTCCCGCGGGCCTATTGGCGCTCGAAATCTTGTAATGCCATCGACATTGCTGGATAAGATGACATTGCCTCTCACATATGCATACCGGTAGTGTGCATAATGGTTCCAGCAGACCATGTTCGTGAACGTATTATCGCTATGGGTTTGCGGATATTTTGCATAATGTGACGCGAAGAATTCTTTATCCGCGAGCGTTACAGGCTTGAAATCACCCGATAAAAGCATTTATTTTTTCTCCGAATAAAGCATGGGGATATGTCCCGGCATCACGTTAAAGCCGAGCGACCGGTAAAAATGTTCGGATCCTGGCTCTGCGATCAGCCCGATCCAGCCGAGGCCTTTTGTTTTACACGCCTCGACCAGCGTTGAGACTATCAGGTTCCCGATGCCTTTCCTGCGGTACTCCGGCAGCACTACAAGATCCTGTATATAGCCGTCGGATACGCCGTCAGAGATCACTCTTCCCATGCCGACGGGCTTCGACGTACTCCTGTCAACGGCCACGGCGAACGCGAAACTTCCCTTTATGAGGGGCGTGATACCCTGCATGTCATACGTATCTTTCCACCAGCCGCCCGCCCGATACAGGCCGGCTATCTCTTCCACGTCCCATGAGCTAACAAGCATGATCTCAATATCGCGAGACACGATGATATTTGCCGCCATAGTAAATCGATAGAGAGCCATGAACGCATAAAATCCTTGTGCTAACGGCTGTATCCGGCCTACGGTAAAGGTCGCGATCCTACGACGAATTACCAATGGCATTCATACTAATATACAAGAATATATGAACTCGATTTTCAATTTTTTATTGATATAATATTTACATAATTCTTAATGACCTTAAGCGTCTAGTGTGCCGGTGTAATGGTTTACTGCTAATACTTATTCTATTAAATTATTGGACAATTAATTAGATTTTTTCGGATATATCTAGAAAGTATTTAAATAATACTGTAAATCCTCCTTTCACTAGCATAGGAGGAGTAACCCATAAAAAAACGTATACTACTAGTCGCTATAATAGGCCTAATCATTGTTGCCAGCGCAGTGCTTGTAAGTGCAAGCGCACCAGCAATGAAGTCTACTGTCCTGGACGGTAGCGGCACTTACATTGTCGTCTTTAAAGATAATCAGAACCTGGCTACCGCAATGGATGACCAGGTTGCAGCGTTCGAAGTTGAAAATAATGCAACTGTGCTGCACACGTACACCACCATCAATGGCATGGCCATTCAGGTGCCGGCGGACGCTGTCTCTAAGCTGAGCAGCCTACCGAACGTGAAATATATTGAAAAGAATGTGCTCTTCCACGCTACTCTGGACGGGGCGGCACCCATCATCGGCGCGCCAAACGTCTGGAACCTGGGATACACCGGAACGGGCATAAAGGTCGCCCTTGTCGATTCGGGCATAGACGGCACCCATCCGGACCTGAAAGGCAGGATCGTAGAGTGGAAAGACTTTGTCGCTGGCAAGTCTACACCTTACGATGACTTCGGCCACGGTACTCACTGTGCCGGTATCATCGGCGGGAACGGCAACGCCTCGAATGGAAAATATAAGGGCATTGCACCGAACGTCGAGTACATAGGCATTAAGGTGCTCGGCTCCGACGGCTCGGGCAGCCTGGACAATATTCTCGCAGGCCTCGACTATGCGGCGAAGAGTGACGCAAGGGTCATCTCGATGTCGCTCGGCTCAGAGACCCACACCCAGTCCATGGACGACGCTGTCGCTAAGGCTGTACAGGCCGGCAAGGTCGTCGTATGCGCAGCCGGTAACAGCGGCCCTAACGCAAAGACGATCGGATGTCCCGCGGACTCGCCGGACGCCTTAACGGTCGGCGCGACCGACAAGAATGACCAGATCGCCTCGTTCAGCTCAAGAGGGCCAAACAGGGACGGTACGGTCAAGCCAAACGTCTGCGCTCCCGGAAAGGATATCGTATCCACCAGGGCGACTGGCACGAATAATAACAAGGCAATCGACACGTATTACCTGTCAATGAGCGGCACCTCCATGGCGACCCCAATGGTATCGGGCGCGATCGCGGACCTGCTGCAGAAACAGCCGAACCTCACGGTCGCTCAGATCAAGTCGATCATGGAAAAGACCGCACAGCCTCTTGGTACAGGCGTGCCAAATAACGATTACGGCTATGGCAGGATCAGCATAGAGAATGCGATCAATTACCTGGATGGTAAATACACACCGACTCCGTCGCCGTCGATCAAGCCTACCCCGACTCCGTCGATCAAGCCATCTCCGTCGCCGTCGATCAAGCCGTCGCCGACTCCGAAGCCGGTCATATCGCCGACTCCGACGCCAAGCCCGAGCAATCCGGGAACCCCTGGCTACCCGTACCCGGGATACCCGTACCCCGGAAATAAAACCCATCACCACCCGTATCCTGGATATCCTTATCCAGGAATGTACCCAGGCTACCCGTACCCGGGATATCCATATCCCGGATACCCCGGCTATATGCCTGGCTACCCATATTAAGGGACAGATGAAACTAGCATAGAATAAGTTCGGGATCGATCCCGGTAAAACCCGATCAGGCTAAACCCTTTAGCCTGGTCATATTTTTTAATGGCCATCTTGATTTACTCTTTATCGGATATTTTATTCCTTATCCCTGGTGACGTAGGCTAGCGCCAATGTGCCTATAATAAAAAGAGCGCCGATCACCATTAAAATCTCAGCAAAATTGGAGATATCAAATCCTCTGATCAATATCATTAAGCCGCATAACAGGAATATGAAGCCGCCGATCAGGCCGGCTCCGATCAAGCTCGTATTCACAGGATCGCCGCTTATATGATGACTGCCAGGGGCATATACCTTATGAGATTGCACGAATTCCCGGTCTTTATTAATTCAACGCTATATTTTTTCTATATTCTTCAACTCGGTCGAGCCATTCGCCTGCCATGCATCGTACTACCGTCTCCTGCTCTATTTCCAGGCTATGTCCTGCCCTGTCTAAAATGACAAACGCTCCCCTGGGGAAATTATCGATGAGCTTCAGCGCATCCCGATATCCGACTGCAGTATCCTGCCGTCCCGAGAAGATCAGGGCAGGCTTGAGGAACGGCTTCATCAGCTTATCAACGTCGAACGAGAATAAAAAGCCGCTGGCCGCGATCTTTTCCATGAACCCGACATCGGCAAGGGCCAGCGCAGGGACGTTCTCCACGCTATAGCGTTCCCAGGTACTCTTATCCTGTACGGTGGTCATCAGCTCGAACTCTTTTCGTTCCTTTTTTGACAGGCTTGCCAGCAGCTCTTCATCTTTAACGAGTACGACCTTAGGCGGGAGCTGGCGCTTCGGCCTTTCGGAGACCGTGACCGGGACTAAAAGCAGAGCGCCGTCGACACGCTCCGGCATCCTGTAGATCACGCCTCTGGCGAGCAACCCGCCATATGACATGCCTCCGATCAGGAAATTACCCGACGGGATCAGCTTATTGATAAGTGCTATGATAGCTTCGAGCATATCGTCGGTATTCCCGATCTTCCCGTATGCTTTTGTCTGACCCATTCCCGGCATGTCAAAATAGATACGCTTCCATCCGGGGCGGTTTTTAAAGACGGGCTCCATGGTGCCTTTCGGGGCATGGTGGTCTATGCCGAAGCCGTGGATGAATACGATCGGTGTGCCTTCGCCGTAAGATTCATAATAAAAATTTATCCCACCCGCCGCGCATCTCATGGCTCAAAGTATAGCTATTATATCTATAATAATTTCCCCAGGGTCCTCGATGTAATAGTATAATTTTTTATGTTTATGTGTTTTTTATGTGTCAGAAAATGCATGGACATGGAAATACTCCTAGTGTACCAATATGCAATTCATTAAAGGATGCCGGGGGTATATTTACGTGCAAAATGTATTGGATATGAATTATGCAAAAGTATTATATGATATTTTCATATATTATTATAAGCTATAAAGCAAGCGTTTATCTAAATATATATTGGGGGGTTTATAGATATTGGTCAACAATCACGGGTCTTTTTAATGCAATTTCATTAGGAAAAATGGTATAGTGATAGTATTTGTGATGATGTAAGCGGTAAAACTAACGGTATATTGTTGAAGGCATCATATAAGAAGCGAATAATAGTGTTGTGTATATTAAATCGATATTATGGAGTGGGATCTATGGGAACATTAGATGATATATTTGATACTGGTATGGATATCATTACGTTTGGTATGTATAAGGGCGTAAAAGGCGTTACTGACGGTGCCAGCCAATCAATAAAAGAAGTGGGGGATGATGTCGCAAAAAGTATCACGGGACTAACGAATAAAACTCTGATGCTGATGAGCGATCTGGACGCAATTTTCATAAATGTGGACGGTTTGTTCTGTGATCAATCAAAGACAAAAAGGAGCGATAATGATCTATCCCCGAATGAACTTTCATCCATAAGATTATTGCGTGAAGCAGAAGGACAAATTGTTACTCAATTTAACCGATGGGGTGTAAAGACTTTAGATGATGATACGTTGCAGTTTTTCTTAAACTGGAAGTCCGAAATATCTATCGATCTAAATGCGCATGGTGCGATGCCTCCCGGATGGACCACGAGTCAAATGGATCTGGCGAAGTATTATGCTCAGAAGCTTGGTCTGATCCGCGGGGCGATTAATAAAATTTTGTACAAAGGTACCGGAGTCGTTCCTGAGACATTTTCCAACTTACAGTCTGTTTTAAGCCGAGTCAATACGGAAGAGCAGCCTCGCTTAGAAAAAATGCTTGATGACGTCGATATGACTCTGCGAGGGACCAGTACAACCGTTGACAACGTTAATGGTTTGTTCTATAATACTCAAAAGCCGCCTCGAAATAAAAGCGAACTATCGCCGGACGAACTTTCTAGTTTAACTTTCCTTCGTAATACTGAATCTAATCTGGTAAATTTTTTCCATGGCAGGGGAGTGTCCGGGACTATCGATGAATCATCTTTAGCGATATTTCTTAATTGGAAATCCGATCCATATATGCATGGTGCGATGCCCGTTGGATGGACCGAGGATCAAATGGATGAAGCGCAGTATTATGCGAAGAAACTCCTTTTGACACGGCAGGCTATAAACAGTATCTTATATAAAAATACAGGGGTTATCCCCGAGACATTATCCGATGTGAAAACGATCTTAAACAGGATCAATGCGGAAGAGCAGCCCCGCATAGAAAAGCTCATTGATAATGTCAATACTACAGTCTCGGAGTCACAGACAGTATTAAAAAGTGTTAATTCGACAGTATCAGAGGCAAAAGTAGTTTTAGCCGACCTCGACTTGTCCGTGAAAAAAATAAACGGAGGGCTAAACCTCTTCTCAAAATACAAAATACCAATACTGATAGTTATTGGATTTACTACAATAGTTTGGGTGGCGATATCAGTTCTGATATTAATAATAATGGTAAAAATTCTATTGGGACCTAATCCATTGTAAAAAAATGATACCCATAAAAGAATTTATTTTTTTATTTGTTTTCTTTTATCTCGCATTTGTTGTCTTCTTTCAAATGCTCAGCAGTGGCGCCGCAGTATGGGCAATAGTTCGGCTTGCCGTCGTACCCGAAGCATTTGTGACAGGTATCGCACAAATAAACATGCTTTGCGGGCATCTCGATATAGTCGGTGCAAGGAGCAGTTTTTGTATATTTGTTAAATTCCACGGGGCATTCATCCCTGTGGAATATGGCAGAGTTAATGAACTTGATCTGATGGTCGGTCGTGTACTTTTTCACATTGGTCTTGTTGCCGCAGTTCGGGCAGGTGATATCCTCGTCGACGTAGATGTCATCAGATATTATCTTAAAATAAGAGCTACACGATTTCTTCGGGCATTCTCTTCCGACCAGCCCCATCGGGTCTGTCTTGAGCTTATACGTGTAATTCGCCGGCATTGAGTATCATATAACGCTTAGATGTTGTTTGAATATATCTTTATGCTTTGCCATGGGTCTATTCCTTGGTGATCATGTAATGGCCGCATGAAAAGCCGCCCAGCCTATCGTGCTTTTCTTTCTTGACAGATCCCAGGTTATTACGGTCGATGCCGTAATTTTCAATGATCGCGTCCACGACTTCCAGCACGTCGGCCAGCTCCTCTTCGACGTTCTCTGTATCTTTCAGTTCAAGGGCTTCCTCGATCAGCTTATCCTTCAGCGCTTGCTTAAGCATGTCACCCGTGACATGCATGATCTCTGGCTCCCGGCCGCTCTCATGGATCACGTCCGGTATCCTGTCTCTGACTAGTTTGCTCACATCTTGGTGTATATTATTTTATCATATTATAACCCATTGTCCCAAAAAGATTTAAAGCGATGATCGCCTCAATAGTACTACATTTAAGTGGTCTGTATAAAATGACTTTATGGAAATGTAACAATTGCGGATATGAGAAGGAAGCCGATATGCCTCCTGAGCATTGCATCTCCTGTGGCTCCTCCAGCGGAGAATTTTACGAGAAAGGCAAGCATCCCAGGGACACACTGAAAGGCACACCGGAATTACTGATCATCAACGGCTCAAAACACAGGGCTCATAACACGGCGTACTTTGCTTCTATTGCAGCGGAAGCGGCGAAGGAGCGCGGCATTTCCTATAAGCTATTACACCTGGCTGATTACAAGATCGACCCCTGCTGGTGCTGCTATAGCATGAAAGAAGACCTGTGTAAATTGCCCTGCCGTAATGCTGCGGATGAAATGCACGAGATGCACCGTCTTATTTTAGGCGCGAAAGCGGTCGTCGTCTGTTGCCCGATAAACTGGAACAATATGTCGGCTAAATTAAAAATGTTCCTGGATCGTCTTACGTGCATTGAGAATATGTACATCATCGACGGCTCCATACCTCTGGCGGGCAGGACCGTGGGGATCGTCGTGAACGGCCATGAGGACGGCGCCTACAAGACAGCGTTTGATATTTTTATGGTCTTCCAGAACCTGGGGTATATCATGGCGCCCTACGGGATCGCATATTCCACGCATGGCCGAATGAATAAAAGCGAAAGCGATAACGAGTTCTTCAAGGGCGATGAATTGATGGATCAATACGTCCGGAACGTCACCAATAACGTGATAGACATGGCACGGCTGGATATCGACAAAAAGATGGATATCAGGCCAAGCTGCGAGTAAGTGCTCAAGATCGCTGATCGAGCACGATCTCTTTGAAGCGCTCCATGCCGATGCGGTCGATGAACCTGGCGATGCGCTCTTTTTCTATACCTTCCTTGCGATAAAGATCAAGTATCCTGCCGACGAGTTTGACGGCATCTTCCCTCGATACGCCGTCCGCCAGCTCCGTGCCGATCCTGGGTGTTCCTCCGCCCTTGCCTCCGACGGTGACCTTGAACCCTTTTGAGCTCCCGAAAAACCCGACGTCTTTCATCCATGAGTCGCTACAGCAGTTCGGGCATCCCGAGACGCCCATCTTGAACTTGGCTGGAGCCGGCTGGCCGTAATACGCCTGGTCGAGTGCCATGCCCAGGCCTGCGCTGTCCTGTACGGCACGCTTACACATCAGCGTGCCAGGGCAGACTTTGATGCTGCGTACTGACGGACCGATAGCTTTCTTAGAGTCACCTGTTTCGGCCCAGATCTTATCGATGTCGTCCTCGCGCACGCCCATGAGCGCGATCCGCTGTGAGCCAGTAAGCTTCACGTACTTTGCCTCATATTTCTCGGCGATGTCTGCGATCTTTCTGAGCATCTCCGGCGTACAGAAGCCGCCGGCTATATGCGGAGATACTGAATATGTCTCCCTGTCACGCTGCACGATAGCGCCTTTTTCCTGAATGTTTTCCTTAGGCATAATTCACCTGATTATTTTCAGAAATCAATGTAATGATAAAATACTTTCTTCGTAATTTCTGCCATTACCACATACGCGCCCACTATGCCGAACATGATCAATATGAACTCCAGGGGTAATGGCTGGAAGCCCAATATGCCTGCTAACGGCGTATATGGCAGTGCCAGGACGATCGCGACGATGACCATTGTAGCGATGATCAGGTAATGGCTTGGCCGGCTTGTATAGAACGGCCTGCGTGTCCGGATCACTAAAACGATCATACTTGCAGAGACGACCGATTCCATGAACCAGCCTGTGCGGAACTGGACCATGTTGGCATTTAGTACGAAGAGCAGCACCCCAAAAGTCAGAAAGTCGAACACCGAGCTCAGAATGCCAAAGACTATCATGAATTTTTTTATAAAATCGATATTCCATCGCCTCGGCCTATCGACCAGCTCGGGGTCCACCGTATCCGTCGCGATGGTCAATTCCGGGAAATCAGTCATCAAGTTGGTGAGCAATATCTGTTTCGGCAATAGCGGAAGGTATGATAATAACAGTGATGCGCCCGCCATGCTAAACATCGTCCCGAAGTTCGCACTGGTGGCCATGAATACGTATTTGATCGTATTGGCAAACGTGATCCTGCCCTCTTTCACCCCTTTTGCGAGCACGCCGAGATCTTTTTCCAGTAAGACGATCTGCGCCGCTTCTTTAGCCACATCAACCGCACTGTCAACCGATATGCCGACGTCTGCGGCGTGAAGTGCCGGCCCGTCGTTGATGCCATCGCCCATATATCCTACGACATTGCCCGCTTTCTTCATGGCCAGGATGATTCGTTCCTTCTGGTTCGGCTCGACTTCGGCGAATACGTTCACGTCTTTGATCATGGCCATGAGCGCATCATCGCTCATTTTATTCAGGTCCGCACCCGTGAGCACAAGCGTACCGCACACATCCGTGCCGATAAGGCTCTCGTCGCTCATGCAGACCGTTCGATTGACATATGCTGCGACAAGCTTGTTATCGCCTGTGACGACTTTCATCGCAATGCCCAGCTTCTGTAAGCTATGGATCGCATCCACCACGCCTGGTTTTGGCGGATCGTAGAGCACGATCAAGCCAATGAACGTCATGCTCGTCTCGTCATCCTTTGATATACGGGACGTGATATCCATATCCCTATAAGCGATCCCGAGCGTGCGGAAACCCTGGCCGCTCAGCCTGTCGTATAGCTTCAGGAGGTCGTCACGGGCTTCGCTGATGTCGACGACCTTGCCATCCTCGCGCTCCGCCTTGGTGCTGATATCCAGCACATTCTGTAGCGCGCCTTTTGTTATCATCAGGTGAAGCCCTTCCTTAGCGACCAGGATGGTCAATCGCTTACGGATGAAATCGTACGGTACTTCATCTGCTTTCGCATATTCGTTCGCATCGAACTGCTTATATGTACGGATCGCTTCATCGATGGGGCTGGCAAAACCAGTCTCGTATAAAGAGTTCAAATAGGCATAAAATAAGGCTTTTTCCAGCTCACCGCCATTGATGCCGACCGCGGAATGCACGTGTACCACACCCTCGGTGATCGTGCCCGTTTTATCCGTGCACAGGATGTTCATGCTGCCGAAATTCTCGATAGCTGATAGCTGTTTTACAATGACTTTGTTCTCAGCCATGCGCTTGGCACCCTTAGCCAGATTGATACTGATGATCGCGGGCAACAGCTGAGGCGTCAAGCCAACCGCAAGGGCCAGGGAAAAGATGAACGAGTCCAGCACCGGTCTCTGAAAATATACGTTGATGGCGAAGATTGCGATGATCAGCACGGAGGTGACTTCAAGTAATAGATACCCGAAATTTTTAACACCACGCTCGAACTCGGGGATCGGCTGTCGCATGCGCAAACGCTCTGAAATATTGCCGAACTCCGTATCAGCACCCGTAAATATGACAGCAGCCTTAGCTGTACCACTCACCACATGCGTGCCCATGAACAGCGAATTTATACGACCGTTCAGCGGCGTACCCTCCGGTAATGCTCTCACCGATTTTTCAACCGGAAATGTCTCGCCCGTCAATACTGCCTCATCCACGAACAGGTCCCTGGTCTCTAAAAGCAGGCTATCGCCTGGTATGCCGTCACCCGCATTAAAAACGACAATATCGCCTGGCACCACATCCTCGAACGGGACTTTTATGACTTTGCCGTCCCTGAGAACGTCAGCCTTGACGCTGACCATTGCAAGCAACTTTTCAACCGCATTATTCGCACCGTACTCCTGCCAGAAACCCAGCAAGCCACTCACCATCACGATGACCATGATGATCAGCGAGTCAAGAGTATCGCCTAGAAATGCGGATAATATCGCTGCAAATAATAACAGTAAGATGATCGGGCTCTTGAACTGCCCTAAAAATATGGTGAGAGAATCCGTACGTTTTTTCGGTTTCAGTGTATTAAGGCCGTGCTCTTTCAGCCGTTTTTCTGCCTCGGCTTCAGATAATCCCTCCCACGACGTGTGAAGTTCCTTGAGGATATCATCCGTGCTAGAACTCCAGAAAGCTCGCTTACCCTGAACCACCATATAACTCCTCTAAAACCTGATAACCGCTCGCGCCCGAATGAAATGAACAGATACTAACCTAGATACCTCTTATTTAGTATAAATTCTTGATGGATAGGCCATTAAAACAGTCATAACAACATCGTTCCGAGGTAAGGCGTTAACGCGGAGAGATCAAATGATAACTGACTCGATATTATACATAATTATTTCAAGTTCCAGTGACTTTTCGGGCTTGAGAGATTATGGATAAATTAGCACATTGCATAATTTGTATTGACACTGATATAATTTTGTAAAAATCACACATATTAAAAAGAAAAAAAGAAAATTTAGCTGATATCGCCCATGATATCTTTCTGGAATGTCTCAAAGCCGATACGCTCTAAAAAGTTGCCCATGCGTTCCTGCGGCTGTGCGTTCCTGCGATAGTACTGGATGACCTTCTCCGCTATTCCCTTGCACTGGTCTATGCTCATGCCGGAGGCGAGCTCTCGTGCGATACGCGGAGTCCTTCCCGCCTCACCGCCGACGAGTACTTTGAAGCCTTTCACCGTGCCCAGGAAACCCAGGTCTTTTAGCCAGGACTCCCCGCAGCTGTTAGCGCATCCCGAGACGCCGATCTTGAACTTGGACGGAAGAGTCATGCCGTGATACAGCTTATCCATTTCCAGGCCTAAAGTCACGCTATCCTGCACTCCCCTCTTACAGAAAGTAGTGCCGGGGCAGATTTTAATGCTGCGCACACACGGGCCGACTGCGGCGCCGGGCTTGAGCCCCAGGTCTTTCCAGACATTATCCAGGTCTTCCTCTTTTAAGCCTACGATAGCGATGCGCTGGGCGCCAGTACATTTTAATGCGGCCGCATGGTACTTCTCGGCCACGTCGGCCAGCTTACGCAGTGTGTCCGGGCTACAAATGCCCGCAGGTAAATGCGGAGCTATCGCATATGTCTCCTTATCCCTTTGTAAGATCGCTCCCTTGTTAAGTAGATCAGTTTTAGTCATACTAGTATCAACCGTCCTTAAAAGAACTGATATGTTAAATATTATATAATATTTTATATAATTATATAATGATATATATTTTACTGGTTAAAAACGAAAAGGTTGCGGAGCCCATATATGGGGTTGCGGAGCCATATACGGGCAGATATTTTACTGGTTAAAGCCAAAATAGTTGCGGAGCCCCTGCCAGGGCATTATTTTGTCAGACAAGCGAAGGATTATTCCTCTCCTTGCACCTTTCGCTCGTTAATGATCTCCCCGTTCCTGATCTCATAGATATAGGTACGGTTGGTGTTCACGCAATAGTTCTTGACGGTATACGTCTTCTCTGCATTCATTAGTTCCCCAGTCTGTATCTGTTGTTCCATAAGTATCACCGTTTATTTTTTTAGCGTTGGAGTAAAACACCATTTAATTCTCAAATATTTATTAAGTATTATAATTTAATGCTGTATTTTTATCTGATAACCGCATAATACGCGCATGTGAGATAGAAAAGAAGGTGGCGATGGGTGATATGATAAAAGAGTGAGGATAATCGGCTGAACTGGTCATTATTCTCTACGATCATAGTAGCCGAACTTTGAATAAATAACGCTTATCGTATAGGCTCATTAGTGGATAAATATTTAAAAAATGATTTTTTACAGATACGGTATACGGATAAAAAATCTATTTATGTTTTGCCAGGAGGCTTTCAAGCTCATCCGGATTAAATCCGATCATACGGTCATTTCCGATGATCAGCAGGGGAGTGACACGCACTTTATGCACGTGGAGCATCTCATCAAGCGCTTTATTATCCTCTAAGATATTGTAATCCTCGAACTCGACGCCTTTGTTCTTCAGGTATTCTTTCAGCTCGTTGCAAGCTGGGCACGTGGGTTGTGAGAATATGTGTATCTTTTCCATGTTCGTCTCCTTCTTTCATGAATCTATTAGTATTAATCCTTAACGGGTCGTTCATCATGTGTTTTTAGCCTGATCGCCAGCTTTGACCGCTCAAGCGCGATACCCAGCTGCAGCCCGATGGAGCCCAGGTTTTCAAGGCTGACACGATCATATTCCCTGATGTCCCGGCTGCCCATGTTGAGCAGGCCGATCACTTTATTGCCAATCTTGATGGGCACGATGAGCAGAGTCTTTACTCCATTTGCCTTGATGGCAGGGTCCAGTGTGTCATAGTCTTTCGAATCCGCTGTGATATATACCAGGTTTTGTCTGGCGAATGCTTTACTGAATAAGTCCTTGAACATGCCAGAAATGCACATGTTCCGAAGGCTTTCCGGCATATTTTTATGTACCCGCAGCAACAGCTCTTCGTCATCGCCTCCGAGATATACACATCCCATGTCGAAGCCCAGCGTTTCCATCGTTGAGGCGATCGAACGCTCGAGCATGCTGTCATCATCCCTGACGCTATTGATGATGCCGGAGATGCGGTTCATGGCCACCAGCGTGTTCAGGTATTCGGATTTCACTCTTTCAAGCTGCAGCATCTTCAATGCTCCGGCGATCTCATCAGCGACTATCTCAACATCCTCGATCTTTCTAGAGTTGACAGAATCTGATGTCGTTGCCAGTAATATGACTCCCGTAGCTTTGTCATCCCCGATGATCGGTATGGCGAACGTGGCTTTGATCTCGGGATCGCGAAGTTCCGATCTCAGGGAACCGACCTCAAAATCACCTGCCGATATCGTCTCCATTGATGTGGCGCATCGGTGCAGGAACGAGTCCAGGTATGACGGTAACGAGCCATCGATCCACGCCTGGATCGTGCTGTATTCGGCGTGAGGCGTACCGCCGTCGAACGTGAAAAGCATTCCATGGCTGTACGGGAGGATCATTTCCTTGATACCCCTCATCGACTCGCTTACGATCTGAGCCCGCTCGTGCATCGAGCCGATCGTCCTGATCATATAGATCAATGCTTCCAGGTCTTTCTTCGTGCGATCCATGCTGGAAAGCGATTCTCCGACCGCGGCTGATCCGATCATTACACCGTGCTCTTCGATCCTGGAAAATTCCAGTCTATACAGGCTGTATATGCCGGGCTTTTCCAGCAGGCCTATGTCGGCCGAAATGCTTTCCTTCGACATCAATATGCGCTCGAGCATGCCCGCATCCTCGGGCAGGACCAGCTCCTTGAAATTTTTCCTGCCTTGAAAAAGTGTATCGAATGATGCATTCGATGAAATGATATTAAAGGAACTGTCAATGGTAAAGACGATCCTGTCAGGGCTCTCTATCGAATCCTGCAGGGATTCTTCACGGGTTTTCAGCCTGTGCAGCTCCGACGCGATTTCCCGGAGGTGCGGCACGTCGCCGGCCGGCTCCGGAAGAGCATCATGCCGGACGATCAAGCCTTTTTCGGGCGCATGTTTCAGCAGCCATAATTTACTGCGCCCGACGAGCCTGTATCCCAGGACACCTTTCGCGTTCAGCGTCTCCAGGTATTTCAGCACGGTAGCCCTGCTCTTGTTCGTGCCCCTGGATATCTTATCCAGCATACAGTCCTCGGGGACGTGAGACTCGATATATGCGACAATGACTCTTTCAGTTTCAACCAGTTCATCCGTCATGACTTTCCCGCTTTATACCATATAGTATAATTTTTAATAATATAACATTTTAGTATAGTGCCGATATATAATATTATCTCTTTTTATATCGGCGCAATTGCCTGAATTATTCAGATATCAACCGCATGAAAAGTTATTTATACTATCTGCTATACTATATAGTATAGTTATACTAAATAGTATGATATTTCTTTTACAGGCCGATAAAAGCGGTCCTGATCACACGGAGGATCAACAATGACATATGAGACCATCGGAAGAGAACTAAAGGAGCTGCTGGGGCTAAAAGGCAGCCCGGTAGCCGTTAAGCTTGCCAGGACTGTGGATGATATCCCGGCCGGCTATCAGAAATCAGATAAAAAGACACGACATTGCCAGTTCATACAGGATGCGCGGCTGAATAATTTCAAAGGATTCGCAACCCAGGATGAACATCTTTGTAAAGGCGGGGCCGGTGTCCTGGGCGTAGAGCCTATTCCCGACATCGTGGCGAGCGGGAGCACGTATCATAAGCTCGGGAACTTCAAGACCGCCGAAGGGGCACTGGAGACGGTCACGGACATGCCTAAGATGCAGGAACGATTTTACGCTTCAGTATACTCGCCCCTGGAGAGCGCCGAGTTCGAGCCTGACTCGGTCGTCATCATAGGCACGCCGAAGCAGGCGTTACGTGTCACGCAGGCATACCTGAATGCGACCGGCGGTAGAGTCTCGAGCGACTACTCCGGCATTCAGTCATTATGCGCTGATGCAGTCGTAGCAGTAAAACAAAGAGGTATTCCTAATATGACTTTGGGCTGCAACGGCTCGAGAAAAAATTCCGGCATCACCGATGATGAGCTGGTCATCGGCATACCTGCAAAGGACCTCTCAGCTATTGTAGATGCGCTGAAGACGTTCAAAGAAAAGTGGGGATAACATGAAGTCGGTCAAAGCGTTAGGCATTAAAGCGCCTAATTCATCCTTTCTGGTCGGCAACATGCTAAAAGCAGCACCAGGTGATGATCTGATCGTCACGCTCAGCGCGGGATCCGAAAAAGGCCTTGACAGCGTTGCAAAGAAGTACGGCTATGATCTAGCTATAGTCTGTGATGGTAAAGATGTGACAGCCAGGCTTACAAAAGCAGGTCGAATGCCGGAAGAGATCGATGTCACGGGAGAGACATGCCCGGGCCCGGTCATCATGGTGGGCGATCGCTTAAAAAATATGGCCATAGGTGACAGGCTTAAAGTGAAAAATTCCAGCAAGGAATCTATCGATGACATTGCGGTCTCCACCCCGGGTATGGCTGGTAAGGTAGTGGAACAAGGTATGGACGGGGCCAGACATTTTGTCGTCATAGAAAAAGTGGAGAAAAAAGCCGTGTCCGCCGTAGGTGTCGACAGAGACAAAGTGCTCGTCGTACAAAGTAATGGCATCGGCAACGCGGAGCGCGCATATGCTACATTCATTTTCAGTAAGGCCGCGCTCAGCATGGGCAAGCAGGTGACGATTTTCATGCTCATGGACGGCGTGAGTATCGCAAGAAAGGGAAATGCGGCAACTGTCAAGCACCCCGCATTTGAGCGTCTCGATAAGCTGATGACCGAAGTCATAAAATCAGGGGCTCAGGTGTACGTTTGCGAATTGAGCGCGACTTTCCGGGGCATGAAGCAGGCGGACCTGGTCGAAGGCACGAAGCTGGCCGGCGCAGCGACATATATCACGCTATTAAGCGATCCGTCGTTCGCCATCGTGAATTTCTGAGGTGAGAAAAATGCAAATGACATATCAAACGATCGCGCTTGCGATCCTGTTCAGCGGCATCGTGAGTGGTTTCATCACGTTCAGGATGTCAGGCATGCGGCTGGCCCTGCACTTCGGCGCGCTGATGCTTGCGTTAATATTGACACTGGCAGGCCTGTTGACCGGAGTGGAAGCCATCGTCTATGCGGCGGTCATATTCCAGCTGCTGGCGACACTGACGGCATTCACGCAGACGTGGCATACGCTGAAGTATAACTTTCAGACTTCTCCGTCGTATGCCCCGCACCTGGCGCTCATGGCCATGATGCCTGTACTGGCTATCGCCTCCATATTATAAACGGCATAGAAAACCCTCCCCATCACCTATGCCATTTCTTTTTTAACGAAAACTATTTTATTAGCGAGCGGATAACCGTTCATTAATGCCTCTTAAAAAGAAACCGTCTGAAAATGATATTTCTACGCCCTCTCCGTTCAAGAGCGCCGATAAGCTCTTTAAGGAAGACCACTCGAAATCGGAGAACGAGAAGCGGTTCGAGGGCTGGACTGACCTGGCAATTCGCGAACGGAAGCTCTCGCCCGGCTGGAAGAGCGATGAGGAGACCAACGAAAAAGTCCGGTGGATCAGCGGTAAGTCCAACACGGCGCCCATACAGAAACGTAAGGTGAGCCGATAAAAGACATCACTCTAAAAGATTTACTGCAATATTAAAAAAATGACTCTTCTGCGTTTTTTGGATGATTAATTTTCAGCTTTTTATTTCTCTGTTCGTTGTTATGTAGTGCATGTTATCGTCGCCGTGTGATCTGTCTGGTTGGAATCACAAAATCACTAAACTTCACGGAAACACAAAACGTTTTTAGATTTTTCACTAAAACGCTAAGACCACTAGCTCTAAAACACTATGCGCAGGCTCACAGTCAATGCTCTAACCGCACGAATGCGCGGTTTTAATGCTCCATTGGCACTAATGCACGGTTTTTAAAACTGTAAAAGAACTCTCAAAGAGCACGACCTCTCCAATCTGAAACTCAAAAGAGGATGGCGAATAAGCAATACATTTTTGAGCTTCGAATTTTGTGATGTTCGTTTCTTAGTGATTTTGTTTTCAGTTTTAGAAACTGTGCCCTAGTGCTATTAGAGACTTAAAACAGCGGTTTAGTGCTGTTAGCGAATTGACTGTGAGCCTGCGCATAGTGATATTAGAGCTAGTGGTCTTAGCGCATTAGTGAAACTGAAAAAATTTCGTGTTTCTATGTATTTTTGTGTTTTAGTGCTTCCAACCAGACCGATTGCACGACGACCGAACAAAACAACTATGATCAAAAAATGCGAACACCATTCTTCAAAATAGTTAACAGAACTACCATCCAAAAAACGCACAAGAACCAAAAAAATTATATTTCCTGGCTTTCTTCGAGCACTTCTTCATCATCCACTCTTCTTATGGTCGCTACCGCAAAGAGGATGATAGCCAGTGCCGCTATGAATTCGCCGGGGTTGATGTTAAACACGGTGATATCCATAAGCCAGAGTGTGGCCCCAAAAACCACAAAGATCGCCATCACGCACTGAATCTTCCGTTGCCTGCTCATATCCTTGATGATATAAGATAAATCCGACATCCTATCCCTTCCGAATCTATTGTATGCATTGAAATACATAAACCCTCCGCTGTGCCATTTTGTCTCACAGTGGCAATAGCTATTATATATCGGCTTATCCATTGATATTACCAGTCGTGATCATATGGTTAAGCTTTTAGATATCGTGGAAGAAGAGCTGCGGAAGATGGCGATCGACAGCGGCGCATCCGAATTTATATTTATCAAGCCCTCAAAGGTCGTTACCGCCCACTGGGTCAGGCTCAAGTGCCAGTTCGGCTGTAAGAACTATGGCACGCGTCTCACCTGCCCGCCCTATAGCCCTACGCCGGAAGATACCAGAAAAGTACTAGACGAGTACGTACGCGCATATCTCATAAAATATGAAGGCTTCCTCGGTTTTGACGAATACCCGCCGAAGAACTTGAGTGTAGCGATGGACAAGCTGAGCCTGCATGTATGTAAAGCAGTGTTTGACATGGAACGACATGCCTTCCTTTCGGGTTATTATAAAGCGTTCTCATACGGTGCGCATCGCTGCCGTAAATGCGATGTGTGTGCGCTGGCGGAACAAAAGAAATGCAAATTACCGGTCGACGCCAGGCCTTCGCTGGAATCTGCAGGCATCGATGTCTTCCAGACTGCCCAGAACGCCGGGCTTGATACAAATGTCGTGGAGAGAAAAGAGATACTCTCGCCGAAAGAGATGCCCACCTTCACACTACTGCTACTGGAATAAGCATAAAAAGGCATGTATGTTCCCGGAAGCCCGCCCTTATGGCTTATAGGGGCGGGTATGTTCCGGAACAATCTCTTTTACTTCGGAGTCAATTCGCCGCCATTGGCCAACGTATAGGTCTTTCCGCCTAGTGCGCTGTTCGCGGACAGACTCGAGTCATAGTAGACGTTGTGCCCGTTGCCCACAATGTTAGTAATGCCCGTGCCCGAGATACCGCTGGCATCGCTCAGGCTGGACAGGTAGGAGTCCGCCGTCACGTTCCAGTTGCTGGTCGAATCGATGCTCAGGGATAACAGTTTCGCGGCATCTCCCGCATTGATGGAGCCGGATAGCGTCGTGCCGTTCTGCAACGTAGCCGTGATAGAGCTGACGTTGTCCGCTGTGATGTCGCCCGTCAAGTTCTCGTTATCCGCGAGGAAGGTCACGGTGCCGCCGTTTGAGCCTGTGTTACCCCAGCTATCGGCGCTTGCCGTAAGCAGTCCGGCAGTACCGGAGAGCGTGGCGTGATACAGTTTGATCACGGCTTCCGTATTGGTAACGTAGAACAGCGGCCCGGCTGCTGCAGTTAGCGAGCCACCGGTCATCGTGAACGACCCTACACCAACGCTGGCGTCGCCAGACGTGCTCTGGTATATCATGACGCCCCTCTTGACTGCACCGGAGATGCTGCTGTCTATCAGGGTGATCGAATTCTTGCCCTCGATGACCGCCGCCTCAGATCCGATCGCCTTCGTCGTCACGTCGGCGATCGTAAAGTTGCCGGTACAGTATATACCTGGCGAACCCTCGCCTGAAGTGGTCATCGTGCCGCCGTTGACGATCTCATTGCCTCCGCCTCGGTCCGCTGCGATAGCTGCACAATGTGCTCCCTGAGTCGAAATTGTCACGTTCGTAGCCGTAAGGGTGCCTCCAACGGTCACGTCTAAGCCACGAGACGAATCCTTCGTGGTCTTGATCGTGAGATCAGAAACAGTGACAGTCGTACCTGTGCCTGTCGAGAAGATACCATTGGCTCCATCGGCGCTCGTCGTTACGATGCCACCGGTGATATTCAGTGTGCTGCCCGATGATGCCACGACGCCCGCGTTAAGGCCGAGGAAGTTGCTGTTATCATCCGAGCTCGTGTCGCCGGTCTTGGTCACGGTCGGGTTCACCAGGGTCAGGCTGCCGCCATTGGCGACGTATATGCCGGACACGTCGGATGTACTTGAGGCATATACCCCGTTAGTCTCCGAAGCAGTCTTGCCATCTACCGTGTACACACCGCTAAGCGTGGCCGATGTGGTCGACGAGCCGGTGCTGCCGCCAGGTGCAGAACCACCGGGCATGGTACCATTGGTCATTATGCCGCCTGGTGGTAAGCCACTAGGTGGGGAGTTTTGCCCACTTGTAACGTTTGCAGGAACGCTGCTCGCCACCGTGGGAGTAGTAGTCGACGTATTTGACGTCCCCGTGCAGCCTGCGATGATGACGACCGTCAGCACCATCAGGATAGCTATTCCTAAAGATCCTATTTTTGGCATATAATCACTGCTTGTTAATTTAGCGATAAATCGCATCGAACTATATATATTATTTCTGACCGGATCATCCAACTGTGGCGACAGTCGTGTAATCTTCTGAAAATAATGGGGTGTATATTGGACATGTCTCCCGGTCGTCCCACCAGGGTCGAGAATTGTGGTAACTATCACAATTAAAATATAATGAATAATCGTTACCGTATCGTTTTGTGCACTAATATTAAATCCAAGGAAACTATACACTGTACGGAGTACCAGTAATTATTCCATCGCTTATGTGATCAAATTTTATAGAGGGTAAATACATGCAGGAACGGATCAAAGAAGTAGCCGCACGGGTAAGGGAGCTCAGGGATATCCTCGAGATCAGCGCCGACGACATGGCTGCCAATCTCAGGATCAGCCGGGAAAAATATTTGAGCTACGAGAACGGCGAAGAGGATATACCGGCAAGCATTCTTTATGAGGTCTCCCAGAGACTCGGGGTGGAGTTGAGCATTCTACTCACGGGGGAAACACCGCGGATGCACTATTTCAGTGTGACCAGAAAGGGACAGGGCGTGAGCGTTGAACGGAGAAAGCAATACAAGTACCAGAGCCTGGCTTCAAATTTCATCAATAAAAAAGCCGAGCCTTTGGTCGTTACAGTGGAACCAAAGCCCCAAAACACGATAGTGCAGACCAACTCGCACCCTGGCCAGGAGTTCAACTACGTCCTGGAAGGTAGCCTTAAACTCATCATCAAAGATCACGATATCATACTGGAAGAAGGCGATTCAATCTATTTCGATTCGAGCTGTGATCATGCCATGGTGGCACTGAACGATAAGCCGGCGCGCTTCCTAGCCATTATCCTGTGAGGAAAAACATATGTCGCTATTAAACAGGTTTCTAGAAAAAACGGAATTCGAATCCTATGAGGATTTCCAGAAAAACTACCGCGTGAAGGTTCCTGCGAACTTCAACTTCGCGTTCGATGTAGTGGATGTGATGGCCCGCGAGACTCCTGACAAGATCGCCCTGGTGTGGTGCGATGATATGGGGGGCGAGAAGATCATGAGCTTTGCGGACATGAAGCTCATGAGCGACCGAGCGGCCAACTTTTTCAAGGGCATCGGAATAAAGAAATGCGATAAAGTCATGATCGCGCTCAAAGGCAGGTACGAGTGGTGGTACTGCATGATCGGCCTTCACAGGATCGGTGCCGTCGCCATACCGGCTACCCATATGCTCACTACCAAAGATATCGTGTACAGGACCAGGCTAGCTGACCTTAAGATGATAGTAGCGGCAGACGAAAAATCCTTACTAAAGGCGGTGGACGAAGCCCAGCGTGAGTGCCCGGATATATTGAAGCTAAAAGCTGTGGTGAATGGAAGTCACGAGGGCTGGATCGATTTTAATGGAGAACTCGAAAAAGCCGGAGACCATTTCGAGCGGCCGAACGGTGAGGAGGCTACGAAAAACGAGGACACAAGTATCCTCTATTTCACCTCGGGTACGACTGGCCTCCCGAAGATGGTCTGGTTTAACTTCGTCTATCCTCTGGGCCACATTCTCACTGCGAAGTACTGGCAGAACGTCAGGGACGACGGCCTTCACTATACTGTAGCGGACACGGGATGGGCTAAGGCCGTATGGGGTAAGATCTATGGCCAGTGGATCGCCGGCAGCGCGGTTTTTGCCTACGATTATGAGGTCTTCAACCCGTTGAACCTGCTTAAAAAAACAGAGGAATATAAGGTCACTACCTTCTGCGCCCCGCCTACGATATACCGGTTCCTTATCAATGAAGACCTGAGCAAGCTCGATTTCTCGAACATGAAGTACTGTGTGGTAGCCGGCGAGCCTCTTAACCCTGAAGTGTACCATAAGTGGCTCAAACTCACAGGGCTCAAGCTCATGGAGGGATACGGCCAAACAGAGCTGACCGTGACATTAGGCACATATCAGTGGATGGTCCCTAAGCCGGGTTCCATGGGAAAACCTTCGCCGGGCTATAACATCGAGCTGCTCAACATCGACGGAAAACTCTGCGAAGTGGGTGAAGAGGGCGAGCTTGTCATTAACACTACTAAAGAGCTTCCGGTGGGGATCTTCGCCGGGTATTACCGTGATGATAAGAAAACCGCATCCGTCTGGCATGACGGCTACTATCATACGGGCGACATGGCCTGGATGGATGAAGAAGGCTATTACTGGTTCGTGGGCAGAGCGGATGATGTCATAAAAAGCTCAGGCTACCGGATCGGCCCATTCGAGGTCGAGAGCGCCCTGATACAGCACCCTGCCGTGGTTGAGTGCGCCATAACTGCAGTGCCCGATGATATCAGGGGACAGATAGTCAAGGCCACAGTCGTACTAAGCCGTGATTATGTGCCGAGCGATACTCTTAAAAAGGAACTTCAGGACCACGTGAAGAAGGTCACGGCGCCATATAAGTATCCCAGAGTCATCGAGTTCGTGCCAGTCCTTCCCAAGACGATCAGCGGTAAGATCCGTCGGGTAGAGATCAGGGACCAGGATAATAAATAATCGATTAGCATGCGCTACATGCCGTTATAGCGACGTTTCACCGGACGTCGCTATGATGGCATACATTTTTTTATTTACATATATTTTTCAAAATCTACTATTTATAACAATTATCAGTTACTAATTTATTTTTAAAATAATCATTGTTTAGGTGTTTAACCGAAAGCTATAAGATAACTTCTTTTTAATGCACTAATACAAGCCTGGAAGTCGCTAACACAAATATATGGGCGCTTTGTGATAGCTCAAGTGATTTGCAATTATGCACTTATAATGCGACTGCCATGGGTAACTTTAAGTATGCGTAATAATATCGATTCAATGACACATAGTGGCATGCATATGCCTGTCTCCGTTAGCAGAACGGCAAACTGTAAAAAATTGGATGGTAATAAGAATGCCAGCAAAGAGATCCCAAAGCTACGCGTTCGCAGGGTCACAAAAGTCACTCCTCGGCAAGACCGTGGGCGACATGTTCGACGACATCGTCGAAAAGTACCCTGATAACGACGCGATCGTATCGCTCCACCAGGGTATACGATATACCTACCGCGAGCTAGAAAACGAGGTTAACAGGACAGCTAAGGGATTATTAGGCTTAGGGCTGAAGAAGGGCGACCGCGTGGCGCTCTGGGCGACTAATGTCTCCGAGTGGATCATCACGCAGTTCGCGACCGCCAAGGTTGGCCTGATCATGGTCACCGTCAACCCCGCCTACAGGACACATGAGCTGGAATACGTTCTACGCCAATCCGAAGCCAATGCATTGATCCTGATAGACAGCTTCAAGACGTCCGACTACATCACGATGTTCAACGAGGTCTGCCCGGAAGCGAAAACCGCCGAGCCAGGCCATATTGAGTCGGAAAACTTACCATTTTTAAAGACCGTCATACTCATCCGCGGCGAGCGACAGCCGGGTATGTATACCTGGGCGGACATGCGCAAGGTGGGCGACGAGATGCCAGACGGCATCATGTGCGCCGCACAGTGCCAGCTCGACTTTGACGATCCTATCAATATCCAGTATACCTCGGGCACCACCGGGTTCCCGAAGGGCGTCATACTCACGCATAATAACGTGCTCAACAACGGCTATTTTATAGGCGAGTGCATGCGATTCACGGAGAAGGACCGCCTCTGCATCCCGGTGCCGTTCTATCATTGTTTTGGCATGGTCCTGTCGAACATGGCATGCATGACCCACGGCTCGACGATGGTCATCCCGGCCGAACATTTCGATCCCATATCGACGCTCACCGCGGTCCAGCAAGAGCATTGCACTGCAGTCCACGGCGTACCGACCATGTTCATCGCAGAGCTAGACCACCCGGACTTCAATAAGTTCGATACGAGCTCGCTACGCACTGGTATCATGGCCGGTTCCCCGTGCCCGACCGAGTACATGCGTAAGGTCAACACGCTCATGAACATGCGCGACATCGTGATCACCTATGGACAGACGGAATCATCGCCGGGGCTGACGATGTCCTCCTGGGACGACCCGCTGGAGAAACGCGTCTGCACCGTCGGCAGGCCGATGCCGTTCACGGAGCTGAAGATCGTGGACCCGGGAACGGGACGTACGGTCCAGCGCGGCGAACCCGGTGAGATATGCGGCCGCGGCTACATGATCATGCGAGGATACTACAACGATCCTGAGGCCACGAAGCGTGCCATCGACGATGGAGGATGGCTACACACAGGTGACCTGGGCACGCTGGACGAGGAGAATTATATCAAGATCACCGGCCGCCTGAAGGACATGGTCATCAGGGGCGGAGAGAATATCTACCCTCGTGAAGTCGAGGAATTCCTGTATACGCACCCGGAGATCAGCGACGTACAAGTTATCGGCGTGCCGGACATGAAGTACGGCGAAGAGCTTATGGCATGGGTGAAGCTGAAGAACGGCCGTGCAGTAACGCCTGACGAGATAAAAGAATTCTGCAAGGGCAAGATCGCACACTACAAGATCCCCCGCTACTACAAGTTCGTGGATGAGTTCCCCATGACCGTCACTGGCAAGATCCAGAAGTTCAAGATGCGAGAACAATCTATAAAAGAGCTCGGCCTCGAAGAGGTCGCTCGTATCAAGACGGCATAAATTGTTAACCTTTAAACAACTTTGAGGCTTTCCTCAAAGTTGCCTGTTAAAGGTTTACAATTTTTCTAAAATTGCCTTTTTTGTATTTTGTGTTCCAAGTTCCATATTCTTCAGGCTCTTAAACGTACCCTGCAGGTTCGTCGTTGGCTTCGTGATAGTGGTCTTGGGTGCCTTGATCGTCGCAGTCGGCTTGGTCATCCTCGAATTTAATTCCGAAGTGGTGCTCCCGTATACGTTATCGGCCATTAGTTTGGCCTGCTGGCTCATCATCTGCTGCTGTGCATCAATGTTGCCTGTGTTACCGGTCGCAAGTTTATTTTCGATGTTCTTCAGTGTCGCCTTTTGTTTTGACATGTCGAACAAGCTGTTCGACGACATCATAGTAGGCGCATTAAGCGATGTTGCTGTCTGAGCTCCCATGAATAAAGCCAACACTAAGCAAATCGCCATGGCTATTACTAACTTTCTCATAAGATACCTCCTCAATTACCCACACCTTAGAATATTGATTAATCTAAGGTACGCTATGTTTAGCAAAGTATAATGAGCTTAATATATATTTATGAATTATTTGGCTTTACAGCATATTTAGACCAGTTATGCCAAATTTTTGTTGAGCTTACCTCTAAAAGCCATATTTTTGAATATGTAAAATATTCGGCATAGGTAACAGCTATTCCACATTTATTGATATGACCATTGTCGATTTCCTATCAAGCATGGGGCGAATGCGCCTTTTATTTTATGTAAGTATATTAATAATATGACACATATTTTTAATGGTGGTGACCATGCAAACAGAAAATGTGAAATTTATCAGCAAGGAGCATTTAAAGCGAATGATGGATAATGACGAGCGCTTTATCCTTTTAGATGTCCGCAGCGCAGAGGACTATGGCCAGGGACATATCAAGGGCGCAAAATCTCTTCCGCTGGACGAGATCGAGGCTAAAGCAGCGCAAATGCTGAAATCTTCCGACAACATTGTCGTCTACTGTGGAAGCTATGTTTGTATGGCGAGCACAAATGCATATAAAATGCTTGATAAGTTGGGTTATACAAACGTCCATGACTATAAGGGCGGGATAGAGGAATGGACTACCGCGGGATTTCCCGTCGAACATGGCAAATAAATGTCATCCTGTGAAGAAAAAGTGCCCGGCGGAAAGCTGGTGAACGTCACCGTAAGCACGAATGGCGTCATGATCTCCGGAGACTTTTTCATATTCCCAGAAGAAGGCGTTTTTCAGCTTGAGCGGGCGCTTTATGACCTGAAGGGCAACGAGCCGATCGATAAGATCGAAGCGATGCTTTCGCAGCTTGTCAAAGAACAGGGCATCAAGCTGATCGGGCTGGATGAACGCACGATCGCACGGCTATATACAGGCGCTCTAGATGTGGCGAGTCATCAGCCTTGAATCTCACCCTTCGGCCGAGAATATGGCCATCGATGAGGCTATAGGGAACGAGCTATGCAATGGCAGATCCGCACCGACCATCCGGTTCTATACCTGGAAATCATCCGCCGTGTCCATCGGCTATTTTCAGTGCATAAATGATGAAGTGAATCTCACAGCCTGTCACTCACTGGGCGTCGAGCGTGTTAGACGCAGGACAGGCGGAGGCGCCGTCTTTCATGACCCGGAAGGGGAGATCACGTACAGTGTCATCGCACCCGAACACTATTTTCCAGGCGGTATTACCGAATCCTATCGAGAGATATGCGGATGTATCATCGGCGGACTATCCGGCATCGGGATCGCCGCAACTTTCCGGCCTATCAACGACGTGATCGTCGGCAGCCGTAAAATATCGGGCAGCGCGCAGACGCGGAGGAAAGGGGTTTTGACACAACACGGCACTATCCTTTTTCAACTGGATCGCGAGGCTATGTTTTCCGTCTTGAAGCCGCCAAAAACGAAGCTTGCGGATAAGCCGTTTAAACGTTTTGAAGATGGCGTTACCTCTGTTTCAGAGCTTTGTAGTGCCACAAAAGACGATCTGTATAATTCTTTATTGCATGGATTCACCCAGGACAAAGAGTGGTGCTTCGGAAAGCTGACCGAACCTGAGCGGCTACTAGTACCGGCACTAAAAGATATATATGCAAGCGATACATGGAATTTTTCACGATAGGTCGAGCCGAAGCTATGAACGGTCGCCCGGCCAGGAAGCTCAAAAATATACCTGAATATCGTGAAAAATAGTTAACGTATCTTCCCAATATTGTTGGCGGATACGCCCAGTGCCATGGCACATGCTTCTCGCAGCGCCTCGCAAAGCGCCGGATGCGGATGTATCGTCAAAGAAACATCTTCAAGCCTTGCGCCCATCTCTATGGCAAGCAATGCTTCGTCGATGATATCGAACGCGCGTGGGCCCACGATATGGAAGCCAAGGATGCGATGCGTGGATCTCTCCGCGACTACTTTGACAAAGCCTTCGGTCTTGCCGATGGAGACGGCTTTACCATTTGCGCTGAAATGACTTCTAGCCACGATGACATCAACCACGCCATTTTTTGCTTCTTGCTCGGACATGCCTGCGGATGCGATCTCAGGGTTTGATGATACCGTGTATGGCATGACAATATATTCCGGTAATTCGGCCTTACCCGCCAGTATCTCCGCGAGGGAGGCCCCATCCCTAAACGCTTTACTGGCATTGCAATGGCCGCATTTCACGTCGCCGATGACATAGATCGAGGGGTCGCCTGTCAGGAAGCTATCATCAGCGATCACGAACCCGTTCTTATCAGTCTTCACTTTAGTGTTCTCAAGCCCCAGCCTGTCTGTATTACCCATATTCCCGGCAGCTATTAGCAGCTTACTTGTTTCTAGCGTCTCTTTTTTATTACCAGAATCGATGTCGATTTTAACCTTATCTCCTGATACCGATGCAGTCCATGATGCATTTGAAATGACTCTCACGCCCTTGTTTTTTAATGCTTCCATGACCGGATGCATGATATCATCATCTAAAAACGGCAACATCTTCTCGCCTTTATGGACCATCGTCAGGCGCGTGCCCATCGCTGCGATCAGGCTCCCCATCGTGATCGCCTCATATCCGCCTCCTGCAATGACCATTTCTTCGGGTATGCGGTCAAAACTAAGCGTATCATCCGTATTTATGATATGGTGCCCGTCAAATGGCAAACCGGGTATTTCCTTATACCTGGTGCCGGTGGCGATCACGGCGCGGTTGAACGATATGTGCTGAGACCCATTCGATCCTTTAATTACAGCTTTTGATGAGGATAAGAACGTGCAAAAGCCCTCGATCACCTGGACACCGTTACCTGCACACAGCTCTCTGATCCCGTTTTCAAGTCTCATCACGACACTGTCTTTCCAGGCATAAGTCTTCTTCAGGTCTACGGAAACATCTTTCGCGACAAGTCCCATGCCTGAAGCTCCTTTACAATCATTTGCGATGTCGAAAACATGTAATATAGTCTTGACCGGGATGCAGCCCTTATGCAGGCAGATGCCGCCTAGCTGGTCATTATTTACAAGTGTCACATCCAGCCCCAGCTGTGCGGATCTGATAGCTGCCGTATAGCCTGCCGGCCCGGCGCCCACAATGAGGACGTCCGTCCCTATCTCGATCTCCCCGACGACCAATCACACCATCCCTGCGAAAAGGAGATCGGGCTCCTCAAGGTATCTTTTCAGGTCATTCATGAAGCGCTGGCCTTCGGCCCCGTCGATAACGCGATGGTCGATGGTCAGAGATAAATTCATCACTTTCCTCACGACGACCTGGCCGTTCACGGCTCGCGGCATGTCGCGCATCTGCTGCATTTCGAGCACGGCCAGCTCAGGATAATTCATGATCGGGGTAGAGAATAAGCCGCCTATGCTGCCCACGTTCGCGATCGTGAATGTGCCGCCCCTCATTTGATCGAGGTTGAGTTTCCCGGCACGAGTGAGCTCTATCAGACTATTGATCTCTTCGGATAGCTCTATGATGCTCTTTTTTATCCGCATCTTTTACAACGGGCACTATCAGGCCGTTGCTCGTGTCCACGGCAATACCGATATGATAATACTTTTTTATGATGATCTCGTTTTTCGACTCGTCGACACTGACGTTCATCATGGGATGCGCCCGAAGTGCCGTAGCCACTGCCTTAGTCATAAATGCCAGCAAGCTCGCCTTCGAGATACCTGCCAATTTTTCATTAATACTTTTCCTGAGCTCGATGAGCTTCGTCATGTCCGCGTCATCCATGAGCGTCACCGGGGCCGTGTTAGCTAGCGACTGTATCATGTGCTCGGCGATGGTACGTCGGATGCCGCGTATTGGTATTCGCTCTTCGGCGCCTCCCGGCTTTGGTGCAGCTTCCGGCCTTTGCGTCACTTCAGGCTTAGCGGCAGGCTGGCCGGCTGCTTTTTTCACATCTTCGTCCGTTATGCGGCCGCCAGGGCCTGTGCCTTTAATGGTATTTATATCGATATTTACCTGTTTCGCAAGCATGCGTGTCGCCGGTGTAGCAAGGGCCGGTATCTTCTCTTTTGAGGGCGGCGGGCTCACCTCTGGCTTTCTCGCCTCCACCACTTTTTCCACTGCTTTTTCCTGTATGGGCTTTTGTTCCGGCGCACCACCTTCTTCACGTATGACTGCGATGACGTCCCCGACGTTCACTTTGGCACCTTCCGGGAACCTGAGCTCCTCCACCATTCCTGTTACCGGCGATGGCAGCTCGACGACCGCTTTATCCGTCTCGACCTCCGCTATTGGCTGGTCCTCTTCTACTCGTTGGCCTTTGTTTACGACCCATTTTTTAATCTCTCCGGACGTGATGCCTTCGCCCAGGTCCGGTAGCTTGAATTCAAATGACACTATATCATTACCCCTAAAATCCTACGACTTCTTTCACGGCGCTGATCACCCTTCCGGGGTCGGGTAGATACTCATCCTCCAGCTTATATAACGGGAAGCGGATGTCATATCCGGAAACCCGTGTCACCGGGGCCTTCAGGTATAGGATAGATCGCTCGCCGATGATCGCGGCGATATCGGAAGCGAAGCCGGATATACGGTGTGACTCTTCCACTATGATAGCGCGGCCGGTCTTTTTAACCGAGCTCAGGATCGTATCTTTATCCAGCGGCTTCAGCGTACGCAGGTCTATGACTTCTGGCTCGATGCCTTCAGCCTTAAGCTGTTTTGCCGCTTCCAGCGATACGTTTACCATTGCGCCCCATGCGATGATCGTCAGGTCTTTCCCGGGAAGCGCGATCCGGGCTTTTCCGATCGGGACCGTAAGCTCGCCCGAAGCCACTTCTTCCCGGTATGCACGATACAGCCGGATGTGCTCGAGGAAAATGACCGGGTCCGGATCTCTTATGGCCGATATTAAAAGTCCTTTCATATCCGTGGGAGTCACCGGAGCGACGACCTTCAGGCCGGGTATCTGGATAAAAATGGTCTCGTCGCTTTCGCTATGATGCTCCAGCGCCTTCACGCCGCCTCCGAATGGCATCCTGAGGACCATCGGCACGTGAAAGCGCCCCATAGACCGCTGCCGCAAGCGGGATGCATGTGACATGAGCTGGTCGTATGCGGCCAGGACGAATCCCGAGAACTGTATTTCAGCGACCGGCTTCATGCCATAAAGTGCCAGGCCTATTGATGTGCCGACAATGCCATTTTCGGAAAGTGGCGTATCGACGACACGCTCGTATCCATATTTTGCCTGTAATCCCGTCGTAGCCCTGAATACGCCGCCTTCATGCCCCACGTCCTCTCCGAGTACCATGACGGTCGGGTCCTTTTCCATCTCGAACATCAGCGCGTCGTTGATCGCCTGCACGTTGTTCATCAGCATGATCATCGCCTTCCCTTGAGATTGTCGACTTCTTCTTTCAGGTATTCAGGCATCGTCGCGAACACATTCCGGAACAGGTCCTCCATCTTCGGCAGCGGCGCCTGCTCCGCCTCCTTAGCTGCTTTATCTACCAGGGCGCTTATCTCTTCATATAGCGCCTTTTCCTGAGTGTCATCCCAGAGGCCTTTTTTCGTTAAGTAATTTTTAAAACGAATGATGGGATCATTTTGTTTATGGATCTCAAGTTCTTCCGCACTCCTGTATAGAGTCGGGTCGTCTGCCGTCGTATGGGGGCCGAACCGGTAGCACAGCGCTTCGATCAATGTAGGCCCTTCGCCGTTCTTAGCCCTTTCCAGCGCGTCTTTTGTCAGAACATACGAGGCCAGCACGTCCATTCCGTCCAGCTTGTATCCGCGCATACCATAAGAGACGGCTTTTTGCGCGATAGTTTTACTGTGCATTTGCCTAGATACAGGCGTCGAGATGGCGAACTGGTTGTTCGAGCAAATAAACACGGCCGGTGAGTTAAAAACGCTGGCAAAGTTCAGGCCTTCATGAAAGTCGCCCCTGGACGTGGCACCATCACCAAAATAGCATATAACCGCCATTTTTTCTTTCTTGATGTTCGCGGCCCATCCCATCCCGACCGCATGCAGGATCTGGCTTCCCACCGGTATGGATATAGGCAGGCATTTGACGTTCTCGGGTATCTGATTGCCGAGATCGTTGCCCATCCACATCATGAATTGCTGATTCATAGGTATACCGGCGACCATCATGGCGCCGCCTTCACGATATGAGGGCACCATCCAGTCGCCCTGCGCTAACGCCGTGGCACTTCCGATCTGAATAGCCTCCTGGCCGCTCAGCGGCGGATATGTGCCCATGCGGCCGCTTCTTTGCAGCTTCACGGCTTTTTCGTCGAAAGACCTGGACTGCACCATGTGCCTGTACATCTTTAAAAGTACGTCCTTCGGCAGCCCCGGGTCGAGTTTGCCGGGCGTGCCGTCCTGGTCGATGATGTGGAATGTCTCGCCTTCGACGAGCTTAAAAAGATATTTATCGGCGATCATTTACGCCATTCTCCCCTGTAAAAAATATTCCTGAGCGCGATAAGAAGTCCTGACAAAGGGGCCTGATATAACTGACTTGAAGCCAAGCGACTCGGCATATTCCCTGAGCTGCGCGAACTTATCCGGATCCACATAACTTGAAACCGGTAAAGAGCGCGAATTAGGCCTTAAATACTGCCCGATCGCAAGCATATCCACGCGAGCTTCGTGAAGGCGTTTAATGACCTCTTTGACTTCATTTTCCTCTTCGCCCAGACCAAGCATGACGGATGATTTTGTCATGATCGACGGCTCGAATCGCTTCACGTTACGGAGTACATCCAGCGATCGATAATAGCCTGCTCTCCTGTCTCGGGCGATCGACGATAATCTCTCAACGGTTTCCATGTTGTGCGCGATCACATCCGGGCTTGCATTCACCACTTTTTGCAACAAGTCGGCCCGGCCGGAAAAATCTGGTATGATCACTTCAACATTTGCACCGGGTACATGATCTTTAATTGCGCGTATGCAGGCCGCATAATGTCCGGCGCCATAGTCTTCAAGGTCGTCACGGTCCACCGAGGTGATCACTACATAATTTAATCCCAAAGCTTTAGCCGCGTCAGCGATTTTCTCGGGCTCCGCAGGATCCACGTTCTCGCCCAACCTGTCGTGTGTGACAGCACAAAAACGGCATGCACGGGTGCAGATGTTTCCAAGGATCATGAAAGTGAGCGCACCGTGATCCCAGCATTCGAACGTATTGGGGCATTTCGCGCTGGCGCAGACCGTATTCAAGCCCCGTTCTGCCAGAGTTTGTTTCACTATATGATACTTATCTGAGCTTGGAGGCCTGATCCGCAGCCAATCAGGCTTATCTTCTTTAAACTCCTGCATAGTTAATATATTTAAAAAGATTAGTATAATTATTTTTCTATTTTAATATATGTCTTTTCGGCCGGATGCAGCACCGACTCATTGCATACAAATCAGGCTATATTGTCTACAATAAGGTATACTCTTAATATACATGTGGTTATTACGGCAGTCATCAGGTTGAAATAGCCGTATTGAGCGAAAACATTATATCGTTAGATAATACATTAAAACTGCGATATAGCCCCGTAGTGTAGCGGTCAATCATATGGGACTCTGGATCCTGTGACTTCGGTTCGAATCCGAACGGGGCTATGCATACCTACTTCTAAATTCCTTTTATGATTCAATTTTACATGGCAAGATTATTCTTTATCTTTTTATGGGGTTTGTCGTACATGAAAAATGCGATGAACTCACCGTTATTTCCACCGATCCTCAGATTTACTACTAAGTCTTAATGAGGCTGGCAGAGAACTTTGAAACAAAGATCGATAAGCTATTAACATGTAGTTTAAACTCTATTTTTAAAAACAGCTACTTGAATATGTAAAATAAGCAAACTATAGAGTCTCAATGCCTAAAGTATATATAATAAGTTCACGTACCATGCGCACATCGTAATTGTACTTACTATCTAACAAACAAGGGATAACATTGAGCGAAAACGTTACAATAAAAACTAAAAAAAGTATTTTCACATCGCCGTACTATGTGATGGTGGTATTGATGATAGGCGTCTTTATGATGATGCTGGACGCGTACATCTTTTCACCGGCACTGGCTACGATCGTGAAGGATTTTCATACATCATACGATCTTGTCGCGTGGATCTCTATCTTATACATGCTGATCTCAACCTCCGTCATGCCGCTGGCCGGAAAATTATCGGATTTATTGGGCAGAAAGAGGATTTTCATAACTGGCGTGTTATTTTTCACTGCCGGATCTTTCCTGAGCAGCCTGTCCTGGGACATCTACTCACTGATCGCCTTCAGGGGAATACAGGCCATCGGCGGCGGCATTATCATGCCGGCAGCGCTGGCTGCTATGAGCAGCGCCGCTCCGCCTGATAAGCTGGGCAAGACAATGGGCGCAATGATGTCGGTGAGCGCGCTCGCCATGGTCTTCGGACCGAACATCGGAGGCTTCTTCATCGAGCACTTCGGCTGGAGATCGGTTTTCTACATCAACCTCCCAATCGGCATCATCGCCATTCTACTGGCGCTGACGTTCAAGGAAAGCTATGGAGAAACGAAGCGCAAGATCGACTTTGCGGGAGCAGCAATGCTAGGACTAAGCCTGGCCGCACTTGTGTTGGGCCTCAACAGGCTGGAAACCCTGCCACTGACAGATATCACCGTGTTCCCGCTGTTCGTGGTCTCGCTGGTACTTGGCATATTGTTGTACTGGTATGAGAAGCGCACGTCTGAACCCATACTGGATATGAAGGTCCTGCTTAAGGGCGATGTCCTATCATTGAACCTGGCCATCATGATGGTCTTCTTTGGTATGATGTGTGCTATGATGTTCGTGTCGACGTTCGCCCAGACAGTGTTGCAGATGGGCATCCAGGACAGCGGCACTATCCTGACGCCGCTCTCGGTAGCCATGTTCATCGGCGGCATATCGGGTGGCATACTACTCGATAAGATCGGGCATAAACCCATGCTATTGGCTGGCGGATTGATCCTCACCGTAGCGATGTTCGGGCTAGCGTACTACGTCAACGATGATACAAGCCTCGCAGTGGCTCTCGTTATCATCGGCCTGGGCATGGGCATGGGCATGGGAGCGTTCAATGTCGCATTACTGGCGGTCACGCCAGGGACGGAAAAAGGCATTAGTATGGGTATAATGAGCACTTTCCGGGGCATCGGCGGCATGATCGCTCCGGTCATAGGGGGATATTTCCTGAACGAGGCGCTGGTGAAGAATATCACGTTCGGGCAGGCGTTCACCAACCTGTACCTGGTAGCAGCTGCAGGAACAGTCGTCTCAGTACTGCTGATAGCCTATTTCATTTTACGGAGCCGTAAAGCCGTAAAGATCGTGCAAATGCCAGTGCCACAAGTGTAACGCGTCGTAAGATACCGGGCGCCGGGTATATCACTTCCCGGCGCCCGGTATAAATCACGCATACCTTCCTTCAACATCTTGAAAACAGGCTGCTGAGACTGCTTCTAAGCTATTTCCTTAATAATTAACTATTAAGTGTAAAATTTTAATCGCTTGTTTAGCAACCACCAACTAGTTTATAAACAAGAAATTATAAAATAGATATCCTGGTTATACACCACAGTGGCTGGACAACGTCGCGACGTATTAATGCCCCCTATAAATATCGCGACGTTGTCCGGTCATCAATTGATAATCTGTTAGCGACGTTTCTGCGATATAATTACATTATATGATTTATAACTTGCGGTAAGGGCTTGCTTATGCCGGAACATTGAATTGATTTCAATAATGGTATAATAAATAAGTAAAATAACAAATAAACTACAGAAAATTTTTACGCCGTTTCTTTTGATATTGGTGGGATATTGCTTGTCTTATTATCGGACAGGGCTAGTCTGACTATATCTGGCTTTCTTCACGCTCTTCCCATGCATCCATCAGCTCGCCCAGGAACTCGTCGATATTAGCTGATTCGGCATCCTTGTATGTTTCCCTGAACCGCTCGTATACTTGCCTGTTCTCAACCGGTATGTAATATGGCATCTTGTCAACTTCCACTCGTTTATAGTACATGAATCCTTGAATACTTGTCCATTGTTTTTGACAGGATTTAATGATTAGAGCTTCTATCTTTTTAAGAGGATGTGTTAATTATTTAGCGACTCGCATAATACACAAACAGTCATATAAAAAACGCACAAGAATAAAAATATAAAAAAGATCGCGGCATGATTATTTTATCACTGAGGCGATGTACAGCATATCGCTTAATATCGCGCTCGCCGTCTCGATGGAGCCCGCACCTTTACCGACTATTACGATATCGCCTGCCAGCTGTGTCTGGATGAGCGCAGCGTTAAGCGTGCCCTGCACGGCAAGCGGGTGATCCTTCGGCACCAGCCTGGGCGCGACTTTAAGGATCCGCTCCCCTCCATTGGGGTTGACCTCGCCGATCAGCTTGATGACCATGCCGGCGTCACTCGCCAGCTTCAGCGATTCCAGCGATACGCTGGATATGCCGCAGATGTCGACGTCGCTCAGCTTGACATCCATGCCGAAGATCGCGTTCGCCAGGATCACGATCTTCAGGGCTGTATCGATGCCCTCGACGTCATACGTCGGGTCTGTTTCTGCTATGCCGAGTTCCTTGGCCTCTGAAAGTACCATGTCATATGGCATTTCCTCGTTCGCCATTCTCGTGAGAATGTAATTGCAGGTGCCGTTAAAAATACCCTTTATATTATCGATCCTGTTGCCGGCCAGCGATCCGCGCACTAAATTAAACATCGGCATTGCGCCACCGACCGTAGCCTCGTACTGGAACATGGCATGATTCTTATGTGCCAGGTCATTCAGCTCTTTATAGGCGATGGCCAGCGGTCCCTTATTCGAGGTGACGACATTCTTCCCGCGCTGCAGGGCTTCCCGGATATAAGTCAATCCCGGCTCGCCGGTCTTTGCGTCCGTCGGCGTGACTTCGACTAAAATATCATAGTCCAGCTCTTTTACAGCGTCCATTGTCGATTTGCCATTATGGTTCAGCTTGCCTTCGGACTTCATCTTCAGGGTCGCAGCCAGGTCTAAGCCTTTTTCGTCGACTACGGCGCCCTTTGAGTCACAGACACCTATGAACTTGAACTGGATTCCTCGATCGATGAAATTACCTTTGCGATCCGCCATGACTCCGGCAACGCCTTTTCCCACGCTGCCGAGCCCGACCAGTAGTACTTTAACGATCTTCATTGCGGTGCCTCCGTCTCTATAGGCTCGATGATCAGGAGATCTTTCTTTTTAGCGATGGTACGAAGCAGATGCATGGCTTTCTTGATCTCTAGTTTACCGGTCGCGTTGATGCCGATCCGGGCTGAAGATTTCATGTTAATTCCAGGCATGGTCATGGCAAGGTCGACGACCTCCGCATAGCCGGTCGAGTCGATCTGCTCGATGGTGTCCTTGATGTCCGAGTGGACAATATGCCCGACCAGGACTACAGTCATATGCTCCTGCAGCCGCATCTCGTTAAAACGCACGACTTTGATGTCATTAGACTCGAGCTTATCTTTCAGGTCCTTCAGGCCGTCGGCCATCTCAAAGACCACTTGAATGGAGATGTTACCTCGCGGCGTTCGCTGCTCGTGGTGGTGTACCACGCTCACGATATTGCCGCCGGCATCCGATATGGGCTCGAGCGCCTTGATGAGCTGACCGGGAATGTCCTTCAGCTCAAGATCCATCGTTATTCTCATAGACGTACACCGTTAAGCCCCTAAGGGCCGATATTAATTAGTATGATGTCTTCATATAAGCCTATTGGTATTGACATGCAATTAAGTGAAGCTATCGAACAAAGACGCTCCATTCGGAGCTATAAGCCCGATCAGGTTCCAGAGGGCATGATCAAAAGCATACTGCACGCTGGCCACATGGCGCCGTCCGCCGGAAACCTGCAGGGCAGGGAATTTATCATCATTACCGATGAAGCGACAAAGAAAAAACTTTGCGAATATGCGCTGAACCAGAAGTTCATCGAAGAAGCTCCGGTGTGCATTATTGTCTGTGCGAACATGGACCGCTCCCGAAAAAAGTACCGGGAAAAGGGCGAGCTTTATGCGATCCAGGACGCATCGATATCAACAATGAACATGATGCTGCAAGCGTTCGATCTCGGGCTCGGCACCTGCTGGGTGGGCGCGTTCGACGACCGTCGCGTCATCGAGATGTTCAAGCTGCCCATGGGCATATTCCCCATAGCCTTATTGTCCATCGGATACCCTGATGAGTCTCCTGTGGCGCCGCCAAGGCTCTTTGAGAATATCGAGCACCAGGGCAAGTGGTAAAAGTAAAAAAATATTTAATTTTTAATGATCAGTCTTAGCGAGCAGCATCTCTAAATAAGACTCGCGTATTAATTCGCCTTTGACGCCTAGCTTTCGCATGGTATCGATGAGCATGTCGCGCTTTTTAGGCATATCGGTCATGTCTTCGGCCATCGCTTCTAGCTCCACATAATCGCCAAGGCCTTCGACGCGGTCCATACATACTTCTACGCCGATGAGATGGTATATGTCGCGCTTCTTTTTCACTTCAAGTGTCTTTTTAAAGCCGAGCGAAATGAGGATATCTTCCATCTTTGCCCGGTCCATCACTTCTACTTCGACTTCTTTGCGGGTCTTGCTCTTCGCGTCGAGCTTTTTTCCTTTATAGGTCAAATAGATGCGCCCGGACTGATCTCTAAGTCGGAGTGCTTCGTCCGTCTCCCCAAAATCGCGGTGAGGTGCATTATAATAAGTATCATGCTGGTCCACGGTCTTTTCAAAAGTAGCGCCAGCGTCTTTTAAGGCGCTCAACAATGCCTTGTGGTCAGCCTGCGCCTTGATCTCTATCTCTATCATCGATATTGAGATACGGGGACTATGGATATAACACTTTCATTCGCCGCATAATCCGTGAAAAGCTATGAAAGCCCCGGACGTCATATATTGCCTATATGAGTCTATACGCTGGCGGCATGGCTTACCTTGCGGATGAAGTCGAAGAATCATCGCTCATGAACTATTTTTACGGGCATGATGGCGTCGTTCCTTCCGAGATCCTGGATAAGGAAAAAGAATATTATTTTGCAAGCGCCGACAAGACGGCGGCGCGGCTGGGGCTAGCAAGAACGCGTATCAAAAAAGCTGTGATACCTGAAGATGACCGTCGTATGCTCGTTGGGCGGCTGGATTCGGGTCATGGAATGGCTAGAGCACTTAAAACAACGTTTAAGGGATGCGCCGGATAAACCCGCGTTCAACGCGATCGCTTTGCGTAGCGACAAAACATGGAATGCCGTCAAAATAATACCTGCAGCGGCGGAGGGCTATGCGATCACGGACGGCATCCAGGATCACATCGACTGGATGAAAAAGAGATCGCCGGGCGATGTTCACTTAAACAATCTGGAGAAATTGAATAATCAAGCTCAGGCTAAATTTCTATCACTATTGAATCTGGATGAACGCGCGGATTTCGAAACAGCTGAGCATGATCGACGGGAAGCATACAGGATGGCGGCGGAAGTGAATAAACTGGTTCTCTACATGCTTGAACATAGTTAAAAATTTGAATGCCATCTATATTAGTAAACTTCTCTACACCATTTTCTACGAGTGGTATGGCCTTATCAAATCCAAGTCTACCTTGAAATAAACCCAATTCATGAATATACTTCGTCATGTACGCCGCCGTATACCCTACTTGCGCTTTTGCTATCCATACGATATACGATGTGCCTTGGGCTGCCAATCGCCAATAGTATGCGATGTCGCCCCATGGTATGAATGCAGTTATTAGCGTACGTAAATGCAGCTTTCCGGTTTCAGTTAATCAAAAGTAGATCTATTAATATAACACTGTAATAGTCCACATAATCTGTGATATGTGGTGACCGTGTGCCTTAGGGCAAAACTCTATATGCCATGGATTACCGTAAGCATTATCACATAAAAACGTATTTAAGACTACAAGATTTGAACAGGTGTTATTTATGGCAGTCCAGAAAGGCGACTTTATCAAATTATCCTACACCGGTAAACTCCAGAACGGTGTCGTGTTCGACACGACCGACGCCAACGTGGCGAAGGAGCATGGCATTTACAACGAGAAGGCAAGCTACGGCCCCGAGACCATCGTAGTCGGCAAAGGCTACGTCGTCCCCGGCCTGGATGAAGAGATCCTCGGCAAGGACGTTGGCTACAAGGGCAGCGTCAACTTACCGCCCGAGAAGGGCTTCGGCTTGAAGCGCATCGACATGATCGAGACCATCCCTTCCAAGAAGTTCAAGGAAAAGGTCAAGCCCGGCATGCGCGTGCAGGTCAACAACCGCACCGGCATGGTGGAGAGCGTCGAGGGCGGCCGCGTCAGGATCAATTTTAATCCTTTGTTCGCGGGCGAGACCCTGGACTATGATTTCACGGTCGAAGAGCTCATCGAAGGTAACGAGAATAAGATCACAGCCATCACCAAGATGTACGCAGGCCGCGAGCTGACCTACAAGATCGAGGGCGACAAGGTCCTCATCGAAGTCCCCCAGGATCTCGGGTTCAACCAGCGCTGGTCCATCATGAAGAGCGTCATGGCTTCCCAGATCAACGAGCTCGAAGGCATCAAAGAAGTCGTCTTCCAGGAAACCTACAAGAAGGAAGAGGCGCCTGCGGTAGAAGAGACTGCCGAGGCAAAGCCCGCTGAGTAATTTTAATAAAACTCTATAGGCCCCTCATTGGGCCTTTTACTTCTTTTTTATATTATCGTTTTGAGCTCTGGATATCAGAACTTTTTTAAACAATACTTAGTAGTCTTTGTAGACTTAGCTTTTTAATCTTCGTGCGCTTCCACTAGTTGGCGAATCGCATCTAAAAGTTCATTACTATTGACCGTATATTTGTCTACCAAGTGAATGTTATGGTCATCAAGAAAGGAGATATCATCAAGATATCGTTCACCGGAAAGATGGAGAACGGCGTCATATTTGACACGACAGACGAAAAGATCGCAAAGGACAATGAAGTATTTAATGAGGATAGAAAATACGAGCCTATGACCGTCGTGGTCGGTGCCGGCGCACTGGTGCCGGGCCTGGAAGAAGACCTCGAAGGTAAAACTGTAGGCTATAAAGGCACCGTAACCGTGCCACCCGAAAAAGGCTATGGGCCGCGCTCGCGGGACCTCATCGAAACCGTGCCCGCTAAGAAATTCGACACTAAGGTCGAGCCGGGCATGATGGTGGAATATGGCAACCGCGTAGGCTTCATCGAGAACGTTAGCGGCGGCAGGGTCAAGATCGACTATAACGAGCCTCTGGCTGGCAAGACACTGACGTTCGAGTATACGATCGACGAGCAGATCAAGGATAAAAAGGAAAAAGCGGCAGCCCTCATTACGAGCTATATCGGCCCGGAAACAAAATATACGCTTGAAGACGAAACGGTGACCATTGAAGTGCCAAAAGAGTTCTACCTCGATGAAGAGTGGGTGCTCGGCAAGATGATCATAGCCCGTTTCCTGATCAGCTACGTTGGCATGAAGCATGTTGTCTATAAGGAAGACTTCGAAGAAGCCGACGTTAAAGAACTAGACGAGGAAAAGTCTAAGTAATTTTCTTTTTGCGCTCTGATCAGGAGCCCTTTTTTCTATTTTATTTTCGATTGTCGGGCAAAGCGTTATTTATTTATACATAGAGTGATACAGTATAGTGTGTAGCACAAGTTATTGTGTCATACATTATATTTCCAATCAAAGTGATACCAATGGAAGACATCATAGAGCGGTTTGAAACCGAGGTCAAGCGTGGGGTCATGCAGGTCGCCATCATGTGTTTACTGGACCGGGAGCGGTACGGCTACGACATCATCAAGAGCCTGAAGGACGATGGCCTGAACATTGAGGAAGGCACGCTATACCCCATTTTAAGACGGCTGGAGGACGATAAGATCCTTGCCAGCCACTGGGAGACCGGGGGCTCGAGGCCCAGGAAATACTACCAGATCACGGAATATGGCAAAGAACTGCGGGTTAAGTTACTTGGCTCATTGAGATCCATGACGGCGGCGGTCGAGAAGATATATGCACAGAATAACGGAGGGGCTTGAAATGAACAGGACATTGATTGATGATTATATAAATGAAGTAACGGAAGACATGGGCTCCCGGCAGCGCGAGGATGTCGGAAAAGAGCTGCGGGCGCACATACTGGACAGTGCGGACGCTATTGCGGCGGAGCATAAGACAGAAGTAGATGACGTGATCATCCGGGAAGTTTTAGCGAAGATGGGGCCCGCAGAAAAAGTTGCAGCTATGTATCCGGCTAAAAAGTCGCTGTTTATGCATGGGCCCGTTAAAGCATTGATCTCGCTGGGCGGTATCGCGCTGGCATTCCTGATGGTCGCCGCTATACTCGAGCTGGTGGCCCCTGATGTATTGAACATGCAGGTCCCCGGATCCCACTCATCCCAGGCGATCCTTCAAGTCATACTTTCAGTCGTGTTCTCGCTTGCCCTGGCTATTGTCGTGATCGCGGTCATCTTTCTCTGCATGTACATCTACCAGTCGAGGCTAAAGACGCCCTACGAAGCGAGGCTTAAGTCATTCGAGAAGAGCCTGCACGACATCGCTTCTCCGATCAAGGCGGTCGGGGCGATCATCGCTAACATCGTCTGGCTGACCTTTATGAACCTGTACTGGACCAAGATACCATTTGTCATTAGCTTTGGCAACGACCCGACTCTGGTCCCCCTACTATCGGATAAGTTCGGGCCGTACATGTTGTACGTGAACGCGATCGGTATCGCGAACATCGTCGTAGCTGTACTTTTCCTGGCGGTCTCACAAAAGTGGATACCGTCGCTGCTGGAAGCGCTGATGAGCCTCTGCAGCGGGCTGCTGTTCATATGGCTGCTCTATGTGTTCCCGTTCAACGAGGCGCTATCGACTGGCGTGGTGGCTATGATCAAGGTCATTATGGCGATCATCATCGTCGGATGCCTGATCGGCACCGCGAAGCAGACCTGGCAAACGATCAGGCTCGCAATATTTGAAAAAACAGGGAGAAATGAGGCTGTATAAGCACAGCCTTTATTTTTTTTATTGTCTTAGCTCAACTTTTTTAAGTACCAGTCCCTTCTCGCACGGCCCGGTCATATCGTCCAGTACTTCTGCTATTGTGTACCTGTCGCCGTTAAGCAGTCCTGCAGGATGGCATAATTCGTATGATGAACATGAGCTTTCGCACCTGGGCTCTTCGTAGACGATCTTGGAGCCGTTAAAAGCCTTCCTGGACTCTATGGATACGACTATCGGGCATGGGATGACTTCCACTGCGCGCACGCTTGTATCATGAAGGAAACACTCATGGTCCATGCCATTCCTGACCGTGACCACCTGGTATTTTTTATTCTTGTCCAGGTTCAGGCAGGTGTTCTTAAGCTTGCACTTTTCGCACTCTGTCGCAGGCCCGCGAAAAATGAACTCCGTGCCCACTGTGGCCAGTTTATTTCCTATCAAAGTTATCGTTGTGTTTGACTCTAACATGTCAATTAACTCCAGAATATTTTATGATAAATGATGGTAATCTAATGCAAAATATTAAACAACCTACGACCATAAAAATTTTCTCTATTCCGAAAATAAAAAAGAAAATCGCATACGTGAAAAAATATAAAAATAAGGGTTCATGCTCTTGCATTGAAGCATTTTAATGCTCTTTATGCCTGATCCGGGCGACCATACGCTCTTTCTTTTCGATCGCATGTTTTGCTGCCAGGTCTACTTTATGCTGCATTTCTTCAAAGGTCTTAGGAGTTTCATCGCCGACTACTTTTTTAACAGGCGTATAGGCGGATTCCCTGAACTTCGGAGTAAAATCCTTCTCCTTGCCATTTTCCACCAGCCAGGCCCCTTCTCCTTCCTTAACCTCGCCCACGATGTCGATACGAACGCCCTTTGCCCGGATGGCCTTCATGATCTCTTCCGCGTTCTTCGGCGGTGCGATCACGAGCAGCGCATCCAGTGAAACGCCGAGGTAATCGATCTTGAGCGTGTCCAGCATCTTCAAGACCGTCGGCTCTACGAGGCCGCGCATCTTTTCTTCGTGAAAGAGTAGCTTGACGCCTGCGGTATTCGCGATCTCGAAGGCGTCGCCGCGGATACCACCGTTGGTCACGTCTGTCATCGCGTGGATCTTGCCGATGAGGTTGTGCTCGAGTAAAGCCTCGCACGCTTCTAAGAATTTAACGTTGAGCGTTTTCTCGACCACTTCTTGCATGCCATAATACAGCGCAGTGGTAGATACCGTTCCGCCTCCTGCGCCTTCGCTGAACATGATCACGTCACCGGGGCTGGTCTGAATGCGTGTTGTCAGATCCTGAGCCACTCCGACAGCTCCGACACAGCCGGTCATGCGGTCTCCAATGACCATATCTCCGCCGATACGCAGCGTGCTTCCGGTCACGAGCGGTACGTTGATCAATTCCGATACCGTGCCGATACCGGCCGTATAGTCATAGATCTTGGCGACGTCGCCGTCGTCCGCGATGTGGATATCCGAGAACAGCGCCACTGGCTTAGCTCCCATGACATAAAGGTCGCGTAGCGACGCACGCGTACAATGAAACCCCGCTAAGAACGGAAAATCCGATAGGCGCGAGTGCATGCCGTCCACGGTGACCACGACGTACTGGCCTCCCGCCTTGACCACGCCGGAGTCGTCCATCTGGCTCGAGTCACAGACAGCGCTCGTCTTGCCAATGACCTCGGCGATCTTTTTATGGGCATAGAAGTCGCCTCTACCCCGCGAGCCGACGCCGAACTCGCCCATGGTGACGCCGCATGGTTGCAACGCGATAACGTCGTCCTTTATATCTAAAGTGGTCTTAGCCTCCAGGATGACCGCTTCTGAGAGCCTCCGTGCGCTTTCCCTGGATATGCTCTTGACCTCCAGTATGCGATCAGTCAATTTTTCGACCAGTTCAGGGTCTCCTTTCCGGAGGCCTCTCTTCGCGTAACCTTCTATGTCCATTAGTGCCACCTTGGAGAAAAATCAATGATAATATAGGGATTTTTTCTTAACAATGCTTTTTTATCATCCATATATGTTTTGCTTTAATATGTTTGTGCAGTAATATGCAGCAATATATTTTTCATTTTTTATCGGAGGCGATGAGGCTTACATCCCTAAGCTTTTATTCAAATATTTTAAATATTATAAATGCTTATTATTGATATAGCGGGGGTTAGATAGCTGGCGGAAATGATGCAATGGGATAATACATACCATCTTAGATCCGGTAAACCGCATGAGCTGCTGCATTACATTGATCTATTAACGCACGTGCTGGAAGGAACGTCCGCGCCGTTCGTATCAGTGCAGATCGACGGGCGGATCGTCTCATGCAATAAGGCGTTCGCGGACCTGATCGGGTACAGTACGGCCGAGGCCTGCCGGCTGAACTGGAAAAATGATCTTACGCCGCGAGAATATTTCGGGCATACCGAGTCCCAGCTAGAAAATTTACATAAGATAAAGACCCCGATCAAGTACGAGAAAGAGTACCTGCGAAAAGACGGGGCCCGCGTTTACCTCGAGTTCAACGCTCATCTCCTGAGCGATGAAGATGGAAATCCTGTTTATTATTTTTTATTCGTGAATGACCTGACTAGCCGTAAAAATCTTGAACGGAAACTGCTGGACAACGAGGCTGCGTTCAACCTTGCACAGGGCATGGCCCACCTGGGGAACTGGTACTATGATACGGCTGAGCGGAAAGTCCACTGGTCCGATGAGTTTTACCGCATACTGGGTTTCAAGCCCGGGGAATATGATCCAGATACCGAATTATTCATAAAAAGCATATGCCCGGAGGACAGGGCTGACGTTTCCCGGACCATACGCGAAGTCATTGAGACAGGCGAGCCACGCTATATAGAATATCGCATTATCAGAGCTGACGGTGCAGTCCGCAACATCAATGCCGAGAGCCGGGCTCTCCGCGACGCCGGCGGTAGGCTCGCGAGATTATTCGGGACTATCCAGGATGTGACTGCCTATAAGCTCTCCGAGGCCTCGCTGGAGGATGCTAAAGAGCAGGCTGAATTTTACGTTGACCTGTTAAGCCATGACATTAATAATATGAACCAGGTGGCCATAGGCTATGCCGAGATGGCACTTAAGACTATGGAGCGCGGGGACTTTGACCCTTCACTATTAGAGAAGACTGTGGAGATGCTATTCAATAGTTCCAGCCTGATCGAAAATGTCCGTATCATCCAGAGGACCAGGTCCGGCGAGATCAAGCCTGAACGGGTCGACATGTGCTCGTTATTGGTCGAGGTGATAGGCCAGTATAGTTCTGTACGAGGCCGCGAGGTCAAGATAAATCATCGCTTTGAATGTGACGTCACTGTAATAGCGAGCGAGCTGCTTCGCGAAGTGTTTTCAAACCTTATCAGCAACGCGATCAAGCACTCTACGGGGATCATTACGATCGACGTCGACCTGTTAAAAACAAGGGAGAACGATATTGAATATTGTAAAGTGATCGTGACCGATAATGGGCCTGGTATACCCGACGAAAAGAAAAACGAACTTTTTACACGCTACACTCGCGGCCCGACAAAAGCAAAAGGCTCGGGGCTCGGGCTCTACATCGTAAAATCGCTTATCGAGACCTTTAGAGGCCAGGTATGGGTGGAGGACCGCGTTTCCGGCGATCACACTAAGGGAAGCCGTTTCGTCGTTTTACTTCCGTCGGTCGATACCAGTCACGATCTCTCTTGATCGATCATGAACAATTCGCCCTTGTAGAATAAGAGGTCGATAACTTGTATGTTATCGAAATGGAAACACATATCTAAAATTAAATCCAAAAAGTAATAATGTAATATGTATATTTATAGCTTGTAATATAAGAATGTAAGACTAAATTAGATAAAATAATACTGCTCGTTTTATCACAGCGTGCAGGAGCTCATATGGAAAAAAAGATTCTGGTCGTCGACGATGATCCTAATATTTGCGAGCTGGTCAGTATCGCGCTATCTACAAAGGGGTATAGCGTGAATATCGCCCAGACCGGGTCGGAAGGGATAAAAGCAGTCGCGATATTTTTACCCGACCTTATCTTCCTGGATATGACCCTACCGGACATGGAAGGCATCGACATAGCGAAAAAGATCAAAAATATTGATGCGGTTAAAAATGTGCCGATCATCATGATGTCAGGCCGGGGGCTAAGCCTGGGCGAGGTAGATCCTGCACTTTTTGTAGGGATCCTCAATAAGCCGTTCAGCCTGGCTGACCTGGTAAAAGAAGCCGAAAAATATACTCACGATCATCAATAATAATATCATTAAAATATGTTGGCGAGTCAAAAATCTAATATGCGGAATCTCTGCGTCCTCGAGGCCGCGAAGTTCCCATCTGTTGACAACTACTAAATAGGCCCAGCTTATTACAGGTATTTTTATTTGTATTTAATATCATATTCTGTGATAAGGTGCTTGCCGATCTTGTAGAAATCTGTCATGTCCACGCTGACCACTTTATCGATGGAATCCACTCCGGGCCCGCCTACGAGGGAGGGCGTGCTGTCGCCGCCTATGATATATGGTATCTGAATCAGGATGACATGGTCGATCATGCGCCGGCTGATAAGCTGCCAGATCAGGGTCGGGCCGCCTTCGACCATCAAGCGGCTGATCCCTCTGTCGGCCAGGCATTCCATCATTTGTGGGATGTCCACACGCTCTTCACCACATACCAGCACGTCAGCCCCTTTATCCTTTATGGCCGCAATTTTTAATGGATCTGCTTTTTCTGAAACTACGATGATCGTCTGCGCATCCCTGTTCAAGACGTTTGATTCCGGAGATATGGATGCGTCGCTGCATGGGATGACGCGAATGGGATTCTTTCCCTGGGCCAGGCGGTTCGTCAGGATCGAATTATCGATCTTGATCGTGTTGCTGCCTACCATGATCGCGTCGAACTCGGTACGCTTCTTATGCAGAAAATGATGGCTTTCCTCGTCCATCAAGCCCATGATGATCTTGCTCGAGAGGCCGCGCTTCAGCGTCAGCTTACCGTCTACGGTCATTTCCGATATTAGCGTGATATAAGGTCTTTTCATGCAGCTCACATTGAAACGGGTAATAATTACGCCTGTAAAGTTAATACTTTTTCCCTATTGCGGCTTCATAGAAATACTATCGCCGCTTTTCAGGCTCATCAGATCAGCCGCGCTGTCGCCGCTGCAGGCGATCTCCGCCATGCCGTGGCTTCCCACAAGCACGAGCAGGCCGCGCCTTTCTGCTTCGCAATAGGTGCGTAAGAATGGTATGAGCACGCCGTTCACTTCCAGCATCTGTCCATAATTGCACAAGCCCATGATGACATCTCGGCCTATGTTTGTCACAACATTGCCAAACGAGTCGACATAGAGTACTTTGCCTGTTATCGCGTCATCCTTTAACCTGGGCACGTCGAAATCCAGGTCGACGGGGTTTATTATTTTTCTTAACCCTGGGATTTCCCGGCCCATTGAAAGAAAAGCTGCAGCGGGCGCAAATACATCTCTACCATGGAAGACGGGGCTTACATTACTGGTGTAAAATTCGAGGTCAGAGATCTCGTATGTGTCAAAATTGCCCTGTTTGCGGGCTGCAGGGATCAGCAGTCCGTTATCCGGCCCGATGAACGTATAGCGCTCGCCTTTGATCACCAGCGCACGGCGCGTGCCGCCGACACCCGGATCGACGATGGCAACGTGGGTGGTGCCGGGAGGAAAATAAACTGAAGCGAACTGAAGAATGAACGCTCCCTGGATGATATCGCCCGGGGGTATCGAATCCGAAATATCGATCGCATATATGTCCGGGTTCATGCCTAGCATTACGCCTTTCATGATGGCCGGATAAACTTTGCCGAAATCAGTCGTTAATGTGACTATAGCTGGCATACGATCATCTCTTTATTAAACGGCTTCAAAACATAAAAAGAAGACTCGAATATTGAATAACGAATCGAGTACATAAACACCAACTTATGGTCTCGCATTCATCCGACTTTCACAGATAATACTATTGTGCCGAGTGAAATGAATAAGAAAAAAAGACCGGATCTTATTTTAGGCATTTTACATTTTCACGGCGTGCTTAAGCTTGTGAGAGAGCAGTTCTTTGATGGCCTTATGGTTCTCGCTTTCGCCGTCCATGTCCATGATCTGCAGCGCTAACATCACGATCTTCGCGCCCTTATCGGTCATGTGATACCCGTTCGCATCTTTATCGATCATTTTTGCAACCAGTAGACTTTTTAGCAGGCGGTTCAGGATGCCGGGGTTAAGCTCAGTCTCGAACATGATGTCCGTGAACTTATTCTTGCCATTGGTGATCGCGAATAGCACGTTCATGGTGCCGGCATAAGATATCGTTTTTAAGATGTCGAATTCTTTTCTAGCCATATGCCATCCTCAAACTTGTTTAATTGTAATTGTAATTATAGAATATATGGCCTATGCTCATATATATGTTTCCATCGATAGGCCAATAAGGTTTTTTAAACGAGTGAGATCTCTATACGTTCTCTGCCTTTCCCGGGCTTTTTGCCCCTTCCGATACTGATCTGTCCGATCTCCTTAGCGTTTCGGGGATGTGTGCCGCAGCACTGCATCTTCCAGCCGTCCATTTTCCAGTGAAGCAAATCCGGGTCTTCGGGGTCTCTGTAGGCACGTATCTCGCTGCCTTTCGCGATCAGCGCATTAGCTCTGTCCTCAACTTCTTTTAGCTTCGCCTTGTCCAGTGGCTGGTTGAATAGATAGTCAGAGCGCTCCTTCAGCTCATCCAGCAAGCCAGAAGAAGCGATACCGCATTCCGGCCCGAAGACTTCACGCATAAAATAATAAACGATGTGAGAAGCCGAGTGCAGGCGCATTTTTCTATAGCGTTTTTCCCAGTCGATCGTACATTTAACCTGATCGCCGGCCTTGAACATGGGCGGCTGTTCCAGCAGGTGTATGATCCTGCCGTTTTCAGATATCACATTAGCGACCTTCTCATCGCCAATGTAGCCGCTGTCGCCAGTCTGCCCGCCGCCCTGCGGGAAAAACCAGGTGTCATGTAGCTCTACTTTGTTACCATCAACTGTGGTCACGGTAGTCTCGAACTCTTTTTTATACGGGTCGTCAAAATACAGGTTCACGGGTGACATGATACTCCATTATAGATATTCGTTGATGTTCAGCTTCCTGCCGTCTATGGTCACCGTGGGGTTCGTCACGATGCCGTCATCATGCATGGGTACGGTACAATCCCCTCCAAAGCCGGAATTGTTGCCTAATGCAATGTGTATTGTCTTTCCCACTTTTTCGTCCTCTAGCACAATGCCCCACAGCCTAGCTTTTGGGTTCATGCCGATCCCGAACTCCGCCACATTCCTGGCTCCCTGCCCGAGCGTGTCAAACCGTTCGTATAAGTCTTCCGCATGGGCGCCTTTCGCATTTACTACTGCGCCATCCTTAATATCAAGTACCAGGATCGATTCGAGAAGCCCGAAGTCGCCGAAAGTGCCGTCGACGACAAGCCTGCCGTTCGCGTTAGTCGGGGCAATGTATAGCTCGCCCCCTGGCAGGTTCGTAAAATCTCCCTTATTCAATGCAAGTCCGGTATCGATATGCCATTCTCTGCCCGAGAACTCTACCTCCAGGTCGGTGCCGAGCGGTGTCGTGATATGAGCTTTCGTGCTGCCCTTGAGCCATGTGAACAGGCTATCGATGTGCTTCTTCATGCCATGATAGTCGGCTGTCATGCCTCCGATGCTGAACATTTCCTCTATGAGCTCTTTATCACCCTCGGTGAGCGGTATCGATGCGATACGAGCCCCTGTGGCGCTAGCCTTCTTCCTGGCATTCGTATGTGATAATGAAAATTTTGTCGGTAATAGGATCACATCGGCGTTCAGCATAGCCTCGGCGATAGCCCCGGGAGGCTCCTCCCCACTTCTGGTCCGCGGCTTCATTTCCATATATATGGCCTCCGCACCCAGATCCAGAGCCGCCTGGTATATTGGCAAGCCGATATAATTGATCTCCGTATCCGATATGACCAGGACAGTTTCTCCGGCTTTTACTCCCATGCAGTCCTTTACCGCGATCATAGCGCTCTTTTTTATATCCTCAGCCATATGAACATAACCTGAAATAACCTAATATCTCGATTCATGAATAAAGTTTTTGATGAACAGGCCTCGTAAATCGGGTAAATATATCGAGGTAAAAAATGATTATTGTCTCGGAATGAGACCTTCGCTAAGAGCTTTTTCAGCATTCACGGATCAAACAAGCCGTTGTGCCAGCCAATCTTTCGCGGCTTTTACCTGTTCCGCATCATATGACTTCATTTTTATCCTCAGCACCGTAGAAGGATATGAGCCGAAAGTGACTTCGGGGAATATTTTTACTGCTTCGTTCAGGTCTTTCACGATGGCAGATTCCGATATCTGGACGATCAGCCAGTCTACGATAAGCTTTTTACCGGTGAAACTGTTTCGCACCAGGTCGAACATGGCTTTCATTTCCGACGGCACGCCGGGGAATACGAAGACACGCTCGTTAACGATAAAGCCTGGCGCTGCGCCCACGGGGTTTTGAATGACCACGGAGCCTTCGGGGATATCGGCCATTACATACGACTCTTGCCTGGGTTTTCTGCCCCGCGCCGCGATGGCTTTTTCCACGACTTCCACGCCTTTTGGGTCCCTGACCACGTTGCGATCAAATGCCCGTGCGATGGCATATCGAGTGATGTCATCGTGCGTTGGCCCCAGGCCTCCTGTCACGACGACCTTATCGGAAGTTTCATATGCGTTTTTTATTTCATCGACAATGACGTCCATGTCATCGGGTATTACTATGATCCGCTTGACGATCGCGCCGCCGTCCGTAAGGTTCTTGGCAAGCCAGGTCGAGTTCAAGTCGGCGATATCGCCGGCTAGAAGCTCGTCCCCGATGCAGACGATGGTCACTTCCATGTTAACGCCTTTGATTCAGGTATCTCTTCGACAGGATCCCCATTCCGCCAAAGCCACCGATAACTACCCCTAAAGGCAGGAATGGCAGACAGTGCTGCGTACCGCTGCCAGGGACTGCCGTGGGTGTCGCCTGTGCAGTTGTCGTTACAGACTCGGCGGGCTCAGGTGTCGGCTCAGGGTACGTGATAGGCACCGTCTGGGTCTCTTCTTGCCAGGGCGCATCGGTCTTCTTATCAATCCATATGAAATTATAATCTGTCGAGTTCCGGTAAATGGCAAACTCCTTATAACGACCAAGTAAGTTACCATTGGCTGGCACAGTTTCCGCTACTAAGAAATTCTCTCCGGTGAATATGTTGCCGTTCTGGTCCTTTATACTAATGTTGAACTCGTACCTGATGTCGCTACCCGTCGGGTTATAAAATGAATAGTACAAGGTTACGAACTTATATTCATTTGGCGGGAAGTTCTGCGGCGGAAATATGTCTGACGTGTCCTTCTCGACAACCTTTTCAAATTTTACATCGACCTTGTGTTTGAACGTCGTGTCCATAATATCTACACGATCCGCCAGTACAGGCGCTATGAGGCAAGCGACCAGCAGCCCCACAATGAGCATGATTCTTAACTTCATATATACCACCGTCTTTTTATGGTAATCCTAGCTCGCTGAGCTTTCAGCTACTTATGACTTACATACCATTCGATTAAAAATATTTTGTGTTCTTTTTTCTCAGATAACGTTAAAATGTCCCGAAATAATACTTAATTATATGAAAGAAGCCCAAAACACGGAAGACGCGATCAACATGGCGAAGGCGGACCTGTCAAAAATGCTAAGTGTTGACCCTGAGTTGATCGAGGTCATCGCGAGCGAAGAGTGCACATGGGGCGATGCAAGCCTTGGCTTTCCCGACCCGGGCACCTCCTACGCGCAAATCCTTGTTTCTGGCTATCGCGTTGTCCTTCGAGCGGCAGGCGGGACGTTCGAGTATCGATTCGGCGACAATATCATGAAAATGCGATAAACGTCATACATAATAATATATTTCATTATTAATGATAGTAAATGCCATATCGATGGTATTTTATTAGCCTTATGATCTTTGAACTTAACACTCGTATAAAGCTATATTAATACTTGTAATTTCGACGATCGTCGTACAATATCTATTTATAGAATTAATCCTATTAGATTCAATTGATTAATCTATAATGATTAATCATTTATCAAAAAGGAGGCCTGAAATGAGCATATCACAGGTTAAATTGGTCAATACGGTCCTCGACGGCAGAGAACGTGATAAGGCGCTGGACGAGGCGAAGGAGAGCCTCACACACGGCCAGGATACCATCATGATCGATGAGGAAGCCTGGATCACCGTAGAAATGATAGCGACGGGAGCGTTAAGCCCGTGCGACGGCTTCATGAATGCCGAGGATTATAATGCAGTGTTACATACTGGCAGGCTTGCCGACGGCACGCCGTGGCCGACTCCATTATCTTTCGCTATGGCCGGTGATAAGAACCAGGAAGTGCTCAGGGGCCTTAAAAAAGGCGAGATCGTCACTCTGATCAATAAGGATAAACAGCCTGTTGCCCGTATCACTACGGAGGAAGTATTCGAGTACGATCGTGAGGACCGCGCTCAGAGCGTGTTCGGCACTACCGATAAGAGGCATCCAGGCGTGCGAAGTATCTATGAGCGCATGGGTGACCGATCGCTCGCTGGTAAAGTCGAGCTGATGAATCGCCCGCACTGGGGCGCATTCGAGAAATACCGGCTTACTCCGGCAGAATGTATTGATTATTTCTATAATAAGAAAGGCGCACGCTCGGTCGTCGGTTTCATCACCGGCGCGAATCCTGTTCACCGAGGTCACGAGCATATCCATCGAGTCTCTCTTGAGAACCACGACATGCTTTTAATACAGCCGCTGGTGCAGCTGGCGAAGCCCGAATACATACGCTCGGAATACCGTATTCAGGCGTACGAGACACTGCTGAATAAATACTACCAGCGGGAACGCGCTTTGATGAGCCCGCTGCGCGTGACGTACATATTTGCAGGCCCGCGTGAAGCAGTACTACATGCGATCGTATCCCGTAACTTTGGCGCCACAAGCTTTGCAATCGGCCGCGATCACGCGGGCGTGGGCAGCTACTACGGCGACTATGACTGCCAGACGATATTCGACCAGCTATACGAGGGCGGCTCAAAGGAGCTGGGTATCGAGCTTTTACCGTTCAACGAGGTGTTCTATTGTGCCCGCTGTGGCACGACAGCTACCGAGAGCACCTGCCCGCACGGCAAGCAGTACCGCGTCGCCATCAGCGGCACGGCGATAAGAGAATTGATGCGCTATGGCTACATGCCGCCTAAGGAAGCTGTAAGGCCGGAAGTGGCCAGGATCGCCATGCAGGGCGTGCAGCCTAAAGGCCTGGACGCGAATGGCACTTCCATATACCCTGTAGGCTCGATCATCAAGAAGATGTTCCCGTTCTATCTTGTGGCAAAGCGCCTCGGGGGCAAGCTGAGGGAAAAGCCGCTGAGCTGGGAAGACCTTACGATCGAGGACGTGGAGATCGCACTGCTGGATGTGCGCGAGAACAGCGACAGGATTCTTCGCGATATCGCCCGGGATACGGAGCATCTCTACGATACGAACCGGGATATATCCTCACAATGGGTATCGGACACAACCGAATATTGTAAGGAACGCCAGCGCAGCATGGTCAATGCCCTGGAGGATAAAGTCGCATCCGCCGACCCGAACGCCGATAACAGGATGTTCCAGAGCAAGGAAGAAGCTCAAAAAGAGCTGGAATCCGCTAAACTGGTCTATGAAAGCATGAACAGCTCCACGGTCGACCATAAAAAGCTTATCCGGAACCCTCTCAAATACGATGATTACCGGTGAAGAGATCTCAGGAGGGGCTTTCAGCTAGCTTTAACTGAAGCTCTCCCTGCTGCGGCCCGCGCTGCACTACGATCGATATCTCTTCCCCGATCTTTTTTGTGTGCATCTTTTTAGAGAGATCGGTCATATCACTCAAGTCCTTATGGTCGACTTCGAGGATCAGGTCTCCCGGAGCGATGCCGGCGGCCTCTGCCGGGCTGTTCTCGAATACGCGCGTGACCAGGATCCCCTTATCCGCAGGAAGCCGGTAATAGGCAGCGATCTGCGGGTTGAGGCCGACTCCGAGGATGCCCAGCCACGGACGGACCACCTTGCCGTGCTTGATCAATTCATCGGCGATGGCCCGGGCTATGGTGATGGGGATGGAAAAGCCGATGCCCTGGGCGAAAGGAATATTAGCCGAATTAATACCGATGACATTCCCGTGTATATCCACAAGCGGGCCGCCGCTATTGCCGGGGTTGATGTGCGCGTCCGTCTGTATCAGGTTTTCGAAAACGCCCTGCTCGGCCTGTATTGTACGGTTCAGCGCGCTGATGACGCCAACGGTCACGGTCGGCCCCTGAAGCAGGAAGCCGAATGGATTTCCTATTGCAATGGCCATCTGCCCGACTTTTATGCCCGAAGAATCTCCGATCTTCGCTTCTGGTAAATTTAAGATACCGTCTTTCACTTTTACGACTGCAATGTCAGAAGAGCGGTCCGCGCCCATGAGGTCCCCTTTGTATTTTCTACCGTCGAACAGCGTGATCTCTATGCTTTCCGCTCCGTCGATGATGTGATTATTGGTCATGATATAACCATTAGCGCCATCGATGATCACGCCGGAGCCCATGCCTCGGAGGGGTACCACGTTCATATAATAATCATGTACAAGCTTGATGGTGTTAACGTTCACCACAGAAGGGCTTACCTTCTCTATCGTATTGATCAGCTCCTCTTCATACGCCGGGATCATTCAGCCCACCTTTTTAGAATTTTGTTAGTGGACATATATCGTTTGGGCTATTTTTCATCGAAATCGCTAGCTAAAAATGATAAAGACGATATGATTCTCAATAAAATCTGTTCTGTACGGTATATTTTGAGTCTCACGATCGGAATAATGTTTTTATTGTATTAGCATGCATATCACTTGATATTCTATGCTCGAGCAACCGGATAAGCAGGACGGCCCGTCCTTTGAATGCAAGTGCTGTGGACTGTGCTGCAAAAGGGACCCGTATTATGCCGTCTCGCTACTGGACATCCGTAACATCAGCATGAGCTTGAGTATGTCGACAATGGATTTTTTTAATCGTTTTTGTGACGTGGTCGTTACGCCCGGGGGCTTCCGGTATTCCGTTATTTTAGCCCCGAACGGATGCCCGTTCCTTAGGGATAAGCTGTGCGGGATCCATTTCTTCAAGCCGATCGGGTGCTGGGTTTTCCCTGAAAGCTCGCTGCTGCCCGTTCGAGATCTCAAGAAGCATGTTAGCGCCATTCCCACGTGCGGCATCCTGGAAATGAAAGACGATGACCGCCCGCTGGATACGGATCACGTCATGCTTGCTGCACGGGACATTCATTTTGAGTGCACGAAAGCTTACTTCGAGACCCACGAGACTTTAGACGAGATTTCTTGGCGCGAAGCGACAGATTTGCTATGTGCCAGGCTCGCCGACCCGGAAGATCTAGAAAAGCGCGCAGAAGCATTACGACAAAAGGCGTTCTCCGTCGCGATGCATTAAAGAATGTATATCTCGATCGCCAGGACTGCAGCTGACGCCAGTATGACGACGGGCGTGACGGTCAGGCCGATCTTTATAAATTCAGATACCCCTGTGCTCCATTTTTCAACTTTTGCGCATTCCACCCATAATATCCCGGCCAACGCACCGGTAATAGTAATGTTAGCGCCCAGGTTGCTACCTATGACCAGCGAATAGGCCATGGCTAGCGCCATCTGCGGTGTCTGTGATATCGAAGATGTGATTGGCACCATCATGGCGGTCATCGGGATATTATTGACCACATTGCACATGAACGCCGATGAGAGGGAGATGAAGAACGTAGCGTAGACAGGATTCTGACCGACGACTGACAGGATCAGACTCCCGATGACCGCATTCACCCCACTCACCTGGAGCCCTTTCACCACGATGAATAGCGAGAGAACGAACACGACCACTCGCCATGATATTCGCCTGGTCCGGGCGAGGGGTTTTCTTTCTGCCAGATAGATCGAGAAGGCGCCGATCGTCGTCACGACCGATAACGGTAGCAGCAGCCAGTTCGCGAAGCCGCAGCCTATGAGCACGAACGCTAGCACTGCCAGACCGACGGCAACCATAGTCTTGTTCTTGATCAGGCTTTGTGCGTTGACCGACGTATCGACAGGGTATGAGCCCCGCAGATCGTTCTTGAAAATGAACCAGAATATGATATAATTCGCGATGATGGCGGCCATGGTGGGCAGGAACATGTATTTCGTGAAGTCAAAATAGCCCAGCTTGAAAGCATCTCCGATGAGGATGTTGGTCAGGTTGCCTATGTACAGGAACATGGAGGCGATATTCGCGGCGAAAAAGAACGCATACATGAACGGTTTCGCATTCAGGCCGGAGCGGCGACAGAACTTTAAAATGATGGGCGTGAGCGTCAGTATCGCAATGTCGTTGGATGTAAAAGCAGTGATGAGGCAGGTGACCACATAGGTGTATATGAACAGCTTTCTCGTATCGCCACCGGCCATGTGCATTGCTTTTACGGCACAAAACTCGAAGAACCCATAATCATCCAGGAACGTGCTGATGACCATTAATTCAATGAGGATCAAAACGACGTTCCACGTATGCACCAGCGGCGTCGCGTACGCCGTCGAAAAGCCGAGTGCTTCGATGATGTCGTGCGGCTGCAGGAAGAGCATCATGAGCAATGCGCCCAGCAAGGCTCCCGTGGCCTCGTTGAACTTCCATGGCCTCACCATGATCAAGAAATAGGTAAATAAAAATACCAGTATCTCGCCGATCATTGAGCATTCGCCTTTGGATAAGAGCCCAGCACTTTAAGCGTAGCGCATTTACCCTTCATGGCGGATATGGCTTCCCGGAGCACTGCATCTTCAGCATGCCCTTCAACGTCAATGAAAAACCAGTAGTCGCCCAGCATTTTTTTAGACGGCCTCGATTCGATCCTGGTCATGTTAATGGAGCGCCTGGCAAATTCACCAAGGAACTCATATAGCGCTCCGGGCCTGTCGCGATCGAGGTATACGGCCAGAGATGTCTTATCATGCCCGGTCGGCCCTCTCGGGTCTTTTCCCAGTATGATGAACCGCGTATGGTTCCCCTTGTAGTCCTGGATCCCTTCTTTCAGGACTTTAAGCCCGTACAGCTTTGCCGCTTCCGAGCATCCGATCGCCGCCATCTCGGGAAATTCCTGTGCCAGCTTGGCAGCATGGGCTGTACTCCCCGTGACCTTGATCTCCGCATGCGGGAAATTTTCATGAATATACTGCCGACACTGGCCCAGCGGCTGAGAAATGGAGACGATGACCTTAATATCTTCGATCGCGCCGCGGGACATGAGACACTGCTTTATGGGGATGATCTCTTCCCCGATGATCGGTGATCGTACGTCTAGCAGGGCGTCTAGTACGACATTTACGGGACCTTCAAGCGAATTCTCCACGGGCACGATGCTCTCGTCGCATATGCCGCTATCCACCGCCCTCGTCGCGGATCCCAGGTCATCGAAAAAGACCAGCTCCGCTTGACGTGACCATTTCTTCGCAGCCATCTCCGAAAACGTGCCTTCCGGGCCGAGCACACCAAGTTTCATCAAGACACAAATGTTAATAAACATATTTAATCTGTTCGAATAGCGAGCGCCTAATTCATACGAAGCGACTTTTTCATTTGATTATCCATGGTCATGGCACATGAGACAAAAAGCCACGATGGATATCAAAATATTGATATTATTCAATCATCATTGTATGGGCGGACCCGGCTCCTCGGGCTTCAAGGCAGTTTCCTTTACCGCTTTCTCGGCTTCTGCATATTCTTTGTTAATGCGGGCGTATTCCGCATCTACAAAAGCTTTCAGCTTGGTCAGTGCCTTCAATTTTTGGTCAGGGTCCAGGCCGTTCATCAGCGCTTTACCTTTCTTTGTCAGCAGGATCGTTAAATGGTCGGGATTTACACGCTCTGCTTCAAGCAGGGAGGAGATAAATGCGTTGACGAACGACTCGAAATCCTTATCGCTGTCCTCAAGGAGCTTCACTCCTTTCTCAGATATCTTATATACACGTCGTGCCCGTTCCCCGTCTTTCTCTTCCCAGGACGAAATACACCCGTCTTCCTCAAGGTGGTTCAGAAGCTTATAAATGGCCGAGTGGGATGGCTTCCAATGGCCCTGAGTGTGGCGCTCGATGTCCTGCATGAGCATGTAGCCGTGCTTCGGCTCTTTGCGCAATAACATGAGCACGAAGTAGTTCAGGCTTGCCCTGCTGGGATTTTCGAAAAACGTGGGGACGGCCACAGACATAATCGAACATATATATTCTGTTGATTTATATTTTAGCAGCACATGTTTTGAAAAAACATATGTTATAGGACATTTTTTACGGGATAAAAACCGCGCACTAGGAACGGTTACCTGCTAACATATGGTCTCCATATACCTATTTTTGTAATCTGGCATCAAATTGTGAACGCGAGTTTTTTGCATATATCTGATATCCATAGTTCTTTGCATGTTCATTTATCGTTTAACAGGCAGTCTGTTCCCTGGCATATCAGGAAACAAGTGATTACTCTAAAGGGCAATCGTATTTTATACAGTAAATCGTTAGACTGGACCGATACCTTTATCAATATAACCGTGCTAGTATGTATCACACTAGCACGGTGTTACTTATGATGACAATCGGTAAAGGGATACGCATTGAACGTATAAAAGATCGAAAAAGCGGAAATAGTCTGATCATACCATTGGATCACGGCATATCCATCGGGCCGGTCAGGGGTATTACAGACCTTGCGGATACCGTGAATAAGGTAGCGGAAGGCGGTGCGAACGCAGTATTAATGCAAAAGGGCATGGTCCCCTACGGGCATCGCGGGTACGGCCATGACATCGGGCTGATCGTCCACATGAGCGCCTCGACTTCGCTAGCGCGGGACCCGGATAACAAAGTCCAGGTCTGCACGGTGGAAGAGACGGTCAAGATGGGCGCCGATGCCGTTAGCGTTCACGTGAACGTGGGCAGCGAAACTGAGAGCGTCCAGCTAAAGGGACTTGCGGAGACGGCGGAAAGGTGCGCGTTCTGGGGCATGCCGCTGATCGCGATGATGTACCCCAGGGGGCCGGCGATCAAGAACCCGCACGACCCGGAGACCGTGGCGCATGTCGCGCGTGTGGGCGCCGAATTAGGTGCTGATATTGTCAAGACTAACTATACAGGCGACGTGGACTCTTTCAAGACCGTGGTCAGGGGCTGCCCGGTGCCTATCATCATCGCAGGGGGGCCGAAGATGGGCTCTGATAAAGACTTGTTGGAGATGATCGAGGGCGCCATGTCTGCCGGAGCTAAAGGTGTAGCCATCGGCAGAAACGTATTTCAACATGAATCCCCAACAAACATAACAAGGGCTATCTCAAGGATCGTCCATGAGAAATGGACGGCGGCGGAAGCCTTCAAGGAGCTTGGATGAGCGAAAAGCTGGTATGGGTAGATGCGCTGAGCGGGAAATGGGCTCAAGCAAAAGAAAAAGTCACTTCTGCACTGGAGACCGGGGCAGGAGCAGTATTAGTGAGCCCGGAAAATATCGATCATGTCCGCGAGCTAGGGAAGATCAAGATAGTTTCCCCTGCGGATCATGCGGATATCGTTCTCCTGGGCTATGGCGCAGAAGGAGACGGCTCTATACCCATTCCGGAGGATCTAGAAAAGTCGGTCGAGCTGACACGGGCAAAGAGCTTAAAGTCGAAAGGGCTCGCTGTGGCGGCTTTTGTGCGTCTCGAGGGTAAAAGATATGAGCAGCTGGCCGCTATTCTGGGCAAAGTATGCGATTACCTGATTATAGAAGGCAAGGACTGGAAAGTCATCCCGCTTGAAAACCTGATCGCCGAATTACAGGGCACCGGCGTTAGGATCATCGCAAAAGCCCGTAACATCGACGAAGCTTCTGTCGCACTCCAGACACTGGAAAAAGGGGCTGACGGCATATTAATAGATACGGATGATATCGCGAAGATCAGGGAGATATCACAGGCATTATCCTCAAAAAGCACCCGCATCAAGCTTCAGCCCGCGACCATACTGGAAGTTCGGGATGTCGGCGTGGGCGACCGCGTATGTGTCGATACCTGCTCGCTCATGAAGCCCGGCGAGGGCATGCTGGTAGGCAACCGGTCAGGCGGGCTATTCCTGGTGCAGTCTGAAGCGGAAGAGAGCCCCTATGTGGCCAGCCGGCCGTTCCGCGTCAACGCAGGCGCAGTGCACGAGTACGTTTTGATCGGGGAGAAGACCCGCTATTTATCGGAACTGAGCAGCGGCGACCCGGCGCTGATCGTGGATAAGGAAGGCGAGGCGAGGGCGGCCGTCGTAGGCCGTGTCAAGATCGAGCGCAGGCCTCTGTTTTTCGTAGAGGCTGAATCCGATGGCAGAAAGATCTCGGCCATACTCCAGAATGCCGAGACGATTAAGCTAGTTGCGGCGGACGGAGGGTCCATCCCCGTGACGAAACTAAAGAAAGGCGACAAGGTCCTGGTCCGGGTCGAAGGCCACGGCAGGCACTTCGGCATGAAGATAGACGAGACGATTCTCGAAAAATAGGACAGGAAACCCTATCATTTTTTCATTCATTTGAAGAGCCTTCGAGAGTAAGGCTTATTTTTTATGACGTAAATAGGTAAGCCTGTGTCGAAGAAGAAAGTGAATCCAAAAAATAAAAAAGAGAACGTAAATACGAATAATAATCTATTGATCATCGGCGCGATCATAGTAGCCGTACTGCTGATCTTCGTGGGCTACTATTACGTGACGACGAACCAGCCACCTACCACCGCAGTCGTGGGAACCGGGCAGATGTCGCTGGACTCCTCCAACCATTTCATGATCCCCGTGTCTCGCGGGCCGGTGGAGGCCACTATCATACCAACGAACATGTCTTCCGATAATTACACGGTCGAGACGATCGCTTATAAAAGTCTTGACGAAGACGTGTACGCTTCTTTGTGCATTCCTAAGAATGTGACGAAACCGCCGGTTGTCGTCATCCTTCCGGCTGCGACTATAACAAAAGAGTTAGATTTTCCTATGGCGCAGTATCTAAGCAACATGGGATATGCTTCGATCACACTGGATGAGCGGGGAAATCAGGGCCAGACCGGTGGCGATTTTGCAGGTAACTGGCAGAGTGGATTCAACGATTTCTTGAACGGCAGCTACACGATCCAGTATAAGCAGATCTACGATGCGGTCCGGGCCCTTGACTACGTGCAGTCCAGGAATGATCTTGATGGCAACAATACTGCCATCCTGGGCGAAAGCATCGGCGGTATGTGGTCGATCATAACCGCTGGCGTGGACCCACGGTTCAAGGGTGTCGTATGCGTAAGCTCATCCGATTTTTCATTCCCTGTGTATGACAATACATCCCCTGGAAATATATCTGCAAATCAATTCATTAGCTCGATACAGCCGTCCAACTACGTGTCACTGCTTCCTCCCCGGAAGCTTGTCATGATCCAGTTTACGGACGACCCGACCATACACGTGCAGGATGCTAAGGCGCTCTACGATAAAGCATCCGAGCCAAAGGCATGGTACCAGTACGAGGGCGATATACATGGCCTTCCTAATGCGACATATATGCCGGACTTGCAGAGAGAATTACGGGGAATGCTGGGCAAATAAAAATGTCTCATTCGCTTTCAGACACCGCGGAATATCTCGTCAGCACCCAGAATAGCGACGGCTCCTGGGAAGCCGGGGACCCTTTAGTATGTGCAAGGGCACTGTACGCGATAAAAGAGATTGGGGGAAATGAGGAAGCTCTGGCAGCCGGCCTTGATTTTTTAGTGAATAGCCAGTCAGGCGAAGGCAATTTTCCCTCGAAAAGCAAGATGTACTCTGACGCATCCAATACCGCATATGCGCTCATTGTGCTAAACAAGTTCGATTACGGGAAGGCGAGCCTGCCGGTGAGCCGGGGCATCATATGGCTGATTGAGCACCAGGATGCAGATGGATCCTGGGGCGGTGATAATAAGCATAAGCGCGCCTATACGACCGCGCTCTGCCTCCGGGCTCTTCATACTTTTTATCTTAGCGGTATCGCTCGATTCGAAAAAGGTCTTTCGTATGTAACAGAGCGTGTAAACAAAATGGACTTCGCCACGGAACCGGTATCACATGTCTATGCGCCTATCCTGCACTTGCAACGGATTGGCTATCTTGACAATGCATTAGGAGACAGGTTTATCGATCATTCCCTGTCTGCGCTGAAGAGCGCGATTGCCGGAGGACAGGTAGCAGACGTCGCATACCTGCTTGGCACGCTCAATGCGCTGGGTGAAAAAGAGATCTCAGCTACTGCCGCCGAATGGCTTGAAACTACGCAGAACGAGGATGGCGGGTTCGGAAAGGGCCTGTTGTCCGGTAGCGAACCTAACTGGACAGCACTGGCCGTGCTTGCTCTGGCCAATAAATTGTAAGAGCTAGCATGGCTTATTTTTCTATGGCAGGTAGCATTACTACGAACTTGCTGCCCCTGGTATGGTCCCCATGAACCCTGTCTTCAACCCATATCCTGCCATCGTAACTCTCAACAAGAGACTTAACGAGGTAAAGCCCGAGACCTTTTCCAGTGGCCTTTGTCTTTCCTCTCTGAAATCTCGTGAATAGCTTATCCTTCATTTCCTGTGGTATGCCCGGTCCGTTGTCATCGATGGACACTATATAATATTTTTTCCCGGGTTCGGATACTTTTTCCAATTCGATATTGATCGTCACCGGTCCGCTGGAATGTTTTATGGCGTTACCAACAATGTTCGAGAATGCGTCTTTTAGCAGCTCGTTCGCCAATACAACGTATCCTGTAACCGGGCTATATTTAATAGTGACGTCTCTTCCCGGGATGCTCAGGTACTGGTCCCGCACGTCAGCGAGTATATGCCCTAAGTCGATCCTCTCATGCCTCATTTCACCGGCGCTAATCCGCTGTAGCTTTTGTACGTTCTCAATCAGAGTTGAGCTGTTTTTCAGTGCCTCAAGAGGCTTGGCTATAAATTTCTTAGTATTTTCGTTCAGGCTCAGCGTCTGAAGGGCCATTTCAAGATACCCTATGCCGATCTGGTTCATGTTGTTGATATCGTGGCCCATCAATTCCAGGTATATATCTGCCTGATCTTTCGCCTCGTGTAATTGCTCTTCAGCTCGCTTACGATCGGTCACGTCTTCGAGAGTTTCCACGGCGCCGATGATCTTACCATTCGAGTCCCTGATAACCGTCGCGGTAAAATATAGCCATTTTCCCTCCCCGGCCAGCGTCGGGAAAAAGTCCGTGGCCTCATAGGCTTCATCTAAAAGTTTAGATTTGTTGTATTTCCCCGGATACCAATTAGGTATCTCCTCCACGGCCCCGTCTATCAGCAGGTCAGCCATACAGGGCCTTTTTTTATTGTAGAACGCTTTCCAGTGCTGATCTGTGCCCATTACTTCGCTGGCTTTTATCATACTATATTGTTCAAGCGCTTTATTCCAGTAAATGACCCTGTGGTCCTTATCAATGACAAATTGAGGGATCGGGGAACCTTGTATTACGGCATTCAATCGGCCTTCGCTCTCACGCAGCGCCTCTTCCACCTGCTTAAGTCTAGTAATATCATATGCGGTAAGCAAAATCGCTGGCTTTCTCTCATACTCAATGCATCTTGACGTGATGTCCGCCCATCTTTCATCCCCAGTTCTGCTGAGGATCTTGGTCTCGAATCGTGATGATTGAGGTTCACAACGCTGCATTGCCTGCCACCGCTCGCTAGCACTATCCCGATAATAGGGATGGACGATATCCCAAAAATTCATCTTGAGCAATTCTTCTTTACTATAGCCGCTGATCACTTCGGCCGCATGATTAACATAGCAGAGCCTATCTTTGCGATATATCAAGATCGCGTACGAGGCGGTCTCCGATAAGGTACGGAACTTCTCATCGCTTTCCTCTAGTGCCTTTTCAACTTGTTTTTGCTTTGTAATATCAATGATAAATGAATAATAGAATATGATATTTCTCGCAGGATCAGATATCATGTTCAAATATACTTCCACATTGGCGCCGGAGCCATCTTTTTTATAATATATGTTATCAAATCTTTGAGGCTTTTTAAGAGTCCGTAATCTCTCAAGCATGTGCACCTCGTGCTCAAGCAATTCCGGAGGTGTAAAATCGACCGGCCATATCGCCTTATCCAGGTCTTTCCTCGAGTAGCCTAACAGATCGCAGAAAGCACAGTTATAAGCTACGATCTTTCCTTCGGTATTTGCGGCAATAAATGGTATCCCGGCATTTTCGAGCATTTCGGCTATAATCGGCTTTAGCTCATACAGCGCGTGCAAATGCATGCTCTCCCATGATTGAATATCATTATTAACATTATATATTAATTACTTTAAATTAATGTTGACAAATGAAGCTAGTGTTTTTGTAAATCGTCCATAAATTGTGATCGATATGAAAAGTACCTTTATATTGCCGTGATAGAAAAGTTTTAATGTATGTGCATTTATCTTAGCGAAGCATAGAGGTGTCCGGATGAAGATCGGGGTCATTGCATTACAGGGCAACGTGGAGGAACACGTCGAATCGATCTCGCGGGTCGTAAAGGATGCGGAGGTCGTGAAAATAAAGCATAAAGGAATTGTGCCCTTATGTGACGCCATCATCATACCCGGCGGCGAGAGCACGACACTATGCAGGCTCGCATGGTCGGAGGGTATCGCTCAGGAGATCATCGAAAGCGCGAAGCACGGGACGCCCATCATGGGCACCTGCGCGGGCCTGATCTTATTGGCGAGCCATGGCGACGGCGAAGTCGAAAAGACCGGCCAGCATCTTTTGAGCTTGATGGACACGACCGTGAACCGCAACGCGTTCGGCCGGCAAAAAGACTCGTTCGAAGCCGAGCTTCAAGTCTCGCACATTGACGGCGGCCCGGTCAATGCCGTATTCATACGCGCGCCGGCCATCATAACGGCAGGAAATAACGTTGAGGTACTGGCAAAATTCGAAGACTTCATCGTGGCGGCGAGACAGGGCAACATTCTAGCTCTTGCATTCCATCCGGAGCTGACCGATGATACAAGAGTACACGAGTATTTCCTTAAGATGATAAAAAATGCGCATTTAAATTAGTATTTGTCAACACGTCACTAGCGATCGACTGTAATGCCAAGGATATCCTTTTTTCCCGAATGAACGTCGCGCGCGATCTGTGCCAGCCCGACTGCCGCCGATAATTTTCCGAGCACGCGAATGTCTTTTTTAAGCAGGCTCTCCATCTTTGCTTTCACACGGTCCATCGAGCCTACGGAACCGGCTGTATAGATCTCACTTCCCGGTACGAGCATCAGGAACGATGCCACTTCCATGGCGGCAAAGATGGCGATCGTATCGAATGCCCACTCTGCATCCTTATCATTCTGTTTCTCGGCCTCGAGCAATTGCGCCAGGTTCTTGTACGGTATCAACTTCGTGACGCCAGCGGTGGAGAACGCGTCGTTCGCAGTGATCTTGCCCGCATCCACGTCGCGGATCGCATCGAGATCAAGAGGGCCATGGTGCACGCCCGGCGCAAAGATACAGGCATCGATCGCGCCGAGCATTTTTTCATTTTGTATGCCCATGGTCACCGTGTTGGAACTGATGTCCGAGACGATGAAGTCCTTATCATACGAGTCAAGGTAAGCGTTATAGGCGATTCCAAGCTTCTCGGGGCTGGCGCCATGAGAGTAGACTTTAAAACAAGGGTGCCCGTAGTTTTGGCGGTGTATGCCCGGTACGACTATTGCGGGTATCTTTGAGGAGGCGATCGCATCATAAACGTTGGTGCCGCCGCCGATGTGGACACCTGCTCCCTCTCTACTGATGATACCGCGGTTTTTTACTTTTTCGATCGGGGTGATCTTCGATATACCGTCGCCCATGGAATACGTGACAGCTACGAGCTCTACATCAAGTGCTTTTACATTAAATGCCGAAAGCATAGCCTGTAAGATCTGCTCCTTTGTCATATCCCTGGCCTGCTGCCTGGTGATCTCGAGCCACCGGCCCTCTGTGTCCGCGAAACGGATCCCTGTGGTCCCATGGTCTATACCGATGAACACGATATGTACTTCCTGTTACTGGCCTATTGTTGCCATAGCATAATAATATTTACCTCAGCGCGTGCTCGAACAAGTTTTTATAACTGGCCCTTTACTATTATTGTGAGGAGCTTCATTTTCAATGTCCCTTGACATTCAGCCATTGCTCGACGCGCCGGCCCTTGTCGTCAGGAACGAGGACGTGTCCCTGGTCATTGCCGACATTCATCTCGGCATAGAATATGACCTTTATTATAGCGGCATCAACATTCCGTCGCAGATAGCGGGGCGTATGGCGCGTGTCAAAGCGTACATCGATGAAGTCAGCCCCGATCGTATCATTTTATTGGGCGATATCAAGCATAACGTGCCTCGCACCTCGTACCAGGAATCCGACGAGGTCCCCATGTTTTTAAACGAGCTCGCTAAACAGGCCATCATAGACATCATCCCGGGCAACCACGACGGCGGTATCGAAGTGCTCATACCGAAGAACCCGGACATAAACCTGCACCCGGCAAGGGGTGCCATCATAGACGGCATCGCCTATTTTCACGGCCATACCTGGCCCGACGCATCACTATTATCGGCCAGGCACTGGGTCGTCTCACACAATCACCCGACAATCAAGCTGACCGACGTGGTCGGGCATACCATAACCAGGCAGGCGTGGATACGCGCGAAACTGGATGAAAAAGCCGTCGCCACGAACTACAAGCTTGAAGAGTTCTGCTGGTCAGACCCGGAACTGATCATTGTTCCCGCTTTTAATGAACTGTGCGGCGGTATCGCGTTCAACGAATCCTGGCATGATAATCTGTTAGGCCCGCTCTTCACGTCACATGCGGTCCAGCTTGAAGAGTCCCAGGTATATCTCCTGGATGGCACATACCTGGGTAACATCGATCACCTTAGACAATACTCAAGAGAAAAATACAAAGTCCCGCATGAAAAAGTCCCACACAAAAGACGACGCCACCCACGGCCATAAAACCATACCGAAAGCGTATTATACGCTTGAGCCTAACACTGCAACATATCATGGTCTCGATCATATTTTCGCTTATAGGCTCTGCAGGAAGCATCCTGTTGGCGCTTGCATTCCTTCCGCAATGCTACAGGATCCTGAACACAAGACATACGAAAGACATATCGCTATACTACCTGGCGATCCTGGTGTCGGGATCATTTTGTTTTGTTGTCTATGGCTATGCCATCAAGGACCCGCTCGTATTCATCCTGAATGCGTATGCCACGATCGCGAACTTCGAGCTCGTGATACTAAAACTATATTTCGATAAAAACTCGGCGGTAAAATCTATCCCGGCATAATGACTTCCCTATTATTGTTTAAAGTACCGACTTACTTCCACTTGTATACTAAAAATTCACCGTAGTTTATTAATATGAGTAGTGCAATAGTACGGGGACAGGCAGAACTTACAATACTTTATCATCAGAGGAGAATTAGAAATGGCAGATTTCAAGTTAGTAGTTTCAGACCCGAAGAGCGGAAAGGCATACAACGTAGACGTTACCGGGCCTAAGATCAACAAGTTCATCGGCAGGCCAATCGGCTCAGAGATCGAAGGCGAATCGGCCGGGCTGAACGGATATACTCTAGTGATCACCGGCGGCTCCGACAAAGACGGCGTACCCATGAGGCGCGACCTCCCGGGACAGCCCCGCAGAAAAATACTCGTGGCGAACGGCACCGGGTACCACGCGAAGTCCGAAGGCATGAGAAAGAGGAAGCTTATAAGGGGCAACGAGATCAGCAGTGACTTAGTGCAGATCAACGCGAAGGTCACCGCATACGGCCCGCAGACACTCGACGAGATCATCCCGAAGGTCGAGAAGCCAAAGGTCGAAGGCGTAAGGCAAGCTGCAGGCAAGAACAAGTTTAAGTAATACAGCTTTATCAGATCATCAAAGTTGATGAAAGTCAACTTTGATATCATACTATTTTTATTGAGTTTTCAAAAGCTAAGATGCTTCTATACATTAATTTCGAGTTTATCTTTCAATCATCTTAGTACTATCGTATAGACAGCCAATAAAACAATATATGAATTAATAAAAAATAGAAGCTATTCTTTTCATGTTAAGATTAAAACGCGAGTATCACAGCCATGATGTCTCTACGGCATCAATGGTCTGTATCAGCTCTTCCAGGCTGCTGCTACGCCCAAGACGCGTGTTACTCCAAACGGACTGTGATCTCTCCAGATCTTCATAATACTCGGGCAGTATGACAATGCCGTCAAACTCCTTCAGGATGCGCAGCGTGATCCATTCCATGTGCTTATTCACGATGGCCTCTCGTACGCTTATGCTAGTGCTGTCATCAATATGCAGGTCGATAAGCTTTTTTCTAAGCTTTCTTCGAACTGCCCTGCGGACATCAATGATGCTCTCGGCGCGCTTGAACTCTTCACTATCGATCACATACTCGATCAAATCATCATCGTTCCAGGACATTATCTCCCAACTCCCGGATTGATTTATTACCGTCATAGTCACCGGGTCTAGGTATAATATTAATCTTATGATATGGTGCATATCACCCGTATCGTACAATAAACCCCGAATATATGCTAATTCATGCTATTATTTTCAATGATAGGACTATCGCAATCTGTATTGATAGTTACAATTTATCATCGATCCAGCATAAAACTCTTGCCTGCTGCATCGGGGCAGCCTGGCGAAATATATAATGACCGTAATGTATGCCGTTGTTTTATTGAGGCCCTGACCATTTCCCCACTTCAAACGCTAATAACACTTTTATTGCCGCATGCGTTACGTGGACTTGAGGAGAGGGTTAAATATGGGTAAATTGAGGGCATTATGTATATCATTGATCCTGGTCGCGGCCATCGGAGCGACCATCGCAGTTTCATACGCCAGCCTGATCTCGACATCGTTCGGTTTTCCGGTGATCGCACAAACGGGCACTACAACTGCATTCAACCAGGACACGGCCAGTGCTACGGACCTGGAGTCAATCAATGTTGATTTCCCGACACTCAGCGATGGCCAGGGGCTTTCATCCACTGGTTTCACTACGGCGCCATCCGGTATCGGGAACATGGACATGTTTAATTCATTGGGCATATCTTCCGGAATATCCCCGCTTACGTCAATTTTCAATGGGGCCAATTTCTTTAACGGGCTATAGCCGATATTATATTGTCCTATCTTTTTAATGAAAACCGGATTATTGATCCTGGAGATCGTTTCTACTTTTTATTGAGGGCGATGGAAATGAAAAGAGATATTATACAATAAGTAGCATTATAACCAGTTGTCCATGACCAGAATTAACAGGCCATGAAAGAATCTTTTATACAAAGTAGACTCGAATAACTTCCTCGATGTTGAAGAATGATGAAAAGTTAGAAATGCAGGGGTAGACAAATTACACCATCAATTATGAATGTATCTAAGAAGACCACTCAGCAACGTGACAACCTCCGTGCTGGAATTCTCAAAAAACTTGCGAAAGGTGGAGTACGACAGTCAGCGCTGATACGGATGTTCCCGGGCTCAAACAGCGAAACTGTGCGTTCATTAATCACCGAGATGCGTCAGCTTGGGCAACTTCGTGTTGAGCAGGTGGACGGCTGGGACATGGTCTTCCTGCCGATAACTGTCGAGAAGACTCCTGATGAAATTAAAATAGTGCCTATTCTTCCCAGGGTGGAGCCGATATTACCTATGATAGAGCCCTTGAAACGTGCTTCAGGGGTGTTCGTCCAGGATTCGCCTGAAAGGCTCATACTGAATACGCTTCAGGATGGGGCACGGATGCGTGAAAATCTCGTGCGGCTCGTCGCAGGTCAGATAAGCCGTGATGAGGCGAATAAGCTTCTGGATAAGATGATAAAAAGCGGCGTAGTCAGCGAGACCAAGAGCGGGCGGCTGAGCCTGGTCCAAAAATAGCGAATTTTACGAGAATACATGCAGTCGCCAATAAACTTGTAAAAAGTAAAAACTATCATGAAATAAAAATAGTTGAAATAACTGATATTTCTATTAAAAAGTTGCGCAATCTTATAGTAAGGCGCAGCCCTCTAATTCTTTGACGAGACGGTCGACGGCGTCATCGGCATCCTTGGGTTTTTTACCGCCAGTAACGACGATCTTTCCGCTGCCGAATATTAATACGACTACCTTGGGGACGTCCAGCCTGTACACAAGGCCGGGGAACTGTTCGGGCTCATACTCAATGTTTTCGAGCCCGAGGCCGATGGCGATCGCGTTCAGGTTAAGCACTGAGCCGAGGTCGGCCGATGCGACGATATTCTGAACCGTGATCTCCGGGTTCGACATTACCTTGATGCCAATACTCTCCATATTTTTGAACACTTTTTTCAGGGCTTTACCGACGTCCTCAACACTCTTCGAGCCAGTGCAGACGATCTTGCCACTCCTGAATATAAGGGCTGCCGCCTTGGGGTCCTTCGTCCTGTATACTAGCCCGGGGAACTGTTCCGGATCGTAATCTGCGCCTTCCATGGAGAGTGTCAGTGCCTTCAAATCGATCTCTGTTCCGATGGCCGTGGACGCAACGACATTCTGGATCTTGATTGTCTTCTTCGCTTTATCAGCAGTACTCATAGGCATAACCTCTCTAACTTCTTCATATACTCCACTATAACAAGCATTTACAGTATATAAACAAGTGTGTTGTTGATCATGATCTAATAGCTAACAATCTTAAGCACTCATAAATAATAAGTTTATCTTCATTATGCTTCTTTAACTTGATAATCGCCTCTGAACCGGGATGTCTGATGACCCTGACTACCTGTTCCCAGGTCTATATTATTAAGATGTTCGTACAATAACTATGCCGTACGCTCCTGAGTCGCCGATGCTGACCTGGCTATGTATACGGATAGCCTCTGATGATGGCCCGGGCGCTATTTTTGAACCACAGTGAATCGCCGTAGTTTCGATTAGTCTATCCGGTCTATTTTTTCGTATAAAACTGCTTATTTAGTGAGAGTGAGCCTGTAGATAACACAATTCGAATCGTGTTACGCTATGGGAAAATGTATAAACCAACTTTGTATCATAAACGCTAGTTGTATAAATTCTTTGGCTAAAAAACCTGTGCAGACACTATCTGTGTTATCTCCAGTTAAACCCAACAATATTCGTTTTTTTAAATAATAATGTTTTAATCAACGCTAACGATATCATCTTCTAATAACTGAGGAGGGTAATTATGAGTGTATTAAGAAATGGACTGATAGTTCTGCTGGCCGTGGCTATAGTGGCCATGACCATGCCTGCCTACGCAAGCCTTGTTCCGACATCATTCGGTTTCCCGGTGATCGTCCAGAACGGCACGACAACTGCATTTAACCAGGATACGGCTGCAGCAACTGACCTGGAAGCAACGAACATTAGCTTCCCGACCGGTACAGAAGGTTCCTTACCTTTCGGATCTGTGAACCTCGCTTTCCCGTCGATCACGCAGAATGTAGTGCAGACCCAGGATGTCACGCACACTGACTTCGCCCAGACGACTGAGAACGCAGAGTTCGCATATCCATTCGTCGGTGTCGGATGCGTCTCCCTGCCGGGCTTCGGATTCGGGTTCTAAACTAAATAGCTAAAAGAATAATGGTGGGAGTTCTAATGCTCCTGCCTTTTAAATTTTTATAGGATTTCTTTTTTCAATGATCTTGAAGATCATTTATGATCACGACGTTATTAAATTACGTAAGGGTAGCTGTTCGGCAACATATCTTATACTGTACTTAACAAATGAATTGAAATCTAATTTTATACGTAATAAAATGGCGTTAGGGTAGTTGTTCGGCTGCATGGCTTATGCTGTACTTAACCAATGAATTGAAATCTAATTTTATACGTAATAAAATGGCGTTGGGGTAGTTGTTCGGCGGCATGGCCTATGCTGTACTTAACCAATGAATTGAAATCTGTGTTTATATGCTTAAAAACCAACATTATTCGTTTTTTCATATAACAACTTTTTAATTGACGCTAACGATATCTTCTTTTAATAATTGAGGAGGGTATTATATGAGTAAGATGAGAACTATTGGGACTCTGGTTGTGCTGGCACTGGCCCTTGCGGCCTTTATTTTACCCGCTTATGCGAGCCTTGTTCCAACATCATTCGGTTTCCCGGTGATCGTACAGAGTGGTACCACCACCGCATTTAACCAGGACACGGCAGCTGCAACAGACCTAGAAGCAACGGCGATTAACTTCCCGACAAGCACTGAAGGTGTCTTACCTTTCGGCGCTGTGAACCTCGCTTTCCCGTCGATCACGCAGAATGTAGTGCAGACCCAGGATGTCACGCACACTGACTTCGCCCAGACGACTGAGAACGCAGAGTTCGCATATCCATTCGTCGGTGTCGGATGCGTCTCCCTGCCGGGCTTCGGATTCGGGTTCTAAACGGATAGACTAAGCGCAAAGAACAAAGGTTTGTGATGGGAGGCACCTTCCTCCCATTTTTTTAATTTTGATGCGGTCTCATGCTATTCAGTAGCTGAATTGCTGTATTTATTCAGTGATTTTTTACCGATTATTCGCTTTCTTATCCCATAATCTATTAATCGACGCTTAGGTAATATCCTATTAGGAAGTGAAGGTATCGTATGAGGAAAGCGGGTGTTTTTATTCACGTACTGCTATTCGTGGCGGCTATGGCCGTTACATTGCCAGCTCAGGCAAGCCTGTCACCCATGTCATTCGGCTTTCCCGTAATGGCCATGAGTGGCACGACCACTGCGATAAACGAGGCGAACGTGCACGCATTTGATGTCGAGTCAGCCAATGTGAACTTCCCGGTTTTCGGCTGTAGTAATGGGGCTGCGGCATCGGGCGTGGCTTTTCCCATGCTTACACAGTCCGCCATACAAGGCCAAACGGCGGTGACCAGTCACTTTGCGCAGAACTCGCAATTCGTCTCCTATGCCTATCCGGCGGTCGGTGTAGGTGTAAGTGGGATACCCGGATTCTGGCTATGATCACATAGGCCCTGATATATCGGGAAATAGCCCACAAGCACAAGCTACAGGTCTGCATTTAATTGGTATGGACCGCTATTAGTCTGCTTTTATTTATCATAACTTTTTAATCGTCATCCCGAATATCATTGATCAAAGGAGGGTGGATATATGGTGAGGAGAACAATCTTAGTTTTAGTAGTAGCGATGGCTTTGCTGATCGCGCCGGTAATCGTACCAGCATATGCGCAGCTCGTGCCGACCTCGTTCGGCTTTCCGACCATCGTGCAGACCGGATCGACCACTGCATTTTCGCAGGATACTGCGAACGCATTGAACTATCAGAACGTGGACATTAACTTTCCGACCGCTTCAGCGGGGGCAGTCCCGTTCGGTGCGGTAAGCCTTGCGTTCCCGTCGATCAGCCAGACTTCGTTGCAGACGCAATCCGCAACGCACACGGACTTTTCTCAGACCAGTGAGTTCTCAGAGTTCGCGTACCCATTCGTGGGTGTCGGCGCAGCAGCATTGCCCGGCTTCGGCTTCGGGTTCTAAGATATTGAGGCGGAAGGGCATCCTTCCGCCCTATAGTCTTATTAAACACAAAGGGATCTAAAAATAGCCTGGCCAGATACGCATGCGCGGCCTTGTATGCTTTTTATTAAATGCCCATTACAGTTATCCGCGTTAACTATTGGGAATGTATTAATTAACAATTGTTAATTATCAATTGTAAATGCGCTATATGCTATTGTATATGGCGTATGAACTATTGAGGAGGGTAAGTTATGAGATTATGGATAAGACCGGCTATAGCGGTTATATTAGGGTTAGCTCTACTAAGCGCGACCGCCGGAGCAAGCCTTGTTCCGACATCCTTCGGTTTTCCCGTGATCGTCCAGAATGGCACGACAACGGCATTTAACCAGGATACGGCACAAGCGTTAGACGATGAGACTGCCAGCGTGAATTTCCCTGTGCCGTCCGATACGATCGGTACGACGTCATTTGGTCCGGTCAGCCTGGGTTTCCCGACGATCACGCAGAACATCGATCAGGCACAGACTGTAGCACACACTGACTTCGCACAGACCAGCGAGCTTGCGCAATTCGCGTACCCATTCGTCGGTGTCGGGCCTGTACCATTGCCAGGTTTCGGCTTCGGGTTCTGATGGAAGATGGCGGCGTGGGACGTCTGATTTTTTATACATTTACTCTTATATTCCGGCTTTCTTATCGTAGCGTGACGGCAATTTTTTAAGCATTCCGGGTCGCCAGGATGTCCGAATTAAGCCTTAATAGCAATATTATTGCGTTTTAGCTCACTAATGTTTTAATTAAGGCTCGGTATAGATAAACAATGGTTATTTAGGGGGATGGTAAATGTGATAAGAAAATCTATTCTAGCATTAACGCTAGTTCTCGCGGTATGTTTGGCGACTTCACCGGTGTGGGCTCAGCTAAGCCCGGTCTCATGGGGGTTCCCGACCATCGTGCACAGCGCATCGGCCACGGGTTTCGTACAGGATATTGCCGACGCGACGAATTTCCAGGATACCAGTATCGACTTTGGCTGCGGATGCGCATTCCCGTCGATCCACCAGACAACACTGCAAACGCAATCTGTGAGCCACACGGAGTTCTCTCAGACAAATGAGTTCGATGCGGTCGGCTACCCGTTCGTTTCAGTAGGCGGAAGCCCCTGCGGCGGCTTCACGTGTTGTTAACGGTCTGAGAATATGAGGCATTCATGCCTCCCTTTTTTTAAGAAATGATAAGTCCCGGACAACATATGTTTACTGACCTGGCCGTATCAGTATAGTTTAATCGGTCATATTGCATTTATTTGGATAATACTCGGATTTATTCGTTTTTATATACGCTAACATATTAATCAATGACCGGGTAAAATAATCCTTAGGAGAGGAGGGTAGTCCTTATGGTGAACAAGATCAAGCTCATATTATTGTCAGTGTCAGTCATCGGGTTATTATCGATGCCCGCTTATGCGGACCTGGTCCCCATGTCATGGGGTTTCCCGATGTTCACGCAGAACAGTTCATTATCAAATTTCGAGCAAGATTTCGGTCTTAATACAAATTTTCAATTATCATCCGTATCATTCCCGACGTCATCCGGCTCAAGTATGATCGACTCGTCCTTCCCGACGATCACGCAGATCTCCAATCAGACCAGTATGGCCGGCGTGATCAAGTTCTCGCACCAGGAGCAGAGCGCACAATTCTCATATCCATGGCTAAGTATCGGCTTCTCGCCCGTCCCATCCATGGGGTTCTTATGATCTGGCCACCCCTAGCGGGACTGGCCACAGACGCGCTATCTTATTCTTTTACTCTACTGGACATTGTGTTTACCGGCCTGTTGCAGGCGAATATTCGTTTTTTTATATACTAATATATTAATCAACGCAATATATATCCATAATTAAGAGGAGGGTAGATGATATGTTGAGAAAAATAATTACTTTAGCCTTAGCGGTAATGGCGATCCTGATGCTTACTTCTACGTCAGTGGCGAGTCTTGTACCGATGTCATGGGGCTTTCCCGTTCTATTACAACACCAGACGCTGAGCTCGTCGGACATGGAGTTCGCTAATGCAGCCGATGTCCAGTCTTCGGCGGTTTCGTTCCCGACTACGAGCACGACCAGCGGCATCCTGGGTTCGGCATTCCCGACGATCCTGCAGACAGGAAACCAGGACCAGACAGCCCTGAAGCTGGCCACGATGGACCAGACCGCTGACAGCACGTTCGCATATCCGTGGTTTAGTATGGGTGGCTCCCCTGTCCCGAGCATGGGATTACTGTAAGTGCATGGGACGATCAGGCGGCACAGGAAAGCCGCCTTCGCACAAATCACCATCACTTTTTGTCTTTTGAGCCGCTTGATACTGCTTTATAATCCTGAGGGATTTTAGTGCACGAGAGCGGAGGCTTTATCCGGGATTCGTATCCGGCTAGTACTCAACGCCAATGCACAATACTCCATAAAATGACTAGGGTTTTTTTATCGATTAATGTGAAATAAGAATCGAAAGTGGCTTGAATTCGTTTTATATTATAATAATATATTTATTATCGTTTCCTATACTTTATGATTGTCAAGTAGGGGGGATTGTATGAGTACCTTAAAGAAATTAGCCGTACTATCGATGCTGGTCGTAATGATCCTCGCGTTCATCATACCGGCATCACTTGCAGATAGTGTAGGAAAAGTCGCGACTGGAGTCGGCGATAAATCTATAGCAAACTCAGGACTTTCAAAGACTGGCATCGGAGCCGGAGCAATACCAGCTCTAGGTGCAGGAATTGGAGGCATTGCTGCGCCCGCAGCAGGCTTCGGAGCGTTCGGTGGCTTTGGGTTCCCGTTTAACTGGGGATTCGCGCCATACGGTGTAGGATGCTTCCCGTTTAACTGGGGCATCGGCGGTGGCTTCTCGCCATTCGGCCTGATGAACTGGGGTCATTTCAGCCCGTGCTTCGGCGGATGCGGCGGATTCCCATTCAGTCCGGGTTTCTTAGGATGCTGCCAGGGCCTGCCGTTCATTCTGGGTAGCCCGCTTGGATGTGCTCCGGTTCTCGGCTGGGATGTATCTCCATGGGCTTTCGGCGTGCAGAGCTGCACGAGGAGCTTACCGTTGTACTTTGGTGCGCATGGCTTTGGGTTCCCGTTCTCGATCGGCAACTTCCGCATCGGCCTGACCCCATCGTGCTTAGCAAGCCTGCCGTTCATTCTGGGTAGCCCGCTTGGATGTGCTCCGGTTCTCGGCTGGGATGTATCTCCATGGGCTTTCGGCGTGCAGAGCTGCACGAGGAGCTTACCGTTGTACTTTGGTGCGCATGGCTTTGGGTTCCCGTTCTCGATCGGCAACTTCCGCATCGGCCTGACCCCATCGTGCGTATAATAGCTGTAAATACTGCATAAATAAGTACGGCGTACGCCAAAAAGCACAAACAGGGGAAACAACATTTCCCCTTTATTCTATTTTTTCAATATTTTAACTGCAGATACCAGCTTCTGCAAAATGATCTATTGCATGACAATGTCGCCCATTGCTTCATAATCTGTTCTCGATCATATTGGATTTATAGATCGACATTAGGCTATATACAATGGAGATATATCGGTCATATTATTTTAGAAAGGAGAAAATATCCAAGGGTTTTATAAAAAACTAGCTGGTATTATAGCCCGTATGCATCAATGAGGGCCTATTTGTAGCCGCACATCCGAATATGGGCCGCCGCGGATTTTTTTAATCCATCTGACAAATGTGAACTTATAGGCGTCTTACTCGATTTTATCATATCCACAATTCGATCAATATAACATCTCTATTGTAATAGTCTGCACACCAGTTTTATCGAATAAAAATATGGCTTTTTGCGGCGAACATCTTGCCATATTTTCAGCTATATATGATGTTGGTTATGCCTGAGAGTATTTTTTACTTTGTTCTTGATATCACAATACAAAATAAACCATATAATAAAATACGTAATCTTAAAAGGATCATGTCTATTTGAAAAGCGATTGTCAACGAATCAATATTTTATTAGTTTTAATAGGCGACATCTACAATCGCACATTTCTGAGCCTTTTAAGGGAAAAACGTCTACAAAACGGACCGAAACGTGTAATAAGGGCACCGGATAACTTGAAAAATAAAATAAATCGTAAATTTAGTGTTTTGTACCTTGAATATTTTGGCAACGTGTGTTTTTTCGATTATTATAAATAATAATTTATTTATCATAGTCTAAATTCTCTACATGTGTAGGGGGAATTCTATGGACATTAGGAAATTAGCAGTATTCGCCGTTCTCGCGCTGGCTGCACTAGTCTTGGCACTACCCGTCGCGTCCGCCTGGTTTGGTGGATGGGGCGGTTGGGGCGGTCTTGGCGGTCTCGGCTGGGGCGGCTGGGGTCTTGGCGGTCTCGGATGGGGCGGCTGGGGCGGATGCGGTGGCTGCGGCGGATGCGGCGGATGCGGTCTTGGCGGCCTCGGATGGGGCGGCTGGGGCGGCTGGTGGTAAAGCCGATAATAATGGTATATCACCAACGCGACAAGCTACAGAAAAGATGTGGCTGAATATTGGTAGGCGTATAACGCCTACTACTTATTTTTTGATGATAAGAGAATTTTTTATTTGAGGTCCTTTTATTTTTGTATTGGGGTTTTTGAAATATGGTCTCTTCGAGATACCTGGTTCCAGCATATTGTTACGAATACTAAAAGACGTCACATATCTAATGACAAAAATAACACGGATATACTATGTCTTCTTCATTTGGTTATTCCCTCGGGATCCTGGTCATTTTAGTAGGCATATGCATTGTAAAACCAGTCGGTCATCTTACAAGTATATACTTATAGCCCCGAAATCACCATCTTTTTATAAGTTCGGAGGTATCGTTTTAATAGACCACACAATTAACGTTAAGTATTATCCAACTTATATTATTCAGTTGAACTACAGATTATATCGCTTATGAACGAAGATACGATGTATGACCAGCCGGTTGATCTACCTCCAGATAGTGAACTGATCGCGATGACCAGGGAAGAGCTGGCCGTCGAAATATACCAATTGCGCAAGCAAGTTGTACGGCTTGCGGAAGAGGTTGTCAAGTCCGAGATGAGCACATGGCAGGTACAGACACAGCATGAGCGGATGGAGTACCTGGTAAAAGAATCAGGCTCATACACTGACATGCTTAAATCTCAGGCTGCGGACCTGCGGGCCAGGCTTAAGGCTTCTGAAGCCATTAAAGATGACCTGGATAAGATGGAGCATACATTATCGGAAAACCAGGCAAAGCTCGACCGCATGCAGCGCCTATCTCATATCGGCAGCTGGGAGCTGGACATTAAGTCGGATGTGATCTCGCGTTCACGCGAAATGATGTCTCTCATAGGCGCTAGCGGAAGTCCCGAAGCTCAGGCGGCGGACCCGGCGATATCGATGCATATACACCCCGAAGACGTGCGTATTTTCGAGTCGAATGTTAATCGTCTCATCTCCGATGAAGTGCAAGTATCTTTTAGTTGCCGTATCGTAAGGCCTGACGGGGCTGTACGACAATTAATGATCTCGGCCGAAGTCGTTGCGGGCGAACATGAAAAGGTCTTCGGGATAGCGAAGGACATTACTCCTCAGAAAAATGCTTGATCCGTACTTTTCATAAGCGTTTTATTCATTTTGATACAATTCTAGTCTTTTACACTATGTTAACATATTGAGATACTCCGAGTACGCTTTTACGATTATTCTGTAACTATATTCGCTTATTGTATTACTAATATATTTAAGATCAATAAATAAAAATATACATATTATTGAGGAGGGTAGATATGAGTAAGATTAAAGGAGTGGTCTTTTTATTGGCCATTGCCATCTGGCTAGCGTTCGCTTTGCCTGCGAGCGCGACATTTATCGGCACAAGCATACCGCTCAGTCATACCCTGGGTGGCTCGATCGATGTCAACCTGGGCAAGGGCATAACAGCCGGTGATAGCTCGGCATTCGGTCTTGCCAATATGGATCTCGGGGTGAACTGGGGCGTAGGCTATGACCTGAATACGGTCGCAGGCTACCCATATGGCTATGGTGGCATAGGTGCAGTGACCACCGGGGGACTGAGCAGTACTCTGGGGGTTAGCCTGGATGAGGTACATGGGGCTAGCTTTGACGGCTCACAATGGGGCATTCCACTGGCGCAGCAGGGCCTTACGACGACTCACTTCGACAAGACCTGGGATAATAATATGGCTATAGATAATGTTGCCGCGGTGCTTCCATTTTCCGGAATGGGCTTCCCTGCGATCTAACGCATTAAGCTCATCCACTTTTTAAGAATGGCATACGGCAAATGGCCTTATAGCTTTAATATGGTCCGACTATAGTACACTATGTGGTTATGCACCGGATCATGCATTTAGTGACGCATCAATCATCAATTCAGGATTTATTTTATAAACATAAGGCATTTTACTTGCAAATGAGCTATCGCAATTGATTTATGGGGTATTTTTAAGTTACAAGCGCAAAATTAGCCCATTTGTAAGGCATTGTCTAATATATTATCTCTTTCTAATTATTAGCCATGAATAATACTCTGAATGCGTTAAACCACCTTAAAACGGTTACAAATCGTATTTTTATATACTAATTTATTTATCTTGTGTAACTAGAAATTAATCTGCAGTTTCGGAGGTGTAGTTATGAAAATGGCAACTAAAGTAACGGTGGCCGTACTATGTATACTGGCTACCATATTGGTTACGTCACCCGCATTCGCACAGTGCGGATTAGGGGGATGTGGATTAGGGGGATGCGGCGGTGGCTGCGGCGGCTGTGGCGGCTGCGGACCTGTAGCATATGGAGCGCCCCAGGATTGTGTAGCAACCATTTCGTGCAACGTCCCGGTCACCCAAGCGGTGCCGGTATGCGTGCCAGCGACAAGCTGCGTACAGGTACCCATAACGGTGCCCGTAGGCGATGTGACTACAGTGTGTGTCCCAAGGGCAGTAGTTGTCCCGCAGCAGATCCCGGTCCCATTCGTTAGGCCGGCTTTGACGTCTACGACGGTCCCGGTAACCGTGCCGGTACAGTCCGCGGTGCCAGTTACGTCCTTTATCCCGCAGTGCTATACAGTACCGATGGGATGTGCCGGAGGATGTGCCGGTGGCATACCCCCAGTAGGTGGACCAATTGGTGAAGGCAAGGGAATCCCCGTAGCCAATGCAGCCCCCAACGATATGGGCAAGGGCATGGCTAACGCAGCCCCCATGAGCATGGGTAAGGGCATGGGCATGGGCGGCATGGGCCTTGGCGGCATGGGCATGGGCATGGGCAGCATGGGCATGGGCCTTGGCGGCATGAACATGGGCGGCATGGGCATGGGCGGCATGGGCATGGGCCTTGGCGGCATGAACATGGGCGGCATGGGCATGGGCAGCATGGGCATGGGCAGCATGGGCTCAACCATGGCCTGAGCCTGATGTATACCTAAAGTGTACATACACTAAAATGTAGGTTGGGAAATCTATCATACAAACGATTGACGAACTATGGAGGGAAATCCCTCCTTCGTTCGTTGATGGTTATTAGTTTTTTTTTCGTATTATCCAGGTAAATATACGCTTACTTTTCAATAGTTCTTAATAATAACGATAAATTATGGCTATTTTAGCTATATAACGCCATAAGCACGATAAATATTTTTATAAGGCCTTATTATCGTTACTTTCTCTGGCAATATATTTATGTGGCCTGGTCTAACTTTACTTGTATTTGGGCGGGTGTTGTATGGTGAGGTACGACCTGTGCGCCATTCTAATATTTTGTATACTGGCGCTCTTCTGCTGTCAGGTAGCAATGGCTGACACACAATTCGGTGACATGAACCTGTATGGTTTCCCCATGGGCATAGCGGAGCCGTACGCCAGCGCCGCATGTGTGCCAGGACAGGGCTTTTCATATTATAGCGAAGGCTATACACTTCCGCAGCTGGGCACGACCTATGGCATAGAGTCACAGTCGACGTCACCGATCCTCGGCGGTAACTCGGCATATTTCGGCCTGAACGGCGGTAACCTGGGTGTAACCTTTGGGGTGACAAATGCGGATCATTCCGCATCGGACACATCCTATTCAAAAGACCTTAATTATGAGGCAAACCTGGAAAACACCTTCATCGGCTTTCCCGGCTTCGGAGTTGGCTCGGTCGGTGTTAGTTTCCCCACGATCTCAGACCAAAAGTCCAATGTTAAATATTCGGAGAGCGTATCATTCGAATTCAGTACCGAGAGCGATAAGTTCCAGGTCGGTGGATTCGGGTTCCCCCTGGGCCTGGGGCTAGGGTATACTTCCGCACAGGTGGGCACAGATCCAGGGCTGGGCATCTTCAATAATTCATACTACTTTGGGTAAGTCTCCGGCAGCTATGTGATCCGCGCTAAGCTTGCTAATAAGGATGAAATATATAATTTAATTTGTCGCATAGCCGCGGGAGGCCTATACTAAACCTTCTTTGTGGTCTTGATGTTCTTCGTGCCTTCGTATTGAAAAACCAATTCCGTTTTATATACGCGGCCATCGAAGGCATAAGCTAAACATTTTTGTGATCATATGCGGTTTATATGTATGATGCATATGATGTGTTTTACTTGCTAAAAGCCGTGTCTCACGGTAGCTTCGTGTCTTTCTTAACCGAAAGGTTCATATGCTACAATGTCCTTTAAGGTCTCGCATCATCAGTATGCAACATCAAACCGTAGGACTGTTAAACAGTCCGGCGCAGGGGCAACGCCCGAACGCATTTTGTGCGTGAGTCAGGCCGAAAGGCCTTACGGAGGATTCAGTATGAAAAGCATTAAGAAGACTAACCCAAGACTGTTGAAGCTCATCTTCGACCTCAAGGCGAAGTCAAGGGACCAGAACGTCGGGTTCTGGCGTGACATCGCATTCAGGCTGGAGAAGCCGGACAGGCATTACGCGCAGGTAAACGTGAGCAAGTTAAACCGCTACACGAAAGAGAACGAGATCGTCTTAGTCCCCGGTAAAGTACTGGGCACGGGCGTCATCGACCACCCGGTAACGGTGGCGGCGCTGAACTTTAGCCTGACCGCAGAAGAGCTCATCACTGCCGCAAACGGCAAGTGCATTTCTATCGAGCAGCTTATGCAGACAACCCCCGCGGGCAAAGGAGTCCGCATCATCAAATAAGGAGATCTTTGATATGTTATTAAACGCACAGGGATTAATTGTCGGTAGGCTTGCAAGTATCTGCGCCAAGAAACTTTTAGAGGGCGAAGAGATCACGATCATCAACGCAGAGAAGGCAATTCTCTCCGGTTCCAAGCTGAACCAGATCACTGAATACACTCAGACTGTAGTCCGCGGAACCCGAGAAAAGGGCCCGTACTTCCCCAAGAGACCGGACGCAATCCTCAAGAGGACCGTCAGGGGCATGGTGCCTTACAAGACTCAGCGCGGAAAGGATGCGATGTCAAGACTTAAGGTCTACATCGGCACCCCGACTGAGTTTGTCGGAAAAGAGGCATCGACGCTGGAGAAGGCAAGTGTAGACCGTCTTAGCTCCTTCAGGTACTTGGAGCTCGGCGAGCTTTCCGAGCGGTTAGGCTCAAAGAAGTTCTAAGGTGATACCATGGTAAAAGTTATAACCACCAGTGGAAAGAGGAAGACGGCGACCGCTAGAGCAGTAGTCCGTAAGGGAACTGGTAAGATCAGGGTCAACAAGATCCCTGTAGCTCTTATACAGCCCGAATTAGTCAGATTTAAGATCTCAGAGCCGCTGATCATAGCCGGCAATGATGTCTCAAACTCTCTGGATATCGATGTTGACGTCCGCGGAGGCGGAATGATGGGCCAGGCAGAGGCTGCAAGATGCGCCATTGCCCGCGGTATCATCAACTGGACCAACGACATGACGCTTCGTGACGCATACGTGAGCCACGACCGCAGTCTGCTGGTCAACGATATCAGGCAGAAAGAGACCAAGAAGTACGGCGGACCCGGCGCAAGGGCCAAATATCAGAAGTCGTACCGTTAAATTGAAAGCATCATCAGGGCCGACACCTGTCAGCCTTGATGCCACTGCCCTTAATGTGTATCAAAAGGTAAACTATAAATCCTTTAGACGCACAAAAGGGGCAGCGGGCATTAAGTTTGAAGCGATTCAAACTTGATACACGAAATCAGATCCGGAGCATACAATAAATGATACCCGTAAGATGTTTCACCTGTGGCAAAGTCGTCTCGAATGTGTGGGAAGAATATAGAGCCCGCGTAGACGAGCGTAAGAAGAACCTGCCAAAGGGTGAGCAACTCAAGGTCGGAGACATTCTCGATGATCTTGGGGTCGACCGATATTGCTGCAGGCGCATGCTGATATCGCACGTTGAACTGGTCGACGTACTAGCACCATACCAGTAATAAAGATACGCAATGGGATCGTGGGGTAGCCTGGTCCATCCTTTCGCGTTCGGGACGCGGAAACCTGAGTTCAAATCTCAGCGATCCCACCATTTATCTTTATCTGTATAGCATATGACCTCTCAAGGGGATTCTTGGGAAAAGAACGCGTAATCGAAACGTAAATGAGTTTAGCATTCATCGTTGGCCATATCCGCGACTATTTTCGTCAGGCCGACGCGAACCCTAATACTAATAATTTACATGTTTATCACCGCGGGGTGTCTATTTGAGCGCTAAGGAAGCAAACGTTAACCAGATCATAAAAAAACGGTATACGCGCTATGAGCGTGCACGCATCATCGGGGCCAGAGCTCTCCAGATCTCAATGGGAGCGCCGGTCCTGGCGAAGGACGTGAACACGGTCGAGCCGATTGATGTTGCCATGATCGAACTAGATCGTGACCTCATACCGATAACCGTAAAGAAAATAAACAAATCCACGAGGCGAGACGTTAAAGTTTCCTAAGGCTTTTTGTCCGACGTGCACAATATCGTTTGGGAGGATTCGATTTGTTAATAGAAGACGTTTTGGCTAGGAGAATTTTCGATAGCCGGGGCAACCCGACCATCGAGGTAGATGTCTACGTAGAAGGCGGCTTTGGGCGCGCAGCAGCGCCGGCCGGAGCATCAACCGGCACGTATGAGGCAGTGGCCATACCGGTAGACGACGCGATCGCGAAGATCGAGTCTGACTTGTGTGAGCGGCTCATCGGCGCGGATGCCACCGATCAAACATTTGTGGACGCGCTCCTTCACGATATTGACGGCACGGACAACTTTAGCAATATTGGCGGCAACACGTCGGTCGCTATCTCCATGGCTACGGCCAAGGCAGAGGCGGACGCGTGCGACATGCCACTGTACAGGCACTTGAGCGGGCCTTACCAGCGGATACCTTTCCCGATAGGGAACACACTTGGCGGCGGAGCACATGCTGTGGGCGCTACCGATATCCAGGAATTCCTGGTCTCGGCAATAGGCGCTTCCACCATCGACGAAGCCGTATACGCGAACACGCTCGTTCACAAGAAGGTCAAGAAACTTTTGACTGAGAAGGGCGTCTTTTGCGGCAAGGGCGACGAAGGCGGATGGGCGCCACAGGTAAAGGACTCGATGGCTTTCGAGGTTGTCGATCAAGCCGTAAAAGCTATCACGGACGAGCTGGGCTTTGAAGTACGGTTTGGCCTTGACGTAGCGGCCTCAGAACTATGGGACGCTAAAACTAAAAAATATGTTTATAAGGACGCCAAGAGGACCGCAAAGCAGCAGATAGAATACATCGCGAGCCTTGTAGACAAGTACAACCTGTACTATGTGGAAGACCCGCTTGAAGAAAATGACTTTGACGGATTTGCAGAATTGACCGAGAAAGTAGGCGACCGCTGCATCATTTGCGGCGATGACCTGTTCGTGACGAACGTCAAGAGGATCGAAGAAGGCATCGAGAAGTTCTCCGCGAACGCAGTATTGATCAAGCCTAACCAGATCGGAACGGTCACCGACACGTACAACGCGATCACGCTGGCGAAAAAATACGGATACTCGACTGTAATGTCGCACAGGAGTGGCGAGTCGACGGATAATACGATCGCGCACCTGGCCGTTGCGTTCGGCTGCGAGCTCCTGAAGACGGGCATCGTAGGCGGCGAGCGCATCGCTAAGCTGAACGAGCTAATACGGATAGGAGAGGACATAGGCAGCGACAGGATGACAGAGAACCTGCCCTGAGTCCTTTTCGAGATTTAGATACTCATAAAAATACACAGGAGATTTCAAAAATGGCAGATAAAGGTGAAGTAAGAGAAATAAGAGACGAGAACTACCAGTCATTAATACCGATGGATGAATACCTTGCCGCGGGCGTGCACATCGGCACGCAGCAAAAGACCGAGGACATGAAGCGTTTCATCTACAGGGTACGGAATGACGGTCTATATGTGTTAGACGTGCAGAGCACCGACGAGCGCATACGCGCCTGTGCAAAGTTCCTCGCACGCTACCAGGCCTCTAACGTGCTGGTGGTTTGTGCCCGTCAATACGGACAGCACCCGGCAGAGATGTTCGCCAAGGCAATTGGCGCAAAGGAGATCGTCGGCAGGTTCATCCCCGGCTCCTTAACGAATCCGGACTATATGTTCTTCACAGAGCCGGACGTCGTGGTAGTTACTGACCCGATCGGAGACGCACAGGCAGTATCCGAAGCGATCGCGATCGGCGTGCCAGTGATCGCCATGTGCGACACGAACAACATGACAATGGATATTGATCTAGTGATCCCGACCAACAACAAGGGCCGCAAAGCACTGGCACTTGTTTACTGGCTGCTCGCAAGAGAGATCGTCAAAGAGCGTGGCGATCAGGGTTTCAGCTATACCGTAAGCGAATTCGAGTCCGAGATATAAACGGGTCATTATGAGAAGGCCGGCAGTAGCGGGAATGTTCTACCCGGGTAAGAAGGAGGAGCTTCATGATCTAATTGAGAAGCTCGCTCCAAAAACGGCGACGCCGAAGCTAAAAGCACCAGGCGTAGTTGTCCCGCACGCTGGTTACGTATATTCAGGAGGCGTCGCCTCCAGGGTATATGCGTCCATAGAGGGCGCGCCAACGTTCATACTACTCGGCCCGAAACATACATGGGAAGGTTCCGCGATCGCACTGTCAACGGAATCATGGGAGACGCCGCTTGGCGTAGTCGACGTCGATATGGATTTTGTTGAAATGCTGCCGCCGGGCATCATCGACCAGGATGAGGTCGCGCACAGGCGCGAGCATTCGATCGAGGTCCAGATCCCATTCTTGCAATACTTTTTTAAGGATTTCAAGATCGTCCCGATAGCGATCGGCTCTCAGGACTATGAATCGGTCAAGGAAGTAGCCAATGAGCTGATCTTCGCGCTAGACAAATATAAAAAGCCCGTCGTGATCGTCGCATCAAGCGATTTCACGCATTACGAGGACGTGGACGTGGCCCGAAAGAAGGACCACTTGCTTGCCAGCCACATAGAAAAGCTGGATGTCCCGGGCTTTTATGATGAGCTGGCGAACGTTAGCTCGACGTGCTGCGGCTATGGGCCCATATCGGCCACGATGCTGGCGTGTAAGCACGAAGGCGCTACTCATGCAGAACTACTGGCATATGCCACGAGCGGTGATGTGACCGGCGACAGAGAGGTCGTCGGGTACTCGGGATTCGCCGTTCTTAAGTGAGAGACGATGACGATCTGTTCCGCCCCAGGTAAGGTTTTCCTTTTCGGAGAGCATGCGGTTGTCTACGGAAAGCGGGCGATCGCCTGTGCCATAGATCTACGTACTACCGTAGAAGTGAGCCGGAACGGTAAAGGCATTCGCATACATTCCGCTTTTAAAGACGACCCCGAAAAAAACCTGTATATTAAGACCGCTATCAAGAACTTTCAGAGCTATGCGGAAGTTAAGAACCTGAATATCATTGTCACTTCAAAGATACCCGTCGCATCGGGCCTGGGCTCGTCAGCGGCGGTCTCCGTTGCGACGATCGGGGCGCTGAATGCCGAATACGGCGTAGGGCTCACAAAAGACGAGATCGCGTTCATGGCCTACCAGACAGAGCTGGAAGTACAGGGCGCCGCCAGCCAGACGGATACGTTCGTGTCCACCATGGGCGGCACTGTTGTCGTGCCCGATAAAAAGAAGCTGCCGCCGATCAGCTGCGGCATCGTGGTGGGACACACAGGGATCTCGAAATCAACGTCGCGCATGGTCAACAAGGTAAAAACCTTGAAAGAAAAATACCCTGAAGTAGCGGATGGCATCATGGATGCCATCGGGAATATCTCGGCGAGAGGCGAGCCACTCGTTGCGAAAAATGACTATAAGGCCATTGGTGAACTAATGAACGTGAACCAGGGCTTGCTGGACTCGCTGGGCGTATGCGTGCCGGAACTATGGCTGCAGATCAATGCCGCGAGGCAGAAAGGTGCCTATGGCGCTAAGCTCACGGGAGCGGGCGGAGGCGGCTGCATGGTGGCCATTTGCGACGAGTCAAAATGTAAGGATATTGCCCTTGCGATCATGCGGTCATACGGCGACAGCTTCATTACAAAGCCTACGGCCGAAGGGGTGCGCGTAAGATGAGCGAGATCGTTATTTTGAAGATCGGCGGCAGCGTGCTGACCGATAAAAATAAAATATCCGCCCCCAGGCCTGAAGAAATCGCTCGCATTGCCCGGGAGATCAGCGATGGAAAGAATACAAAACTAGTGCTCATACATGGCGCCGGATCATTCGGTCATCACCAGGCGAAAGAGTACGGCTTAAAAGACGGGCTCAACGATAGGAGCATCAAAGGCATGCTTCCGACTCACAACGCCGTCAAGGCTTTAAATAAGATGATACTAGATGCACTGCATATAAACGGCGTAGACTCATTGCCCGTACATCCGCTATCCAGCTGTGTCCTCCGGGACGGCAGGATAGAACACATGTGCATCGAGGCCATAGAGCTAATGCTGGAACACGATATTGTTCCAGTGTTACATGGTGATGTGGTCATGGATGCTACGCGCGGCGAAGACATTCTTTCGGGCGACCAGCTGGTCGAATACCTGGCAAAAACACTAGGCGTAAAACGCGTCGGGATCGGGACAAACGTAGACGGCGTTTATGATGAGCAACAACACGTGATCCGCAGTATCACACCCGCCAGCATAGGATCAATAAAAGGGGCTTTATCGGGCTCCGGCGGCGTGGACGTGACAGGCGGCATGTACGGGAAGATCATGGAACTCATGAAACTGGCGGACGCAGGTATTCCTTCGCAGGTATTCAACGCGGAGAAGCCGGGCAATATCACCAGTTTCCTGAAAAATAAACTTACAGAAGGCACATTCATTCGCGGAGAATAAACGATGGTGACCTCAAAAAGGAAAATAGAGCACCTGGACATATGTACCGGGGAAAACGTGGAATCGAAAGGCAATGGGTTTGACGATATAGAGTTCGTCCACCGCTGCATACCTGAAATAAACAGGGCAGACGTGACCACGAAGACCACCTTTTTAGGGCACCCTTTCAACGCTCCGCTCATGATCGCGTCGATGACCGGGGGACACCCGGCGACCGCCCAGGTGAACGCGAACCTCGCGACGGCGGCCGAAGAATTAGGCCTGGGAATAGGCGTGGGAAGCCAGCGCGCGGCGCTGGAGGATCAATCGCTGGAGGATTCGTACCGGATCGTACGTGAGAAGGCGCCCCACGCATTCGTATATGGCAACATCGGCGCGCCACAGTTATCCGAGTTTAGCATCGAGGACATAGAGCGGGCGGTCGAGATGATCGACGCAGACGCCATGGCCATCCACCTGAATTTTTTGCAGGAGGCCATACAGCCCGAGGGCGATGTGGATGCCCGTGGCATAATCGATAAGGTCGCGAATGTCGCGTCGGAGCTTTCCGTGCCGGTCATAGTTAAAGAGACGGGCGCGGGGATCTGCCACATGGACGCGTACACGCTGCGAAAGGCAGGAGTTTCTGCTTTAGACGTGGGCGGTAAAGGCGGCACCAGCTGGGCTGGCGTAGAAGTGTTCAGGGCTCGCATGGAAAGTGATAAGATCGGCGAACACCTGGGCATGAAGTTCTGGAACTGGGGTATACCCACCGCCGTCAGCATTGTTGAATCTGACGTCGGATTGCCACTGATCGCGACCGGAGGGATCCGTGACGGTCTCATGATCGCTAAATCGCTGGCTCTAGGAGCTTCGATGACAAGCGTCGCGCTACCATTAGTGGCGGCGGCGCGGAAAGACTCGGAGAAAGTGAAGAATGAACTTGAATTGTATATAGAGGAATTGAAGGCTGCGATGTTCTTGACGGGTTCGCGCTCAATCGAAGACGTCGCAAGAGTTCCCCTTATAATTTCTGGAAAGACAAGAGATACGCTAGAGGCAAGAGGATTTAATTGGAAATCATTTGCCCAACGCTAACTAAAAAGGTGTTATTTTAATGAGAGACGTAGGAATAATCGCGGTGGGCGGCTACGAGGAAGTAGGCCGCAACATGACCGCAGTAAGAATCGGAAAAGAGATCGTCGTCCTGGATATGGGGATACGATTAGACCGCATACAGATCCATGAAGATGCAGAGATCGAGAACATGCATTCATTAGACCTCATCCGCATGGGAGCAATCCCCGACGATAAGGTCATGAATAATGTCGACGGCAATGTCATCGGTATCGTCTGTACGCACGGGCATCTGGACCATATTGGCGCATTGCCAAAGCTGGCACACCGCTATAAGTGCCCGATCATCGGCACGCCGTTCACGGCTGAACTAATTAGACAGCAGATCGAGTCGGAGCGGAAGTTCGAGGTGGCCAACAAGGTGCATGCAGTCAAGTGTGGCGAGATGTTCCCGCTATCCAACAATATATCGGTCGAGCTCATCCGCGTGCAGCACAGTATCATCGACTGCGCGTTCGTTGCACTGCACACGCCTGAAGGCATCATCCTCTACGCATGTGACTTCAAGATCGACCGCACTCCGACGCTGGGCGACCTGCCGGACTTTAAGAGGCTCAAGCAGATCGGCCGCGACGGCGTACTGGCCATGATCACGGAAAGCACGAACGTGGAAAAACCGGGCAAGACACCCTCCGAGCAGATCGCCAGGGACCTTGTCTGGGATGCACTGCTGGGCACGGAAGAAACAGAAAGCGGCATCCTGGTGACGACGTTCTCGTCGCACATCGCCCGCCTGAAGTCGATCATTGAGGCGGCGGAGAAAATGGACCGGATACCTGTGCTTTTAGGAAACAGCATGGAGCGCTACTACGGCACCGCCCTCAAGATGGGCTACGTGAAGAAGCCGGACAACCTGAGGATCTTCGGATACAGGCGCTCGATCGATAAGGCAATGAAGCAGATGCTGAAAGACGGCAAGCAAAAGTTCCTGCCGATCGTGACAGGCCACCAGGGCGAGCAGGATGCAGTCCTTGGCAGGATCGCCAGCGGCGAGCTTGACTTCAAGCTATCATCCGGCGACAAGGTGCTGTTCTCAGCGAATGTCATCCCCAATAAGCTGAATGAGGCTAACAGGTACGCCTGTGAGACCAAGCTCAGGATGAAGGGAGCCCGCATATACGATAATTTACACGTATCGGGCCATGCATACAAGGAAGACCACTGGGAACTCCTGAGAATGATCAAGCCGGAGCACGTCATACCGGCCCATGGTACGCTGTCTATGCACTCTGCATACGCCGAGATGGCCGAAGGGACCGGCTACGAGTTCGGACAGACCGTACATATTTTAAGAAACGGACAAGAGCTGACCCTGTAAAGGGCCAGCTTTTTATCGTCTTTTTTACGGTTTGCGATTCTTTTTTACTTTCACTTCAGGCTTGCATCAGTTATTTATCAAGCGAATGCCAAGATTTAGCTTGTCAGTTTGGTGATAACGATGGGACCAGGAAATGAAATCACGCCGTTCGAGAAATGCCCGGCGCTCGATGGCTGTCACTGTGTGACGAACGCGCTCGCCAAAATATACTATCACAATGATCACCCGCTCTCCGAGGATATGCTGCTCGGCCTCGGTGCCGGTATGGGCTTTATCTACTGGAGCCCGAAAGGCGGCTATACTTTCGTAGGTGGCCGCGGTAATCCGAAAGGCTTCTACAGCGATCTTGGGGAGCGTACAGGCGTCCGGATCAGTGAAGTTTCCACTGCCAGTGAAAAGAAGGCAGAAGCAGCCTTGATAGAGCGTCTCAAGCGGCGGGAGCCGGTCATGGTATTTGGTGACATGGGATACCTTCCCTGGTTCGAGATGCCGGAGGGATACCACTTCGGCGGGCACTCTTTCGTCGTCTGCGGCTATGACGGACAGGACCGGGTATTGATATCGGACATGGACCAGAAGGCCACAGGCCTGAAAAAGGGCTTCTATTATGCTACGACACTTGATAAACTGAGGATCGCCAGGGGCTCGAAATTCAAGCCGTTCCCTCCGAATAATGCCAGCCTGGGATTCGACTTCAGCGGCTATCATGACCCGGAGCCGGAGGGCATATATGCGGCGATACGGCAGACTGCCGACGCAATGCTGAACCCGCCCATCAAGAACCTGGGCATCAAGGGAATCCGCCATACGGCTAAAGAAATCGAAAAATGGCCCGGACAATTCGATGATACCGGGTTGATCATGAACCTGTTCAACCTGTACATCTTCATCGAGATCGGCGGTACCGGCGGCGGCTGTTTCCGTTACATGTACTCGAGGTTCCTCAAGGATGCCGCGCGATTGACCGGGGATAAAAAGCTGGAAGATGCGTCGGCTCTGATAGAACAGTCCGGACGGATGTTCTCGGAGATCGGCCTCAACTTTAAAGATTATGAAGATAAAAGCAGGTTACGTGAGCGGATTGAAGAAGCCAGCGAAACATTCGGCCGCATCGCCGATATTGAAGATAAGGCCTTTCACTCGCTCGTCTAACTTTTAACGAAGCCCTTTTTTTAAAAAATTGTTGGGCATGGACTCATACCCATCATATTTTTTTAATGTTGGTCCGCGTAGCGCCACCAGGCAAAAGTTGCGGCAAGCCCGATAAGGCAGGTCAAGACCAGAATAATATAGCTGATCGCTCCTAACTGGGCGCCGCCTGTGATTACTGCGACGCTATATGATCCCGGAATGGCCCAGGGGAAATACGGTTCCACGCCCACGGCCACGCTAAATTGCCCCATCAACAGGGTAAGGATGACGAAACCCATCGGAGGCAGATATCCGCGGCCATAGCTGGCAAAAAAAGCAACTGGCGAAGTTAATAATAGCGCCAGGAGAGCGGTTATTATGAATGCATAAACGCCATTAAGGATAATATCATTTGAGCCTCCGGTAAGGCCGACCAGCAAACCGATCACAAGGGCGACAGCAAGTAGTATCAATGAAAGTAACACGCCCCAGACCGCCACGACAATAATTTTCGAAATAACTATGTATGACCGGGGAAGAGGCAATGCGAGCAGGTCTTTTACCGTCCGGTCAGAGTATTCCCGGCCAAATATCCAGCTTGCCAGGAACCCGAACCCTATTAAGCCTAAAGCGGATATCACCTGGGTAAGCAGGCCCATATAGGCCGGCCAATCGGCATTCTGCATGATGGATGACTTGGTGCCCAGTAAGCCCATTTTACCGGCCAGTTCCGGATTTTTGGCGATGAACATTAGAAAGCCCATCATCGCTGCCATGAATATAGCCGCCAGGATAGATAACCAGAGCATTTTAGACTTTCTGACCTTTAAGCTTTCAGCCCAAATGGCTGTCGATATGCCTGTCATTTTACGCGCCCCCTGCGCCGATAGCTCTCAAGAAATATGACTCGAGGTCTTCCTCGTCGACCTTTATTAAGGTCGGTGGCAAGCCGGCGTTTACCAGTAGTATCGAAACAGCTTCCGGTTTAGATATGGCTTTTTCGTCTGGTATTTCCAGGTGACCGTCTCTTGATATATTCACCGTATAGCCTTCGTCAATAAGTCTGGCCTTAGCGGCCTTTTGATCCCGGGCATCTATGAGGAGTCGCTTGCATAATAGGCGCTCAAGCTGATCGGTATCTATTTCCTGTACCATTTTGCCCTCGTGAATGATACCGATCCGCGTGGCTAATCGGGATATCTCTCCGAGTATATGGCTGGAAATGAATATTGTGACACCGTGGTTGAGAGCCAGGTCCCTGAACATTTCCCGCATTTCAACGATGCCGACAGGGTCCAGACCGTTAGACGGCTCATCCAGGATAAGGATCTCTGGATTGTGTATCATGGCTTTTGCCAGTCCCAGCCGCTGCGCATTCCCCAATGATAGATCCTTCGCTTTTCTTTCTCTATAAGATGTCAGCCGTAGCTTCTCTATGATCGTTTCGACCGATCTTTTATCCTCGATGCCGCGCAATCGCCGGACCATTTCAAGGTTTTCCCTGACAGTAAGCTCGGGATACGAATACGGGGTTTCCACAAGATAGCCTACGTTTTCCCACAGGCCATAACTGCCGGCGTTCACCGTTTTACCGCATAGGGAAGCCGAGCCCGCTGTGGGATTGATCATTCCCAGGAGCATTCGGATCGTAGTCGTCTTACCCGCCCCATTGAGCCCCAGGAACCCATAGATCTCCCCTTTCTTAACGCTCAGGGAAATACCGTCGACCGCACGTACGTCGCCATAATGTTTTGTCAGGTTATCGGTTTTTATGACTTCAATCATTTGAGTAGCCTTCTCATGTCATCGTGAGCATTGCTCACTTATATCTAGTGGGCATTGCTCATTAATAAACTTTTTGAGCAATGCCCACTAATTACTATACGATGAATCCGGACGTGCAACAAAAAAAAGCCAGGACCCGAGATAAAGAGGGAAAGATCACCAGTATCATAGAAGCTACAACTTCCCTGATCGAGTCGAACGGGTATAGCAGCGTTACCACGAGGGACATCGCGAGGGCTGCCGGCGTCAGTAACGGCCTCGTATTCAAGTATTTCCCGGGCGGAAAGCCCGAGATCGTAAAAGTGATCGTATCGAGAAAATTTGTATTTGACATACTCAATATCTACATGCCCGATTCGGCGGAATTCAACGATTTCCAGGGCTATCTGCGAAAGGCCCTGTCCGATTCGATCGCCTATGCCAGAAAACATCATGAAATTTATACCGCCCTGACGATAGCGTCACTGTCCGATAAAAAATTCTTCGATGGCATAGAGGATACGATCATTATCGACGAGACGGCTATGAAGACATTCTTAGGAAATTTTAAGGGCATTAACCTGAATGGCCACAAAAATCTGCGGGAGTTCACCACACAGTGGCTTGAGGTCCTGAATGCGATGATCATGCATCATCTCTTTTATCCAAGCGCATTTGCAACTGACGAAAAGCTGGTGGCTATGCTGGTAGAGATATCCGTAAAGCTATGGGATTATAATTTGGATAAAAAAAATAAAAAAAATTGATGGATTCACTTATTTTAACTTATATCCCGGCGCTGGAACCCGATCAATCCTGCTGCGATCAGCACCGCCGCCAATATGATCAGTACTGCCAGAGGCAAAACCGACCCATCACCAGCCAGTACCTTCGGCACGTGGATAAACGGCGAGATATCTAGTAACGATCCGCCCGCTATCTTCACATCTCCTGCCACCTCTATCAGCAGGCACACGACCAGGGCGCCCCATGCTACGATCGTCAGCCTGGGCAGCATTCCAAATAAAGCGACGGCAATGCCCGCTATGATCCAGATGGCCGGCAGATAGGCCAGGGAGGCGAGGAGGACGCGAGGCAGCTCGTTTCCTACGTTACCCATGCTCACGCCATATGTGATCCCCGCGACCAGGCCGAACGCCATCATAAGGACAGCCGTGCCGACCAGTGCGATGGCCAGGTGGCTCGCCGCCCACTGGAGACGGCTGACCGACGTGGCCAGGATCGCTTCCGCGTGCTGCTCATTCTCTTCGGATTGCATCTTCAGTGCAGCCAGGATGGCGTAGATGGTCGCGACATAGCCCAGGACGACCAGGAAGATCGTGAAGAAGCTATCCCCGGCCGGGGCATTACCGCTTATTGGAGTGAGCAACTCCATGAATTGCGGGTTCGTGGACATCTGATCCGCAGCCGCTTTCGTGATAAAGCCTATGAGCACGCCACCGACAATAAACGCTATCGTAAAACCGTAGAGCATGCCGCGCTGTAGCCGCCAGGCCAGGGCCAGGGAGCTGCGTAATCCCGGCGAAGCCTTGGCCGGGCCGGACCTCTGGGGCATAAGCCCTGTGCCCAGGTCTCGTCGAGAGGATATCATAAAGGCTGCGGCGGTCAACACGGCGGTAGCTACGATGAATAACGCGAATACCAACCAATTATTGCCTGAATAGGGCTGTACCAGTTCCATCCAGCCTGCAGGCGTGACCCACGATAGCCAGGAAATATTTGCGCCATCGGCCACCATACGCACTAGGAAAGCCAGGGCCAGGATACCTCCGGCAAAGGCTCTTGCCGGGCCCGTGCTTCCGCATATTTGTGCAGTGATGCCGCCCACACTCGCAAAGAAACACCCTACGGCTGCGATCGATAGTCCAAAGGCGATCGATCCGGCTACAGAGATCCCGAAGCCCAATAGTATGACAATAGCTATAGCCGCTATGACAAGGTTATGCTCCAAACACAACGATCAACGCTGCTGTCAGCCCCGCATATTTACCGACCGCCATCGAGTTTACGAGCTCCAGTCGTCCCGTGTCCTCCTCTGTCCTGGTGTACTTTATAACGGCCAGAAGGCTCGCGAGACCGCCAAAGATATACATATAAAAGCTGGCCTTCCAGGCGATCAGCGCGCCTAGCGTCGGGGATAATATCTTTCCCACCAGCGCGACTTCAGCGATGGTACTATTGGTCTCTGCGGCGAACTGCGTGATCATTTGTGGCGTAGTATACAGATCGATGAAGCTCGTTATGACGACGACTAAGTAAAGTAATAGCACCAGGGCCCAGGCGAGCAGCAGCTTCCAGTCACGCCGGATGATCAAACGGGCCAGCTTTCCGATGCCGGTGAAATCTTCCATTTTCATCTTACTTTAGCCTCCGGCGCATGCTCATAGTGGCGAATGAACAGCTCCTCGAGCGTGGGTGGGGCGCTGGTGAGCGCAAGAATGTCAAACTGGGTCAGATACTGCACGGCGGCGTTCAGTCCCCCTGTGTCTACGTTAAATTGTGTACGGGTTCCGTCAACCACGACATCGCCCACACCCGGTAGCTCCTTCAGGCCTGTGATCGGCTTGCCCGTCACCACCGTTACGGAGGTGCGGGTCAGGTGGCGTAGATCGGCCAGTGATCCGGACTCGACGATCTTACCCTCTTTGATGATGCTAATGCGGTCGCAGAGATGCTCGACCTCGGCCAGGATGTGGCTGGATAGGAGCACGGTCTTTCCCGCCTTCTTCACCTCGGCAATACATTCTCTGAAGACGAGTTCCATCAACGGGTCGAGTCCCGAGGTAGGCTCATCGAGTATATAAAGATCGACATCCGAAACAAAAGCCGCAATAATGGCTACTTTCTGACGGTTACCTTTCGAATAAGTACGACACTTTTTCGTCGGGTCCAGGTCGAAGCGCTTTATCAGCTCGGCGCGGCGTTCCTTATTCAGGTCTCCGCGTAGCCTCGCTAACAGATCGATGACTTCACCTCCTGTAAGGTTAGGCCAGAGGCTCACATCACCGGGCACATAAGCCAGCCGGCGATGAAGGGCGACCTGATCTTTCCACGGGTCTCCGCCGAGCAGGCTGACATCGCCTGAGTCTTTATTCAGGAGCCCTAGCAGGATGCGCAGGGTCGTGGTCTTGCCGGCGCCATTCGGGCCGATAAAGCCAAAGACCTCGCCCTTTTCGACGGTGAGGTCCACTTCATTCAAGGCTAAAGTTTTTCCGTAATGCTTGGTTAATTTATTGATATTGATAACGGACAAAGTCCATGCCTCCGATATTTTTTTCTCTGATATACTCCGACTGCTTGTTCGGAGTGAACAATATTCACTAAGATTTATGGGGTAAGTGTTTATAAGGTTTGTGTATGAAGCTTAACTGCCGATATATAAAGCTTACTAATCGATCACATAAGCTTTCGGACGACGTAACGGTTATTTGTAAAATAGTGAACATTGTTCACAAAGTTTTAAGGTTTATCGATACCAATAAAGTTTTTGAACTTGATTCGCAAATAAGGGGGTATCATATGCTCGCTAAAAAAGCAGTTCCCGAAGATAAAAAAGCGATCATCCGGGATAAGGACGCCAAGATCGAAGCCATTTTGGACGCGACGCACAAGCTCATAGTGAGCATGGGCTATGATAGGGTGACCATCAGGGACATCGCGGAAAAGGCTGACGTTAGCGTAGGCCTCATATACAAGTATTTCCCCGGCGGCAAGTTCGAGATACTCGTCAAAGGGCTAGCCGAGAAAAACATGGACTTATTCATGAATATCAATCATACGGAGGCCGTTGACTTTGACGACTTTCCGGAATACATGCGGACATTGGTTAAACATATGCAACAGGTCTTTAAAGATAATAGCGCCATGCTAAAAGCGATGATGGCCGCCTCGCTTCTTGGCGGAGAAATATCCGAGGACATCAAAAACATGGATGTTAACAACTTTATCCGCATATCCGAATTTTTCCACAGGTTTAAAGGCGTCGATACAGGCGATAAAGAGCCTATTAAGCTTCTTTTATACTGGGGTACCTGCGTAAAAGGCGCGTTCATATCCTGCCTGATGTACCCGCTGCCGCCCGAGGACGAGGACGCCATCGTCGAGCTGCTGGTCGACCTGTCCCTGCATATCTGGGGCTATAAAAAGCCCTGAGCTTTTTTATAGCCAAGCAAATAATCACGATTACCGTTTACCGAACCTGTTTTGTTACGTGAAGTGGCAAGCATCAATGAAAAATTGGGCAGAGTCTCCCTGAAGAGCCTCTGTTTTATTACCGACTCAATCATTTTCACCGTATGTCCATTCTCATGAACTTCACGTAGGCGATAGCGAATCCTAAGATCGTTATCAACAGCAGCGATATTATTTCGGGTATTACCGTTAAAATGCGGTTATTGGTACTCCCGATTACATACCCATTCGGATCGATATCCACTGTTTCTGGCTGTACAACTGCCGAGGATATGCTGTTAAAGTCATATATAGGCGATACTAAGTCCAATGTTCCTGTTATCGCCCACTCGTTTATTTCATAATCTATGTAAGCAGGGTTATCCATCATCTTAACACCATTAATTGTGACAATATCACCGTCGCTAGAGTTCCCTACATGTACTGCGTGTGGTCCGCCCGATTCGGCAATTAATTGAAGCATTGAACTGTTTGAGTAGGGGATTGTCTCGGGTGGGGCTGGACCTAGTATGATGCTGCTTATGGAGTTGGAGAAGTTCGGTATTAATAGGCTGAATACGACGAATCCTATGGCTATTAAGAATGCCATTGTCGAGTTCTTTGCAATGACCGAGGCCATTATCGCTATCGCTAGGAAAGCGAGGGAGAACAACGTGAGTATGATGAAGAACAATAATATATTGACCAGATCATCCATTGTCGGTGTTATCCCCTGTAACATAAGCAGGGCTATCGATAGCATGATCGTAACCGCTAATGCCACTACTAATATGGCCATCGAACCTATGATCTTACCGTTAATGATCGAGTCCCTAAACAGTGGGCGGGCGAGCAACTGCTTAAGAGATCCTGTCTCCTTCTCCTTAGAGATCAAGTCGAAGCCTATGGCGATGGCCAATAGCCAGCCCATGCTCGCATAGATAACACTAAATCTCTGGAATACGAACATCATCGAAGGCATCGGCGGCTGAAATCTACCGTAGCTGCTTGAAGCCGCTTGCGTTAGACTATAGTTATAGGATGCATAGGATGCTATCTGGTTACGGTAATCGCCAACGCCCATGACAATGGCGGCGATGCTCATCAGGATTAGCACAACGAAGATAATCAGAAATCGATTACTTGTCAGGTGGTCTTTGAACTCTTTTACCGCTATTATAATTTCCCGCCTCATTCTAGACACCTCTAAATACAGTCTCGGGGATCATGTTAAGCATCCCCCTGTCGTTCTGGATTAATGATTGCCATCGGTCCAATGGACAGATGTATATAAATCATTTCTCTGTTTCTCATCCAACTATCAATTCGTAGCACAACGATTTTGTAAAAAAGTGTGAATAGAACGATCAGTTGAATGACAGAGAGAGAATCTATAAATACTCCTGTAAAAGTTATACTTTTAATGTTTAAGCTTAAAATGCTTAAAGTGAGCTACATTGCGTTAGGATTAGTTTTTTTTATTGCGTTTACCGTAGGCATTATTAGCGTGTCCGTTACGACTCAAGCACATACGACTAAGGCTATTCAGGTCGCAGGCACCGTGAGCACCGTGTTTATGCTGGGCGGAATGTTTTATTCAGCTCCTTTTATGATCGGCAAAGTGCAGGACGTTCTGAAGAACAGGAACCGGTTGAGTGTATTTAACTACGTGTCGAGCAATCCGGGGTGCACCCCGATCGAAATATCCGTTAGACAGAACATGAATAAGGGTACGGTGAAGTACCACGTGTTCATGCTTGAATCGCAGGGCAAGATAATTTTAAGAAGAGCGGGAAGATACATCAGGCTTTTCAACAGCTCAAATGCTAATAGCGAGTTAGATAAAACCGTGCTGGCCTATGTTAAAAACGATACGAGCAAGAGCCTGTTGTACGCCATCATGGAGGAGCCAGGCGTGACGAACAAGATGCTTTCGGAAAAGTTCAACCTTGATAAGAGCAGTATCCACTGGCACATCGAACGATTTATTAACGACCGGCTGGTCAAGTTCGAACAAGAAGGGAAGAATAAGAAATATTTCCTTGAGCCGGACGTAATCAAGCTTTTAACTAGATCTTCAAATCAAGCCGCATAATGGTTAATGGCAGTGCAGAGTCCGTTAGCATATACATCTTATTATTTTTACTTCATATCACATCCTGTAATGAAAACTGTCATTCGAATTATTTTACAAGTAGCAATATTAAGCATATATCTGGTTTTCCTGGTCGTGGAGGGGTAAATAATAAGTATTACCATCACGATATTGTACGCCGTCACAACTCGCTCAAAGAAATTGCGGAGCATCGTCACATGGATAATCAGGAATTAGAGATCACTATTCAAAAATTAGCGCTCCAGAACGCATATAAGTACGGTAAAGTCCCCCAGGTCGGGGCTGTCACCGGAAAACTGCTGGGCACACATCCGGAACTAAAGCCCCGCGCCAAGGAGCTTATGCCGATCGTCAAGAAAGTACTCGAAGAGATCGAGCTAATGTCGCCGGAAGAGGTCAAGATGAAGCTTCAGTCGATCGCTCCGGAGCTGATCGAGGAACTATCGGTAAAAAAGGAAGTGCGAAGAGGGCTGCCGGAACTGGATATCTCGAAAGTCCAGCCAGGGCAGCAAGTAACACTGCGCATCGCCCCGAACCCGAACGGCCCGCCGTCGCTCGGTAACGCCAGGGGCATCATTGTTAATCACGAATACGCGCGTATGTACAACGGTAAATTCATCATGCGGTTCGACGACACCGACCCGCTCATCAAAAAACCCATGCTCGAGGCGTACCGCTGGTACGTGGAGCAGGCGACGTGGCTTGGCTGCCCGCCGGACGAAGTCTATATCGCATCGGACCGGATCCCCATGTACTATGAGTATGCCGAGAAGCTCATTGAGATGGGCAAAGCTTATGTTTGTTTCTGCAGCGGAGAGACTTTCAGCGAGTTCAAGGACGCGGGCAAAGCGTGCCCGCACAGGGACGCCTCGCCAGAAGAGAATATGAAGAACTGGAAGGCTATGCTCAACGGCGACTTCGAGGAGAAAGTCGTTCTCAGGATAAAGACGGATATCACGCATAAAGACCCGGCATTAAGAGATTATGTAGCGTTCCGTATCGTAAGAGAGGAGCACCCGAGGACAGGCCATAAATACCTGGTCTGGCCGATGCTGGACTTCGAGTCCGCTATGGAAGATCACTTCCTGGGTGTCACGCACATCATCCGCGGCAAGGACCTAATAAAAACGGCGGATAAGCAGCGGTATATGTACAAATACCTGGGCTGGGAGTATCCGCACGTCAGCCACTGGGGCCGCGTCCGGCTGCTCGGGTTCGGGAAATTCTCCACCAGTGAAATGAAAAAGGGCATTTTAGCCGGCGAATTTACAGGCTGGGACGATGCAAGGCTGCCTACGGTCGCCGCACTTAAGAGAAGAGGCTTCGAGCCAGAAGCCATACGCGGTGTCATGGTCAGCATGGGTGTCACGGAGACCGACATCGAGTTCAGCATGGACACGCTGTACGCCGAGAACCGTAAGATCGTCGACCCAAAGGCTAACAGGTATTTCTTCGTGAACAACCCGGTGGCGCTAAATATTTCTAATGCGCCTGCTACGACCGCAAAAGCTCCGCTACACCCTCAGGATCACGCACGGGGCTTCAGGGAACTCTTCGTGGATCAGGACCCGGAGATACTGGTGCCGCTTTTTGACTTTAAGGAAATGAAGGCGGGGGACATTGTAAGGCTGAAGGACCTGTATAACGTGAGGATCACCTGTACCGATCCGCTGCAGGCCGAGTATATCGGGAACGATATGTCCGTCATAAAACAGCACAGCGCGAAGATCATTCACTGGGCGCCAATGGATGGCTTCACCGTCGTTGTTCATGGCCCGGAGTGCGATTTCCACGGCATAGCGGAGCGGGGTATACACAACGAGCTCAACAATGTCGTGCAATTCGAGCGGTTCGGGTTCGTACGCATCGATTCCATCAATGGCATCGTCGTGGCGTACTACACGCACCCCTAACTCCTTTTTTATTAGTTTTTTATGAATTCATTCCAGGATTAAAAAAGTAATAGTTCTTCATTACGCATTTGGGCCATGGATATCTTATGTCTTGATATAGTTCCTATATCGCTCCAAATGCACGCTTTGATGGTCGATCCGCTCGATATTCTTATAGATGTAATAGGCCATGGGTATGCCGATCAGATAGATCATCGCGCCGGTCAAAACGATGGGTAAGATCGTTATTAACGTACCCTGCACTATCGACATGATGATGCGCTCCACGCCCTCGAACATCATGATGATCGCATATGCTGCACTTATATAATAGGCCCATTTATTATCAATGAAAATAAAATATAGTAGCGTCAGCGGAATGCAGAAGAGTATCCAGTTCAGCATAATATAGCCGCCTTCGCCCAGAGAAGTCACAAGTATAGAATGATTCCATAATTCTTCGAATATCTGAGCCTGATGCGCTATAAGCATTAATATGTATATGAGTATCAGTCGACTCTTCATCTCTTCCATGTTACACCGCTTTTTTACCCAACACTACTTGGAGCAAAATATAATAAACGTTTGCTCGCAATTCCTAGCTCTCCTTCCAGAATGCCCTGACTAATAAAACCTTGAAAAGGTCATTTAGCCCGAAAGTAAGGATTAGCGACGAAGCCAGTATAAAAGCCACTACTGACATGGCGACCGGGGCTAGGCCAGGTACACCTATAACACAGATCACAAACACTAGCAGCATATCTGCGATAATGGCGAGCAGCAGGAAGGTCCCTGGCATGGACTCCCAGAAATGGCCTCTTTCTCGCACGATAAGCACGTCGGAAAGCGACAGGAACATCAGCATGGCGAACGTGTACGTGTAGAGGCGCTCCTGGTCGTTGCCGAGGCCGAACCAGTGAAAGCCCACATATAATAACGCTAGCGATTCCAGCACGATCAGAATACCAAGTGGTATGGCCACCTTGATCAGCCCGGACAGGTCCCAGTTATCCGGCTTTTTTGAGTATTTCGCGTTATCCGTCGATAAGGAAAGCGTGACGAAGTCTGTGAGGAACATCATGAGGATCACGCTGAAGATAGAGACCACGAACTGGCCCGTTAAGATGAACGATAGGATGATGAAGATCAATGCCTGGAACGTCTTGACGATCTTGTTCAGGATCCAGGTAATGATACGCTGGTATATCTGCCGTCCGCTCGTCACCAGGTCGACGATGCCGACCAGCCCCTCCTGCGTTAGGACTATGCCGGAGGCCTTTTTAGCCACATCCGTCGCGCTGCTCACCGCGATCCCCACCTCAGCCTGTTTTAAGGCTGGCGCGTCGTTCACGCCATCACCTGTCATGCCCACGATATGGTGGCCATCCTGCAGGCTTTTGACGATGAGAAACTTGCCTTCCGGGAATACTTCGGCAAATCCATCGCTCTTTTCTATTTGCCTTAGCATTTGTCCGCTGTCGTTGACCCCTGTAAGCTCTCGCACGTTTATTACATCTACACCCAGCCCGACTTCTTTCGCAGACTCCCGGGCAATAGGCAGTGCATCGCCCGTCAGCATTTTCACCTCTATGCCAAGCGCCATCAGCTCTTTTATGAGCCGGGGCGAGTCCTGGCGTGGCATATCATAGAGGAACGCGACCCCTGCCAGCTCTAAGCTTTCTTTATTATCGCCTTTTGCAACGGCTATGGCCCGATATCCTTTCGCTGAGATCAATCGATCCGTATCCCTGTACAGTCGATCAAGGTCTTCCTTTAGATTTTTACAAAGAGGCGAGACAGTGCCTAGCGCTCCCTTTACTACCATGAATTTCTGGCTACCGCTCTCGACGATAGCTTCTGTCCTGCGAGTGGAAGGGTCGAAAGGCACGAACTCTTCTATCGAATAGTCGCCAGGCATCAGCTTTTTATTATTCGCGGCGTCTATAAACGCCATATCGATCGGATCCCGGTTAGCCTCTCGAGACGCAAGCGTCCCATAGAGTAAAACATCCGCTTCCGTATAGCTCCCCATCGCCATCGTCTCAGCTATCGTTAGCTTGTTCATCGTGATCGTCCCTGTTTTATCTACGCATAGGATGTCCATGGTCGCGGCATCCTCTATGGCGTTCAGCCGGGTGACCAGGACGCCTTTCTTCGCCAGGTCCAATGAGCCCAGGGCCGTACTCACGATGAACATGGTGGGCAGCGCGACCGGTATGGTCGAGATCAGCAGCATGACGGCGACAGGGATAAGCACAAGGATATCCACACCCTTCAGCACCGCGAAGCCGGTGGCGAAAAACAACAGTACAAAGACCATCGCGAGCATCCACTTGACCACATTCGCGGTCACCGCCTCCATGTGCAGCTTCGGCTTCGCGATTTTTACTAGCTCGACTGTCTTGCCGAAATATGTATTCGCACCAGTGGAAATTACGACTCCGGTAATTTCACCCCTGCGTATGATCGATCCCGAATAGAGCGTGTCGCCCGCATTTTTCTCCACGATGAACGACTCGCCGGTGAGCGCCGACTGATCCGCTTCCGCCTTACCTTCCGTGATCTTTACGTCTGCGGGCACCATGTCGCCGGCGCGCAGCCGGACCGTATCGTCAGGTACTAGCTCACGTGCTGGTAATAGCAGCCATTTGTTATTTCTGAGAACACGCGCTTCCACGCTCAGCTTTTTCTTTAAGAACTCCAGTGCAGCGTTCGACCGGTCTTCCTGAAAAAAGCTAAGGATGGCGTTGAACACTAATAAAAAAGCTACCATCACGGTATCGTACGGCTTCCCTATCATATAGGTCAGGATCATCGTGACTTCGAGCATCCAGGGCGTGACGCCCCAAAACTTTTTTACGAACATCAAGAGCTTGTCAGGGCGCTTTTCCGGCACCTCGTTATACCCATAACGAGACCGGCGCTCTTCAACCTCCGAATCGGTCAGGCCCGTCATCAGATCATTAAGCGCGCCCGAGTCGTCCATATCATTAGTGCTCCCGGCTTTGTAGAAAAGCCCATAGTCTTGCATAAGAAAGAATGACTTGAAACTATTTTAGGGACACTGATGTTAGATCATGAAAGCTGCGATCATGATCACACCAACTACAATATTGGTGATGATGACCATCTCGATGAACTGCACGATATTTTTTGGTCCGCCGCGGTACCGCTTCAGCCCTAGCGATGCAAAGATCACCAGCGGTATCGTGATCAGTGCGAAAATAGCTATCCATGGGATCAACCCGAGCAATATACCCGCGATCAATGATATGTATGACAGCGAACTCATTGATAAAAAAATATAGATCCCGTATTTCCTGCCGAAAAGGGTCATCAGGTTCCACTTATGAGCGATCTGGTCCGCATTATAATCAGGGAACTCCAGGACATAAATACCAACTGTGCCCATGAACGCAAGCGGCAGTGAAGCGACGATGACAGTTTCGATCGAGCTGATCGATAGCGATAGATCTGCGAACGAGTTGACGGGCACTTGAACGAAAAATGCGCCGAGACCCATGAGGATCATAGCTGCAAACCAGGATGATTCTCCCAGGAACCGATAAGCCAGCTTTAGGGGCGGCGCAGAATAGAAATACCCTATCCCGACGCCGATAATACCTATCGGCAAAAGGATGAAGCTGCGCGTGAATACGATAAAGAGGCCGATAGCGATACATAAAATAAAGCATAAAGCACCTGCCGCAAATACGGTCGCTGGCGACAGCACATTGGGCACAAGGCCCGTGCCACCTGAATACTTCGTCCTGCTCGTGTTCACGGTATCGTTGCCGCTCTTATAGTCGAAGTAATCGTTCAGCGCGATGGTGCCGGCGTGTAATAGCAGGATAGCGGCGATGGAAAGCGCGAAATAAGGCCAGCTGAAGCCCTCCGGGTCATATTTAAAAGCGATAACAGCGCCTAGCGTGACCGGCAGGACTACAAATAGCAGGAATAAAAGCCTGAACTCTTTTGCCCAAATAATCAGGTTTTTAAACATTTAGCTAATGTTGGTCGTACATCATTTAAACTTAACGCTATTTTTTAATATGAATAACAACAGTGGCCCTTTTTTTGCATCGGTAAAAGTCGACATACATTTTTTCTGCTTCATAAACACTAGATCGTGATCGTCAATAAAATTATCGTTTCCTCATTAATGATATTTCAATTTAGTTTTATTTCAGTTAAAGATCAGCCGTATTATTAATAAAAATTGATGATCGCAATTGTTGATAAAATAAAGAAGTTTTTGAAGGAAATGTTAGGCAAACAAATTCCTCATAAATTAATGATTTTTGTGCATATAAATTTATTGTTACATAAATAAATGGCCACGGTTCCCACAAGCTATAATACTACATCCGGTTATATATTGGAAATTAACTATCGGTCTATAAGAGGATGTTTAGGTGGACTTTTTCATGTGTTCGTGTTCTGGGGCTATGGGATGTACGTGGGTCGCATAATAAACAAAACATCTTCTAAAAACCGCGAAGAGTTAAAAAACTATTGATCAGCTACCGGTATCATGACAATGAACTTTGCTCCCTTTGCATGATCTCCGGGAATCCTGTCTTCCACCCACACTTTGCCTTTGAAATCATCCACAAGCGTTTTTACAAGATATAAACCGAGGCCTTTTCCCCTGGCCATAGTTTGGCCTCTATAGTAGCGTCGGAACAATTTTTCTTTTATTTCATCGGGTATGCCGGGGCCATTGTCCTCGATCGATATCCGGTCATATTCTTTACCATCCTCACAGACCTCGGATTGAATGATATCGATGACCAGGGGCCTATCCGGCGACGAGTGTTTTATGGAATTTTCTACAAGATTTGTGAATATCTCATCGATAAGCTCGTTCGCCACGACCAAACATTCATCGGGGGGAACATAATTAATCGTGATATCCCTTCCAATAATATGCGTGTAATGATCTTGTATCCTGGATAAAACACTACATATGTCCACACGGCTCAGCCTCAGATCCTTCGTCCTCATTTTCTGAAGCTTCCGCACATTGTCAATAAGCTTCGAGCTATTTTTTAGTGCAGTGATCGGCTTCTCGATGAGCTCTTTCAGCGCCTCGCCTAACTTACCATCGGTTGTTATCACGTCATTGGCCAGTTCCAGGTATCCTAAAGCGATCTGGTTGAAATTGCTAATGTCATGGCCCATCAGGTCCAGGTATAACTCCGCCTGGTCTTTAGCATCGCTTAGCTCTTCCTCGACCCTCTTCCGATCGGTGATATCGAACAGCGTCGCCACTCCGGCGGGCTTTCCCCGGTAAATGATACGCCCCGCCGTCAATTCGACCCATCGCACTTCGCCACTCTTCGTGAGGAGCTTGGTCTCATATCGCGAAGGCACCGGCTCGCCTCGCTGCCTCGCAAGGCTGCGTTCCCGGACGAACTCCCGCAACTCCGGATGTATGATCTCCCAGTAATGCATTTTGAAAAGCTCATCCTTTGTATACCCGGTTATCGTTTCTGTCGCTTTATTTACCGATACGGGCCACTTATCCTGAAAAACGATGATGGCAGCGGATGAGGTTTCTGCAAGGACCCTGAACTTTTCCTCGCTCTCTCGTAGCGCTTCCTCAGCCTGCTTCCGTTCAGTGATATCCTTGTCGAAGGTGATCAGGAACTCTTTATCCCCGTATTTAATATAACTGGCCGTGACATCTACCGTGAATGTCCTGCCGTCACGAGCGACGTGCAATGTTTCAAACTTTAAAAAACCTCTTTTTCGGTATTCTTCCCTCCAGCCCTTCCAAATATCTCTCGGGCGGGAATTTCGGGTCGATATCCCATATGTGCATGGATAACAACTCCTTTTTTGAATATCCGAGGGATTTACATGCCGCTTCGTTCACATACACTAAACTACCGTCCGAGGAGAGCCAGATGATCGAATCGCCGAATTTATCCATGGCCAGCTGTGTTATCTTGAGATATTCCTCTATCCGCTTACGTTCGGTGATATCCCTGGAAAATGCGCATGAATACTCGGTATTGTCATAACTCAGGTAATTTGCCTGGATCTCTACGGTGATCAACTTTCCCATCCTTTGTTTTATGCAAAGTCTCAAACTTATGGCTCTTATTCTTTTTTAGGTATATCCACTCCTCATACCATTTTTCCTTCTGGATACAAGGGATCAATATCCCATACGTGGAGAGACTGGAGCTCCTCATGAGAATAACCTAGCTCCTTGCAGGCCGACTTATTTACATGAAATAATCGGCCTTCGGACGTGATCCAAAAAATCGCATCGGCGGATGTCTCAACTCCGAATTGCGCGAGTTTCAAGGATCCCTCAAAATTTTTACGCTCACTGATATCTATCCCGGTGACCAAAACAAACCGGTCTCCGTCTAATCTTATGGACGTAGCGCTTAGATCAACCCACCGAGTTTCACCGTTTTTAGTAATGATCTTTACCTCATACCTGGATGGGACGCTTGCTCCTGTCTGTCGCAAGTGCCCTCTAGTCTTTACAAGCTCTTGAAAATCCGGATGGACAAAGTCCCAATATTTCATATTGAATAGCTCATCCCTGGTGTATCCGGTAAGTGTCTCGGCCGAATGGTTAGCATAATAACAGATATTGTCGTCTTTAAAAATAAAAGCAGCAAAAGGAGCCTTGTCTAATAGGGTTGAGCAAAGCTTCGACTCACGACTACACAAAGCTTCATCCATAGGCTGGCGGTTTCCCCTATCCTTAATCGGATCATGCATGCTGGTCCTGTCTATATTCGCAAAGCTCACTAAGGTCGAATAATAGATAAATGATTATTATTGTTACGATTATATTTATAAATGACCCACTGACTATTGTTTTAATTTGAAATAATAAAAGACCTTGGCCAACTTCTCTTAAACTGATATAAAAATGCGGCAACAAATTTATCGGAGATCAAACTCGAATGCCGGACATGTGGCCCGATAAGAGGATAAAGTTGATAACATATCAAGCGAAATAGCCGGTTATATATGACTTTCGAGCAAGCTCATCCAACTGTATCATCGGAATATACAAAGATCGCAGAGCCACACAGTTCTTCGTCCGGATATGCATTATTAGGGATCGCGATCGTGATCGATCTTGTCACGATGATACCTTTTGACCTGTCAGGCATAGGCATTGTAATCGAAGTACCGTTGATAGCGGCTGAAGCCTTCTTTTTAAGATCTCTAGGCGTTTCCTCGATGAAGAGCGTTTTCGGGGCTGTCTGGGATCTCATCCCGATACTGGATATCATGCCGTGGTGTACGATGGCTGTGCTGGATAAAAAGTTCGGCGTTAAAATACCGTATATAACCAGGCTATATAACCGTTAATGGAAAGTGATCGGGAGCAGGCATGATATGCCGCCCCCGGTAGCAATAAATTTATATCTTTTTGATCCACTGCACGATTTCCTTGATAACGTCGGCGCTAACATGGCCTTCGACATTATACTCCTGCGGTGTCGACTTACCTTCGCCGGCGATGAACAGGTGGTTTAGCTTCGGGAAAAGTTTCAGCGTAACGTTCGTTTTATCCTTCAGCGTATCTTTCCAGACCTCGAAGTCTTTTGTCGGAGAGACCTGATAATCGCGCTCGCCCTGTATAACAAGGATTGGCGTAGAAAGGGACTTCGCGACCTCCGTGGGATGGTAGTCGCGCAGGTCCAGCAAGTAAGCCGGTGACATTCCCAGGGGTAGATCTTTCGAAGGCGTATCGGCTGAAAGATCCGGGCTCTTCGCTCTTGCCACCTGTGCCTTCAAGATCTCGAGGCTCGCCTTATGTTGCTCTGTCAGCGTACCCGCGAGGCTATAGAGATAAGTGATCTGGTCGATGATCGTATCTTCGAGCGGGCGGGCGAGACCGGCCATGACGATCAATCCAGCCAGCTTCGGGTCCTGTCGGCCCATGCGCGGGATCAGGGTCGCCCCCATGCTGTGGCCGAGGATGAAGATACGCCCAGGGTCGATGTTCGGGTCGTGGCGCAGCAATTCCGCCGCGGCCAGCGCATCGTCGGTGACTTCTTCTTTAGTGGTAAGCTTTGAAACGATCTCAGGCGTAAATTTACTTCCGTGGGCTTTCGTACGCTTTTCATAGCGCAGCACTGCGATGCCATTTGAGGATAATCCCCAGGCTATATCCCGGAAGACCTTATTCGGGCCGATGGTCTCATCCCTGTCATTAGGTCCGGAACCGTGCACCAGTACGAGCGCCGGGAACGGGCCGGTGCCATTCGGGATGGACAGCGTGCCGGGTAGCGCCCATTCGCCGCTACCAACGGTGACGTCCGTCTCGTGGAAGGCTGACTGGTTTACGTAGGCAGGTGCGTTGTATGGTACATCGGCCGGCTTCTCCGGTGCAAAGTTCAGGCCGCTGATCTGCCCCTGGTCATTGAAGACGACCTGGGCGTTGATGACTGCACGCTCGAACTGGCAGGCGACGATCAAGATCTTTTGGCCCGCCACCTCCATCGTGCGGGCTACGGCCTGCTGCTTGAAAGGGCCTGCGATCATTGTTAATTGTTGTACGGCTTCCTTGAGTTTGTCTTCCGTAAGCATATTTTTCATTGTCTGGTCAAAGTGAGCCGTGGCGGCAGTAAAATCAGCCTTGAATAACTGATCGATGAACGTCTGTGCCTGCGGCTTTAGCTCTTCAAAGGTTAACTGATCCATGGTAGACATGCCTTCTGTGATAGAATATCGATCTCGTACGTGCTAAGATAAAATAGAATATAGCATGTAAATATTAATTAAATATCCTTTGGTAAAAAATCAATCACAAATACATTCGTAAATTTACTGGAAGCGTAATATCGATGAGTAAAAAATAAAAAAATATAAAAAATTAAACGCCAGGCTTGCTTCTTACGAAAAACTTCAGTATCCTTGTCGCAATGCGAGTCCAATGGACTTAAATACAAATAAATGAAAATATATTGTGAGAAATGAGATTGGTGCAATATCACAGTATCTTTATATTTCAAGGCGTCATAATGAAAATAAGAAAAGTAATTAAGCTGATTGAAGAAGATGGCTGGTATCTGGTCAGGATCAATGGAGCTCATCGTCAATATAAGCATAATCTTAAAAAAGGCCTGGTAACAATATCCGGCCATGAAGACGATGATGTTGCCAGAGGGACTTTAAATAGCATCTTAAAACAGGCGGGATTAAAAAGGAGCTGAAAATGGTTAAATATACGATCATCATTGAAACGGCAAAAGGCAATCATTCGGCATACTGTCCCGACTTACCTGGTGTTATTGCCACCGGACGTACAAAAGAGGAAACTATCCAGAAGATGAGGGAAGCGATCATGTTTCATCTAGAAGGCTTGAAGCGTGAAAATATAACTGTTCCCGAACCTTCAACTCAGGCTACATACGTTGATATTTCCATTTAAATCGTTTAATAAATCTGTTAGCTCAATTTTTGTTGCAAAGCCTTCGCAGTTCTGCCGTAATTCATGTAATCTTATCTGCCAAAACCGCCTATGATCCCGTAATATGGCGATATCTGGCTCGATGATCCCTGTGGGTCTCTGATACTGCCGAATGATTGCTCCATATTGACTAAATTGGGTATAGAATCCTTTAATGACATCATCTGGGTGCCGAGATAGACGAAATAGGCTATCATTGCAAGTAAAATTACTAGTATGATGATACCCATTTCCTGCCAGTCTTCCATGATTTGACTCCATATTTTAACGGGCCAGTGCTCTATATTATGCGGGCCATGTATCTGAATAATAGTTATTTTGAATTACAATTATTTAATATATTTTATTGTTTCTTAAACCTTTCACATCTAATGGCACACAGAATTATTTTGTTGTCGGTATCTAACTAATAAACTCCAGGTAAACGATAAAAGCAAAATCGCTTTGATGAGCCCTTAAAGCTTCTAACACTAAATTGCGATGCTGCTTGGGGATGCATACATCATTTCTGCCTTGTGCATGATACGAGTTTAAAATCCCCTTTGCAACAAGGCTATCGATGGCATCTTTATACGCGCCGATCTTGTCGCTTGGCCTGCCGCTTACAAGGTCATGGCGGCTAATGTGTTTAGCGCACCACCGGTTGCGGTGGCATATCTTCCAGATGATATAAAGCTCATATTCGCTGAAGCCACAAGTCATACCTAAGAATATTAATGGATATATGATATAACTTATGTTCATTTAATAGAAAATTAAATGATTAATAAACTGAACAATATGTACAATATATTTAAATATTTAATAGATGCATTTGTTCATGTGGTCATATGGCATTAGAGGATTTCCTGGGACAAACGTCCGAGATCAAGGTCATCGACTTTCTGGCCGATAATATGGACAGATCTTACAACCAGACCGAGATCAGTGAAAATACCGGCTTGTCTCGAACGACGGTTAACCAAAAGATCCCGGAATTAATCCAGAGCAACATCGTGGTCGTAGATCAAGAGGTCGGTAAGTTCAAGACATTCAAGCTAGCTGATAATGACATCGTAAAATTTTTAGTGATCGCCTCTTTAGCCCATAGCTTCAATCAGGCTGAAAATCCGCTAAGTGAAGAAGCTCAAAGGGAATTAATAAAAAAGAGGCTCGGCGAGAACGAGGATCAAAGGATTATTGATACTGGTACGGATGCAATGATCCGGATGCCAATCGACGGTTCTATACTCATGACAAGGGATGCTGCGGAAAAAGTTTCTCAAATATTAGATGAAAAATTAAAATCAAAAAACAAACGTACGTCCGGATAGAAATATTATTTTAATCTGTAATCCTTTGTGACAGGTTCGCCTTGCGTTCCAAATTGATCTTCTCTATCTGCTGGTCGGGTATGTTCGGGTCCTTGATCTGGACGTACTTGTCGCATAGAAGCTCGCTGCACTGGCCGCAATGCCCGAGGTGCCGCTTGTTGACGCAACAGTCGTAGATCGGGCAGGTCCCTACGCCGATGAGCTCGGTCCAGAAGGGCTTTCCCTTGACATTATTGCAGCCGGCACAGCCGTCGCCAAGGTATCTACAGGTGCCGCAGTAAAGACCACAGATGGTTGGTAAGGTATCGGATGACATAATGTGAAATGAGGATTATGCGGTCATTAAGGAATGGTATGTGCAAGATGAAAATAATCCGAAAAAGAACGTCAATGTTCAAGTAAAGGAGTCAAAGGCTTGCATTGTAATCGACATATATATAAGCCCTTATGTGTAGTTACTTTTACGGAATTATTTTATCCGGAGCATAAAAATTAACCAGATATTGTGGATATCATGATGCTTCCAATTGCAGGCGGAGTGGGAATCGGGCTTGTATATGGGTGGTATGTCGGAAGCTTTGAAGGCCGCTTCAATGGCTTTGAGGTCACCATCCCGGCGATCATAGCGGCAGGAATGGCCATCTCCCTTATGGCGCTGTGGCTATCTGGTGTTTTTGGTCTCGTAGGCTTTATTGTTTCGACGGCTTGTGCCCTGTCGATTCACGTGATCTGGCGCCGCAGTCTGCGACGTCGGTTTGGGTCGACGACCGGAAGTTAAGGATGTGAAAGTATGACGGATATATCAACTATGCTACAGATTATCGGAGCGGGATGTTTTGGTATGCTTATCGGGTGGTATATCTACTATATCAACCGGCATCGTACCGATGGTGTGACACTCGGTGACCTTATAACCCTGATTGGCGCGATCGGCGGTGCTGCAGTGCTTACCCTTTTCCCGGCGGGCAGCGAAATGTTCGGGGCTTATGGGATCGGCCTCGCGATAGGGTTTTTCGGGTATTTCCTGATGCTGATATATTTCGTCCTTAAATCTAAGCCGGACTTTACATTTGCATGGTTCCTGGATGGACGCTGTACTCCGCCAAAACATAAGTCTGGACCTACACCATTTGTCACCACTCCTATACCGAATACACCAATGAAGTAATCGGACAAGATGAGGTTTAGTATAGCCTCCGGCGGCCGTACGACTCATTGCTAACCACAGAGACACAGAGAACACAGTTGAGGTTTAGTATAGCCTCCGGCGGCTGGGTGACTCTTTTTTATATAAGCCTCTCACGGCCGGCGTATAAGCCGGTATTTTTAATATACCCTATAATCTTACATTCCGATTTGTATTTAAGATTACAAAAAATTAATTACTAAATAAGTACATGATTAACAAGACAAATATGCATAGATTTAATATACCTTTTGGATATACAAAGTATATACGTTGGTGAATGGTTTGCGAGACATATATTGTCTTCCGATCGTGTTCACCAAGCATGCCGCTTTAGCTTTACTGGAAAGATTCAAATTAGATCTAACCGATGCAAAACACTGTATAAACACAGCCAGGATCGATAAACCAATCGAGAAAGACCGAAGTATTGGGGTCCTACAAAGTAATATCGGCGATTGTAAAATAAAATTCATATGTACGATAAAAAGGAATACTCTGGTCATTATTACAGTGGAGGAATGCAAATGAGCCTGTGCCCGATATGTGATACACCTATGAAGAAAGAAAAGACGAGAGATCAGGAAAGGTATTTTTGCCAGCGTAGAGGTTTGCAAAAAATGCGAGGAAGAATGGATCGATGAGAAAGGCTATGAAGAGCTATACGAACAAATGTTCACGAGGAAGGCATTCAAGATAGGCGGAAGCCTGGCGATCAGGATACCAAAAGAGCTGGCTAATATGATAAGCTTGAAAGAAGGTACGAACGTTAAGATCGACGTGAAGGATAAAAAAATCGTAATCGAGCCTATCATATGAGCTCTTAAAACAACGACAGACCTTTCTTCTTTTGGTTTTCACTCTACGTTTTGTGTAAAAAGGTAAAATACTAAAAAAGAGTTTCGTGTTTTTGTGTAACTGTATGGCCCGACAAGCCAATCGCGATTCCCATCGGCGGACCGATGCGTATACTGGATGTACTGCCCCCGGTGGGGATAACATATTAAATCCATTTTATTTTTTTATGAATAAATTTAAATAGAGCTAAGTTATATTAATTAATATAACTCACCTGGTATAGGGCATGTTAGATATTCAAGATAAAAAGGCAGCTCATCAGTTACACCAACCTAAATTAGATACAATCAGGATGGTTGAACAGTTCGTTAAAGATCATAGCGGAGACTATAAGAAAAAGGCCCTGTGGCAAAATCTGCCTAAAAAAATGATGTACCAGACATATAATCATACAATCGAATATCTCCTTGAATCAAATAAGATCGCGATGGATAAGAACGGATACATTATCTGGATATGGGATCCGGAAATTGCGAGAAAATATCTATTGCGAGATGACCTGGCTATTTGATAACCTCATCTATCAAGTCAATTTTTATTCTTTACATAATTACCGCAAATTTTAAAAGTACTTATTTATATATAACCATGCGATCATGAAGTATCTGCTCAGGTGGGTTGACGTATCAGCCAGGGATAAGTGGCTTGCATTGAAAGCGTCCACATCTGAAGATAAGCGTTTATATGCTGCCATCGAGAGAAAATTTGAGATACTCAGGTACAATCCATTTCGTGGAGATAGCATTAAAAAAGAGCAAATACCAAAGGCTTATAAGAAAAAATATGGCCTGGATCATCTCTTAAAACTCAATATTAATCAATATTGGCGATTATTGTATGATGTTAAAGCGCTGGATAAAAATACGACTTTTGGTCATTGTGATCGATTTTATGCCACATACCGAATACGATCGGCTTTTTGGATACGGTTAACCTGATATTTTAACAGCGGATGCATAAGCCTTCGTTTAATGCTTTTGACTTTTAACGATTCTTTCCTGTCGTTCGATATCCCGGGCGAATCCGGAAACGATGGTCAGCATTTGTAGTATAAACCCGAGGCCGATAAATGTCCAGGTGATTGACTGGAGGAGAGGGTCTTTATACGACGGGCCTGGTGGCGTGAGGAACAGCCAGATGCCGATACCGATGGATAAGCATAAGGAACCGATGATAAAAATGGCCGGCCAGGATCTCGCCAATAGCTTTCTTAGATTTTCAGGTAAAATTTTTCTCCACCAGGTCAGGGGTTTATTGATACGCGTCGAGGCAGCCCAGACAACGGGCGTGAAGAAGACTATGGCAACGCCGCCACCGACTAGAAAGAGTAATATTGCGAGGATCAGGAAAACGATCGGGCCGTTTTTCTTGTGGATAAAACCGATGGTCCATATGGCTAAAGTTAAAGCGACGATTATCGCGGCGATGCCGGTAATGAGATAGTTTTGAATAAGAGTAAACACGCCAAATGATGCTATTACGTTGCCGCCTGTCGGCGTATTTCCCTGGAAGGTTTCATATAAGCCATGAATCATTCCCGTAAATCCGGCAAGCAATCCCATAAAGACGACAAAAAGGCGAGTGCTATTGATGTTACTCCATGAAGAAAATCGATCGTGCTTTAAATTATTCATATTATACCTCAATATAAACAAGAAATAGTATAAGAAGCTTGTTCAGGAAAGGTTTCAAGGGATGCTTGAGCTATTCTGCATTGCGCTATCTTGATCTTCTCGAGTTTTGGCTTAGAAAACCGATGCATATCGCCGATAATTTTCGAATAGATAATCATGACTATTATTCATATACAAATATAATATATATTCGTCAGGTATTTTTCCAGTAATATTGGGCTAATATCTTCAGAACCGCTAAATCATGGCAATGGGATTTTATTAATGAGTTAAGTATTGGCGAGTAGAGGGGATTAAAATCGACGCGATAAAATACTCTAAGGAGGCGGTCCGCCATGGATGAACATGACGGTGCTTGCAATGCGCTCAATGCAAATGAAGCGCACACCTGGATATCTGATGAATTGCGTCGGGAATTATGGCACAGCAAGATGCCGGGCAAATCGACAGAAGAGAAGATCCGGTTCCTGCTAGAGAGTTATAATGAATATAACACTACAGTGGATGGAACGGATATTGAATTTGATGAGATGCCGAGAGAACCCGACCAATTCGTCTCTTTACCGGATGGGCTGATCAACATAATCGTTGATGTAGAATGCCTGGACTGCGAGACTATTGGCTTTACCGATATGCTGGTACGGGAAGACGGGTGGTATCTTAAAACCAGGGTTAAATGTCCCGTGTGCGAAGGCGAGAGGATCGCAGTGGCGGATTTTAAAGTGAGAAAAGATGCCGGGCTATAAGGCCCGGTTGTCTTATTTTTAAATGGATTTATGAAAGTCGGCACATACTCGACTTTTCTATTTTTTACGTGTATAGTTATGTTATTAATCTAGTCGTAATTACCATGTAAGAAATCGCTACGCTAACTGTAATAGTTAAAGCGCCATTATTTGACAGATCATATGTATATGGGGCAGGTCTCAACGTTGATGAGTACTGTCCAGAAAATAGATACAGAATAATTAGGCAGCATCGATACTTTGATTATTGAAAGCTTGATATATCACCAATAATGGTATTATAATGATTTTATTAATATCGTCAGTGTTCAAATATCATCAGGCCCATTATTCATAGGGGGATATAGTTATAGCCCCAAAAATTGCAGTTGCTTCGACTATTTTGAAAATAAAATTTATGTAAATGCTTAGATTTTGTTGTTATTGTAACAATACCTGTTGATTTACTCAAATGATACTATTTTTCTTGTTTATCAAAATAATTACTGGAAAGTGATTGCATAATAAGAGGTTATATATTAAAGCATTATCATTTAATAATAAAGGTGGGTTATAGCTATAGTAGATATAACAACATTAGGTAATTCCGATATTACTCCCAATATTGAAAATTTAAGGGAAATTATTGATGAGTTACATGATAATGAACAGGATAGGAGAATTGGGAAATCATTAGACCTTTCTAGGTACTCATTGAATACAGCAACCCAAATTAATTCATCTATACAATCCTTGTCGGATGATCTTAATAAGATTTCTCGTGATATTGAATCGATTAAAACTACTGATAAAACAACATATGATTCTTTCGCGGATTTTATAAAAAATAATTCTCAACTGTTTATCATCATGGGTGTTTTTGGCTCGGTATCGTTATTAATAAATAATTTTATTAAAGACAATTCTTATCAAAATATGGGTATAATTTTATCATTGGCAATTTTTCTACTTTTAGCTTGGACTATATTTTGTGAATCATTAAAAATCGATGAAATTGTAAAAGATATTCCTATAAGCAGAAATTTTATTGAAAAATATTTGTTTATTAGCGTATTTGTTACAATGACAATGATTCTAGTAATATATATGGGTAGTAATATAGTATTGAATGATGTACTATTATTCTATGCAATTTTTGCGATCATCATATTTTTAATGATCGATAAGCTTTCCGAAATTATCGATATAAACACAAATATCTTAACTAGATTATTTTATCTAATATTAGCCATAGACCTTCTCTCAATATTTTCTATGTATATATTTTTATTGGAAAAGGATCTACAACCATCTTTACATATGTATGATCCATTTTCAGATTTCTTAAACAACAATATATTAACAATATTAATTATTTCAATTTTAATAATGTCTATTTTATATGTTATAGATAAGTTATATCAACGATATACAGACAAGATTACCGAGATCATTACCCCAATGATATCAATTATTATTAATTTATTAAAAAATGAAGGACTTAAACGATTAGTTAGTATATTTAAAGGCATTAAGTTTCCTTCAATTTTAATTCGTAAAATTATGCAAAGTAATACAAGATTTATTAATAAGAATAATGCATTTATGCTTAAAAAAATGTACAAAGGATTTATTGCATTATATATTATCATAATGACATTAGTTATCATATCCTCGGGAAACATTGAGCATAAGAGATCATATTGTAGGAACCTGGGAAAATAACACTTCGATCGGAATTATCAAATATACTTTTAACAATGATGGTTCTGCTGTTATAGTTTATCCCCCAAATAATGTAAGCGTAATGGGTGAATGGGTGAAAAATGATAGAAAATATGTTATAACCATAGATGAACCGTATACGCAAAAAAATATATCTGTTTGGTTTACAAATAACAGTAGTAATATAATATCTGAAGATAGCATTAATAATTCAAATGTATCTAACGGATATTATTTATTTAATATGTCAACTTTATAATCAATTAGTCTCGAAAAAAGATATAAAATCTATAAGAATAAGTAAATGAAAAAATTAGGGAAATCCATAGAAAATAATATGGAAATACATACCAAAAAAATACTGGAAACAGGCATGGAAACCGAAAATTAAAAAATGGTCCATGCTCTTTCTTTACTGTGGAAACAATGGTGGAAATGTTTCCCGAAACATTTCCATTGGAAAAGCCATCATTATTTCCGTTTTCCACATGCGGAAAATCACACAATTTTTTCCATTACTTTATCGTATAGTTCGATCTTTTTACCTGCTCGTAGATTCTTTTTTATGTACCATAATGTATTGCGGTTAATTCCGAATTGGCACCTCTCTTCAGGAGTCATATTCAATATGGTATCTCTAATATCGATGTTATTATTCCTATTGATCTTTATCTTGTTTTTAAAAGTAGATTAAGACTTTATCGACTTTCACTTATTTAAAAATAATTAACTGGGTTAGATTTTGAATTTTATTGATGCTTGAAAAAATATGTATAGTGAAAATTTGTGCTATTTTTATATTATTTCAAGTTATTTTCATATAAATGTAGCAAAATTAATGCTTCTATACGAGGCGTTTTTATATAAGACGCTTGCTTTCATTTTATGAGGTATTAAGGTGAAGTGTAGTAAATGTGGGGTTGATCTACCTGATGGGTGGCAATTTTGTAAAGCCTGCGGGACCAAAATTGATGCTAGCATAAAATGTGGAAATTGTGGGATTGATATACCAAAAGATTCTCAATTTTGTAATGTCTGCGGAACAAAAGTAGTTACACCGGATAATCAAAATATTGAGATTCTACAAAATGAAACTATAAAACCCTTACAGCAAACGCCAGTTACTAAAAATGTTACTAAACATGGGATATTTAGTGTTCGGAATATTGTTTTAGTTACAGGCGGTATTGTTGGCATCATTGTTATTTTGATAATTCTCAGTATTTTGTTAGCTGTTATGGTGGGATTTAACCAGGGTATGCAATCTAACTCCGATAGTGTACTATCAGGGAATTCAAACCAGGGAACTTCAAACCATGTTACACCAACTTCAAATGTTGCAGAACAAGCCGCATTAAGCGACTATAATGCTAAAATAACCATAGCGAATATAGCTGGGAATACGCTTAGTAGTTATTCGAGTAATTCACATACTTTTGTTGATTTAAATGACTATAAATCATGGATCGATGGCTATAAACAAGTCCTTGATACATATACATCAAAAGCCGATGATGAGATCGCTGCTGGAGAGACATATAAACAATATCTTACTGTAGGAAGTGATGGTTATAATAATATAGTTAATAATGATGCAATAATCAATAATAATATTCAAACAGATAACACCTACTATAACCAATTAATTTCTGATTATAATAAAAAACTTGCAACACAAAATGCATACAATGATTATAAAAATAAATTAAACACAGTTGATTCGGCCTCCAAAGATCTTCAAAATTATATGAACACTTCTGGGCTGTTGTCATCCTTATCTTCAACATGGGTAAATGGACTTGGAGATAAAGTAACTGCATATTCAAATGCATGTGATCAAGCAATAAACTCTGGTATTACATACCAACAATACCTTGATCCAAGCAGCCAAAATTATGCACAAGTGTCTTCAAATGCACAAATATTGACTGATGACGAAAATCAAGTCACAACGAATTATACTAAACTCAAAAAGGGCGATGAAGATCTGAGTTCTATACTAGGATTAGTTAAATATCTACCATTGTTCGGAGCATAAATGGATAAGTAACGATTTATCCATTTAACCTTTTATATACATATAAATATATTATGGGAAATTGAAATTTTTAAACTTTTTATAAAGATATACTGTTGAACTAGAAAAAAATCGAATTTTTTTATATACCGTTTATTAGAAAATATTATGCTAGAAATAATTATGGATTACAAACTTTGCATGGCCTATAACCTGCCGCAATTGCCTGATCTCTGCTAGAGAATGTAATTAAATTTCCTGGTGATATTTGTTTTACATATCTGCATGAAGCATAGTGAAATACATCTGAATTTCTACTTGCATAATATGTTACGCCACCAGCTGGTTGTACCGGTGCACTAGTTATTACTGGTGTAATAATGGGCGTTGGCGTAGGTGTTGATGTTGGATGAATTGTGGGTGTAGCCGTTAGTGTTGGCAGAATTGTTATTGTTTGGTTTGCAACAGTAGTCGGTTTAGTTGTAGTAGTAAGGTTTTGAGATAGTGCAGATGAGGTTGTTGATACCAATGTTGGGCTAATTGTCGCTGCCGAATATGGTGTATTTGTTGAAGTTTGAGTTTGCGATAAATCTGTAGTTGTACCAGTAAGGCCACAACAACCGCTAATAATCAGAACAATACTTAAAATAGCAAATAATAAAAGCTTAAGCCTCAAACTCCTAACTCCATCTATATAATAACCTAAGTAATAAGATAACAATCGATTGTTATATAAATATATTGTAAAATTCGTAACATATAAATACTTTTTTAATAGAATAATTATCATATTTTTGAAATAAAAAATTATTAAAAAAGGCAAATGACGAAAAGTAATATCCTATAGTAACTTATAAATATTCTAATAAATGGTATTCGAGGTATTAAATAATGAGGCTATATTCTGGTTCAACAAAACAATTCGTCGACGATACAACCCAAAACCAGATCGCCGAAAAACTAAAACTATCATATTTTCATTATTTTAGATGTAATCCCTCACCGAGCGAAGTAAATTCCTGGCGTAATTCGCTTAGCAGTGTATCTCTCGCATTTATCCAGGCAAACCTAATGGACCATGGCGTCCTTTTAGAATATCAGCTACCGATGACCTCGCGAAGAATGGACTGTGTCATCTGCGGTAAAGATAAAACGGATAAGGATAACGCCGTCATTATAGAGTTAAAACAATGGGATAAATGTAAAGAAGCCGATGGTGCGAATGAAGTCACAACTTTTATCGGTGGCCACGATCGCGAAGTTCTTCACCCATCTGTACAAGTGAATGGTTATAGGACTTACTTACAAGACTTGCATACAGCTTTCTATGAAGAACCAAATCCTATTCAGCTAAATGCATGCGCATATCTCCATAACTATCCATATGATCCAAACGATGTTATATATTCATATAAGTTCAAAACTTCACTCGATGCATGCCCAATATTCACCATGAATGATGTGCCAAATTTCGAGTCATTTTTAAGAACTAAACTAGAGAACGGTAATGGCCTGGAAACTTTAAAGCGTGTTGAAGAAAGTAAATATCGTCCGAGTAAAAAGTTGATGGATCATGTAGGTAATGTGATAAAAGGCCAACGCGAATATACACTTTTAGATGAACAACTAGTTGTTTATGATAAGGTCTTAACATTCGCTAATAGAGGTTTCAATGATCCACAGAAAAGTGTTTTGATCATTAGAGGCGGACCAGGTACTGGTAAATCTGTGATCGCGCTTAACTTGATGGCCGATCTATTATTAAAAGGATATAACGCTCAATATGCTACTGGATCAAAAGCATTTACGGAGACATTAAGGAAGATCATTGGCACTAGGGGTTCCGTTCAATTCAAGTATACGAATAATTACGTTGATGCCAAGTATAACGAGATCGATGTGCTGATCACCGATGAAGCTCACAGGATACGAAAAGTAACTAGTAATCGGTTTACACCACAAGAAAAGAAATCCGGTTTGGCTCAGATCGATGAATTGATCAACGCTGCAAAAGTGAACGTTTTCTTTATTGATGATAATCAGATCGTTAGACCTTCAGAGATCGGCTCGACATCGTACATAAAGGAACATGCTTTGCAGAATAATTGCAAAGTGTTCGAATACGAGCTTGAAGCCCAGTTCAGATGCAGCGGCTCTGATGGGTTTGTGAATTGGATAAATAACACTTTAGGTATCGTCAAAAACGGCAAACGTGCTTTGGGATCAAAATGGTGGTTTCGATTTCAAGGTATTCGAAAGCCCATTCGAACTTGAAAAAGCGATCAAGGGTAAGGTGGCAGAAGGTAATACTGGGCGAATAACGGCTGGTTTCTGCTGGCCATGGTCCGACCCGGATGGAAATGGCAATTTGATTAATGATGTCGTTATAGGTGACTTTGAGAGGCCATGGAACGCTAAAAGTGGCGCTGGAAGGCTTGCGAAAGGAATACCTAAGGAATCTCTATGGGCATATGATCCGAATGGCATAAATCAGATCGGCTGCATCTATACGGCACAAGGTTTCGAATTCGACTATGTCGGTGTCATTGTTGGTAAAGACCTTGTCTATGATCTCGATAAACAAGATTGGGAAGGCATTAAAGAAAATTCATATGATGGCGCTGTTAAGAGATCAAAAGATCAATTTACAGCTTTAATAAAAAACACATATCGTGTGTTATTAAGTCGGGGAATAAAAGGCTGTTATGTCTACTTTATAGACAAAGATACTGAACGATTCTTTAAATCCCGTATGGAGAAAAAATAATTTTTTAAATATTTTACAATATCACTCGGAAATAAGCTATTTATTTAACCCAAGAAGCGCCTTTTTAACATATGATCATCGTCGTATCGGATGTGCACCTGGGCTATAAACGATCCAACAAGGACGACTTCCTCAGTTTTCTCGATAAGTGCGATACGCAGGAGATCGAGCACCTTGTGCTCCTGGGCGATATCTTCGATATCTGGCGTCTCAGCCGGGCGGACGTTCTTATAAAAAACGAAGACGTGTTCCGAAAATTAAGCTCATTGCGTGCTAAAAATATCCATTACGTCGTGGGAAATCATGACTTTCTGCTCTTAAAGCTCTACGATGATCATACCGCCGATTATCCTTTTGTCGTTACACGTTCCTTAAGGCTCGAATCCGGCGGGAAAAAGTTCTTTTTTATCCATGGCTACGACCTCGAAGTGGCCACCGGCGCGATGACCGTGGAGCGTTACGAAAAATTCGCCGAGCATATGTGCTTTAACACGAACCTGGCGGATAAGATCGCGAGCATTTTATGGGATGTCATCGGCAATATCAGCAATATCCGAATGCGGATCGAGATGGCGATCAGCCCGCCCCACATGAGGCGTATCATCGAGCGTGTCCATAATTTAGCCGCATCAAAAAGCGTTAGTTTATTGGTCGGGATGCATCTGGATGAGATCCTGGTGTTCGGCCACACCCATAAGCCGTTCATCGTCGAGGATAAGGTCGCAAATACGGGCTCCTGGGTCAACGAGGCGCGCGATAAAAAATTCCAGAATTCATATGTCAAGATCGTCGACGGGAAGATGGAATTGATGTATTATAATAACGCGGATAACTCGTTGTGATGCGCCCATTGACTCAATTTCATTCGAGGTATATGGGTAAAAACATAACGCTAAGTATTATAAAATGAGCTATTCACCCAATAACTTCCATACTTCATCTTCACTGATGCCCTCATTTCCGGCTATCGCTTCGATGATCTGCTGAAGCGTGCCGCTTCTTATTTTTTCTCCCGGATGTGCGGGTATGACGACCGGTACACCGGTTCCATCTGTCTTTATAAACTTTTGATGCCTTCGGCTATTGCCGCAATTTCTTTTCATGGCATAATTTCCAAAATGATTCAGAAGCCTATGAATATCATGGGCTGTAGCCACAGGCCGTTTACCCATAAACCAATCCCCCCGAAAAGAATAAAATTATTTATATGTTATTTTTATATCGACTTCTGTATAAGGAACTTCAAAATAACATTCTACTGCGTCCCGGATGTTTTCTTCTAATTCGCCTTCATTCTTGCCATCTGTGAAGATCATCTGTTTTTTATCCGCAGCACAGAGATAGCCGTCTTCGTCTTTAATTACCTCAAAATCGGCTTTAAACTGATTGCTCATATGAGGTACATCGTTCGCTGACCCTATAAATCTGGCTTCTATAGATGATAGTGAATTGCCTGAATCTGCCGCGCCTTTAATGCTTGCCATATAACCTTAACCCCATTTTCAACATTTACTTTTAAGGTGCTAATAGCCTGCTTAGCATAAGCAAGTATATCTTCTTATATATAAATAAGCTTCTCTCTGGTTTTATTTTAATGATATGTACTCCTTATTCCTTTTCTATTGATACTATTGAGGGAATCTTTTTACGAGTACTTTCCTAGTACTTGTGGGGCACAAGACCTCTTTTTAAGATATAAGCGATTGATTCTGGGAGCGTATCTTCATATGATCGAGTCAAAACCATGGGACTGGAGCAAGAACGAGAGTAATAAGTGGCTGATACCGTCGATCGAATCCTGCTATCTGGCCGAAGCCTGGACGTCCAAGGGATTCAGAGATTTCCTGGACCTGGGCTCTGGATTAGGAAGGCATTCGATCTACTTTGCCCGGAAGGGCTTTAACGTCGACGCAGTCGACCTCTCGGATTACGGGCTGGAACATCTCAAAGACTGGGCGAAAAAAGAATATTTAACCGTTAAAGCTCAGAAGTCTGACATGCTGAACCTTCCCTTCCCGGATGATAGCTTTGACTGCTTGATGTCCTACAACGTGATCTATCATACTGACACTGCGGGTTTTATCAGTACGATAGCGGAGATAAAACGGGTCTTGAGACCGGGCGGCCAAGCGTTTCTCACCCTCATCTCAAAAAAGTCGGAATCCTATATAAAAGCCGAAAGCTCCAGGCGGATCGATGCGAATACGATCCTCCGGAACGAGCATGAAGTCGAGTACGACGTGCCGCATTTCTTCGTGGATATCGAAGACATAAAAAACTACCTGGCGGATTTCGATTTCGTCGTAGATCCCATAGAACAGACGGAATATGACATGAAAGATACTCGGCGTTATAATGTCCACTTCAATATGGTCATTCGTAAAAAATCGGATGATGGGAAGACATTGGGTTAAAAATGTTAAGCCTATCTATCGTCGCCGTGCAATTGGTTTGGTTGGAATCACTAAACCACTAAAATTTCACAGAACCACGAAATTTTTTTTAGATTTTTCACTAATGTTCAAAAACCACTAGCTCTAAAGCACGATGCGCAGGCTCACAGTCAAAGCTCAAAAATCACGAATGCTCGGTTTTAATACACCATTTTACACGAAGGCACAGTTTTTAAAACTGAAAAGGTGTCACTAAGGACACGACCTCACTAACTTGAAGCTCAATGTGGTAGGCATTGTTTTGTTATGTTTTTTGTTAGTTGATCATTTGTGTTAATCCGTCCCCCTATTTTTGAGCTGTAGAAGTTGATGAGTAGGCCATGTCTTTTTCCGCTTAGTCTCAGGTATGTCAGGAGTTGGGCTTTGTGTACTAGTTTGATTTCTTCGAGGGCTTTGAATTCGAGTATGAGGCAGTCGTCCACTATAATGTCGATAACTTTCGGTTTTAGAGATAAATGAGCCAAATTAGGGCTTCAAGTTTGTGGGGTCGTGTTCTTAGTGACGACTTTTCAGTTTTAAAAACCGTGCATTAGAGCCAATAGAGCATTAAAACCGAGCTTTAGTGAGTTCGAGCATTGACAGTGAGCCTGCACATCGTGCTTTAGAGCTAGTGGCATTAGAGCATTCGTGAAAAATCTAAAAAAATTTTGTGGTTCTGTGAAATTTAGCGGTTTAGTGATTCCAACCAAACCAATTTGCAAGCAACTATTCACATATCCATCTTCTGCGAAAAAAATAATACCACTTAATTCTCAGTCTAGTCCCATATTTCCATACCCATTATGATGTGTAAAAGCATCCATATCGCGGCGTACCCTCACGTATTTAGACTTAGCAACAGGATATCCCAGGCGGACGGCAAAGGCGATCTTCATATATTTAGGGATCTTGAGAATTTTCTTCAGCTCTTTTTCGTTGTGCTCCCCGCTGAAGGTGCTCATGATCATGAACCCGATACCAAGCGACTGCGCCATCAGCCACATGTTCTCCATCAAACAGCCGAGGCTGAACATACCCAGGACGTCACCCTCCGAAGCCGGTGCCCTTTTCCTCGGATCATATATAACAATCAACAGCGTCGGACTGTTCCGAACAGTCTGGTCCAGCGGCGAAGGCTGGCTATTGCGTATTGCTTCCTCGATCTTCGATGGATCCGTCCATTCAGGCGGGAACATCGTACCCATGATCCCGACCTTCTTTTTACGCAGCTCCTTTTCCGTGAAGGAGAGCTGCTCATAGTTCTCCCGGATGAAATCCCCCGATATGTCGGATTTGATCGTCCCTATCTTTTTGATAACGTCCTTATCATCGATGACCAGGATCTCGAAGTTCTGCATGTTGTGAGCGGTGGGCGCCCACCGTCCCGCCTCGATGATCTTCTTCAAATCTTTCTTTTTAACAGGTTGCTCAGGATCGAAAGGCGTCCTCGTGGACTGTCTTTGCTGGATTAATTTTAAAATATCACTCATTTCTACCATCTCTCATCTGTAAGACCGCTCGGAACTGTACTGTATGATTCTATTTTTATTAGAGGGCTTATTAATAATTGTTGAGGTATTCATTATATTGAGAATAGGAGGATGCCAGTTTGTTTGAGAAGATGGACCATTCCCATAGTGTTGCGCTGGACGAGGTTTTAAAAGCCCGTCATACGGTTAGAGGTTTTAGCCAGGCTCCGCTTGAAAAGGGAGATATAGATGAGATCATCCATGCAGGATTAATTGCTCCGTTTGCCGCGATGGCGGTCGTTGGGAAGGCGGATTTTCGAAAATTCTTTATCATTCCAGCTAATTCACCCATGAAGGAAAAAGTCAAAGATATCATCGTGGCCCGGTTCCCAAAATATGTGGAAGAGCTGGAAAAGGAAGCTGGCCATACGCCTTTCGTAAAGATGCTGAAAGGAGGCGGCCCCGGTATGGTCGCAGCATTGCTGGATAAGCCATGTATCGTCATTGCCGCAGAACGATGGGGAGTGCCGGCGATCGCACCCGAATCGATCAGCTATTCTTTAGAGAATATCTGGCTAAAGGCTGCATCGCTCAAGATCGGGTTTCAGCTATTATCGGTCATCTCAGGATTAAAGCTCGGTAATGATAAGGAGTTTTGCCAGCTGCTTGGAATTCCTCTCGGAGAATATCATCTCGATGGTTTCGCTCTCGGATATCCGGCTGATAATTTTAACCCGGCACCCGTGAAGTATCCCGACTTTGAATCCAGCGTTAAATGGCTATAAATTTTAAAATATGAAATAAATGATTTTAAACCTTTTTAACCAAAAATAGCCCTTTATAGACTACAGCTATATCAAGACGAGCTACTGGCATGGCGCCTACGTGTTCGGTGTTAACCCGGATACAGTCTTCAACGTGAAAGGCATTGTTGTACATGAAGACGATATGAATGGCGGATACGGATCAGACATCGTGAGACGCTCGCTGTACATCGACAATACGCTCTATACAATATCTTGGAACAAGATCGTCATGAGCGACCTAAATGATCTCAAGACGCCCATTGGAGAAATACAGCTACAGGATCCTGTCGTCTTGTATTACGAATAGAAAAAAACGCTTTTTTTATTTTTGAGTTGTGCACTGTTAATACTTCGATGTTGGTTTTTTGTTTCAACATAGCACCTTCTTTTAATTATGACTTATACCATTTCTCATAATCCTTATGAGAAGTAAAACATCTCAACACAAAAATAGTATCATTTACAGCCCGGTAGACGATCCTTCCCTGTCCGACCTCGCTGACAAAATACGGTAGCCCATGTTTCATATGCCTCCCGGGCGGATTATCGGCAATCTTATCGATATGCTTGCCAAATGATATGAGCTGCGCCCGCTCCATCTTTTTAAGATCCGACTTAGCCTGTTCACCGATTTCAACTTTCATTCAAGACCCATTTCTTTCTTAATCTCTTCCCAGGGATACGTCTTGGCCTTACCACTCTCGATTTCAGCCATCATCGTTTTCACCTTCTTTTCAATAAGCCGCTTCTCTTCATCGGCATCTATCTTTTGCTCGTACGCGACGAGGGCCTGCCTCAGCACTTCAGTTTTATTCCCTGCATAGCCACGCTTTATAAGCCTCTCGATTATTGCTTCATACGGCGAACCAAGATTGATTGTCAAAGGCATATGAACATCTCCATACATAATGAATATGTACTGAAGTATATAACCATTATGTACGTAATTCATGGAATGCATCTCGGACATTGCATTATTCTAATACCCTGGCTGTTTTGACATAGTATTTCGCAATTTTAATTACAATATAATGAAATTAAGTATTCTAATCGATTAAATAGCTTATGGTTTCACAGAGGTCAATCAAGAACTCTTCTAAGATCGCGAAGGACGAAGATCTCCCCAATTCTGAACAATTCCGAATTTCATGTGTAAATAGATTCTTTATGGGATAGAAATAGGACAGCATCACACAGGAAAAATAAAAAGCCCGCCCCCTTTGGGGCAGGCACTAATATCTTCACTTTTCATCTTTTCTTCTGATGCTCAAGGCAACGATCGCGATCGCAATAAACGCGATCATCGTCATTATCCCTGTCATCCCAGGCGTCGATTGTGCCAGGTCTTTTATTTCAGTCGTCGTCATGTTCGGGGGCAATGTCGGCTGTGCCGTCGTTGTCCCGTTGTCCGTCGTATTCGTGGGCAACACCGTCACCGTCGCATTACTCGTCGAATTATTCATTGGCTGCACAGTTGGTGTCACCGTCACATTAGACGCCGCTTCCAGCACATAATCCGACAGGACCACGTAGTAAGGCAATCCTATGCCTGACTGGACCGAACCGTCGATGGTCACCATGGTATTGCCCTGGTGATTGACGCCCGAGCTGTCGTTGATGCTCGCCGTCACCGTGTAGTTGCCGTCCGGTACGAACCCGAATTCATACATGCCCGTTGAGCTGCTATTGTCGCTCCTCTGCGGGTTATTGACAATATCGACCGGCCCGGCGGCATTGTATAACGTGACCTGCGCGTCAGGTACGCTTGCCCCGTTCCGATCCAGGACTAACCCGGAAATGGGGGGGCTAAACTGTGTGCTCGAATTGTTCCCAATCGCTCCCGGGACCACGATGTTCACACTACTGGTGCTGTTGCTCACCGTGATATTATCCATCACGCCTTGTGCCGTTCCCGATGTTACGATGATCTTGTACGTGCCCGCTACTAGATCGGGGAATACGAAGACTCCATCGTTAGTCGTGCCGTTTTTAGATGCCTGAGGATTGAAGCTCGAATCATACTTCGAGCCATTCAGGTACAGCGTGACCACGGCGTTCTCTACCGGCGCGCTGCCATTGCTCAGGACGCGGCCGGCGATCACCCCCGACGGTAGCGGTCCCGTATTCTGCGCTATACCAATGCCCGTAGCCAAAACCGATACTGAAATAATGGCCAGCATAGCTATAGCTTCAAATATAACCGTTTGCTTAATCATCGTATCATCTCCAATCCATATCTTTATAAATTTGGCATATAAATATCTTCTTCTAAACTTTTACTTCCAAATTTATGGTTAATATTGATATATTCGGATGATATCTAACGATTTTTTAACGGGTGTTTTATTAGAATTTCATATTTAATATTAAAAATTTTTATAATAAACTGTCCCGGGAATCCGGAGATGACTGTAAAAGATACAGAATTACGTTCCTCTTTTGGATAATGGACGTGGCTATATTTAGCCGCGTCGTTCAGCGCATTCAGCCCCTACACAAGCGCAAGCAGTTTATTAGTTAATCCATCTTTCTCCTATTCAGCATATATAGCCCTATGCCCATTAAAATTGCGCTGGTTTTGCCGTTGCCGTTGATATCGGTATAGGTCCTGAGCGTAAGCAATTTTAAGCCAGGTTCTTTTTTACGGTTATAACCCTTTTTTTAGCACTTATTATTTTGGATATATATTTGGGGGCATTCAGAATTGTTTAGTTGGGGATGAGATTGTGCATACGAAAAGTATCAGGTTAATCATGGCAGCGCTCGCCATGGTCGCAGTCGTGGTAGCGGCATTTGTTGTCGTATCAGCCGCACACGATGCCGGACATGCGGGTGACGGAGCGGCATCTGGTAAAATGATGCATGGGCCGCAGGCAATCGTCTTAGCGATATCGGCCGGTTCCGTGAATGGTGAGAATGTGACTTTCAATATACTCGGCACAGCCCGAGTATCGAAGGACGATCGGGTCAAAGTCACCAGCTTTGACAAACCGTTACAGGGAATGTTGAACACGTCGAGTGGTATAGGAAAGATATCCGCAGCTAATTTCATGCCATCGTCTTCCAGGACGGACTTCATGAACAATTCCTCGATCCCGGTCGCAGGAGCGACGGTCGTCGTGGCACTGGAAGACCTGAACATGACGCACCACTGGGATGGCAATAAGACCTGCCATTGCCACGGTAACTGCTCCTGTGGATGCAATCGGACAGGGTCCGGGAATAAGACCTGCCATTGCCACGACAACATGACCAGGGGCCATGACGGGCGTCGTTCCATAGAGTTCAGCAAGCTCGTGGTCGAGCTCCCCGATGGCTCGGCGAAAACCTATAAGCTGGATAAGCCGGTCAAGATCGTCTATCTGAAGTATAAGAAGATGGCGATCATTGAAGCGTCGCCGGAGCTTGCCAGCGCCATGACCGCCATATTGCAGTCCGGCCAGACCTTCCCGGCAAATGCGGCACCAATACCCTTGTCAAAGATCCCGATAGCCACGTAAGTGGCTATCCCCGGAAAGATAAGCCCCGATATCTCGGATCCTGTGATACGGGGTTTTCATTTTTTTATATATGATTAAACCTCTATATCAAACCAATTTTTACATGAATGACTGTGAATATGTTAATTTCTCGTATTTTATATTAGTAATTTATATGAAAATGAAAAAGGAAGCTTTCTTCCGGTACACAATATGGTGATCTCATGCGTCAGGTAGCAATCTACGGTAAAGGCGGTATAGGTAAATCGACCACAACGCAAAACACAGTCGCGGCTTTAGCCGAATCCGGCAAAAGAGTTTTAGTCGTTGGCTGCGATCCCAAAGCTGACTCCACTAGATTACTCCTTCATGGAATGCACCAGCGGACCGTTCTTGACACCCTCCGCGAAGAAGGCGACGACGTAGAGCTCGACGCAGTCCTCAAACTTGGGTTCATGGACGTTCGCTGCGTCGAATCAGGCGGCCCCGAGCCGGGCGTCGGCTGCGCCGGCCGAGGTATCATCACTTCCATCAATCTGCTCGAACAGCTCGGGGCTTACACGCCGGATTTGAATTACGTGTTCTACGATGTACTGGGAGATGTCGTCTGCGGCGGGTTCGCCATGCCCATCCGGGAAGGCAAAGCCCGGGAGATATACATCGTCGCATCCGGCGAAATGATGGCTTTATACGCGGCCAATAACATCTCCAAAGGTATCGCGAAATTTGCCCAGAACGGCGAGGTAAGGTTAGGCGGTATTATTTGTAATAGTCGCAAAGCCGATAATGAATATGAATTAGTGAAGTCTTTCGCGGAGGAACTAGGGACTCAGTTGATTCATTTCGTGCCCAGGGACAATATCGTACAGCGTGCGGAGATCAATAAGAAAACGGTCATTGATTTCGATTCCACGGCGAACCAGGCCAATGAATATCGGAAATTGGCTAAAGCGATCGACGAGAATAAGCTATTCGTGATCCCGAAGCCAATGAAGCAGGAACGCTTAGAGGAGCTGATGATGAAGCATGGTATATTGGATGCGGTATAAAGTGAATGTTCATATGATGTCTGTCCATATGGTAGCACATGAAGAAACATTGAAAACTATAGCTTAACATTTTCCTAATTTTTCATAATCGCCTTGACAAGTAGGCTTATATATACATCCGTTGTATTGCATTATTGAAAACGGTCGATCATCATGCCCCCAACTTATTACACCCACCCGACAACACTTGACGAAGCTATCAAAGTCATCATGTCAGAGCTAACCGAAGAAGACAAGGCATCCATCAAAGAAACAAAAAGAGATGAAGTCCTTAAACAACACTACATGCTCGGCCTCTATATCGGCAATAGCCTGGGTCTATGGCACACCAACAGAAAATTATTAATTTCATGCGGCATGCAAAAAGTACAATCCTTGGGCTTAAAAAACATAAAAGGCGATTATCCTTATACCGATCCTTACGACAGCTCGTGCATTATCCTTATCGCGATATGGGAACAGTTACAGGAGCTCGACAATAAGAACAAAAACCCAGTAAACGTATAACGGATCATCGATCAATGATCTTTTAATTCATCTGTTTCTTCTTCAGTATGTTATGATCTATTCAATAATACCATAAATTTTATATCTACAAACGCATATTGACCAATAGATGAAGTGGCTGGTGTAACGCACCAAAAACTTGCCAACAGGAAGGTGTCAACTCCTTGCGCCTTTCCGCGATGCTCATCGCAAAAACTCCGAGAGATCATTGGCTCGATCCCAGAGAACAGCCCTTTATTCGCAAGTCGATGAGACACGTGACAGCTAAAGAAAAGACAAGGAGATTGAGATATGTTAAACAAAGTTGCTTTTGAGAACAGCCAGAACTACGGTATAGGCGTTCTCGAGATCGTCGAATGGCCTCAGGGCAAGACGTCAAAAGACCAGAATGTAGAGTCAAAGCTTATTTTTGCATTACTAAAAAAGACCGGGCTATCGGGCGACATCACCGGCCCTATGGCCTCGCTCCGCCTGACGCAGACATACCGCTTTTCAAAGGAGCAATGCGACAAAGTCCTCGAAGCCCGATATCGCTTCCCAATACCTGGCGACGCAGCAGTCACAGGCGTCAGGGTAAAATTCGGCGATACGGAGATGCAGACCGAATTAAAGGACCGCAACACAGCCAAGGAAGAGTATAAAGAAGCTAAGCGGGAAGGCAAGCAGGCTGTAATGGTCACGCGCGAATCACCGGACGTCTTCACCATCTGCATTGCGGGCGTCAAGCCGGACGAAGACATAACAGTAGAAACCTCCTATGTCCAGGTCGCCAGTGCCGAAGGCATCGGGTGGTCCATAAGAATACCGCTGACCACATCGCCCCGCTACGTGCGCAAAGACGAGTTCAGCTCCAGACATGCGCAAGGGCAGCCGTTAGCGGTCCTCCGCGACCCCGGGCACCGCTTCTGGATGGATCTAAAGTTATTCGGCGCCGGGACCATCACGAGCCCCTCGCATAAATTAGATGTTAATTTCGAGAACAGCCATATGAACATAAAGCTCCAGGGCGGCGAAGTCATCCCGAACCAGGACTGTGTTCTCGTATGGAAGCCACAGCAGGAGCGGTTACGCCCGAAGTTCAGCGTCCTGCTCCAGAATGACGAGGCGCACAATGTCGGGTATTTCCTGGCAATGATCGCGCCGCCGGCCTCTAAAGAAGCACAACTGATCCCCGCCGAGTATGTCATTCTCGTGGACCATTCCGGCTCTATGGAAGGCCCCAAGTGGGCGGCCGCAGACTGGGCAGTCCAGAAGTTCCTGTTCGGCTTGAATAAAGACGACACGTTCACACTGGGCGTGTTCCATAACACGGCCAAATGGCTTTCGAGGAATCTCTTGAACGCTTCCGAAAACAACGTGAAAGAAGCCGTCGAGTTCTTGAATAACAACAAGGACAGCGGCGGCACGGAGCTTGGTGTCGCATTAGAGCAAGCGCTCAGCATCAAGAAAAGCATTGGAAATGTATCGCGCCACGTGCTGATCATCACTGACGCCGAAGTTTCCGATGAAGGCCGCATCCTGCGGCTCGCCGATGAGGAGTATAAGCGTAAGGATCACAGGCGCATCAGCATTTTATGCATTGATGCGGCCCCGAACTCGTTCCTTGCCATGCAATTAGCCGAGCATGGGGGAGGCATTGCGAAATTCCTCACAAGCGACCCGGAACAGGGCGATATTTCGACCGCGCTCGACGCTATCATGGAAGACTGGCAGCAGCCCGTCTATACCGGTATGCAGCTTGGTGTCGCACATCCGCACGTCAAAGTGCCCGGCAAAGAAAGCCGCAACGATGGAAAGCAAAGTTACGTGGATCTGGGTGACCTGACAGCCGGGCGTACCGCCTGGGTATGTGGCAAACTATCTGGCGAGCCATTTGACATACGGGAAATCGTTTCATCAGCCACAGGCATGGATGCGGAACAGATCAAGATCACGCCGATCGAAGGCACATACCTGAAATCGCTATATGGCGCGCGCACGCTGCTCGGCCTCGAGTTTCTTATCCATTCGAGATACAATGGCAACGACTTAAGGGTGCAGCTAGAAAGGCTGGGCTACGACCCTGAGTTGATAATGCATAAGAAAAAGCTGTTCAACCTGTATCCGGAAAATAACCAGGTGAACGAGATGGAAGCACTGCGGAACCTGATCGTCGAGGAGTCCATGAACTATGGCATCGCATCTTCGGAAACTGCGTTCATCGCGGTCTATAATAAGGCTGGAAAGCCAGTCGAAGCGACCGTGCTCGTGCCGAACGCGCTGCCCGACGGATGGTCCGACCAATTCGAGACACAGATATCCTGCTGCCAGACTGCTCCTGCGCCTTCCATGGGCAAGCCAGCAGGGGGAATTGCGGCCAGCCCCCTGAGCCGTGCTAAGATGTCATCCAAAAAGATTGACTCAAGCCGGGCGATCGTTCAGTCTAATAGCATACGTCATGAAAAGGCGTCGGAACCTGTTAATGAGCCGGAAGGGATCGTGGTCTTTACCGGCATGCCGACTATAGCCAATGGCGAGGCTATTATCTATGACTCAGAATCGAGCGCGTTCCCGGGCAAGTTTGACATAGCTACGTTTATAAACCGGCTAAAGATCTCGTTCCCGGACGGCTCACCCACAAGCATGGATAAAGGGCTGAAGCTGCTCATCTTCGTGAACGACATGCTGGTCCCGAGGGCATCTGTCACTCTTGCCGATCTGGTCCGCGTGGGCGGTGTGAGGCCGCTTAACGTCAGAGTCGATGCCGGCATGCGCGTGAAGATCGTGCTCGTAGACCCGAATGGCGCGTGGGCGCCGAAGGCGCCGAAGATTAAAGTAGCCATTAGCCTGAGCTAAAGGTTTATGATAGGGAGCGAAAGCTCCCTATACTTCTTTTATGCGATCATCAAGTTTTAAAAAAATGTTCTGTTTTTCATCATTCGTACAACACCGGAACTTACGCCTGTGCTTCTCTTGCCGTTGGCGAGGGCTTTTTGGCCCCAGGCCTGTAGTTGTGAAACTCAGCGACTTCGCGCTCCAGCGTGAGATACCAGCCCCACCCCTCGCCCTGTTCGACTATTGACTGGATCCAGCCCGGCACAGTTTCCTTGCGGGCCCAATCACGCTGAAGTTCGCATCCGACCGAGTTCCATGTCGTCAGCTGCGCTCCCGCACGTGATACACGGTCCAGCGCAGCTTGATGCGATTCCGCCGAGGTACCCCCCAATGCATCGACCACGGGATACACCTCATAGCCGTCCTTCAATGCATCGAGCGCGGGGAAGAGCAAGCAAGCCTCCGTCCACAATGCGGCCATGATCAGCTTCTTGCGGCCAGTGGCCTTGATCGCATTAAGTACCTCCTGATCTTCCCACGAGTTGATAGTCGTTCTATCATACGATCGCACATCGGGGATCACGCTTCGCAACTGCGGGATAGTATCCGGGTTCGTGCCATTGGTCACATTGACAGTGGTTAGAATGATCGGAAGGTTGAAATTCTTCGCGATTTTCGTGAGTGCGACCACATTACTGATCATCTTTTGTCTGTCCATCGACTTCGTCGTGAAAATCTGCGGCGGCTGATAGTCGATCAGGATCAGCGTAGAATTTTTCGGTGAAAGAAGATGATCCTCATTGCGTATAGGTAAAGACGTCATGGTTTTTACACTAATTAATACGTTTAAATATGATACTGTAATAAAATCTGGTTTATAAACAGCAAATCTGCTAAAAAAATCCCATTTTTAAAACGTGTCAAAGAAAAATGTTAATAGCCATCTATGGTAGTATTCCTTTTATGCCCCGGGACGAAGAGACGACGATATCAGGTTTAAAAATCACAGTAAAGCAGTTCTGCGATGCGCGGGACTGGGATCAATATCATGGCGCCAAAGACCTCGCCATCGGTGTAACGACAGAGGCCGCGGAGTTACTGGATATCTTCCGTTTTAAGTCTCAAGACGAGATCGACATCATGTTCAAAATGGCCGAAAGCAAAGAAAAAATAACGGACGAGATGGCCGATGTATTATTCTTTCTCCTGCGGATGGCTCAAAAATATGACATCGATATGGCGGACACTTTCCGTATGAAAATGATCAAGAACGAGCAGAAATATCCTGTCGAAAAAGCCAGGGGATCGAATAAAAAATATGATGAGTTATAAACAAGACATATTCCATATCCGTTGACTGATTATCGATAAATGATCGAAATCAAACTTTTGTCTTCCAAAACTAATTCATTTTTTCACTAGCATTTACATATCTATGGCCAATATGAGGCTTAATATCTAAATATGAGCACATAAATGCCTTATTCACACAATCTGGCATAAAATGGGCGAAGAGTAAGTTTTTACAGCTAAATATCGATCATTTATATCTTTAAGCAATTATAACTAGACACGTTTTTTTATCGATAACTATGGTAAATATTGTTGTAGGGGAGTGATAATATGAGGTATATATCAAAAATCACTTTATATGCTGCGATCGCCCTGATCATCGTATCAATGGTCGCCATATCGTTCCCGGCTGAAGCCGCAGGAGTGGGCGGTGGCATGGGAGGACACGCCGGAGGCATGGGATTCTCGGGCGGCAGCATGGGTGCAGGCCGAATCGGAGGAATTGGTGGCATGGGCACTGGCTCATTCACAGGTCGTGGCTTTGACGGAGGATTCAACCGTGGCTTCGGTGTCAGAGGCGGAGACTTTGACCGCGGATTCGGCTTCGGTGGACGGGGCTTTAATCGTGGTTTCGGCTTCAACAACTTCGGCATTGGCGGCTTTGGTGGCTGGGGCTACCCATGGGGCGGCTGGGGTATAAACAGCGTGTGCCCGTGGTGGGATCCATACTGTCTCAATACCTTAGGCTGGGGCAATGGCTGGGGATATTGAAAATCCGACCTTTGATATGTAACTGATACAGGTCGATACCGGTGATCTGTCACTAGAATGACATAATGCGATACAAGCCGGTATCGACTCGAGTTTTTATCATTCTGTATAAAAATCTATTATTCTTTGCGGTTTTATCGATTTATATATCATCGTCTTACCACATCCGTATTCCCTGAGAGGTCAGTTATAACCCAATAATGCCATCTATATTAAGTGGATTTCCTGTACAAGCAATTCATAAACTCAATCCCTCAGCAATGTCTTTAATTAGGCTCTTAATAAGAAGTTTTTAATACTCTTTATTAAATGCTTAAATAACGGTCCGATTTTAAAACTGGAGCTAATTATAGTTATATATTGCTATTACGGCATAATTTTATATTTATAATCATTTTTTGCCAAAATTTGTCCTTATATTTGCAATTTACCAGTTAAATCGCCCTCATTTTTTTATCGATAACTATTATAATTGCCTTTTGATGGGGGTGAAATAGAATATGGCGCGAAAAATAGCTTTACACGCATTGATAGGCCTGATCATAGTCTCTATGATCGTGGCAACCTTCGCCACAGAACTTATGACACCCGCTGATGCAAGAGGCATCGGTGGCGGTGGCATGGGCATGCGCGGCGGTATGGGCATGGGCATGCGCGGCGGCGGCATTGGCATGGGCATGGGTATGCGCGGCGGCGGCATCGGTCGTGGCTTCGGCGGCTTTAATCGTGGCTTCGGCGGCTTTAATCGTGGCTTCGGCTTTGGTCGCGGCTTTGGTCGCGGCTTTGGCGGCTTTGGCGGCTGGGGCGGCTGGGGCGGCTGGGGCAACGGCTGGGGCAACGGCTGGGGCGGCTGGGGCAACGGCTGGGGCGGCTGGGGCGGCTCAAACTGCTGGTGGAACGGTTGGGGCTGGGTCTGCCCGGCCGGCTGGGGTAACGGCTGGGGCGGCTGGGGCTGGTAATACCCAACCTGCAGGCGTAATGCGTAGCTAGAACTTTAACGGTACAGGCCGACGGATATGAACAATACGGATACGTCGGCCTGCACGTTAATGTAAGCCGGGAACTTTAGTGATGATGATCATAATTCCTTCACTCTTCTAATCGATAGAGAAACCGATGAACGGTGTATCTCCAATAGAAGTGTTAGATGATCGTGGCGTCCTCGGGCGGCAAGCAAAGTGACACAACGACGACAGTTTATAGATGGGGGTGAATCTTCAATATGGTTCGAAAAATAGCGTTACACATGCTGATAAGCCTGATCATAGTCTCTATGGTCGTAGCAACCTTCGCCACAGAACTTATGACACCCGCTGATGCCGCAAGAGGCGGCATAGGCAGTGGTAGAGGTATCAGTAGCGGCGGAAGTGGCATGGGCATGCGAGGTATAAGTGGCGGAAGCAGCACTGGCATGCGAGGTATAAGTGGCAGTAGTGGCATTGGTATGCGCAACGGCATGGGTCGTGACTTCGATCGTGGCATGCGTGGCCGTGACTTTGACCGTGGCTTTAACCGTGGCTGGGGCGGCCGTGGCTGGAACCGTGGCTGGGGCTGGGGCGGCGGCTGGTCCAACGGCTGGTGGAACCCATGGTGGAACAACGGCTACTGGGGACAGAGCTGGTGGAGCCCGACATGGTGCCCGTGGTGGAACCCGGACTGTATACAGGGCTGGGGAACCTGGTAATATCCCATCCAGTATATGATATGACACAAACACAATAACATCAAGGCCTACGAACCTGTACTAATATGGGCTCGTCGCCAATAATACGAAAAGTCCGGATAACGTCGGGTTATCATGGACTTTCATATCATATATACATTTTAATCATTTTACTAGAACAGGGGGAATTAAATGAAAGACGTACCACCAATGGAAGCATTAGATGATCTGGTCAAGCCTTATATGATCGTGACGTCCTCGGACGGCAAGCAAAGCGATGCAATGACGACCGTATGGGCCTCGCAGGTCTCTCACAAGCCGCCGATGCTCATGATCAGCGTGGGCAAGGGTAGAAAGACTCATGAGTTGATTGAAAAGTCCGGCGAGTTTGTCGTGAACACCTTAAAGCAGAGCCAGAAGAAGATCGCCGATTACTGCGGCAGTACCTCGCGAACTGATCACGATAAGATCAATGAGCAGCATATACCGACTGAGAGCGCGAATAAGGTGAAGGCACCTTTATTGAAAGAAAGCCCGTCGAGCATGGAATGCAAAGTGGTCTCAAAGCAGGACTGTGGCGATCATACCGTATACATCGGCGAGGTCGTAGCCGCGCACAAGGAAGACGGTATGCCGGTCGGGCTGTTCAAGAATAGCATGGTCATTCCCTTAAAAGATTAGTGTGGATGTGGTTAGAGCAAATACAAAAATTGTTCACTCTATCTTTTATGCGAATAAGTTAATTGGGCGTATATAGGCCATATAAACTTGAAAATATGCCGTTATGGCACCAATTGTGTAAACCGGATTATCGCTGAGGAGCGTACACCTTATCTATTTATATGATGACAGCGCTCAAGTATTGCGTTCAAAATTACGCAACGAGGGGTATTAGCGTAAACTATTTAGATAATAGGCAGGAATAAGGTTTCCTACCGTATAGTTATCCTCCTCAACTTACGATAATCGGAGTTGATAAAATGAAGAAAACCATAGAGCAGAAACCCAAAGAAACAGTAAAAGGAAGCACCACATCGACTATACACTGCGTCAACACCAAGCGAAAATATATTTATGAGATCCAGAATGGCAACATCATTAATGAGAAAATTATTCAGGCTGAATAATACTCATAAAAAACGCTTTTTCTTTTCAAAACCAACATTCATATATACCGCTCGCTTTATACCATTTTAAATTCTTGGGGCGCAGTGTGACCATGCTAGAACGGCAGAAATATCGATTATATGAGATACTGGAAAACTCGAATGAAAATGATCCGTTAGGCAATTCATTTAACACGCTGCTCGTCGCGCTGATCATTTTGAACGTTCTGGCTGTCATGCTGGATACGGTGCAGGGCATACATTCTGAGTATTCCTCGTTCTTCGCCGACTTTGAGCTGATATCTGTCGGTGTTTTTTCCATTGAATATCTACTGCGTCTCTGGACTTGCACGTATAATGAGTCGTATAGAGGACCCTTCAAGGGGCGCCTCGCCTATATGCTGTCGCCGCTCGCGATCGTCGACCTGCTCGCGATCATGCCGTTCTACGTGCCTATGCTCATACCCGTAGACCTGAGATTCCTGCGTATACTGCGGCTGATCCGGATTTTCAGGCTCTTCAAGCTGGCGCGCTACTCCGAGTCCATGAAGACCTTCGCCAGTGTCCTGAGAAATAAAAAAGAGGACTTGTTGCTTGCTCTGACACTTGGCGCCATGCTGCTGGTCATCAGCTCCACGCTTATGTTCTATGCGGAACATGACGCGCAGCCGGATAAATTTTCTAGTATCTTTGATTCATTGTGGTGGGGCGTGGTCACGCTCGCCACCATAGGCTACGGAGACGTATATCCCATTACGACGCTCGGCAAGATCTTCGGCGGGCTTACGGCTATCGCAGGTATCGGCATGTTCGCTCTCCCCGCAGGCATTTTCGGTTCGGGTTTCATGGAGGAAATGGAAAAGAAACGCATTAAAACGCCGGAAGCTGTGATCTGCCCGCACTGTGGTAGAAACATTAGCGAGCCTTCTGCTCCGGAAGAAAAACAGCTTGTAGCCGATACTCTTTTTATAAAAAGAAATTAAGCCGTTTGGCTATTTTTTAAATTACAGTATTTATTAGACTTGATCCATTCCCTGCATCATCCACGGGTTCATAGATCCGAACGGTCCCATCATGCCTCCGTATCCAAGATCCATATCATCCATATCGGCCCATGGGCCTCCGAACAATGCACCTATGCCGTTCCCCAGGAATGCACCCTCGGGCAGGCTGGATGAAGCGGCTATCACAGGCTTTATTGTAGTGCTAAGGATCGTGACCATGATAAAGACCACGAACATGCACCCGATTAATATCGAGACTTTTTTCAATCTCATCCCCAATTCGTAGAAGATGCGAGGCGTTGATAAAATTCTTGACTGTAATAAGAGTTAAAATCATTTGATTCACTCCCGAATAATACTAAAATTCTACCCACGTATGTCATAATATAATCCTAATGCGGTTTATTTGCCTTTATTGGAATGTCTTGTGAAACTATTTGACCTCACCCTGCATATAAGAATAATATAAAAATTAATACAATTTAAAGGAGTTATATACGTGACACATATTTCGCTCGCTCACCATAACAGCGGGATCGTCGTGATCAGTGATATGGAGGACTTTGCCAATTATTTCTGTTTTGTAAAGAAGCAGTGCAAAGGCCACCTGGTCAGCGACATACGGGTAGATGAAGAGGCACAGCCTTCGGAGATCCTATCCGAAGGTAAGGCTCTTGAGATCGACGCTGCCGTGGTCGTCATGGGCACGTCCGATGAGGACGACGATATCTGATCGTTGTCACTACTTTTTTATTGTGTGTAAGCGATCTCTTGTGCGACTGTCTGGAATCCTTGCACGTCATCCCATGAAAATACCAGCTGTAAGTCGGGCAGGTTCGCTTCTTTCGTGAAGTCGATCCCGCTGAATTTCATGTACTCGCTTTTAACGAACTTTGAGCTTTTCGTATCCCCGGACATGCATTTTAATATCACTTTATCGAGCTGGTCCGCCGCACACATGTACTGTACTAAAAAGTCTCCCTGCGGTAGATGTTGCAGATAGGCCTGCATCTGGTATACGTTCAGGTTCTTGAAGTGGTCTTCCGCATCCTTCGAGTGCCCATCCTGCCTTGTCTTCCAGAACCGCCGCACATCATCCGTCTTACCGGGCAGTATCTGTGTCGCCCATGCCCAGGGCATCTTCAGCGTGTCCCTTTCCTCTAAAAATAATTTACTGTCCTTCCAGTCGTATAGTTTCTCTATTTTTTTCACGTCTTTGATCATGCTTGATCGCTCGATGCCGCTGATCTCTTTAAATTTATCTGCATATTCCTGGAACGGCGTTTCCATAGTGTCTGCTTTTGCCATCATTTTCTCGATGTCATCGGCCATTTCCAGATGTTCGACGATGAAATCTCCCGATGGCATTGACTGTATGAATGCCAGTACTTTTTTAACACCGACCTCATGCATGTGCTTTTCCATATCGCCTCTTCTTTTTTCACACATATCATCGATCAGGTCTTTTACATCGCCGATCTTATGCGGCAGGATCGGCACTATGACACATAAGCTGTTATTCATGTTCGTCATCGATCAAAGTCCCCCACTATTCCTGATATAGTGCGCCGGTTGCTTGTACGGCGCCGCCATTTTGCTTTAATACACCAGCAATACGTTCATTGATATCTTCATAAATCTATGTAAAATATCCGCTTTTATTAATAGAATAAGCCAATTTTTAACCGGACGCCCTGATCGAGGCGCCTGTGTAAACTTAATGGGTATGTCGCATGTTATTCGGCCACAGTTCGATCTTCACCGGATTTATATGTTTATACTTCTTTCTCCCAAAAATATTTAGAAAGAATTATACTATTTCGAATCAATGTCCACAATAGTTTAGGGTGCATCCGATGGGGGCAATATCCGATTTTTTGCACGCGAGCAAGCGCAAGCCTGTTAAAGTGAGCGGCAGCGATGTTTTCTGGTTCAAGACTGCGAGCGAATGGTTCAGGGAGGGCGTGATCCTGGACGACCAGGGCAGCCATCTTGAGGCTATTGCTTGTTATGAGAACTCTATAAAGGTTAATCCCGAATACGCGAAAGCATGGAACAATAAGGGCAGCAGCCTGGATGACCTGGGCCGGTACGAGGACGCTTTAGCGTGTTACACGAAGGTTATCGATCTTGACCCTAAATATTTAAAGGCCTGGTATAACAAGGGCATCGGAGAGATGAACCTGGGGCGTTTCCAGGATGCCTTGAAGTCATTCGATCAGGTTATCATGCTCGACGATCATTTTGCAGCTGCATACTATAATAAGGGTGTCAGCCTGGGTAAATTGGGCGACTTAGAGGGCGCGATCCGTGCCTATGAAAAAGCGCTAGTGCTAGACAAAAATATGGCGGCTGCATGGTATGTCAAGGCTATAACGGAGATTCGACTCGGCCATACCGCGGCCGCAAGTAACTCGTTCAAGCGGTTCATTCCGCTATCCTCGCTGCAGGATACGGAGCTAAAAGAAAAAGCAGAGCTCTTTCTGCGGGTCATCGGTAATAGCTGACTAATTAAATTTATGGAACGCTTTTATTGTTAAAAATATCAGGAACAGCGGTGCCAGGACTCCCGGGCATATGCTATTATCGTTTCCGCTTTGTTTTTTTGGCTGCTCTCCGACAATGGTGCCGTTAATGTATTGGTAGGTAAAAATCGGCTGCGGTGAGTCGGCCGAGTTCACTGCGCCGCTTACGACGACCAGGTAGTCTGACGAGTTCACGGCTATGAGCCGTCCCCAGTTCGTGTCCGCTGCGGTCTGGTTATTATCCATGAACCTGGTGATCGTGCTGCCGTTCGGGTAATAGATATAGATACCATTGGCGCTGGCGGTAAAATTGCCGCCTCGGAAAAATGCGATCGCCGCGGGGTTGCTGTCATACGTGCCGTTATATTGCAGCTGTAAGTCATTTTCATACGTCATCGTGCTATTATATACGCGTATGGCGCTCTTGTTTGTCACGATCATGTACACGCTTCCGTTATGGTCTCTTACCATACTGTACGCGTTACCGGTTTGCATATCGCTCTTGGATATGAGCCTTGCGTCAGCCCCTACCGTAAGGATCTCGGGCTTCGGGCTGTTGCCGCTGGTGACGATGACCTTCCCGCTCGAGCCCGTGATGATGCCAGACGGGTAAAAGAACCATGTCTCCGCTCCGCTTGAGCCGATCCAGGTCATGAATGATGAGACCGGGAACTGCGTTCGGTAACTGCCATCATTATTGTAGACCATCACGTCGTAGCCGCTTAGCACGTATATGCTGCCATCGTCCCCGATGTCCATGGAATTCGCCGCATTATCATAATACAGGTTCCTCCCGTATGGTGCGCGATCAAGGCCCGGGTCTACCATGCTGGTCTTTACGACGTCGAACGTATTCACGTACGAGAAATTTCTGTCGAAGACACTGATGACCCGCCGGTGCTTACCGTTATAGCTGATGTCCTGCAGTACATACAGGTTGTCATTTGCGCCTATGCGTACACTTAACGGATTGTCGATCTGTCCCGGAGAATCTCCATATGAGCCATAGTACTGGATTGGCTTGATCACCTTCACGCCATTATCCGCTATGGCAGCTGCTGGTAAAAACAAGATCACGAATAAGAGTACGATCAATAGGCGTTTTAGTTTCATATCATAACATAATAAGCTACAGACTACTATAATTATTTACTTTCTTTAAAATATGCTAAACAATTGCCAGGTATTTACCTGGCAACTATATCTTTCATGGCTTTGTGGAAGCCGAGCACTCTCTCGATGTCAGCCTCGTTCGCGTCGACTTCTATAGGCTTGGCGCAGTTCTTAATGACGGTCTCCGGGTCCTTCAATAGATGTCCGGTGGTCACGCAGACCACGCGCTCGTCCTTACCGATGACGCCCATATTCGTGAGCTTGATCAAGCCTGCGACGGATGCTGCGGATGCCGGCTCCACGCCTATACCTTCCCATGCGGCGAGCATCTTTTGCGCGGCCAGTATCTCATCATCCGTGACAGTCTCTGCCGTACCGCCGGATTTCTTGATCGCGTTCAGCGCTTTTACTGCGTTTACGGGGTCGCCGATCCTGATCGCCGTTGCAATGGTCTCCGGGTGAGCTTCCACGATGATGTCGGATGCGCCGGACTTTACGGCCTTGACGATGGGCGCACTGCCCTCGGCCTGTATGGCGGTCATCATCGGGATACGGTCGATGATGCCGAGTGTTTTCAACTCGTTCAAGCCTTTGAATATCGCAGTGATGTTGCCCGCATTACCCACCGGTAGTATGATACGGTCGGGTACTTCCCAGTTAAAGTAATCTGCGATCTCGAAGCCTATGGTCTTTTGCCCTTCGAGCCTGTACGGGTTGATAGAATTTAAGAGATAAATGCCATTCTTGATGCAAAGCTCTCTGACCAGCCGAAGCGCGTCGTCAAAATTACCGCGGATGCTGATCACTTTTGCGCCGTGTATGAGCGCCTGGGCGATCTTACCAAGCGCGACTTTGCCCTCGGGCAGCAGCACGATGACCGGTATGCCCGCCTTTGCGCCGTAAACGGCGAGCGAAGCTGACGTATTTCCTGTAGAGGCGCAGGCGACGCTCGTCATTCCCAGCTCGAGCGCTTTGGTGACCCCGACGGTCATTCCTCTGTCTTTAAAGGAACCGGAAGGGTTCATGCCCTCATGTTTAACGTATGCTTCGTTCAAGCCGATCTCGGCCCCGATCTTCCTGATCTGGTAGATGGGTGTGCCGCCTTCCTTCAGCGTTATTGGATCACCGCTGACCGGCAATAGCGCCTTATATTTCCATACTGAAAGAGGCCCTTTGAGGTCCTCTCGAGTCAGATGAATGGTAGAATAGTCATATACGACGTCTAGTAATCCGTCGCATTTTTTACAGGTATAAATGATTTCGTTTGGTGCGTATTGAGCGCCGCATTTGATACATTCGAGGTGATATATACCGCTCATGAACTTATAAGAGGCCATTAACTGGTTTAAAACTTTTGCTTTTTGTGTCTATCATATATTAAATAGTGCTTTCTATTGGAAAACGATTGCTGATAATATTGTAAATAACGTCTAACCATAGATCTTGATCTTTATTAACAGTCATTAATTTCATATATAAAATTATATTATTATAACTAATGATATATTAAAAATAAATTATCTTTAGCCGTTTTGTATAATTATGGTGGCTATTGTTTTACAAAGCAGCAGATAAGCATACTATTTGTCTATATATAATTTACGCGTAATCGACGATTGTGGATTTATTTGTATGCCGTGTATCACGTCAGCTTACCGTTGATTTCCCGATACTAATAAATAATAAGAATCGAATACACTATACAAGCAGTTGGATGCCAATAACTCGGCATACTGACGATTTTCATTATAGAGGTGAAACTATATGGATAAGAGATTTGGGAGCAAATTTATTATTGGGCTCGTACTTATCATTGCCACTGCCGGGATATTACTGGCTGGCTGTACGTCCCCTACTACTTCTCCCGTTGTTACAGCTACTCCACAGGCTACGGTAGCGCCGACGAATGGCTCTATTGTAGCTATGGAATATGGTGAGCCAGGCTCACTAGACTTTGCGACAGATGATGGCTATGACAGTGCGAGCTACGAAGTAGTTCAACAGGTTTACGAGACGCTGTTCTACTTCAATGGCGGCGATATCAACAACCCGGTCGGCGTTCTCGCTACGGGCTATAACCTTTCATCGGACGGCCTTGTTTACACGATTAACTTAAGGCCGAACGTAACGTTCCACGATGGCACTGCGTTCAATGCATCGGCCGTCAAGTACTCGCTTGACAGATTGATGTTAGTCGATAACGGCCCGGCATATGGCGATTTCCTCGGGGACATCAAGGGCTTCGATGAATACAACGCAGCCACCCCCAACACCACCCAGGCAGACGTTGACAAGTACCTGGCAGCCGGCGGTGTCAAGGTAATCAATGACACGACCGTTCAGATCACACTGGCTCAGCCCGACTCCAGCTTCATCAAGAAGCTCACGTTCGCGGCGACTTCCATAATGAGCCCGACCTTTGATCAGGCTCACGGCGGCTACAACGCGACCGCCCATCAGGGTAATGCGTACATGGTAGAGCATGAAGCCGGTACGGGTCCGTTCACGCTGCAATCCTGGGAGCACAAGAATGCAGTCACATTAACAAGGAACCCCAATTATTGGAGAGCTCCGGCAATGTCCGCCACTGTCATCATTAAGGACGTCGAAGACTGGAACACCAGGCTCCTGGCCGGCCAGAAGGGCGATGCCGACCTCATACTGGTTGACGCGCTCCACGCACCCGAAGTGCGGAATGACTCCAGGTTCGTATTCCAGCCAAATGGTACGTTAACAGTAGGAGCGGTCTTCTTCAACTATCAGATGTGGCCCTTTAACGACTCGAGGGTCAGGCAGGCATTCGTTGAATCCTTCAACAAGACTCTCTATGTCGATACGGCAACCAATGGCTATGCGATCGCCATCAACCAGCCCATACCACATGGCCTGAATGGTGGAGATATGCAGGTCGCGGCACAGAAGTTCGATCCAGTCGATGCGAAAAAGCTATTGATCGCTGCTGGCTTCACACCTGCGAATAAGACCACGGTGGTTCTCAACTATAACTCAGGAAACACGAACCGCCAGCGCATAGCGCAGATGTTAGCTGACCAGATCAACAGCTATACGGCAGACACCGGTCTGACAGTCAATGTGCAGGAACTCGCCTGGCCAGAATACATTGCCGCGATGAACCAGCACAAGCTGCCATTATATATCGTAGGATGGCAGGCTGACTATCCGGGTGCGGATAACTTCATTGGCCCCTTCCTGTACTCTAAAGGGTACTACATGGGCCTTGTCGGCAACCCTGGTAACGCCACGGCAGACAATTTATATATGCAGTCCTTAACCGAGACTGATCTGGCCAAGCAAGCGGCGCTCTACCAGCAGATTGTGGAGATCATGAACCCTGACTATCCATATATATGGACCACTCAGGGCCAAAACCTGCTCTGCTACGGATCAGGTGTCAAGGGTGTTGTCTACAACCCCATGAACGGCGGACTGGGCGCCAATTACTACACAATCTATAAATAAGATAAGGTAAAATGGGCTGTTAGGAAAACAGCCCTTTATTTTATTTAATAGAAAACGTGATCAATATGAAGCTACGCGATTATATCCTACGAAGATTTTTATTGCTCATTCCGGTTTTAATCGGCATATCGTTCATCACTTTCTTTCTGACTCATAACATACCAGGGTATGATCCAGCGTCTCCCTGGATGAAGGAAAAAACGTCTCTCCAGTCAAGGGCGCTCATCGTTTCCGAGCACCATCTTAATGATCCTATTATTATTCAGTATTTCTATTATATTAGCGACTTGAGTCGATTCGACCTTGGCCTTTCGGCATCCGAAGGGGATAGGCCGGTAGCGGATGCTCTCCATGATTATTTCCCCGCTACCATCGAGCTGACGATCTCGAGCCTGTTGATATGTATCTTGATAGGCATCCCGATCGGCATTATCTCTGCCATTAGAAAAGGATAAATGGCCCGACCATATCGTCAGGATCTTTAGCTTAACCGGCATATCGATACCTGTTTTCTGGCTCGCGCTTATTCTTCAGTATCTTTTTTACCTACAGTTTAATATTTTCCCGCTTGGGGGCAGGCTGAATACTGGGACAGTTGCACCATCATTTAATATACCTTACATCGGCATTCACCAGACAGGGATCTATGTTCTGGATAGTATTCTTGGCGGAAATATCAATACACTGACTGAGGCACTCCTTCACCTGGTCATGCCCTCTTTCTGTCTCGCGTTCATCTCTCTCGCGATCATCGCCAGGATGATGCGTTCGAGCATGCTGGAAACATTGACGCAGGACTTCATACGGACAGCCAGGTCAAAAGGCCTGTCGGAGAGCGCTGTCATTTATCATCATGCGCTTCGGAACGCCTTGATCCCGACAACCACGGTCGTGGGACTGATGTTCGGGGGACTATTATCCGGCGCCGTCCTCACAGAAAAGATCTTCTTCTGGCCAGGCATCGGCCGCTATTCGACCTCGGCCATATTGAGCATGGATTATCCGGCCATCATGGGATTTACATTGATCGTCGCCATTATTTATGTGCTATCGAACCTACTGGTGGATATCCTGTATGCATACCTTGATCCGCGTATCAAGTACGGGTGATGAATATGGCTGTGACAGAAACGGTAAATATTATCCAACCGAAGAGCAAGGGGCGAGTCGGCCTGTGGCTCGAGAAAAATAACTCGAGGATACAGGATCTTCGCTATTCGATCAAGCTATTCTATAAGAGCCCGCTAGCCGTGATCGGTTTTCTCATCGTTGCCGCATTCGTCCTCATAGCGTTTCTGGCACCGTATATAGCACCCTATGGCATTTCGACGAGGGACTGGTATCACACTTTAAACGCTCCCAGTTGGGCGCATCTATTCGGTACCGATGACATGGGCGGCGATGTGTTCAGCCGCATCATCTGGGGTAGCCGCATTTCACTATATATTGGATTCCTGGTCGTGTTCACCGCGATCCTCATGGGTTCCATCATAGGAGGCATATCGGGATACTTCGGTGGCATCATCGATGAGATCATGATGAGGATCACGGATATTTTCCTTGCGTTCCCTTCGCTGATCCTGGCCATGGTGATCTGTACGGCATTGGGCAGGAGTATCGAGAATGTCATGCTAGCGCTCTGTATCACCTGGTGGCCGACCTATGCACGTATCATCCGGGGGCAGGCCCTGTCAATTCGCGAGCAGAAATACATTGAGGCGGCAAAGGCCGTCGGTGGCACCGACAAGCATATCATTTTGAGGCATTTGTTGCCTAACAGCCTATCCCCGATCATCGTCCAATCCACAATGGACTTTGGTAACGTTATCTTAGTAGCGGCAGGTCTGAGCTTTATCGGCTTTGGCGCCCAGCCCGGAGCCGCGGAGTGGGGTCGGATGGTATCGGACGGGTCGGCTTTCATGATGAGCTCTCCCTGGATCGTGACCTTCACGGGCCTGGCAATCCTGGTCGTGTGCCTGAGTTTCAATCTATTCGGCGACGGCTTGCGGGATATCATGGATCCTAAATCAAGGCGGTAGATTTAAAAATGTCAGATATCCTTATCAGCATCAAGGGCTTAAAGACGAACTTCTATACCTATTCGGGCGTCGTCAAAGCCCTCGACGGCATAGACCTGGACATCTATAAGAACGAGACCATCGGCCTGGTGGGCGAGACGGGCTGCGGTAAGTCCGTCACGGCCCTTTCGATCATCCGGCTGATCCAGTGGCCGCCCGGACGCATAGACGAGGGAAGCATCACGTTTGAGGGGAAGGACCTGCTCAAGCTTTCCAACGCTGAGATGCGTTCCATCCGTGGCAATAAGATCTCGATGATCTTCCAGGAGCCGATGACTTCCTTTAACCCGGTGTTCACGATCGGCTACCAGATCGCCGAAGTGTTCATTCTCCATCAAAAAATGGATAAGAAGACGGCGAATGAAAAAGCAGTCGAAATGCTCGCCTTTACGGGCATACCCGCGCCGGAGCGCGTGGCGAAAAGCTATCCGCACGAGCTTTCCGGCGGCATGCTGCAAAGGGCCATGATCTCGATGATGCTCGCCTGTAAGCCGGCCTTGCTCATTGCGGACGAGCCGACGACTGCCCTGGATGTGACGATCGAGGCCCAGATCCTCGAGCTCATGAGGGATTTAAAAACCAAGACGGGCTCGTCTATCCTTATGATCACCCACGATCTGGGTGTCATCGCCGAAGTCTGCGATCGAGTCGGTGTCATGTATGCGGGCAACATCGTGGAGCTGAGCGCGGTTAGGGAAATATTCGCAAATCCCATGCATCCCTATACGGTCGGCCTCATCGGATCGATACCGAAGCTTAACCAGAAAAAGGGCGAGCGGCTGGACACGATCCCTGGCTCAGTGCCTAATCTTATTTATCCGCCCTCCGGGTGTCGCTTCCATCCGCGCTGCCCGAAAGTTATGGACATATGCAAGACGGAGAAGCCACTAATGGTCGAAGTCGAGAAAGGCCATATGGTCGCCTGTCACCTCTACGACAGGAAGGTGGTTTAAATGGCGAACCTGATCGAAGTTAAAGGGCTAAAAAAATACTTCCCGATCAAGGGGGGTATCATAGCCAGGACTGTCGAGAATGTAAAAGCCGTCGATGGCCTGGATTTTTATATCAAGGAAGGCGAAACGCTGGGCCTTGTAGGTGAGAGTGGCTGCGGCAAGACGACCGTCGGCCGGATCATACTTCGGCTCATCGAGCCTTCCGAGGGCGAGATATTTTTCAATGGGGAAGACATTGTCAAGTATAACCGCTCCGACATGCGTAAGGTCCGTACGAACATGCAGATCGTATTCCAGGACCCGAATTCGTCCCTGGATCCTCGTATGCTGGTGAAGGACATTATCGCAGAGCCCTTGCTGATCAATGGCTGGAAGAAAGGTGCCGAGCTCGATAAAAAGGTCGAATCGCTCCTGACGGCCGTTGGGCTGAGCGCGCTACATTCATACAGGTATCCCCATGAGTTCAGCGGCGGTCAGAGGCAAAGGGTCTGTATCGCCAGGGCACTTGCGTTGAACCCGAAATTCGTCGTGCTCGACGAGCCGACCTCGGCGCTGGATGTTTCCGTCCAGTCACAGATATTGAATAATCTCGAGGATCTTCAGAAGAAATTCGGGCTTACGTATTTATTCATTTCGCATAACCTAATCGTGGTCAAATACCTGAGCGACCGGGTCGCAGTCATGTACCTGGGCAAGATCGTGGAGTCCGCGAAGACGGATGATCTCTTCGACAACCCGCTGCATCCGTATACACAGGCGCTACTATCAGCTATTCCCGTGCCGGATCCGGACCATAAGTGCTGTCGTATCATCCTTGAGGGCGATGTGCCGACGCCGATTAACCCGCCTTCCGGCTGTAGGTTTCACACTAGATGCAGGTATAAGATGCCAATTTGCGATAAAGAAGAGCCGGTATTACGAGACATTGGCGATGAGCATTATGTGTCATGCCACCTGATGGACAAGAAGTAGAGAAATTTTCGTACCAGGTCTTCGTGCTCTAAGCGATTTCTCTATTAACTTTTTGTCCTCCTAAGCCTGAAACTGTTTATACAGGTTCATTATAATCTATATCTGGTATTCTGATATGGTCGGTATTGATGAGATCATCCTGGTCGGGGTTGTCGCACTTCTGCTTTTTGGGCCCGATAAGCTGCCGCAATACCTTAGAGAGCTAGGCAGGTTCTACGCGGAGATCAAAAAAGTACAGCGAGAGTTTGAGCTGGAGCTAAATAAGGTTTCACTGGAATCGGCAAGCCCATCTGTAACTAAGGCCCCTTCGCCGACAGTGATCGAGATCGCTAAAAAGATGAATGTCCCGGTTGAAGGAAAAAACGAGGAACAGCTACTGGCCGAGATCGATGTCATGGTCAGCAGATCGCAAGAGGTAAAGCCTGACGAAGGCGTTAAGGCACAATGACCTCTATTTTAAATGAAAACAACGTCACCAGAATGGATATGTGCCGATTTTTCAGGCTTTTTAATTATTTATGCTTCTAAAGTGATCAGGTCGTTGATCGATAGCTTATTGATAAACTTGATCAGTCTGCGCTCTATATCTTTTTCATCGCCTTTACTGCGTTTCATGATGGCGGACTTGATCTCTTCCACGGTATGTGTGCCATCGCACAGATCCCAGACCATAGCGCCCATCTGATTGAAACGGAACGTCCGCTCTTCGGGTATGTCCATGAATCGGCTCAATAGCTTGATCACATAAGATTTTTTATAGGGCACGTATAGCTTGAGTGTGTCAGTTTCTTTCCCATCTGACTCGACATTCTCGCATTTTTTAGGTTTTGCCTGTAATAATCTTTTATATGGTATCTTCGCTTTTGAACCTTTATAGGTGATGAACGAAGGCATACAGATAAAAGAGTGATTAATAAACTATATATCTTTCCGAAGGTACTTGCCAATATTAAGTACTGCTCAGGGCGTATATTCGCATGACACCGCGACATGGTCCTTATGTAGCGGTTCTAGCGATATTCTTTCAACGATCCTGAATCTGGGTTTCAGTGTCTCGATCTCTGCCTGGAAGACTTTGTCCAGATTTTCTGAGACGCTAATGCTCCGGCCCTTGATCGCGATGATCAACGATCCGCCGTCCTTAAGAAATTTATCCGCATTGGCGATCGCGATCCTCGATTGGTCGGGCTGTGCTACATCCTGGTATATACAATCCACGTGATCGATGAATGGCGGGTAAAGGAAAGGCTGTCTTGCGTCGGCGATGATCGGGATCACGTTATCACGGCCTTCGATGGCCCTCAGCAAGTCTCTCGCAGGCCTGGGCGCGAACTCGACCGCATATACGATACCTTCGGTCACGATATCTGAGACATGCGATACCGTAGTGCCGCTAGCGGCACCCAGGTATAATACTCTTGAATCCTTATGTAATGGGATTTTCATGCCTTTAGTGATCATGGATGCCAGCTTACTTGTCGACGGGCTCCAGAGCCTGTATGATATGCCGCCATATTCCAGCGATTCAGTATCTTTTACGATGGCAGCGGTCGCTAACATTTCTTTGTCGTCCACAGTAACGAGGAAAACTTGATCGATGTCAAGTGGCCGTACGGCTGTTATCGAGCTCATTTCTTCTTCCTCACGCTACGCTTCTTGATCGCTTCGACCTTTTCCTTTAGGTCGCCAAAGTCGACAGGATTGCCTGAATAATAGTCAACGCGAGCTGCGATCGCAATTTTTGCTGAAAGCATCCGCGACACTTTACCACGTATGCGCTTTGGTGATCCGCTAATGAGCGGGTGGTTGAAGATCAGCCCGTGCTTGGGCGACGGCGCGCCCGCACGTAAATGCTTGAAAAGTGCTTCGCGTGCGCCCATCACCTGAATAGTGCTTGCTGGCATTCGTGCCAGCTTATCCAGTCCGCCGGACAACGCGATCAGCCGTGCGGCAAGCAGTGGCCCGAGTAAAGACGATAGGTTCGGTGAAAAGCTTTCCATGCTTGAAGTGATGTACGTTTCCAGTGCTTTACGCTCATCAAATAATTTTTGCGCAGCCGAGGCAAGGCTTTGTATGGCATGCAGGTCATTTTCAGACATAGGCGCACCGATCGAGGGTTTTAATGAGCCCGACGCTTCCCGCGATCCATTCTGTAAAATAAAAGAAATAAGCTCCTGTGGCCGTGCGCGGAATTCGGGATAATGTACGCCATACCATTCGGCCAGGCGCTCCGTCAGCGCATTATACGCATTATTCACGTCGTCGAGGGCATTGACCGCCTGGATGACATATGCATCCTGTCCGGACAGGCTGCCGGTGATTTGTTCCTTCGCGACCAATACGGATGTCTCATGCAGCAGGCGCCTGTAGTCAATAAAATTAGAGCATAGTTTTGCGTCAATCGCAAGGCGCTCGAAATCCATCGTCTTATCGATGCCTTCGCTATTGGCTGTCGCGGCCCATTTTGATAATTCAGTAGCCGTACGCCCCGCCGGACTGGCGCCTATTTCCCCAAACCAAGCCCTCATCCCGATCACTCGTAGCCGAACTCTGCTCCGGAATTTTTACCCTTAGTATGTATTATCGCACATTCTGGCTTTAATTTTTTTACGGCGGAAATGATCTTAGCGGGCTGGTCCGTGATCGCATATACCGTAGGGCCGAACGAGCTCATGCCGGCGCCCGCCGCACCCGCGGAACGGACTACATCGATCGTTTCCCGCACGCCCGGCTGCAGGTCCAGCTCTCGCTTTTTAAAGCCGACTTCCTGGATCGAGTTGATCGCTTTCCCGAACGTATCCAGATCTTTATCGAGGATCGCAGGCATCATCTGCATCAGTATGATATGGCTCAGCCGTTCGACTTCACACAATGGTATTGGGCACAGCTTAGCGAACATATCTTTTTCATAAATGTCGTGAGCTCCTTTTAGCGGTGGGATGGCCAGCACGATGTCCCATGGCGGGAACTCGTAGTCCGCAAGTACAGGCGCCGGAGGTACGCCTTTTGAAAATGAGCTGGGAAGGAATGCATTCTTGACCCCCATCTTATGGCCGCCGTCCAGGATAAAGCCGCCTTTCTCGAATGCGGCTATCCCGATGCCGGAAGTGCCGCCCCTGCCGACTTTGATCGCCACGTCACGGGCTGTCATGTTAAGCCCATATAACGTAGACATGGCCATACCTGCAACAAGCGCGCCTTGAGTCCCGGAGCCGAGGCCTATGTGGTTCCAGTATGACTTTTTTATTTTAATGGAAATGCCCTTCCCGGGGCAGACCGCTTCACATGCGGTTTCCATACGCTCCTTAAGGTCCGGATCTCCGGTCACGGTGACCGTTTCGCTTTTTTCCGCCTCGATCTCGATATACGGATCTTCAAGCGTAATGCCTATGCCGCCGTCAACCCGGCCGATGGAACCGTTCAAGTCTATGAGGGTGATATGAATGCGGGAAGGCGTTTTAATTCTTAACATCTTGCCTCCCATGCGAACTCATCGTACATAATTTTACTCCGTTGAGCCGGTTATAAAACCGGCAGTCCGCTGTTATCATGCGCTATACTAATATGAAACTATGCGCGCCACGAAGCCCACGAAGTACACTATTTTTCACAACGGCGACACTAATTTCACGGAGTTTCACAAAGATTGGTCTAGTATAAGCCTATGCAGCTCTTAAGGTTAGATATGTACATTTAAAAGGTCGATGAAATAGTATATGTGCCTGAATGATAGCTTAACCTTTTAAATCGTAAAAGCCTATATACGCTTAGTCCTATGGCAATAAAAGTACAAAACGCGATTATTGTATACCGATCGTTATCCGAAGATATTGCTTCGACGATACAAAGTGACGACGCGGGCGCTATCGCGTGTATGTATACTGACCGCATCCTTGTGATATCCGCGCTTAAGCTTATAGGCGTATTAAACGGAGATATGGAGGTCCCGGGGCTTTTTTCAAAACACGAAACTCTGGACAGCGTGGACAGGGCTGCCACGCCGGAAATGCGAGCCATAGTGATCTCGGTAATGGAGAAAATGTTAGGCACCAAAAATGCAATTCAAACTACCTGCACATTGCTCGATAATTCATCTAGCTTTTTATACGGTGACAGGGCACGAGATGCGGGCGTACATTATACCCCCCGGCCTGTAGCCGCATACATATGCATGCGTACGATAAGCTCGTACCTCGCACATCAAATGGGATCACGATCATTGGATATATCATTAAACGACTTGAGCCTGGAAGCATTACATTCCCTCTACTTTATCACACTAAAAAATATTCGCGTACTCGACAGCTCCTGCGGCAGCGGTATTTTTCTCGAGGCGGCACTGGATGAGCTATACCGCTTACGTATGCTTGCCCTCGATCATTTTAACGAGCGCTTCTCCTTCGATAATGGGCCTCTCGCGGACGATTTTAAAGCACTGGTCCGGGACGAAGGGCTCGAATACCGAATTAAAAAAGAGATCATATCAGATAACCTCTTCGGAGCCGACATCGAGCCATATTCCATAGAGATCGCTTCGATCAAGCTAAAGATATTAGCGGCAGCGAGCTCAAAACAGCATGTGGATTTTACCGAGTTAAAATTAAATCTCTCATGCAAGAACGTGCTTCTGACGCAACTCGTAACGTTAAGCGGGGAAAACTTCGGAAGTTTCGACGTCATAGTCGGCAACCCGCCGTATATGCGTGTGAAAAGCATGTTCTCAGGAGATCCCGATAGTGCCCGGCTGAAAAAACAGTTTTCCAGTTCTGTCTTTTCAAGTGGTCTGTATCATTTTCAGGAAGGAAACCTCAACCTTTACAAACTTTTCATCGAGCGCAATCTCTCGCTGCTAAAGAAAAAGGGGAGTATGGGGCTGATCTTTCCCGCATCATTCCTCAATGAGGCTACCTCTGAAAAATTGCGGGCGCATCTATTTAGATCCTGCGAGATCGAGGAACTAATAGAGATCCCGGAACGCTCGAAGATATTCAGCGGCGTGAACCAGGCGACGGTGATCTTACTCTTAAATAAGTCTGTTGCGAAGGAAGAAAGCTTTTTACTCCGGATCGGGGCCAGCACGCAAGCGATAAGCGCCACAGGTTACGCCATACATGTCAGCTATAGCGAGCTTGGATCATTGACCGAGGGCAAAATGGAAGTGCCCCTATTATCGGATCCTGCCATTGAATGGGATATGATCAAGCATCTCAAGCTTATACCACCGTTCAAAGGAGATGCGGTCACACCACCGATCGGCACGATCACCGTCGGGCAGGTGGACGAGACCATCGATAAAGAATTTATTTCGGAAACGCCGACCGGAGATATATTCGTCAAAGGCATACATCTGCAAGAATATGCGGTCGACCTCTCGCCGGAAGGCCGACAGCCCCGCTGGGTCGACAAAGAAGCTTTCCTTAAAAAGAGGCCTTCTGTGCTTTTGACGATCTCGCAGCCGCGTATCATCGGCCGTAATACATTAAATAAAGCGTGCAGCCGCCGCTTGAAGTTTGCCGAACTGCCGCCAGGATATGTCTGCGGCAACTCGATCAAGCAGATAGTCATGACCGATCCCGGGACAGACCCGCTTTACCTGCTGGCATTGTTGAACTCGTCAACGCTGAACTGGTATTTCGAGATGTTCAACGACCAGAATAACATCCGAAATTACAGTGTCGAGGGGCTGCCTATCGTGCGGGCGCCGGCTGAAATACAGCGAGCATTCGCCAGCATCGTAAAATTGATGATCGGATCAAATGGCGAAGACAGGGAATATCTTGATAAGAAACTCCTGGACCCAATGGTCTATGAACTATATTTTTCGGAAAGCATGGCTGAACTTATTAATGCAGTATCTTCAAAAATAAACGCTGAAAACCCCATAAACGAATTACGCGATGATAGCGATATAACAAAAAAATGTGAAATGATAGAAAATGATATGGGATATGATCTGGTCACAAGAGCGACATATAAAAATAAAAGCCTGAATACATAAAAATTGCCTGAAGCATAAGTTTAGAGATGGGAGAATGGGAATATTTTGCAGCATATGACAAGTCGCGATATCGCTTATCTACGATTAGTTAACCAGCAAATAGTAGGCTCGACTTTTACCAGTCCGGAAGAGCTAGTCAGGTGGATGGGATGTATTCAGGCACAGGATTATGCGGGAGCGAAATGGGCGATCGGTTGCCGTGTAACAGGAACCACTGACGCAAAAATTGAGCGTCTCATCAATGATGGGAAAATCCTTCGCACTCATATTCTGCGCCCTACCTGGCATTTTGTTTTACCGGACGATATCCACTGGATGTTGAAACTAACGGCACCAAAGATTAAGGCACTCTATAAAAGCTATCATCAGAAAATCGGGATCGATCAAGACATCTTAAAACGCAGTAAAACGATCATAACCAGGGCGCTTGATGAAACTGGAAAAATGACCCGTGCAGAGCTTATAGTGTTACTGAAAAAGGAAAAAGTGAACACGACTGAGGGCAGGATCAGCTTTCTATTAATGGATGCCGAGCTGGACGGGCTGATATGCTGCGCGGGAAAACTTGGCAATCACTTTACGTACATGCGGCTGAATGAGGAGGCGTCGAATGCAAATCTCTTTAGCAGAGATGAAGCGATCGCCGCTTTGACTAAACGATATTTCGTAAGTAGGGGACCTGCCACGATCTATGATTTTTCCTGGTGGAGCGGGTTAAACATAACAGATGCGAAGAAAGGTATTGAATTGAATAAGGAATTACTGACGTATAAAATTGTCAATGGGAATAAGTATTGGCTGTCATTAAACCAGGAACGAACAGCGTCAGGTGAAAAATCGGTATATGTATTGCCGCCTTTTGACGAATATGCTGTCGCCTACAAAGACCGAAGGGATATATTAGGCCCGGAATTTTATAGCGAGGCCGTTTCCGGCCTGAAACCGATAATTATCAGCGATGGCCAAATTGCAGGCACATGGAAGAGTACGGTCAAAAAAGATGGGACATCCATTAATACGAACCTGTTTGGCATGACCGGCAGACTTTCCGCTAGCGCGATCGCATTAGCATATAAAAAATATGAGAAATTTATGGAGAAAAGCATCATAGGGCCATAACTGAAAAAAGCGAAAAATATATTTCCGGAGTGCTTCTTCTTAGATGAGATATCATGAAACTAACTACTGAGATCGGCAGCCTCACGCTCTCGAACCCGACGATCCTGGCCGCGGGGATCCTGGGCACGACCGGCGCTTCGCTGAAGCGTATGGCCGCCATGGGCGCGGGTGCCGTGGTCACGAAATCGATCGGCATCGAGCCCAAGTTCGGGCATCACAATCCTTCGCTGATTAAATTAGAGCATGGCTACCTGAATGCCATGGGTTTGCCAAATCCTGCTTATAAAGAATTTTTACCAGAGCTGAACATCGCGAAAGAATCAAGTGTACCCGTGATCGCCAGCATCTTCGGAGCAACGGCCCAGGAATTCGTGGAAGTCGCACAAGGCCTGCCGGGCGCAGTCGCTTATGAATTGAACGTCAGCTGCCCGCACGCAAAAGGCTACGGCATGCAGCTGGGCACGAATCCGGTGCTCGTCAAAAGTGTAACGAAAGCCGTTAAGGACGCTACAAAAGCTCCCGTATGGGTCAAGCTGACGCCAAATGTCACGGACATCCGGGATATCGGCCTGGCCGCACAGGAAGGCGGCGCCGACGCGGTCGTGGCGATCAACACGCTCAAGGCGATGGCCATAGACCTCGAGACCGGATACCCGATCCTCGGGAACATCAACGGCGGGCTATCCGGGCCGGCCATTAAACCGGTTGCCGTAAAATGCGTGTACGATTTATACAGCGAGCTCGATATACCGGTCATCGGGGCCGGGGGCGTGTCTAACTGGGCGGACGCAGTGGAGCTGATGATGGCGGGCGCAACGGCCGTCGAGATCGGCTCGGCCGTGTACGACGACGTCTCAATATTCGCGTCCGTGTCCATGGGGATCTCGGATTATATGGACAGGCATAAGCTACGATTAGAAGATCTGGTGGGAATGTCCCACAGGGTGGTAAAAAAATGAAGCCTATCAGCGCTACGATAACAGAGATCATTGACGAGACGCCCTCGATCAAGACGTTCCGCCTGGACACGTCGTCCTGGCTAAAGGCGCGGCCAGGCCAGTTTGTCATGGTCTGGATCAGGGGGGTTGACGAGGTGCCAATGACGCTTTCTTACGATAACGCCATCACCGTGCAAAAAGTAGGGGAAGCCACGGAAGCACTATTTGCTTTAGAGGTCGGAGACTCCGTGGGAGTCCGGGGTCCATACGGTAATGGCTGGGAATTGATCGGCGACAATATTCTTATCATATCAGGCGGCGTGGGATCTGCCCCGCTTGCGCCATTCGCGGAGAGATCTTGCTCTATCGGGGTAAACGTGACCACACTCGCAGGATACAGGAATAAGGCGGAAGTACACTTCTCGGATCGCTATCATAAGTCGGGAAATGCCACCATTGCGACAGACGACGGTAGCTATGGCCACAAAGGCTTCGTTACCGACCTGATGAAGTCCATAGACTTAAATACGTTCACTCAAATATATTGCTGTGGCCCGGAAAAAATGATGTTCCGGGTACTTCGCGCCCTTGACGAAGCACATGTCGCGGGCATCTCACAGTTCAGCCTGCAGCGATACTTAAAATGCGGCATCGGCGTCTGCGGGAGCTGCTGCATGGACCCTGACGGGTTAAGAGTCTGCAGGGACGGCCCCGTGTTTACCGGTGATAAGCTTCTTAATTCGGAGATGGGCAAATATGCCAGGGACGCAAGTGGCAGGAGGATCAATTTATGACTATCTTAGGCAGGTTCAGGCATAATCACCGGGTATTCTCGGGCGAGATCCTGGACAACAAGGTACACTCGACCCTCGGCGGTAAAGAGTATTCTATCGACGAGGTCAAAGTATTACCGCCTTGCACTCCGACAAAGCTCGTATGCGTGGGATTAAACTACACGGACCATGCAAAAGAATTGGGCCAACAGATACCGAAAGAGCCTGTACTATTCCTTAAGCCGATATCCAGTGTGATCGCGGACGGCGACAATATCATCTATCCGAAACAGTCCAAACGAGTCGACTATGAAGCTGAACTGGCCATCGTGATAGGCAGGCGGACGCACCACGTGAAGGCTGAAAAAGCTAAAGACCACATTCTTGGGTACACTTGCTTTAACGACGTGACTGCACGTGACCTTCAGCCAGTTGACATACAGTGGACCAGGGCGAAGAGCTTTGACACGTTCGCGCCCATCGGCCCGTTCATTACCACGGATATCGACCCGACGAACCTGGCTATCAAGTCTAAATTGAATGGCACGGTCAAGCAAGACTCGAACACGAAGAACATGATCTTTAACGCGTATCAGCTAGTCGAGTTCATTTCCGATATCATGACGCTGGAGATGGGTGACGTGATCGCTACGGGCACGCCGGCGGGCGTTGGGCCGATGCAAAAAGGCGATACGATCGAGATCGAGATCGAGAAGATCGGCACGCTGAAAAATAAGGTGGCATAAAGCCATTTTATTTACCCACAACTTTTATTTTTATTTTATTTTTTATTTTCAGGGCGTCTCTAACTATCATTACCTGTGCTCTACTCTTGTGGCGAAAATATGGCCTGCGCTCTGCTCGACAAATTATTCTCTTTTTTACAAATCAAGGCATATTTTTGTACCATCGCGTCAGGAAAAAACAAAAATACTATAGAAGCTTTAATATCAACGGGGCTAATAATGGTAGGGAAAAAAAGAGGACCATCTGATGAGCAGCTTCAAAGATTTCTTTGATACGATCTTCGGGAGTTCGAGGCAGAAGAGTAATCCGTTACTCTTGCGCAATACGGACTCGCCGGCGAACCTCACGTATAATATCGACGCACACCTAAGCCTTGACTCCGTTCTGGATGCCAAGGGAATGCTCGATGAAGCCATTCGAGAATACTCAGAAGCTGTCCGCCAGAAGCCAGAATATGCCGAAGCCCACTACAAGCTGGGCGTAGCCCTTGACGATAAAGGCTTACTGGACGATGCCATCCGCGAGTTCCAGGAGGCTACCAGGCTTAAGCCTGACTTCTCCGAGGCGCACTTTAATCTGGGTGTCGCGCTCGACGACAAGTCGTTGTACGATGACGCCATCCGCGAGTACAAAGAATCTCTCCGGCTTAACCCCGATTATGCTAAAGCTCATTATAATTTAGGCGTCGCCTTTGGAAAAAAAGGGCTGACCGACGATTCTGTTAAAGAATTTAAAGAGGCACTAAGGCTAAACCCCGATTATCCTGAAGTTCACTATAACATGGGCGTTGTGCTGGGTAAAAAAGGGCAGCTGGACGAAGCGATCCGCGAATTCATGGAAACAGTCCGGTTAAAGCCGGATGATGCGGAGGCTCATTATAATTTAGGCGTTTCGCTGGACTATAAAGGCATGCTCGAAGATGCGATCCTTGAGTTCCGCGAGGCAGTATGGCTCAGGCCGGATGACGCCGAAGGTCATTATAATCTTGGCCGCGCGTTGAGTAAAAAAGGCCTTCTGGATAACGCGATCCGTGAATACAGAGAGGCTGTGAGGCTTAAGCCGGACTATGCTAAGGCTCATAATAACCTGGGGATAGTGCTGGACTATAAAGGCCTGCTAGACGAAGCGATCACCGAGTACCGGGCAGCCGTATCGCTCAAACCGGATGATGCGGAAGCGCACTATAACCTTGGCGTTTCGCTTGACCTAAAAGATAAGCTGGATGAAGCGGTAGTGGAGTTCAGGGAATCCGTAAAGATCAAGCCGAACTATGCGGAAGCGCACTATAAGCTCGGGTGCCTGCTCTGTAAGAAGGGCTCGCTTGACGACGCGATCCGGGAGTTCCGCGAAGCCATGTGGCTGAAGCCGAACTTTGCGGAAGCGCACTATAATCTTGGCGTGGTGTTCGGAAAGAAGAACCAGATCGAAGATGCTATAAAAGAGCTCAAAGAGGCCGTGAGGCTAAAGCCGGATCACGCGGACACTCACTATAACCTGGGGCTGGCATACGACTATAAGGGACTGCTGGACGATGCGATTCGCGAGTACCGCGAGGCATTGCGGCTTAAGCCGGAAGACGTAAAGGCCCGGAACAACCTGGGAGTGGCCCTGGATGATAAAGGGCTGCTCGACGACACGATCAAAGAGTTCCGTGAAGTGGTGTGGCTGCGCCCGGATGATGCGGAAGCGCACTATAATCTTGGCCTGGCATTGAGTAAAAAAGGGCTTCTCGATAATGCGATACGCGAGTTCCGCGACGCGTACCGGCTTAAGCCGGAATTCGCCGAAGCTTGCTATAACCTGGCGGTCGTACTGGGTAAGAAAGGCCAGTATGACGACGCTATCACTGAATATAGGGAAGCAGTACGCCTGAACCCGGACTATCCGGAGGCGCATTACAACCTTGCCAGCGTGTACAGTAAAAAGAACATGTTTGACGAGGCGATAAAAGAGTTCCGCGAAGCTGTCAGGCTCAAGCCGGGCGACGCGAACGCGCACTATAACCTCGGGATGGCACTGAATCGAAAAGGATTGCTTGATAACGCCATCCGCGAGTATATCGAAGTGGTCCGTCTCAAGCCCGACGATGCGGAAGCGCACAACAACCTGGCGCTGGCGCTGGATGATAAGGGCATGCTGGACGAGGCTATCCGTGAGTACCACGAGTCTCTGCACATCAATCCGACATATGCCGAAGCGCATTATAATCTCGGTATCGTCTATGATAAAAAGGGCATGCTGGACGAGGCAATTGCCGAATACCGGGCTGCAGTGAAAATTAAGTCCGACATCTTAAACGCACACTATGACCTCGGAATGGCCCTCAACAGAAAAGGTATGCTGGATGACTCGATCCGTGAGCTTCGAGAGGCAGTCTGGCTAAAGCCCGAGGATTTCAACGCTCGCTTTCAGCTTGGGCTTGCATTCAGCGATAAGGGCATGCTGGATGATTCGATCCGTGAGCTGAAAGAATCGATCAACACTGACCCGCTGAGCTCGGCCGCACACTATAACCTCGGTGTCGTGCTGGGCAAAAAGGGCCAGCTCGACGATGCGATCAAGGAATTCAAGGAATCCCTGCGCTTAACGCCAGAAGACATGAACGCCCATTATTACCTGGGGCTGACTTATAATTATAAGTCCATGTTTGACGAAGCCATTGACGAATTGCGAGAGGCGCTGAAATTGAAGCCCGAGGATGCGAACGCGCACTATAACCTCGGTGTCGTGCTGGGTAACAAGGGATTGCTGGACGAGGCCATAAAAGAGTACCGCGAAGCTTTACGGATCAAGCCGGACTACGCCAAAGCACATAATAACCTGGGCATAATCCTGGACTACAAGGGTCAGCTGGACGATGCTATATTCGAATATAAGGAAGCGTTGCGCCTGAGAAAGGACGATGCGAACGCGCACTATAACCTCGGCCTGGCATATGACTATAAGGGACTACTGGATGAAGCTATCGAAGAGTTACGCGAAGCTCTTCGCCTAAAGCCGGACGAAGCGAACGCGCACTATAATCTCGGTGTCATCCTTGGCAAAAAAGGGCAGTTCGACGAGGCTATCCGGGAATATAATCTATCCGTACAGCTAAAGCCGGATTATGCGGAAGCCTATTATAACCTGGGTTTCGCACTGGACACGGTCAAGATGGTTGATGGCGCCATGGAGGCGTACCAGAATTTCATTAACTGCGCCCCGCCTCAATATACCAAGTATGTCGACCATGCGCGCCAGCGCATACGTGAAATGAAAAGGCTATAAGATCTAGAAGCCGACATTTTTTAAGTGACGAGCGATTTTCGCTCGCCATTATCTCTTGATGCGGCATTGAAGTGTACGAATACCACGAAGGTCGTTTTTGTTAAATCTTCCGGCCGCAGGAGGCGTAATTATAAAACTGTCATGCTCTCTGTGTCTTCTTGGTGAAAAATAGTGCACTTAACGTGTTTAGATGTAATGTTAAAAAAGCCGGGGGGATGAGCCCCGACTACCACCAGAATGGGATCCCGAACCCAAATAGTCCGCAGCCCGCGCACAGACCGCCCATCCACGGAAATCCGCAACTGAACCCGCAGCCGAACGCGCCTACCGGGAAACCTAACCCGCAGCCACATTGGGCCGCAGCCGGTACAATTGCAGCTGCCGATGCAATGGCTGATCCGAATATCACTAATAGTTTCTTATACATCTCTGGTACGCCTCCTATATTCCAATCCAAAGCTAGATATAACGTTCAATATTACTAGCGTATTTAGTGAAATATCAATAATTTAGAGCTATTATTAATAATAAGACGTTATATACGGTTATTATGTATAAATAAGCTTTATAATTACCATGCTAGTTATTATTTATGATATATGTGCCCGTTTTTAGTATTTAACGCATATATGGGTCGACAATTAGAGCTAATACCTCAAATTAGTAATATCATACAAAACAATTTACAGACCAGCTTTTCTAACCGAATGGTCCTATGTAATTAAAAAAATGGCTTCGTCCGTAATGATATGGGCGAAAGCCGTTTCATGAACTGGCTAATTGTTTAACGTAGCTTTAGCAGAATCCGAACGGGCTAAAACCGCCGCAGCCCAAGCCGCCGAATCCCAAGCCGCCGAATCCCAAGCCACCGCAGCCCAAGCCGCCGAATCCACAGCCGCCGAATGGGACGCCAAATCCGCAGCCACTGAATGGGACTGCCACGCCGTTCACGGACGTAAAGCCCGATGTAAAGGACGATACCGTGGTAAAGCCTGTCGCTACGCTCGTGCCGAACGGGCTACATGCGCCGAAGCCGAACGGGCTACAGAACTGCGCCCCTGCCGGTAATACAAATACTGCTGCAATAAGCACTGCTGCCAATACCATCAACAATTTCTTACTCATGCCTCTTAATACCTCCTCAATCTAATCTGATGGAAAGCCATGAAGTTTAATATTATCTGAATACTTAGTGAAAACTGGCCAATTTTTAGCGGTTATAACTGATAGGCAATTAAATACGGTTATTTGGCTAAAATAACCTTAATTATTAGTCAGTTTACATACAATAGCCTAAATATGGCCCGGTTTAATTAATATACGGTTATAAAATGTTCCTATAGGTTAAATAAAGACCACTAACACAATATGAAAAATTGATACAAAAACGTGAATATCGTGGCATTTGGAATAAACTGATCATAAACTCAATTTACTATAAATTTTTGATAGCAATTTATAATATTTTATCGCTTAAACGTTATCTATTGTTTAGAGCCCTTGAGAGAAATTATAAGCATAAAACTGGCTTTCATCAATCAGATGAAGACTTAGAAAGCCTTGAAATAGAATAATTTTTATTATTAAATGCTAAATATGGATGTATCAACTTGGATATCTCTTCGAAAAAAAGGCGCAATATACTAATATGGAGTTTAGTATTAGTTACTTTAATCGTTGCAGTCGTGGTATTCGTATTTTATTATCCGGGAATTAAAAACGAAGAATGGTCAAAAGAATCAAACCATCAAGCCACGGTTGTAGCTGATATAGTAATACAACCTGGATCATACTGGTATTATCATATTAATTATTCATCCGTGAACGTTGTAATAACTTTAATAAGCGGTAATTTTTCTGGGCTGCAGCCCTTGATCATCGATGATACCAATTTTTCATTATTACAGCAGGGAAAGCCATACCAATATGCCCTTGAAACGTCAAACATAACATTTTATAAAGAGTTTAGCTATATTGGAGACATACATGCTTATGACTCAAATCTTGTTATAATTAATAATGATAAGAATAATACTTCTATCTTGACAATAGCGATCATGTACAAGCCTGATCCACCTGTGCCCTAAAGGTTCTATCAAGCTTACGGTGGCTGTAGGAAGAATACTGTTAATGTTACGACCTGTTACGAGCCATCGCCTGAAGCCTTAAGAGAGCAGTTTAAGTAATCTATTTATAGTTAGTAGCACTATTTTCTAAAGAAAATGAGCCTTACATAGGCCGATTTATAATTCTCATCTATCAGGCATCAGAGGCATACGAATGACAGAATTCCCAAAGAAATATGAACCTAAAGAGGTCGAGCCCAGGATACAGCAGTTCTGGGAAGAGAACAAGGTCTTCAGGTTCGATCCTAACAGCGAGAAGCCTACATATTCCATTGATACACCGCCGCCTACGCTATCCGGCTACATTCACATGGGCCACGTATTATCCTATTCACAGGCTGAGTTCGTCGCGCGCTACCAGCGCATGATCGGGAAGAATGTCTTCTACCCGATGGGCTTTGATGATAACGGGCTGCCCACCGAGCGTTTCGTCGAAAAGAAATATAAGGTGAATATCCGGAAATTAGGCCGCGAAGAGTTCGTCAAGCTGTGCTTGAAGGAGACGGAGATCGGCGGCGCGAACTACCGGGAAGTGTGGACTAAGCTGGGCATCTCCGTGGACTGGAGCCTGCTATATTCGACCATCAACAAGCGCTGCCAGGCAACTTCCCAGCGCTCGTTCATCGACATTTACGGGAAAAGCCGCATGGAGCGGCGCAATGAGCCAGCCATCTGGTGCCCGTTATGCCAGACGTCCCTGGCACAGGCTGACGTAGAAGACTCAGAGGAAAAGAAGTCTTTCCTGAATACGATTAAGTTCAAGGCTGAGGACGGCTCTGACCTGTTGATAGCCACGTCGAGGCCTGAGCTGATCCCGGCGTGCGTCGCTTTAGTCGTTAGCCCCGATGACGAGCGGTATCAGTCCCTGGTCGGTAAGACCGGGATCACGCCGATCTTTAACGTAAAGGTCCCCATCCTGGCTGACAGGAAAGTCGACCCGGCGTTCGGCACGGGCATGGTCATGGTGTGTACGTTCGGCGATAAGACTGATATTGATTGGTGGAGGCAGTTCAATTTACCGTTAAAGCTTGCCATAACGGCCTACGGCACGATGAATGAGATCGCCGGCCCATACAAGGGCCTTACGATGGCTGATTGCCGAAAGAAGGTCCTGGAAGACCTGACCGAAGCGGGCCTGCTAGTAGAGCAGACGCCCATCTCGCACGTCATGAACGTGCACGAGCGGTGTGGAACTCCGGTCGAGTTCTACGTGACGCCGCAGTGGTTCATCAAGATCTTAGACCTGAAGGAAGAATTACTGGCACAGGGCGCGAAGCTCAAGTGGTATCCCGATTACATGAAGGTGCGCTATGACACATGGATCAATGGCCTAAAATGGGACTGGTGTATTTCCAGGCAGCGATACTTCGGTGTGCCATTTCCGCTATGGTATTGTACGAAGTGCGGCGAAGTCGCGCTGGCAGAGGACAGTCAGCTGCCGGTCGACCCGATGACGACACAGCCCCTGCATCCCTGCAAGAAGTGCGGCTCCACGGAATTCGAGCCGGATAAGGACGTCATGGATACCTGGGCCACTTCATCGGTCACCCCGTTAATAAACGCGAACTGGGGAACACCGGATTCAATTTTAGACAAGATCTACCCGATGGGCATGCGCCCTCAGTCTCATGAGATCATCAGGACGTGGCTCTTTTACACCGTCATTAAGAGCTATATCCACACGAACAGCCTACCCTGGGGTAACGTCATGATCTCTGGCCAGGGGCTGGACCCGAATGGCAAAGCGATGCATAAGTCTAAGGGCAACATCATCGAGCCGCTGCCTATCGTTGACAAGTACAGCGCCGACGCCGTCAGGTGGTGGGCTGCCTCTGCGAAGCTGGGCGACGACCTGGCGTTCAAAGAAAAAGAAGTGGTCTACGGCCAGAAATTCGCTAACAAGCTCTTCAACGCCTCGAGATTCGTGTCCCTACACATCACTGAATATAAGCCTGCAGCCGATCCAAAGCTCGACCTGATCGACCGGTGGCTGCTCACGAAATTGAACGACGTCATACGTGAAAGTACGGCCAACTTTGATAAATATGAGTACAGCAAGGCGAAATCACTGACCGAGCAATTCTTCTGGGGCGACCTCTGCGATAATTACCTTGAAATGATCAAGGAAAGGCTGTATAAAAAGGAAGAGATGGGCGAGAGTGGAAAGGCGGCACAATACACACTGTATTATGCACTGCTAGATTCGTTAAAGCTGCTCGCGCCGTTCACGCCCCACATCACCGAGGACATCTACCAGCGACTCTTTAAGGAGAACGAGGGGGACCTGAGCCTGCATATCTCAAAGTGGCCTGAACCTAACACGCAGTGGAGTGATCTAGAGGCCCTGAAGCTGGGCAACATGGCCGTGATCATCATATCCAGCCTGAGGCAATACAAGAATTCGCAGAACATGGCGCAGAACGCGGTTCTTTCCTGCATTACAATCTCCTCGGGCGAGCTTGAGGACGACATCAGGCGCGTGGACCCGGTATTACGGGACGTCATGAAGATCAGCGAGATCAAGTATGGTGCAGTGGAAACGGCGGACTCGATAGCTACCCTCGGCAGTACCGAGATCAAGCTGAAAATTGAAAAATAAGATAAGGGGCTCTAAGGAGCCCATTCTTTTTTATATTGCTCTCGCGGGTGCAGCCGTGCGCTTCGCGATCCAGCTAAAGACCAGGCCCAGCATGCCTCCCCAGATGACCGCAGCCACCAGGGCACTGACGATCCCCATGGATGTCAGGGCTATCGGCATCGCAGTGCCCGCTTTAAGTACGAGCGGCACCAGTAATCCGAAGATCACCCATATGGCCAATAAAAAGACGATGCCTTTTGTGACCGCATGGGCCGTCGGTATCTCTTCATAGATCGCCCCGAACACAGCGCCCAGTATCAGCCCTATGATCGCCATGAACAGCATCACGGTGATCATTGCCGTAAGCGATGCGGCCGCAAGTCCTGTGATAGGTATTATCCCGCCCATAACCGAGCGTATATCGACAAAAGCCATCATGGACGCTAACCCGATAAGCGCCAGTAGGATCGCTAAAAACCCCATGACAACACCAGTCACGATCCCGGCAATAGAGCCGTCTCCAATATCCTTCGCTCCCATCTTGAACCTCCAAAACGAAAATATCACCAAGTAAGCCATATCTTTAAGGATATAGCCTATTTATATAAATAAAAAATAACTCTATCTTTCGATAATACTTCTCCGCGTTATACACAGATTAGCGTAGAGAGCATAGGCCAAAAAGCGTTATGTTTTGCGGCGCCGTAACTTTTAATAGTTCCACCAGACGGACATGAAAATAAAACGTCTGTACCTATAAAATGATTAGAATTTGTAAATGAAAAATAAAAAAGAAAAAGGTAATTATTTAATTACCTTATTTTCTCGTATAAACGACCGCTGCTGCAGCACCGATCAGGCCGATAAAGACCAGGATCGGGCCAAAGCCCGGTGTTGCGGTCGGGGTCGGGGTCGCCGGGTAGTTGATAACGGCGGTGGCTGTAGGGGCCAGGACCTTTACACCGTAGATCTGTACTACGGCGTTCGTCGTATTGTTGTTGACCTTTGCGCTCTGGAACCTTGCAGTGTTGTCCGGGTACTGGTAAAAGTAACTGGTATTCGTCGTCAGGTTAGCCAGGGTGAGCTGCGTCGGGTATACCGATATGTTATAAGTGCCTGCGCTGGGGACGCTGATAGAGAAGTTTCCATTTGCTGTCGGGTTGGTCTTCGCGGCTGCAAAGCCTGTCATGTCATATACGGTGATCGTCAGGTCGCTAACGGTGACATTGTTATAGTTCGTCTCATCCGGGAATGTGATATTACCGCTGATCGTGTAGTTCGTGGACTGTGCGTACGCTGGCGCAATAAGCACGCCTGCTGCTATGATTAGCAATAAAAACGATACGATTTGCTTGTTGAACATATTTAATCCTCCTACCTATATTCTCAAATTGTAGCAATAAACTTTTGCTTACCTATAGGTCTTTTATGAGATATATTCGTTATGGTGGGTACGGATTAAACTGTATATACCTGCGCATTGAGGGATCGCACCATAAAAATGATCATGATAGGCCTCCCGTTTTTATTTCTGGTCCCTATAGTAAGGGTTTTATTCTCCTAGCCCATTAGAAAAAACCATGAATGATCAAACGAGAATATTCCTAAAAAACAAGTTCCAGGAGTATTACTCGGAGAATCCCGTGCGCGCGCCCGCAGGCTTACAGAGGAGAGAGTGGGGTTTCCTGTTCTATGAGGAGAAACCGGACAAGAGCGGCAGGGGATTTCAGATGCACCGCCATAAGTCCTTCAACGGTGAAGCAGAGCTGAACGATTATTTACGGAGCATGGCGCCCTCTCATGCATATCATTCCGCAGCTTACTACCAGTACCCGCAGGCGCCTACGATGATCGAGAAAAAGTGGCAGGGCGCAGACCTTATCTTTGATCTGGATGCGGACCACCTGCCCAAAGCGCCTGCCTCGTATTCGGAAATGCTGGCTCTCGTTAAGAAAGAGATCATAAGGTTGATTGACGAGTTCCTCATTGATGACATGGGCTTTAGCGAAAATGATATGGACATAGTTTTTTCAGGCGGCAGGGGTTACCACGTTCATATAAGGGATACGCGCGTACGCACGCTCAAAAGTCCGGAACGACGCGAGATCGTCGACTACGTGCTTGGCACCGGGCTGGACCCGGAGCGCATACTCGTGAAGTCTACGGAGGTCGTGGAGGGCATGAAAGGCACCAGGACTACGGGTGTATGGCGCATCCGAGGTTTCGATGAGGTGAAAGGCGGATATGGATGGGGATCCCGCGTGGCGCGCTACATCGCCGCAAAGCTGCAGGAAGCTTGCGATATGCCTGACAAGGAAGCCATCGAGTACCTGCGAAAGTACGGCCTTAAGCCTAAGACAAATAAAAAAGCGCTTGAATCGCTGCGGAACCCACTGTTGCAGGAGCGCATCATAAAAGAGGGGCGGCTGGAACTTTACGGTAACGTGGATGACTTTTTTAAGAATATGCTGACCAGTACGATCGACGAGTTCAAAGTCGACCTTGCCGGAAAGACGGACGAGCCGGTCACCGCGGACATAAAAAGACTTATAAGGCTTCCCGGCTCTATACATGGCGGCTCATCCTTCAAGGTGGTCCCGCTTACGAGACAACAGCTCGAAACATTTAATCCACTTGAGGACGCCATAATCTTTAGTGACTCTCCTGTTAGAGTACTGGTAACAAAGCCCCAGGAAGTGGAGGTCAAAGGGAAAATCTATCGCGTCAGCGAGGGCGTGGGGCGCCTTCCTGAGAACGTCGCGATGTTCCTGATGTGCCGCGGGAATGCCGAATATGAACCTTGAAGAGCTAGCCCAAATACTGACGATGGAGCGAGATAGCGACAGGCTCCAGACACTGGACGATTCTTTTTACGAAGATTCGGCCAGCTATATCCATGGACTGGAAGATGCCAGGATAGATGCCAGTAACTACAAGGAAGCGTCGATGATCGACGACGAGACTAAGAATGCTCGCATACTCATCGAGGGCGTTTTTGACAGGCGCATGAGCAAACTCATCGAATACGCGTCGATCGCGGCCACCGGCACGCGCATAAGCGTGGAAGGCTTGACGAAAAGCGAATTGCCCGTATACGAGGCCGTGGTCGCAGCGCTGGAGAAAGGCAGGAATGAGATATTGGTCCCGATTTTAGAGATCAGGCACCTCAATCCTGCAAAAAATATATTAGGGGAGACAACCAGTAAGGAAAAGCCTATCGAAAATCCTTCGGCCTCGAAAGAAGATGAGGTCATGTTGGTTAAAGTGCTCAAAGACATACCCAAATTCGTGGGAGTCGATGGGCGGCACTACCACTTATCCGGCGAAGACGTGGTCGTCCTGCCAAAGGCGAATGCGTTGGTGCTTTGTAATAAAAACGTCGCCGTGCCCCTGACAGCGAAAAAAGGGGATTAATCGTATAAAGCTAGAAAGGTGAATATCTAATGAAGATGCCAAAAAAATTTAATACGTACTGTCCTACCTGCAAAACTCACACTGAGCATGAGGTGGAGAAGGTCAAGAAAGGAAGGGCCTCCACCCTGACCAGGATCGAGCGGCAGAAAAAGAGATCGTTCGGCATCGGCAACCGCGGCAAATTCTCAAAGGTGCCCGGCGGAGACAAGCCGACCAAGCGTATCAACGTACGTTACAGGTGCCTCAAGTGTAAGAAGGCAACCCTCAGGCCTGGATACAAGGTCCAGACTTATGATCTAGTGGAAGAGTAAATCTCCGAATAGGAGAAAAAAATCGAAATGGGCTTTATGCCCGTTTCTTTATCAGGAGTGATATTCATGGAAACTACCAAGAGCAAGTTCTTGAAAGTAAAGTGCAACGATTGCCAGAACGAACAGATCATTTTCGGCAGCGCAAGCACTAAAGTCGACTGCAATATATGTGGCAAGACGATTGCCGAGCCAGCAGGTGGCAAGGCAGTTATCAAGGCACAGATCATTGAAGTATTAGAGTAAAGAGGATATTATGGTAAAAGGATGGCCCAATCAAGGGGAACTCGTAGTCTGCACCGTCACAAAGGTCGTGGACTTCGGGGCGTTCGTCGGTCTGGACGAATACGATAACAAGGAAGGCTTGATCCACATATCCGAGGTCGCCTCGGGCTGGGTCAAGTACATCCGTGATCACGTCCGCGAAGGGCAGAAGATCGTCTGTAAAGTGCTGGACGTGAACCCCAAGAGGGGCCATATCGACCTTTCTTTTAAAGACGTTAACGAGCATCAGCGGCGCGAAACGATCCAGCTCTGGAAGAATGACCAGAAAGCATCGAAGTGGATGCAGTTCGTGGCCGATGACGTGAAGATGCAGCCTGCGGATCTCGAAACGATGGAGGATACCCTGCGCGAAGAGTACGGGAATCTCTATGCTGTCTTCGAGGATGCGGTGATCGGCGATGTTAGCGGATTGAAGGGCGTTAACGTGCCCCAGAACGTGATCGACTCGATCGTCAAGGTCGCTAAGGATAACGTAAAAGTACCATCTGTCGACATCTCAGGCTACGTGGATATTGTATGTCCCGCCGGAAATGGCCTTGACATCATTAAAAAAGGGCTCAAGTCCGCCAGTACTGTTGATGGCGGCGATGGGACACTCATCGAGATCACATACGTCGGCGCGCCGAGGTACAGGATCAGAGTTGTCGCGCCTGACTACAAGAAAGCGGAGAATCTGCTTAAAAAGTCGGCCGACGAGGCTATCCAGCACGTCGTCAAGCATGGCGGCGAAGGCGAGTTCCACAGGCACATGGAAGAGGCCAAGTCTTTCCAGTGATCATGAAGACTAAGATGAAAAAGTGCGAACTATGCGGGCAATACACTTTTAAAGTTGCCTGCACTTGCGGGGGGAAGACTATAAATCCGGTCCCCGCCAGATATTCTCCTATTGACCAATATGGCAAGTATAGGAGAATGGCCAAGCAGCCTTAGGTCTGGTAATTTTTATGAATGAGACTACTGTCGTCGAATATAGCGAAAAGCATCTTGAAAATCCGGTCATGATCGTGGGTCTTCCGGGTATCGGGCTGATCGGCAAGCTCGTGGCGGAACACTTGATCGATGAGCTTAAAGCGGAAAAGATCATGGAGATATTTTCGCCGTGTCTACCGCCTCAGGTCAACGTGAACCCGGACGGTACGACTAAGCTCGTGAGTAATGAGGTATACGCATGGAAAGGCGACGGCAAGACGCCGGATCTGCTGCTGTTAGTGGGAGATTACCAGAGCGTCACGAATGAAGGCCACTATGAGCTGGCCGGCATTTACCTGGATATCGCTGACCGCTTCAAAACTAAGCGTGTATATACTTTGGGCGGTTACGGCACCGGCAAGATCATCGAACAGCCACATGTACTGTACGCGACGAACACTACGAAGATCCTGGAGGAAGTAAAATCCTATGGTGCCACATTCAATGAAGGCGAGCTTTCAGGCGGGATCATCGGCGCATCCGGCCTTATACTCGGATTGGGCGAGCTTCGTGGCATAGAGGCCGTCTGCTTCATGGGCGAGACTTCCGGATACCTCGTGGACCCGAAGAGCGCACAAGCCGTGCTCGCGGTCCTGTGTAAGGCGCTGAACCTTACGGTCGATACAAAAGAGCTGGAAGCCAGGGCGCAGGAGATCGAGAAGATCATCACGAAGATCAAGGAGCTGGAGCAGCAGCAACAGCCGGCGCCGACAGGGCCAAGAGATTTCACGGCCGAAGACAAGTATATCGTCTGATTTCTGCATTACTTGTTTTTAAATATTTTTAAAAAGATGGTCTTTTCTGAGATATTACTATCGGTCTTAACTCCATAAGTAGTAAACACACTTTCATTCGATATTTCCATCATTTTAGAATTATTAAGGCCCAGGCTATGGGTCATTTTTATTAAATAATGGTCGTCATTTTCCGTATAATCTACCGTATCGAACCAGTGTGTCATCATGGCAGTAATGACCAGACCATCTATGATCTCTTTTAAACTACTTTCCGTGAATGGTTTCTGATTATAATACTCAATTGCATACTGGATCGGCTTCTGTTCTGCTATATATTTTCTAAAAAGCACTATATCAACAGTTTCCATGAGCATTTTCAGGCAATCTTTTTGGATAAGACAATTTGATTCTGCATGAGATAGCCCCATCCAAAGTTTCTCTTTCGGGGATAATGCAGGACCATGGTTTGGGCTGTTATCCAGGGTTTCCAGGGCAAGCTCTAATGCCTTTTGCTGTGTTTCGTTTTTCTCCGTATATTTTTTCAACAGCGCATGGTGCTTAGAAGATAATGTGGTGTGAACATGATATTTCTTCATGATTTGCGTAATAGAGTGTTAGTATTGATATTATATTTTATTGTGTACATATCGTGTACACAATATGTTAACAAGCGTTATATACGCGAGCATTTTATACTATAGACCGGGTCTGATTGGTTGGAAATGAGTTCCACCTCTTGAAATAACTATTTTCAACCTGATTACCCATAGTTCGGGGGCAGTTTGGGGGGCATCAACCTTGGGAGCAGGCAGCTTCCCGTGTGGTTGGTCGTGTCTTTAGCAGTACTTTTTATAATCGTCGATTATCATATCACGGCAACAGACGTAGGCGACATCCATGGCGAAAATGATCACCGTGGAAGACCGCTTATCATTCAATCTTATCGGCATAAAAGGCCATCATTTTTTATTATATTTCCCATCTTCTTTTACTTTCTATAAGCCATTGCCAAAAAAATCACTTATTCTACGGGATAAGTTCAGTAGGCCGACACAAATATAATATAATTTGGATAAAATGCGGCGATTCAGGAGGTGAACTTCTATGTGTGACACCTGCGGATGTGGCAAAAAGCCCAAGTAAAATCGAAAGCCGGAAGGGCGGGAGCCCTTCCATAGAAAATTTTTTTATTGAATAGACTCGAACTGGCTTCTCTTCAGCTCGCGGCGGCGTTTCTCTAAATAGCTGTACACCGCACCGTGTGGCGCGCCGTCAAGCAGCATGTCGATAGCGGCCCTTGCCGTCGCCAGCTGTTCGGGATCGCCGATCATGCTGATGGTCTTTCCATATACGGATAATTTCACACCGGCCATCTGTTCTATGACTTCGCGAGTCTTGCCCGCTTTCCCGATGATACGGCCCTTAATACGGGTAAGGTCTGCAGGCGTGTCACTGATATTCGATAGGTCCAGTACATCCAGCATCAGGTCTTCATTATCGAGCAGCCTGAACGCCTTATCCGGGCTGAAGCCTCTGGCGATCGCTTTGATCGTCTCACTTGCCTTCAGCGCCTTGATCGGCTCAGCATCCGACTCGATGATGACCGAGCCGCTCTCGCTGTCAACACTCATTTTACAGCCGGTCTTCTCTTCAATGACCTTTTTTACGTTGCCTTCAACGCCTATGATTACTCCGATACGGTCCTGCGGGACCTTGATATGTTCTTGCATAACGATCTTTTCCTTTATATGATAACTTTCACTTTTGTGATCTCGTCTTTTAGTTTTTCTTCTGTGCAGTCGACGCCCAGCTTTTTAAAGTACCTCACGACATTCTTGATGTCTCTTAAGAGGAACTCGTCTGACATGGGGTGGTCACGCATGACCGCCTGGCCCACATCGATAATTACTGGCTCATTGTCATATAATAATATGTTGAATTCGCTCAGGTCGCCATGTACGAGCTTTGCCACCTGGTATAGTAGCGCCATGTCATGGGCAATGATCCTGTAGATCCGCTCCGGGTCCTCCAGGTGCGCTTCCTTAAGCCTTGGCGCCGGGACTCCGTCATGCCCCAAAAACTCCATGATAAGAATATTACGTTCCGATACGATGGGCTCCGGCACTCTGATGCCGGCGTCTCTGGCTTTCTCCAGGTTCCTATGCTCTTTCTTGGTCCATGCGAATACGATAGCTTTTTTCTGTGGCTTCACGTTGGAAAAACGCGGGTCGCCGATCATATAGTCCTGCATCTTCTGGAAGTCGCTATTATTGATCCGGAAGATCTTGACCGCCAGTTCCCTGTTATTTTCGCCGATGGCGTGGAACACGATCGCTTCCTTACCTGAGGATATGGCACCGCCCATGGCTGTGATGAAATTTTTAGCGGATAATCCGTAGAGTGCCTTCAGTGTAGGGATGTCGAATACTTCATTTTCCAGCTTTAGGTCGCTGGAATCCTTTATCCGGATCCGGTACTGGCCTAAATTGTCTTCTTGACGCCTTACCTTTTTCTCATGATCCATAACTGATCCTTAATTCACATCGGCAAGCATCGAACGTACGCAAAGCCTGACGCTCTCTTCCGAGTTGTGCGATGGTTTCCACCCTGTCGCCTTAATCTTTTCGATTGAAAGCGCCATGAATGGCACGTCACCCTTCCATCCTCGCTCGCCGCCCGTATATTCGAATTTTACTCCGTTCATCTTCATCTCATCGGCTACGATCCGCGCAATATCTGCTACGTTAATACGGTCTTCAGAGCCGATGTTGTATATATTGACCTGTTCTTTTCCTATATTTACGACGTGTAGCATTGCATTCACGCAGTCGTCCACGTGTAGATATGATTTTGATTGTTTTCCATTGCCCAGGATCGTCAGTTTCGTCGGGTCATCTTTCAGTCTTCCGATAAAGTCATAAATAACCCCGTGAGTGCTCCTGTCGCCTATGATATTGGCAAAGCGGTATATCCATGACTGCATGTCAAACGTATGGCAATATGAGCTGATCAGCGCCTCGCTGGACAGCTTGGATGCGCCATACAGCGATATAGGCTTGAGCGGCCCGTAATCTTCTGGCGTTGGCATGACCGATGCTTCGCCGTATATGGTCGAAGTGGATGTGAACGCTATGCTCTTTACGCCGAATATCCTCATGGATTCGAGGATATTATACGTAGAAATAATATTCTGCTGTAAATGAGTATGAGTATTTTCCGCCCCGATCTTCACGTCGGGGTTTGCCGCCAGGTGAAATACCATATCTGCGCCCTTCAACTCTTTACAGATATAGTCATTTGCGGATATGTCCGCCTTAATAAGGTTAAAACGGTCATCGGGGATGTGCGGGCTTATGAACTCCAGCTTGCCACCCGAGAGGTTATCTATGACCGTGACGTCATCACCTCGATCCAGTAGCCTATCTACAAGATGGCTGCCGATGAACCCTGCCCCTCCGGTCACGATGCATTTCATAATAACCATTATGCGCCTTGTTCAGATATAATCATTTAGGTATATACCGGGCATTTTTACTTCTAAGGGCAAATAAAAAATGTATCAAAAATTTAGATTTTCGTGGCACTTGTTCATACTGATCAAAGCAAGTCCATGAGAACGATGCATTCAAGATTATGCGCTTGATTCAGGACTTGTGATTAATTGTGCCGTGAGGTGGGACAATCGAATTTCGTCCGTCCTACTGAGTTGCACGGAACACTGATACGAAAAATAATATCTATTATGAGTTTTATTTTATTTAAACGAACGTCGTTTTTGACATATTATTTTAAACCCATAAATAGTAATAATGACTGAATGCATAATTTGGTATAGCTATGAGAAAGACAAAGATCGTTTGTACAATAGGCCCGGCATGTGAGACACAGGAAAAGCTGGAAGAGCTGGTCAACGCCGGCATGAATGTCGCACGGCTTAACATGTCTCATGCGACCCACGAATATCATGCTCAACTAATCAAGAACATTCGTTACATATCACAGGCTCTAGGTAAACCGATCGGCATACTCATGGACCTGCAGGGGCCAAAGATACGGATCGGCACGCTGAAGGAAAAGACGATTCTACAGCCGGGTCAAAAGTACACGATCACAACGCGCGACGTTCAAGGTGGCCCTAAAGAAGTGCATGTGCCATTTTTAGCGCTTCCGAAGTCCGTGACGCCTGGGCAGACCTTGCTTATCGATGACGGGCTCATCGAGCTGACCATAAAGAGTGTCACCGACACCGATATTAATACGGTCGTGGCCAGGGGAGGCGAGCTTAAAGACCATAAGGGCATTAACCTGCCCCAGTCTTCCATCCAGACCCGGGCTATCACCGATAAGGACATCGAGGATCTCATGTTCGGCATCGATCAGCACGTTTCCATGATCGCCATGTCCTTCGTACGCAGCGCGCAGGATGTATTAGACCTGCGAAAGATCATGGAAGAAAATGATGCGGCTATTCCCATCATCGCCAAGATCGAGAAACATGAGGCTGTGAAAAACATCGACAGCATCATCGAAGTGGTCAACGGCGTCATGGTTGCCCGAGGAGATCTCGGAATAGAGATCCCGATGGCCGAGGTGCCCATCGACCAGAAGATGATCATCTCCAAGTGCAACGCGAAAGGCATACCGGTCATTACGGCGACACAGATGCTTGACTCGATGATAAGGAACCCCATCCCCACGCGTGCTGAAGCCACAGACGTGGCCAACGCCGTTTTCGACGGCACGGACGCGCTCATGCTGTCAGGTGAAACGGCCTTCGGCGAATATCCGGTGATAGCCGTCGAGACAATGGCGCGCATCGCCCGCTATACCGAGGATTCTACTTATTATAAGCATGCGATCGCGGCCAAGACGCCAAAGCCGTCCCTATCGATCACTGACTCGGTAGCTTTCGCCACGACGGAGGCGGCGCGTAACCTGAAGGCACAGGCGATCATCACGGCCACGCAAACGGGATACTCGGCCCGTAAGGTCTCAAAATACAAGCCGCAGCTGCCCATCTATGCGGTCACGAGCAATAAGGATGTCATAGATCAGCTCACGCTATCATGGGGTATCATACCTGTTGAAATCGGCATGCCATCCGACCTGGACGGGTTGATCGAAGAATCGATAAACACGTGCATTAATAAAAAATACATACATACGGGCGACCTGGTAGTGATCACAGCAGGCATACTGACTGGCATACCTGGGGGAACTAACATCATGAAAGTACACGTAGTCGCGAAAGAAATGGCTCAGGGGATGGGGATCGGTAAAGGGATCGTCAAAGGCACGGTAAGAGTCATCTCCTCTTCTAATGATTTCGTAGACATTAAGCAAGGGGAAGTGATCGTCATCAAAGAGGCGGACATAGACCGTATCGAGCATATAAAGAAAGCGTCGGCGATCCTTAGCGAAGAAACAGGCCTTACATCATTCAGCGCGATCATCGGTCGAGAGATCGGCATCCCTGTCATCGTCGGCTTAAAAAACGCTACCAGTGTTTTCCATGACGGTATGAAGGTGACTATAGATACGACTAGCGGCCTTGTATATGAAGGCATGATCAATCTGCCCGGCGATTAAATTTACTAAATTCTAATGTAGTCCCGGCAATATAGCGGACGCGCAGCAGCGAAATTCGCACAATCTCGTCCTTTATTTTTTATAGCCTTCTATCTAATACATTTTTTATCAGAGCGCCGTAGATGTACGATCAATGGAATAGATATGGCGAGGAAAAGCCATTAGCATTAGGCGTAACGTATATATACGAACAATGCCATGTGTAATTCCGCGCATAAGGGTGCGTATGTATGACAAAAATGGCAGTCCGTTGATGGATTATTTTTTATAAAATGATCCGATTCGAGGGCTGGAAAGTTATATATACAGATGACAGTGCTATGTATGTCTCGCGCTTATAACGCAAAATTGCAGGCGCGATATAATGATCCATGCAACATGCGGCGAATTTAACATTCGCAAAACATGCTTGGGTGGAAAGCTATAAATAACAACAAGGCATTAGTAAGAATCCCGAAGAAAGTTCGGGTTGAATATAACTTTCATTAGTGAGGAATTGAGAGAGGCACCATTCTTCGTGGTGTGTTCGCGGTTCTGATGTTTGGTTGGTTGTTCGATATATTTCTTGGTTGGAGACAGAATGAACACTCTTTGGTGTTTGTTTTGTGTGCAGGCAATGAATTCTTAGAACAATAGATTTTCTTTGAGTGAAACTAAGCTAGTGTGCTAAATTAATTCTGGTTGATCCTGCCAGAGGTCACTGCTATCGGTGTTCGATTAAGCCATGCGAGTCGTGAGGGGTAAAGCCCTCGGCGGAGTGCTCAGTAACACGTGGACAACCTACCCAAGAGTCAGGGATAACCCCGGGAAACTGGGGATAACACCTGATAGGCCACGACATCTGGAATCGAGTTGTGGTTTAAACGTAAGGCTCTTGGATGGGTCTGCGGCGGATTAGGTTGTTGCCGGTGTAACGTACCAGCAAGCCTGTAATCCGTACGGGTTGTGGGAGCAAGAGCCCGGAGATGGATTCTGAGACACGAATCCAGGCCCTACGGGGCGCAGCAGGCGCGAAAACTCTACAATGCAGGCAACTGCGATAGGGGAACATCGAGTGGCACCCACCATGGGTGTCTGTCCAATCGTCTAAAAAACGATTGTCAGCAAGGGCCGGGCAAGACCGGTGCCAGCCGCCGCGGTAATACCGGCGGCTCGAGTGGTGGCCGATATTATTGAGTCTAAAGGGTCCGTAGCCGGCTTTGCAAGTCCCCTGGGAAATCCAGCGGCTTAACCGTTGGGCTTTCATGGGATACTACATTGCTTGGGACTGGGAGAGGTAGGAGGTACTCAGGGGGTAGGGGTGAAATCCTGTAATCCTTTGGGGACCACCGGTGGCGAAGGCGTCCTACCAGAACAGGTCCGACGGTGAGGGACGAAAGCTAGGGGCACGAACCGGATTAGATACCCGGGTAGTCCTAGCCGTAAACGATGCTCGCTAGGTGTCACGGCAGTCGTGAATTGTCGTGGTGCCGTAGGGAAGCCGTGAAGCGAGCCACTTGGGAAGTACGACCGCAAGGTTGAAACTTAAAGGAATTGGCGGGGGAGCACCACAACGGGTGGAGCCTGCGGTTTAATTGGATTCAACGCCGGAAAGCTTACCGGGATCGACAGTTGTATGAAGGCCAGGCTGAAGACCTTGCCGGACTAGCTGAGAGGAGGTGCATGGCCGTCGTCAGTTCGTACCGTGAGGCGTCCTGTTAAGTCAGGCAACGAGCGAGACCCATGTCCACTGTTGCTAACGCGACCGTAAGGTTGGCGAGTACACTGTGGAGACCGCTGGCGCTAAGTCAGAGGAAGGATTGGTCGACGGTAGGTCAGTATGCCCCGAATATCCCGGGCTACACGCGGGCTACAATGGATAGGACAATGGGTAACGACACCGAAAGGTGAAGTCAATCTCTTAAACCTATCCTTAGTTCGGATTGAGGGCTGAAACTCGCCCTCATGAAGATGGAATCCGTAGTAATCGCATTTCAAAACAGTGCGGTGAATACGTCCCTGCTCCTTGCACACACCGCCCGTCAAACCACCCGAGTGGGGTGTGAATGAGGGCCTCTTTTTTGAGAGGCTCGAATTCATGTTCTGTAAGGGGGGTTAAGTCGTAACAAGGTAGCCGTAGGGGAATCTGCGGCTGGATCACCTCCTAACGAATGCACGTCCTTAGGACGTGCAAACAAACCCTCAGGGTTTGTTATGCATCTCACGAGGTGCAACCAACGAACACTCCCGCAAGAGAGTGTTCGTTTATCAACTCCACAAAGTCTGCGACGAGGATTCACTCATGGATCCCGTACCGGCCAAGAAAATCGAAAAACAACCAGCCAAACAATTATCAATACAAGGACAGGACTATTCTGCCTTGGCGGGCTTGTAGCTCAGTTGGAAGAGCGCCGCCTTTGCAAGGCGGAGGCCTTGGGTTCAAATCCCAACAAGTCCACTAACCCACAATCGCAAACTTCATATAGGAAGTAGGCGATAAGAGGGAAGACCCGCGGCGCGCCACAAACGGTGACAAGGCGGATCAAATACAAGATCATATTCATCATTTCACAAGATGAACGCCACTTCGGTGGTGTACAATGTTGTGTGTTGCCCTCGAGGCAGCATGCATTCAGATTAATGCTCGGTGCACCTACTCAGTAATTGGGTAGGGAAGGGGTTGATGAGAAGACGGAAAACCAGACAATATCCCCAAATATTGGGTTTTGATCTGAGTTGGCGCCGTTTTTTTGCGTGATGCTGTGTATATGTGTGTCTTTGGACGCTGAATTGGATTGTAATGAATCTATAGTAGAAGCATAGTGACCGAATAATGCCAGTTAACCTTTAACCGTTAATTGGTGGTAATGTTTTTGGCGTTGCTGTGCCGTTCGGTGGATGGCTTGGCTAGAGAACCGAAGAGGGACGTGCCAAGCTGCGATAAGCCTTGGGGAGCCGCATGGAGGCTTTGAACCTAGGATTTCCTAATGAGAACTCTTGTATCTTTGGATACGATCCGTAAGGATCGGGAACGCCCTGATGTGAAACATCTTCGTAGGGGCTGGAAGAGAAATCAACCGAGATGCTGTTAGTAACGGCGAGTGAACACAGCACAGTCTAAACTGAATCCCCCCAGTAATGGTGGGGAGATGTAGTGTTGTAAGGCGGCCTTTTAATCCTACTTTTATGAGACTAACTTGCCTGGAACGGCAGATCACAGAGGGTGATAATCCCGTGGTCGTAGTAAAAGGGATGTGGCCTGTCCTTGAGTACCGTGGATCGGATATTTCGCGGGAAGTTGGGGGACACCTACCTCCAAGACTAAATATATCTCTAGACCGATAGCGCAATAGTAGAGTGATCGAAAGCTGAAAAGTACCCTGAGAAGGGAGGTTAAAAGAGCCTGAAATCGAACGGCGATAGAGCGATATGGGCATGAAAGGATCTTCACGCTGAAGGAAGTACTCGTGAGGGTATTGTACGAAGCGTGTTGCCAGTGTCCTGTCGTACGTTTTGAAGAACGGGCCAAGGAGTGGGGTCCAATGGCGAGGTTAACCCTTAATGGGTGAGCCGTAGCGAAAGCGACAAGCCCGCAAGCAATGAGGGGCGGCGTATGAAATTGCGCGGAGTCATTGGGCCACGACCCGAAACCAGGTGATCTAGACGTGGGCAGATTGAAGCGTAACGAAAGTTACGTGGAGGATCGTTAGCGGTACTGATATGCAAATCGTTCGCGTGACCTGCGCCTAGGGGTGAAAGTCCAATCGAACTTGGAAACAGCTGGTTCCTTCCGAAACATATCGAAGTATGACCTTACCGGAGATCGTGGGCGAGGTAGAGCACTGATTAGGGGAGCCTGCCGGGAAACTGGCAGTCCTCTTGTCAAACTCCAAAGTCGCTCTCATCGTAGATGGTGGGAAGTCCGGGCTGGGGGGTAAGCTTCTAGTCCGTAAGGGAGACAACCCAGACCAGGGTTAAGGTCCTTAATTGTCGACTAAGTGTAAACACTGAAAGGCGTCCCAAGCCTTAGACAACTGGGAGGTGAGCTTAGAAGCAGCTACCCTTTAAAAATAGCGTAACAGCTTACCAGTCGAGGTTTGGGGCCCTGAAAATGGACGGGGCTCAAGTCGACAACCGAGACCCTGGAACACAGAAATGTGATTTCGTAGGAAGGCATTCTGCATGGATCGAAGCTGGGCTGTGAGGTCCAGTGGACCGTGTAGAAAAGAAAATCTTGGCATTAGTAGCAGCTTAGCAGGGTGAGAATCCCTGCCGCCGAAAGGGCTAGGTTTCCTCGGCCATGATCGTCAGCCGAGGGTTAGTCGGTCCTAAGATATACCTTAATCGGAGTATGTCAAAAGGGAAACAGGTTAATATTCCTGTACTTGCATGCATTAAAACCGACGTTTTGAGCTAACGCGGGCAGTCTTGTCTGGCTGCTCAAGCTAATAGCACCCTGGAGAACCGTAATGGTGAGAAGGGGTGTAACAAGTGATGACGTAAGCCGCGCCACACTCGGAACCCGTGAAAAGGGAGCATGCGATCCGTACCAAGATCCGACACAGGTGCCCCTAGTTTAGAAGACTAAGGCGTGTCGGCATTACCCTGGCCAAGGGAATTCGGCAAATTAGCTCCGTAACTTCGGGATAAGGAGTGCCTGCCTTGAAGAAGGCAGGTCGCAGTAACGAGGGAGCGCTGACTGTCTAATAACAACATAGCTGATCGCTAAACTGTAAAGTCTAGTACGATCAGTGAATCCTGCCCAGTGCAGGTACCTGAAAACCTCGTTCAGGGGGAAGAAGGGCCTGTCAACGGCGGGGGTAACTATAACCCTCTTAAGGTAGCGTAGTACCTTGCCGCTTAATTGGCGGCTTGCATGAATGGATCAACGAGCGCTCTACTGTCCCTGGCCAGGTGCCGGTGAACATTACATCCTAGTGCAGAGTCTAGGGACCCCTAATGGGAAGTGAAGACCCCGTGGAGCTTTACTGCAACCTGTCGTTGGGTTGCGGCCATGGATGTGCAGCGTAGGTAGGACCTGTCGACACCCAAGCGCTAGCTTGGGCCGAGGGAACCATGAGACACTACCCTTCCGTGACTACGACCCTAACCCCTTCGGGGGGACACCGATAGGCGGGCAGTTTGGCTGGGGCGGCACGCCCTCGAAAAGATATCGATGGCGCCCTAAGGTCAACTCAACCGAGTCAGAAACTCGGTGAAGAGTGTAAGAGCATAAGTTGGCTTGACACGAAACCGCACAACAAGGTTTCGTGAGACGAAAGTCGGGTCTAACGAACCAATATGCCTCCTATGGTGGGGGCTATTGATGTCAGAAAAGCTACCCCGGGGATAACAGAGTCGTCGCCGGCAAGAGTACATATCGACCCGGCGGCTTGCTACCTCGATGTCGGTTCTTTCCATCCTGGCCGTGCAGCAGCGGCCAAGGGTGAGGTTGTTCGCCTATTAAAGGAGATCGTGAGCTGGGTTTAGACCGTCGTGAGACAGGTCGGTTACTATCTGTTAGGGGTGTCAGTGGTCTGATGGAAAGTTGCTTTTAGTACGAGAGGAACAAGGCAACGGCGCCGCTAGTCTACCAGTTGTCTGACAAGGCATCGCTGGGTAGCCACGCGCTAAGTTGTAAGGGCTGAAAGCATCTAAGCCCGAAAAACACCCAGAACAAGAGACCACAATTGGGCTCCAATAAAAGATTGGTTCGATAGAAGAGGGGCGTACGTACCAAGGCAACGAGGTACTCAACCCACTCTCACTAACCGCCCACCCGCCAAAAACAATATTCCGCGCACTAGGCCGAAACCTGGACTAGTTGCAATCCAAAGCGAAATCCAAGAGACACACAAAACAATGTACACAGCAAAACCAATATCGATCCACCAATCACAAAAATCACAAAGACCCTCTTAACCCAAGTGTTAAGAGAGCATGACAGTCTTGTTGGTTGGGTTTTGTCGGCCATAGCAGCGGTGATCACCCGGTCCCATTCCGAACCCGGAAGTTAAGCCCGCTTGCGTCTTGCCCACCGTACTGAGGTACGCGAGTCCTCGGGAACAGCAAAAAGCCGACAACCCACCAATAACACACCAACTAAATTTTATCAGCTTTATTAAAATTAAAGCTAACCATTTCTTCCAACAAAATTTAAAAACTATAGAGGGGATAACTCCCCTCTATACAAATATCTAATAATTTAATAAAATTTATTTTACTATTTCTACACTTTGATCACGTCATTATTTATCGTTCATGAGAAAATCTATTATTTCGAATGGCTACATATACGCCTATCCTGACATCGTTATCATGGTGAAAATAGGTACTGAATGGAATTCCTTATCTGTCGAAGTTGATACCAGAAATAAAAGAGTCATTGATGTGCAACAAAATGCTCCTTGGCCGTCAGCTGACTGAAGAAGCGTATGGAACGCAAACCATAAGATATAATCGTAAAAATAAATTTTTATCAATCGGCGTTTAGAAAGTAGGTGTTAAAGTCCTACTTTCGCATAGCCTCTTTTCCTTTCTTGATCAATTCGCGGACCTTTTGCCCGCCTTTCTTGCCGATGCTCTCGTAATAACCTTCGCCGTACCGTTGTTTGGTCGTGTTGCCGCCTTTTCGGCCGGCTTCCTTAACTGTCATTTCTCCTTTGCTTCCCTTTTGTGCCATAGGATTACACCTTAATAGTATCTAAGTGCATATTTTATTGTATGTTTGTAAAGGAAATAACGAAAATACGCTTGTTTAACAGTCAATGACACAAATGCTTTGGTCTATTTTTTCTATAACTGAATATAATGATTTATTAAAATCCTAAAAAATTTTGCACATATGCACAGTATAAAGTATGCAAAAACATTTAATACCGAAACGTGAGAATTATGGCTGAACAGGAGAGACATTTTGACACGTTTTTTTGAAGTCATTAATAGAGACGGCGCGGCGAGGATAGGCCGTCTTCTCATCAAGGGCGGTTTAGAAACGCCATATATCGAGCGCCCACAGTCAACCGATCGTGTGATCATTAACGGGGGCTCATCCTTATTACATGGACCAATAGCCGGTTCAAAAGATACGTTTACAGTACAGCCCTATATGGGTCTTTCATACTATGTCAAGAGCGATCTGGCACAGATCTTTGAGCCTGCAAAGGTACTTGAAAAGTCCGAGTACCCGCTGGGCGTTGTCGTCCATCCGGATTGGGATGTGCAGGGCGCGGATATGTATATCATGGCCGGAGCCAGGTCTCTGGAAGGAGACTCAAGGTCGCTGCTGGATAATATTATCAAGATCAAAGGCACGGCAAAGTCCGATACTGCACTATATGTGCCGGCGCTCGCGACTCCGGAAAGTGTTGCCATGCTGATCTACCTGGGCGTAGACGTAGTAGATGATGTAATGATCACGGCAAAGGCATTCCAGGGCTTTTACCTGACACAGGATGGCGAATATAAGCTTAACGATCTACCGGACCTTCCCTGCTCATGCGAGATATGCAGGGCACAAACAGCCGACAGCCTAAAAAGCCTTCCTGAAAAAGAACGTTTCGAGACCTTAGCTAAGCATAATTATTTGAGATTACTGGAGGAAGTCAGGCGTGTGAAGGTACACATTCGGAACGGCGTGCTCCGGGAATATGTGGAAAAGCAATGCCGCTCCAGGCCATGGCTGACTGCGCTATTACGCCTGGCAGACGCAGAATATTCATTCATTGAGCAGCGGACGCCGACCTACCGTTCTTCACAGATGCTGGCGTGCTCGGCCGAGTCGCAAAACCGCGTCGAAGTGAGGCGTTTCGCCGAGCGCGTGAAGACACGGTTCAAGAGCGAAGGCGATATCCTGCTGATCATCCCGTGCTCCGCACGTAAGCCGTATTCCATGTCTAAGTCTCATATGGCCATTACAAGAGCACTGGGCAAGTACCGCTCATTTGTCCGGGAGTTAATTTTGACGTCTCCGATGGGTGTAGTGCCCAGAGAATTAGAGCTGGTCTATCCCGCCGCCCACTATGACGTGGCGGTCACGGGTATATGGGACCTTGAGGAGCGCCAGTGGGTTTCAAACTGTCTTAAGGAGTATCTTGACACTCATCATTTCAAACACGTTATAGCGCACGTAGAAGGCCCGTACGTGGACGTTTGTAAGCAGACCGGGCATGACATGGTCTATACCTCAAAAGGGCGTGTAATAAGCGATGCGTCTCTCGACAGCCTCATGGAAGAATTGCACAGGGCCGTCAACGAGCTATCACCCAGGGCGAGAGGACAGAAACAGGCGATGATCGATATGATCCGGGGAATGGCGGACTATGAATTCGGGGCAGGCAAAGGCGAGCTTCTCGTGCCGGCCACGGCCGTGGTAAAAGGTCGGTTCCCTCGCTATATCGTATTTGATGGTAACAAACAGCTTTGCTCGCTCAGCCCGGAATACGGGTCGTTATCCTTGACACTGGACGGAGCCCGAAGCATGGGACTGGGCCCTGATTATACGGTGGAGATCGGTGATTTCGTGCCTAAGGGAAGTATTTTAGCGCCTGGCGTGATCGGCGCGAGTCTCCAGATCCGTCCGGGGGACGATGTACTCGTAAAAGGCCCCAACGCGATCGGTATCGGTAAAGCTAAAATGAGTGGCTTCGAGATGGTCGAGTCTACCCGCGGCATGGCCGTGGAACTAAGGCACGTGGAGCGATTACCATGACAGAGTTAAGCGACGTGATGCTTCAGATCAGAAAGAGGCAGCGCATCAAGGAGAGACCGGCGAACGAGCTCTCGGGCTTCTGGACCAGCGAAGACCTGCTGGACGGCAAGCCTGTTAAGTGTTATACGATGATATTCCAGACACGCGGTTGCTATTGGGGGCAGCGAGGCGGCTGTACCATGTGCGGCTACGTGTACGACTCGGCGGTCGAGCCTCCCACGGATGAGAATATCCTGGCTCAGTACAAGTCCGTTGAAAACCGGATCGAAGGCGGGATCGTAAAAATATTCACCTCCGGTAGCTTTTTTGATGCCCGGGAGATATCCGAAACAGTAAGAGATGAGATACTATCGAGCCTGAGCAAGAAATCTTGCAAAGTCATCGTGGAGACACGGCCGGAGTTCGTTACGGATAAGACTATGGAAGTCGCGCGATCGTTCATCGATAAATTCGAGGTCGCGATCGGGCTGGAAACATCTAATGATACGATACGCGAGAAATGCATTAATAAGCATTTCACGTTCAGTGCTTTTGTGCGAGCGAGCGAAGTGGCGAAGGCGCATGGCGTCACTACTAAGGCTTACCTGCTGTTGAAGCCGCCTTTCCTGACTGAAAAAGACGCGTTGGAAGACATGGTGAAATCGGTGCTGGATGCGGCGCCATATGCAGGGACGATCTCGATCAATATCTGTAACGTACAGCGCGGCACGCTGGTCGACGAGCTGTTCATGAAACATGCCTATCGGCCGCCCTGGCTCTGGAGTATTGTAGAGGTCCTCAAGCGTGTACACGGAAAGACCGGTTCAGTGATTATGTCCGATCCGCTGGCGGCCGGCGCGGCAAGAGGCCCGCACAACTGCGGGACGTGCGACGGTGATTTCGCGGACGCGCTCAGGAAATATTCGCTGACGCAGGATGTCTCAGTTTTAAATGGCCTGAAGTGTGACTGTCGGCTGCTCTGGGAAAAGACGCTGGAGCTCGAGGACTGGACGTTCGGGGCGCCGCTGATCTATTAACGACAGTTCACGGCTTGTCGGGGGCGCAATGGAAAATGATCGCCCCCGACTGCGACCCTAAAAATGATCTATTTTAATGATCAATACGTAGAATCTGTAAAATATAGGTAATATTAGTCCTCTTTTCTATAATTTCAAATAATCTTTATTATGTTTGGGCGGCAATTAACAGATGAAGGGTCAATCTTATGTGGAGCGAGATCATCGGCAAGTTTAAGGGAATGCCGTCCCAGGAAAAAGTCGTCAGGCTACTGCTGGAGCGTGGCTTTCAGGTTAATGACAAAGGGCATGTGGTGTCCGGCAAGATCGAGATACCGCACACGCAGGTCGCGAGAGAGGTCGGCGTGGACAGGCGAGTGGTGGATGCGACCACAGAGATGATACTACACGATGATATCCTGAACAGGATCTTCCTCAACATTCATTCGATTGCCTCATTAAGGGACGTGGCACCACTGCTGGGCATGGGCGTCATCATCATTTCAGTGGACAACGCACAGAACGTAGGCATCATTAGCCAGGTGACCGACGTGATCGCTCATTATAACCTGAGTATTCGCCAGGCTGTGACAGATGACCCATTCTTTACGGATAACCCGGTGATGACCGTCATCACTAACGATGTCATACCCGGGGAACTGGTTAGTGAGCTTCGAAAGCTAAGAAGTGTAAAAAGCGTGACTATCCAGTAACTACTTTTTTTAAAACCGCATCTTATAAATATAATTATATCTATATTTAATACAGGGATATCTCTTATAACGTAAGCGGTGCCCATGAAGCTGAGAGTATGGAGTTTAAATCATTGGTATTAGCGCGGTTTAATGCGAAAAAGTTTGACGGGAGGAAGATCGATGACACAAAGCTTAACGAACTATTCGACATTATCCGTTTTGCACCATCTGCCGATAACCTTCAGCCATGGCGAATAAAGGTCATCTCTGACCCGGCGATCAGGGAGAAACTAATGCCGGCGATCATGCCGTTCAACCAGGAACGGGTGGCCATGTGCTCGCACCTGCTTGTTTTCTGTACCGATACAGATCTGGAAAGCCACTGGGCTAAACTTGAGGCTGACATGAAAGAGGCAGGCCTTCCTGAAGAGGAGATCACACATATGGCTCAGGTAGCTAAAATGATCATCGGCAGGAACCCCGAAGAAAAGCTCGAACGTTCGCGATGGGATGTATTCCTCGCTGTCGGTAATGCTGTGAACGGTGCAAAATCCCTGGGTTTCGATTCATCGCTGATGGGCGGGTTCAATGCGAAGGAGTTTGCGCGTTTACTCGGCCTTCCTTCAAATTTAGTGCCGACGCTTATGGTCGCCCTCGGCTATGCATCGGAGAGGCCTGTGAAAAAAGTGCGTTTCACGAAAGAAGATGTATTCTTCTGAATCATAAAAACTGCTAATCATTATATGCATGTGTCCAATGTATGATATGGGGGATCCGGATGTTTGGAAAACTGGAAGAGATTGAAGGCATCGAGATAAAGTGCAAGCCTCGCCCGCATGCGGATGACCAGGGCCGGGAAGAGAGCAAACTGGAGATCCGGGATCGTATGCTCGAGCTTATCCGAAGGATCGCCGGTAGCAACAGTATCAAGCGAATAGTGCCGATCCAGAACCAGGGTGACCATAAGTCACAGGACATCGTCTTCGAGATGGATCAAAAAGAGTTTATCGCTACACTTCACTATAACAACGCGCTGACCGAAGGGTGGGTCGAGGATGTCAAAAAAGAGGCTAATAAGTGCTGATAGCTAAGAATAGCTCTATAGCCTATCTTTGCTCATTGCGCGATTTATGAATTTGTTTGGCCAGTTGTTTCTTAGCCTTCATCGCGTCTCGGCCATACAATGATACGATGATATTCCGCCCATGATGTCGTGTATTATATTGTCGCGTCTTATACAGCAGATCATATTGTTCTAAAATATTATCCAGCATCATTGAGATATTCTCGGGCACCTCAATTTTTTCAGGCCTAAAGACCTCGAAATGCATCTGTATCAGCCTGTCTACTGCGCCATCAAACCATTTCTGCCTGGCCATTTTTATCGTATCCTGGATGGACACGCGCTCGGTGCTCCCGATCAGGTTATCAGCATGGCACACGATCTTTTCCTCGATTGACTTCGGGATGTAATCCCCCTGCGGCAGTCCCAGTTGTACGGCTTCCTCACTCGTAAGCCCGGCGCCCACATGTCTTTCGACGATATGGACAACATCCTCGTCTACACCCTCTTTTCTCAGGATCTCGGCGCCTATGACGGCGTGGTCGATCGCATGTGACCTGGACCTGCCGATATCATGTAAAAGAGAGCCGACTTCGACGAGTTCTTTATCGCACTCGATGTCGGATGCGATCTCCATAGCGTAATCGTGGACGGCCCATAAATGTTCCATGACGCGGTCGTCCACCTGGTATTTTTTTAAGAGCGCTAATGCGTCTTTCTTAGCTAAAGAGGTCATATCTCGATCGTCAGGCTCACAGCTTAACGGTCTGCTTCAGCTTCTCGATCCTGCGCTGTAAGGCTATTTTCTCATTTGAGTTATCGTCATGTTCCATGGGCATGCCATCGATGGGGCAGGTGAAGTTCGCATCCACCGCGTAATCGAATAGTATACGGTGAGGCGGCTCTGCCGTGCAGACGTAGAACTCGTTATTCTCAAACTCAAGGCGTATCTCGAGCTTTTTTATGAGTTTTTTCGTCTCGTTCCTGAGCATGTTCTCCGTGTTGTCCAGGTCGAGCTTCCACAGGTACGTCAGCCATCCGCTGTCCTTATCGCGCTCGCGCCTGTATAGTGCCAGGTGATTCTCGTACAGTATGTACAATGTCTTGCGGACGAGGTTCAGGTTTATGCCGCTGATCTCCGCGACCTTTTCATCAGTCACTTCCTTGTCGGGCACTTTCTCGATCATCTTCTCTACGATGGTTATCCCATCCTCGCCTACGAGCTTAATGATATAGCCTTTGATAGCCTTATTGTTTAAAGCGGACACAATTTCACCTTATCGGTAAAGATGCTCGATATGAGGATCAAAACGTATTCAGCCTCATATCAAAATGTTTGTATTACTGCTATATTGTTTCAATTAAAACATATAAACGTTACCTGCCATTGTGCGTAACGTTCATTCATTTTTAAGCGTTTTTATATTCTTTTTAACAAAGCCATGGCGCTCTTTCATCATGCGTAATGCGTCGCCGCGCGTGGCTCCACATCCCATTACGGTCGCAATGGCTTCGCCTGTTTCGTATATTGTTCCGGGCCGCGGAATATCCGAGATCATAGGCCTTTTCAGATTTCCGGGTATAAGCGTACGATGCGTAGCAAATATGATACCCTTGATGCCATACTGTTTGATCCTCATCTTGGTGAGCTTACCATTGATCGCGTCGACGTGCGCTTTAAAAAGATTCTGGCCCGTAGCCAGCTCCACCGAGTCAAGGCTTCCCTGGAAGCGCGCATTGATCTCAAGGACGTGCGGGCCATCCTTATTGACGATAAAGTCTATACCGTTAGAGCCGACAAGCCCTAGCTCGGGTATCAGCTTTCTAGCGATATCGAACATCTGATCTTTGAAACGGGTCACATGCGGTGTCACGTTCCCGCAATAGCCGAATGGCCGGTACTGGCCCAGCCATTTCTTACCGACCAGGATCTCGTTCACTGCAATGGGCATCGCTTCCGAGCCCGTAGAGAGCACCGAAACACTCAGCGGCATGCCCTCCAGGTATTCCTGGAAGAAGTATCCATCCTCCTCGGGCATCATGCTCTCGTTCTCGATGAATAGATTCTTAATGCCGCCTCCGCCACGTACGGGTTTACCTACGCACGGGAAACTGATCTCGCTCCGCTCCAGCGTGCGCGGGTGTGAGATACCCATTTTTTCAAGCTTCTCCGCCAGCCAGACTTTATTTGCGACATTTTTCACGATGCGTGGATCGTTCCCTAAAACGAGCGAAGGCTTGATGTCCGCATCCTCGAACCCGGAGCCCAGCACGACATGGTCTACGTCGTATTTTTTCAGCCATGGCTCGGCGTTCTCGGGCATGTCGTCGAATGTCGCAAGGGACTCGACACAGTTGACCAGGTCTATGTCATCATAATGGCTGACAGAATAGACCTTATAGCCCGCCCTTCTAGCGGAGCAGGCAATGTATCTGGTATTATAGCCCAGCACCAGGATGGACTCTGACATGCTACGACCTATTGTTTAGTTACCTTCTTTCCATGTTCCGTAGGGACGATTTTCAGGTGCCCCGAAAAATCTTTCTCGAGGATCTTGCCTTCTTGCATATGATCGAGGAATAGCGCCAGCGCAGCGATCTCCGAGTGAGGCTGGTTGCCGACGGCAACGTTAAAGTCAGACAGCTGGTAAACATCTCCAGGCACTTTTTCCGCTCCGACGACCACCATTACGTCATGGGCCTTGAACTGGCCTCTGATGTCCTGGATACAGTCGGGCATGTTAATGCCGTACATCGTCAAATGTACGACAATGCCGCCTTTTTCTTTCCATTGCTTGATCGCAGAATGATATCCGACACCAGTCTTCACCCAGAAGTCCCCGCCCCAGGCTTCGCGCACTCTCTCGATGCTCTCTGCTACGGACTTATCGTCCGTAGTCAGTATCATACCGGAAGCGCCCAGGACACGGGATGTTAATCCGACGTGCGTGGTTACCCTTGCATCGCGTTCCGGCCTGTGGCCAAGCCTCAAAATAACGATCTCGCCCATGTAGTATACTACCAAAAAAGATGGCGTTTTTAAAATATATTTACGCCTTTGCTTTCTTCGTGAACAGCTTTACGAAGTCTTCGCATTCATCGCTAAGCTTCTTTGATGCGGTCTTGATCGCATCGATGGGGTCCGTGGACTTGTCGGTCCTCACGAATAATACCGGGTTTGAAATACCCGGGTATACTATATCATAGGTCGCGACCTTGACTGACTTGTCCTTCAACAATGTCGCCTTCAGTGCGTTCATCAGTGAGTGGTCTTCGCCCTTGATCTCCATCTCTACTTCGTTAGCCGTTTTACTTATGATCTTAACTTCCATGACAATCACCTTATATCAAGCCTTTTCCATAGTCGCTGGAAAGCTTCCTGGTCTCTTTTCTCTCACACTTCGGGCACTTGAGCCTGCCGCCGTCGTTGACCATGTTCACCCTGCAGCGCTGGCATTGTGACGTCAAGACGCCGAGATTCTTATCGACGGTCGAGAGTCTCATGTTCTTCGTATCGATGACTTTTGCCTTGACTATGTCCTGGTATCCGAACTCTTTCGCAAGGTCCTGTACGTAGGAGTCCTTGACGTTCGAGATGTGGATCGCTGCCTGTGTGTTGCCGGCGATCTCCCTGTCCAGGTGTCCCTTGATGCGCGCCAGCTCGACCAGCGCCACCGATCCCTTGATATCGGTAATACGGCCTATGACGATATCGCCTTCTTTCGGCGTTGGCGGTACCTTTGTGAGGGGGTCTATGAAGACGCTTCTCTCTTTCATATCAAAGGCTACCTTGCCGGTCATTATCGCATAGATATTACCATTATCCTCGTAAGTGCCCTTACCCGGTAAATACTCTTCCGACGAACCAACGACGTCACCGGGTATAACAAAATCTCCTTCTGGCATAATTCTGAGTTCTCCTTACTGCTTCTCACTAGTATCTGTTGCTATTATCCTATATAGCTCAACATCTATTAATGCTATTTCTTTTTTGTGAAATTTAAAGGTATGTCGTATCGGGAATTTCAGGGGTATGATATCTTCAATAGCGCCTCTGCCTTTGATATAGCTCGTGATAAAACCGGCAGACCCCGCATTGTGAATGGAATATATCGATGTGCCCGTTTCGAGGGCCTTATCCAGGAACGGCCTGTCGTTACCCTTTTCCTGCGCCCCGAATGGCGGGTTCATGATGACCGTGTCAAAACGCCCGCATATGTCCCTGATATCGCAGCAAACCCATTCCACTTGAGCGTCGAACTGTTTTGCGTTTTCCTTCGCGATCTTGAGCGCACTTATATCGCTGTCAATACCTATAATCTTTTTTGTATCAAGTAAAGCGGCTCCGATGGCGAGCGTGCCCGTGCCGCAGCCCAGATCCAGGACGCTTCCGCCCAGATCACCGTTCATATAGGCAAAATATAAAAGCTCGGCCGCTATGGTAGCCGGCGTCGCATATTGCTCACGCCTGACGTCAGGATTATCGAACCCCTTCACCCGCTCTAGCATCATTTCAAGCTTTCTTTTTTTCATCGCGCTCGGTCCCTAAAACATCTTCTTCATACATTTATCTTTCTAATCACGGGCTGCGCATGCTCGCGCCGGCTTGTAGAATTGAGGTAACAAATCTACCTCAAGTCATTATTAATTATTAAGCTCTTCCTCCACGCTTTACCATATAGGTTCAAAGCGATCCGTTTTCCTTATCCGCCTTTTTGAGGTTCTCCACAAATGAAGACGGTTATGTTATGTTCAAGCGAGATCGAAGCGATCAAGGTTCATTACTTTGGTCCAGACCGCCACGAAGTCCTGGATAAACTTGTTCTGCGCGTCAGCGCTTCCGTAGACCTCGGCCAGTGCACGGAGCTGGGAGTTCGATCCAAATATGAGATCGACACGCGTGCCGGTCCACTTGACTTCGCCGGTCTTGCGATCGCGCCCTTCAAACACGTCAGCATCATTCGAGACCGCCTTCCACTCCGTGCCCATGTCGAGTAGGTTCACGAAGAAGTCGCTTGTGAGCGACTCCGGATGCATGGTGAAGACGCCGTGCCGGGTCAGTCCGAAGTTGGTGTTCAACACACGCATACCGCCCAGGAGCACCGTCATCTCGGGCGCGGTCAGGGTCAACAATTGAGCCTTGTCTACAAGCATCTCCTCGGCAGATACGGCATAGCGAGTCTTTTGGTAGTTGCGGAAGCCGTCCACCTTAGGCTCGAGCACTCCAAATGAGGCCGCATCGGTTTGTTCCTGTGAGGCGTCCATGCGTCCCGGTGTGAAGGGGACCGTCACCTGGTGACCAGCATTCTTCGCAGCCTGCTCGACGCCCGCACAACCGGCCAGAACGATCAGGTCAGCAAGCGATACCTTCTTGCCACCTGACTGTACTCTGTTGAACTCGCTCTGTATGCCCTCCAATATATTGAGTACCTTGGCCAGCCGGGCAGGCTGGTTGACTTCCCAATCCTTCTGCGGTGCCAGACGAATGCGGGCACCGTTCGCACCGCCGCGTTTGTCAGAGCCACGGAAGGTGGACGCCGACGCCCAGGCGGTCGAGACCAGCTCCGACACCGACAGGCCAGAAGTCAGGAGCTTGCCTTTGAGGGAAGTGATGTCCTGTACATCTATCAGCTTGTGATTGACCGCAGGGATGGGGTCCTGCCAGATGAGCTCTTCTGTCGGAACCTCCGGGCCAAGATAGCGTGCACGCGGGCCCATATCGCGGTGCGTCAGCTTGAACCATGCCCGGGCAAACGCATCCGCGAGCTGATCTGGATTTTCCATGAAGCGAAGCGAAATCTTTTCGTAGACAGGGTCGAACCTCAAGGCAAGGTCTGTGGTCAGCATGCCTGGTGCGCGACGTTTTGACGGGTCGTGTGGATCCGGCACGGTGCCGGCGCCTGCGTTGCTCTTCGGCTTCCACTGGTATGCACCAGCCGGGCTCCTGGTCAGTTCCCATTCGTAATCGAATAGGTTTCTGAGGAAGTTGTTGCTCCAATTCGTGGGCGTTTTGGACCAGATGACCTCCGGACCGCCGGTGATCGTGTCATCGCCTTTCCCCGTGCCGAATTTGCTCTTCCAGCCTAGGCCCTGTTCCTCGATAGGGGCGGCTTCCGGCTCACGACCTACCAGTGACGGATCGCCGGCACCGTGCGTCTTACCAAACGCGTGGCCGCCCGCGATGAGGGCCACCGTCTCCTCGTCGTTCATCGCCATGCGCGCGAATACTACACGGATATCCTTAGCTGCAGCTAGTGGATCTGGTATGCCGTTTGGGCCTTCCGGGTTCACGTATATTAAGCCCATCTGCACGGCAGCGAGAGGATTTTCGAGATCCCGGTCGCCAGAGTAGCGCTTGTCGCCAAGCCATTCGCTCTCGGAGCCCCAGTAAATGTCTTTTTCCGATTCCCATATGTCCTCACGTCCGCCGCCGAAACCGAATGTCTTGAAACCCATCGATTCCAGGGCGACGTTGCCCGCAAGAATCATGAGGTCAGCCCAGGATATCTTCCTGCCATACTTCTGCTTGACCGGCCAGAGCAGCCGGCGTGCCTTGTCGAGGTTCGCATTGTCGGGCCAGCTGTTGAGGGGGGCAAAACGCTGGCTACCGTTGCCTGCGCCGCCGCGACCATCGCCCGTGCGGTATGTGCCCGCGCTATGCCACGCCATACGGATTAACAAAGGTCCATAGTGGCCGAAGTCCGCCGGCCACCAGTCCTGCGACTTCGTCATCAGTTCGCGGAGGTCCTTCTTCACGGTCCCCAGTTCGAGACTATTGAACTCTTTAGCGTAGTTGAAACCCTCGCCCATCGGATTGGATTTGGAGGAATGCTGGTGCAGGATATCCAGATTCAACTGGTTCGGCCACCAGTCACGGTTTGACCTGCCTCGGCCGATTTCTTGTTTGTTTACCCCGCCCGTTACCGGGCACTTGCTTTCGTCAGTCATAACGTCTTCTCCCATCGTTCGTATGATTTTATCCACTATAGTGTTTTTAATATTCCTTAGCCTACTATGCTAACGTTTGCCTCAGTAGCGGCTATGGTCAAGTATAACATTTATTAGTTTTATTCGAGGATTGTAAATTTCTGTTTTGGGAATTGTAAAAATCTACCTGATGTATTGTATTATTATTGTATTATATATCTATTATCTTTAAAGGTTCTGTCAAGTCTTAGGTATCTGAATGAGTTCATAGGCTAGTAGAGCTAACCTTGTTTCATCAAATACCGTAGACTTGAAAGAACCAGCGGTCAATTTATTTTAATATTCCATGCGGTTCCTGTTATCTTCTGCCATCTTCTCGGAAGCCAGGCCTGATCAAAGTATTCAATACGACCGAGGAAAGGGGGTCTTAGCACCGTTTTTACGTCTTATATATTATTGTTGTGTTGCCCAGGGGCCCTCAGGAGGCTTTATTATAAAATATGGCACACCGCTACTATTTCTCACTAAATAAGCGATAAAATATAATTATTCGGGTATTGTGTATCCAATTATAAGGGGGTAATTTATGAAGAGGGTAATGGTAGATTTTTGGCTTTTACCGCTTATACTGCTAGTGGCGTTCGCACTCGTGATCGGAAATGTGGCTGCCATGGCACAAAATGCATATTCGGAGGCTGATAACGGTAAGATCATCACCGTGAACAGCGGGGACACGTTCACGATCAAGCTGAACGAGAATCCTACCACAGGATACTCGTGGAACCTGACCTTAGGCGATGGCCTGCAGCTGGTGAGCGATCAATATATGGCTAAAGAAGTACCGGCCGGGATCGTGGGTAGCGGCGGGTACCATGAGTGGGTCGTCAAAGCCGTCTCGCCCGGCTCCTATGTGGTCACTGGTATCTATAAGCGCCCATGGGAATCGGTGTCCGGCAGCGAGCAGACATATACGCTGACCGTTAATGTGCTGGGCACCGGCTTAGTACCGGATATCGTATATCCGTCAATTGAGCCAATCAATAACACATACAATCCGGGGTCAAGTGGCAACTGGTTTGACCTGTCGGACATTCTAAAGAACCTGCCTGATTTCAGCCAGTTCAAGTTTCTTTGAATGGCCAGATTAAAGTGCGATGGGCGCCCATATACCAGCCGGATGAAGCCTGGTGTTGACTATGTCGGCGTGGGCGTGGGTGCGCTCATCGTCAGAGATCATAAAGCGCTAATGCTACTGCGTACGGACCTGTGCAGGAATAATCGCGGTATGTGGACTATACCTGGTGGTATGGCTGAAGTATCGGAAACGCTGGAGGATGCAGTGCGCCGCGAGGCTTTAGAGGAAGCAGGCGTCCAGATAACGTCAATCCGCTTTTTATCATTATCTGACCGTTTCTTCGATGGCCAGCACTGGGTCAGTGCGCTGTATTTTTGCGAGACTGACAGCGAGCCTGCCAATTTAGAGCCTAATATGCACTCGAGGATCGAATGGATCGACATGGACCATTTGCCCGAAAATATGACGGCGCCGAGCATGGACGCGCTCGCTGCGTACAAAAAATCGAATGCCTGACCACCATAAGTCTCGCCCTGTGTTTGCCTGAGTCGTCGCCGGATCTTATCCATGGGCTTTTACGATCACGGTGGTTTTATTATTCGGCACTATCACATTAATAATCGCTATTTTTTGTATGACAGACTTTATTAATCGAAGTATTAGGATTATTCATGAAATGGTGGATGGCTATTGGGTGCATAGTGTTACTGCTGACGGCAGGCCTGGCCAGTGCGGCCAGCCCTACGGAGACCACGAAACATTTTGAGATCATCTCGAGCAATTCTCAATCGGCAAATGCCTATGATCTGGGAAGCTTACTGGAACGCTGCTATAGTGATGTGAACGCTGTCTGGGGCAGCGCTCCGGATCATATAAAAGTCATCCTTGTGGGTAAGAAGTCAATGGATCAGGTCGGTGAACATGTAGAGGCGTTCTCGGCGTGGAACAAGGATTCCAGCGCCATCGTGCTACGCCAGGATTCACTGAAAAATAAAAACTCGCTGAAAGTTGCCGCGGAGCACGAGCTCTGCCACATCTGCATTAACCCGTTCATCGCGAAAAAGGAATGTAAAGAATTCAACTGGATGGAAGAAGGGATCTGCATGGTCGTTTCAAAAGAGCCTTTTGACGATACGAAAGTTTCAAAAAATATCATGAATTATGGTTTCCTGAGCGTCCCCGAGATCGCTTCAGCCGTGGATAACGAGAATTATAATGTATCTAAGAATGGCTACTTACAGTCCTACAGCCTTGTCAAGTACATCGATGCGCGCTATGGCATCGATGCGATCGTACAAATGATCGAGTCACCGGACAAGAGCTTTGATCTAGCCTTTGAGGAAGCGACGGGCGAGGACTTTTCAACGTTCTATCGAGAATGGGAGTCATATGTAAGGATGAAATCGTTGTCATCTTCGGGCCAATCGAGAGCACCGGCACCGCGCTATCGCCAGGTATCAAGGCCTGCATATGCCTTTTAATCCCGCGCCTGATAAAGTATATGGGCTAAAAGCACATTACTTTTTTTAGTTCTACAGGCCCCGGTCCATTATGATAACAGTCATTTTTCCTCACAAGACTTATTCGGAAAATAAGGTCAAGATCAAGCAGATCATCAAAAAATACGGCATGTCCTGGGACGATAAAAAAAGCGGCTGGGTAAATGAAGCGACCGGCGACGGTGTTTTTATCGATAAAAGTGTCATGGAGATGATCCTGAACGAGTCTTTCGACGAGAACATGCCCATGACTTTGTTCGTTAAGTCCGAAAATGAGGAATTCCTGCGCGAGCTTGAGACCAAATGCCAGGCGCTCGGGGGCGAATTCAGGAGAGGCGTTACGCCTGTCACTACGCCGGGCACGACCCCATCCATTACTATAAAAAAGACAAAGCCGGCGGAAGTGCCGCATAACGTCTACATGAAGCTGAACATGCGAAGCGGCGATGGCTGTACGACCGAGTCGTTTAAGGATAAAGCGTTCGCTGACTTGCAGGATATTAACACCCGGTGGGAGAGGCATAAGAAAGCGCTGCTAAGGGAATACAAGCGAATGGGGCTGGATCCGGATGCTGTCGAGCAGTTCATCCGAAAGGATGAGATCACGTTCCGGAAAAACAACGCATGCTGGGTAACAGGCGAGTTCCCGTCAGCGAAATCGGAATGATTTTTTCTAAGATTTTTATTATATCATAATGCAACACTCGTTTCCAGGGCAGGACCAGGTATTGTTCAAGACTTAGTGGAAATTGTCGAATCTGTCGCGCGCCGCACAAATGATATCTAAAATCCGATAGAATCAAAAAATTGCAATTTTTTTATTAGAATTCCACGGATTTTTAGTTAGTGACCGATTAGAATTTATGATATTCATATAAATTTAAAATTGAACGATATACGTGTGTGTAGATGCTATTACAAGTGATCGCATGTAGTATAGTCCTAAATTGCGGGATGCCCTAAAAAGATAAAGTTCATTATGTAATCGCGCGTAAAAGATTCAGATTACCGATGTCAGGAAATAAGATAAAGCACGCTAATGTGCATGGTACGATGACTGTTGATCAACTCATCGAACAGATGGACGGATGCGCATTCGGCGCAGGAAGACTTGCCAGGGCATGTGATATATTGGAAGAGATGCAAGCCGACGATGTGACAAAGTTCTTCGGCCTCTCCGGCGCCATGGTGCCCGCGGGTATGCGAAAGATCGTCTCCGACATGATCCGTGAAGGATACATCGATATTCTGGTCACTACCGGTGCGAACATGGTACACGATCTGATCGAGGGATGTGGCGGCGAGCACACGATAGGAAGCGAGACCTGCAATGATTTTGAGCTGAGAAAAGAGCATATCAACAGGATCTACGACGTTTTCCTGGCGGACGACTGCTTTGAGAATCTCGAGACGAAGCTGCAGAACGTTTACGGAAGCCTCGACCCGAAGAAGACATACTCGATCCGCGAGGTCATGAGCGAGATCGGTAAGAATGTCGATGATAAGGATTCCATCTTACGAAGCGCATACGATATGAACGTGCCAGTCTATTGCCCGGCCATACAGGACTCGGTCATAGGGCTCCAGGCATGGCTGTTCAACCAGGGTGGCAATATGAACGTGGATGCCTTTAAGGACATGCGCGAGCTCATCGACCGCTGCTTTGAGGCAAAGCGCACGGGCGCCCTGTTATTAGGAGGCGGCGTACCGAAGAATTACATTCTCCAGTGCATGCTCGTCACGCCCAAGAACGGCTACGACTACGTGATCCAGTTGACTATGGACCGCGCGGAGACGGGCGGCCTGTCGGGTGCAACACTCGACGAAGCCCGAAGCTGGGGCAAAGTCGGTGAACAGTCCAAGACAGTACAGGTATTCTGCGACTCTACGATCGCGCTGCCCATCATGCTGGCTTCGGTGAACGAGCGCAAAGAAAAGAAGTAAACGGTGATGTTGTTTGGCTGACGAGGCGAAAGATACTGAAAAAATAAAACGAAGTCCGGAGTACCTGAAAGGGTACACCGAGGGCTTCAAAGAAGCGCTCGCTACGGTCGGGCAGGACCTGAAGGACCACGAGTTTAAAGAGTACACCGTAGAAGACTATGGTGCGCTCTATGAGAACCTGGCCAACGAGATCGGCGATTGCGTGAATTGCAAGGACATCGGCTCTGAAAAAGGCTGCCCTGCGGGCAAGACCATCTGGTGCCCGCGTATCACCGAAACGCTCGACTAAAGCCTCAACGACCAATTCAATTATCTTTTAACTTTTTATATCTCTTTTAGTCGTTTGTTTTATTATCCATCAGGTTATCTATCGAGCGATGAAGTATCTAATATCTCCGTCGGCAGAGGAAGCTTTTGAATTAATAAACGAAAGCGACGGCAACGTGAAAAAGCGCATGGTCACGATCGTCGGCCACTGCAAAGTGGACTATGCCGGCCGTGCAAAGTCGTTTCTCGACTATGGGGACAGGCTGGTCGTGATCAAGGCGGACGGCACGCTCATGGTGCATAATAATGAAAAGCGCGAGCCGCTGAACTGGCAGCCGCCCGGTACCAGTATCAAATACTCGTTCAAGGAAGGCCTGACCATAGAGGCCAGACGCAAAAGCCCGCCAGAATCGATGCACGTACATTTTAAAGACGTTCATGCCATCAGCGTGTTCCAGCTGGACGATAGCGTAAAGCTGGATATCATCGGCGAGGAATATGACATCGTCTCTAAGATCGAAGAGGACCCGTCAGTCATTGAGAAAGGATTACGCGTGATCAGGCGCGAAAAAGTCACTGGCTCCGGTTTCATCGATCTCTATTGCGAGGATCAGGAAGGTACTCCCGTTATCGTCGAAGTAAAAAGAACTTCCATATCGCCATCCGCTGTTTATCAGCTCGAGGCATACCTCGTGGACTTTCGGAAGAAGAATCATAAGACCGCAGTCAGGGGAATATTATGTGCGCCTAAGGTTTCCGAGCTGGCAAAGACACTGATCGAGGAAAAAGGCCTTGAGTTCAGGAAAATCGAGTGGGAATTCGAGTTAAGCGACAAAAAACAATGCTCGCTGGACAGCTTTTAATAAAAACGGCAGGGTAGCTATCCCTGCTGTGCTAAAAATGTCTGTTTTTCCAGATCTTTTGCCTGGTTAAAGCTCTGTTTAGCGAGGTCGTTGTAATACTGCGCCTCCCCAAAGTAGAAACGTTCTTTGATATAGTTAGGCGGATTGCGTGTGGACTGGTTTTGCAATTCCTGGTATCCCTGGTCTAGATAGTTATAGCATATTGAATAATAGTTCGCCGTCTCATACCATTTACCACTCAGGTTGTATTCCGTGTCCGTGGAGGCATACTGCTGCATGGCATTGAATTGTGCCTTCGCATTATCCATATTATTGATCGCGTTCCTGATGATCTGGCTCGCGTTGGTATATTGCGAGTCGTTATAGGCGGCCTGGGCGCTGTTCATGTTCTGTATGCCTGTGTTATATTCATTAATGCCAGCATTGATCCTATCGACATAGTTGTATTGCCTTTCGATCGTCTCGTTGACCGTAGGCAGCGTCGGCGTCCCGACCGTCGTCGGCGCCGGTGTCGGTGTGATAGTCGGTGTTGATGTGACGCCGGTGGTTGTTTCTTTGCATAGGTTCACGCATCCCATGGTCGCGACGATCGCAAATACGGCCATGGCAAGGATGATCGGCTTAAAAAATTTCAATATTTACACCTTCTGTTGTTAATTAAGGGCTTTTGGTTACTATGAGGAAATGGGAAGGATTTAATCCTTCCTCTCTTTTCGAGCGCGCATGCTCGCGATCCCCAAAACTGACAACAATGCTGCGATCGCAAAAACCGCCTCAAAGCCCGGCGAAGCCGGGTGCTCGCTCAGCCACTGCTGCTCAGTGGTCGCTGAATCGTTTGCCAGCTTAAATGCCAGGCTTGCATTATTTATTGCGCTCTGGTAGTCGCCGCCGGTATAGGCGTTTTGTGACTGGTTATATGCCGTATTGGATTGATTTAGCATGTCCTTTGCGCTGGGGCTTTTCAGTGTACCGACGCCGGCGATCTTCTGACGTGCCAGCGCCATCTGGTTATTTGCTTCTTCGCCGATTGACTGCGTTGCCAGGGTCGATGCCACGTTCGCATTTACCGTAGCATTCGTGTAATCACCGCTATTCAACGACTGATTAGCAGCCTGGAGCTTGAGCGTGGCCTCGTTCAATATGTTCGCTGCAGATCCGCCGGTTATGATGCTATCTGCCTTCTGGATGTTATCCTGTGCCGCATGTACGGCCTGGGAAGCGCTATCCTTCGCGGTCACGGACTGGTTCGTATTCAAGCGGTAGTAGAATTCTGCGTTGGACGCACCATCCACAGCCTGTGCTGCAAGATTTGCATTCTTTTTTGCCGAGACCCAGTCTTCTGAAACAATATTTTGTTGTGTCGTGTTCAGGTAGCTGATGGTCAGGTTGACCAGGTCTTTAGCGTCCGGGCCGGTCACTCCCTGCACTGCTTTCAGCTTATCGGTGACTCCGTTAACAATAACGTCGATCGAGCTTTTTTTAGTCAGGTAATCAGCTTCGCCGTTCTTAGCGTCGTTCAGGTCCAAAATGATCGTATAGGTGAGGTTGATCGCTCTGCTGTAATCGTTTGAGTTATATGCGCTCCAGCCGTTGTTGAGGTTCATGGTCGCGTTATTAATGTCTGCCTTCGCCTTGAGACTACTATAATTAGCGGCTATCGCCGAGTTCAGTGAACTGTTAGCGTTTAGCAGGTCTGTCATCGACAGTGACTTGGCCGGCGACTCGACGTATATTGATCCGGGCTGGACGACTGTTTCATTGACCCACGTTGACATATACGTGTTATACCAGGTCAACTGTACTTTATAATAAAATGCATGATAGCCAATGGGTACAGTATTATCGCAGCTGACCATGATGGTGCCGATGTTCGCCTGACTGTTCGCATCGATCTGCGTATAGCTTGCACCTGTGTCCAGCGTGTAGAATATGTCTGACTTCATCCAGTCGTAGTTTACGCCGACACTGTTTACCCGTACCGGGTAATTCTCATTATTCGTGATAGTTAGATTTAATCCGTAGACCTGCCCCTGGTACAGCGTGTTGTTTGGCAGCGAGCCGTTAACGAACACGTTAGTGGCAGCATCCGCCTGTCCCGCGATGGTTATCACGGAAACCAGGAATAAGATACCTACTGATAGTAACCTCAAGCCCTTCATAGGCTATCATGATGATGAATAAGCTCTTAAGATTTGTGGTTTTCTTACAATATGCCAATAAAAAGTACTTAAAAATATAATAGTATCGTTAGCAGTTCTTTGTTTATTTGGTTTGGTTGTTTACTATATTATTTGTTTGTTGTTTTGAACTACCTTATGAAAAGACAACTAATAAACTAATAAACATGTCAATAATATAAATCGAAAAGGAACTACTGATCATAAAAAATTAAAAAAAATGCTTGCAGCCGGATTACCAGCCGCGAGCCTGTAGCTTTTCTTCATTGGGTATGGTGCTGATGCCGATACCTTTCATCGGGTTTCCGATGTGTTTTGAGACTTCTGCGAGCTTCTGCGGGTTATCGTAATTGTTAACGGCCTCACAGATCGCCTTTGCCATTTTTTCCGGCTCATCAGACTTGAATATGCCCGATCCCACGAACACGCCGTCCGCGCCGAGCCTCATCATTAACGCCGCATCCGCAGGTGTCGCGATGCCGCCTGCTGCAAAATTAACAACTGTTAAGCGCTGCATCTGTGCAGTCTCGATAACGAGCTCGATAGGTGCCTCGATCTCTCTCGCGTACTTGATCAGCTCTTCGTGCGTCTTGCCGCGCAGCTCGCGTATCTGGCCCTGGATCTGCTTCATATGGTTGACAGCTTCGGATACGTCGCCGGTGCCGGCTTCGCCTTTTGTGCGGATCATGGCGGCACCTTCGTTGATCCTACGCAACGCTTCGCCAAGGTTCCTTGCGCCGCATACGAACGGGACAGTGAACTTGGTCTTATCAATGTGATATTTATTATCGGCCGGAGTCAGGACCTCAGATTCATCTACCATGTCCACGCCAATGGCCTCGAGAATTTCAGCTTCGACAAAGTGGCCTATACGGGCCTTCGCCATGACTGGTATAGTGACCGTGCTGATGATCTCTTCAATAATGGCCGGGTCTGCCATTCTCGCGACACCGCCAGCCTTCCGTATATCTGCCGGAACGGCCTGGAGCGCCATGACCGCCACTGCCCCGGCTCTTTCTGCTATAAGGGCCTGGTCCTTGTTCGTGACGTCCATGATAACGCCTCCCTTCTGCATTTTAGCAAACCCACGCTTAAGGAGCGTTGTGCCGTGACGTAATTCTTCAAGCTTCATGATACATCCTTCATTTTCATCGTTAATTTATTGTGTATTGATATTTAAATACTGCGAGCTTTCAATAGTATAGCTTGCTTTAGAATGGTGCGATTTTATCATATACTTTTATATCACGGCAAGCTATGCCGCCGACTTTTACAGTTATACCATCATATGTCCTTCTATAAGTAAAGCTTTATGAGCTACGTGCCCGGAAAACCAGGAAAAATAGGCTTGCTCAGGAAGCACCTATCCTATAGACCTGTCTTTTCAGGAAGCTTCTAAGGTAAATGAACAGTACGATGCCTACGGGCGGCATGACGAGTAAGCCGATAATAGCGGCGAATGAGAGTAATATTGAATAAGTCAACTTCACGCACATATCGATCTTGTAAAACATACAGGCACCTACCTAGAAAAACTGAGATCGATAATTTAAATACTTGCAGGTCACATTTTTAGGCCAAAATGAGGCTAAGCGCTTGTATTATATGCCTTTTCTGTATATTGAAGTTTGATTGAAAAAGCTTGCCGATAAAATTGATAGCTCGCCAATAGGGATTAATCGATAGACGTTAAATTATTGTTCTTAACTTCATCGGCAGTCTTGAGTATGTTACGCCAGTGACTGCCCTGCCAGTATACCTTTCCGCATTTAACACAGATCCAGAGCCGGGCCTCTTCATCCAGTAAATGTTTCGGCACTTCCGCATTCTTTTGTATGTTGGCCATATCCTTATCCTCGACCTTCCGGAGTGCAGCGTTGCAGATCGTACAGCGTGTCATCTCCGGCTCAATATGTAGCGGGTATTCCTGCGTCAGCACTTCCAGCTGTTCCCTGACGCCATCGGGCGAAACATATACTGCATTGATGCCGTCTCTTTTTGCACGATCGACCAGCTCTTTATCCCTGGATAACAGGATCCGGCCTTCTGCTTTTGCCATTTTGATGAGCTGTGTATCCTCGTTCGGCGACAGCTCTAGATCCAGAGCACTTTTCGTATCATAGCCGAAGATACGGAGCCAGGATACTAGCCTGCCCAGCATGCGGTCTACTAAAAACATATGGTCAGGATATTCCATTAATCATATTTTAGCAGCAAACATAGAAATATCTTAGTAGCTGCGCCTAATCTTTTTCTTTGATCATGCGCCCTTCGAATATCCACATGAGCACAGCCCAGATCGCAGCCAGGAACGCTATGATCACCATCAGGATTCGAAGCCCGAACTGGTCGACGGTTATGCCTAATATGCTGCCTATAGCCCCAAAACCACCGTAAGCTCCGATCAAATAGCCACATACGGCGAACCATGCGGCGTTTGCCACGTACATGCCCATCGCGAAAATCGGCCTGCCAATGTAAACACGCTCTCGAAAAGTATTTTTAATGATATTCTGCGTGGCGAAGCCGACGATCGCTATACCTGCCGCACCTACCATACCTTCGAGGATAAAGACGATCAGCGGATCAGATATGAACGTGAGTATGCCGAGCTCCATTGCGAATATTAGAATGCCAACGGTAGCTATCGCTTTTCTTGTTGCGACTTTGTAGCGCGCCAGCACATAATAGATCATAATGGTCAAAACGCTGACTATTATCGCCATGATGCCCAGCCAGTAATCGCGGATACCCACGTTTGTGTAAAAGACTCGGGAGAACGACGACCATGTATTTACAGTCAATGTCACGAACAGCATTGTCAATAAAAACGTAATGATCGTGCGCTTATTTTTTAAAATTTTACTCAGGTCTTCCTTGATCGGGTATTTGCCGTACGTTTTAAAATAGATCGGGTCTTTGAGCACATATATAATGGCCGTGGAAATGATCAGGAATCCCAGACCTGATAATAGCCACATGCCATATCCAAACCAGTGGACGATGATGCCCGCGGCCAGAGGCGTAAGTGCACTCATGATCGTAGTGATCACATTGTACTTGGACATGGCGTACGTTGTCGGCACATGATGCGCATCGATGATCTCGCATATCACTAAAAACGTAATGCTCCAGAAACATCCCGCCGCCAGGCCGATGAGAAGGCCGGCTAGTAACAATGACCACGGCGTCGGATATAAAAATAACAGGATCTCATATATTGCTGATATAAAGCCGATGCCGAGGAAAATTTTTCTTATGTTGAAGTGTCGCAGCAGGAATATAGCCAGTAAGTTCGAAATGGCCGAGCCAACGCTGATCATTGCAAAGTGCAGGCTGTAATATTGCGAAGGTATTCCATTATCTATGGCATACTGCGGGACAAAAAGGACGACACTGAGCCTGCCGTAATACATCAGTACATAGGCGATTAAAAACAGGTCAAGTACACTTATCTTATTTTCCCGCATCTATATATGATATAAATAGTGTTAATATAAAAAGTATTCAAATATACTTTTGTGAAAAAAAGGTTTATGCAGCCTTAATTATAATCGCTCATTTTTTGTATCGCCCCTCGGAGGATAAGCTCCCTCGGAACGCGCATAATCACAGATGTCGACCAGGAAACATTGGCTATGTTTCGGGTTTTGTGCTTTACAGATCTCGCGCCCCAGCCTGATTAGATCCACATGTACGGAGCCTTTTTTACCAGACGGTACGTTTTTCATCAATAACTGGTGGACTTTTTCGTGGTCAGCACTTTGCGGCACTATCCCTAGTCGTTTTGTAACCCGGAAAACGTGTGTGTCTACGGGTATCACATCCTGCCGGCAGGCAAATAGTAATACGCAGTCCGCAGTTTTCGGCCCTACACCTTCTATGCTTAATAGTGTTTTACGAGCAACTTCAGGGTCGATGGTGCATACGAAATTGATGTTTCCGCCGTATTCTTCGACAATTAGCTTCGAGATGTCTTTTATTCGCTTAGCTTTGATACGATTCAGCCCGCCGTATTTGATCAGCTCTGAAATTTCAGCTTCAGGAGCATCTGCCAGCTGTTTCGGCGTATGATATACCTTATATAGACTTTCAAAAGCGATCCCGGAGTTCCTATCATTCGTATTCTGAGATAGGACCGTGTTAATAAGTACATCGAATGGCTTGCTTCTAGGTCTATCATAGATGCCATAATGTGCTATCAGGCGTCTGGATATCTCAGCGGTTTTTTCTTTATTATCCATGTTCGTAATACGTAATAAGTCGAAGCTCAATAAATAATATTTCTATTGAGTTAATCTCGAAGATCATTGAAAAAATTATTTTTTGAAAAATTTTGCCATCCTTTCGAGCCCTTTATGAATGTCAGCCATGGATGATGCATAAGACATTCGCATATGATCATTACAGTCTGAGCCGAACGCCGATCCCGGCGTCATGCCGACACCGTTCACTAATAGTCCTTCGGCGATCTTCTCCGAGTTTCCTTCCACCTTCGGCCATACATAGAAAGCGCCCTTCGGTATCAGGCATTGTAATCCCATATCTTTCAGGCCTTTCGTTACGACGTTGCGCCGTTCCAGGAACTGCAGCCGCATCTGCTCGACACAATCCTGCGGGCCATTCATTGCCGCTGTAGCGCCATATTGCGCAAATGTAGTCGGGCTGGAAACGGTGTGCTGTTGAACTTTCAGCAGATTATTCAATATCGCCTTCGGCGCCGTCACATAGCCGATGCGCCATCCTGCCATCGCATATGCCTTAGAAAAGCCGTTCACAGTGATCGTCTGTTCCGGTATGATCGAGCCTATGCTATAATGTTTTACATCATAGATGATCTTCTCATAGATCTCGTCGGAGAGCACGTAAATGTTGCGATCCTTTGCGAGATCCGCGACCATTTTAATGTCATTTTTACTTAATACGGCCCCTGATGGATTATTGGGGCTGTTCAGAATAATGAGTCTTGTTTTCTTGTTAATGTGCTTAGAAAAGTCATCGGGGATGGACCCATCCTCATTTGATTTTACCCATTTTGTCTTAGCGCCGCTCATCTTGATACATGCGTCATACGAGACCCATGCCGGCTCCAATAAAACGGCCTCATCGCCTTCGTTGAGGATGCTGAAGCAAGTCTCGAAGATCGCATGTTTGGCGCCCGGTGTGACAATGATCTCTTTTGCAGTAGCATCGATGCCGTTATCCTTTTTCAGCTTGGCAGCGATGGCTTCCCGTAATTCCGGGATGCCCTGGGACGACGTGTAATGCGTTTTACCGCTGTCGAGTGCCTTCTTCGCCGCATCAATGATGTGTGCCGGCGTGTTAAAATCAGGCTCGCCCAAGCTGAAGCTCAGGATGTCTTTGCCTTGTTTTTTTAGCTCGTTTGTAAGGTCCGCTATTCGAAGCGTAGCCGATTCTTCTACCTGGTCCAGCCTTGATGACATAAAAGGTCGTTTTTTATTTATAATCCTTCAATCTTCTGACCATCTTTACTGCTGCCTCGACCGCTCTCTTAGCATAGTCGATGCGTTCGCTGGCTTCCAGCCTGGTCATGCCAGGGCCTGAGATGCCAAGCGCTATAGGCTTACCGCTCTCCAGCGCGAGGTCCGTGATCTTACGGGTGGCCTGCGCTACGACGATCTGGTCGTGGTCAGTCGCGCCTTCGATCACACAGCCGATCGTGACGACTGCATCGATGTTCTTGTCTTCGGCCATTTTTTTAACGGCGAGCGGCATGTCATAGACTCCGGGCACGTAGAACACCTTGGTGACCTTTGCGCCAAGGAAGTCCGCGTGCTCCTTTCCGAGTAATTCCATCTGCCATGTGAGGTCGCGGTTGAATTCCGCGACGACGAACCCTAATCTGATCTCATTCGTTGCCATAATGATCAAACCTGTGACTGTTATATTCTGGCAGGCCCGACGTCCTCGTAACCCTGGCGCTGGCCCGTGCCTGCTTCATTCTCAAGCTGCTGTGGCTTGAACAATAACTTATAGACGTTCAGCGCATGTTCCCGGGCGCGCTTATCCATCAGTGCCGCCAGGGCCCTTGCGTCGGGCGCCTCATCCTCGTGTACGAATACCTCTATGATGTGCTTTCCGGTCATCAGCTGACAAATGATGATGCCCATGCTCGCCTCGTGGGCGCAGGTCTTATCGACCGGCTTTGAGCCCGGCATGCCCAGCGCCATGACAATGTCGCATCCCCGTTCATCGAACAGTTTTTTACACGCGACGGGCAGATCTTTTATGCCCGGCACTGTGTAACGCTCGATCTTTACTGAGCATTTACTTTTTAATTCGTCGATGGCGGCTTTTCCCATGTCATAGCGGGCGAAGGCCGTATCGGCTATGCCGACTTTTACCATGATGACCTCATTATCTGCTTAAAAGGCTTTAGTTTTTATATACCTTTGTTAAAGCCTCTATACCTGCGTTCTTTTTAGACGCGTCCATACCCTTGAACTTGATGAGCGCATCCTCTAGCGCGCCGATCGTCCTGACCAAGTCATTTTCGGTAAAGGCGTTCATGGATGGTATCCTGAAGATCTTGCCCTTCAGCCTGTCCTGTCCGCCCGAGATCTGTACGCCGTTGGCCTTCATCTCTCCCCTCAGGTCCTTATCGGTCACTCCTTCGGGGAACTTGATAGCCGTGACCGTGTTAGAAAGTACCGTGTGGTGATCCGTCACCGGGTATAGCTCAAGGCCGAGCGCCTTTGCAGCTGCCCTAATGCCCTGAGCGCCTTTCGCATGTCGCGCAATACGGTTCTCGATGCCTTCTTCCTTGATCATGTGCATGGCTTCCTGCATGCCATAAAATAACGTGATAGCGGGCGTGAACGGAGTTTCCGAGCGTTCCGCTTCCGCGGACTTCTTGTATTTCTTCAAGTCCAGATAATATGGGGGGTTCTTCACCATCGCGTCCCAGGCTTTCGCGCTTACGGATACCGAGGACAGGCCCGACGGTGCGCCAAGGCACTTTTGTGCACCTGTGATCGCGATATCGATGCCCCACTTGTCCAGCTCTACAAGATCTCCGCCGGCCGAAGTAACGGTATCCATGACGAATAGCGCGTTATATTTCTTAGCTAGCTTTCCGATCTCTTCGGCAGGGTTCCTGACACCTGCGGAGGTCTCGTTGTGGACCATAGTGATGACTTTTGCGCCTTTTGCCAGCGCATCTTCGACTTTGTTAAGCTCTACCGGGTTACCCCATTCGAACTCCAGGCTTGTGACGTCGCCATAGCGTGCCGCTATGTCTCTGAAACGCTCGCCGAACTTGCCGTTCACGATCGAGACTACCTTATCGCCTTTTACAAGGTTCGATAGGGCCGCCTCCATCGAACAGGAGCCGGAACCGGTCAAGACGTACGTGTCGTTTTTTGTGTTCAAGATGTGCTGCAGGGTGCTCCGGCAATCATCGTACATATCGGAGAAAGCCTTGTCCCTGTGGTTGATCATCTGCCTCGACATCGCATTCAATACCCTTGGGTGCAGCATGACTGGCCCGGGTATCATCAATAACGGTTCGTTTACCATTGAATATCTCCTGTTTTTGGTAAATGACTTACATGATTGATAGGATATATTTATTTCGCAGACGAGATTGTAAAAAGCGCTCTTTCAATAATCGTATGATCAATACGATTGACTAAAAAAGGTGTATAATAAAATCTGATTTAGCATTTAAAAAAATTTTTATCTATTGCTTTTTTCTGGCGACGAAGATCACGCCAAAGATAATTAATGGCAATAACAGCGGAGCGCAACAGCATCCCTGTGTGAAAGGAAGGTTACTGATGATCGGGGTACTTTGTCCAGGTGTTGTCGTCGAGGCTGTCTGGTAATCAATGGGATAATACGTGGTGGTAAACCCTTCGATGATCTCGAACCCTTTGATCTTACGGTCTTTTTGTACGGGCACCTCGAGGAACCTCATCTCGCTGGTCTCGCCTGGCTTGAGCATGATCATTTTATCGTCCGTACTGCTGTATTTATTTCCCTGGTCATCGACAAATCTTATCTCCAGATGACCATAGCTCGAGCTGCTCCCTACGTTCTTATAGGTGAATAATAATTTAGGCCATATCGTGTTATCCGGCCCATATTTTGTGAACTCGTTGCCCATGGTATAGGTCGTGATATTTACCGCGATCAGGTGAATGATCATACTGCTATTGCCGTTATCGCTCTTATGATCCTGGTTAATGGGAATTGTCACGTCGGCGGCTATTGCCGGGGCGATCATTAGTGCTGCCAGCGCTATCAGGATCAGCATGACCATATAAAAGGCTCGCATGCTCGATAAATGACGGCGCAGGTATTTAGGATTTTTCCTCTTCCGGCGCTAAAAGATTGATTACTGCCAAATAAATAATTATGAATAAAAAATTTATACCCATCCTTTTTTTACGTAATAATCATGCTCATGCTTCCATGTGTCCTTATTATGCATGATGGTCGACTTGAAATTCCTGATGAAGTCATCGTGAGCTGCTTTCTGGTCCGGGTATTGCCTTTTTGTGCTGATCGCATTTGCCATGTCTTTTCCCATGTCATATGCTTTTTTTACGCCATCATCGAGCTTTCCGGGCACGTTCGGCATGCTCACGCCTACGCCACCTATTACATAGGCGCCATTACCAGTCAGGTAGCTGTTCATGTACCGGATCGTATCATCAACGCTCGAGTTGTTCGCCGTAGCGACGGACATTGCATACTTCCCCAGGAACAGCATGCAATGCTTCGCATCCCCGGTACGGTCGATGAAGAGCTTCATCTGGGATGAAATGTTATTAAAATATACAGGGCTGGCAAAGACGATCCCATCGGCTTCGATGACTTTTTCGTAGACCTCCTGGAATTCGTCCTTCTGGCTGCACCTTCCCGTCACGTAGCATACGCCACATGATTTGCAGGCCCGTATGTTCATTCTGGCCACGTCGATAAACTCGATATCGGCCCCGACATCTTCTGTGCCGTTTAGCGCACTATCGAGTAATTTTAGCGTTAAGCTATTCCTCCCCCTCGGACTGCCAAGAATGCCGATGATATGCATGGATCAGTTTTTATTTTCTCACAGCTTATAATTATTCATTTTATTAATAGCTAGTCACTGCCCTTACACCGGATGAAAAATGCTATATAAACTCGTTGTTTCTTGAAAAAATCATTCTATAATCCTTAATTTATTTTCACTTCACCCGCAAGAATTTTTTTGTAATCTTCATAATTCTTCTTTAACAATTCCGGCGCATCTAAGCCATATGGGCATCTGGATTTACACTCTCCGCATTCAAGGCATCCTTCGACTTTCCTCATCATTTCCTGCACCTTCGGCGTCAGCCAATCAGCGGACGGGGCCCGTCTGATCAAATTGGACATCCTTGCACAGATATTGATCTCAATTCCAGCCTGACACGGCATGCAGTAGCCGCAACCCCTGCAGAAATCCCCTGTCAGTTCCTGTTTTTCTTTTTCAATAAATGCCTTTCTTTCGTCGGTCAGCTGCGGCGGGTTATTCTTGTAACTTAAAAATTCGTCCAGCTCCGTTTCCCTCTGGATGCCCCAGATAGGAAGTACATTATCGAACTGTGTCATAAATGCATACGCTGCGGCAGAATCCGTGATCAATCCACCGGATAATGCCTTCATGGCAATGAATCCCATACCCGTATTCTTACATTTTTCTACCATCTCGATCTCATTTTCCGATGACAGATAATTAAATGGGTACTGCAGGGTCTCGTAGAGCCCGGAATCGACGCATTCGAGCGCTACGTCCAGCCTGTGATTCGTCAGGCCGATGTGTCTGATCTTGCCCTGTTTTTTCGCCTCCAGCATGCATTCATACATTCCCGATCCATCCCCTGGTCTATAACAGACGCCTGGCCAATGGAACTGGTAAATGTCAATGTAATTTGTTTTGAGGATCGCTAAAGAAGTCTCCAGATCTTTCCAGAAGTCTTCCGGAGTGGTGGCGCGCGTCTTCGTAGCGATGAAAATTTTTTCCCGCATCCCCTCAAAGGCCCTGCCCAGCTTTTCCTCGCTGTCCGAGTACACGCGTGAAGTATCGAAGAATGTCATACCCCCGTCGTAGGCCTTCCTTAAAATTTTGACCGCTGTCTCCATGTTTACTCTCTGGATCGGAAGCGCGCCAAAGCCATTGCGGTCTATCGTAATCCTGGTACTTCCCAGGGTGATTTGTGTCATCTACAATTCTCTCCTCACTCTTCATTCATATGGGCTTTCCCATTTCATAAACAAGTTATTGTTTTAAGTCCGCTTAAATGCCTGTTTTGCCATGGCAACTCTCTCGTCCAGATCCGAATCCTTCAAGTTCTTCTACAACGGATTCGAGGATCGTTGGTATATCCAGGTGCTGGGGACATTTTTCAAGGCACTCTCCGCATTGTACGCACCGGGATGCGAATTCGGGCTCTCCCACGGATAATACGCTACCCAGTCTTGCCGCGTAGAGGAACTTGGTCTCGTCAGCATTGCCGGACAAATACAGGTTGTTATACTCTTCGAAACAGAGTGGAATATTCACGCCTTCCGGGCAGGGCATACAATATCTGCAGCCAGTACAGCCGACTTTCATCAACTCACGGTACTTCTGCTCTACTTTTTTTACTAATTGCAGTTCAGATTCTGTTAGAGAATTCGGGTATGCTATATCTGCCGCTGCAAGATTCTCTTCGATATGCGCTTCCTGATTCATCCCGGAGAGGATAACCGTGACCTCCGGGTGGTTCCATACCCAGCGAAGAGCCCATTCTGCCGGGGTTCTCTTCGTCGGAGCTGCATCCCAGATCTCTTTCACGTCAGGTGGCACGGGGTTTGTAAGGCTCCCTCCGCGCAGGGGCTCCATAACGATTATTCCCAGGCCTTTTGAAGCCGCATATTCCATACCCTCGGTACCTGCCTGGTTCTTTTCGTCCAGATAGTTGTACTGGATCAGGCAAAAGTCCCAGTCATAGGCATCCACGATCCGCTTGAAGTCCTCCCTCGCGCCGTGGAAGGAAAAGCCAGCGTTGATTATGCTGCCGTCGGCTTTGGCTTTGTCGATGAAATCGGTTACGCCCAGCTTTTCAACATTATCCCACAGATCCCCGACGAGGGCATGGACTAGGTAATAGTCAATATGGTCGGTATTGAGCTTTTCCAGCTGGGAATTCAGGAAACCGTCCATGTCCTCCCGGCTTTTCGCCATCCAGCCAGGAAGTTTTGTCGCAAGCATGACTTTCTCACGGTATCCGCCGGCAAGAGCGCGACCCAGGAAAGGCTCGCTCTGTTCCGCGTGATAGGGCCAGGCCGTATCCACATAGTTCACTCCACGGTCGATCGCATAGCGTACCTGTCTGGTGGCTCTTTCTTCATCTATCGAGCCATCTTCTTTCACAGGGAGGCGCATGCATCCGAATCCAAGTATCGAAAGTTCGTCCCCATTCTTGGGTATTTTTCTGTACAACATTTTCATTCACCTCTGAATAGTTTCTTCATTCTTTCATCCCTATTCTATGCAGCCATTCGGATACCTCATTCTGGGCTTTCTTTACGTCTCCACCACGGACCGCAAGGCCATCCAGAACGGCTGACCTCGGACAAAGTTTTTTGATATCCGTAACACTTCGCCCTAGGCCGCTTCCCTCGTGCGTGCAAAACGGAACGATCGTTTTTCCGGTGAGATCATATTCCTCCAAAAAGGTAAACACCGGCATCGGCATCGTTCCCCACCAATTAGGGTAACCGACGAAAATCACATCATGGGAAGCCATAGTTTCCAGATGGCCGGTAAGCTTCGGTCTGGCATTAGCGCGCATTTCCTGCTGTGCTACCTCGGTGGTTTCCGTATAATCGTTGGGATACACATGCACCGCTTTGATATGAAACAATTCGCCACCGATCATCTCCCGGATCGTATTCGCCACGATTTCGGTGTTGCCGACCGGCAGGTTCTCGATCCTTCCGCTGACATAGTTGTTGCCTGAACGCGAAAAATAAGCTATAAGAATATTGTGATCTGTCATATATATCATCCTCAACTGGTTTTATTTCATATATTGCCTGATGTGACTATAGCCGTCAAGACTTTGAAGCCGAAAAAGCAATCAGTCACGGATAAAGTTCGTGAAAATGATGTTTTCCAGCTTCGGGAACGGCACACCTGTTTTAAGACCAGCTTCTTTACACTTCAAGAAAAACGCCATGTTCCTAGCAAGTATGCGCATTGTCTGCAAGCCTTCCAGATCTTTTGCCACATCTTCCGGCTTTGCTCCATGAACCATATTCCAATAGCGGGAACCAATAACGAACATCCCTGAAATTGTGAAATACTTATTGAGCTGGTCAAAAGTGGCTGTCGTTCCAGCTCTCCTTGCGGAAACAACTGCGGCCGCCGGTTTCATGTAAAAAGATTGCATGCCCGACTGCAAGTCTGCATAAAATACTCGATCCATGAAGGATGTGATCGCACCAGTAGCTGCGGCGAAATGTACCGGCGACCCAAAAATAAAGCCATCGGCATCTTTGGCAATGTCAAGAAAATCGTTGACTCGGTCTTTAAACGCACAGCGCCCGGTTTTGGCACAAGTCTTACAGGCGATACACCCGGCAATCGGCTTTATGCCGATCCAGAAAATTTCAGTGTCAATACCTTCCTCGTCCAGGGTTTTAGCTACTTCTGTAAGAGCAGTATACGTGCAACCTTCCTTGTGAGGGCTCCTATTTACCAATAATACCTTCATTCTAAGACCTGCTGATTTTTTAATCGTATATTATAACATAGGGTATTAATATGAAGTACAAACAAATATGTTACATACATACATGAAGGATACTATGGACTCCACTACTAAAAAATACAAGTATGATTGGCCAATCGATGCGACCCTGGCCGTAATCGGAGGCAAATGGAAACCGCTGATCATATATGCGCTAAATGATGAGACACTACGTTTTAGCCAGTTACTGGACCGTTTACAGCCCAGGATCACCCAGAGGATGTTGACTAAACAGCTTCGCCAGCTTGAGGAAGATGGTCTTATCACTAGAAAGGTTTACGCGCAAGTCCCACCGAAAGTGGAGTATTCGCTTACAGAAACAGGAAAAACCCTGATGCCAATCCTCGACCAGCTCTGCGAGTGGGGATATGCGCACATGGGCGACCGCATTGAGTACAAATGTGAAGAATAAATGGCACTTCTTCATCAGGTTCTATAAAGTTATCGGTTGATTGCTAAACAGATGTATAAAGATAATGCCACCATATTTATTATCAGCCGATTACTTGACAGAACCATCTACCGCATATTCTATATAATATCAAGTAAGTAGTGAATTCAACATTTGAAAGAGGCCTTTTTAATGAAGTTCAACCCGGAAGAGGTCAAGGTCGAGACCCGAGAGGACTTCGACAAAGCGTGGAGCCAGAGTAGTAAATACCTGACACCCGTCGACCCGCATAAAGATTATTCCATGCCGATGGAGAAGGGCAAGGCTCACCCCGTATACGAGACGATGAACAAGCTGCGGGAAGCTTATGTTAACATGGGTTTCGAGGAAACTGTTAACCCCATTATTATCGAAGAGAGCGATATTTTCAAGCAGTTCAACTACGAGGCGCTGGCGGTCCTTGACCGCGTATTCTATATCGGCGGCCTGCCAAGGCCGAACGTTGGTATCTCTGACGAGCGATTCATGCAAATCGAGGAGATACTGGGGAAACCGCTGGCAGAGCAGGATAAGGAAACCATCCGCACGATTTTACATCAGTACAAGAAGGGCGAGATCGAAGGCGATGACCTGGTCCCGGATATGGCAGCGGGGCTGAACGTGCAGGATTCCAAGATCGCCGTCGTCATCGACCATGTATTCCCCGAGTTCAAGAAGCTGGAGCCGGTCTCATCACGTAAGACGCTGCGGAGCCACATGACGTCGGGATGGTTCATGACCCTCGGTGCGCTCGTGAACCGTAAAAAGACCCCTGTCAAGCTATTCTCCGTGGATCTCGTTTTCAGGCGGGAACAGGAAGAGAACGCAGACAGGCTTCGAGCATATCACTCCGCTTCGTGTGTGATCATGGACCCGGACGTCACGGTCGAGCACGGTAAAGCAGTTGCGGCAGGCTTGCTGAAACAATTCGGTTTCTCTCAATTTAGATTCCAGCCCGATGACAAGCGAAGCAAATATTACACGCCCGACACGCAGATCGAAGTGTACGGGTACCATCCGGCTCTCAAAGGCAGCCATACGAAGTATAAGGATGGCTGGGTCGAGATCGCGACTTTTGGTATTTACTCGGCGACGGCACTCTCGCAATATGATATTCCTTACCCCGTAATGAACCTCGGGCTGGGCGTCGAGCGGCTGGCCATGATCCTGTATAATGCAAAAGATATGCGCGATATGGTATATCCACAGTTCCAGGAAAGCTGGGAGATGAGCGATGCCGAGATAGCGGGCATGATCTCGATAGAGAAGCATCCGCGATCGCAAAAAGGCCACGAGATCGCGATGGCCATCATTGCGACCGCCGAGAGGAACGGCCAGTCGCCGAGCCCCTGTACGTTCGAGGCGTGGTCAGGAGAGATCAATGGTAAAAAAATCAAGGTCGAGCTGGTAGAAGAGGAGGAGAATAAAAAGCTTTGCGGCGGCGCATACCTGAATGAGGTCTATGTTTACAAAGGCGATGTTCTCGGCATACCGCTGAACAATCCTAAATTCCAGGAAGCGCAGGATAAAGGTGTTCGTACCGGTATCCGCTACATCAACGCGATCGCGAGTGCTGCAGCCCGAAATATCGAAGAGGGCATATACGAGACCACCTACAAGATGTCCCGCTCTCCGGCCGATGTGAATATACTGATAGACCCGGTCGCTGTACGCTATATTCAGGGTATAAAACATCGTATCGACTTCAGGGGCCCTGTGTTCACGACGATAAAGACCGAAATACTGAGCTAAAAGATTTAATGGCGGAAGGACAAATAGATATCGTGGACGTCCGTGCATTGATCGACGAGCAAAAGGCGCTCGCTGAAAAGACGATACTTAAAGACTCTTTCGGTGCCATCCGGCGCATCGGAGGAGTCGATTGTTCTTACTTAGGCGATAAATACATCATCGCCGGTATCGTTGTCATTGATCGCGATTCGTTGCAGACTATTTATCGGACCTTCACAGTCCAAAACCTCGATTTTCCTTACATACCCGGGCTACTGGCGTATAGAGAAGCTCCCGCGATGATCGCCGCTATCGAAAAAGCAAAAATAAAGCCGGATGTGCTCATGATCGACGGCTTCGGGATCAATCATCCACGCAGGTGCGGCATCGCATGTCACATTGGTATTACTTTAGACATTCCGGCTATCGGCGTAGGGAAAAGCTTCCTATGCGGCAAGATCAAAAACGACGATATCTATCAAGGCGATGACAGAGTGGGCAGGCTGCTGTATGCAAAAGGTGCGAAATTGCCGGTATATGTGTCGCCGGGACATCGAATCTCCCTGGATACAGCTGTGCGTATTGTCTCATCGTGCCAGGTCCACAGGATACCCGAGCCTGTACGGCTTGCTCACGAATATGTGACCGTGCTTAAACTAGAAGTGGCCCATCGATTCCTTAAAGACGATAAAAAAGTTGAAGCCGATCAATAGGAAAGACGGCGTTTTCCCCTATTTTTCCACCACATAAACGGGTTAACCGGTCAGACTTAACGGGCTATGGAGCGGGCAGGCGTATATCCAAAATCTCGCTGTCGCCGGGAAATGTCCCGACCCACACCAACTGATCTTTTTCCCAGGCATCATAAAGAATTTTACTTAGCTTCTCGAAACAGGGATGAGCGGGTAGAAGAAAAAGAAATGAAGGCCGGAGTACGAGGCGAACTTTCAAGCCTGGTTTCGGCTCCTGGACGAATTGGATTGAATCTATGTGATCCTTATTAAAAGGCGTTGTAAAATTTATTAAACCGCTGGCAGAATCGTACGCGATAAATATCATGCTACCCTCCCCGGCAGCGCGACGGACAAATCGGATATTAACCTTACCCAGCCCCTCGTCCGGAATCCAGCATTTTCTCCCGGTATCCGTAAGAAAAGCGACAGTATGTCTGGAAGGATCTTCTGACAGGGCATTCACCCTGGAAAATTCATAGTTATCGGTCATATTACTCCAGTTCCAGGTCTCCCTTTATGTATTGTAGACAATCTGCTACGGTCGGCTCTTGCAATTTCAGGCCCGATAATATCCCTGTCAGTTCATCGATCATTCCATATCTCCCGAAGTTATCCTTCTATCTATATCCACCCGATTATCAAAATGAACTTTCGATCACAGTTTTAGCGCCTTTTTCAGCGCGGCATCCACTTTCTCCTTCGGCGCCGGCTCATGGCTGCGCGTTTTGAGCCCGAAGCGTTTACCTGTGATCGTCTGGATGCTGATCAGGATCATCTCGAGTGTAAAATAGTCCTTCTCGGATCTAATCGCCTGCTTAAGGTAGCCGAGCGACTTTTCTGCGGTCGTCTCGTCCGTAAAGAAGATCTGCATCATCGCCTTGGCGGCCCATCCCCGATTTTCGTTGTTTGTGTCGTGGAAAAGTCGGACGGATAAAAGATTATCGATATCATCGGGAGTGCCCAGCCAGCCCAGCACCCAGATAGCCCGACAGCGTAAGCGGTCCGAGTCGCTTTTCAGCAATTTTCTCGCCCACTCAGCCGTCTCCGCGAGCCTTCTACCGCTTCGATACTTCATCCCGCCCAGCATCTGTAAAACGTCGCCCTGCAATGCCGTATCGGTTTCTACGGCGATCTTCTCGAGCAGATAATCTTCGCCCACTGGTCCCCGGTTATCAAAAAAATTTCTCAAAAACTGAAAAAGGCCCTTATCGATGGTTCGTTCTCTTAAAAGCTCGTAGTGAAGATCAAGGAATTCCGGATCGTTCGAGGCGACCAGTTTCTTGCAGAACGCCATCTGTAGTGTGATATTCTTTATACTCGAAATTTCTGAAAACTCTTCCCGTAGCTGGTTAATCGTATCAGGAGCAGGCATTTATGTTCTTATCCTCGATATATAATTATGATATGTAAATTAAAGCTGGCGGTCAAAAATTAACCAAATTAAATTGAGGAATAAGCATAACTGGAAAAAGATTCGCAACTAATGATGAGAATTCTTGACATCGATATTTCTTCGTGTGCCGATATTTTCGTTATGGCATCATATGAGCATTGAATAGGATATTTTTATGACCTATCAGATAGGTTTAAGATACACACAAGGTATGTATGTGATTAGGTGCCAAAGTGTGTTATTAAGGCAGTCAATAAAAGGGATCTGAGATAATATGGTAAACCAATCGTTTAACGCAGTCATTAAAAGGTACGATCCCGGCTGGCATTATATTGATATGCCCTTCGATGTTAAGGAACTTTTTGGCAACTCATCCCGTATATCGGTGAACGCCTCAGTTGATGGATTCTGTTATAATACTTCATTGATCCCCGGTGCCGATGGCCACTATATGGTGATCAGCCGGGAAATGCGAGAAGCTACAGGAAAGGTACTGGGAGACACGTTATCAGTAATGTTAGACCTGGAAGATAAGCCTCGCGAGATGGCGGTACCCGCAGATATTCAGCAGGCACTCAAGAAAAATGTTGTCGCGTGCGAACGGTTCACGACTCTTGCTTACGTCCAGAGGAAACGATATACCCAATGGATCATCGATGCTAAAAAGCCAGAAACCAGATTAAAGCGGATTGCCCGACTTGTTGAAGAGATGACATCGGAAGAAAAAGGAAAGAAAAAATAGATGACTTGTTGTTTTGTCACCTATTTTTTATTGTGCTGAGTTTTCAAGTAAGGCATCAATCCGCCTGCTACCAGCAGCTGTTGCATGAACTCCGGTATAGGCTTGAACGGATATTCTTTTCCGCTGGTGATATTTCTGATCGTGCCGTTTGCGAAGTCTACCATTAGCTCATCGCCCTGTTTCACGTTCTTCGAGATGTCTTTACATTCGATAAGCGGCAGGCCGATATTGAAGCCATTACGGTAGAATATCCGGGCATATGATTCGGCAATGATACATGAGACGCCGCATGCTTTTATCACCTGGGGCGCCTGCTCTCTCGAGGAGCCGCAGCCGAAATTGGTCGATGCCACAAGTATCGAGTCTTTAACTTTTTGCGAATCCGCATAGAACGTCGGGTCGATGGACTCAAAGGCGTGAACGGCAAGCTTTTTCAAGTCGAGCTCGTCGTATTTATACTTCCCGGAAATGACCTCATCCGTGTTTGTGTCCTTAGGATAGATCCTGAGCACTTTTGACTTGATCGTCTGTAGAGCCATTTAGAGCACCTCCCTCGGGTCGGTGATCTTACCGTATATGGCGCTGACTGCAGCGACCGGCACGTTAGACAAATAGATCTCCGACTTGTTATTACCCATGCGACCCTTGAAGTTGCGGTTCTGCGTGGATAGCACTTTTTCGCCGTCCCCTAGAGCAACGGTCCTGCCGATACAGAACCCGCATCCCGGAGCGCCCACTGCAGCACCAGCTTTTACAAGCGTTTCTATATAGCCTAGCTTGATCGCCTCTGCGAGCACCTGACGGCTGGCGGGGTAGACAACTAGCCTCGTATCCTTGTGCGCCTGCTTGCCTTTCAGGATCTCGGCCGCGACTTTCAAGTCCTCGATGCGCCCGTTCGTGCAGGATCCGATACAAACCTGGTCTAAATGCATGCCGGCCAGCTCAGAGACTGGCTTGACGTTGTCGACCCGGTGCGGGTATGCGATGAGCGGCTCGAGCTTTGTCGCGTCGATGTTCAGCTCATCCGCGTAGACGGCGTCCTTATCCGCGGCCAGTGGCTTATACTCGTTCTCGCGGCCGTGTTTCTTCAAGTACGCCTTAACTTTAGCGTCTGCCGGGCAAAGCCCGACCTTGCCGCCTGCTTCGACAGCCATGTTCGAAAGTACCAGCCTGGACTCAACTGACATATCTTTTACAGTCGAGCCCTGGTATTCCAGTGACATGTAAGTAGCGCCGTCCGCCGTGATCTCCTTCACGATGTGAAGGAAAACATCCTTGGACGTGACCCATTTCGGCAGCTCTCCGTCGATCTGGAACTTGAATGCTTCGGGCACGCGAAGCCAGGTGGTCCCGTAAGCCATGATGGCGCCCACGTCAGTGGAGCCCATACCCGTCGCAAAAGCGGCCAATGCGCCATGTGTGCAGGTATGGCTGTCCGCGCCGATGATAATTTTGCCTGGAGCGGCGAATTTTTCGGCCACGATCTGGTGACAGATACCGTCCCCGTTCTCAAAGAAGTGAATGCCGTTCTCCCTGGCGAATTTTCGCATGAAAATATGAACGTTAGAGACCTGCTCGCTCGGTGACGGCGATGCGTGGTCACAAACGGCCCCAACTTTTTTCGGGTCGAAAACCTTTCTGGTCCCGAGCTCTTTTTCCATTTGCTCTATTGCCAGCGGCATGGTGCCGTCCTGGCCGAACACGAAGTCTACGGGCACCGTGACGATATCGCCAGGAGCCACGTCCTTCCTGCTCTTTTGTGATAGTATCTTTTCCGCTAACGTCTTGCCCATGTTGCCTCACCCGAGGATGTATCCGCTTATGCGCTGGGTATTAATAAAGCTTATGTGCAACTCTCAAGACTACGTTTCTAAAAAAAATCAGTAAAATAGTAGTAATTTCAACCTATGGTGAATGTGTGTTTGTGCATGTCGGGGGCAGTGACCATGGCGACGCATAAAAACTTATATCACCCGGCAGGAGGCTGAATAGTTACAAAGATTATTAATAATTTATAGTTCGATATTATACTGGTTACATATGGTGGCAATAAGGGACGAGATCATAATTAGTGCTCAAATGCTGGCAAAAACGATCCATGTTGGTGCGGTCATAATCATATCACCCGATGCTATGGAGATCCGGGAAAAGCTAAAAGTAGACATACCGGTGATCATCGCCAGGCTTTCGGGCGGAAAGGGCAAGGGTGAGGATGTATTTGTCGACCTGCACTCAAAAGTCCCTAAAAATATCACAAGAGAATCTCTATTCTTAAAAGTCTCACGTATCGAGCTAATGAGCGAAGCCGTGGAAGTTGCCTATATCCGTGGTAAGATCAAGGACCGTATCGTGCTAGGTATCGTTAGCATCGGCGATATTAACTCGATCGTAGTGATGGACCTCAAGGACGTGCCCCTGATCAAAAAGATCGCTTCTATCGCGTCAACGCTTGACTATATAATCGTTAAGGCCGCATTAAATCTTGCAATAGATATCGGCAGAGAAGGCCGCGAGAGTAAAAAAGTCGGCACAGCTTTTATAATCGGCGATACTAAAAATGTCATGGAGATGTCTCACCAGATCATTTTGAATCCCTATGAGGGCCAGAAGAAAAAAGATAAGGACCTTAAAAATGAAGAAAACTGGGAAACTGTAAAAGAATTCGCCCAGCTGGACGGGATGTTCATCGTGGATGAGGAAGGTTTCATCGTAGCCGCAGGCCGCTACCTGGACGTTAATGCCAAAGGCATATCACTAGTACCGGGACTGGGCGGTAGGCACCTTGCCGCAGCAGCCATCACGAAGTCCACGCACACGATCGCGATCACCGTCTCGCAGTCAAGCGGCATGGTCACAGTCTATAAAGACGGTAAAGATGTGTTCAATATTGACCCGCGCGTCTCCATTACTTAATTGATGATATCCATACAAATTTTTTGTGAACATCTGACAGCAGGTTGATCTATCGCTCTAACTTTTTTAGGTCCGAGACTGATATGGAATATAGTTTAAACACGGCCAGCTGAAGTTTTATCATAACGAATTCTACATATCTTTCTGTTAATTTTAATAGATTAGAAAATAAACGTTTAATTTCCAATAACTGACATATTTAATAACTGGGAGTAATTTCAATAACCGATAAATATTAATGCTTTGTGAAACTTCTATAACAAGAGATGAGTGTAATGAGTCTTGAGAAACACCTGTTCACTTCTGAATCGGTTACAGAGGGACACCCGGACAAGATGGCCGATCAGATATCGGATGCTGTTCTGGACGCGATCCTTACAAAAGACCCTCTTGGCAGAGTGGCGTGCGAGACACTGGTCACGACAGGTATGGCTGTCCTGGCAGGCGAGATATCCACGAATTGCTATGTTGACATACCAAAGCTGGTCCGATCGACGATCAGGGATATCGGCTATACGAGGGCAAAATACGGGTTTGATTGCGATAATTGTGCTGTGATCACTTCTATTGACGAGCAGTCGCCGGATATCGCCATGGGCGTAGATAACCTCGGCGCGGGCGACCAGGGCATGATGTTCGGTTTCGCCTGCAACGAGACAGAGGAATTGATGCCGATGCCGATCATGATGGCGCATAAGCTGGCCATGAGGCTTGCCCAGGTCCGAAAGGACGGCACGCTCGAATATTTACGGCCGGACGGCAAGACTCAAGCCACGATCGAGTACCTGAACGACAGGCCAGTTCGCGTCGACACGATCATCGTATCTGCGCAGCACAGCGAAAAGGTCGATCAGAAGCAGATCAAGGAAGACATCATCGAGCATGTCATCAAGCCGGTAATGCCTGAAGGCTTTTTCGACAGTAACACTAAAGTGCTGGTCAACCCGACGGGCAGGTTCGTCCTTGGCGGCCCCCACGCGGATACCGGCCTCACAGGGCGCAAGATCATCGTGGACACCTACGGCGGCATGGGCAGGCATGGCGGAGGAGCGTTCTCCGGTAAAGACCCGACAAAAGTAGACCGTTCAGCCTGCTATATGGCACGTTATATCGCCAAGAACATCGTAGCAGCGGGGCTGGCGACAAAGTGCGAAGTGCAGCTTGCATACGCCATTGGAGTGGCACAGCCCGTATCTATCATGCTGGATACGTACAGGACTAACACCGTATCGGATGAAAAGATCGTCGAGCTGATCCGCGAAAACTTCGAGATGACCCCCGGTGGCATCATTAAGTCGCTTAACCTGCGCAGGCCTATCTATAAACAGACTGCCGCATATGGGCACTTCGGCCGTAACAATAAGGAATTCACGTGGGAGCGCACGGACAAGGCTGAACAATTGAGAAAAGGCGCAGGGTTCTAAGCCTGCGTTCCTTTAATCTTTTTTATGGCCTCGATCAGGTCCTTTTTTATCCGGTATTTACGTTCGAAATATGTCAGGATGTTAAAAATATCACGTTCTAGAAGCTTATCAAAGAGCTTTGAGGTTTTTGTCACGTACTGCGGCCAATCGATGATCGTGACGAAGTTTTCACTGACGATCACGTTATATTCCGAAAGGTCTCCATTGACATAGCCAAGATCGTAAGCCAGCTTGACCTGGTCCAGTATCTTGTTTAAATACCACTCGGGGTCTACTACAGTTGCCCTGGAAAGATCGAAGCCTTCGACCACGTTCATGACGATCGCATGCCTGTCATAGTCGACCGGCTCGGGTACATTCATATGGGCATGTAGCGCTCTCAGTGCCTCGAACTCTCTATTTGCGGCAAGCTTTGAGGCATATAGCCACGAAAAATGTTCCAGGTCCACAAGATGCTCTCGCTTTCGCTTGACCTGCTTGAAGGCAGTGCGCCCTTCCCGGTGGAATTTAATTGCCAGAGGCCTCGGGCCGACCGCCTGACCGCCTAACGCAGCTAGCACGACCGACTCTTTACCGACGCCCAGCACGCCGCCGAGCGACTGGATGATGTTGCGCTTGACAAACGTATTGATCGCGAGGATGTCGTAACCGTTATATTTTAGCTGATATCCCACGTATGTCGCAGAATAGCGATCGATCAGGTCCAGGCCATTCAGTATGTGCAGCCTGAAATCGACCGTCTTTTCGTTTAAACCCGTAAACGCGACCATATCCGGTACCGGCACCCATTCATGGGTCTTCATGCCGTTCTCGATGCTCCGTAAGACTTTGATATCCGAGGGCTTCAGGGATTTATAAACTATGGCGTGGTCTATCATTATGAAATGCTTCCTAAATACAAAATATGGAAAATAGTATAGGGCGCTATGCTACTTATTCGCCTGATACAGCTTTTTTGGCCATCTTTAAACGTTCTTTTGCCGTATAGCCTGTGGCTTCTTCGAGGAAGTCTCGGAACTTTTTATTCGTATCCAGGATCAGCTTTTCGTCCTTGACGGATAGATCGGAGGTCGTCTCGACGAACAGTTTTTTATCGATGACCCAGGTCTTCAGTTCTTTTATCGCGCCGTATTGAAGCGTAAACTTACCTTCGCTCTCGGCCGGCTTCAATTCAAAGATCTCTTCCATGACATTCTTAATGCGTTCATTCTCAGGCTTGAAGCCACGCTTAAAGGAATACTCGGTTATTCTTTCACCCATACTTAATCTCATGCTCGCACTTAAAAACATTTTCGATACAAAAACTGTTTCGATACCGTACTTACAAATACATAACTTCATACTCCATCATACATTCTATACCTCCTCGCAAAATTATTATTTTGTGCAATTCTTATAATTTAGAATTTTAAACCGCCGTTGTTTTTTATTATTGTTTCCACGGCGTTAGTGATTTCCTTCAGGCCTACGGGTTTAGTTAGAAATATAACTGCGCCGTTGTGGAGCGCTTCTTCTTTAACGTTGGTGTCAGCGCTTATCATTATTACTTTTGTGTCCGGATCAATCTCTAAAATTTTCTTTGTGACCTCGATCCCGTTAAGAGTTGGTAGACGATAATCCATGAGGACGATATGCGGTTTTGGGCTGCATGAGATAAATTTTAGTATCGCTTCATTACCGTCATAGGCGATAAAACATACTGGTATGCCTCTTCTTTCGAACAATCGTTCGTATACTCGTACCAGGTCTTTTTCATCCTCGACTATGGCTATTCCCGCGCACCATTCACACTTATTCATTTTTCTCACCCTCCACGGCAGGTATCGTCACTGTAAATTTTGCTCCCTTGGAATAATCGCCTGGTACGCGATCTTCAACCTTTACCGAGCCATCACATTTCTCTAGCAAAGACTTGACAATGTACAAACCCAATCCTTTTCCGTGGGCTGTCGTCGTACCTCTCTGGAACCTATTAAACAGTTTAGGCTTAACCTCATCAGGTATGCCGATGCCATTATCCGAAATGACGACATTGTAATATTTTTTATCCCACATGATTGTGTCGCCGGTTTCAATGTCGATGGTCACTTCCGGCGCGGAGTACTTGATCGAATTGTTGATTATGTTACAAAACACTTCTTTTACCAGCGGTATGCATTTAATTTGCATACCCTTCATGGGTGTATAATTGAATGTGATCTTTTTATCGTTTGGATGTGGAGCTTCTTTAATGCACGCTTGTATTAGATCGTTAATGTCCAGGAGTTCATGGCCCATTCCCTCTTCGGAGATTTTCTGTAGCTTTCTCACATTGTTAATTATGGCTGCGCTGCTCTTGGTCGATATAATCGAATTACTGATAGATTCCTTCATATCTTCCGTAAGGTTAGGTTCATCCTGGATAAGCTCAAGATTACCAAGGACTGTTTGATTAAGATTGTTAATATCATGGCCCATAATATCCAGGTAAAGCTCGGCACGGTTCTTCTCCCCCATGATCTTCTGGCGGTCCTCATTTATGCGCTGTGCCATCTTATCGATACAAACGGCTACCTGGCCGATCTCATCCTTTCTCTTTAGCGGAAGATATTGTTTATATTCCCGGCGATTCGTTATCGCTCTCGCACCATTAAACAAACCTAAGATGGGATCAATAATGCTCTTACTGAATAGATAAGCGAGCGCTAACGAGATGATGATTAACGCGATAGTAAGAGCGGCGATCCACCACAATACGTTTGTCACCGGCTGATAAGCAACAGACGTTGGTATTGCCACGATGATACCCCATCCAAGGCTCTTCACGGGAGAATAAGCGGCGAGCCTGGACTGATGCTCAATCGGATTATAATTTTCTGTCACGCCCTCTTCGCCATGTATGACCGACTGCACTGTCTGCACCGAAGAGAAGTCACTGAGATTATCCATGTAACTCTTGTCCGAATGCACGATCACAAAGCCTGTACTATTTACCATGTAAATATACTGCCGATTCTTTTCCTGAGAATACAGTACTTGTTCCCCTATTGTATTAGGATCAAGCTCCCCGACCATGACACCAAGCAGCGTACCATCCTGGCTTGTGATCGGCACGCTAACATAAATGGTCGAATTTCCCGTCCTATTTGCCAGAGGCCCAATGACCTGAGACCTGGACGAAGAAAGTACCTGTTGAACATACGGTTTACTACCAAAATTCTGGCCAGCGTCATCAACGTGGGGATAGCTCGATATGACCTTACCAGACGTATCAGTAACAAAAATAGAATAGAAATGGGTATTTCCCACCCCATATCTTACTGTCTCGTCTATTACTGACGTATTATTGGCCACATTTACGCTCGCCATCTCATTCACTACATAAGGCCGAGTCGCCAGACTATTAAGATCGCTTACCTGTGAGGACATATAATTGTCCATGTAGGTGGACAGGCTCTTCGCTTGAGCGAGATTATCCTCCCAGATATAATGCTTAAGCGTATCCTGAAAATATAAAGCACCGATAATACCCCCGAACAGTAAGGGCAGGACTATTAATGGAACAAATAATAAAATGACCTTCGACCGAATCGAGTTAAAATCCATTAGCAAATAAATGAAATTAAATACATATAATGTTTGCCGACCAATACAATGGATGTTACATCTGTTTAGTTCTTAAATCGGCACGATATTGTAAGGAAATACAATTCGTGCAAGCCTTAGCATGAAGAAATAATAAAAAAAACAAGCTTTTTATGTGCAATACAACAGCCATATCAACATAAGAGATCGCGTTTCTAAAGGTGGGCTTTGTATAGGACCAGGCGAAAGAAGTGAAAACCCCAGATGTGCGAAGCTGTTCATGACCGTACATAGAATAAAGTAACCTGTATATACGTGTAATTACGATACAAAAGACACTAAAATTTTAAAGAAGACGCTATCTACAAAGATAAATATGGCACTAAACGGTTTCTCACAAACCGTATAGTGGCTTAATAGCCTTTGCGGATCGTGCCTTCCCTAAACTTATCGACGTAAATACCAAATATTTCTGATGATTATGTTGAAATTATCTAGAGTATTAACCCCCTTCGTAAATTACTTAGATAAGCTTATATTTCTCCAAATTGAGATTATATTGATGGCCGATAAAATCGATGAACAATTCATTTCTATAAAAGTAGAAAAGATCGAAAGTAAAAACCCGATCATTCTATTCGGATTCCCCGGCATGGGGCTCATAGGGAATATCGTTGCGCAGCATCTTATAGACCAGCTCAAGATGCAGCAGAGGGGCATCGTAGAATCGCGTCTTTTTCCGCCTGTATCGATCGTTTTCGGAGGGCTTGTGAAAAGTCCTGTCAGAATATATGAATGTGTGGAAAAAAAGCTGGTCATCGTCTTTTCTGATATCCCCATAGACCCGATCATCAGCGGAGAAGTCGGCCGAAGTCTGATCATATGGGCGAAAAGCATGGACCCGTCAGAAGTCATTCCCATCGCAGGGCTGGCAACGACGACCGAGGAGCATAATGTCTTCGGCGCCGCAGCAACCCAGGAAGACCTGTCCCGTATCAAAGATCAGGTCAAGATCTTCGAGATAGGTACGATCTCCGGAGTGCCTGCAGTTGTCATGAACGACTGCCTGAATAACAATTTACACTGTATTTGCCTGCTTGGCGAGACCAGGGGCGCGAACCCGGACCCGCGATCTGCCGCCGAAGTCATGAAAGCGCTGAATAAGATCTATGGATGGGATATTAAGATCGAGCCGTTACTCGAGCAGGCTGATCAGATCGAGCAGATGCTACATAAGCTCTCGGAACAGATTGGCGAAGCTGAAGCCAAGGCGCCTAAGGATACAAGCATTTACGGGTGATCTGATGAAGCTCGTAGCAATCACAGGATTAAGCAAAGAATCCATTTCAGAGCTGAAACGCAGGCACTTGCTCACATTCGAGCTGCACAGCGCGAACAATGTAGTCGCCTTCTCGGAAATGTCTGCGGGAGACATGGTTTTCCTGACGGATGCTACCCCGTCGGACCTGACCGAAGGACTCTGTGGCGCGATCGCCGTGGTAAAAACTTTTGAAACACGCATGCAGCATACGTATTATGGCTCAAGCTCGTACGCAGAAGAGACTGAGACGATGTCAGCAAGAGCACAGCTGGCGATCAACTCGACAGGCAAGATACGCTCCGTGGGCGAGATCAAATTCTTTAAGCCTATCATAGTAGATGTCATCGAAGTCAAGTATTGCGAGGCAAAATGAGTGAGAGTATAACGAATGTTTGTAACGTGTTCGTTTATGGGACACTGATGGATAAGGCCAGGTTGCAAACGTTATTAAACAGGGTGCCTGAAATGCACCCGGCAAAGATCCGCGGCTACAGGCAGTTTTACGATGATACCATTGGTTTTCAGAATGCAGAACGGGACGAAAATTCGACCATAAGGGGCATTGTCCTGATGGATATCACCGGCCCGGAGCTGATTTCTCTGGATAATTATGAAGGCATGGGCGAAGGCTCTTATCGCAGGGCAAAGACCAGGGCCTTCATACTCGATAACAAGCAGCAAGTCGAGTCGTTTATTTACGTGAAAAACTAAAATTTTTTTATTAATTACAACTGCTTTGATAATGTTTTATCATTATCATTTTTAGGGTATAAACCACAAAGATATAAAACCGACTTACGTTTATTTCATTGATATTTTATTTAAATATACAATTTGAGCCTCATTATGACTTATTTAATCTTGGGGAGTTGATGAGGATCATGGTAAAACTGGGATGGAAAGCGGGGCCTGAGCAATATCAGCCGGATGAGCTACTGGAATATGCTGTCATTGCAGACCAGTCTGGTTTCGAGTCGCTTGATGTCAGTGATCACTTTCATCCATGGTCGGAATCGGGACATGCCTGTTTTTCCTGGACATGGCTCGGGGCCGCAGCGGTCAAGACTAAGCGAATTGAGCTAGGGCCTGGTGTTACCTGTCCGATATTGCGATATCATCCTTCGATCATCGCGCAGGCATCGGCAACGCTGGATAATTTCGCTCCCGGCAGGACTTACCTGGCGATAGGTACCGGGGAGGCGCTGAATGAATATTCAGCTGTCGGTGCATGGCCTGACTATGAAGTGAGGCAGGACATGATGCGGGAGAGCATCGAACTGATCAGGTTATTGTGGACCGGTGATGAGATCACTTTTAACGGCACATATTACAATACGCAAAAGGCAAGGCTTTACACGCCGCCGGTGAGTGACATACCGCTATACATATCGTCGCTGGTGCCGGAAAGTGCCGGGTTTGCCGGCAAGCATGGTGACGGCCTGATCTCAGTCGGCGGCAACAAGCCGGAGCATTACAAGCAGATGATCGCGAACTTTGAGGCAGGAGCGCGCGAAGCCGGAAAAGATCCTTCAAAAATGCCCAGGCTGATCGAGCTAAATGTCGCTTACACTGACGATACGGACAGCGCGCTACAGATCATGCATGATTACTGGGCGGGCGCATTCGTGCCGGCTCTGTTCAACCAGAACATCTATTCGCCGGGTATGTCCGAGATGAACGGCTCTGTGGTCGGCAAAGACGCGTTGATGGAGCGCATGTGCGTCTCCGGCGATATCCAGGACCATATCAGCTATGCACAGCAGTTCATCGATATTGGATTCACGCATTTATTCTTCCATTGCGCAGGCCCGGACCAGAAGGAGTTCCTGGTGAACTATGGAAGAGACGTGCTGCCAAGGATCAGAGAAAAACAAAAGCAGACAATTAAAATATAACTTTTTATCTTATTTGTTATTCTATCACTGTCCGCCCTTTTCCTTATATAGTGGGCGCATTTTTCGTTTGATTGACCGCAACGTTTATACTATCTTAGAACGCTTATGAAAAAAGGTCACTGGGCTCGTGGCTTAGTCTGGATATAGCACCGGCCTTCTAACCTGCAAACGCAGAGAAGTAAGCCGGAGGTCGTGGGTTCGAATCCCACCGGGCCCGCTAAAAACGATCAAAGAACGGACAACCGTTAAAAACAGTAAGCAACGTATTTGACCAAGAAGATCAAATATGACATTTCGTGGGGTTGTGGCCAAGCCAGGTATGGCGACGGGCTCCAGCGGTGGTAAGTCAGAAATGGCTTCCAGAAATATGATGAGCAACGGGTCTACTGAGACTGCCCGACGGGGTGGTCGGTGAGGAACCGTTGGAGCGCTGATTTCAGTGTTCTCGGGTGGAATCCCCAAATCATCGGAGAGACCCGTCGATCGGGAGTTCAAATCTCTCCAACCCCACATTATATTTAGTACTTATTTTCACGAATACCGACTATTACCGACTCTTTTTGACTATAAAGGTCAATATTGAACAGGCTTAGAATCCTGTTCAATAACAATCATATTGTTAGGCGTATAGTCGATTGCATTATTGATAGATCGTGAGATAACGTTTATCAAACCTATAGCTGATATAATATTATGAAACGCCGGTTCCTCTTGGTCTGTTTGCTCATTCTCGCATTATTATTCGCTCTTATTATCATTTCTATTGTTAATGCGCCACAGCATTCCGAAGATCTTGCATTGAACACTGCGCTATCCGATCCGGGTGTGAAAGCTGCAATCGCTAACGATCAGGGTAATTATAAAGTCCTCAGCATTATACCGCAGGGCCAGACCGAACAATCCGGGTATATCAATGTTAATAATACGTTGTATATAGTAAACCTGTCAATGCAAGGTATGATGTTCGGGCCTGATCGCGAGATCGCCTTTGTGGACATGAACCAAAGCAAGGTCATCGGTAGCGAATGGTACTCGTATCGCGGCTTTCCCGGTTCGTTTGGTATCACACTGCCACCCGGCGCAAGCTACTACCATATTTTAATCGGCTCTATCATAGGAGGGCCGGGCATGATGGATCAGTTTGGTGTACAAACTTTCTGGGGGCGTATCGATAGCCTTACGCCTAAAGACGCAAAAGTAATCCCAATATTGGTGGATGCGGCTAATCTATCACTAATGAAAAATGGTAGCAGCTACCAACCGGCCGAATATAACGATACCAATACTAATAGGACAACTGTAATGAACGGCACCTATACCATCTATCTAGGTTGGGATGTGAATGCATCCATCAGACGACAACCGGCTTATAATACTGGCAATTGGCCGGACTTCGATTTGAGCAAAAAATATTACCTAGTCTTGAAAAATATAGGCACTGACCAGGTTGATCTCGACCTAGGACTATATTGAAAACTAAGGTGGCTATCATAACAAAGTATGCCTTTTTTTAAGCAAATTAATCTTTAAGGTACATGATAGATAGATTTTAAATTTGACTTATCATGTTTAAGTCTGCGTTTTGGCCGCAGTTTATAAATTACGCTGGGTTTATCGTCCATCATTTATTAGTGAGAGCGTAAAAAATTATATGTAATACCACCATATGGGCTATGCTGTGGTATCATGGAATGCCGGTTATACGATGATTCGCCCTATCTAAAGGAATGGCAGACTGAAATTACGAGTGTGTCTGAAAAAGACGGTAAATTCGTCATAACGCTAGACAAAACGGCTTTTTATCCGGGTGGCGGCGGACAGCCTTCGGACCTGGGCACGATCGGAGGGATCACTGTCACAAGTGTTTATGAGGATCAAGGCCAGACATATCATGTTCTTGTTTCTAGGCCTACGGAAAAATCTGTATCATGCAAGCTCGACTTTGAGCGGCGCCTGGACTATATGCAGCAGCATACGGGGCAGCACCTACTTTCAGCTATACTTTTCGACGACTATCAGTGGAAGACATCCAGCCTTCACATGAGCGACGAAGAAGTCTCCGTCGACGTCTCGGCACTGGACATCCCGGCGGAAACGCTCAAGGCTGTCGAGGATAAAGTCAACGACCGAATATACAAGAACCTGCCAGTAAAGACACATATAGTCGGCCCTGAAGAAGCGGCCAGGTTCCCGCTACGTAAGGCTGTGCCTAATGCAGACGTGATCCGTGTCGTCGAGATTGAATCTACGGATTTTTCACCGTGCTGTGGCACGCACGTGACTAGGACAGGCGAGATCGGGATCGTGAAGATCCTGAGGACCGAGAAACGCGGCAACGAGACCCGGGTGCATTTCCTTTGCGGAAAGCGGGCGTTCGGCATGTTCCAGCGAGAGCATGAGACCGTATCGGGGCTGGTGAAGCTTTACCGTACGTCAGAGGATAAAGTCTTGCAGCGCGCTGAAGAAACCTTTGCACAGCTAAGGGATACTCAAAAAGAGCTGGCGAGCTTCAGGAACGCCGGCATCGGGATTGAAGGAAAAGAGCTGGCACAGGCTGCAACGGCAAAAGTCATCGAAAAATCGTTCGAGAGCTATCATTTCGACGACCTGAACACGCTATCGCAGGAGATCGTGAAGCACGGCGATTTCATCGTCATACTTTCATCTATCCCTGATAAGCGGCTGCTTTTCGCCCAGAGTGGAAAGTTCGATGTCAATTGTGGAAAAGTGCTTAAAGAGCAACTACCTGCGTTTAACGGCAAAGGCGGCGGCAAGGATAAGTGGGCTAACGCGGGCTTTGCTAACACGGATGATATGAAACGGTTCGCGGCTTACTTGAAAGATTTAACGTCTCATAACGCATAATTATTTTAAGGGTATCGACATGAAAAATAACTTGCAAGAGATAAAGCAGGCTAAGCGACAGATGCACTATAAGAATAAAAAGGATAAGGAGAATGAATCTAAGATCAAATATGTCGCACCGTTTGGCGGATGATCAAATATACACCTGATTCTATGCTAATATAATATCATTATAGTTTTTCGTATCTTATGTTTATGAACGAAGCATTAAGCGATATCTCTCGAACTTTTTTAATAAAAGTTATTACAAGAAATATTATTAGCAAATAACAAATTTATATAATCAAATTTACTATTACATGAACATTTTTATGATATTACGGGTAATTATTCGAAATATTTATCTACCTCTTGCTAAATAATAGCTTTTTGCAGCAAGATTCTGCTGTGTTTAAGGGGACCCTGCAATACATGGAGATCACCCACCCCACTCGATACATGTGTTCGCAGGAGTCACCTCCCATAGGAGCGGATGTAAAAATGAAAAAAACAGAATCGGGAGAGACAAAATATGTTGAACCTAGTGAACCCACTGATCTTAATGCTTATGATCGGCATGATGGTAGTTGCCGTATTATGGTGCATGTACCGGGCGATCATAACGGACTTGTAGACGCTAAAAAATATTTCAAGGGCTCTATAGAAAAGAACCTCGAAATGAAATACAGGCGGTTTTCATTCAGCGCTTCTGACCTGATACACAAATAACTTTCATATGGCCATAGGAAAAGACGAAAAATAAGTCTACTATGGCCTCATATTAAAAACAATTTTTATCGAGATACTTTATTATACGAACAAGCTTAAAACTTTTAATATGGGCTCCCGGGATAGCGTAAAGCTGGTAATATCAATAGGCGTTTGCCTTACTGCCGGCCTGATCGGTTCCATGTTCACGATCTCTAATATATCCATATGGTATGCTGCACTGATTAAGCCGTTCTTCAGTCCGCCTGACTGGCTTTTTGCGCCCACATGGACGATATTGTATATTCTAATGGGCATCGCGCTTTTCTTTGTATGGAAAGCCCCGAAGGTAAAGAAAACAAATGAAGGGCTCATGCTATTCGCCTCACAGCTGATCTTCAACGTGATCTGGTCGATCGTATTCTTTGACTTTAGATCCATCGTCGGTGGCTTGTTATCAATAGTCGTACTGCTCATATTGATCCTGATGACCACCGTTCAGTTCTACAGGATCGATAAGCGTGCTGCCTATCTCATGCTTCCATACCTGTTATGGGTATGCTTCGCTACGGTGCTGAATATCTCCATATATATTTTAAACCTGTAGCCTAAATTACTCTCATTAATAGAATATGCTGTATGACCATGCCATATTTTAACAAAGCCATCGAAACTATGGACAGAGGCTCGCTGGATGCGCTTATAGACGATCGTACGCGCTATACCGTCAAGTATGCTGCCGACCATTCTCCTTTCTATCGTAAATGGCTCGATTCAAATGGAATTAAGCCCGGAGACATCCGGGAGCACACTGACCCGATAAAATTACCGATAATCTCAGGACGCGAGATACGTAAAAACGAGCCGCCGCGCACACCTGAGTTTAACATTAAGAGTGCAGGCTGGAAAGATATATTCACAGTACACGAGAGTTCAAGATCGAGCTGGACTATACGCCTTTGAATAGTAATGATATTTACAAAATAAAAGGACGTACGTATCGATTGATAGATCTACATAATGGCTGAACTCATAGCTTATTTTATAAAATCAATAAATGCCTGGTAAAAAAAAAGAGATCAGGTAAACTGCTGTACCGACTTTTTGTCCTGCGCGATCTTTAGATTATTTTTTGCTTCTAAAAAGTCGGGATCTAATTTTAGCGCCTGATCGAACTCTTTTATAGCGTCATCATATTTTCCCATGCCGAAATAGACTGTGCCCAGATTGTTATGTGCGATAGAGAATGCCGGGTCCAGCTTAATGGCCTCTTTCAGCTCTTTAATCGCTTCTTCCGGCTTATCCATACTATTATAAATGACGCCGAGCTTATGATGCGCATCCGGGAAGTCATGGTCTATGCGAATGGATTCTTTTAATTCTACGATCGCTTCATCTACTTGATGTAATTCAGAGAGTAGAGCGCCGAGATTGTAATGTGCCTCCAGGAATTCCGGGTTCACGCCAATGGCGATCTTATACTGTTCAGCCGCATCCCTCAATAAGCCTTTTTCAGTCAGTACGACGGCCATATTATAGTATACGCTGGAATTGTTGGGCTCGATCCAGACGGCTGCCTTATATTCGTCCAGCGCTTTATCCAGCTCGCTTTTATCCGCGTATGCGCCCGCGAGGAAGTTATGAGCCTCATAGGATTTCGGGTTCAACGTAAGTGCTTCTTTAAACTCCTCGATTGCGTCGTCCAGGTACCCCAGCGAAGCGAGCGCGATGCCAAAGCTAATGTACGCTTCCGGTGCATTAGGGTTCTTTTTGATAATATCACGATATATGGGAAGCGCGTCGTCTGCAGAGCCTTTTTGGACATATGCATTGGCAAGGTTGATCTTTGCATCAAGGTAATCCTTCTTGATCTTTATAGCCTCTTTATATTGCTCAATGGCCTCATCCAGCTTATCACCCATGTGCAAGACCATTCCGAGATCAAAATGCGATTCGGCGCTGTCGGGATCCAGCTTAACGCCTTCTTTTAGCTCTCGCTCCGCGTCTTCATACTGCCCTTTCATGCTGTACGCGAGGCCAAGCTTCATGTGCGCTTCATGATCCTCTGGATCGGCATCCACGATCCCTTTATAACGCTCAATTTCATTGTCAAGGTTTGTTACCATAGACACCACGCTTTTTCAGTATATTGTCTATATTACGCTACTATATATTATAGCTACTTTGGTTTCGTTAAGATATGTAGAGACCATACATACTGGATAGAGATGTTTTCACGTAAAAATATGCTATTTATTGTTAACAGCCTTCAATATCATGCTGTTTTATGTTCTTAATCACCGTTCCTGCTTTATTCAGAGATATTCACAAATGTTGGGGGAGGATCATATGCCACGATCAGAATGGAATCCGAAAGAGGAACGACAGTATGAGCATGTGAAAGCTTCTGAGGAAGGTCGCGAAGGAAGAACTGAGAAAGACGCGAAACGTATTGCTGCAGCTACTGTGAACAAGGAAAGGCGGAAAAAAGGCGAAACAAAAACCTGATTTATCATATCAAATATCAAAGTTAGGCTTATATTTTTAAAGCCGATCCATATTTTTATAATAATAAATTCACCGATTGGTACATAATGTTTAAATGCAGAAAGAGATTAATCTATTTATCCTCAAGGAAGAAGTACAACTATTTGTGCTATATCCCTATAAATCGGGGTTCGAAAGAAATAGCCAAAAAGATGTAACAAAAAAAGGATAAAATCCTCAAGGAGGTTGTAGCATTTACAAGAGATACATTTTGATAATGAGCGTTCTAATGATAACGCTTTTAGCATTGATAACCAGCGGCTGTTCATCATTGACGGGACCGTCTGCGACCGCTACGCCGACAGCTAATCCGAACGCGGTCACTCTTAAGCCGACCGTCCAGCCGAGCGTTGCGGCACAGCCCACGGGCGTTACGACGACTGCCCAGGGCACGACGATTAGCGCTTCAGTAAACCAGAATGTGCCACTCCCGATGGAGAAGGGTGGATATTTCATAAAAGTGCAATCACAAGGCTATATTGAAGTAGATTCTATAAACCCTTCAGGATCCGAATCGTTCATAGCCGGGATCAATACCGCGTCAGGCGGCACACAGTCTACGGTAGTTCAGATGGTCGCCCCTGAACAGGATACATTCAAGATATCTAACGTGAATGCACCATATACGGTCACCATTTCGAAGCTGCCGTTATCGAACCCGGCATCGACGCCAAAGACCTTTACCGGGACCGGGCCTCAGGCAACCGACCCGATCACACTGAAGAAGGGAACAGCCACGATTGACGTAACCTGCCCGGACACAGCAGCGGGATCTGACATACAGATGTTCCAGGTCCACCTGATCGACGGGGCAAATGGCGACGAGCTTGGCGTGATCGCCAGTAACATGAAAAATGGCTTAGTCACCAATTATCATGAGCAAACATCGTTTGATGTGCCGGCAGATGGAGTGTATTTATTACAGCTGCCACTCGCCACCAGCCCGAATGCAAAGTGGACGATAACGGTTTCTCAATAAACGGTAAGAGTGTCATAATAGACACTCTTTTCTTTTTTTAAAAGTCAAAATTGATTACGAGCGTATCATAATTAACAGCATTTTGAACCGCTTTATGGCTTGCAGCGCGTGCGGGTGATTTGCCGGCATGATGATCATATCTCCTGCTTTTAGGTGGTGCGGCTTTCTATCGATATCGATGTTTGCCTCTCCGTCGACGATGTAAACCATCGCGTCGAAAGGCGCCATATGCTCGCTGAGCCCCTGGCCTTCATCAAAAGCGAATATAGTAACTGTGCCTGTAGTTTTACCTATGACTTCGCGACTGACTACGGAGCCTTCCCGATAGTCGACAAGTGCACCTGTATTCAGCTCGTGGCCGATCAATTTTTCAATTTCTGGTTTATCTTTTTTCGCGACCATATTATTCATCCATAGCTTGTATGTGATACAATGTAAAAAAAGAGTTTGCAGATTCATGGATAGCGCAAATGATATGAATAATAATAGGTTAAGAGAACGTAGCACATAGGATATATCTAATGGACAGCCAGAAACATTTCGAGGATAGTTTTCCGCCCACCAAAGGGCGATATATTATTCTCGCCATAGTATTACTCGGCATCTTGATGTCGGTCATCGACGGTAACGTCGTGAGCATTGCATTACCGACCATCACGCAGTATTTTAACGTGGATGTTACGCTTTCACAATGGACTATAACTGCGTATCTGCTTACGATGACAGCCCTGCTGCTCGTGTTCGGGAAGATCTCTGAGTATACGGGTAAAACTAAGCTTTTCATCATAGGCTTTATCATATTTACGTTGAGCTCGCTTGCCTGCGGACTATCACAAAACATGACTGAGCTGATATTGTTCAGGATAGCACAAGGATTTGGGGCAGCAATGGTTTTCTCGATCAGTGGCGCGATCATCTATGAAGCATTTCCAGTTAGCGAGCGCGGGCGTGCCATGGGTTTCCTTGGCTCTACGGTTGCCATCGGCAGCATCGCCGGCCCCGTACTTGGCGGGTTCCTGGTCGATAGCCTGGGCTGGCAATACATATTCCTTATTAACGTGCCAATTGGTGTCATCCTTATTGCGCTGGCCCTCAAATACCTGAAATTACAGGAGCTTAAGGTCGATAAATTCAAGATGGACTGGTCCGGTTCTGCGCTATTGCTTGTGGCTATGTCCTCGCTAATGCTATTTCTGGATATGCTGGCGGAAACGGCTGAGTTAGGTTACCTTCAGGGAGCGCTGGCGATCATCGTCATATTAACATCAATCGCCTTCATATACCGGGAAATGCATTTTGAGCACCCGATACTGGATATCTCGATCTTTTACGATAAAAAATTCACACTGCCGGCACTGAGCATGATCCTGTTTTTCATCGCAAGTTTCATGTTGGGCATTGTCGGGCCATTCTATTTTGAGGGTGTCATGGGATATTCTCCGGCCCAGGTTGGTATCATATTTCTGGTAGTGCCGATCATCATGGTTTTTGGCTCGCCCATATTTGGCTGGCTTTATGATAAATATCATTCCGGGTACTTTGCAGCCATTGGCATGGGAATTGTCGCAATTTCATATATCGCACTGAGCTTCCTGGCATTAAAGGCAAATTTATGGATGATCATGATCGCATTCGCCGTATCCGGTATCGGTGGCTCCATGTACCAGAGCCCAAATAATACGGAGATGATGAGCGCTGTACCCCGAAAGAAATTAGCCACGGCATCGAGCGTAACTTCGACGATGCGAAACCTGGGCATGTCCCTGGGTGTTTCTTTCACTACCATACTGGTCATGACACAGCTACATATGAACGGCTACAATGGAGCGATATTACAGGCAGGAGCATCATTACTGGCCGGGATCGCGAGCAATGTTATGTTAGTAGCAGGCATATTGTGTGCTATTTCAGCCTTTGCGGCACTGCTCAGAAAGGTTTGGGCCTGATATCGATTTGCAGAGCCGATAAGCTATCGTTGAGTATGCTTAAAAAAACGCTTTTATTAAACCGGCAATGTTCGAATCAGAAGAAAATGCAGCATTAAATATTTTAGCCACCGACCTGTTTTCCGCGTTCATCGACTTTATCGCCTTTAATAATAGGCTGATCTGCGGATCATTAGCACGACGATATATCTCTTTTAGCCGGTAATTTCGTGATAAAGCCTTACCCATGGATGCCCTGATCTCAAGATCATATTTACGTAAAGCCCTGGCTGAGACATCACCTTCTGCGATAGTCATTGCCGCTACGCTTGCAGCGATTTTACCGCTGCACATAGCATTGATAATGCCTGCGCCCATAAGCGGGTCTACAAGACGGGCACTATCGCCCACAAGCATGATACCGTCCCCGGATAGCCGTTTCGGCATGCTGCACACGGGCACGCCGCCCATGATGCTTGCAATGACATTGCTTTCCGGAAACCTTTTTTCTATAAATGCCTGTAAATATGTTTCAGGATGTATATCCTGCACACGGCTTCCGATCATGCCAAGGCCCACGTTTGCCTCGTGATCACCTTTTGGAAAAACCCATGCATATCCACCGGGAGCTATGATGTTGCCAAAATAAAAATCACAGCAATCTGAGTCCACATCCAGGTTCGTTAAATGGAATTGCGCGCAGGTTTCAATATCCTTTAACGGTAAAGCGGAAGTTATACCAGCCCACCGTCCGATCTTTGATTCTACACCGTCAGCGCCGATGACGATCTTAGCATTGATATCAATATCATCGCCCCGGCATTTACAGCGTATTCCGGCAATGTGCCCATTATCCCTTAATAATCCCGTGGCCTGTGTCTTAGTAACAACATCAGCGCCTGCTTCCCCTGCAGACCGGGCAAGGGCAAGGTCAAATATTTTCCTGTCAAGCACATATCCGGCCGCATTCTCTCCCGGCAGCTGAGATAGCTTTACTGTGCTTTCAAGATCAGGAGCGAATAATCTTGCCTTATAGATATCAGCACAAACCCATTTTCGATCGATGTCGATAAACTCAATCAGGCCTTCCCTGGGCACGCCTTCAGCACAGCGTACTGGCTCCCCTATCTGCTGGCGCTTTTCGATCAGAAGTGTATCCAGGCCGGCTATTGCGGCGTCCCTTGCAGCGATAGAGCCTGAAGGCCCGGCTCCGACAACCACTAAGTCATACGCGTTTCTCGTAAAAATCGTCCAATATATAGGTGATAAAAACCATTATTAATATTATCGTATACTACTTTATTTGTAATCATAAAAAATTATTATCGGATACCGGTAACCCGTCTAATTTTGTTAATAATGTCCGGTCGATCATTTTACAATTGGCGAAGCTTCCTTATCGAACGGGTTTGTGCGCATGGCCAGAGAATACAGGTATGGATACCTGTTCTTCATGTATTTCATATAGTCAAGCCATTCGGATATTAGCTGAGTGTACGCACGTTTCATGTCTCCTGAAAGGTGCGCATAGTCACTATCCGGCAGATCCTGCAGGCTCGTACGTGTATCGAGCTCTTCGACCAGGTGGAAGACCGCCCGTAAGGATTCGGTGAATGTCTCATGCTCCAGTAAGGTAGGGTTCTCCATTAACTGTACCATGGAGCTTCTTTTTGAGACAAGAAATTTTTTCAAGCTATCAATATCCATTTGTTTTATGTCCACTGAATAATCATATTTTTTCAGCCTTTTACTTGCTTCCAGGAACTGTTTATCTGTCCACTTTGAGCTTACTACCAGGTCATTACATATTGATTCGATATTCCTGTCGCATTTTGCAAAATATCTTAACAGGTTCGTACCGACTTCACTGAAAAACACTCCAATGACCATATTCAATTTTTCCAGGCGCTCGCGACGGTCGCGCATCTCCATTAGCTGGTCCAGGATCAGGGTGATGAAGATTACCTCGAGGGGCATGTAAGCCAGGTAAAAGAGAGTACTTTCTTCAAGATGTTCGATATTATGGAATACGATATAATTGACCGCGTACATGAATATAGATACGCAAAGCAATAGTACTCCGAATCTTAATTTCCAGCTAATCTTCATAAAACCATAACTATAATAAACCATATGATATTTTATTTTATGGTTTCAAGTTAAAAATAGAATATCATGCTAACAATTTTTTATTATTTTGATATGACCTTTACGTCTACCTTTCGCGCCTTCTTGAACAGGTCTATGTCTATGCCCAGCCTGGTCTCGACTAGTAGCATGTTCTCGGTATCCGTATTGATCAGGTTTGTATCATATATGGTCGCGTTGTTCAGTGACATGTGGTTCAGCTTCGAGTCACTGAACGTAGTACCGGCAATAAGCGATTTATCGCCATTGATGTGCTGCATGTCGCAGGTGTCGAAACGGCAGTTTACGATATTCGTGCCGGAAAAGCTTGCACTACCCATCTGGCAGCTCTTGAAGGATGAATCCATTATCCGGCCATTAGAAAATTTCGCGAGATGCATATCGTTACCCTGGAAAGTCGTATTATAAATAGCCGCCTCACTCATATCAGCCTGCGCTACTTCCGTTTTATCAAAGGTGCAGTCCATGATCGACGATTTACGTAATATGGCACGCTTGATGTTGGCTCCGTTAAAATTACAGTTGATCAGTTGGGAGTCATAAAAGTTAACGTTGTCTAATATGGCATTTTTAAAATTCACGTTTATGATCTGCATCTCATGCAGGTCAGCCTTTGTCAGATCGACGCCTGTAAAATCCTTATTGCGGAGGCCGTCAAGGAAATATGTTTCCCGCAGGCTCATCAGGTACCTTACTTTTTTAATGTCAGCGTCGGTCAGCATATACAGCCCACCTAATTTCTACTTATTGGTATATAAACTTGAATATCCACTTATACTCTTAGTGATAATTAACTTTGGTATAAGATAAAGATTTACCACAATTTTCAAGGACAACTATATTTGCAAAATATGAAAATAAGTTTAAAATAAAAAAGTAATAAATTTAATTAATAATAAATAAAATAAATAAAATAATAATAACACTTTTAATGTAATAATTTCATATGTGTAAGTTATAAATATATTTACAATATAATGCACATATTTTTATTTAATTGCTCTATATGCGTTTAACCTAAGTTAAACAATAGGTAAATGGTATAATAATATGTATAATAAATTGTATATTACAAATTATCACATTTTTAAAAAAATATAAACTTATTTACAACATTTTAGAAATATATCATCCTTGAATTTTGATGTGTAGACGAACTCATACCAATGGGGCAAGTATGTCGCAAAATAGCAATTTTGCGAAATATTCATTCCAAATATAACTCCAACCAAACGACTTATATATTGCTCAGGTACTAATAGATATGTAGGTAAGGGATAGGTGGGATATAATATAGATTACGTGGATATTTTTCTTGATGAGAAGCGTCTGTCTTCTAGCGCTACGACTATGCGCCAGTATGCGCTGATCCTGCATCGCTATCAAAAATATCTTGGCAAGCCGGTCGAGAACGCCTTGCGCCCGGATATAGTCCGTTATTTAAATTATCTGATGTTCGAGCGAAAACTGTCCCATACGACTGTCGCTAATATATTGAGCGTGATCAGGTCATTCTATACGTTCTTAGTACAGAGCGAATATATGACGAATGACCCGACTAAAGGCATCAGCTCTATAAAGATCGATAAAAAAGCACCCGTATATCTGACACAGGCAGAGATCAGGGAGTTGATCGATACGGCAGTCGAGCCCAGGGATAACCTGATCGTCAAAATGCTCTATGCCACCGGTGTGCGAATTTCCGAGCTGGTCAATATTAAAAAATCTGATATAGATTTTGACAGGGACACTATCAAAGTGTTCGGAAAAGGCGCAAAGGAGCGGATAGTCCTGATCCCTGGCGAATTATCTTTTGTATTAAAAGTTTATTGCGAACAGCTTAATGATGATAATAGGCTATTCGAGCTGACCACCAGGACCGTACAGCGGGATATAAAGCTCCTCGCCTCGCGTGCCGGAATAACCAAGCACGTGACACCTCACAAGCTAAGACATAGCTTCGCCACGCATATGTTACAAAATGGGGGTAACGTCGTCGCCATCCAGAAGCTACTGGGCCACACGTCACTTAATACGACTCAGATATATACGCATTATAATGTCGACGACCTCAAAGATATGTATGCACATACACATCCTATGAGTAAATGACCGGATAAGATAGCAATAATATGACGATGGCTTGCACGGGCGAGCTCATTTTATTAAAGCCCTGATTTTTTTAGTTTTTCCGCTAATAATTTGTAATTTTTATAATTAATCGATGTTTTCTATAAAAAGGTTAGTCATCCGGCAGCAACCAGTTCAAATATAGGTATCATATGCAGACATCGACTACCGTTAAGTTTGAGAACGCTAAGTTTGAGTGCAAGCGCTGTGGCAATTGCTGCAGAAGACGAGAAGATATACCGCTTACACTCGACGATATCTTCCGCATCAGCGATTTCCTGAACCTGGACCCTGATGAATTCTTTAATGAATATTGCGTGGAGGTAGCGGCAGACTCAGGAGATGTTGCATTACCGTTCTTACATAGAGAATATTATGGATGCCGTTTTCTGGAAGACGGCCTCTGTACGATAAATTTTGTAAAGCCACATGTCTGTAAGATCATGCCTTCGACCATATTCAGTAATGCCAGTAATTTGAAAATTCAGATGCCTTTTAACTGCGCGATCCAAAAAACAGCAAAAACTGAAAAAGTGAATGATAATGATCGTATCAAGAAAAGCTACATGGCATCCATGATGTTGACCACGATATATTATAGCAAGTTTGGGACGTTCAGTTATAAGCTCGCGGAAACCCTTTGTCTATCGTATACTGTTATTTAATAAAAATCGCGAGTACGTATACCGTATATTCGATAATACAGTCAGCGTACAAAACTAGTATCGTTTTTTAAATGACGTATTTCGATATCCCATAGGTCTCGATGTCGATATCAGGCATTTCGGGCCGTTGCCGATCAGGTCTTTTCGCCCGACTTTGACCAACGCCTCTTTGACTAAGTCGTAATTATCAGGGTTCTTATATTGTAGAAGCGCACGTTGCATGCGGCGCTCTTCCTTGCTGCGAGGTACATATACACTTTTATTATGATACGGATCGTATCCGGTATAATACATACATGTCGATAAGGTGGAAGGCGTCGGCGTGAAGTCCTGGACCTGCTCCACATAGTAGCCCATATCCCGCACATATTCTGCGAGCTGCACTGCATCTTTTAATGTACACCCCGGATGTCCCGCAATAAAATAAGGTATGATGAATTGCTTGATACCCAGGGCCCGGTTGATCTTCTCATATTGTTCCACGAATTTTTTATATGTTTCTACGGACGGCTTACACATGGCATCTGTGACCGCTTTCGAAACGTGCTCGGGCGCCACTTTCAGCTGTCCACTGATGTTGTTCTCGCAAATCTGGTAAAGGTACTTTTCGTCCTGCATTGCAAGGTCATAGCGGATTCCGGAGCCAATGAAGACGTTTTTTACCCCCCGTATCCTGCCGACGGCTTCCAGTAGCTCGATCTGTTTCGAATGGTCTACATTCAGGTTCGGGCACGTTTCCGGGTACAGACAAAGCCTGTCGCGACACGCTCCCCGGACGGATTGCTGTGCGCAGCCGAGCATATACATGTCAGCAGTCGGTCCGCCCACGTCCGTGATCGTGCCTTTGAACTCAGGAAGCTTTGTCAATTTTTCCGCTTCATGAATGATAGATTCTTTACTGCGGCTCTGTACGATACGTCCCTGGTGATTTGTGATAGCGCAAAACGAACATCCTCCGAAACATCCCCTGTGGCTCGTGATCGAGAACATGACCGTCCTCAGTGCAGGTATTGGCTCTTTATATGATGGGTGGGGCTGTCGTGTATATGGCAGGTCATATACGTGGTCTAGCTCTGCTGTGGTCATGGGCAGGGATGGCGGATTTTGCAATATCATCGTCTTCGGATGGCGCTGCAGGATCGGCCGGCCGTGAAACGGGTCCTGCTCGTCTGAATACATTTTAAACGCTCTGGCATAGGCCATTTTATCCTTCGAAACAGACGTAAAGTCAGGCAATTCCACATAGTCGCCCGATGGTAACTCCTTCGTCTTGATCTCCGTACCCCGGATGTCCTTTAAATCATGTACATTTTCTCCGGTTGCCAGACGTTTTGCTATAGCTACGATGGCTTTTTCAGCCATCCCGTACGTGATCATGTCGGCAGGCGCGTCCGCCAGTATGGACTGGCGCACCTTATCATCCCAGTAGTCGTAATGTGCGAAACGCCGCAGGCTCGCCTCTATGCCGCCGATGACGATCGGCTTTTCCTTATAGGTCTCGCGGATCCTGTTACAGTACACAGTGACTGCCCGATCAGGCTTTTTTCCCGAGCGCCCGCCGGGGCTATAGTCGTCCTCCGACCGGTATCGCTTGTTGGCCGTATAATTATTGACCATAGAGTCAACATTGCCAGAAGAAACGCAAAAACAAAGTTTTGGCTCTCCAAGTACGTTAAAAGAGTCTTTTGTCGTATGATCCGGTTGTGCGATCATGCCTACAAAAAATCCCGCATCTTCGAGCACACGACCGATAATGGCTGCTCCGAACGACGGATGATCGACATATGCATCACCATTAACGATGATGATGTCGCACTGGTCCCGGCCAAGGCTGTGCATCTCTGCTCTGGACATTGGCATAAATCGGCCTTTACCGGGATTTTTCATAATGCTACATGTGCCTTTGCTGATAGAAATATGTTTTTCATGATGTGGCTACCATGCTCGTTCTTATTTCACCTTTATCGATAAGCCCGTGATTCGTATACATATGGTCGTACCTGACCCTGACCGAACCGTTTCCTTCTAAAAGGGTCTCATTTTCCGAATAGCCGTAAGAGTCGCCGGGCTTCAGGATCAGCATGCGATCATTCACGTCCATGATGATACTACCGTTCCAGTCGACTGAATATATGGTCGCTTCATCAGCTCGAGCCGGGAGCGAATATGCCCCGTATAATTTATTGCCAGTGCCTTCTCCGAAATTACCTTTCAAGGTCAATACATCGCCAAAGATCAGCTGCAGCGAGCGATTTATAGGAAAATCGATATCGCCGTTTAATTGTCCGGTGTTAGCGTTAAACCAGTATGATGGAAAATTCACGGTGCGGAAAGGTACAGTACCATTAATGACGGACCCATTTGCGATCATGTTATGCTCAAGAAATACTACCTTTTGCTGATCATAAAGGCCTGGCATTGTGCCTGAATAGCTATTCCGATCCAGGACCTGCATGGCGTTTCCGGTATTTATCGTAGCGATGATCAAGATAGCTACTACTATAACAGAATAAAAGACCCTCGGGCCACAGTCCAATTTTCCCACCGCAAATAATCTAGCATCAACTAGAAAATACTTAATCGACTTTAAAAACGGACACAAGGTTGATTTATGACATTTTGTCCGCATATTTTCATCGGCATCCAATTTATTATTAAGCAATGTTTAAAAGCCGGAAAGATTACTATTTTAACGGTGTTATTATAAAAATATCCAGGCGTAACGTCGAGCTAGTCAAGCAAATATCAGGACTTATCCTGGTCATATACGTCATCGCCTGGATCGTCGTCGGGGTTTCATCGAACGGCCTCATGGATACACAAACGTCATCAGCGATCCAGTCAATACTTGAACTGCCGACAGCTATCGCGCTTGTCGCATATGTGAACCTGGAGGTAAAGCTTGAGCTTGATAAGCCAAAGCACCGGTCCCTTTCAAAAAATAAGTCGAGTATAAGTATATCGCTGATCGTTTTAGGAACGATGTTTATCGTTATACTGATTTATGTAAAATTTATTCAATGAAACTCAATGTCATATATCAAATATTAACCAAGTTACGCGTTCGTCGTAGGCTTTTCGGGTTTGCCCGGAGTGAGCGAAGCGAACGAAGGGATGCGAAGATGACGGGGTAATGAGCGTGCCGGCTTGTCGGCACGCTGCTTAGCGCTTGCGGAGGGAGGCGAGCGAAGCGAAGCCGACCGAGGGTGCGAGCGCGACCCCGGCATCGAAGTACCCGAAAAGCCGGAGTAGCTCAGCCATCAGGCTGAGCGTCGAACCGCGAAGAAGTAAAAGCCACACAAACTGCTGGTATAGGGGACGAGCTAACCGCCTCAGTACTCATAGGGCTCATCATTATTTCAGCGTCTTTTGTCATCATCGGCGGATCTTGTCAATGACATCTATCGCTGCATCGTATGGGTTTTTCGCGTTATATACGCTTCGGCCGACGATGATGAAGTCTGCGCCCGCGTCGATGGCGGCGCGTGCGTCGCCGCCCTGGGCACCCACACCGGGCGATAGTATCTTCAAGCCATTGGCATGCTTTTTGATCTCCCTCAACCGCTCCGGGCGTGTCGCCGGTGCTATGATGCCTGATGCGCCCGATTTGACGGCGATGTCCACCAGGTCGAACGCTTTCGGCTGCAGGAAATCGAGCGCGCCCGGGTGGCTCATTTCTGTGACCACATATATTTCTTTATGATACTTTTTTGCCACTTCTACGCAGGCTTTGACACTATCGCCGCCCACAAACCCCTGGCAGATGATCGCGTCGGCACCTGCTTTGAAGGTCTCTTCGCAAATCAAAGTATTCGTGTTCGGTATGTCGGCGACCTTAAAATCGGCTATGACATTTGAATACTGCTTCAGGTCTCGCACGATGTCAAGCCCGCATGCCAGTACCAGCGGATAGTTGACCTTGATCGCGTCCACCACGCCCCCTAATTTTGAGGCGATTGAAACCGCTTCGTCCTTATTCGTCACGTCCAGCGCGATGATGAGCCTTGACCTGGGTACGATTGTCATATCAGTCTAATGATATTTCTTGGTCTATTTATGCTTAAGCTTTGAAAATTTTCGGGTGGAACGATCCAGTATAAGAAAAATCTCGCGTATTTAATTTAATCGAGCCGAACTGTAATATGCTAAAATTCTTGACTGTCGTGTATAATTTGATCGATCGTTCCATAAAATCGATACGCTCGATTATCCCAAGCCCGCGAAACTTGCCATCCGTGCCCATTAGCCCGACGAGCACGCCGATAAAATCATCAATTGCATACGCATGCATGATCCCCACACCTAACTCTTGAAGGATCTTATCATGATCCGGATGATGATCTTCACTAACAATGACCGCTTCATTACCGGAAACTTCCGCATATAGCAGATAAGGCATAAATCTTCTGGCGTCGCTCTCGCGGCCGTTAAATAGCAATGAGCGTTCAGTAGAGAATTGATCGAATGAGAACACATTGCTCGATGCGCCATGAAAATGTTCTTTAAAGGAGAGCTGTCTGTTATATGTACGCTCACTAATTGTTTTCTTTTTAGCATACATCGATACCGGTAAATGTAATACTCTGGTGCCGCTATGTTCAAATGCATCCAGGTATCTTAGCTCGTCGCCACTGTCGATGCATATGATCAGGCATGGGTTTATTGCATTGATGATCTCGGTATTAAGCGAGCGCCCGATATCGCCTGTGACCAGGCCGATCGTATTAACGAGCACAGGGGACTTTTTTGAGGCCTGCGTCATTCTGACAATGCCCGCCATGAGCTGTAGAAAGTGACCGGCTGGCGTAGTCGAGCCGCAAAAGTACCCATCGATCATCCGGTATTGCCCGTTTATTTTTTCGCCAAGCGATACGACTGACGGCGGCCCGATATCGCTCTGGCCGATATCCGCATCCACGATAGAAACATCGATGATACCGGAAATCATTTTTATTAGCGTAGATTTGCCAGAATCGATCTTCCCGATGACGATCGCTATCCTCGACTCCAAAATATTTTGGACTAGCCCGGGAAGATACGTTTCATCAGACATATGTAAGAAAAATATAGCCCGGACGATCTTCCGGGCAGTTCAGTGATCACTTGACGGCAGGCTCGTTCATGTATGCGATCGTTACCTTGCCTTTCACGTTTGACAGGTTTTTAGCTACGTCGACCGCATCGTAAAGGCCACCAAGGCTATCCACAAGGCCTAGCTCTTTCGCCCTTTCGCCCGTGTATACGCGGCCGTCTGCGATCTGTCTCACGTCCTCGATGGACATATTTCGGCCTTTAGCGACATTCGTGACGAACCGGGTGTAGCTATCGTTGATGATATCCTGCACGTAGTTCATTTCACTGGAAGACAGATTACGCTTATCCGACCCCATGTCCTTAAAGTTGCCCGATTTTGCCACGTAGAAGTTGACACCCTGATCCTGGTAGTATTTTGTCTTGTTCTCAAAGGTCCATATTACGCCGATACTACCGGTGAATGTGTCGGGATTGGCTACAATGCTGTTTGCTTGTGAGGAGATGTAATATCCGGCAGACGTTGCCATGTCCCCCATGGAAACAACAACTGGCTTTACAGTTTGCGTCTTTTTCATCTGGTCGATGATCTCCTCGGCAGCGACAGGCGTGCCACCTGGCGTATTGACTCGGAGGATGATAGCCTTATAAGTAGGATCATCTGTGGCCAGCCGCATATACTTCACAATATCGCTGGAGAACGCTGATCCGGGGCTATCAGAAGAGCGATCTGCGACCATCTGGCCTTCCACATATATCACGGCGATCTTGTCCGACTTATTATCGATCTTAAACCCGAGACCCTTTAAAATGTCAGATTTCATGCCAAAAGAATCCGTCGCTATGCCATACGCAAACAATGTCCCTATCATAAGCGTCAGGCAGAATAGTGCGATCAATGGCAATAATAAAGCGTGCGCATGCTCTGATGAGAAGAATAACTTGTTATTATCCAAGTAACCACCCCATAAAAATAATAGTTTATATATATTATAAATGTTTGTATGAAGGTGTCGCAAATATGGGTTACTGTAAGGCGTATTGCTCTACGAGCTTAAGTTAACGCACATAAATTTCGGACTTTACGCCAGGTGATAATCGTTTAAATCGATCTTATACATATGAAAATAAAAAAATACTAGCGATATAAAAAATAGCGCATTTACGCTTAACGACCGCACCTATTAAAAAACAGCCGCCATTGCCTTTATAAAAAAATATATAGACATGATGCGATATTAATGTAGATAGAAACAATCGAGTACAATGCCAGAGCAGGCATCTTCGAATGCAGGGATGGCAGAGCGGCTAATGCGGCAGACTGCAGATCTGTTTTCTGGGTGTTCAACTCACTCTCCCTGCACGTTTTGCTTTTACGTGTGACGATTTTATTATTTTTGGTATTGTTTTTAAGTCTACTGCTTAAGGGGTATTTTGGCTAGAGTTCTAATCGGAACAGATCAAATGTCTGCGTTCTCTATTTTGAGATATGTAATTTAAGAATTTAATGATTCAAATAATATCATTTGAAGTCATACTTTGACAATTATGTATAATCGAGAAGCTAAGATTAAAAAGTGATTAATAAGCAGGTGAAACCGTGTGATGTGGGACATCTAAAGGGGGCTAAAGACATTTGCCACATCACACTGTTTCATACTTACAATTAAAATATCATTATTTCATTATAAATAATTTATCTCTATATATTTAGTAAACGCCCAAATATTTCGTTTTTTATACATTATTGTGCAAAGATTTCATTTTAAGCATTAAGAGAACACTAACCATGACAATACATACTTAGAAACAGGTGAACGTGCAAGCTATACCGTGTGGTGATAGTTCGGCATTTTATGCCCCCTATCCGATACAAACACCACACAGTACAATAAGCTAAATAATGAATTTATTATAAATAATTAACCATTATATCTATGGGTTAGTGCCCAAATTATTCATTATTGACTTCGTATTGCACAAAATTTATAATTCAAAAAATCTATACTGTGACGGGCCTGGAAATCAGATTTTTTGTATATGAATGTCTGTTAAGGTATAGGTTATAAGGTTAGGTTTATATATCTATAATGATAAATCATGTTATTGTAGGGGCTTGGTATCGTGTCGCAAGCTATTTACCCCCTAACCAGTTGCTATTGAGATCATATCCGAGTCCCTAAAAAGCCATAACAAATGTTTGTATCAGACCGACTTCAATATAGTCTTTATATTATCGGAGATACGTAAACAACGCACAGTAAAGAAAGGACTGCATATCTGTTTTCCGGGTGTTTAACTCACCCTCTCGGCACGTTTTAACTCTTCATCGTAAAACAGTAATAGATAGTTTTTTTCGGTAGCAAAGTTAGTTTTTATTCTTTCTTCTATCGTTTCGTTCATTTATGACAATAACGCCGATAAACGCAAGTATGAAGCCTATCGTTAAGCCGATCATACCGCTGACAAGAACATTCCAGTTAAATGTGGTCATGCAACCGATCATTACGACGACACCGCCTATGCCGCCGATAAGGCCGGCTGATTCTAATGCTGCCATAAACGTTGTAGTTGCCTCGCTGCCTTATATATTATGCGGTAGCGACGCCATGAAATCGATGCATGTTGAAATTATTTTCGATAAATCGACATTTTAAAATAAATTAAAATCCGGATATATATGTGACGTTAATATCAGCGCGACCGCCATTTTTTAGAATGATATAATATCGTCCGCCCTCATGATCACCAAAACTAGCATTAGTAGCCCAATCCGATGGTATAAGCTGGCTTATGCTAACGTTTGTTGACCAGTCTGATGGTATTGGTTGACTTCCATCAATGAGAGATGATCTGTTCGTATTAAAATCCACATAGGATAACGGCTGATATGCCGTGCCATTCTTGAACTTGTACATATTATCCTGGTCTACGATGATCGGATAAACTAATGTATCCGATGGCTCAAAGCTTATATGTGGCACTATATGTGTAACGCCTTCCCCATGTCCAATAATGTATACGCCAAATAAGATATGATACCAGTAAGCGCCTGGGGGAATGACAGCAGTTTCAAAATAGGGCGGCCGGCCAGGGCTTCTAAAATATTGTTCCCATCCCATTACTTTTTTAGAATCCATATCCACGACGATCCCGCGATTCTCGCCTACAGCCCAGCTATCGCCGAATTTTATGGAGACTTTCAGGTATTGATCCGACGTATTCAAGTATCCTGAGCGCCCATCCGTGCCTAAAGGCGTGATAGACTCAACACTATGGCCGCCACGATCATTACTTGTATAAGCTTCTATTAAGTCAGGCTGTGTATTCGCGATCGTGACCGCATCTGTTTTTTGACTGGCGCTAAGCCCATACTGGCCATTTATCCACATGGCGATCGCTGTGACCGCAATGATCAATAGGACGATCGTAAGCAAAAGATCGAATTTTGCCAGTTTCATGATCATATAATAGCTTATACCAGGCCTTATAAAAAGCATCTCTAATGAACCATAACCCTTGCATGTAGCAGGATAGGAAAACAAAAGAGACCTTGAAAAATGAAAAGTATAGTGGGGTCAATGGGTTAACATCAACCCCGGTATTTAACGCGATTAATAGGCTAACCAGAGATTTAATAACATGCCTTTAGAACATATTCGAGGCGAAAATACGCCTACCGTTCTAAAGACTTGCCACGCTCGATAAGCTCTCTTACTTTCTGGCCACCCTTGTGTCCGATCTGTCGGTAGAACTCGGGGCCATGCCTTTCTTTAGTGGTCGTTCCGCCGCGTCTGCCAGCTTCTCTGACACTAATGTCTCCTTTAGATTCTTTTTTTGCCATAAACATCACTAAAACCAAATCTACTCTTGGCTTTATAATATTATGCCAAATTAAACGAGTGAAAAATAAAAAAGTAAAAAAGAAATTGGTGCTTTTTGCTTTACTTCTTGGATGACTTTGACTTAGGAAGCTTGAATAGTTCCTTAGGGTTTCTCTCAAGTTCGCTGTACTGCAGGTTCGCAGTGCCAAGCTTCTCTACGTTTGCCTTGTATATCTTGCCGTCCTTACCCTTCGCCGCTTCCTTGATCCATGCCGGAGCGCTCTTCGGTACTGGTACAAGCTCTCTCTTACCTACGAAGTAGTGGACTTTCTTTGAGCCCTTTTCTCTGAGTACGATGCTATTAATGCCTCTGTTTGCGACCTTCAGGGCAGCATCCCTTGGCTGGGCGCCGCTGTAAGTGCCTATTTCTTCACCCTTTTCATTTATTAAGCCAAAGTTTTTCTTCTCTCTGTCTACCGTAATATCGGCCTCCTCTATCATTAGTTATAAAACCGGCTAATATATAACCGTTTTCTTTCGAACCATCAACGGTGACAGAAAACCCAAAATTTCGGCCATTGCCTGTGGATATTTTTTCAGTTTAACGAGATTATTACGATATGACCAAAAAATTTATTATATGCTTAGTAATGGCTTGATCGCTAGATAATCTAAAAAATTTGGATTATCGATAGCGCATAGTTAATTAGTCTTCGATGACTTAGTTTCTTAAGCTTCGTACAAATCCGCTCATCAACCTATGCTGTTATGACAATACACCCTCTGTGTTCACCGCTACGTGTCCGGAACTCTGTGATCATAATACATAGAATCGAAAAAACCCCCTGTACTTTTTTTCATTAACGATTCATACACAAGGTTTATAAGAATAATGAGTTGAAACTCAACAAACAAAGCTATAAACGATAAAGTTAAAAATAGTGCAGCCATTAAGGTAAAAAATGAGTGGTCAAATGATCGAAGCCCATAATGTAATGAAAAATTATGGTAACGTCAGCGCGCTTGTGAACTTTGAAATGTTAGTGGAGACTAACAACGTGCACGCGATTATCGGCCCAAACGGCAGCGGTAAGAGCACCTTGATCAAGATCCTTTCTACGGAGGTAAAGCCGGACTCGGGCGATATTACGGTAAACGGTGTCCCGATCACCAATACGAAAGAGATACGTTCAATGGTCAGCGTCGTACCTGACCTGACACGCGTGCCTGATAATAAGACACCTCGTAAGCTATTGTGGGATGCAGGAAAAGCATCGCGTCTCCCTAAGGAGGAAATACAGTACCGTATTGACGTGCTGGCCGAATCCCTTCAAATCGGCAGCGAGTTCGACCGTCGCGTGGGGGAAATGTCAAAAGGCTTCAAGCGTCGTGTATCGATCGGCATGGCGCTGATCTGTGATTCCAGCGTACTCCTGATGGACGGCTCTCTGGCAGAGCTGGACCCGGGCTTTAGCCTTAAGTTCATGAACATGCTCAAAGAATCACATGATAAGACCGTCATATTCACCGCCAACAATATGAATTTCATAGACAACGTATGCGACAGTGTTACTATCATTCGAAATGGCTCGACGATATTAAACGAGAGTATTACGTCGATCCGAGGCAAGATCGGCAGGCCCGGAGTAATGCTAAAGCTCAGCCCCATGAATGTGCAGCGCGTGGCAGCCCTGTTACGGCAACAATTGTTCGCGAACCGCATAACCGTGGGTGAAGACTCGATACTGGTCGAAGTCGATGACATGCTACATATACCGGCAGTCATTCGAATGATCTCAAATTATACCGAGGTATACGAGGCACGCAAGACAATGACAAGCCTCGAGGACATGTACCACGCATTCATCGAATCGTAAAGCTCGAGCACATTTGATTATACATTTACTTTACATTATTTTTTTAAAAGCGCAGTTATTTTGTAAAAAGATTGATGATTGTTTGATCATAGATTATCCGGTATGGACTTTACTACAGTCATAAAAATGCGCCGGAGTATACGGCGATATCAGGAAAACCCCATTCCAGACAGCGTCATTAAGGAGATACTGGAATGTGCCATGCTGGCACCCACGGCAATAAACGTGCAGCCCTGGCTGATCGGCTGTGTGACAGATAAAAAGCTACTCGAGTCTCTCGCCGAGACGCTTGACCATGGCAGATTTGTAAAGGACGCCGAAGCATGCTTTGCAGTTTTTTGTGAAAAGGCCCAGAAATATTATTTAGAGGATGGCTGCGCCGCCACCATGAACATCATATATGCCGCAGCAGGGAAAGGGGTATCTACATGCTGGATCGCCGGCGATAAAAAACCATATGCAGATATCGTCAGAAAATTGTTGAATGTGCCCGAAAACTATACGCTCGTATCGCTCGTATCGGCAGGCTATGCCGCCGAGCAGCCAAAGCCTGCCAAGAAAAGCATAAAAGAGGTCACCTTCAAAAACAAATATTAGATCCCAATTTTTATTTTATACAGTTACAATAAATGACAAATATCGCTAGCATTTTAAGATATATATTCTAAGACCTAACATATCTGGAAATCGGAATATAAATTCTTAATAAATTATGTGCATAAAAAGAAAGGTTCAGGCCATGAGGCCTGAACTTTGAAATATCTTTACTTACATTATGTCTTTAGTTGGAGCCAGCTGCATAAGGGCAGCCAGGATATGGGTATCCGGGATACGGATATCCGGGGTCCTGAGATCCAGGGTACGGGTATGGGTACGATGGATATCCAGGGTACGGATATGACGGGTATTCTGGATACGGATAGTCCGGTGACGGGCTTGGCGTCGGCGTTGGCGTCGGCGATATGACCGGTTTTGGCGTCGGTGTCGGCGTCGGTGTTGTTACCGGTGTCTTGCCGCCAGCCAGGGAATCTAACGCGCTTTTAACGTTGATCCTGCCATAGCCATAATCCTCGTTAGGTGTCTTAGAGCCCAGACGCTTTGCAGTCTTCTCGAGGATGTCCTTCACTTTTGCAGCCGTTAACGTCGGGTCTTTCTGCAGCATGAGCGCGACTGATCCGGAGACCATCGGGCATGCCATGGAAGTGCCGCTCATCGATATGTAATAGTTATCGACAGCCTTCTCATTGTGTATGCCAGTAGCCCTCGTGGAAACTATATCCTTGCCAGGGGCGCATATTTCTGGCTTCAAGCGACCGTCACTGGTGGGGCCTCTCGAGCTGAATGATGCGATCTGGTCGTTCTTATCGGTAGCGCCTACGCTGATCGCATCCTTACAGTCGCTAGGGCATCCGATCGTCTTTGAGTCCGGTCCGCTGTTCCCGGCCGCGCATATGACGATCTTGCCTTTTGCAACCGCACTGCAGACTGCGTCATCCATTGCCTGGGAATGATCGCTGCTGCCGAGCGACATTGAGATCACCTGTGCGTCACTGTTTGCCGCATAGTTGATGCCGTCAAGGATGGTCGATAAGCTGCCGCTGCCGTCCTTACCAAGTACTTTTATACCGATATAGGATACTTCAGGCGCGACTCCCTTGTACTTACCGCCAGATCCGGCACCGTTGCCGCCGATGATACCGGCACAGTGTGTGCCATGGCCGAAGTCATCATAAGGTGTGTTCTTATTAGCGACAAAATCCTTCCACTCTACAATCCGGCCTTTTAAGTCCGGATGTGTACCGTCGATACCTGAATCTACGAGAGCGACTTTAACGCCTTTACCCGTATATCCGAGGTCCCAGACTTGAGGAGCACCGATAATGGGCACTGCTTTGTCCAGTGTCGCATGGAACGTGATGTCTTTCTCGACATATTTTACGTTCTTCAGCGAGCCGAGCTTTGCTGCGGCATCGCCAGGCATGTTGATCGCCATACCGTTGATCGTATTATAACGGTAGAGGATCTGCCCATTGTTATCTGATACGAATGTTGCGACCTGATCATCCATTGCGCTGACCAGATTTTGATTATCATTAAAAACAACAATATATGTATTGTTGCTAGGATTGCCCTGTGAGGGGCTCATCGCTGGCATGCTTGCGTGTACAAGCAGAGCACTGGCCAAGAATAAGGCGCTTATGATCGCGACTATTAGAATTCGTTTTTTTATTGCTTACTCCTCCTATGGTTGATAATGAGCAAATTACTACATTTGTTAAATACTTTCTACAAATAGTGCATAATTTAGTCCTAATTTCACATTTAGTTCAATAATATTTATCTAAATGCCAAATGCGCTATATTAAGACTATAGAATGCTAAAACAACCCTTATTTTATCAGTTATTGTTGTTTATAGGCTGAAATAACAGATATTAACGCCCGTAGAATAAGCAGTCATATAGCCATTATTTCCGCATGAGTTGCCAGGTAATGATCGAGCCATGCATGAAATCCTATGAAAAGAGATTATTGATGAATAGAGGATGAACGTGGTGAACTGTAATCAAATGGTCATAGGTACAAAGAGGCTTGTTTTATATTACTATTAGTATTCCCGAGATATAAAAACATTAAAAACTAATAGTCTTATAGTTGTTTATCATCAATTAATCAGGTAATAAGATGTGATGAAAAAGATATATTATTGATTGAAGCACTGCGATTACAGCGCTTCAATCAGATATACGTTTTTAGTTTAAGGGGGCATTTTACAAATTATAGAATATCTTAATAGATTATATTACTTTCGGTTATTGGCTAACAAATATGTATGACATAAGAAAAAACAATGAAATGAAGTATACTATATAAACTCACATCAAAAGCCATATCATTTGAAAACAGTGTATAATATTATTGGCAAGGGCACTGCATTCACAGTGCCCAGACCACGTTTTTAATTTAAGGGGGCATTTACAGCTAATACAATAACTTGTTGATATATAAAACTTTCGCATAGTGGCTAACGTATATGTAAATCAATAAAGGGTACCAAAGAATTTATGTTTAGAACGATTTATACATTAAAGCTTGATATGGAAGTCGATAGAAAAGAACTTTCACTTATTAAAGAGGTTCTTAAGTCAACCCCACGAGGCATGACAGTCACAGAGATCTCTAAAGAGATCAAGATGAACCGTCACTCTGTGGCAAAGTACCTGGAGATACTGGCCGTTTCAGGCCACATAGACATGAAATCGTTCGGCCCCTCTAAAGTCTATTATATCTCGCAGAGGCTGCCCATATCAGCGATGCTCAGCTTCTCTTCTGATTTTATCATCATACTGGATAAGGATCTCCGCATTGTGAACGTAAATGAAAAGTTCCTGGAGTTCACGGACCTGAACCGCGGGGACATCATTAATAAAAATCTAGAGACGTTCTCGTTCCCTCTAGAATTTGAGCCATCGATAATCCCGAGCGTTAAAGAGGCACTGAACGGTAAAGAGTCCATTATAGAAGCGGTCTATAAAAAGCGAAAAGTGGAAGTTTATTTCTTTATCAAATTCATCCCGACCGTATTTGACGACGGCGAAAAAGGCATAACGATCATATTCGAGAACATCACGGAAAGAAAACAGAGTGAAAAGTCCATCCGTGAAAGTGAACAAAAGTTCCGCAGCATTATCGAACAATCCACTGACGGCTTTATCCTGACCGACGAGGAAGGCAGGATCATTGAATTTAATAAAAGCATGGAAAAAATTTCTGGCTACACTCGCGAAGAGAACCTGGGTAAATTTCTTTGGGACTCTCAATTTTTCAAGCAAATCATGTCTAAGACAGACGGTACGACCCCCGTACACGTTAAAGAAACGATCCAAAAATATCTGAAGACTGGAAAGTCGCCCATATCAAGTAGGATTATTGAAAGCAATATCAAGCGAAAGGAGGGGACGATAAATACTCTGCAGATCGTCATCTTTCCGATCAAGACTGAAAAAGGCTACAAAATAAGTGGGATTACTCGCGATATTACTGAGCGAAAAAAGATCGAGAACGAGCTAAAAGAAAGCGAGGAAAAGTTCAGGTCTCTAGCAGAATCTACCACTACCGGCATCATAATCCTCCAGGGCGGCCATATGGTCTATAGCAATCCCGCGGTGGAGAATATTTCCGGCTACAGGATCGAGGATGTATTGGGCAGGAACATATCCGCGATGGTGGCAACGGAATATACCGGCCTGATGAATAAAGCCGTTAATGATGTGCGCCAGGGCGGTATGCCGGATATGGAAGGCAGGAAGGAGCTAAAACTTCTGAATAATTCCGGCGAATTTATCTGGTTAGAATTTTCGATCGGAAAGCTGAATTACCAGGGTAAGCCGGCGATCATCATAACTTTCTTCGACGTGACACAGCGAAAGACAATGGAAGAAGAGCTTCAAAAAGCACATGATGACCTGGAACAGCGTGTCTGGGAGCGCACGCACGAGCTTGAACTTGTGAACAAGTCACTGCGCTCGGAGATAGAGCAGCGCATCATTTCTGAAAACGCTCTTCAGAATAGTGAAAATAAGTTCAGGAACCTTGTAGAGAAGATCGACGATCTTGTATGGGAAACAGATGAGCAGCTGGTGTTTAACTATATAAGCCCAAAGGTAAAATCTCTTCTTGGATATAGCCCATCCGAAGTCATCGGTAGAAATGTTACGGAATTTATGTCCGCTGACGAAGCACGACGCGTCAAGAACAAAGTTAGGCCATTCATAGAAGAACGCCAGCCATTTAACGTTTTTGAGAATGTCTTGATCCATAAGGACGGACGCGAGGTCATTATGGAGGTCAGCGGTGCACCCATTTTTGACGCTAATGGCGATTTAAAAGGCTATAGGGGTGTCGATCGCGACGTTACAAGCAAGAGAAAAGCCGATGAATTGCTTCGCTGGAATATGGCATTCATGAGGACCATGGCGGATAATTCGCCACTGGCATTATATGCTGTAGATGGTAAGAACGATCGAATATTGTACTATAATCATCGCTTTATCGAGATCGCTCACCTATCAGAGATCGAAGATCTAATTGCAAAGGGTGAAGTAAAACATGATGAGATCGTATCGTACGTATCGCCCAGATTCGAGAACTCAAATGTGTTTACAAACTCATATAAAAGACTTCATGATGAAATGAGTACGGAAATAGCCGAAGAAGAGATCATAGATAAAGATGGCCGCTCTATACGATGCTTCTCGTCACAGATCCAGGACGAGAATAATAAATATCTAGGGCGTTTGTATCTTTTCGAGGATATCACCGACCGTAAGCGCGCAGAAAATGCCCTATGGGAGAACCAGCGATTCCTGTCGACGCTCATCGGTAACCTGCCCGGCATGGTATACCGCAGCTATATAGACACGGACTGGACGATGGATTACGTCAGCGATGGCTGCTATGATCTCACCGGATACCGACCGGATGAATTGGTGATGAATAAAAAGATCACATATGAAGACATCACCTATGAAGGCGACCGGGGACGAATACGTAATGAGATAGAAACCGCGCTGAGCCAGGGCATGCCGTTCACGCTGGAATATCGCATTGTCACTGCATCTGGCGAGATGAAGTGGGTCTGGGAGCAGGGTTGCGAGTCATCGCCGCTGGAGGGCGGTGAAAAAATGATCGAAGGTTTCATTACCGACATCACGCAGCGCAAGCTCTTCGAGGAAAAGATCGCCTCGCTAGCCTCATTCCCCGAACTGGACCCGAACCCGGTCATAGAGGTCAACGCAAAAGAGCAGATCATCTATATGAATAAGTCTGCCAAAGAAACGTTCCCGGGGCTGGCTCCGGGCCACCCGATGGTCGGAGGCCTGAAATCTGTCTATAGCGAGTTCAAGAACGGAGGGCTAAGATCATATTCTCGCGAGGTAAGGCTCGATGCCGCGATATACAGCCAGTTCATCTATTACGTACCAGAACAGGAAATGCTGCGAATATATGCCGCGGACATAACGAAGCGAAAGCAGGCAGAGGATGAGCTGAAGATCGTCAATCGCGCATTAAGGATGGTCAACGACTGCAACCAGACGCTGGTGAGAGCTGTGAACGAGAAGCAGCTATTAGAGGATATCTGCCGTATCATAGTAGAAAAAGGCGGTTATCGCATGGCCTGGGTCGGCTTTATCACTAAAGAACAGCCCGACCTGGTGGTCCCGGCGGCTAGAATGGGCTACGATAACGGGTACGTAGATAGTATGAATATCATGCTGGACGACGCCGAGCGCGGAAGCGGCCCGACAGGCACGGCCATCAAGACCTGCCAGCCGGCGATTGCGCGATATACGGCCACAGACTCATCATTCGCGCCGTGGAGAGAGGAAGCGTTAAAGCGCGGATACGCTTCAGTCGTGTCTCTGCCATTACGCTCAAAGGGTTCTCCCATAGGCTGTCTGAGTCTCTATTCCACAAAAGCCGACGCGTTTGATTCGGCAGAGATGAAATTACTTGTAGAACTGGCTGATGACCTGACATACGGGATCATGTCACTGAGGGCTGAACAGGAGCACGAAAAAGCCCAGGATATGCTGTACATGATGAAATCCACGATCGAGAGCATGAGCGACGCGGCCTTATGGATCGGTGAAGATTCACGATTCTATTATGCCAATGCCGCCGCATGCGATAGTCTCGGATATAGCAGAGAAGAGCTGCTGCAAATGACCATAGGGGATATCGACCCCACATTCGACAAAGAAGGATGGCCAGAGCGCTGGAAACAGATGAAAAATATCGGGCACTCGAAGATCACGGCCGTGCAAAGAAAGAAAGATGGCTCACTGATACCGGTTGAGATGAGATCTAATTACGTAGAATTTAAAGGAAAGCAATACGATTTTGCATTCTCACGGCTGATCACAGATAAAACAGTCGAAGAAGTGTTACGGGACATCGAAATGAACGGCGCGTTCGATAGCGAGTTTGATCGGCAAAATAAAAAGAAGAATAAATCGTATTCAACGTAAAACATTTTTCAATTAACAATGACTACCGGCGGCTTACACTAAACAATTCGCCATACCGCCGTGATCCTTGTAAAAAAGCAACAATTGGGACCGACTAGTATTACGCTCTGCAAACGACGTGCTTTTCAAAACGATTCAGAGTGGTCTGACGCGGCCCCGGTAGCAGGTCTTCATATGTCATGCCAAACTCGCGCAGGAGCATGTATATCGGGTGTGCCGTGTTCTCCACGTACGACTCTACGTCATAGTCAACGTCCTCGCCGGCCAGCTCGCGAGGGAGCGCCTTGTTCCGTCCCGTGACGATGTACTCGATCTTGCCCCCTACGCGGACGCTCCTGCCGCTTTTAGCCAGTAGGTCCGCCGCCACCGCGTGGTGTACCGGGGCCTTATATTCCTCCGGGCGGTGGGACAGCTTGCGGATAATGACCAGATCATCGGCAGATAGCTCGCCTTCCATGATGCGCGTCACCTGGCCGCGCACATACGCGGCGACGGAGGGGATCATCGTCTTGAACTCTTTCCCGTTGCGCGCCGTTGCCAGCATCTCCAGCACGTGCTCCTGAGTAGTTTTAGCGATGCGTGCCCGGTCCTGCCTCCGCACCTCAAGTCCCCGGGCAAGAGGCTTGCCGTCCACGCTGGCAAAGTATTTCTTCTTAAGGCCCTTGGAGCAGCCCTGGCGCTCGGGTAAAAATAATACCCATCGGCACACGCTCTCGAGCTTCAGGTCCATGCCGAACACGCTGTTGATTTGATCGGCAAACCGCTGAAAATCTTCTTTTTTCGCGCCCGGGCGTTTCACAAAGAGAGAGTCCGTGTCCGCGTATATTACTTTAAATCCGGATTCTTCGGCCATGTCCCGTGCCTTGAGAAGATACCATCGCCCGAAGGCAGGGACGGAACGATTACCGTCGACGGTCCTGAAATTATTGAGCGCGAACTGCATATACCCGTAGGGGCTGACCAGCTGCATTTTCAGCGACCGGTTGATGACCTCCAGCCTGCGGTAGCTCTCGCCGGACGGGTCGAGCGCTTTCATTTGTTTCTTTATGCGGTCGCGCTCACCCAGTACTTTTCCGAAAACTTCCGGATATACTCCCTGGCGCTTTTTGCAAATGTGAAATCCCAGGAACGGCACCCGCTCCCCATGCAGGCGGCACTCCTCGTGCCGGCAATTGATCGTCTCCGGGCTGATGTTGTGCTTGACGAAGATGCGGGGAAAGAGCGAGGAAAAATCAAGTATGGCGACGTCTTCATGCAGGCCGGCCTCTGGCGTGATCACCAGGCCGCCGTTTTCTTTTATCGACTCGACAAGCGAAGTCTTGAAGCCCTCCGGGTACTCCGCCTCTTCGGGTATGACCGTCGTCCGTATGCGGGCGGCGTTCACCATCGAGGCGTTCATGAATCCGTGTTTTTCCCGTGTCACGCTGTCCAGCGGCATCATGCATCGCTCGCACCAGGACGTGAACATGGGAAGGCGCTCTCGAGCGACACGATACACCATCGCAGCCCCGGTATGGCGCGTGGAGTCGCCGATCTCCCGCTGGTATATGGAATCAAGGCTCATATCCGTGCGCTTTAGATCGGCGTCCGTACGTGCATCCTTCCACAGATCCATGATAACACGCCCCGGCGCACGCACTTGCGGCGATCGCCAGTGCGACACGCGCTCTGCGTTGACGCGAAACTCATTAAGCCTTGTGGGCAGTGACGTCCGTCCTAGCCGCAGTTTCATCGGGCCGGCTCTGAGCCCAAGCAGCGGCAATTTCTCCGAATCCGCGTCGAAGAGCGCCAGCACGTCCGGGTCGGATGCGTCGAGATACGACTGAAATGCGTGGAGGATTTGCTCTTCCGTCCCTTTCAGCGTGCGTTCGCCGTCGCCGTCAAACAGGGCCATTGATAAAAGCCGGCATTTACGGGGGTCGTTTGAGCTGAATATGGGATCCGCCGCGAGCACATGCATACCCAGGGGATCGCAGGGGCCGGCGCATTCGATACGCCGCAATATGCCGTTGTATGCCTCGATCTTCACCAGGGTATGCGGCGCTATGTTCCGCAGGTAATACCACTGCAGGTCCGCACGTATCTTCGATTCTGCGAACTTGACGGGAGCGGGAGTACGCTGCCGGATCTCCTGCATCGTTTCCTTTGACTTGCGCTCGTCTATCATAAACGCCCGTATGACCGGCGCCTCATCATCGGCATACAGCGATGGAAATCGTAGCACCGTCTCGACCCCGCTCACGTTCTCGTGCTGCGCAACGGCCTGCTCCACGAGCGCGGCGTTCTTTTCGGGGATCACGGAGAAAGACGGCCTGAAGTCCCGATCCTCCAGGCACACGACGCCATCGTCAGTGCGCACCCACAATAAGTAAGTGCCCGGCGATCCGTCCCTTGAGCCCCTGTGCCACAGGTCTATGAGAATACCCGATGTACGCATATGTGCCTCCCATGAGACATGATACGCACGAGTAGATAACACATGAAGAATACGCACCATGAAAATATTCCTCATGGCGAATAATCGTGTTATTCGTCCTTGTATCCGTGCCGAAATTGCAATTTATGATGCAGAGTATTATGTTTCGATATTTGAATAAAAAAACGGAGGTAATAGTATGGTAAAACCATCGTACCCGGTCTGTGACGCGTGCGGAAGCAGGCACTCTGACGCGTGTAGCATTATCGACTATGCAGGGCAGAGCTTTAACGTATGCGGCGAATGCGTGCCGGCAGTAAGGGAAAACCCGTCGGACTTCCTGGCTGGTAAAAAGGGGACAGAGCCGGAATCGTAGTGCTCCGGCCGAATATTTTTTGACGGCATGGCCATAAGTGGTTAGATAACGAAAGAGTGAACTGAATTAGAAGGAGTCTGCGATGGAACGCATCTTTGAAGTGCGGCATATATCTCTGGAAGTGGATGCTGATTTTGAGAGTTTCACTAAAAACCTGGAACGATCTCTTGGACGATTTGACGACTCGATGTATAAGGGCCTCGAAACTGATCATGCGATAGTACGGAAGCGCCTCGAGCAGGCGGCGGGGGAAGAAGGCCTCATGCTTTTCACCATTCGGGACCATGGAAAGCTTCTGAACATCCGGGGAGCCCCAAAAAAAGCCAAGCAGTACGTCCTGGGAAACCCGCTTATAGCGATCAAGATGACACAGCATGATATCAGGGCAGGACTCTATGCGCCTCTGCGAATGTTGGTCTATGAAGCTGATGATCGTTCTACGAGAGTCGAATATGACCAGCCGTCCTCGCTCTTTGGCCAGTTCGATGTTCCGGAGGTCACTGCCATAGCAAAGTCGCTGGATATGAAATTAACGAACGTGATTAAAAAGGCTGAGATGGCTTCGAAAGTGGCCATAGCTATATGAAGGTTACGGAACTGTTTGATATCAGTGCACGTCGTTTCTTTTTTTCGTTAGATGCTCGTATCCTTTGCACGTGATGGGCTTCATCGTGCCCCTGTCGTCGAGCGTAAGCCCGTCCGGCACGACCCGGCCAACGACCGTGAAATCGACATCCTTGATCCCGTCGATCCCGTCAGGGCTCACGGTAAATAGCAGCTCGAACTCGCCGCCGAAGCAGATCGCCATGTCTAAAAGCTCTTCGCGATCCTTTGCAAGCGCCCGGGCTTCTTCCATCACGGGAATCTTGTCCGCGTCGACCAGGAAGCCTACATGGCTTGACGTGGAGAGCTCATAGACCGACTTTCCCAGCCCGTCGCTTACGTCCATCATGGCCGTCACGGCTTTATAGCGGGATAGCTTGATCGCTTCGGCTACTCTCGGTTTAGGCCGGAAAAATCGTTCCAGGAGAACTTTCAATGTCTCCGGAGTCGTTTTGCGGTTTTCGATCAATGCTTTATAGCCTGCCGCCGGCGTGCCCAGGAATCCGGTCACGCAAAGCAGATCACCGATTTTTGCGCCCGACCTCAGCTTAACCTTGTCTTTATCGACACGGCCCAGCGCTGTCGTGACGATCGTAAGTTCCTGGTGCTGATCCGTGTCGCCGCCGACGATCTCCGTGCCATATGTACGGGCGCAGGTGTCCATGCCTCGTGCGATACCGTCGATAAATTCGACATCCGTGTCTCCCGGTATCCCAAGTGCGGCTACGACACCGATGGGTGTTGCGCCCATGGCCGCGACGTCGCTCAGGCTCACCGCCACGCTCATCCAGCCGATGTCCTCGCCGGTCATCTCGCGCGGGAAGTCCGTCACCCGGTGCAGCATATCCGTTGTGACCACAAGATAGTCGCCGCCCATATCCAGCACTGCGCAGTCGTCTCCTACGTATTTCGATCGCAATATGGTTGAAATGCGCCTGATGATGCCGATCTCGCCGATCTCGTTCGCTTTCATGGCTTCCTGACGAGCAAGTCCCTGGAGCCTTTCAAGGCCGCTTCTAGCTTGCCCTCCATTTGTTGATAGTCTTTTAATGATAATAAGATGTTCGCGTACTTCACGCCCTTTACATGGAGCATTGACAGGGCTGCAAGAGTAATGTCCTCAGCGCTTGCGCCTTGTGTCCACCCGAATACCGTGGATCTTTGTAGCGATTCATCCGTGGCGAGCGAAATTAGAGAGCGAGACCCGCCGATCGAAACGTGCGCCATTTCCTTTAGCAGGTTTAGTGTGCCGGGGATCGCATAGGCGTCAGACAGCTCGAACAGGTGAAATGCCGAGCTTTGATAGCGCCCTACCGGCATGCTCATGCCCCAGGCGAACGCGCTATCGTTAAACTGCCCCGGGATCGGCTCGGTCTCTATATCGTATTTTTTCGTTAGCGCTTCCACCTCGACCATTGTGCCAGATCGCTTGAACTCACATGCCTCATAGAACCCGATCGTGGATGGCTTCGATGCCACGGTGATCGTATCACAATGATTTTCAGCTGCGATCGAAACGGCTTTTTCTATCATAGCCTTGCCGATACCCTTTCCCGTGTACCCTTTATCCACATATAAAAGGCCGACATGGGCGTTCTTTCCGAACTGTTCGCCTTCCCGGCCCACGAACAGCTCCATTTCACCTATCAGGCGATCCCCTGTAAGCGCGACCACCGGATACTGGCGCTTCAGGAGCATATTATTTAAATGTATGGCACAGGTCTCTGCGCTCATCCACGGGCCACCGAAGCCCCAGCGCTCCGCAATGGATAATGAATCGTATGGGACCACGTCTGACTCGCCGCCGATCGTCCGCGTCCATTGGTCCGTGTAAGAGCGATGGACTGCCGTGACGTCGGCGGTATCCTCAAGCCTGGCCAGCCTGACATGGATCTTTTGAGAGCCCGTGTTTGCGCACATATAAAAAATATTAAGCTTTGAGCTTCTTTACGAGCCATGCGATATTAGCGCCGAGATTTCTAACGGTGCGAATGCCCTCTTCGTCATTCTTGACGTCTTCCGGCGCCAGGCCATACCCGACATTCCAGTATGTGGAGCCGGGCACGATCATCCCGTTGATGAAGAAGAAATAATTTAGTTGCGCGAACGTGAAATTAGCTCCCGCCCGGCGGGCGACTGCTATGGCAGCGCCGACCTTTCGCTCGAAGACCCGGTCTTTTATGCCAACATATCCGGCGCGGTCCAATAATGACATCACCTGTGGCGTCGCCGACCCGAAATACACGGGGCTGCCGACAATGATGCCGTCCGCCTCGACCATTTTCTTATACACGTCCTGGAAGTCATCCATGATATTACAGTCATGTAACTCGCTGCATGCACCACAGGCCTCACAGGGAGCTATGATCTTATCATCCAGTGTGATCAGTTCGACGTCGATGCCTTCTTTTTTAATTACTTCAAGAGTCTCGTTCACGAGGTACCTGGTGTTGCCCACGTGGCGCGGGCTTCCTACAATGCCGATCACTTTTGCCATAAATGAAATTCCCACACTTATTACGTCGTTCCCGGTATATTAAAGTAACAAAAACTGAGATACTAACCTTATAAGATGATAAAATAGATAATCCGTAAAAAGGAGAAAATACATGAAAACATTATTTGACTCGACCAGGATTGGCAACTTGACCTTAAAAAACCGTTTCATCCGTGCAGCGACGGCTGATAGGGCGGTTAACGGCCACCTGACGAAAGCCATGTATAAAACTTACGAAGATCTCGCCAGCGGCGGCGTAGGGACCATCATCACTGGTTTTACGCTAGTGGACGAAGCTGAAGGGACATATCCTTTACCGGCAATATACGCTGATTCATTTGTTGACCAGTATGAGAAACTGATAACCACCGCCCATGAGCATGGCGCCAATATCATCCTTCAGCTGGTATACGTGGGCTCTTATATCATGGGGGGTGCCGCAGGGCAAACCGTTCTGGGGCCGAGCGCCGTGACTAATCTCAATACTCGAGCCATTCCGAAAGAGATGAGCGTCGACGAAATAAAAGCCGTCCAGGGAAAATTCGCGCAGGCTGCTGTAAGAGCTAAAAAAGTAGGGTTTGACGGGATCGAGATCCACGCTGCACATGGATTCCTTTTGAGCCAGTTCATCACGCCATATTACAATCATCGAAGCGATATCTACGGAGGCACCATTGAAAACAGGGCTCGAATGACGCTCGAAACCTATTCCGCGATACGGGAAGCGGTCGGCGCGGAATATCCGGTCTGGGTCAAGCTCAACTGTAACGACGGAATTGAAGGTGGATTGACCCCGGATGACTTCCTGTATATCTGTAGGGCGCTGACAAAGCTAGGCGTGGACGCGATCGAGGTCAGCGGGAACTGGATGGCGCATTCGAAAGAGAACGAGGCATATTTCAAGAAAGAGGCTGCTATGGCCGCTGAAGAAAACCAGGTTGCAGTCGTCTTGACAGGAGGCAACAGGGACTACGGGCAGATGGAACATCTGCTGAACACTACACAGATCGGATATTTCGGCATGTCAAGACCGTTTCTTTCAGAGCCGGACCTGGTGAACCGATATGAAAAAGAGCATCCGAAAAGGACATAATGTATCCGGATTCATCCTGAATATATCATGATCCATTTGCAGATATTGTTTAAAAAGAAGATATAATTACAAAAAAGGTGTGAAAAATGAAAGTTCTAGCTATCAATGGAAGTCCAAGAAAACAATGGAATACTGCCACGTTATTGAATAAGGCACTTGAAGGCGCAGCCTCTAAGGGAGCTGAAACTGAGATCATTCATCTGTATGATATGAATTTTAAAGGCTGTACAAGCTGTTTCGCCTGTAAGTTAAAAAACGGAAAAAGCTATGGGAAATGCGCTTATAATGATGAGATCACTCCAGTCCTTAAAAGAATCGAAGATTTCGATGCCATCATACTCGGATCGCCCATATATCTCGGCACCGTGACCGGCGAGATGAAGCTCTTTATGGAACGACTGATTTACCCGTATCTTGTCTATGATGTTAGCCGCTCCTCGCTATTCCCGAAAAAGATGCCTGTTGGATGCATATACACAATGGGCGCGCCAGAGAGCAATATCGGATACCTGAGTATAGATAAACACATTGCCCTGAACGAGATGATATTGGGAAGGATCTTCGGGAGGTCGGAGTCGCTAGTCGTTACGGACACATACCAGTTTGATGACTACTCGAAATACGTCACGTCTCATAATGCGGAAGAAAAAGCAAGGAGACGCAAGGAAGTATTCCCACAGGACTGCGCGAAGGCATTCGAAATGGGAGCGAGATTTGCAGAGGAAAAAGTCTGAACTCTATAACGTGATCACTTTTTTTATCGTGATCTCCTGCCATTTTTTTACGAATACTTCGGGGCTGACGCCGGGGAATGTATCGATGATACATAGATCGCAGGTCTGCACGGCCTTTTCCAGCTTCCTGAAATCTCCGTGATAAACCTCCACTTCAACATTACCGGAAGCCTTTGCAACCAGCACCGGATCATCGCCGATGGCGGGAAGCCGGCTAAGGTCGGTGATATAGTCGATCTTGACACCTAGCGTTTCTCCGGTTTACCTCGAGGTTTATCAACAGGTTTTTTATCGCAGGAAGCCACGCGTCGTTCAATATGACTTTTCGGGCGCCCGCCATCGCGGCTATAAAGCCAAGCGTACCTACGCTGGCCATTCCGTCGACCACGACGCTTCCGTCGATCAGGCCGTCGAGGTAAAGCTTTTCCATGGTCTTGATCTTCACGGAATTGTTGCGCCGGAACTCGATATGGCACTCACCCTGGTTGCGATATAAGCATAGATCGCCGACAAGTGTGTTTACGATATCCGCGCGCATATCGCAGCCCGCTAGCAGCTCATATATGCATGGTTTTTTACCGACGTCCGTGATGCCCACGCTGATCCTTGGATCAGACATGCGGTTCAAAACACCCTTGACTTCGGGCACTTCGCCGATTATTTTACGAGCGATGGACTCGTCGATATTATCGATGATCATGACAATGCTTTTAGCCGGCAGCCGCGGCGGCTCGATCAAGTTAAAGCCGTACTCGACCAGAGGCGTTCCCACATCCTTTAAAGACGAGCCTGCGCTCTTGTAACCGCCCTTGATCAAAATATCCAGGACGTGCGCCATGACAGTGTCCAGATGGCGCTTGCCGCAATTCGGGCAGCGGTTGGAGTCCTTATCCAGGCTCTCGCACAGCTCGACCAGCGGCGTGAACTTATCGATAGGGGGCTCTGACACGCATACGTTGCACGGGGCATACATGCTAAGCGAGCTCCCTATGACTTCATGGACTGGCTTGATACAATCGATGCTCCCGCATATAGGACAGACGACCATGGATAATCCCTATAGGTATCTGCGCTTACGGTTATAATGATTTTGATATCGGCCGATCATCATTTACATGATTAATGCTTAATAGACGGGATCGCGATGACGAACCTGCACCCCAGCGTGTGATCTCCGGATATTCGGTCCTCGACCCATATTTTGCCCCGATAGAGATCCAGGAGCGCTTTAACGAGCCCTAATCCCAGTCCGCTCGACAGCTTATTATTTTTATATAGATCAATACGGTCAAATACTGACTCTTTTCGCTCATCGCATATCCCCGGGCCATTGTCTTCGATGGAAACCATATAATATTCCCTCCCGTCAAGTAGCTTTCTTTCAGCACTTATGCATATGAATAAAGGCCGGTCGGGGCTTGAATGCCTGACAGAGTTCCCTATGATATTCGAATAAACATCTTTCAGCAGCTCGTTCGCCATCACATGGCAACCTTTCAATGGCGTATAGCTGACATTGATCTCACGGTTATTTTGATAAGAAAAGTCCCCCACTGCATCGTCAAGAGCCTGACCTGCGTCCGTCGGCATGTATGTTAACGAGCCTTTCCGAATACGCTGAAGCTTTTTCACATTATCGATCAGCTTTGCACTATTCTTTAACGCGTCGATGGGCTTTTCGAGCAAATTCCGATCATTGTTGCCCAGGCTTCCGTTAAGCTCAAGATTGTCGAGAGCAAGCTCGATGAAACCGACGGCCACCTGGTTCATATTATTAATGTCATGGCTCATCAGGTCGACATAAAGATCCGACTGTGACCGAGACTCTATCACCTCCGACTCGGCCCGCTTACGCATGATGATGCGCCATACGCTGCCCATCAGCAAAGTGAGCTGACGCAAATCGGAACTATCATAGTCTGTACTTTTATTTCCTACTTCGGCAACAGCCACGATATACGCACCGTCGTAGATGGGAACGCCCAGAAACCTATTTAGCGGTATATGTCCTCCGGGAAATCCTTTCTTTTGTACATGCCAGCCAGGAAAATCGTTAATGATCACGGGAATACGCTTTATGATCGGCTCTACCCATACGCCGCCATCCGCAATGTGTAATGAATGCGACATGCCGGGGACCCCACAGTCTCGGGCCGTAGCGTTAGACCAGAAATGCATGGCGATGGTCAGCTCATCTTCGGACAGGGCGCCGATCCAGCCTATCTCGCTGCCGGTAAGCCGTATGGCCTCTTCAAGCGAGAAATTAATGATATCGTGCTCGGAGGCATCGTACATATCGTTCAGCCGTAAAAGTGTTTCCAGGCGTTCCTCGTCTAATTTTAAAGCATCTTTAGACTGCCGGTACTCGTCTGCAAGTCGTTTCATTTCTGATAAACGCGTTTTAAACAATTCCAGGTCTTTTATAAGCTCGTCGCTCTTGTAAAAAGGATCTTCGTCCATATCCACAGATCGCGGATGATCCATACCCCATACCCCTATGGATAATTTAAATTACTTATTTATATATTACTGCTATGATATATTATAGATAATTCGGCAAGCGTTAAGCTAAATGACATGGGTATAAAAAATCAGGAGCCCTGGTAAATAGAAAACTCTTAAATACGATGGCATAAAATAATGAAGCGTGGCAGACGTATCGTTTTTATCAGACAGGAACAACGCGTTCGAAGAGACTTTTAAGGAGTATGGATATACATGCCAGCAGATCGTGCCATCCGCTTTTGGCTCCCCATTCTGCCCGCCATCGAAGCTCCTAATTGTTCCGTCCGGATTTGCCGATAAAAAATACTATAATCTACAGCCTGCGCTGGAACGCTGCGCCGACCAGATCAAGACATTCATAGAGAACGGCGGCATCGTGCTGGCATTCGGCGCAATGTTGACCGACTATACCTATGACTGGCTTCCGATCAAGCTGAGCTATCACATGCATTTTAAGACACAGGGCGTAACGCTCGTAGACACGAAAGATCCTGCAGCTTTGCTGATTGAGCCGGGAGAGAAGGACTGCGACGGCTTTTTTACTGAATATGAGGGAAACGTCGTGATGAAAGACACAGAAGGAAGGCCTGTGCTAGTCTCGAAAAAGTATGGCGAAGGCTATATCATAGGAGCGGCGCTGCACGAATATCCCTCAAAGAAGTTCCTGGACTGGGCGTGTGCAAAAGAAAGGAAACCCGTCAACATTTAGGATGATACGATGCCGAAGGAAGCAAAAGACCTCAAGCAGATGTTCCTGCAAAAGAAGCCTTGTCTTATTTTATTGGCCGCATCCCGTATCGATAAGCCGTACGTATCGGTCCTGATGAAAGAGGCGGATACCACGTTCGCGCATACCACCAACATCCTCACTGAGATGGAAGCTTACGGCCTGATACAGTTCGCTACTGAAGGCCGAATGAAGTATATCAAGCTTACAAGAACAGGCAGGGAACTCGCAAGGTCCCTCAATTCTGTCAACGGGCTGCTGGAAGGCAGAAGCACTGCGAAAAATTTGAAAAAGCTCGAGATCCGCCTGGATCTATTGGAAGACGCTATTAAAGCGAATAATTCAGAAGGGAAAGTATACAAGCGAAACGAAGATCGATTTAAGGCGATCGTGGAGCGCCTGGAAGCGCTCGAAACAGAGGCGGTCAGGTATGATAATGTAAAAATGAATGCCACCATCTCCAATTTCAAAGAGCGTTTCGAATATTTGAAGACAAAGTTCACGCTGGTAGCACCACAAGATACTTGAACGCAATGGATGGATAATTAGTTTCAGCGCACATGCGTTACGGTTAATATTCATATAGACTATAAACGGTTGGTCTGTCCCATGGATTTTGTACACACTGCTGACTTACATCTCGGTAAAAGACAGTACGATCTGGACCAGCGGTTCGTAGATTACGGTCAGACATTCCTGCAGGTCATCGAGTATGCCATCGCAAATAAAGTGGCGTTCGTCATTATCGCAGGGGACCTGTTCGACCAGCGCAACATCAACGCGCCTACATATATCCAGGCTAACCACGTGCTTTCTAAATTAAAGGATGCAGGGATAAAATGCATCGCCATAGAAGGAAACCACGATAAGCCGTTCCTGAAGGACGGCATGTCCTGGCTCCAGTCGCTCGAATGGGAAGGCCTGATAAAAGTGATCAAGCCAGGCGACGAACGCCTTATGGAGAACTATACGGACATCGGCAATACGCGTATATTCGGCATGTGTTTTGCCGGCTCCATGACCTCCGCGATAATCCCCCGCATCAAGCGGGAAATAGAAGAGATCAACGCCGCCAATCCTATCGACTACACTATTTTAATGATGCACCTTGGTGTCGAAGGCAAGGTAAAAGGCAACATCATCGGCGAGATCAATTACGAGGCGTTGGCGCCGCTAAAAGAATGTGTCAACTATCTCGCGCTCGGCCATTATCATAACTCCTACGATATCGACGGATGGGTCTATAATCCCGGAAGCCCGGACACCTGCACGATAGCCGAAGTCGGCGAGCCGAAGGGATTCTATCATGTGAAGGACGGCGCTGCGACACTTCGCCAGGCAAACATAAGGAAATTCATAATCATACCGGTAAATGTTGACACATATAAGGAAACAGGCTCGCTCATCACAGGGATCGAGAAACAGCTGGACAGGTACGGGAACGAGAGCGGACCGATCGTGAACGTGATCTTGCACGGAACGCTGAATTTCGACCGGTCCAACATTGACATAGAAAAGATCCGTCAGATCATAAGGACGGCCACGAATGCGCTTCATGCAGACCTCCGATTTGACCTCCTGAACGATGAGTTCTCTATCTCGCGGCTGGACTCGGACTCGCTTGACCGGCAGGCAATCGAGCGAGAAATATTCAGAAAGCTCGCGCTCTCCGACAGTATACTATCGAGGCACAGTGAATTTTTCACGAAGTCCATCGTCGAGATCAAGGACCTGGCCGTCCGGGGTGCAGACGAGAAAACAATGGATGAAGTGTTGAGGAAACTTTTCGAAGAGATCAAGCATGCGCCACCAGAGCCCCCGCTAAAAGCTGCGGAGACATCCGTAATATGCCCCGATATTTCCGACGGACCGATATTCGAGGCAAAAAAAGAACAACCGGTCAAAGCCGTGATCACCACTAAAAAAGCTAAAAAAGCGCCCGTATCTGAAAATGAAAGTGTGTGGGACTGGAGGAAGCGCGAATGATCATAAAAAGCGTCTCGCTCAAGAACATCAAAAGCTATAGCGAAGACATCGTCGAGTTCAGCGAAGGCATCACCAGCATCTTCGGGCTGAACGGCGCCGGAAAATCAACAGTCCTGGAAGCCATCGGCTATGCGCTCTTCGACTCGCTCCCGTACAACCAGTCGGATTTCGTCCGTACAGGCGAGAAGACCGGGGAAGTGATCGTGACGATCACAGGCGCGGACGGACTGGACTATACGATCATACGCAGGTGCGGATCATCCCAGGCATACAACCTGATCGACAGCTTCGGCACGAAACTAGAGGGCAAAGACGACGTGGGAGCGAAACTTTGCGAGATACTGGGATACAAAGTGAACGATATCGGGCAGCTTCGGTCGCTATTCGATAACGCGGTCGGCGTACTCCAGGGCACCTTTGTCTCGGAATTCCTGGAAAGCCCGAGCAAGCGTAAATCGATCTTCGGCCCTCTGCTTCATGTCGATGAGTACGATAACGCCTTTAAAAACTTACTTGCGCTAAAAAATCTCGTGGAGAAGCGAATCTCCTCAATGGAGCAGGAGATCAAGTTCAACGAAGGCAAGGCAAGCCAGTTGAATGACCTCATAAAGGAAAAAGAAACACTGACCCATGAAAAAAGCGGGCTACTTTCCGAGAGTGTCGCAAGAAAAGAAGAGCTAGGCATCGTAAAAGCAAAAAAGGCAGGCATGGACGACCTTGAAAAGGCTATCAAGGACATTGACGGCCGCCTGAAGGTTATCGATGCCGAACTTAAAAATAAGCGATCGCAGATGGAACGATCCGAGGCTGAGCTAATAAAATGCGAAGCAGCCATTAAAAAGCTTGCTGAAAGTGAGGCCGGGTATAAAGGATTCCTCGCAAAACAGGAAGAAAAGAAGCAGGTCGACGCCCGGCGTGACATGCGTAATGATATTCTGCTAAAGCATAAGTCCGTGGAATCAAGGATCGAAGCAAGCGATAAAAGGCTTGCTGAGCGTAAAAGATCACTGACGGAGCTTGACCAGTTCCAGAAAGACGTCGAAGCACTTCAACCCATGGTGGAACAGGAAGAAAAGCTCGATATGCAAAAACAAGACTTGATGTCCAGGGTCAAAGGAAAAGAAAGCGAGATCCTTCAGCTAAGATCACGCATGGAGAAGGTCAAGAAAAGCAAGGGCAACATGTGCCCGCTGCTCATGGACGTCGAATGTAAGTCGGTGACTGATTTCTCGGCATATTTCGAAGAAAACCTGAAGCGTCTGGAAGCCGAAAAAGCCGGCTTTGAAAATAAAGCGCTCGACGTAATACAGGCTATAAAAGAGCTAGGCAACCCGAAACAGCAGCGAGAGATCAAGCTCGACAGGCTGAAAAAACGAGAAAGCCTGATGGCGGAAAAAGCGCAGATCGAGTCCGAGATCGAAAAAGACAGCTTCGAGCGCGACGCGCTGATCGTCTCGTTAAAACAATACGAGGGGATTGAAGCCAGCTATAAAAAGCTCGGCCTGGATATCGAATCGCTAAAGCCTGCTTACGAGCAATACCAGCAAAACATCAACCTGGCTAAAAATAAGGATGACTGGAACCGGGCCCTTAACATGGCAAAGGCGGACTACGCTCATTTTGCCGCAGAACATACATTGATGAACAAGTCGATGGACGAAAAGCGCGCCGCTTATGACACACAAACACACGCCGATATCAAGGTTAGATACGAGACACTCCTGACACAGACTGCTGACATCACCGCCAATATCAACGCCGGCTTGAAGCGGCTCGAGGCGGTGGAGGCTGACATTCTGAAAGTGGAGGAATGCCTGAAAAAGATCGGCGAGATCCGCGAGAAAAAAGAAGCGGAATCACAGTACATGGCATTCGTCGAGCGCGTCAGGGACGTCATAAGGATGGCCGGCCCGAATGTGATCCGGGTGTTCATCGAGCTTATATCAAAAGAAGCGACGGACATGTACTGCGAGATCGCCGGCGACAGGCGGATCGAGATCAAGTGGGCGGACGATTATGATATTATCCTCATAGAGGAAGGCCGCGAGAAGACGTTCAAGCAGCTATCCGGCGGCGAGCAGATGAGCGCGGCACTCGCGGTCAGGCTCGCGATCCTGAAGATACTCACAAACAGCGACCTGGTCTTTTTGGACGAGCCGACGCAAAACCTGGACGAAGGCCGACGCAACAACCTGGCGCAGGAGATCACGCGCATAAAGGACTTCAGACAGATGGTCATCATCTCGCACGACGATACATTTAACGCCAGCCTTGAGAACGTCATAGAGATCGAGAAGACCGAAGGCAAGAGCATAGTAAGGAGGCGACCGGGATATGCTAGACCTCAAACTACTTTCGAATGAGCTGTCAGATCGGAAAGACGACATCATCGGATTTGAGCAGGAAGCGTCAGACCTGATGGATTCTTACCGGGAAAAGCTGCCGATGATGGATACGCTGGATAAGAGCGCTAACGACCACCTTGGAAGGTACTCGGGCAGTAAAGTACTTGAAGAAGGCTCATTCATGAGAAAGTTTAAACCGCAGTTCGCCAGCCGGTCAAAGGCTACGGACTGGGCGCTGTCAATTCTCAAAGACCAGACTATTGCGGCAGTTGACGGCAGCCAGATCCTACCGTCCCGACGATATTCGGTACCGATAGGCGTAGCGCAGGCGGGGCTGGTCATCAACAGGCATACCGGGCTCGACGGCTTTTCTGCATCCCAAAAATTATCGATCATTATCCCAAAAGATTTCGAAGATTACAACGGTGTTTCCGCATATTCGCAGACGCCCGTTAGCCTGCGACGCCACCAGCTGGAATGCGAGCAGATCATCCGGTCCATGCACGAGAACCCTGGAAAGCTTGTATTTCTAGACGGCTCGCTGGTGATATCGTTCATCAACCAGTTCGACGATAAGATACGCCAGAAATACGCAGACTCTATCGTGGAAATACTAAAAGCGTCTGAAGAGACACGCACGCCGGTAGCTGCATACACCGACATGTCCCTGAATAAGGATATTGTCACCTTGATGAAAAAGCACTTTAAGCTCAGGCCTACGACACACCTGACCGATGCGCTCCTGATCAAGGACCTGTTCAAATGGGGTGACCGTACAAGAGCATTTTTATCGGACCGCGACGACCGTATGAAACTGAATGATGCAACTAACGATAACCCGTCAGTTCTGGACCTCTATGGCCCGTATAAGGACTCAATCGCGTTCTTTTATATACAATCCAGCGGCGGACTGCCCTCTAAAGTAGAGATGCCGAGATGGGCATTCGAAGCAGGAATGGCCGACTACGTCGCGGATGTGGTCAGGGCAGAGTGCATCATCCGGCCCGGGTATCCGGACATCATACATAGGGCCCATGAATATACGGTCGTCGGGAATGGCGACGCGGAACGCTTTAACGGAATGCTCGACGCCTTCGCGGAACAGAATAAGATCAAGATATATAAGAGTGCAAAAGAGCTTAATAAGCATCTCTAAAGCTGTCGCAAGTTACTTTTTGTGCACTTGAATAGTTTATTCTTTGTAATACTGTAGATAATTAGCAAAGGTCCATTGAGACATCATGAGAGCATGGTTATTCTTTTATTAATGGTAGCATGATCACGAACCTGCAGCCTTTATTATAATGCCCGGGCACCCTATCTTCGACCCATACCAGGCCGTTGAAGTCTTCAACCAACGTCTTGATAAGAAATAATCCCAGGCCTTTGCCACTTGCTTTTGTACTACCCCTCTGAAAACGTAAGAATAGCTTATCTTTCATTTCATCCTGAATTCCGGGCCCATTATCCTCTATGATAACCTTACAATAATCGATGTTATTCATCGTGTCTTTATTTAAAAATATGTTTATTGATAACGGACCGCTGGAATGCTTGATCGCATTACCCAAAATATTGGAAAATACATCACTTATCAGCTCATTGGCCATTACCCTACAAATACAATCGGTGGAAAAATTAATGTTAATATCTCTATTGGAGACATGTGAATAATTAGGTATGACCTCGCGGATAACGTGGCCCACATCGATCATATGGAACCTTCGAACATCGTTCTTTAGACGATGGAGTTTCCTAACATTATCGATGAGCTTCGTGCTACTTTCCAGCGCCTCCAGCGGTTTTGATATTAAGCCTCGTGCATCATCTTTCAGGTCCAGGGTGTTTAACGCAAGCTCTAAGAACCCTATACCAATCTGGTTCATATTATTGATGTCATGTCCCATAAGATCCAGATATAGTTCGGCCTGGTTTTTTGCATTCTTAAGATCCTTCTCCGCCTGGCTTCTTTGTGCCCGGTCTCTCAGGGCAGTGATACCGTAAGAAAGAGAATCGGCCAGCTCCTTTAATAATGTCACTTCCTCGGCATCGAAGGCATCATTCTTGTCGGAATATATCGACAAAGCGCCTAACATATGGTCGCCAGAGACCAGGGGAAGGCCGAGAACAGAAGCGTAGCCGCGTTTCAAGGCTTCATCACGCCACGGGTTGAATGTCTTATCGGTCAGCGTATACCTGATGATAGAGGGATTGCCAGTCCGGATCGCCGTGCCAACCGGGCCCCTTCCTCGCTCCGTATCCTTCCACGTGACCTTGACCAGTTTCAGGTACCCGTCCTCGTACCCCATATACGCCATAGGGCGGACGGTCTTATTTTCATCGTTCTCGGCATAGCCGATCCATGCCATTCGATATCCGCCGACATCAACGATGATCCGGCAAATATCTCGCAATAGTTCTAGTTCATCGGTCGCATGCACCATTGCATCGCTGCACGTCGAAATGGCTTTTAATGCCCGATTTGTCCGGCGCAAATTTTCTTCCGCGCGTTTACGCTCCGTGATATCGTTCCCGATTGATAGCACTCCGACCTGTGCTCCTGACTCATCCACAATTGCCTTGTTAGCCCATGAGACCCACACGCGCTCGCCGTTACGGCGCATATTTTCATTCTCATTTCGCACATATCGACCGGTATTAGTGACCAGATTTTTCATGGCCACCTTCATATCCTGCCCCGATGAATCTTTTTTTGGCACGATAAGGCCCAGAACGTTTTTACCGATTATTTCAGGCTCGGAATAGCCAAAAAATTGCTGCGCGTAATCATTGAAAAAGGTGATATTACCATGATTATCCATTTTTAATATAATTACGTTAGAGCTCTCCACGAGTTCCCTATACTTTTCCTCGCTCTCCCGCAAGTCTTTCTCAGCGCGCTTTCTCTCGCTGATATCTCTACCCTCAGGGATCAGAAGTACGACCTGGCCAAGTTCATTCATCACCGGTTTTATGGAAAAATCAAAGCAATGTTGACTCCCATTCGCGGCGATATGGATCGCTTCGAAACGCACTAGCTCTCCTTTCGCAGCCTTTTTTATGGCAGCATGCACTTCTTCGCTCTGTCTCGGGGTATGCGACCACCAGGAGGTTTCCCAAAATGGCCTGCCTATAACGTCCGATTCTTTAGCTCCGATGAAATTCATAGCGGTTTTATTTGCCTCTATGAGCGTGCCGTCAATTGTCATTAACCCGACGAACTCGAAAGACTGGTCAAAAATAGCGTGAAACTTTCGCTCGCTTTCGCGCAATGCCTCCTCGACCAGCTTACGCTCGGTGATATCGACATTGGTCTGGATGGCCCCGATGATATTGCCCAGGGAATCGCGGATTACCGAAGCGGTTTCATACAGCCAGGCTCCATTTTCTCCCATTGAGGGGAAAAAGTCAATGCACTCGTAAGCTCCATCAACCAGCACGGATTTATTAAACTTTTTTCCATACCACATGAAAAATTCGTCTTCTTTCCCATCGACCAGGAGATCCACCATACACGGTCTTTTATTATCATGGAATGCTTTCCAATGCTGATCCGTGCCTATGACGTCATTTGCCTTGATCCCGCTGTATTTTTCCATGGCGTGATTCCAGTATAATATACGGTGGCCTTTATCGATGACAAACTGGGGGATCGGAGAGCCTTGTAATATATCGTTCAGCACCACCGTATTTTCCTGTAACGTTTTTTCTTTATTTCTGCGCTGATCGAGCTCAAAAATAAACATAAGGAGGATCGTTACCAACGATACAAGCGCCAAAGGGATAACTAGCTTATGATGATTAGTACTATCTTGATTATTGACCCCGGATGTGTTGGTAATCGGCCTCATAAATACGTTTATCAAATTGCTGTTAAGACTACTATTAATATTATTATAATAAAAACTATTCGATTCTCCGGTATAATACATTAATTTCTTATGATCTGTTCAAATTATCTCAAATATTTATTAACTGACCCGGAGATTCTTCCAGCCTCTCAAAAGTTCTTTTACTCTGGCCTGTCTTTCCCCTGGTGAATTAAAAACTAAATCGAGTGTATGCTGAAAATCGGTTAATGTAATAATATATATTTTATTTTTATATTTCTCTATTTAGTCTCAATACCCAAACTATTTATTGTGGGTACGCTTCCTAAGGATGCATTGTAAATGCACTTACTAATTCGGATAGGCGATTACTCAATAATAGCTACCGTATGGATAGAGATCAAGTAAGCAAAATGATTCGATAATCGTACTGTTCTGGTATTTTTGATATTAGGTGAGTATATTGTTTAAGGAATTAGGAGAGTTCATAACCAGGAAACCCTGGGTAATCATCGCAATATGGGTGATTATACTTATTATAATGGCACCGCTTGCGATGAATCTTTCAGATCGTCTGAAATATGATGCTACCAGCTTCATGCCAAAGGATACGGATTCTGCGAAGGCACAGGATATCTATAGCCAGCAGTTCCCCCAGTCAGTATCTACTCAAACGCAGCTGATCACGGTCATCCAGTCTGACAATAGTACGGCAACCATGGGCTTCGTCAACGCCCTTGATAATGCTGTTACGAAAGATACTGTGATCAAGAACCTGACGGGGACCGCTTCGGTCTATAGTGCGCAGCGGATGGCTCTCGTCGGCATGACTCCGTCACTCTACAAGAACATGTATGCGGCGTACGACGGCATGCAAGCGGCCATGCTATCCCAGTCAAACGCGACGAACGTGACAGACAACAATGGCACCAGCAGTGTCGCCGGTGTCAGCATGGTACCGGGCGCAGGCGCGAATACGGATGCCCTTAAGGCGACTGTCGTCACGATGGTCATGAAGAACCTCAACATGACTGGTGACAGCTCCTATTTCACCTACCTGATGAGCCTTGAACCGAACCTGTCCGATGCCCAGCTTCAGGCTGACGCGAGTAACTGGGCAGCCACTCATGAGTATAACAACCCCCAGGTGCTGCCAGCCGACGTCATCAGTAGCATGGCAAAAGGCAACGTAACGATTTATGCTGTGACGCTTGATGCTGATCCGGTCCGGGACACGAAGATCGTAACGGATGATATTAATGAGCTGCGTAGCCATATATCTCAGATCAAGAATAGCGGGGGGTACAGCGGCCTTAACGCCTATGTGACGGGTTCTGCGGCAATGAATGTTGATACTCAGGCTGCGTCGACGGACGACATGAGCAACATTGACCTATATACCGTGCTGGTCGTGATCGTGCTCCTGCTTCTGTACTTCCGGTCGATACTAACACCATTTGTCCCCCTTGTGGCAATACTAATAGCCATAATCGCCACCATGGGCGCCGTGACCATGGTCAGCTACTTCATGGATCTCTACTATATCGTCCTGACGTTCATGGTAGTCCTCATGATGGGCGCAGGTATCGACTATTGTGTATTCATGCTCTCCCGTTACTCTGAGGAGCGAAGAAATGGAAACGACGTAAAAGCTTCAGTCATAGCCATGGTAGAGCATGCCGGCAAGAGTATCGCCTCTAGCGGCCTGACCGCGGCGCTGGGCTTCGGTGCACTGATCCTCTCGGGCCAGAGCATGTTCGTATCCATGGGCATCGGCGTCTCTCTAGGCATACTCATATCCATGCTTACTGGCCTCACGCTTATCCCTGCCGTGCTTATGCTAGTCGGCGACAGAATGTTCTGGCCAAACAAGCTATACAACAATAAACCAAAATATACACTGACCGGAAGCTGGGATACAATAACGAAATTCGGGCTAAAGCACGCGAAAATAATCGTGCTACTGTCCATACTGCTGACCATACCGGCCATATACGTAGCCATGCAGATGAGCACCGGCATGGACACAGTTTCAATGCTGCCGACCGGAGTAGAAAGCAAGGTCGGCTACACGATACTGACTGATTCCATGGGCAGCGGCACTATGGATCGGACGATGATCATGGTCACTCTGCCGGTGAACATCACGGATAATTCAGGGGCAGGATCGACTGCTGCTCTGGACCGTATTAAAGATATTTCCTCCAGTATAGCAAATATCAAAGGAGTGGACAAGGTTTATTCAATAACCAGCCCGCAGGGCACCGCGATAGACTACCAGAACCTGTCTACTTATTCGACTGCAGAGCAGGCCGCCTACATGAACAACATGAAGGGGTCAATCGGACATGATGATCGAACGACTATCATATATGCATCGTTCACAAATTCTCCGTTCTCCAATGAAGCCTACAAGACCCTGGACAATATGCGTTCAATGCTCAATGATTATACCAATGGGGCAGGTCAGGGCACCGTCGTCCACGTAGGTGGGGAATCGGCGATGACGCACGACGTGCAGTCTGCAATGATGAACGGATTCTACATCATATTGCCGATAGTGGTCATAGGAATATTGATAATCCTATTGATACTGTTCAGGTCGCTGTTCATGTCGCTACGAATGTTAATAACGCTCTCGATGAGCATATTAATAACAGTGGCGGCGTTCACGTTGGTCTTCCAGTACTGGCAGGGAGAGGTCATCATCTTCATGCTGCCGATCATGCTCTTCTGCGCATTGATGGGCACAGGCGTGGACTACGACATCTTCCTGGTGTCACGCGTCCGCGAAGAGAAGCTCAAGGGCATAAGCGACCGGGATGCTATCCTAAAGGCTGTCAAGTCGACGGGCACGATCATCGCCATATGCGCACTGATCATGGGCGGAGCCTTCAGCACGCTGATGCTCTCAAAGATGCAGATGATGCAACAAATGGGATTCGTCCTGTTCTTCGGCATACTATTGAACGCAACTGTGATGTTGCTCTTCGTGGTACCGGCGATCATGTCGCTTATGAAGAAATACAACTGGTGGATGCCGGGACAGAAGGACAAACCCGAGCTAGAGGAAGAGATAAAGGTTTAAAAAATGCACAAATAATACAAAGGACACCAGAAGCGATATGAACAGTCCTCTGGTGTCTTTTGTATTATCTATTTTTTTCAGGCCAATTTAGAGATAACGGCCTCTGTTAATAATCGATAATTCTTTAGTATAAAAATTGTGAAGACGCTTTACTCGTCATTATTGGCGATCGGGATAGTTTTATAATGCGTGGACGCAATGGTCTGCTAGGCAAGGTGTTAATTTTGAAGTGTTTCAATCATCCGGAACAGGAAGCTGTCGGAGTCTGTACGAGCTGTCGGAAGAATATATGTTCGAATTGCGCCATGGAAGTGGGCGGCAAGATCGTTTGTAAGAGCTGCGGCCAGAACATAGCTAATAATAATATTACAAGAGCTGCTGTTCCAACGACTATGTCAGCAACCCATAAAGAGCCTTTGTTATCTGTTATTCTATCGTTTTTTATACCTGGTCTGGGCCAGGTCTATAATGGTGAGGCTGCTAAAGGTTTAGCATTGTTCATCGGATTTGTCTTTTCAGTTATATTAATGACAGTAGCCTGCGGTTTTGTCACGTATCTAATTATCTGGCTTTATGCTATGTACGATGCTTTTGTAGTAGCGGACAAGATCAATAAAGGACTTATAAAAATATAGAATAGAAATCCATTATTTTTTATTTTCAAGAAAAGGTTTTAATATTCTTTTTTCGGTATTACGTTCTCTATCGGTACTGCTTATCGGAGATAAACGATTTCCAGTGTCGGTGCATATGCAACCAGAAATAGCCATAATTAAGCATATGATAGTTAAACTAGTTAGAATAAAGACTATTTTTCGCATATTGATAAAATCACCTGACTATAATAGAATAATATTCTTTTATTATTAGTATGGTAAATTTGTGTATATAATACCATAATAAATAGAATTTATGCTTAAACCAAAGAGCACTACAGCCTTATCAATAGTTTTAATATGGACCATGCCTATACAAAGCGAGGGTTTACCTAATGTCATGGCAGTTGTGGAAGTCTAAGGATGAACGGATCAAGATCGAGTGGAACAATGCGATAAACTTGCGGAACCAGGGTAAATGGATAGACGCGGCGAGCCACTATGATCAGGTAGAAAAGCTAAGTGCCGAATCGAGCGATCCTGCAATGAAAGAGCTCGGGGCGATAGCAAAGGCCCTCTCACGATTATATATCACTAAGAATAATTACACGCTGGATAACCTTAACATGTGCTCTTTTGCCATGTCAAAACTTAATCCGGAAATAATATTGGAAATACCCTACGAGGCGAAGGCCGGCGAGATCATGCAGGAGATCGTGCTCCTGTCAAAAGAAGCGACACTAAAAACCCCGGACCTTAATGTAAATCTGACTGACACTATACTCGCTGACGAATATGAGATGCTGGCGCAGGAGTACCTGGGCCTCGGCCGAGAAAAGCTAGTCGTAGGCGGCTTGTTCGACATTAACACTACGACATTCAATCGTGCCATATCGTTCATGGGCTTATCCCGTATGCGCAAAGGCCGTGCTGAAGAGTCAAATGACCCATCAAAGGCGGTTGATTACTATTCTGAGGCGCTCGGGTATTTCAACCAGATTAACGATAAAGGCATGCACGACATGATCGAGGGCCGCACGAAAAAGCTGGTCTCCATGGCCAAATGCTGGGTCTGCGGCAGGCATATGCAAGGCGAAGAGGTAAATTTCGTTCACCTGCGATCATATATAACACCCTATCTTTCAGGAAAGTTCAACTCAGAGACACCGGCTGTCCTGAAGAATGACGCCGTGGTCGTATGTAATGGATGCTATGGTGCGATGTCACTGCTCTCCGAAAGCATCGCCGACCGTGTATCAAAGGTGTATTATGACCGCGCAATGGCGGAAATGAAACAAATGCGCGAGAAGCTCGAGAAGGAGATCGCGAGTTGCCGTAGAAGCATCAATACTCGGTAGATAACATGGCACAGACACCTGACAGTATGGCCATAATCTCCTTGAAATGCACGACTTGTGGCGCGCCTTTACCTCATTCAGGGAATGGCTCAGAATACATAAAATGTGAATATTGTGGAACCACACAGAAGCTCATTGATTCGCAAAAGTATATCGAGAGTTTCCGTGGAGAGATATACGCCTGGCTACAAGGACTCATACCGTCGAGCGCTGTGGGAAGCGTCACGGCGGACCCGGTTGCAAGGCATAATATTTTCGTCTTCAACGTCAAGCCGCGAATCATGACTGACTACATCGCCATGAAGTCCCACCTGGCGATGTTGCTGTCTAACAGAATGTTTTATCTGCCGTTCTCTCCATCAATCTGTATCAACAGCCCCGACAGCTCTAAAAAGGCGTTTGAGAACCTGGCACGCGTGCAGAGCATAGAACAGCTCGCCGCCAATGACGACGACCGGATATTCTACGATGAGGTCGTAAGCACGTATACGCTCTACTCGTATGCCCTGATCATGGCTGACCTCCTGCCAAAAAAAGACAACATGAGCTTCCTGGAAAAGAACTTTGAGAATATGCTGAAAATACTCGAGGCGTGCCCGCAGAGAAAAGTAGAATACCTTCGCATGACAGGGCTCTATAAAGGCTACCGGGCACTGGATCGCTTCATGAGGGGCGATACTGCAGGTTGCGCCGGGCTGGCAGCAGAAGGGATCGCGAAGCTGGAGGATTCATTGAAAGAGGTGCAACGGTCAGTGAGCAGCGCCATATACCGCCCGGCGATCTCGGGTGAGTTATGTGCTTTGAAGGCGCTGTCGAGGCTCAACGAGACGGCATCCAAGTTGACCGGCGCCGGACATTCTCCTGTAGATATACTACCTTTTCTTGAGAAATACGTAGCGACGTTAGATCAGTTCCATGTCGAGAATAAGATCGCCTGCGAAGAGCTCATCGAGAGCTGGTGCCGGGCTGTCGAGGCTAAAAATGGGCTGGGCAAGATAGACTCAATGGGCATGTCCGGAGATATATTCATCCCGTTCTGGGAAGTGTCGCTGACATATACTTTTAAAACAGGTGCGATCATCTGGGCAAAAGGAGTGAAGGTTGAGGATAAGCTGCTCGTCGCGGCTACTTATCCCATGGTAAAAGAGCCGGTGACTGATATTTTCAAGACGAACAGCGAAGCCGCGCTTATGGACCGCCTCTCGGGAAAAGAGACCACAATGACAGGGTCGAATATCAAGGAACTCGTGATGAACATAGCGCCGAACGCAATGCCCGCCGGCACGAAGATATTCCCGCCCATAGGAAGCAAGGAACTGGCGGAATTCAACGCTGGCAGCTACCTGACACATGTCGGTAAACGCTATAACGGAAAGTTCACGTTCGGCATCGTGAAAGCACAGCGCCTCGTATACCTGCCCGCGAACATAAACGGCAGCACGCTATCGTTCGCATGCCTGGGCGCATCCACAGTAAACCTGGATCCCAGCACAGTTGACATCATCAGGGCTTCCTTTTAAAGTCATTGGTGTAAAGCGGCCCTGACAAATGCAAGAATAGAGATTTTATATTAAAAAGCGATCATAATAGGTCACCAATATACATACATGGTTTGGTTGAGTGTCATATATCGAAGCCTACTATGAGCGATCATTTATTTTTAATTGGTACTTAACTTCGACCTGATAACACCGGCTTGAACACCATAAAGTATTGTTCAGGCAGGTAATCGAAGGAACGCTCCTGCTCATAGCCGGCTTCAGCCATATCCTTACCCACTTTCGCTGCAGAAACGCTGTGCTTGAAAAGCGAGTGAAAGCTAAAGCCTTTGTTATCAGCCTTATAATCGATAATTACCACCTTTCCCTCCGGCTTGAGATACTTCCTCACACCGGCGAAATAGCCAATCGGATCATCCAGATGATGATATACATCCCTCATGAACACGAGATCCAGACTTCTAGGCGGTATGGATGACGGAAAACCATTGCCGGGCACTGTACGTAGGTTCGAGAGACCCATTGCTTCGCCTTGCCTCCTTACATAGTCCAGCAGTTTGGGGTCTGTGTCGACGGCATACACTTTACCGTTTTTGCCCACGACCTGAGCAAAGAGAAACGAAAAGTATCCGCCTCCCGAGCCGATATCTGCAACGATCTTCCCGGAGCTAAGCCCCAGGCTCTGAATAACGGTATCCGGCATACTTTTCCTTTCGGAAGCCCGCCGGTTGAACATTTTTGCTCTTATATCCATATTATTTTCTCCTGTTTATCGATGATTGTCTTACCCTTGTATGTTTACCTTCTTAATGCGACAGAGCGCGGATCTCATTGGCGCCGATCCCGTGATAGGATCCAGGAGCCCGGTATCCGTCAGGGAATTGGCATTGGCGTCGCCAAACCCGTGGTAGAGCTGTGCCACCTGTGGCAGGATCTTCTCGGTAACGCGTGCTTCACAGGTGATACTCGCCCGAGGCGTGTCGATCTGGACCATATCTCCATTGCCGACGCCATACATTTTCGCCGTTTCCGGGTGTATCTCCAGTAGATTGTGTGGCATACGCTTATTCAGCGATGGTATGTCCCTCATCTGCGAGTGTACGTAATAGAGGACTTTTGCCCCGGTAGTCAAGACGATCGGGAAATCTTTAGCCAGTGCGGGATTGCCGACAGGGCTTTCCGAAGGCTCGTGGTATACCGGCAGCGCATCGTAGCCCAGATCTGCGAGCCTTTTCGAGTATATCTCCACCTTTTTTGAAGGTGTCATGAATTTCATTAATTTGTACTTGTAGTACTTGTTGGGATATGTCCGGAATATTGTCCGGTTCAGGAGGCCGATCAGCAGCTTGCCCGGGACCCCTTTGTTACCCAGCATCATATACAGGAATGAAGGTCCGGGGATCTGTATCCCTTCCGGGTGAGCCTGAAGGTCCCGCACAGTGATCCCGATTGGTTTCAGCTCATAGTCTATGGCTTGCTCGATGTCCTTCCAGGGGAAATATTCTGCATAGCCCATCTTTCTGGCAAGATCACACGTGATTTGCCATTCGGGCCGGGATTCTTCGAGAGGAGAAACGACGGCAGGCCGGAGTTTTAGGAGTCCCGGATATGTAGGCTTCAGGTATGCTCCGACTTCATAGGTAGCGTAATAAGTTTCCTCTAAGAACGTACTTGACGGAAGGACGACGTCCGCAAGCATGGCAGTCTCGGACATGACGATGTCGACAACAGCCAGGAAATCAAGTTTCTCCATAGCAGCTTTTGTCCTCTGACTATTTGCCGAAGCGAGGACCGGATTCGCGGCTATGGTCAACATTGCTTTGACCTGATAGGGAGTTTCCTCCAGGATGGCCCGGACCAATGAAGGCTCATGGGCAAGTTTGGTATATTCGAACCTCGTAAGTAAAAATTCATTCCCCAAACGCTTTTTATCCATATCAGCCGGGAGCTTATCGTGTAGCTCTATTGCATTTTTCGCCAGCCGGGCCGTCGAGAATATGATGTTTCCGCCACGGGCATCCAGATTACCGGTAATAGCTATCATGGCTGTTATGGCCCGGATCGTTTGTGAGCAGTTGGTATGCTGGTCCAGGCCGTTACCCAAAAAGATGCATGCGGGCTTAGTCCCTGCGTAGAGGCGGGCGGCCTTTTTGATATCATCCGCAGGTACCTGAGTGATCTTTTCAACTTTTTCGAGGGGATAGTCATTTAATAGAGCTTTTAACTCATCAAAGCCCACCACCCACTTTGATACGAATTGTACATCATAGAGACTGTCCTCCACGATGACCCCTAACATGCCCAGGGCTAGCGCTCCGTCTGTACCCGGCCTCGGCTGTAGATGAATATCCGCTTTTTGGGCGAAATTGGTCTTCCGGGGGTCGACGACAATTAGCTTCGCTCCCCTCTTGACCGCCTCTTGTATCTTTATCTGCCGGGTTAAGGAAGAATCCATGGGGTTGATTCCCCAGAGGAAAACACATTCGGCGTTTTCCGCATCTGGGGCCGGTATAGCTCCGGTCATCATGAACATATTCAGTAACCGGGGGCCATAGCAGTTATAGAATGGGGTCGCAAGATTTGGAGTTCCGAAAACATTAGCTAATCGATGTAAATACGATCTGACATCTCCTATCGTATTATCGTGGCCAGAGCCCTTTTGAAAGCAGACCGCTTCGGGGCCATAGGCTGCTTTGGTCTGCTGCAGTTTTTCCGAGATCAGGCTAAGTGCCTCATCCCAGGAGATCCTCTCCCATTTTCCCTCCCCTCGCATACCGATCCTCTTAAGAGGAAATTTCAAGCGATTCGGCGAATAAAGTATCTCCATGGCCGCCAGGCCTTTGACACAAAGTGCACCCTTACTTTCCGGATGATCCTTGTCCCCACTGACTTTCACTACCTTTCCGTCTTCGACCGTCACGTCCATTCCACAGCCGCTCAGTCCGCAAAGACAGCAAACCGTTTTAATGATCTTCGTTGTCATAATAAACCTCCATCAACATAGTTTTCGTTTCAAAGTTCGATCCGCTCGAACCTCCAGAACGCCGCCAGGATAAACAGCATGATCCAGACGGCCGTGGCGATTAACGGCAGCGTATCGATCGAGGACAGCGGGACACCGGTCACGATCCCCTGGGAGACGTCGCCGAGGCTCCACGGCATAATGCGGGCAACAGCCGGCAGAAGCGTGGGCAGTATGCCGCCGATAAGCCCTAAAACGATGGGCACGCCCAGCGTGACGCCTCTGGATAGGGAAAACACGCCCAGTGTCATAGCAAGCACGAGATAAAACAGCACGTTGACCCCCATCATCCCGATACCGGCCAGGAAAGGCAGCGCTGCGACCGGATGGCCGAGAGCTACCGAGCACATGACATATGTAATGGCCCCCTGGGTGAAGAGAACGATAACCATCATGCCGAAACAGTTCGCCAGCACCTTAGCCAGCACAAATGCTTTCCGCGACAATGGCTTTGATAACAGCCACGCCGCTGTCCCCGTTTCACGCTCCTTCAGGATCGAATCGTGGACAAGGATCACGGCGCCGATGTACATGGCCATGCTGGATAGCAGGAAGAACATGCTCTGGCCGATATTTGCAATAGTTACCGGCGTGTAGATGAGGTCGCCCGTAACGATGCCATGGTGATATAGCTCGTGGGCGATTTGCTGCTTTAGGCCCTCATCCGTCACATATGGTACGATGAAAAGGGCTGTGGCGACCAGCGCGTTGATGATGATACCCCATATCGCAAGCTGTACGAACAGTGACTTCCGGTTCCACCACCGGTCATTCTCCTTACGTAGCATATTCCGGAACCCGGCAGTCCATCCGAAATTGGTCGATTGTATTAAAGATTGTTTAACTGGCATTGCTCTTCCCTCCCACAAAGCTCATGAACACGGATTCGAGATCCGGCTTACTACGACCGAATTCGACGACCTCTACATGCTCCGCGACGATCGAATTGAGCAGGCCCGTCTCCGCCTGATTAACATCCGTGACGCTAACAACCAGGGCGGTGTGGCTATTCTGCGACGCGACGCTTACCGCGGACACGTAAGGTAGTTGTGCGACCTTTGATCGTACATTCGCCGCGTCGCCTTTGATCACGATCCTGTATGTCACATTACCATGTCCGGCCAGTAGCTCATTGATCGGCGCCTGGGCGACCAGTTCGCCCTTGTTGAGGATCGCAACGACGTCGCTGACTTTTTGGACGTCGTCGAGGATGTGTGTCGAATAAAATATCGTGGTCTGGCTTCGGATCTTATCCATCAGTTCGAGCACGTCTCTCCTGCCAACCGGGTCAAGTGACGCGGCGGGCTCATCAAGGATGAGTAGATCTGGGTGGTTGACGTATGCCTGGGCAATGCCGAGGCGCTGTTTTTCACCCCCGGAAAAACCTTTGATCGGCCTGTCGGCCTTATCGTCGATACCGGCAAGCTGTAATGTCTCCTCGATACGTGCCTCGATCTCTTCCGCCGGACCATCATAATAGAACCTGGCGGTAAATCGCATCGTCTCGCGAGCGGTCATATACTCATAGAATCGTGGGTCCTGCGCCAGGTATCCGATGCGGTGCCTGATCTGGACGGTGTTGCCGACCATATCCATGCCGAAGGCCGTACAGCTACCGCTCGTCGGACGGATCAGGCCGAGAATAAGCTTAATAGTCGTCGTCTTACCGGCCCCGTTGGGCCCGAGGAATCCGAAGATCGAATGCCTCGGCACTTTCAGGTCCAGCCCATTGAGGACCGGTCGCCCATTGTATGATTTTGTGAGCTTACTGGTGCTGATAACCAGATCGTTAATCGTATCCATCTTTTAATACACCTCATGCCCATATGTATATATTACCACATGTTATTTCAAGTTGAAATAGTATATATTGAGCTAATGCTACTAATTCTATTTATAATTTAGCATTTCGAGAGGTATGGCTACAATAAGGTTGACATATAAAGAAAAAAGCACATATAAAAAAGGAAAACGATACAGCGAATAATGGTATGGTCTAATCCATATCCATTAACCCCTCGAGGTATATCGCCATATCCTCAAGCACATCCTTACCTATCTTTAATGTCCGCACTTGATGTTCGCTAAGTATAATGCCGTGCGATGTAAAAGACTCGCGTGATACGTCGGCATGTCGTAACTGATCTTTGACATAATCGTAGAAGGGCTTTATGACGTCCTGTCTTTGTCTCTTACTGATATGGTCGAAGAACAGCGCATGCGTCGTAAAATCATTCAGGTCCGACAACAGGACGCCCGTTATGATTATCGGCGTTGCTACGAGTTCTACCAGGTGTTTTTTACCGGCATCCGTGATGCAATATACTTTTTTATCGGGCACTTTATCCTGGATCTCTCGCTTACCCTCGATCAGCCCTTCAGACTCGAACTGAGATAGTCGTGTATAGAGAGAGCCAATGCTGATATTGACAAAATGCTTGAAATAATCCCCCTGAAGGTATTGTTTCAACTGATAGCCATGCATCGGGCCATCCATCATCATGCCCAGTATGATTATGTCGATCTCGCTCTTCCGCATCGTTTTCATCTCCATGAATAGTTCAACATGAACTAGTATGAATTGATATACATGATATAAATGTTTATTTATGCCCCATTAATCAATATTAGGATTTATACCTTTTTTACAGGGGCTTACACATTAAAATTAATCGCCATCCTAGCAACGTTCTTTTATATCCGTATAACGTACATATTCAAAAATAAGCAGATGGTGAATAACGCTTGAAGGTAGGGTCGATTGTCCAGGTTAAATCTTTTAGCGAGTATATCGTTAAAGTGCCGCTGGAAGCGGACGACGGGTACGTACCCGTCTCGCGAATACCGGCGGGCACCTATGTGATGATACGGTCGAAAGACGGCTACGTCGTGGGTATTGTCACGGACGTGCGACACAGCATAAAAGAGGACTACCTGCCTTTTCTAACGCAGGAAAAACAGGATATCTTCATGCCGTATGCGAGCGATTATCGCAGCTCATACCTCGTGGTCAACGGGATCGGCAACGAGCACAATGGAAAAGTCGCCCAAAATTTGACGTTCGCCCCCGAAGTGAACGACTCGGTACAGACAATGGAAAAGGATGACATCAGGATGTTCCACACGCAAGACGGCAAGCCCAGCTTTTCATACTACAAGAAAATATCGATGAGCGTCGATGCTGCTGCGATTTGCGGTGCGATAGACATGCTGGCGGAGTCGATGCCGGAATGCAGACAAATGCTGAAGGCGCTTAAAAAACACACCGAGGCAAAGATATGAAAGCGATCGGCATCGTCAAGGGCGTCGAAAATAACGACATCAACATCATATCATCTCTCAAGCTGAAGAACGGCGATTTCGTCGCGTACAAGGACCACTGGGTCGACGATAAGCGCAACATATTATGCAGAGTCTCTTATTCACAGTCATTTAAGCAATATCCGGATGAGTTTTTAATGGACAGCGGCATGGACCCTAAAGACATACTCGCATTTAGCGGCATGGACAATGAGGACTACAGCCGGTACCTGGTCACCGCGTCCATCATCGGTTATTTTAACGAGTCATTAAAAGAGTTCAAACATCCCCGCACGATGCCGGATTGCGGAACAGTCATTTACCTGGCTGAAGATAGTATTCTCAAGTCAATAAGCAAAGTTCACGATGGCGTTATCGGCTCTGCCGATATCGGTACTGTTCTGGGGACCGATGTGCCGGTATCGTTAAGCGTGAAAGACATTGTAAGCCAGCACTTGAGTATCATAGCAGCTACAGGCAGCGGCAAAAGCTACACCGTAGGCGTGATGATCGAGGAGCTTTTAAAGCCCATAAACAGAGCTTCCGTACTCGTTGTCGACCCGCACGGCGAGTATTCGACGCTGTCGAGCATACAAAACCTGAACGAGTTCAAGGATGGCGACTACCAACCGACAGTCAAGGTCCTCAGGAAAGACAATATCAAGATCAAGATCACCGAGCTGGACCTGGATGACTTTTTAAGCATCCTGGACCTGACGGAAAAGATGGAAACGTTCTTTATCCGCGCTTACAATAATCTGCCTGACCGCAGGAACTTCCGTAAAGTGGATATCAAGAACGAGATCAACGTGCTGAGAGACACGAATAACGAGTCGACGATCGACGGGATCCTGTGGAGATACGACACGAACATCCTGCATCGCGCGATCTTTGATGATTATCAGCACGTGCCTTTAAAAGAACAATTCAACGTCGGACAGCTATCGATACTTGACCTGAGCGGGCTGTCGCAGAAAGAGCAGCAGCTTATCACATCCGTTCTCTTAAAACGTCTTTTCGAGGCCAGGGAAGGCACGATTAACGGGCGTATGCTGGAGAAAGACGATAAGTACCTGCCATACCCGGTGTTCGTCGTGCTCGAGGAAGCGCACCGGTTCGCCCCGCAGAACGGCGAATCCAAATCCAAGAATATTATTAAGACTATACTCTCGGAAGGCCGTAAGTTCGGCATCGGCGTCTGCATGGTCTCGCAGCGTCCTGCTAAGCTGGACAGCGACTGCCTGTCGCAGTGTATGTCGCAGATCACAATGAAGATCATTAACCCGGTGGACCAGGGCCAGATCGCGTCCAGTCTCGAAGGCATGAGCAGGGATATACTGGAAGTGCTGCCAGCACTGGCAAAGGGTGAGGCAGTGGTTTCCGGCGTGACGATCAACACTCCTGTTATCGTAAAAATACGCCGACGTCTCACAGAACACGGCGGTGTCAGCAGGGATGCGCCGGAAGAATGGGCGTCATACTGGAAAAGATCAACGCTGACAAAAGTGCCCACGAAATTACAGCGAGAGCAATATAAGCTCTTTTAATTGAAACAATTTTTTTATTAATTTGAATAACTGACGTATACAACTGGCTTATAGTCAGAGCTTGCGCTAAATTAGAATAACAATGGATGTACAAGATTAAAAATATAAAAATGTGATAGCTCTTTAAGCTTTGCTCTTTTTAGCGGGGCTCTTTTTTACCGGGCTCTTTTTAGCCACAACTTTAGGGGCTTCAGCTTTATGGGCTACAGCCTTATGCGCTACCGCTTTATGCGGTTCAGCCGGCTTCGCTACCGTCTTTTTTGCTGCTGCCTTCTTTATAGGAGCTGGCTTTTCGTGCACGATCTTTTTTGGAACCGGTGCTTCTTCGACGATTTCCTCTTCTACTTCTTCTTCGACGATCTCCGGTTCTTCTTTAGCCTTTTTAGCACGCGAGATCTCATCCTTTGCCAGCAGCTCGATCCAGTTACCCAGGTCAGGGCAATAATCGGGCTCGCATTCATAGGTGCAGCCGACGCATGGCGCAACGTTGCCCTCGGCCATGATCATGTCAAAGCTATATGCCTTCTTTGGCGCCTCTTTCTTTTGAGCCAGATAAGAAATACGATAGGTCCTGGTGCCTTTGACAGTCTCCCAGGTACGTTTTATTTTATTATCAGCTTCAAGCTTGGAGATGATCCTCGAGCACTTCCTGCTGTCGATCCCCAGCTCTTTCCAGAGGTCGCTCTGGAGCACGCCATTCGCATGCGATTTGATCTGTTCTAGCGCTTTATCCTCGATATTATCCGCCGCCAAGCCGGATTACTCCTTTACGGGGTTTAACAGTATGATGTTGTTGCCCCTGAGCACTACTGAGCCCAGGTTCCTTAATCGTTGTCCGTTCAATATTTCGGTCGTGTCGACCATGTGAAGGTTGAGATAATCGTCTGCGCTAACGAGAGTGCCTTCGAGAATATTCTTCTCGCCTTTCATCTCGACCTGGATCTTCTGGCCAATAAGGGCCTGTACCTTTTTGTTAGGGAACAAAAAAATTTCCTCCGTTAATAAATTAAAGATGATAGTCTATTATCCACGTATTTCCTATTTGTATTTTTTTATCGGACTCTTGTAATATGCCAATTATAAGACTCGACTTCAGGTACAATACGTTCAGGGTCTATATTGCCGGATACACGGCCCCTGGTGGAATAATACACAGGGCAAAAGCTCGCTAATCATATTTAAGCGTTTACCTTCTGCTCCTTAAGCTCTTTTTTGATGCTGTTAGCAATATCCTTTCCCAGGCGCTTGCATTCGTCGAGATCCTTTTCAGTGGGTGCGTATTGCACACGGAGTACAGGATCTATAACATGAATGCCCATAGCCCTCAATTTTTCAGCCATCTGGACAGGCGCCTCGCCGCTCCAGCCGTAAGATCCGAAGGTGGCCCCGACTTTTGCCTTAAGCTTTTCTTTGCTTAACCGGTCGATGAATTTTTCCATCGCCTGATGCATGGTGTACCAGAACGTGGAACTGCCCAGCGCGATAGCGTCTGCCTCCTTAAGCTCGTCCATGTCAACATCATAGAAGCTCACGGATTTAGCATCGACATTCCTGGAGTCCGCGCCTTCGGCTACGGCATCGGCCATAGCTTTTGTATTTCCGGACGTACTTAGATAGATGACAATTAGTTTCGGCATAGTTAATACCACATTAATATGATATTACATGATAATAATATTAATGTTGCTAATGTCGATACGCTATAATTTACAAATCACTATAAATTGAACTGATAAGCTGGTAGTATTCGCCCATATTCAACTTTTTATTATCGGTAGTTCAACTACGAACCGGCTGCCTTTGGTATAGTCTCCGCTTACCCGGTCTTCAACCCAGACTCGACCGCACATATCGTCGATAATGGTTTTTACGAAATATAGCCCCAGGCCGCTTCCCGACAATTTGGATCCCTCAGTAAATCGCTGGAATACCTTATCTTTTCTTATATCAGGTATGCCGGGCCCGTTGTCTTCCACAGCGATATGGTAAACTTCGCCTTGATCGTATTTGACCCTGGTCAGAGCTATATGGATAGATACAGAGCCATTTGAGTGCTTTATGGCGTTCCCGACCAGATTTCCAAAAGCGTCTTTTAAATATACCGTAGCCATGACCGGACATGTTGACTCCGCCTTAGCTAGTGTCACAATATGATCAGTATCGCGAGAATACGCTTTTTGTACTTCTTCAAGTAACTGGCATAGATCGGTTTCTTTTATTTGATAGTCCTTTTCATGCACTTTTCGAAGTTTCCGAACATTATCGATCAGCCGACTAACGTTTTCAATTGATTCTAACGACTTATCGATGAGCATCAAATTAGTCTTATCCAGATTACCCGTATCGGCGATCTTGTCGTGCGCCATCTCGAGATAGCCTTTCGCGACCTGGTCGATGTTATTTATGTCATGCCCCATCAGGTCTAAATAGATCTCTGATTGGTTTTTTGCGTCGATAAGGGCTTTTTCCGAAACTCTTTGTTCGGTCACATCATGGATCGTGCCAATCAATCGGGCCACTTCGCCACTTTTATTTAAAACGATCTCTGACTTGGTATAAAGTATCCGCGTCTGGCCGTTTCTTCTTATGATACGATATTCGATTTCGAAGGGCTCTTTAGCGTTTAATGCGGCGCTCATCGCAGTTATGACTCGCGCCTTGTCCTCCGGATGCAATATCTTGAAGAACAAATCAAAAGAAATTAGCTCTTCGGGAGTCGTACCGAATATACGATAAGTTTCGTCTGAACAGGACATCGAGAGCTTATTCTCCACGTTTATCTCAAATGCCCCGAAGTGCGCGATCTGCTCTGCCTTTGACTGTAATGCATCCTTTTCGCGAAGGATCTGCTCGACCCGCTTTTGTTTGCTCAGGTCGACGATAAAGCCGATATAATTCGATTTCGTATTATCTAGAAGGCCTGCCCCCATAATTACAGGCACCCTGCGACCGTCTTTCCGTATGTACTCATTTTCAAGGCCTGAGGAATAGCCTTTTTCGTAAAGCTCTTTTAAAGCAGCCTTATGCTTATTACGATGTTCAGGCGGCATCAATGCCATCCAGTTAATTATTCCCGATGTCAGGTCATCCCTCGTATAGCCTGTGATCTCGAGATACTTATCGTTAGCATCTGATATACGGCCATCTGAGGTAGCAATAAATATACCAATGATATTTGTGCTCACTAGCGAACTGAACATATTTTCAGTTAATTTTGGCGTATTTTCATCAATTAAAGTCATAACTTTGCCATCGATCAATCGCTAAATGACCATTGTATTAAATTTTGCACGTATATAAATTTCGGATTGATTTTCTATGGCTTTATTATTAAATTAAAGTTGGCCGTGATCTATAAAAATATGAATCATGGATGGCTGCAAAAAATGACCGGCCATCATTGGGATAATATAGATTCCTGTCTCTTCATGTTTTTGAGTCTCATCGCTACGTCTTTGCCTAGCAGCTTACAGGATTCAAGTTCTTTCTCATTGGGCTCGTACTGGACTCTAACAACAGGATCCAGTACATTGATACCAAGCTCGCGCATTTTATTCGCGATGTGCCACGGGGCTTCCCCGCTCCACCCATATGACCCGAATGCCACGCCTTTTTTCCCGGGCATTGAATGAAGCCTGTCCATGAATGTTTTCATCTTTACATGCATCGTATGCATGTACGTAGGGCAGCCAATACCGACTACCTCGGCCTCTCGCAGCAGTTTTGGCGTCGTATCCTGGAAATTAACGACCGTAGTGCTCAACTCCTGAGACATAGCGCCTTCTGCTATGGCCTCGGCGATCTTTTTTGTATTACCAGACAAAGTCAGGTAAATTATTACGAACCTTGACATCAAATAGCTTAACGTAAAACGATTGCTTTAATAGTTATGATAAAGATTCGCGAAAAAGATGCAGGCACAAAAGCGCATTTGTTAGCTTTCGCGCTTTCGTGCTGTAGTATGTCTAATATGGCCCGTTATTTGCTCATCGTCTTCAGGGGAGCTATTTCCATTTCGAAGAGCGCTATCGGCATTTCTATACCCCAGTTCTTTAGTGCTTCAGGTGCCAGCTCACCGATGATCCCTACACGCTGATCCCCCAGGTAAATCGCGCCACATCGTCCTGGTATGAAAGACGGGTCATCGAGAGGCTCTGTCCTTAGCAAGTCCGCCATCCCGAAGTTAAAGCACAGTGCCTGGAGCTTCGACTTGATCTCGTTGACGCCGGCTTTTGCATAGCAAAGCGCGCAGGCGACGTGGTCTTCTTCCTTAACGCCCGTGTTCTCGAAGCTATCCAGGCGTGCCACTTTACCCACTTCGAAAATATTCTGCGGGTACTCACGGTGCAAATTGTTGGATAGCACTATCATGAGAGACGGTGATATCCATGTCCTAATGATGTTATACTGGTCAGTATACGGGTTGGATATCTCTACAGCCTCGCGGCCTGGCTTACGGTTCATCTTCGAAAAGTTATCCTCTTTCCCGATCAAAATGAAATTCAGCGTATCCTGGCATCCGAGCCCGACCATGACTTCTCTGACGGCGGTCGCCAGCTTATCGCCCTCTGAAAGCTCGCCTATGGATGGCGTGTTCGGGTATCTTGGCTTCATATTGTTAAAGCCATATACACGGCCGACGTCATCCACGAGGTCGCGCTCGTGCAGGATGTCCGTCCTGTAGGGCGGTATCTCCACGATCGCATAGTCGCTGCCCGTTTCCGCGATGCCGTAGCCCATCCTCATAAGTAGCTCTTTAATTTTTACCGCGGTCAGCTTTAGCCCGAGAATACGGTTGACCAGAGAAACATCTATTCGCATCGTACGCATGCTCAGGTCCGGCTTCGCCAGCGTCTCGTTGGGATATTCGACGGTGAGCCCATAGATCTGGCCGCCGCGTAGCGAAAGCGCATAAAGGGCGATATTCAGCATGTAGTCGATCGTCCGCAGGTCTTCGCCCGTCAGTTCCACAAGAATGTCGTGCGTCTCCAGCGTGACCTCGGTGCGCTTTGAATTGATGATGGGCGGGAATGAAAAGAGTCCCTCGCCATCATAGATGACAGGCACCATGGATTTCTCTTCGAGCACGAACTTATATTCCATTCCTTTTGGATGGCGCTCCAGCACTTCCGCCGGTGTCATGACTTCCGTGCTCTGAAGAGGGACGAACTTCACGCTGTCCTTCGGCACAGCCCTGTAATAAATTTCATTGCCCTTGATCTTCGAAAGGTCGTGGATGCCGATGGCACCCTTTTTACGGCGCCTGCCGAACGTGCCGTGCAATTTTTCCTGCAGGTGCATGATGGACTTGATGGACTCATCGGTGAAGTGTACATCCCTTACGATCGCCCCTGTGACGAACGGCCTCACGGCCTCTAATTCACGGCTGACTATGATCTTATAGTCAGACTTCTTGACGACCGGGATGGTCATTCCCGTCTTTATGCCATAGTAGGCACGCAGCATCATCGCGATGCCTTCTTCGCATAATAGATCAGCACGATCGGCCGTGACCTCGAAGGTCACCTCGTCGCCCTGAACGTCCTCAGTCTCGGAGCCCAGCTCGAACATGTCGTCCTTCAGCTTGTCCAGGCTGACATCCTTACCGATGAGCCTGATCAATTCAGGATAGTTGACCGTTACTGTCGCCATAGTATAGGCACGCTCCTCAAGAAATTAATGTTACATAAAGGACCGTGAAGGTCCCTGATGTCCTCATAGCCGTAGAGGATCATCATTAGCCGCTCTAGCGCCAATCCCCAGGCTACAACGTCGCATTTAATGCCGAACGGCGCCAGCATTTCCTGCCTGAACATACCGGAGTTGCCCACCTCGATCATGCGCCCCGTCTTCGGGTGCCTGCCATATATTTCGAGGCTCGGCTCCGTGTACGGGTTATAGGTCGGCTTAAATCGGAGTCCCTTGATGCCAAAGCGCGTATAGAACTCCTCGAACGTCCCCATCAGATCCCTCATGCTCAGTCCCTCGTCCATGATCCAGCCTTCGATCTGGTAGAACTCTAACAGGTGTGTCATGTCGATGGTATCGTTCCTGAAGACGGGTGCCACCGAGAAGAACTTCTGGGGCGGCTTGTTAAAGCGAGCAAGATATCGGGCTGTCAGAGAGGTCGTATGCCCCCTCAATACAAGCTTTTTCGCGATCGTCTCGTCCCACTGGTAGTTCCAGCCTAGCGATCCCGTGTGGCCGCCATGCTCGTGTATGTCACGGACATTATGGACAAGGTCCCGGGGTAAATGATGAATATATTTAGGATTTTTTAAATTGAACTGGTCCCACTGCGTACGAGCGGGGTGATCCTGCGGCATGAACAGTATGTCATTCACGTAGAATTCCGCATCCACCATCGGGCCTTCCATTTCTTTGAAGCCCATCTCGATGAGGACCTGCTTTACTTTGTCGGCTGCCATGCGCAGGATATGTTTACGTCCGCCGTATTCCGGCAGCACCGGAGCAGTAATATCAAACTTACGGAACGACTTACCCTGCCAGGAACCGGTCTGGATCATTTCAGGCGTGAGCTGGCCGATCTCTTCTAGAACGGTGATGCCCTGCTCTTTTAACTGCTCGCCTGCGGAGGTGATCGCGATCGATTTTACCTTTTCTTCTTTCTTTACGACCAGGTTACGCTTGACCAGGTCTTTCATGGACTTATCTGACAGGCTATCCTGAGGCTTTCCCGTATGAAGGATCACCAGCGCGACCTCATCAGACGAGCGCTCCGCTTTTAGAGGGAGCAGGATCGTGTCGCTGTCACGTTTTTCAAACTTTGCCCAGCCTTTCTGGCGTAGCCAGCCCATGGCGATGCTTACGGCCGCAGGCGAGAACTTCTTTTTTAGCTCGCTTAACGATATGCCGTCTTCGGGTAGTGCGTCAAAGATCGTCCGCTCCGGAAGACCTTCTTCGGCATATTTTTTCCCCTCATCCGTTAGCTCATACGCCGAGCTCACTTCGTCCTTGACCGTGGCCAGCCCTTTTTCAGCCAGCATATGAGCTGCCTGGGCTGCCGCCTCGATCTTGAGGCCGGCCTTTTCGGCCACTTCGCCGGAGGTCATCTCCGACCTGCCAATGGCTTTCAGGACCAGCTTTTCATTTGAGGATAGATCCATGGGTTTACCTTCTATTTATTAGCGTTATTATCCAGGTCCTTTCGCTTTTCTATGAGGATCCGGTCATCTTTTTTTATGCTGTAATACTCTTTCATTGTTTTCTTGAGTTTCGCGACCTCTTTATTATCCTGCGGTTTCTTCAATTTATCGTACGCCGCGCTATAATCACTCACAATGAAGTCTTGAATCTTGTCTCTTGCCTGCTCGCGTTTCTCCTGGTGCTTTTCAAGGAATGAGACCACGCGGTCCGCAAGGTCCTGCTTGCATTCGCCACACATGATCTCGCCCCTCAGGCATTTCTGCTCGCGGGCATCCAGCTTTTCCTGGTCTTGCTCGAAAATATAATAGTAATACTGGAAGGCTGCGCAGACGCTCGGCACGCCGCCCAGTTCTTTTTGCTCCTGTACGGATACACGGCCACCTGTGAATGCGCTCAAGACTTTTTTACGCGCTGTCTTCGGGTCGTCTGTCGTATAGATAGTCGTCTCTGGTTTTGAGGCGGACATCTTATCCGAGCCGGCCAGGCTCGGCAGGAACGTGCAGTGTATGGCCGCAGGCTTGTAGTAGCCGATCTTGGGAGCTACGTCGCGCGTAACGCGGAAATGCGGATCCTGATCGATAGCCTGAGGGATCAGAACGGGTATGTTCTTTCCCGCCTCGAGCGAAGGTAAAAATGCCGGGGCCGACTGCATCGATGTAATGTAAATGAGCCCGATGTTAGTGCTTCCGTCAAAGCCGAACACGGCTTTGGCCGTAGAGAACGTTACGCGTTTCGCCACTTCCAGCGCGATCTTGTACAGTGTCTTACTGTATTCGATGTCGGAAAATATCTTCGTCTTTTTCGGGTCGAAGCCCAGCGCTATGACGTCGAGAGCGTTCTCATACGTGAAGGACATCGCGTCCTTCATGGATAGCGTGTCCTTGAACAGGAACTTCTCGTCGTCGGTCATCTGGAAATATAGCGGCGCGTCAAAAGTGTCCTGCAGGTATTTTGTGAACATCCACGGCATCAGGTGGCCGATGTGCGTGTTGCCCGAAGGGCCGCGGCCGGTGTACAGGACGAACTTTTCGCCGGCTTCATAGCGGTCCAACAGCCACGTTAAATCACGGTGTGAGAAGAATATTTTTCTTTTTAAGGCCATCGGCACGCTGCCGGTGATACGGTCCCACCGCTCCAGCAATGCATCATCGATAGGCTCGGTGCCGAACTGTTTTACTAGTTTGGCGTAGTCGACTTTACCGCTTACGTCCCATGGTGTGACTGTGAATTCTTCGTTCATCCGGATACACCTTATAGCTTGATGCGCCCCAGGCTGAAATATTGTATGCCGCCTTTATCATAGGCGAAGATCATTTCTTTACGCACGCTGTTGGCCATCCTTATGGACCTGGACATGTCCTGCAGCTGGAAAATATGATCGTAGTCCAGCGAATCGACCAGGTATATGGAGTGCGGTATTTTATTAATGTCCAGCACCTGTTCGTAGACTCGGAAGTGGCTGCCGAACTTGAAACCTGTCTTCGCGACAAGGCCTTTATCCCTTAAGTCTTCATAGACCTTAAGCTTACCTTCAAAGATGACGTCTATTGATCTTGCGCGGCCGATGAAATCGTCCAACTCTAAAGGCTTTCCCGTATTAGAGTCCTCGATTTCCAGCAGGCCTTTTGATAATAAGTAAGCGGACTCGACCAGAGACAATTGCAAACGGCTTTCGTCGAGCATGTTCCCGTAAAAACCCTTCTCGTGCAGCATAAGTGATAGCTCGCTATCCCAGATGATGACACGGTCCTGCATAAGTGTCGCTGCGCTCTTTTTTTGTGGTAGTTCAAGCGATGGCATGCCGCCGCGAACGTGCTCGCTCTTAACGCCATAATACGTGATGTCGCTTTCTTCGTCTACGATTGCGAGAACCATTTCCTTGCGAACATTCACGGCTGCATGCAAATTCGCCAGCAGCTGCTGCATGGGCATCGGCTTGCGCTCTGTGACCACGTGGACGAAGTATTTTGAAGCCGAGACGCTGGGCTTTCCACCTCGCGGGTACACTCGAAAATCAGTGACGCTTGGCTGGACATAGTAGCCGCGCTCGCGCAAATCCCGGTATACTATATACTTCAGCTCGAAATATTCCTGTAAATGTGATGCAGCGATGAAAAAATCCCGGAAAGACCGCTCGACGCCGTCGATTTCGACCGTTATTTTTTCGCGGTCCAGTAGGTATGCTGCCTCGACAAGAGCCAGCTCTAACATGTCGTCCTTGATACGGCCATAGTAGAGGTTGTTATACAATTCCTCAGTAGCCTCATGGCTCAAGACGACTTTATCGCCTTTCAGTATACCTTTCATGCGCTCAACTACCAATACCGGTCGCTCCTATAAAAATATTACCGCCATGAAAAACAGCCGCTATGCCATCGTTTCATGCCAGTACATTCTGTATGATATAGTCGTTTGAAAGATAAAATACCTATGCGTCAGACAATACTGTATAATTAGTTATGGTTTAGAAAGTAATTTTTTATAGGACATTAAACACCATCCTTCTTGAACCTGCTTTCGGCCATGACAGACCCTGACGCCATAGCAATCGCGATCAGCGCAACGATCACGAATGGATAACACATGATGACTCTTGTCATGAACATATATGCATTCAACGATAAAAGATCGCTGCCCGGTGTAAAATAAGGAACAAAATATATTTGTAATATGTTGTTTGCCATATCGCCCACAAGTAAAAAAAGTACGCTTGTCGAGCTCGCGATCCCGGATGCAACAGTAGCTTCGCGAGTCGTTTTTATGGAAAAATATTTTGCAGATATATAACCAATATAAGCTTCTACGATAGGGACTAGGATAAATGGGACTATTGTCATTAGCGAACTGATCCTATAATAGATGTCAATTTTAGCATCACCTGATATAGCTGCTATCGGTATCGGCAGAAACATGAATAATGCGAGTAAAACACCTGCTATGGTCCCTATCTTAATACTATTCCAATAGAATGGCACATCATTACGAGCGTCTGTATTTATAGGAGCCTTTAGGATATGCCCTATTTTGCATACTAAAGCACTTCCTACAATCGCAATCGTCATGCCGCTGATGATCGCCAGTGGTGCCATCATGATCAATAAAATAACCGAGGTGCCTGGAAGAGCCGCTGCCTTTTCGACCGAGACGATAATAGGCGCCATCAAAGCTAAGATCGCCACAACGGAGCCTGCGATCATATTTTTCGGAATGATATTATCTGTCCTATTACTGCCAATAGGCAAGATCGACGAAAGAATCCCCGATGAGCACGCCATCAGGCTAAAAACAAGAAGGTCTATCAATAGGTCACTAAGTGGAAAATCGTTCAAATGATCCCAGGTTATGGCTATGATAAAAGCCGCGATGCAGCCGGGTAATACACCTGCTACGATCGACCATAATAACATGGCCTGCTTATGTTTTACATAATCAATTAAGTTGCGAAAAACGAATAAATAAAAAATACCGCCCATAACGGAGAATATCGCTGTGATAATGTAAAATATACTGAAACCAATAATAAAAAGTTGAAACAATGTGGCATTATTTCCTATTAATAATATCAAAGCAAAGGCAGCGGCAGCTAATATGGTGATCGTCGTCACTCCGGCAATAAGCGAAGCTTTAGTTGTATCGTTTGTAGATCGAGAATCTGCATATGTCCACCATGCCGCCAGTATTCCTATTAACAATACGCTGCAAATAATGCCTATCGTAAAAAAGAACATCACTGCCCAGCCTGCGACAACATCTCCCGGCTGATAGGTTGTACCTGAATCGGAAAACATCAGGATAGCATATGACAATGCTATTAATATAGCGATCCCGATTACACCGACAATGAGCGATTTCTTAACGAGTGTTTCCATAGGAGCATCTATTAATGAAAGTTTCTGTATAATAACTTAAAGATTCTCTAACGAACGACCAACTAACGCTGAAAAATAAAAAATTGATGGTAATCGCAAGAAATCATGGGATTATGGTATTATTAACAAGCGCAATCAGATCAATCGCCTTTGATCTCGTCGAAGGTCAGGTCTTCCCATTTTTTCAAGCCCTTGATCATCTCGAATTCGACCGGAGTCACGACAGGCGCCGGAAACCGTCCCGCATCGTCGATGGCTACTCTCGGGCATGCAGTCGAGATATATGCGTCTACTTTAAAGTTAAGTAAACGGTCAGGAGTGATCTCTTCTATGGCTATGAGGACTGCGTCGCCCGCGATCTCCTTCAGGCGCTTTGCCAGCTCCAGGCGCTTTTGCCCAGTCTTTGTACTGATGATAATTCCCCATTTCTTCGCGTCCATGGCCTTTGCCATGACAGCATAGCGCTGTCTCATGATCTTATCGACGTCGACGACACGCGCTTCGCCGGTGAACGGGTCGGCGGCGACGACCGTCACATTATGGGCTAGCTTAATGCCCATAGGATGGAAGTTCCCGGTGCCCACAAATAAAATGGAATCCACGTCCTCGGGCACAGCGCTAAAATTACACCCAAGCACTTGCCCCGGATATGTGATCCGGGAATCGCCTTTTGCGACCACTGGCTTCTTATCGGCTGTCAAAAGTAATTTTACTATTTCATCCAGTTTATGAATATGCTGTACTGTGGTCACTACGCCGACTTTCTGCCCCAGCAATGGTATCGCGTTTATTACGGCATGCTGTATATCGACCTCATGGTGATATTCTATGAATACGATGCGGTCGTCGTCAGAAATACGCGAGTGGCCGAAATGGAACAGCACGTCCACCGTATCCAGTAACCGCTCGTCAATATCACATGCGCCATAACACGGATCACCAGAGATGATCACTAATACGCCCGCCTGATCCTCTATGTGTTTCGCGAGCGCCGGTCCCTGCCGCTTCAAGCCTTCCGGGAACTGCAGGCCGACGATCTTTACCTTACGGGCTTCGATGATCTCCAGGATCTTGGGTAAATCGAACATCTGCTACTCACTTACGCTAAAAGTTATTTGTATAGTTTTGCATTGATTTATTATATAAACATGGCTGGCTCAAGATATGACGATATCGGCTATAGTAATGTATTACGCTTGAAGTAAGCGCATGCGACCGCATATCCGATAGCGCCGCCGATGGAAGAGCATATTACTCCGATTATAGCAATAATCAGCCCAATAATGGCAAACGGCAAAGCTGCAAATATTCCCAGGTACAGGATCAAATAGATGATGCCAACGATCACTATCGACATCGGGACCACTCCTGAAACTGCTGAAACTTTCATCGCATCCTTGCGAGATGAGACCTCGGTCGATGAAACACATGCCGAAATAAAACCGATGATGATCAAGCAGACAAACGTTACCCCTATTACGACGAATACCAGGATCAGACTGCTCAGGTCATCAGCTGGAGCCATATTGATACCAAAGATGCCAGTTGAAAGGAAGATCGCGATAAAGACCAGTAATATTCCGGCCATCCCGACCGCTATCGCTTTATCATATTTTATCGGCATAAGGAACCGGCTATATCTATGTCAAATACGATGATAAAAGCTTCTATCATCTAAAAAATAAAACGGAAGATGTTACTTCTTCGTGACTTTCTCTTCACCCATGATGAATTTAGCGATCAGGAAGATAACGAACGCCACGATTATGAAGTTGATCAATTGTGCCAGGAAGTCTCCCCAGAGGAACTTCATAGATGCGATTGTTAATACTGAAGTCTGCCAGTCGCCGCCCGGGATAAGTCTACCGATAATAGGCATTATAAGATCTTTGACCAATGCTGTGACCAAAGACGTTGCAGCAACCCCCATGATAAACGCCACAGCAAGCCCCATAACCTTATATTCGTTTATAAAGTCTTTAAATTCCGATATTATACTGATGTAAATCACCCATGAGTAATCGCTTGCATAGTTTATAAAAGTTTATTATAAAGTAATAAAATAATTAAAACAAGAGAATTATCTCTTACCATTTTTTATAAAGTAAAAGACAGAATTCGACGTTTTTCCATTTAGCCAGAAATTTAACCGATAGTCACACGGCCGACGGAGGCATATGCTGAACCTTGCTCCGGGGCCGGCATAACTACTATTCAGACGCCAAACTATATTGCCAATACGTATAGCTAAACACGCTTAATTTTGAATATGATAGGATGCCCGTTAGAGGCGAATTAGACCGGGCATACTTCAAAGGGCGTTGCGGGCCCTATATCCAGACGGCGTAAATGCACTGGCAGCCCCACTGCCTGGGTAGCTTCGGCACTTCGTGTAGTTCCGACCACAGGAAGTGGCGCTTGTTGTGGCATTTGATGCAGTTGTCGCCGTTAGCGGGAAGTATGCGTATGCCTTTACCGATACGAGATGAATCAAGGGCTTCTAAGTCCCGGTTCACGCTTGCTTCGGCAATATGGGTACGCGCATATAGTTCTGCGATAGCTTTCGGGTCGTCCGGGTCACAGGTTGCGGCGAAGCCGCAGCATGGGTTCGTGCGTAGCACGTTACCGAACACTGCCCAGGTGAACTCGCCGTTATCAAGCGATAGCAGGCGTTTTCCAGCCTGTTCGTATGATTCACCCAGGAGAACCGAAAGAGCCATGAGCATTCCGACTTCCTTGCGCTGGTTCTCGGAAAGCGGCAAATCGTCATAATTGTGCGCCAGCAGGTATCCGGCCGTCTTTAGGAACGGCTCAGGCATTCCCTTTGACCAGTCAATGCCCGTCCCGCGCGGGAATATCTGCTGAGACTCGTAGAGAGCGATGCGCTCCCCGGCTCGGCTGATCTGCCCGTTCATCAGGAAGGCCATTGCGCTGACCTCCATGGACCTGCGCGCTGCGTCTTTCTCGTCGTCATATATCTCGATGTACGCTTTTCCTTGCGGCGTCGCATGGTATAGGCGAACGTCGGCCACGGCGATCGAAGCCGTCTCTAACGGTAGAGTATCGAGATATTTCTTGATCAGATCCGACTTTTTACCCTTCACGGGCGCCGGTATGCTGTGAGATTCAAGCAATTGCTTCATGTCCGCTACGCGGAACTTGCAATCGAACTTTTCTTCTAGCGAAGCCTCTTCGATGAGACCGTCGCTCAAAAACCTGGCAATCTGGTGTTCAACGGAACCTAAAAGAGGAGTCCATAGCTCCTCGATCTTGTTGTCGACCTGCCGCTTGCTCAGGCACAGCAGCAGCTCGCTCTGCGCGGGACTATATAGTTTTATAGTATTTTCAGAGCTTGTACGCCCTAAAATTTGATAAAGTATACTCACATTCCATCCCCATACCATATAAATTGTAATATGGCTTAATCTTTGTGCTCTTGCCCTCTAAGCCAATAAGGGCCGGTAATATCCGGTATTAAAAGGAAATAATGGGGAATAGCGACCTGAAAGAATTATTATAAATAAATCGTAAGTATCCAAAAAATAAATAAAAGAAATATTATGGTCGTGTACTTCAATGATCTATATCGTCCCAACTTGTATGAACAAAATGGGATATATTGATCGGCCACAATAAACTATATTTTTAGTAAAAACGCGATCATTTGCCATTTTATCGTTTTATATACGAATAATGATTAAGTATACATTTGGTCATGTTGCTTATGTAGGATAAGCCCCCGTGGCTCAGCAAGGTTAGAGCGGTTGACATGTAATCAACAGGTCGCTGGTTCGAATCCAACCGGGGGCTCTCAGAATTAAGGTCTAATAAGTAGGGATACAAGCACCTTAGCTCTATAAACTCTTTATTTATCTGACTACTTATCATCCTTGGCCTTGAGACAGTCCTATTTTTTTAATGATTCAAGCCTATTTATACCAAGGCGTATATACTCGCTCCATTATAGTAATTGTTTAAATTATTTTGGGAGGTTTATTGTTGAGAAAAAGTATAAAATAAGTTTACTTCCAATTTATTTTAATTATATCGACTTCTCAGTTCTTCTTTTCTGTCGGTGTCGCTTTTGGTTGTATCCCCTTGACTCTGCGTAATGCTATTCGCGAGAGGGCCAGGTTCAAGGGCGATTGGTTATTATCGACGTCTTCATTGGTATTGTCATCCGGATATTCAGTTTCCATTTCTTTTTCTTTATTTTCTATCAAGACTCGCAAGCCTCCATCTAATAACCCCTAATATTGACGTAAAATTATATTATGAGGTTTTAGGTTAATATCATTATTGGTCTATTATCTGGCCCATATTTTCATGTTTAATGATCTAAAACTCGGTTTTAAAATAACTTAATGATAAAACAAGACCGCGTGATGTTAGCCCGGTACGCCTCCTTTAAGGATACCACACCACACGGTTCCAATCAATAAATTGGACGTTAGGATAAATAATTAACCTATATAGTTGTACTGGGTGCTCAATTTATTGGTTATTCGTATACAATTGTACAAAAAAATATATCGGTTAAAGAGTAGGTTTATATTCTATCACAATAAACCATTTAGTCGTAGGGACCCGATTTTCAAGTCGCAAGCTATATACCCCCCAAACTGTTGCTACTGAGGTCAAAATATCCGGGTCCCTATGTTTTGGCACTCCCTGAATGGGCTTTGCACACAAAGTCAGTTCTGCACATAATATCGTGTAGAATGGTTATTGCGACTTAACCTTATTTGTCGTGGTATTTACATCTTATTTCATTGTAGATTATGGAATAAATTAAAATATGATGTGTGTTTGTGTCTTTGTTGATGGACGTACTATCTTCGGGTTCTTCGGCATCGTCGATTATCAAGGATAATGTTATTTTGGTTGGGACTGCCCATGTGTCGGAGAAGAGTGTTAAAGAGGTGGAAGATGCGATAGCGTTTTATCAGCCGGATGTTGTGGCTGTGGAGCTTGATGATAGGCGATATCGTTCTATAACTCAGGGTAATGATGACGAAAAGGAGATCCCTGTGAAGGAACTTCTTAAGGGTAATAATCTGGCGATTTTCCTTTTACAGTTAATGCTTTCGTATACACAACGCAAGGTGGGGATCGCAGAGGGTGTGAAGCCGGGTGCTGAGATGCTTGCGGCCATCGACGCTGCAAAGAGATCGAACAAAGAGATCGCGTTAATAGACCGGGACATTGGGATTACTTTCGCTCGTTTTTGGAATAAGATGTCCCTCTGGGAAAAGCTCAAGATGACCGGTTCCTTGATAATCGCATCGTTGGGCTTTGGCACCGATGACCTGGATATCGAGCATATTACCGAGGAAGCTAATGTTTCCGATATGGTGGAGGAATTAAGGCTTTTCGCGCCTTCGGCTGCGACGGTGCTCATCGATGAGAGGGACGCATATCTGGCCCATAATTTGGTAGAGCTTGGAAAAACAAAAAGAGTACTGGGCGTCGTCGGCGCGGGTCACAGGGAAGGCATTAAAAAGTATTTGGAGCATCCGGAGACACTGCCGTCAATCGAGTCCATTTCCATCGTCCCGAAGAAGCGTCATGTTCCCTGGATGAAGATCATCGGCTCGCTCGTTATCCTGTCCGTAGGATTCATCCTCGTGTTGCTCCTATTGTCTGGTATACCCTGGCAACAATTATTGTTAATGCTCGCAGTCTTGTTTGTTATCCAGGGCATCGTGTCGGCTTTATTCGTCGCCCTAGTGGGCGGTCACTGGAAATCCGTTGTCACTGCGTTCGTTTCCAGCCATGACAGCTCTTATTCATCCCTTGATCGCCATCGGCTGGCTAGCAGGCCTGGTGGAGGCGACTCAACGCCCTCCGACTATAAAGGACTTGAGCACGCTGCTCGGCAATGAGGATGATAGCATGATAGATGCTTTAAAGAGCTTGTTCAAGAACCGGTTATTCAAGGTTATCATAGTTGCCGCTGTAGCTAACATTGGCAGTATAATCGGCACCTTCATAGGCGTAATAGTCCTGGCACATTATTTTAGCCTCAACAACCCCGTCGGACTACTGCAAACCGGCCTAGGAAACGGCTATCATACCATCATAACATTCCTGGCATACCGGAAATAAATAATAACGTTTCCTTTTAAAGTTCAATCACCGAAGGCTTTGCCACAAAGTCATTTTTGCATATAAATTCTAAAATCTGCACAAAAAGTCGGTTAAAAAGTAGACTTTATGTGCAAAGCCCCTGGATGCCAAAAATCGATGTTGAGACTCCCGAAAACAAGTTATCATTATTAGAAGGCGTCTCACGGTGGGGAATTGAACGCCACATCTCTTGCCAGGGGGCAGGCGGTTTACATTTAACCTACGTGGACATAAGCGCTTACTATAATACCGTTTAATTGATAACTATATATACTTGATGGCAATTTTTATTAAAGTGAAATTAACTATTATACCGATTATTTAACGATATAACCGCTTATAGTCAAAGGACTTAGTTCGTTGACGGGAGCTTTATTGAAAACAATAAATGGAGACGGGGGAAAGATTTGAACTACCCTGCACCGACATGGGTCGGTTGCCTCAACACTCAGCCACCCCGTCACTCAACAGAATATCATTTATGACATTTAAGTATTTTTAATTTACCATTACTATTTATATAATATGGTGCAGATATAGATTTTAATATTTTCATCTTGCACTTACCTAGCTCTTAAGCGATTCTTTTCTAATCTGTTTTTATATTGCATTTCGAAGCATGGGTAATGAAGTTCACCGGGGTCTTGGATGCCAAGGTCTATAAAGACGTACTATATCACCAGTTCACCATACATCCCGATGACCGGATAGAGTACTAGATCCTGGTTCACCATGGAGAACTCGTCTGCCTGGCCAGCGCGGAGCTCGTGGACCTGCAACAAGAAGACGATGATCATGTAAGGCGCCTGGTCATCCGGACAGGATCACATGTCTTCGAGATCCTGCCAGTCCCTGACGATCGAAATGGCAGATGGCACGCATATAAAAATCGTAGAAAACAGATCCCGGAAGAAAAAATTATCAATGATTTTCCGACACTTTCTAAGGAGAGTCATTAAAATACAAGAGCATCAACAGACTGCCGAATGCCGTTCCCTTGATCACCGTGCCGAAGACGCTGACTGCCTGGAGCTGGTATCTCAGGCGGATCGTGGTGATGAAGAAGCCGGCCATCAGTATGACCAGCAGGCTCAATGGCGCGCGAATGTCTGACATAATGCTCCTTCAGGTCGTCCGGTTCCCTTCTTTGATTACCGTTAATGTACCGAGGTCATGGAAGTTGCCCGATACACCCCCGCTAGGGAGGTCTTTGTTCGTGACCATAATAGAGCTTAAACAGTAAAAAATAATATAGTCTATTTTCAGATGTCGATGTTGACAATTTCCGCTATAAATGCGGATAATGATTAAGCCTTCGCACACCTAGTTTGCTATGTTGAAGCGCTCCTATAACGAGCCTTTCACACCTTAACAAATAAATACCCACCTCAAACCCACCACAACACCCAATCCCCCACGTTTATTATGGCCGGGCAGGGGGACCGGCCACCCTCTTATATATTGATTCGGTCATTTATAATTGAGCTATACACCCATTTTTATTTTCCATTTTTGTACCCAGGCGGGATCCTTGCGTTCAAGGCGGTTCTTTTTTAGATTTTCTTTCATGATCGACCTGATATCCTTATCTTCACTGGAAAACCATTTTTCCACCATCTTTTTACCTTCGGCAGGATTTGCGGCGACGGCCACGCTCCAGCAATAGCTAAGTCCTTTTTTTAGCGCCTTAAACTCTTCCGATTTTCTATTACTTACTAGCAGAAGTGAAGACGTGATCTCATCCAGTATTGTAAGCACCCTCACGACCTGCGTTTTATCGCCGAGTAAGGCAGGCTCGCATAACGCCGCTACTGCAGCCCTTTGCTCTAGCATACCGCCCCTGGCCCAGTTTTCCATCTCCTCTAGAAGTAGATCCATATGCTCGAGCCCGTACATCTGAAGTGCCATGGCCACGCCTTCTCTCGTCCTCCATCGCGGGTCAGAGGCTTGCTTCCGTAGAACTGTAAAAGCCGTGGTATCACCTGACAAAAGGATTTTACCCATGCCTATGGTGCCGCAGAACGCTAAAAATTCCTGCGGGGTATTCACGGGTGCTATATCCGGCGTGTATTCCAATAATTTCTTGAACAACTGCTCGTCGCCCACTTCTGCCAGCGCCTTTCCAAGCTCGATGTTACCCCTCTTACCGGGAAGCCCTGATTCTTTTAGCAAGTAGCTCTCGATGTCAGCTAGATTTTTTAAAATATCCTTATAGGCTTCAATATTACCCATATATCCCTCAAGCGGCCACTACCATGTGCCTTGCTTCACATTATAGATAAAGATGAAAGTTATTTAATTTATTGCTGTCCTGGCGATATCCGTGGCCTACAAAGGCGCTGTATCGGCTGATAAGCGTAAGTAAAGCGTACATTTCTTAAAGAAACGACCGTTTTTACATGATTAACGCCCGCTACATATATTATTTTATTATTAATATAATTATAATAGGAAATAATTATCCCGATGTACAAATTGTTGCCGCGGAGCGCTCGATGACAACCGGATTAGATGCGTGGTCCATTGTTAATCAGACGATCATGAATATGAATGACACTGCAAACGCACAGTATAATGAAACAGTAAGTCAGATCAACGCCATGCAGAGCCAGTCGATGGCCCGTCGGATACAGGCGCATATAACCTGACCATGTACGGCATGAATAGCATACACGCAGACAAAGCAATATTGTCGGGCCCGTAAGCCAATCCAGCACTTTTATAGCCATGTCATAAACCAGTATCATGTTCAATATGACCCATCGTCGATCCAGTCGTCGCAAAATTACCGCTTACCTCAACTTTTTTTCACCAATCATTTTGAACCCGTTCAGCTTTTTCCGACCTAACGGTGATAACTGCGACAGGTTTGGTCCTCATCGTCCTGATGGCTGCGAGAGATATGTTATGACAAACACTAAAACTAAGAAGGTGAGGCGATTGCCTCACGCTTAAATAATATTGACACGAAGATAAAGTACAGTGCGAAGACGATCGATACATCCATTTACCGGTGCACTTACTCCACTTGCCAGTCGCTACCTTGATTATACAATAGGATATGAATCCAAAGCCGATACCTTTCGATATGCTAAGGTAAAGATCATTGCAACTATTGTCAAGAACGCCGGGAGGGCTTCTTCGAACTTCTCCCAGGGGATATCCTTGATCATGGACAACATGAGGAAACCGACGATAATAAGCGCCGGTGCTGTTGCCGCCCCGGAATGAGATATGCCAGTGGCACAAATAGCATAGCTGCCAGGAGCAAGATCGCGGTCACACAGAAGCCAGGCCTGTCCTACCGCCTGCACCGACGCCTGACGCGCTTTCCACATACGCGGTATTTGAGCTGCTACCCATGAAGCCACCGATCATCGCGGCTGCCGCATCCACGCCTAGCGCTCCTTTATTTGCGGGAGCTTACCGTCTTGTCCATTAGCCCGGCCTGGCCACCGATCGACACGATGTGCCCATCATGTCAAAGAAGTCGATCATGCCCAGGGCGAAAACCAGCGAGATGAGCGTTACCAGACTTAGGTGTAATGCGCCCATGATATCCAGTTGCCCTATCGTGGATAATGTCGATGCGTTCGGTATCTGAATGATTGCACCCGGTAGACTCGGCAAATTAGTCAGCCCCGCCGGTAGAGCCGTACCGGCCGTGGCTGGAACTGCCCGAGTTACTATACATGTTGAACGCTATACCTATAGAATTTCCTACAAAGCATAGGGCGATCGCGATGAAAGAGGTTAAAACAATACCATATAGGATACTACCCTTTAATTTTAGGGCCATAAATACCATAATAATAATAAGTCCGATAAGTGAAGTGATTACGGCCGGGTTTGCCATACTCCCGAATGCAAGAAAAGTATCCGGATTCGCCACCATCAGGCCCGAATCCTTAAAACCTAGGAACGCGATGAACACGCCGATAGCTACGCCGATCGATATTTTGAGCAACGGGGTATGGAGTTCATGACCAATTCTGGCAGATTTGTGATCGCTAGGATAATATATGACTAAACCTTCTATGAAGATCAGTGCCATTGCGATCTGCCATGATAAATGCATGCCGAAAACGATGCCGTACGTCAAAACGGCGTTCAGGCCCATCCGGGGCCAGCGCGAGCGGGTACCTCGCTACCAAGCCCCTTGGAGCGTCGAAAGTGCCGCCGAAAGACAGGTCGCTACCCAGACACATCATGGATCATCCCCGCAGCCTGTAAAATAGGGGGTTCACGACGATGATATACGCCATCGTCATGAATGTTGTCATTCCGGCGAGGACCTCTGTCCTTATATTGGATTTTCGTTCTGTTATGTGGAAATATCTATCTAAAAAAGATGTCTTTGGTGATCCTTCCAATTTCTCTTCTTTTCTTGCTCGTACAAGAATAACCACCTTAACTTTTACCTCTTTCGTATGGGCTTAATATATCTTTGCGTTGATTTTAATAATAAAAGCTTGTATATTAATAACAAGTTTATTTAATGGCATATATTTGTTAGATTTTGTTACTTTATTTTATCCCTGATGCGAAACCTTCATTAATCACATATTACAGCTATTTTCAGTACGCCTTAATCTGGATTGAACGTTATCTCACATGATGCGATCTGACCGGTAGGGTATGATTATTAGAACATGGCTGAAAAATTTTTATTATATAAGCGAGATATTATAGAATTATAGGTGTTACTGCATGCGCTCGATATACTAGCTATTTGACGACCTTACTACTTTTGACGACCGGCATGATGAGCATAGGCCAGGGGTTCGCTCAGTCTGACCCATCGCCGGATACCGCCGAGACCTTATGCATGGGCACAATATGCTTTGGCACAATGGGTATCATCGTGGTGGCTGCACTGGTAGTTTTTGCAATTGTTATGATCGCCCTATTAATTTACCTGCTTAAAAAAGACAAACAATAGGCATGTAAGATCATTTCACCGCATTTCATCCCGATCTGCATTATCAGTCGATATCTAAAACATACGAGTTGTATGGGCAACAACAATCCCTGGCCGATACATGTATATCCTCGCAAGCTAATTATTAGCAGTTAGACGTTGTCGCTAACAGTGTAGGGCGGCAATGTATATACGGAGGAAAAATGGCTAACGTTATCATCCCGAATAAAAAAGAACCAGTCATATCACTAATATTATCACTTGTTATACCAGGGCTGGGCGAGATCTATAATGCCCAGATAAAAAAGGGCATTATCCTGTTTATCGCATTCTCGTGTCGCTAGCGCTAATCTATGTGACCATACAAAGCCCGATCGGCTGGTGCTTTATGATGTTTCCGATCGCCCTGTGGCTGTACGGCATGTTCGATGCATTTAGCGAAGCCAGAAAGATCAATGATGGCGTGCCATCAAAAGACTGGCTGACATAATTACTTTTTTAATATCCCAGCCGTTAAAAGACCTTTCGCTCGAAATTTATTTAATATGGGCGCGACTTGTATTCCTGATAGTCCGGATAAGGATTTAGGATTGATATCTCGATGAAATGTTATGTGCACCCTGACGCAGAAGGCGTCGGCACCTGTACGAACTGTGGAAAAGTCGTATGTTCCGAGTGTGCTGTGGAAGTCGATGGTAAGCTGGTATGCAGACTTGTGCCTCGAAAAAAGCGGAAGCGCCCGCAAAGGTTGTTGTAAGGAAAAAGCCGTTATTGGCTTTGCTCTTAAGCTTATTGGGCGGCATGTTGACGCTCGGTATCTTACTCGGACTCGGGCAGATATACAATGGCCAGGTCAAGAAAGGCATAATCATCTCGATCACGAGCATCCTCATGTGGATGATCTCCCTGGGCGCAGGTATGGTATGCTGTCTACTTACGCTATTGCTGCCACTGGCTTTCTGGCTATGGGTATTGTATGACGCGTACATGACCGCTAACAAGATCAATGATGGCGAGCCGATTAAAGATTGGCTCGACTGATCATTTTTTAGTATTTGTATAAAAATCGCTTAGTTAATATGATATATTATTTTTCAGGCTATTCTTTACGAGGCTAACCTATTAGTGTTTTAGAGATCGTCCTATGAAATAACAGGCTGAACATTAAATGAAAAATAGTGTTTTACAGCTGACTTAGATCAGCTGTAAGAATATCGCTGTTTACTTTGGTATTTCAGGCAATTCCAGATACACCGTATTTTTCATGACTACTGTCGTGCCCGCGATCATATCATGGAGGCCCTGCCTCTTCTCGGTAAAGCCGATCATGATGAACCCGACATACAGGATTAGTGCGGAAAGTATCTTGGATAGGTTCCTGATGAGAGCTTTTTGAAATGATATTCTCTGGCCTTCGAGGTCGACTACGATCATGCCTACGGCTAACTTTCCCCGGCGTAGCCTGGTATTTGGAACTTTCAAACCAGGTATAGTATAGTAAGACGGCCAGCGCAGCGAGGACATAAACAAAGCATATGCATAACAGTGCGATGCCACTCCCAAACGCATTGTTGGAATTCCCTGAAGATGTACCTAAGGATACTATTATGGCGACAATAAAGAAAATGATATACAGCGCGATGAAAAAAATATACAGGATCGCTATATCAAGCATATTTGCGCCATACCTTCTCCAAAAGCCTGCCAGTTCCCGTCCCTTTTTAATCGGCTGCCCGCACGAATTACACATCGTATCGGCATCCTCATTATGAGCACCACACTTAGGGCAATACATAAATTTTCCTCTTCAGTATATCATCTTTAGAAGGGCTTAAACGTTTGTAAAATAAGCCCTTTTCAAGTTTTAAGGTTATATCCGCTTTCGAATAGCTTCAGGCTTGCGTAAAA